>NZ_JBIUXZ010000013.1:0-40150 GCF_044744265.1 Pseudomonas sp. NPDC087342
CTACCGAAGAACAGCTGGACTTCAAAGTCGTCTACGCCTCGGCCCTGAACGGCATTGCCGGTCTGGAACACACCGACATGGCTGAAGACATGACCCCGCTGTACCAGTCGATCGTCGACAACGTACCTGCGCCGAAAGTCGACCGCGATGGTCCGTTCCAGATGCAAATCTCGGCTCTGGACTACAACAGCTTCCTGGGTGTTATCGGCGTTGGCCGTATCGCTCGTGGCCGCATCAAGCCGAACACTCCGGTTGTCGCTATCGACGCCGACGGCAAGAAGCGTACTGGCCGTATCCTGAAACTGATGGGTCACCACGGTCTGCACCGTATCGACGTTGAAGAAGCAGCTGCCGGCGACATCGTCTGCATCAGCGGCTTCGACCAGCTGTTCATCTCCGACACTCTGTGCGACCCACTGAACGTCGAAGCGATGAAGCCGCTGACCGTTGACGAACCAACCGTTTCCATGACCTTCCAGGTGAACGACTCGCCTTTCTGCGGTAAAGAAGGCAAGTTCGTGACGTCCCGTAACATCAAGGAACGTCTGGACAAAGAACTGCTCTACAACGTTGCTCTGCGCGTTGAAGAAGGCGACACCGCCGACAAGTTCAAAGTCTCCGGCCGTGGTGAGCTGCACCTCTCGGTACTGATCGAAACCATGCGTCGCGAAGGCTTCGAAATGGGTGTTGGTCGTCCGGAAGTGATCATCCGCATGGTTGACGGCGTCAAGCACGAACCGTACGAAAACGTGACCATCGACCTGCCAGAAGAATCGCAAGGTTCGATCATGGAACAGATCGGTATCCGTAAAGGCGACCTGACCAACATGGTTCCGGATGGCAAGGGCCGTGTGCGCCTTGAGTACAACATCCCGGCTCGTGGCTTGATCGGTTTCCGTAACGAGTTCCTGACCCTGACCTCCGGTGCAGGCATCCTGACCTCGATCTTCGACCGTTACGACGTGATGAAGTCCGGCGACATGTCCGGCCGTCAGAACGGCGTGCTGGTTTCGGTTGCTACCGGTAAGGCTCTGACTTACTCGCTGGAAACCCTGCAAGCTCGCGGCAAACTGTTCCTGGGTCACGGTGAAGACGTGTACGAAGGTCAAATCGTCGGCATCAACAGCCGCGACAACGACCTGGGCGTTAACCCAACCAAAGGCAAGAAGCTCGACAACATGCGTGCCTCGGGTAAAGACGAAACCATCGCTCTGGTTCCGCCTATCCGTTTCACCCTGGAACAAGCTCTGGAATTCGTTCAAGAAGACGAATTGTGCGAAGTCACTCCTAAGTCCATCCGTCTTCGTAAGAAGATCCTGGGCGAAAGCGAGCGTACCCGCGCTGCCAAGAAGTCCGGTAACTGAGTTATTTAGTTAGCTGACAAAAAAACGCCCCCGACCGCAAGGTCGGGGGCGTTTTTGTTTGTCTGGGGTTTGTGTGGTGTTTGTACCGGCCCCTTCGCGGGCAAGCCTCGCTCCTACAGGTTCGGGTGATACGCGATTGCCGCGAACGACGTAATACCCTTGTAGGAGCGAGGCTTGCCCGCGAAAGCAATCTATCAGGCAGCGAGATTTCGGGTTAAAACTTCTCGAGGGTACGGCGACTGGCGCTGGTCTCACGCACAATTTCTTTGGGCTTGTAAGCGCAATACCCCGGCCGCGGGCCGATTTTCGGGTGGTTGCGGCAAGTATCCGGGCGCTTTTCATAAATAGTGCACAGACGGCTCTTACGATCCAGGTACAGGCAATCGTTGTTGCTCATGCGCTGGAGGGTGAAGATCTCGGTCTTCTGGCTGTAACGCTCGACGATCCCTTCCTTCTGCAGGCGCTTGGCGATGTTTTTCGCCGGCTCGCCGCGCTCGAACTCGTCGACGATGCCGATGCGGATCAGATCCTTGATCTTGACCTCGACCGGTAAGGTGCAGCAACTCGACACGCAGGAACCGCACATCGGGGCAGAATATTTGGCCCAGGTATCGAGGCGGTCGATCTCCGCGGCGGCGATCAGGTTGGACTTCATCATCGGTTGTTACCAGCGTGTGCATCAGGGCGCGCGATCATACCGGGACTGGTGGATTTTTGAACAACCTTTCGCCAGTTTTTTTCAGGATCGCCCAATAATTGCCGTTAATCCGGCACGGCCCCTGCATTGATTCAGGTACATGACAATGTAATGCCGGCCTATCTCGCACTATCAGGAAAAACTGCCGAACCAGAGCCCATACCGCCTGTCAGACCGTCTAGGCTCAGACAACTCAAAGCTCGCTCGAGGTCCTATCGATGACTCAAGAACCACTTGTTCGCGAAGCAGAGGTGGCCGCATTCCGCGACGCCGTCTTGACCAAACTCACCTACGCGGTGGGCAAAGACCCGGATCACGCCTTCGACCACGACTGGTTCGAAGCTATTGCGCTGGCAGCGCGCGACCACATGGTCGAGCACTGGATGGATCACACGCGGCAGATCTACCGCAAAGGCCAGAAGCGGGTTTACTACCTCTCCCTGGAATTTCTTATCGGCCGCTTGCTCTACGACAGCCTGAGCAACCTCGGCCTGCTCGACGTCGCCCGCGAAGCGTTGACCGAACTCGGTGTCGACCTTGAACGCATTCGCCTGCTGGAGCCCGATGCGGCCCTGGGCAACGGTGGCCTCGGCCGCCTCGCTGCGTGCTTCATGGAAAGCATGTCGACCCTCGGCATCGCCGGCCATGGTTATGGCATTCGCTATGAACACGGTTTGTTCCGCCAGGCCATCGTCGATGGCTGGCAACAGGAACAGACTGAACACTGGCTGGATTTCGGTAACCCGTGGGAGTTCGAACGCCCAGAAGTGGTCTACCCGATCGGCTTTGGCGGCAGCGTCGAAACCGTCACCGACGAAGCCGGCAAGACCAAGCAAGTCTGGACCCCGGCGGAAACCGTGCGGGCGATTGCCTATGACACCCCGGTGGTCGGCTGGCGCGGTGCGAGCGTCAACACCCTGCGCCTGTGGCGTGCTCGTGCCGTCGAAGACTTGCACCTGGAACGCTTCAACGCCGGCGACCACTTGGGCGCTGTGGCCGAAGTGGCCCGGGCCGAAAGTATTTCCCGCGTCCTCTATCCGGCGGACAGCACCGAAGCCGGCCAGGAATTGCGCCTGCGTCAGGAATACTTCTTCGTCGCCGCGTCCCTGCAGGATTTGCTGCGCCGCCATCGCAACATGCACACCTCGGTGTTGACCCTGGGCGACCACGCAGCGATTCAGCTCAACGACACTCACCCATCGATTGCCGTGGCCGAGCTGATGCGGCAACTGGTCGACGTCTACGATGTCGCGTGGGATGCCGCGTGGCAGGTGACGGTCGATACGCTGTCGTACACCAACCACACGCTGTTGCCAGAAGCCCTGGAAACCTGGCCGGTCGGTTTGATGGAACGCATGCTGCCGCGACACATGCAGATCATCTATCTGATCAACGCCCAACACATCGATTCGCTGCGGGCCAAAGGCATTCACGATTTCGACGTGCTGCGCGCTGTCTCGCTGATCGAAGAAGACAACGGCCGCCGCGTGCGCATGGGTAACCTGGCGTTCCTCGGTTCCCACAGCGTCAATGGCGTGTCCGCATTGCATACGCAGCTGATGCGCAAAACCGTGTTCTCCGAACTGCACAAGCTCTACCCGGAGCGGATCAACAACAAAACCAACGGCATCACCTTCCGCCGCTGGCTCTACCAGGCCAACCCCGAACTCACGTCGATGCTGGTCGATGCTCTCGGGCCGGACTTGCTGGATAACCCGGAAGAGCGCTTGCTTGATCTGGAGCCGTTCGCCGAGAAAACCGCTTTCCGCAAAGCCTTCGCCGATCAGCGTCTGCACAGCAAGAAAGCCCTGGCGTATCTGATTCATGAACGGCTGGGCATCGCGGTCAACCCGGCGGCGATGTTCGACGTGCAGGTCAAACGGATCCACGAATACAAACGCCAGTTACTCAACCTGATGCACACGGTTGCGCTGTATCAGGCGATTCGTGCCGAGCCTGAAATCGACTGGGTACCGCGAGTAAAAATCTTCGCTGGCAAGGCTGCGGCCAGTTATCACCAGGCCAAGTTGATCATCAAGCTGACCAACGACATCGCCCGGGTGGTCAACAACGACCCGACCGTGCGCGGTTTGCTCAAGGTGGTGTTCTTGCCTAACTACAACGTCAGCCTGGCGGAGAGCATTATTCCGGCGGCGGATTTGTCGGAGCAGATTTCCACTGCAGGCTTCGAAGCGTCGGGCACCAGCAACATGAAGTTCGGCCTCAACGGCGCGCTGACCATCGGCACGCTCGATGGCGCCAACGTCGAAATGTGCGAGCGCATTGGCGCCGAGCACATGTTCATCTTCGGCCTCAGTGCGCAGCAGGTTGAAGCGCGCAAGCAAAACCACGAGTTCAACGCTGCACCGGATATTGCCGCGTCCCATCGTCTTAATGACGTGCTGCAAGCGATTCGCGGCGGGGTGTTCTCGCCGGATGATCCGTCCCGTTACACCGGGTTGATCGATTCGCTGGTGGACTACGACCGCTTCCTGGTTTGCGCCGATTTTGACTCTTACTGGGACGCGCAGATGCGCGTTGAGGCGCACTGGCACGATTCCCAGGAATGGTGGCGTTCGGCGGTGTTGAACACCTCGCGGATGGGCTGGTTCTCGTCGGATCGTACGATTCGTGAGTACGCCACGGAAATCTGGAAGGCTTTGGAGTAACTTTTAGCAATAATTACGAGCAAGGCCCAACGCCTGTTGGGCCGGATCGATATACTAAGCGCCAGTTTGCCGGATATTTTTGAAGTGTCTGTGCGGACGCTTTCGCGGGCAAGCCTCGCTCCTGCAGGGATCGTGTTCTCTGTAGGTGCGAGGCTTGCCCGCGAAGACGTCAGCGCCGGCGCTACAAGGCTTCTGGACTTGCCCGGCAATGGGCCACTTAGGGATATCGACCATGCAATGGATCTTGATGCTGATTGGTTTGGCGCTGGGCTGGATGCTCGATGAGTCGTTCAGCGATGCGCTGTTGGGCGCGCTGCTCGGGTTGGGCATCGGCCAGGCCTTTCGCATTGGCCGCTTGAGTTCGCAATCGGCCCGGCAACGCCTGCTGCTTGAACAGGCACAGGTGGCGCTGAATGCGGTGCAGCAACGCCTGGCGTTGTTGGAGATGTCCGGCGTCAAAGCGCCGGAGGCCAATCAGCCCGAAGCGATTCACCCTGAAGTCAGCGAGCCCGTTGCACCCCCGGAATTCATTCTCGACGAAATCCCTGTCCAAGCTCCGGAACTGATCTGGGAGCTCCCGCCCGAACTCGAACCGATCACCGCCGCGGCCAGCGAAGCCAGCCGTCCGTTGCCCGCCGATGTGTGGACCCCGGAACCGGTCGCCCGCGAACCCCGAAAACCCGCAGCACCTCGCGAACCGAATGTGTTCGACCGCGCCGTCACCGGTGCACGCAACTGGCTGTTCGGTGGCAACACCGTGCTGCGGGTCGGTGTGGTGCTGTTGTTCCTCGGTCTGGCATTCCTGCTGCGCTACGCCACCGAAGGCATGGTTGTGCCGATCGAAATGCGCTACGCCGGGGTCGCCGCCAGTGCGTTGGGCTTGCTTGGCCTGGGCTGGTGGCTACGGCATCGCAACAACCATTACGCGCTGATGCTGCAAGGCACCGGGATTGCCGTGTTGTACCTGACGGTGTTCGCCGCGATGCGCTTGCACCCGCTGCTCGACCCGACCGCAGCCTTGGGGTTGCTGGTGGCTGTGACGGTGTTCTCGGCGATTCTGGCGATCACCCAGGATTCCCTGGCACTGGCGTGCGCCGCGGCACTCGGTGGTTTCGCCGCGCCGATATTGACCTCGACCGGCGCCGGCAACCACGTCGCGCTGTTCAGCTACTTTGCACTGCTCAACACCGGCATCCTCGCGATCGCCTGGTTCAAGGCGTGGCGACCGCTCAACCTGATCGGTTTTGTCGGCACGTTCGGCATCGGCTTCGCCTGGGGCCTGCGCTCCTACACGCCTGAGTTGCTGTGGAGCACCGAACCGTTCCTGATTCTGTTCTTCCTGATGTACTTGGGCATCGGTCTGTTGTTTACCCGGCGCAAGTTGTTGGAAATGACCGATGCCCCGGCGGACGATGATCGCCAGGCGCTGCTGAATTGGTCGGCGCGCAAGGGCGATTACGTCGACGGCACGATGCTGTTCGGCCCGCCGTTGGTGGGTTTCGGTTTGCAGTTCGCATTGGTCCAGCATCTGGAATTCGCTGCCGCGTTCAGCGCGCTGGCGCTGGGCATGATCTACATGGCCCTGGCCCGGTTGCTGATGGGCGGTCGCGCGTTGTTGCTGGCGGAAACCTGTCTGGCGCTGGGCGTGATTTTCGCCAGTCTGGCGATTCCGCTGGGTCTCGACGCACGTTGGACCGCTGCGGCCTGGGCCGTGGAAGGCGCGGGGATCTTCTGGCTCGGCCTGCGTCAGCAACGACCGCTGGCCCGCGCCTTTGCCTTGTTGCTGCAACTGGGTTCGGCACTCGCGTTTCTCAGCAAATTGCAGCCCGGCGAAAGCAGCCTGCTGGACGGTTCATGGCTGGGTGCATTGATGCTCGGCGTGGCGTTGCTGTTCAGTTTCTATCAACTGCGCAAAGCCTTGCCGGAGCAGGCGTCGGCGTGGGAACGCCAGGGCCTGCCCGTGTTGGCGTGTCTCGGCCTGACCTTCCTTTATCTGCTGGCACCGCTGTTCTTCCTGACTCACGGCACGGCGATCAGTTGGGCGCTGGCCGGGTTGGCGACACTGTTCGTTGGTTTGCGCCTGCAATCGCGTACGTTCCTGTTCACCGCGTTTGCCGTGCAATTGCTCGGCGGTGCGTTGTTCCTGTTGCGCCTGAAAGGGGCGAGCGGGGATTCTGCTGCTGTGTTCAGCGCCGGTTGGAGCGGATTGCTTAGCGCCTCGCTGATTGGCCTAGCGTTGATCGCCGGCATGTTGCTCGCAGCCCGTGACGAGATGGTGCGCAGCGATGTCCGGTTGCTTCGCGGCTTGTCGGTGGTGCTGCTCGCCGGTCTGGTGCTGATCAACCTCGCGGTGCTGTTCGTGCTGCCATGGCAAACCGCGAGTGCGGTGTGGGCGGCCAGCGGGTTGTTCATCATCTGGCTGAGTCTGTACCTCAAGCAGCGCGTGAGTTTTGTCTTTGGCCTGCTGTTGCAAGTGATCGGCGGCGCGGCATTCCTGTACGCCGGGCCGGATTTGCTGGGGCCATTGGCCAGTGAAGGTTTGAAACCTCTGGCCCACAGCGGTTTCTGGACACCGCTGGTGCTCGGCCTGGCGGCGCTGGTCGGTGCCTGGCGCTTGCAGTTGGGTAATCACGCGTCGGCGTTCGATGCGTTGAGCCTGAATCGCTTGTCCGAATTGCTGCTGGTATGGGGCGTGGGCTGGTGGGCGTTGGCGTGGATCAGTGAAGTGCTGCGCTTTGCTCCGGTGAATCTGCAAGCGACTTTGCTGCTGGCTGTTGCGGCGCTGAGTGTGGCGCTGTGGACGCTGTTGTCGCTGCGATTGAAATGGCCATCGTTGGGCCTGGTCTGCACCTTCCTGATTCCGGCGGCGGGGCTGGTGTTGCTCTCTGCGTGGCATTCGCGTTATCACCCGGCGGCCGACTTTGGCTGGCTGGTGTGGGCGGCGGTGTTCGTCGTGCACTTCATTTCCCTTCGGCGTTTGGCGCCGATGCTGCCAGCGCGCGCCCTCAGCACCGCGCATGTGCTCGGCTGTTGGATGTTGATCGGTGTGCTGGCGCAGGAGCTGCGTTACGGCTTGCTGCTGTTGTCCGAGCAGTACAACGCCTGGCGTTGGTTGGGCTGGGCGATTCTGCCGAGCCTGTATCTGGTGCTGGCCGCCGCGCCGCGCAACTGGCCGTGGCCGGTGTCGACGTATTCCCGGGAGTACCGCGTGTACGCCGCCGCGCCGCTGGCCTTGTTGATGCTCGGCTGGTTCTGGCTGGCGAACGGTGTCAGTGACGGCACCGCCGAGCCGCTGCCGTATGTGCCGCTGATCAACCCGCTGGAATTGGGCCTGCTGTTCGCGCTGTTCGGCGTTTACGTGTGGTCGCGCAGCGCGGTGGCGCAATTTGCCTTGCCGAAGGTGTACGCAGAGAACGCCACGCTGCTGATCGCCGGCGCTTCGCTGTTCGTGTTTTTCTCCGCGGTGGTCACGCGCACCGCACACCACTGGGGCGGCGTACCGTTCGAGCTGGATCAACTGCTGGCGTCGATGCAGGTGCAGGCTGGTCTGTCGATCGTCTGGACCTTGATGGCGCTGGGCTTGATGATCGGTGGTCATCTGCGCCATCGCCGTGAAGTCTGGCTGATCGGTGCTGCGCTGATTGGTGTGGTGGTGGCCAAACTGTTCTTTGTCGAATTGAGTAACCGTGGCGGACTTGCGCGGATCGTCTCGTTTATCGGCGTTGGCGTGTTGTTGCTGGTGGTGGGCTACTTCGCCCCGCTGCCGCCCAAGCGTGCCGAGGCTGCGCCGGAATCTGAAAGTCCGGCCCCTGAAACCGAAGGAGTGTCGTCTTGAGTCAGAAGCTGAGCCTGGGTTGGTTGGGCGCTGTTGCGATGGGCGTGGCGCTGTCGGCCAGCGCCCAGGAGAAACCTTCGGACTTCAGCACTCAGGTGCCGTTGTCCGTGAGCGGCGAGGGGCCGTGGTATCGCCTCGAATTGCCGCTGAGCGTTCAATTGAACGCACGGCAAACTGATCTGAGCGATGTGCGCGTGTTCAACGCGGCCGGCGAAGCCCAGGCCTATGCCTTGGCCCGGGAAACCGCGCAGTCCGCCGAAAACCGCAGCACCACCGACGTGAAGTGGTTCCCGCTGTACAGCTCGGCGGACGCCACCGAACGCGCGCCGAGCGTGCGCGTGCAATCGAGCGCCAACGGCACGCTGGTGGAAGTGCAGCCGTCCACTCAGTTGGAAGCGGGGGAAGAAGTGTTGCGTGGCTGGTTGCTCGACGCCAGCGGGATCAAGGCGCCGTTGCAGCAGTTGATCCTCGACTGGACCAGCGAGCGCGATGGCTTCCAGCGGTTCAGCATCGAAGCCAGCGACGACTTGCAGCTTTGGCAGTCGTGGGGCGAAGGGCAGGTGGCGCGGCTGTCGTTTGCCGATGAGCGGGTCGAGCAACACGAAGTCGGTCTGCCGGGGCAATCGGCGCGTTATCTGCGTTTGCTGTGGAACTCTCCGCAGTCGGCGCCGGTGCTGACCTCGGCGCAACTGGAAAGCGCCAGCACCCGCAGCCTGCCGTTGCCGTTGGTCTGGTCGCAACCGTTGGCCGGCACCCGTTTGAAGGACGGCGAATACACCTGGCAATTACCGATGGGGCTGAATCTCGAGCGTGTGCAGGTCGAGTTGAGCCAGCCCAACAGTTTGGCGCCGGTGACCTTGTCCGGTCGTCGCGAAAGCAGTTTGCCGTGGCAGTCGCTGAGCGCCGGTTTGCTCTATCGCCTGACTCAGAATGGTCAGGACGTGGTGCAGAACGAACTGCAGCTGTCGGGGCAAACCGTGCAGCAATTGAAACTGACTGTGGATGAACGCGGCGGTGGCCTGGGCGCTGAAGCGCCAACCGTGAAATTTGCCGTGCGCTCGACGCAAGTGGTGTTCCTGGCGCGTGGCGCCGGGCCGTATACCCTGGCGCTGGGCAGTGCGACGGTGAAGACGGCGAACTTGCCGTTGTCGACGTTGATCCCGGACTACAGCCCGGCGAAGTTCGCGGCCTTGGGCAAGGCTACGGTTGATAGCGGGGCAGCGGTGACTCAGGCGCCGACGGCGGTGGCTGCTGCCACGGCTGACACCAACTGGAAGAAATTCGGGTTGTGGGCGGTGTTGTTGCTGAGTGTGCTGTTTCTGGCGGTGATGGCCTTCAGTCTGCTGCGCAAGCCGCCGGTCAAACCCTGAGAATGGCTGGCGCTACGCGCCATTCGCGGGCAAGCCTCGCTCCTACAGGGACCGCGCTCTTGTGTAGGAGCGAGGCTTGCCCGCGAAGGCGATATGTCAGCCGGTAAAGATGTCCGTTTCGAACTACGCTAAACCCCGCACATGAACTCTATCGGGCGTATCACGTCTGATAGGAGGAAATGCGCCCCGACTCGCGTTAAACTGCGCGGGTTTTTAGCCCCCCCATTCCACCGGAGCCTTCCATGTCCCGCGTTACCCTGAGTCGCTATTTGATTGAGCAGACCCGTAGCAACAACACCCCTGCCGATCTGCGTTTCCTGATCGAAGTGGTGGCGCGCGCCTGTAAAGAAATCAGCCACGCCGTCTCCAAGGGCGCCCTCGGTGGTGTTCTGGGCAGCATGGGCACTGAAAACGTCCAAGGCGAAGTGCAGAAGAAGCTTGATGTGATGTCCAACGACATCCTGCTCGAAGCCAACGAATGGGGCGGTCACCTGGCCGGCATGGCGTCCGAAGAAATGGACAATGCCTACCAGATCCCGGGCAAATACCCGAAAGGTGCGTACCTGCTGGTATTCGACCCACTGGACGGTTCGTCGAACATCGACATCAACGCGCCGGTCGGTACTATCTTCTCGGTGCTGCGTTGCCCGAACGAATACCTGACCCAGAACGAGCCTTTGAACGAAAAGGCCTTCCTGCAGCCAGGCACTCAGCAGGTTGCCGCCGGTTATGCGATTTACGGTCCACAGACCATGCTGGTGCTGACCCTGGGCAATGGCGTCAAAGGCTTCACCCTGGACCGTGAAATGGGCAGCTTCGTGCTGACCCACGAAGACATCACGATCCCGGAATCCACCCAGGAATTCGCGATCAACGCCTCCAACCAGCGTCACTGGGAAGCCCCGGTACAACGCTACGTCGGCGAATTGCTGGCAGGCGATGAAGGTCCGCTGAAAAAGAACTACAACATGCGTTGGGTGGCTGCGATGGTTGCCGACGTGCACCGCATCCTGACCCGTGGCGGTCTGTTCATGTACCCGCGCGACAGCCGCGAGCCATCCAAGCCGGGCAAACTGCGCTTGATGTACGAAGCCAACCCGATGTCGTTCCTGGTCGAACAAGCCGGCGGCGCGTCCACCGATGGTCACCAGCGCATCCTCGACATCCAGCCGGACGGCCTGCACCAGCGTGTAGCGGTGTTCCTGGGCTCCAAAGAAGAAGTCGCACGCGTCACGGCTTACCACAAGGAATAAACCCATGACCGCGCCCTGGCAGCCGTTGCTCGAATGGTGGTTCGGATCAGCCGAAGCCCCCAACGACGTAGCGGCTGACAGGGAAAAGTTATGGTTCGGCAAGCGCGACAGCCAGGACTTCGAAGCGCGTGAGCGTTTCGGGGACTGGGTCGAGCAGGCACTGGCCGGCGGTTTGACCGACTGGGCGCAACGCCCCGAAGGTTGGCTGGCCCTGGTGCTGCTACTCGACCAACTCCCGCGAATGATCTTTCGCGACACCCCTAAATCCTTCTCTGGCGATCTCCGGGCTCAAGCCCTGGTGGCGCAAGGCATTGCCGCAGATTTTGATCGGCAGTTAAAGCCTATCCAGAGGGTTTTCATCTACCTGGTGTTCGAACATTGCGAGAACCTTGCGGTACAGAACGAGGCGGTTTCGCGGTTTATCGCGCTGGTTGATGAGCAGCCGGAAGCGGATCGGGCAGTGTTTGCCGATAACCTGGACTATGCCGAGCGGCATCAGAAAATCATTGCGCGGTTTGGACGGTTTCCCCATCGCAATGGGGTGCTGGGAAGGGAGTCTACGGCTGAGGAAATTGAGTTTCTGTCGGGGCCGGGATCAAGGTTCTGAATTTTCGTTGTTGCTGATGCCGCCTTCGCGGGCAAGCCTCGCTCCTACAGGTAACGCGCTGTAATCCTGTAGGAGCGAGGCTTGCCCGCGAAGGGGCCCGCTAGAATGGCTTAAATCCTGAAGCTACCCACCAACTGCTTCAACCGCGCCGCTTGCTGTTCAAGGTCCGAGCACGCGCGCAACGTCGCCTGCAAGTTCTCCACACCTTCCTGATTCAGCGTGTTGATCTCGGTGATGTCGACGTTGATCGATTCCACCACGGCAGTCTGCTCTTCAGTCGCGGTGGCCACGGACTGGTTCATCCCGTCAATTTCACCGATACGCTGCGTCACGCTGCCCAGGCGTTCGCCGGCCTGGTTGGCGATGCCGACGCTGCTTTCGCTCTGGCGCTGGCTGTCGGTCATGGTGCTTACGGCTTCGCGGGCGCCGACTTGCAGCTCTTCGATCATCTTCTGCACTTGCTGCGCCGAATCCTGGGTGCGGTGGGCGAGGTTGCGCACTTCATCGGCAACGACCGCGAAACCGCGGCCGGCTTCACCAGCGCGTGCGGCTTCGATGGCCGCGTTCAAGGCCAGCAAATTGGTCTGCTGGGAGATGCTGGTGATCACTTCCAGAATCTGCCCGATGTTCACCGTGTTGCTGTTGAGCGTCTCGATGTTGCCGCACGAATCGCTGATCTTCGCCGACAGCTGCTGCATCGCTGCGATGGTTTTATCCACCACTTGCTGACCGTCTTCGGCCAGCGCGCGAGCATCGCTCGAGTGCTGGGAGGCGAGGGCGGCGTTCTGGGCGATTTCCTGGGCGGCGGCGCCCAGCTCGTTGATCGCGGCAGCCACGCTGCTGGTACGCGAGGCTTGCTGGTCGGAGTTGTACATCGACGAGTTGGAGGCCGCGACCACACGCAAGGCGACTTCGTTGACCTGGCCGGTGGCCGAGGCGACTTCGCGGATCGAGGTGTGGATCCGCTCCACAAAACGGTTGAACGACGTGCCCAGCGCGCCGAATTCATCGTGGCCGTGGATGGTCAGGCGTTTGGTCAAATCGCCTTCACCTTCGGCGATGTCATGCATCGCGCGACCCATGGTCAGCAACGGCTGCATCAGGAAGCTGATCAACATGCCCAGCAGCGCAATGATGATCACCACGGCGATGACCATGGCGATGATCGCCGAGGTGCGGAATTCGCTGAGCATCGCGAACGCGGTTTCCTGGTCCAGCACCAGCGCCACGTACCAGTCGGCCGACGGCACGCCGTTGACGTGGGTGAAGGAGATGAACTGGGACTTGCCGTCGAGCTCGACTTCTTTCAGGCCCGGGCTGACTTTCGGCGCGCCGTTCGGGTAGGCCTCAGCGAGGGTCTTGAGCACCAGTTTGCTGTCCGGGTGGATCAGGATCTTGCCGTCGGCGCTGACGATAAACGCGTGGCCGTGACCGCCGAAGTTCAGCGAGTTGATGATCGCGCTGACGCTGGACAGGTCGATGTCCGCACCGGCGACGCCGATCATCTTGTTCTCATGCTGCACGGGTGTGGCGACAGTGATCACCAGTTTGCCGGACGAGGCGGCGATGTACGGTTCGGTGACGATGGTTTGCCGCGCGCTATCGGCGGCCTTGTACCAGCCACGGGCGCGCGGGTCGTAGTCGGCGGCGCGGTTGCCGGCCGGAATCGAGGTCATCACGCCTTCGGTGCTGCCGAAGTAGCTCAACTGAAAATTACCGGTGTAGGCCGGCAGGTCAATGGCGCGTTTCAGGCTGGCCGGCGCGCTGCCATCCACGGCGATCTGCTGGGACAGCGATTGCAGCAACTGGATGCGGCTTTCCAGCCAGGTCTGGATATTACTCGTGGTCAGACTGCCGAGTTCCTGCATTGAGGACTCGGTACTGCTGCGCAGGGTCTGGCGCTGGCGGTAGTCGTTGAAGAGGATGAAGCACGCAAATGCAACGGCCACTACGAGGGCAGCAGCCAGCAAGATCTTGTGGCTGAACTTCATGTTTCTGGTCATTAAATGAGCTACCGCGGAGGGGGCTGGTCAACAAGGGGCGTCAATTTGCCACAGGAGTGGGCTTAACGCTGCTGTTATGTCGACTGCTCGACGCCAAAGATTAGGCGATTTTCTGCAAATACCGACGAAATGCCGAATAGCGCGAGAAAGTGGCTGATTTATCAAAAAAACCCAGACGAGTGGCTCAATAAATAGCCGGGCGGTCGGGGAACCAGATAGGGGTTTTCTCTTCTAAGCTTCAGCTTGGCACCTGCCAACCCCCCTTCGCTCCAGGAGCTACACCATGTCGCTGCGATCTATCGCCTTGCTTTCGTTCTGCGTGTTGTTGGTCGCATGCAGCAAGGTCAATCAGGAGAATTACTCCAAGCTGTCGGCCGGCATGGCCAAGGCCGAGGTTGAAACCTTGCTGGGCAAACCCGCCGATTGTTCGGGCGCGCTTGGTATGTCCAGTTGCACCTGGGGCGACAAAAACAGCTTTATCAGCGTGCAGTACGCCGGTGACAAAGTGCTGATGTTTTCCGGCCAAGGCCTGAAGTAAACCGGGGCGATGCGCCCACGGGAGAAAAACAATGAAGCGGTTATTGATAGTTCTTTTCGCTGGCCTGGTATTGGCTGGCTGCGCCTCTTCTGGTGTAGATCCGTTAGCACCCAAGACGGCCAACAGCGTCAACCTCAAGCGTTACCAGGGCACCTGGTACGAGTTGGCCCGCCTGCCGATGTACTTCCAGCGCAACTGCGCACAATCCGAAGCACATTACACCCTCAAGCCGGACGGTAATGTGGCGGTGCTCAATCGTTGCCTGACGCCGGACTGGCAATGGGAAGAGGCCAAGGGCACGGCTTATCCACAGGTGCCGGGCAAGACCGACAAGCTGTGGGTCGAGTTCGACAACTGGTTTTCGCGGCTGATTCCGGGTGTGGCGAAGGGCGAATACTGGGTGCTGTACGTCAGCGACGACTACAAGACCGCCATTGTTGGCGACCCGAGCCGCAAGTATCTGTGGCTGCTGTCCCGGACCCCGACGGTCAACGGCGTGGTGCGTGAAGAACTGCTGAGCAAGGCGCGTCAGCAGGGTTACGACACCACGCGACTGATCTGGCGTGCGTCGGATACGAAGATGGCCAAGACCTCGAACTAATAGCCACCGAAGACCCAATGTGGGAGCGAGCCTGCTCGCGAAAGGGCCGTCAGACTCAACAGCAATGTTGACTGACAGTCCGCTTTCGCGAGCAGGCTCGCTCCCACAATGGTTTCCGGTGTCAGCCCAAAAGATCGCGCAGGACTTGGGTAAACGCCCGGTTGCTTTCTTCTTCGCCCGCATGACGCCCATCACGCACAACCCACTGGCCGTTAACCAGCACATCACGCACCTGGCGATCACCGCCAGCAAACAACCAGCGATTCAAAATCCCGTCACCACTCGCCGTCGCCAGGTACGGATCATTGCCGTCCAGCACCAGCCAATCCGCACGCTTGCCGACTTCCAGCGCACCAATCGGTTGCCCCAATGCCTGAGCGCCGCCATCCAGTGCCGCGTCATACAACGTGCGACCAACCATCGGCTGCTCCGCGCCATACAAACGATTACGCCGCTGATCCCGCAGACGCTGGCCATATTCCAGCCAACGCAATTCTTCCACCACGCTCAATGACACATGGCTGTCGGACCCGATGCCCATGCGTCCGCCCTGGGCGAGGAAATCTACGGCGGGGAAAATCCCGTCGCCGAGGTTGGCTTCGGTGGTCAGGCACAGGCCGGCGATGGCGCGACTCTTGGCCATCAGCGTGACTTCTTCCGGGTTGGCGTGGGTCGCGTGGACCAGGCACCAGCGCTGATCGACTTCGGTGTTTTCGTACAGCCATTGCAGCGGACGGCGGCCGCTCCAGCTCAGGCAGTCATCGACTTCCTTCTGCTGTTCGGCGATGTGAATGTGCACCGGGCATTGCTTGTCGCTGGCGGCCAACACTTCGCTGATCTGCTGCGGGGTGACCGCGCGCAACGAGTGGAAACACAAACCAAGCGATTGCGCCGGTTGCTGCGCCAGGATCGGCTGCAAACGCGACTGAAGCGTGAGGTAGTTTTCGGTGCTGTTGATAAAGCGCCGCTGGCCATCGTTCGGGGCCTGGCCACCGAAACCGGAGTGGCTGTAGAGCACCGGCAGCAAGGTCAAACCAATACCGGCGGAGCTAGCGGCCTGGCTGATGCGCAGCGCCAGTTCGGCCGGGTCAGCGTAGGGCTGGCCATTGGTGTCGTGGTGCACGTAATGAAATTCCGCGACCGAGGTGTAACCGGCCTTGAGCATTTCAATGTACAGCTGACGGGCGATGACGCCGAGTTGGTCCGGGCTGATTTTTCCGACGAGGCGATACATCAAGTCGCGCCAGGTCCAGAAACTGTCGTTCGGATTACCCGCCACTTCCGCCAGCCCGGCCATGGCCCGCTGGAAGGCGTGGGAGTGCAGATTCGGCATGCCCGGCAGCAGCGGACCGCTTAGCCGTTCGGCGCCATCTGCGTGGGAATCGGCCTGGATATGGGTCAAGACGCCATCGGCGCTGACCTCAAGACGTACATTGTTGGCCCATCCACTAGGCAGCAGCGCGCGTTCGGCAAAGAAGGCGGACATGGTTCAGCACCCCATCGTGTGTTATTTGTATATACATATACAGACGTTTGCCTGCTCGGTAAACTCCGGCAAGCTAGCAACCTATTCCAAACGAACAAGGATTAACCGTGCCGACTCCGCCTGCAGTGTCACCGTTGGCCGCGAACATGGGCGACAGTCCGGCGCCCTTGTACGCCCGCGTCAAACAGATGATCACCCAGCAAATCGACAGTGGAAACTGGCCGCCGCACTACCGCGTTCCGTCGGAAAGCGAGCTGGTCAATCAGCTGGGATTCAGCCGCATGACCATCAACCGCGCCCTGCGCGAGATGACCGCCGACGGTCTGCTGGTGCGCATGCAAGGCGTCGGCACGTTCGTCGCCGAGCCGAAAAGCCAATCCGCCCTGTTTGAAGTGCACAACATCGCCGACGAAATCGCCTCGCGCGGTCACCGTCATACCTGCCAGGTGATTACCCTCGAAGAGGAGGCCGCCGGTTCCGAGCGCGCCCTGGCTCTGGACATGCGCGAAGGCCAGAAGGTCTTCCATTCGCTGATCGTGCATTTCGAAAACGACATTCCGGTGCAAATTGAAGACCGTTTCGTCAACGCGCTGGTGGCCCCGGATTACCTCAAGCAGGACTTCACCCTGCAAACTCCTTACGCCTATCTCAACCAGGTCGCGCCGCTGACTGAAGGCGAGCACGTGGTCGAGGCGATACTGGCTGAAGCCTCCGAGTGCAAATTGCTGCAGATTGAAAAAGGCGAGCCGTGCCTGCTGATCCGTCGCCGCACCTGGTCCGGCCGTCAGCCAGTGACCGCCGCCCGTTTGATCCACCCCGGTTCTCGTCATCGTCTGGAAGGACGCTTTCATAAATGAGTGAAGTGAAGGTTTTACGCGCCAAAGACTACCCCCGCATGCCCTGGAAAAACGGCGGCGGCAGCACTGAAGAAATCACCCGCGACGCGGGCACTGGCCTCGATGGTTTCGGCTGGCGCCTGTCGATTGCTGACATTGGCGAGTCCGGCGGCTTCTCAACGTTCGCCGGCTATGAGCGTGTGATCACCGTGCTGCAAGGCGAAGGCATGACCTTGCGCGTCGATGGCCAAGACACGCGGCCGTTGTTACCGCTGGACCCATTTGCCTTTAGCGGTGAGAGCCAGGTGTCGTGCGCCTTGCTCGGCGGGCCGATTCGCGATTTCAACCTGATCTACGCGCCGCAGCGCTACAGCGCGCGGTTGCAGTGGCTGGATGGCGAGCAGCGGTTTTTCAGTTCGGCCGGGACGGTGCTGGTGTTCAGTGTCGCCGAAGCGCTGGACGTGAAAGTGGGTAACAGCGACGCACAATTGGGTCGCCATGATTGCCTGCAACTTGATGGTAATGCTGGTTTGCTGGAAGTCTCCAGTAACGGCGCGTGCTGCGTGATCGAGCTGATCGCACGCTGATTCAGAATCCCTTTCGCGGGCAAGCCTCGCTCCTACAGAATTGGCGTCGATCCCCCGTCTGATGATCGACACAAAACCTGTCGAAGCGAGGCTTGCCCGCGAAGCTTTTCGCTACTCATCCCCGTTCCAAATCGCGCACCACTTTGTTACCGAACGCCCCAGCGTGGCGCAAAACCACGCTCAAGTAACAGCCGTCACCCCCGCGCAAAAATCCCCCCGAAAAATTTCATCTTCATCAAACCCTTGATCTACAGGCTTTCCAGCCCTGCCAAAACTTTTCTTGAATGCCCATCCAATAAGTTGGCCGCTTGATTGCATATGCTTGTATGTACAAGTAAAGACGTATGCGTATGAGTCGACCGAGACTCCTCGCAGCGTCCACTGATTCGCTTGTGGCGCAACGACGCGCACAGGCTGGCTTGCCCACTGCCAGGGTTGGTTTGAATTGATCGCTGAGGAGTCTTTTTCGTGACTGACAATACCCAGAAACCTACTAAGTTTCGTGACGTTGAAATCCGTGCCGCACGCGGTAACAAGCTGACAGCCAAGAGCTGGCTGACCGAAGCGCCGCTGCGCATGTTGATGAACAACCTCGACCCGGAAGTTGCCGAGAACCCTAAAGAACTGGTGGTTTACGGTGGTATCGGTCGTGCGGCGCGTAACTGGGAATGCTACGACAAGATTGTCGAAAGCCTGACCAACCTGAATGACGACGAGACCCTGCTGGTGCAATCCGGCAAGCCGGTCGGCGTGTTCAAGACCCACACCAATGCACCGCGCGTACTGATCGCCAACTCCAACCTGGTGCCACACTGGGCGAGCTGGGAACACTTCAACGAACTCGACGCCAAAGGCCTGGCCATGTACGGCCAGATGACCGCCGGCAGCTGGATCTACATCGGCAGCCAAGGCATCGTCCAGGGCACCTACGAAACCTTCGTCGAAGCCGGTCGCCAACACTACAACGATGACCTGAAAGGTCGTTGGGTCCTGACCGCCGGCCTCGGCGGCATGGGCGGCGCTCAGCCATTGGCCGCAACCCTGGCTGGCGCTTGCTCGCTGAACATCGAATGCCAGCAGGTCAGCATCGACTTCCGCCTGAACAGCCGTTATGTCGACGAGCAAGCCACCGACCTCGACGACGCTCTGGCCCGCATCGAGAAATACACCAAAGAAGGCAAGGCGATCTCCATCGCACTGCTGGGTAACGCGGCGGAAATCCTGCCGGAACTGGTCAAGCGCGGCGTGCGCCCGGACATGGTCACCGACCAGACCAGCGCCCACGACCCGCTCAACGGTTACCTGCCGGCTGGCTGGACCTGGGAAGAGTATCGCGCTCGCGCCAAGACCGAGCCTGCTGCTGTCGTGAAAGCCGCCAAGCAATCCATGGCCGTGCACGTTAAAGCGATGCTCGAATTCCAGAAAATGGGCATTCCAACCTTCGACTACGGCAACAACATCCGTCAGATGGCCCAGGAAGAAGGCGTGGAAAACGCATTCGATTTCCCAGGCTTCGTACCGGCTTACATCCGTCCGCTGTTCTGCCGTGGCATCGGTCCATTCCGTTGGGCTGCGCTGTCGGGTAACGCGGAAGACATCTACAAGACCGACGCCAAAGTAAAAGAACTGATCCCGGACGATGCCCATCTGCACAACTGGCTGGACATGGCTCGCGAGCGCATCAGCTTCCAGGGGCTGCCGGCACGTATCTGCTGGGTTGGCCTGGGCCTGCGCGCCAAGCTCGGCCTGGCGTTCAACGAAATGGTGCGCAGCGGCGAGTTGTCCGCGCCAATCGTGATCGGTCGCGACCACCTGGACTCCGGTTCGGTCGCCAGCCCGAACCGCGAAACCGAGTCGATGCAGGACGGTTCCGACGCTGTGTCCGACTGGCCACTGCTCAACGCCCTGCTCAACACCGCGAGCGGCGCGACCTGGGTTTCCCTGCACCACGGCGGCGGCGTCGGCATGGGCTTCTCCCAGCACTCGGGCATGGTGATTGTCTGCGACGGTACGGACGAAGCGGCCGAGCGTATCGCTCGCGTCCTGCACAACGACCCGGCGACCGGCGTTATGCGTCACGCCGATGCGGGTTACCAGATCGCGATCGATTGCGCCAAGGAACAGGGCCTGAACCTGCCGATGATCACCGGCAAATAAGAGATCGGGCCGCCTGAAATGGGTGGCCCGACGCAAAACCTGTAGGAGCGAGGCTTGCCCGCGAAGGCGTCTTTACTGACACACCGCGATTCGCGGGCAAGCCTCGCTCCTACAGGGGATCACCAACACCGACAACAATCCACAGAGGTTGAATCATGGCTGTTAACAGCGATCGTGCAGGCAGTAAACCGTTGATCGAGAAGCGCTCGATCGACTACATCCCGGAAGCGGAAAGACACGGTCGTCTGTTGAGCCAGTTCACCTTGTGGATGGGTGCCAACCTGCAAATCACCGCCATCGTGACGGGCGCTCTCGCCGTCGTACTCGGTGGTGATGTGTTCTGGTCGTTGATCGGTTTGCTGATCGGGCAACTGCTCGGCGGCGGCGTGATGGCGTTGCATGCCGCGCAAGGGCCCAAGCTTGGCCTGCCGCAAATGATCTCCAGCCGCGTGCAGTTCGGCGTGTATGGCGCGGCCATCCCGATCGTGCTGGTTTGTTTGATGTACCTCGGTTTCACCGCAACCGGGACCGTGCTTTCCGGCCAGGCCCTAGGCCAGTTGTTTGGCGTCAGTGACACCGTCGGTATCCTCATCTTCGCCAGTGTCATCGTGCTGGTCACGGTGCTCGGTTATCGGGTGATCCATTGGATTGGCCGCATTGCCAGTGTCATTGGTGTGATTGCCTTTGTTTACCTGTTCAGTCGTCTGATCAGCCAGACTGACGTTGGCGCACTCTTGCAAATCCGCCACTTCAGCTGGAGCAGCTTCCTGCTGGCGGTGTCGCTCGCGGCGTCCTGGCAGATCGCTTTCGGCCCCTACGTGGCTGACTATTCACGCTACCTGCCGAGCAAGACCTCCTCGGTCAAAACCTTTTTCGCCGCCGGTGCGGGTTCGGTGATTGGCGCACAGGTGGCGATGATCCTCGGCGTGTTTGCCGCTGCGTCGGCCAACGGGCAATTCGTCGGTCACGAAGTGGCCTATATCGTGGGTCTGGGCGGTACCGGTGCCACTGCTGCGTTGCTGTATTTCAGCATCGCGTTCGGCAAAGTCACCATCTCCACGCTGAACTCTTACGGCAGCTTCATGTGCATTGCGACCATCATCAGCGGTTTCCGTGGTGAGCTGAAGGTCACGCGCTTGCAGCGTCTGGTCTTCGTGCTGGTCATCGTCGGTGCAGCGACCCTGATGGCGCTGCTCGGCCAGCACTCGTTCCTCGGTGCGTTCAAGTCCTTCATCCTGTTCCTGCTCGCATTCTTTACGCCATGGAGCGCGATCAACCTGGTGGACTACTACTGCATCACCCGCGAGCGCTATGACGTGCCGGCGCTGGCCGATCCGAACGGTCGCTACGGCCGCTGGAACATGCTCGGTATCAGCATCTATGTGTTCGGTGTGCTGGTGCAGTTGCCGTTCATTTCCACCAAGTTCTATACCGGTCCGCTGGTGGCAGCTTTGGGCGATGTGGATATTTCCTGGATCATCGGTCTGGTGCTTCCTGCAGCCCTGTATTACGTGTGCGCCAAAAAATGGCACGGCACAGTGCCCGATCAACTGATTCTGCCGGTCGAGCAGGACAGCGTTGTACAACCTAAAACAAGCGGGGCCGGTCGCGCTGCGGCGCAGGCCTGATTGGACGTGGACAGGGCTGGATGCCTCTTGACTGCCGTAAGCCAACTCATGATTAGGAGCGTCACAACAATGAAATCGAACAAGACCCTGCTGACCACATTGCTTTCCATGGGCCTGCTGGCCAGCGCCGGAGCCACCCAGGCGGCCGGTTGGTGCGAGTCGGGCAAACCGGTGAAATTTGCCGGCCTGAACTGGGAAAGCGCCATGCTGCTGACCGACGTGCTGCAAGTCGTGTTGGAGAAAGGCTACGACTGCAAGACCGACAGCTTGCCAGGCAACTCCATCACCATGGAAAACGCCCTGAGCAGCAACGACATCCAAGTGTTTGCCGAAGAGTGGGTCGGCCGCAGCGAAGTCTGGAACAAGGCCGAGAAGGCCGGCAAAGTCGTGGGCGTCGGCGCTCCGGTTGTGGGTGCAATCGAAGGCTGGTACGTGCCGCGCTACGTGATCGAAGGCGATGCCAAGCGCAAGCTGGAGCCTAAGGCACCGGACCTGAAAAACATTGCCGACCTGGCCAAATACTCGGCCGTGTTCAAGGATCAGGAAGAGCCATCCAAGGGTCGTTTCTACAACTGCCCGGCCGGCTGGACCTGTGAACTGGACAACAGCGAAATGCTGAAAAGCTACGGCTTGGAAAGCACCTACACCAACTTCCGCCCAGGCACCGGCCCGGCGCTGGATGCGGCGGTGCTGTCGAGCTACAAGCGCGGCGAGCCGATCCTGTTCTACTACTGGTCGCCAACACCGCTGATGGGTCAGGTTGACCTGGTTAAACTCGAAGAGAAGCCAGGCGTGGACAAAAGCGTGACCATCAAGGTCGGCCTGTCCAAGACCTTCCACGACGAAGCCCCGGAACTGGTGGCCGTGCTGGAAAAGGTCAACCTGCCAATCGACATCCTCAACCAGAACCTCGGGCGCATGACCAAAGAGCGGATCGAATCGCCAAAACTGGCCAAGATCTTCTTGAAGGAACATCCTGAAGTCTGGCACGCGTGGGTGAGCGAAGACGCAGCCAAGAAAATCGACGCGGCCTTGTAGGTTAGGCCTCTCCGACTGTCGGCAACGGCAGTCGGACGCTTGATCGCAACCCCTTGATTGAGAGTCTCTTATGTTTCCCGAAAGCTTTACCTTTTCCATCGCCGACTGGGTCAACGGTTGGGTCGATTCGCTGGTCACCAACTACGGCGACGTGTTCCGGCACATCTCCGACACCCTGTTGTGGGCCATCGTCAATCTTGAAGGCTTGCTGCGTGCGGCGCCCTGGTGGCTGATGCTGGCAATCGTGGCGGGCGTGGCCTGGCACGCGACGCGTAAAGTCGTGACCACGGCGGTGATCGTCGGTCTGCTGTTCCTGGTCGGCGCCGTCGGGCTCTGGGACAAGCTGATGCAGACCCTCGCGTTGATGATGGTGGCGACGGTCATTTCGGTGCTGATCGGCATTCCACTGGGCATTCTCTCGGCACGCAGCAATCGCCTGCGTTCGGTGCTGATGCCGTTGCTGGACATCATGCAGACCATGCCAAGTTTCGTGTACCTGATCCCGGTGCTGATGCTGTTCGGCCTGGGCAAGGTCCCGGCGATTTTCGCCACCGTGATCTACGCCGCGCCACCGCTGATCCGCCTGACCGACCTGGGCATCCGCCAGGTAGACGGCGAAGTGATGGAAGCGATCAACGCCTTCGGTGCCAACCGTTGGCAGCAACTGTTCGGCGTGCAACTGCCGCTGGCCCTGCCGAGCATCATGGCCGGGATCAACCAGACCACCATGATGGCCCTGTCGATGGTGGTAATCGCCTCGATGATCGGTGCCCGTGGCTTGGGCGAAGACGTGTTGGTGGGGATTCAGACCCTCAACGTCGGACGTGGCCTCGAAGCCGGTCTGGCGATCGTGATTCTGGCAGTGGTGATCGACCGCATTACTCAAGCGTATGGTCGGCCACGGCATGAGGTGAGCAAATGAACGACGCAACCGTGAGCAAAATCGAAGTCAAAAACGTCTTCAAGATTTTCGGCAACCGTTCCAAGGAAGCGCTGGGCATGATTGGCCAGGGCAAGACCAAGGATCAGGTGCTGGCCGAAACCGGCTGCGTGGTCGGCGTGAATGACCTGTCCCTGAGCATCGGCACCGGCGAGATCTTCGTGATCATGGGCCTGTCGGGTTCCGGCAAATCGACCCTGGTGCGTCACTTCAATCGCCTGATCGACCCGACCAGCGGCGCGATCCTGGTGGACGGCGTGGATATCCTGCAATACGACATGGAAGCCCTGCGCGAATTTCGCCGGCACAAGATCAGCATGGTGTTCCAGAGCTTCGGCCTGCTGCCGCACAAGACCGTGGTGGACAACGTCGCCTACGGCTTGAAAGTGCGTGGCGAGAGCAAGCAAATGTGCTCCGAACGCGCGCTGCACTGGATCAACACCGTGGGCCTCAAGGGCTACGAAAACAAATACCCGCACCAGCTCTCGGGCGGCATGCGCCAACGTGTGGGCCTGGCCCGCGCCCTGGCGGCGGACACCGACATCATCCTGATGGACGAAGCGTTCAGTGCGCTCGATCCGCTGATCCGCGCGGAGATGCAGGACCAGTTGCTGGAACTGCAAAAGACTTTGCACAAGACCATCGTCTTCATCACCCACGACCTCGACGAGGCCGTGCGCATCGGTAATCGCATCGCGATTCTCAAGGACGGGCGCCTAATCCAGGTCGGCACGCCAAGAGAGATCCTGCACTCGCCGGCGGATGAGTATGTCGACCGGTTCGTGCAGCGGCGGGCTGCGGTGGTTTGAGGCGAATGATCGGTAAGTTGTGAATCCATTGTGGCGAGGGGGCTTGCCCCCGTTCGAGCGCGCAGCGGTCGCAGGTTTTTGGGGGCTGCTCCGCAGCCCAACGGGGGCAAGCCCCCTCGCCACAGGTTTTCATCGATCAACAGAATTTTGTATGAGGCTCCAGATGTCCCAGGCTGAAAAAATCGTTATCGCCGACGCCCCGCTGCGTTGGCAGGATGTGGTGGCCGTCGCCCGTCATGGCGCGCAGCTTGAGCTGTCGCCCGCGACCTGGGCACGGATCGACAATGCCCAGGCCATCGTCCAGCGCATCGTCGCCAGCGGCGAACGTGCGTATGGCGTCAACACCGGCCTCGGCGCCTTGTGCAACGTCTCGCTGAAAGACGAACAACTCAGCCAGTTGTCCCGCAATACTTTGCTCAGCCACGCCTGTGGCGTCGGCGCACCATTGGCCGACGAGCAGACTCGCGCCATCATCTGCGCCGCCATTCGCAACTACAGCCATGGCAAATCCGGCATCCATCGCCGGGTCGTCGAAGCCTTGCTCGCGTTGCTCAATCGCGGCATCACCCCGCTAGTGCCGTCCCAGGGTTCAGTGGGTTACCTGACCCACATGGCCCACATCAGTATCGCGCTTTTGGGTGTCGGCAACGTCAGCTATCGCGGGCAGATCGTCTCCGCGCAACAAGCCCTGGCCGAAGAAGGCCTGGAGCCCGTTCAACTCGGCGCCAAGGACGGTTTGTGCCTGGTCAACGGCACGCCGTGCATGACCGGCCTCAGCTGTCTGGCGCTGGCTGACGCGACGCGTCTGGTGCAATGGGCCGACGTGATCGGTGCCATGAGTTTCGAAGCCCAACGCGGTCAGATTGCCGCGTTCGATGCCGAGATCATCGCGCTCAAACCGCACCCGGGCATGCAGCAAGTCGGCATCAACCTGCGGGCGTTGCTGGATGGCAGTGAAGTGATTGCTTCGAGCAAAGGCATTCGCACTCAGGATGCCTTGAGCATCCGCTCTATCCCGCAAGTCCACGGCGCCGCTCGCGATCAACTGGAGCACGCCCGGCAGCAGATCGAAACCGAACTCAACTCGGTCACCGATAACCCGATGCTGCTGGGCACGCCAGACAACTATCGCGTGATGTCCCAGGCCAACCCCCACGGTCAATCCGTGGCAATGGCGGCGGATTTGCTGGCGATTGCCATGGCCGAAATCGGCTCCATCGCCGAGCGTCGCCTGGACCGCTTGATCAACCCGCACGTCAGCGGTTTGCCGGCATTCCTGGTGGCCAATCCGGGGGTTAACTCCGGGATGATGATCGTCCAGTATGTTGCCGCTTCGCTGTGTGCGGAAAACCGCCAATTGGCGCAACCGGCGGTGCTCGATAACTACGTGACTTCGGGCCTGCAGGAAGACCATTTGAGCCTGGGCACCAACGCCGCGCTGAAGCTGCATCGCGCCCTGGAAAACGTCAGGCAGATCCTCGCCATCGAGTACCTGTTGGCGGCTCAGGCGTTTGAATTCCTGAAAGAGCAGCGTTTTGGCGCGGGTACCGATTCTGCGTGGCGTCTGCTGCGCGAACGCGTTCCGGCCTACGACCAGGACCGTTGGCTGGCGCCGGACATCGCCGCTGCTGCCAGCGTATTGAAAGACCCGATTTTGCTGCACAAGGCTTTACCAAACCTCAACTGATTCCACATCAAACCAGCGTGCCAAGGCGCCAGCCCCCCACAAGGCGGGAAGCGACGGACAACGGACATTTCCGGAGCGTCTGGTTAGTTAACAAAAAGACTCTCAAAAGGAGAATAAAAGTGACTGCGCTAAATTTGATTCCCGGCCAACTGAGCCTTGCCCAACTGCGTGATATCTATCAGCAACCGGTCAAAATCACCCTCGACAACAGCGCCTCGGCCCAGATTGAAGCCAGCGTTGCCTGCGTGGAACAGATCCTCGCCGAGAACCGCACTGCCTACGGCATCAACACCGGTTTCGGCCTGCTGGCCTCGACCCGCATCGCCAGCGAAGACCTGGAAAACCTGCAGCGCTCGCTGGTGCTGTCCCACGCCGCCGGTGTTGGCGAGCCAATCAGCGACGCGCTGGTACGCTTGGTCATGGTGCTCAAGGTCAACAGCCTGAGCCGTGGTTTCTCCGGTATTCGTCGCGTGGTCATTGATGCGCTGATCGCCCTGATCAACGCCGAGGTTTACCCGCACATTCCATTGAAAGGTTCGGTCGGTGCTTCCGGTGACCTGGCGCCTTTGGCCCACATGTCCCTGGTGCTGCTGGGCGAAGGCAAAGCTCGCTACAAGGGCGAATGGATGGAAGCGACCGAAGCGCTGAAAGTCGCCGGTCTGACTCCGCTGACCCTGGCTGCGAAAGAAGGTCTGGCGCTGCTCAACGGCACTCAGGTGTCCACCGCTTACGCCCTGCGCGGCCTGTTCGAAGGCGAAGATTTGTTCGCCGGTGCCTTGGCCATTGGTGGCATGACGGTTGAAGCGGTGTTGGGCTCGCGCTCGCCGTTCGACGCGCGTATCCACGCTGCACGCGGCCAGAAAGGCCAGATCGACGCCGCTGCCGCTTATCGCGATCTGCTCGGTGAGCGCAGTGAAGTGTCCGCTTCCCACGAGAACTGCGAGAAGGTTCAGGATCCGTATTCCCTGCGCTGCCAGCCGCAAGTTATGGGCGCTTGCCTGACTCAGTTCCGCCAGGCTGCCGAAGTGCTGGCCGTCGAAGCCAACGCCGTTTCCGACAACCCGTTGGTCTTCGCGGCTGAAGGCGATGTGATCTCTGGCGGTAACTTCCACGCCGAACCGGTGGCCATGGCTGCTGACAACATGGCGTTGGCCATCGCCGAAATCGGTTCCCTGAGCGAACGCCGCATCTCGCTGATGATGGACAAGCACATGTCGCAACTGCCGCCGTTCCTGGTGGCCAATGGCGGCGTGAACTCCGGTTTCATGATCGCCCAAGTGACCGCAGCGGCACTCGCCAGCGAGAACAAGGCGTTGTCCCATCCGCATTCGGTGGACAGCCTGCCGACCTCCGCCAACCAGGAGGACCACGTGTCGATGGCCCCGGCCGCCGGCAAGCGTCTGTGGGAAATGGCCGAAAACACCCGCGGCGTGCTGGCCGTGGAATGGCTGGCGGCGTGCCAGGGTCTGGATCTGCGTGAAGGCCTGAAGACGTCGACCAAACTGGAAAAGGCTCGCGCCATCCTGCGCGCTGAAGTGCCGTTCTATGAGAAAGACCGGTTCTTTGCACCGGACATCAACGCCGCGAGCGAGTTGTTGGCGACCCGCTGCCTGAACGAGCTGGTGTCGGCGAAGTTGTTGCCTAGCCTGTAATGGCCTCTTCGCGAGCAGGCTCGCTCCCACATTGAGATGCATTCCCCTGTGGGAGCGAGCCTGCTCGCGAATCGATTTTGAATTTTGTGGAGACTAAGGGATGAAAACTCTCTGGCAACACTGCCACGTCGCAACCATGGCGCAAGGCGTCTACTCGATCATCGAGGATGCGGCCATCGTGACGTCCGGTGCGCACATTGAGTGGATCGGCCCACGTGCTGAACTGCCGTCCGGCGAATACCCGGCGGTCAACGATTTGAAAGGGGCCTGGGTTACCCCGGGCCTGATCGACTGCCACACCCACACGGTGTTCGGCGGTAACCGCAGCGGTGAATTCGAGCAGCGCCTGCAAGGCGTCAGCTATTCGGAAATCGCCGCGGCCGGTGGTGGGATCGCCAGCACCGTGCGCGCCACCCGCGCCGCCAGTGAAGACGAACTGTTCGCCAGCGCCGCCAAGCGCCTGAAAAGCCTGCTGCGCGACGGCGTGACCACGGTCGAGATGAAATCCGGCTACGGCCTGGACCTGGCCAGCGAACGCAAGATCCTGCGGGTCATCCGTCGCCTCGGCGCCGAGCTGCCGGTCAGCGTGCGCAGCACGTGCCTGGCGGCCCACGCCTTGCCGCCGGAATACAAGGATCGCGCCGACGACTACATCGATCACATCTGCGCTGAAATGCTCCCGGCCCTGGCGGCCGAAGGGCTGGTGGATGCCGTGGATGCGTTTTGTGAATACCTGGCCTTCTCGCCGGTACAAGTCGAGCGCGTCTTCATCACCGCCCAGGAACTCGGTCTGCCGGTGAAGCTGCATGCCGAGCAGTTGTCGTCCCTCCACGGTTCGAGCCTGGCCGCGCGTTACCACGCGCTGTCCGCCGATCACCTGGAATTCATGGACGAAGACGATGCCATCGCCATGGCCGCGTCCGGCACCGTCGCAGTGTTGCTGCCGGGGGCGTTTTACTTCCTGCGCGAAACCCAATTGCCGCCGATGGACGCCTTGCGCAAACACGGCGTGAAAATCGCCATCGCCAGCGACCTCAACCCCGGCACCTCGCCGGCGCTGTCGCTGCGCCTGATGCTGAACATGGCCTGCACCTGTTTCCGCATGACCCCGGAAGAAGCCCTGGCCGGCGCGACGATTCATGCCGCCACCGCACTGGGCATGGCCGAGACTCACGGTTCGCTGGAAGTCGGCAAGGTCGCCGACTTTGTGGCCTGGCAAATCGATCGTCCCGCCGACTTGTCGTACTGGCTGGGCGGTGACCTGGAAAAACGCGTCGTGCGTCACGGCGTCGAAATTAGCGTTTAGGAGAACGGTTGTGGATAAGGTTCTGAACTTCAAACAAGGCCGCGTGCCGCTGCTGATCAGCATGCCTCACGCCGGCCTGCGCCTGACCCCGGCGGTCGAGGCCGGGTTGATCC
The DNA here is from genome assembly GCF_044744265.1 of Pseudomonas sp. NPDC087342. Taxonomy (NCBI): domain Bacteria; kingdom Pseudomonadati; phylum Pseudomonadota; class Gammaproteobacteria; order Pseudomonadales; family Pseudomonadaceae; genus Pseudomonas; species Pseudomonas sp. NPDC087342. Next base: position 29,177 of record NZ_JBIUXZ010000013.1, read on the forward strand.
CCGACGCACGCAGCTTGCCCGATACCGATTGGCACATTCCGCAGCTGTATGAATTTGCCGCAGAACTGGGCGCCAGCACCCTGGCCGCCGAGTACTCGCGGTTTGTCATCGACCTTAACCGACCGTCCGACGACAAACCGATGTACGTCGGCGCCACCACCGGTCTGTACCCATCGATCCTGTTCGACGGCATTCCCTTGTTTCGCGAGGGCATGGAACCGTCAGCAGCCGAGCGCGCGACCTATCTGGAGCAAATCTGGACGCCGTATCACAGCACGTTGCAGAACGAGCTGGCGCGACTCAAAGCCGAGTTCGGCTACGCGCTACTGTTCGACGCGCACTCGATCCGCTCGATCATCCCGCACCTGTTCGACGGCAAACTGCCGGACTTCAACCTCGGCACCTTCAACGGCGCCAGTTGCGATCCACAGTTGGCCACGCAACTGGAAGCCATCTGCGCGAAACACACCGATTACAGCCACGTGCTGAACGGCCGCTTCAAGGGCGGCCACATCACCCGGCATTACGGCAACCCGGCCGAAAACATCCACGCGGTGCAACTGGAACTGGGGCAGTGCACGTACATGGAAGAGTTTGAACCGTTCCGCTATCGACCTGATCTGGCTGAACCGACGCAAGTGGTGCTCAAGGAGTTGCTGCAAGGGTTGTTGGCGTGGGGGCAGCAGCAATACTCAAAGTAATACGTGCGCCATGCAATCGACAGTGGTTGTTGTGTAGTTAGGTCGCGACATAGCAATCCATAAACTAGATGGGCCGTCTGGGAAGAACGGCCCTATTAAAAATGGCGCGTTATGAGTGACACATTGGTTTAGGAGAGATTACATTCTCCATTTTTGGATTTTGATAGAACTCGACTTTTATTGTTTTATTTTGCAATCAAACACGCTCAGGACTAAATATTTCGTCGAGCGGTACTTCTCGGTGATTTTGTTTTTTGCATCCTCTGCTGAAGAAGCTTGGATGTCGTCGCTTGTATTAGCTACTGTTTGGCCTGGAATGCTTAGCGTCACGCCACACGTGTATGTCTGGTCGTCAGCAAAGGTGTGAGTGGACAGCGTGCAGGCTGCAATCAATACCAACGGCCCAGTGCAGCATTTGAATGTGTTTGTATTAAAGTTCATGACCGAATCCTTCATAGAGTAAAAATTGAAGTTCTATTAATATCCATTTGCTGATAGGTATCTACTGTCATATCTGACAGGTTTAATCGACTCCTTATAGTTATTTGAAGTTTGTGGTTTTTCTCTTATGCGCTTTTTAGTGTTTCGATTTGCTTGGTACTAAGATCAAAAGATCGCAGCCTTCGGCAGTTCCTACATTGATCGTGTGAAAACCCGATCCTGTAGGAGCTGCCGAAGGCTGCGATCTTTTAAGGCCATCACTGTCGCCACCGTGCAAATCTCGGTCGCCACAGTTCGCTTTTACCTTCTCGACGCTGCGTAATGTTCCGGGCACGGTGCGTGAAGACACCGGCCCCGACAATAATCTGCCGCACGAGAACGCCATTCATGACAAGCACCAAAAGTTTGTTCACCCGCTGTCTCTCCATCCTCTGCGGCACCGCTCTTTTGAGTACCAGCGTCCTGGCCAGTGACGACGCTTCCTGCAAAGCCGTGCGCATGGGCGTGGTCAACTGGACCGATGTGATCGCCACCAGCGGCATGGCCGATGTGTTGCTCAATGGCCTGGGCTACGAAAGCAAACAAACCAGCGCCGTGCAGCAAATCATCTTTGCCGGCATCCGCGACAAGCGCCTCGATATTTTCCTCGGTTACTGGAAACCGGCGATGGACAAGAACATCGCCCCGTTCATCGCCGCTAATCAAGTCAAGGTCATGGACACACCGAGCCTGGCCGACGCCCAGGCGACCCTCGCCGTACCCGAATACGTCGCGGCGGCGGGGCTGAAAACCTTCGCCGATATCGCTAAATTCAAGGATCAGCTCGGCGGCAAGATCTACGGCATCGAGCCGGGCAGCGGCGCCAACACCACCATCAAAACCATGATCGAGACCAATCACTTCGGCCTGAAGGATTTCAAACTGATCGAGTCCGGTGAGGCCGGCATGCTTGCCGCCGTGCAACGGGCGGTGAACCGCAAGGAGTTCGTGGTGTTCGTCGGCTGGACCCCGCACCCGATGAACATCAACATGAAAATCGCCTACCTGACCGGCAGTGAAGACGTGTACGGCCCGAATGAAGGTGCGGCGACAGTCTCCACGGTGACCGCCCCGGACTACGCCGAGCGCTGCCCGAACGTGAATCGCCTGCTGCAAAACCTGACGTTTACCGCGTCCCAGGAAAGCCAGTTGATGGTGCCGATCATGGAGCGCAAAACGCCGCAGGAGGTTGCCAAGGCCTGGTTGCGCGATCACCCGGAAGATCTTCAGCGCTGGTTGGCGGGCGTGAGCAGTTTTGATGGCAAGGATGGTGTGGCGACCGTGCAGGCCAGCCTGAAACCCTGAGTCCAGGCACCAAAAACTGTGGGAGCGAGCTTGCTCGCGATGACGGACTGACAGGCGACATCTATGTTGAATGTTATGGCCTCATCGCGAGCAAGCTCGCTCCCACAGGGATCTCCTTCTCAATTCAAAATCCCCTGAACAGGCTGACCGCAGGCCCATGTCTACTTACCCCCTCTCTGACCAGATGTCGGCCTTCGTCGAGAAAACCCTCGGCTTCAACAGCACCGACAGCAGCCTCACCGGGTTGCGCCAGGCCTACAGCGAGATGTGCCGGGCGTTTACCCCGCCGCGTCCTGCCGGGCTGGAGGTCACCGATTTCACGCTGGTGGGCGTGGCGGTGCGCTCCTATAGACCGCCGATGACGCCACCGACCAGCGGTTGGCCGTGCATGTTGTATCTGCACGGTGGCGGCTGGGTGGTCGGGGATCTGGACTCCCATGACTTCATCTGCGCTGAACTGGCGGCGGCGTTGGGGACGATGGTGGTGGCGGTGGATTATCGGCTGGCGCCCGAGCATCCATTCCCGGCAGGTTTTGAAGATTGCCTGAAAGTCTGGCGCGCCTTGCGCTCGGGACCGTTCTGGTTTGATCCCGAGCGGATGCTGGTCGCCGGGGACAGCGCCGGCGGCAACCTGGCCGCCGCGTTATGCCTGGCCTTGCGCGATACAGGCGAGCCGATGCCCTGCGCTCAAGTGCTGATTTATCCTGGCCTGGGCGGCGATCCTCAATCACCGTCGCGCAGCGAATGCGCCGACGCGCCGTTACTCAGCAGCAGCGATGTGGATTGTTATCACGCGCTCTATTTGCGTGGCGCCGGACAAACGAGCGCCTATGCCATGCCATTGCTCGCCGACAATTTCAGCGGCTTGCCCCCCGCGCTGATCGCCGTGGCGCAATTCGACCCGCTGCGCGACGACGGTGTGCGCTATGCCGAGCAACTCAACGCCGCTGGCGTGAGCGCGAAGTTGTACTACGGCGAAGGGCTGGTTCACGGCTGTTTACGCGCTCGCAGGCAGGTCGCGGAGGTCGACCGGCTGTATGAAAACCTGCTCGGGTTTCTGGCTGACAGACTCTGACGTTGCAAGTGCATGCTCATTGACGTAATTCGGGTTTATGATGCCGGACGGCAGAATAATTGAAGTCCCCCCAGGGATGACCTCGACCCCTTACGGAGCGTGCAATGCAGACTTTGTACCCGCAGATCAAACCCTACGCCCGGCACGATCTGGCCGTCGATAAAACCCACACGCTGTATGTCGACGAAAGCGGTTCACCGGAAGGTTTGCCGGTGGTGTTCATCCACGGCGGCCCCGGCGCCGGGTGTGATGCACAGAGCCGTCGGTACTTCGATCCCAACCTGTATCGCATTGTCACCTTCGACCAGCGCGGCTGCGGTCGCTCTACGCCCCACGCCAATCTTGAAAACAACACCACCTGGGATCTGGTCGCCGACCTTGAGCGGATCCGCAAACACCTGAACATCGAGAAATGGGTGCTGTTCGGCGGCTCCTGGGGTTCGACCCTGGCCCTGGCCTACGCGCAAACCCATCCGGAGCGTGTGCACGGTCTGATCCTGCGCGGGATCTTTCTCTGCCGTCCGCAGGAAATCGAGTGGTTCTATCAGGCCGGCGCCAGTCGCCTGTTTCCCGACTACTGGCAGGACTACATCGCGCCGATCCCGCTGGACGAGCGCGGCGACTTGCTCACGGCTTTCCACAAACGCCTGACCGGCAACGATCAGATCGCCCAGATGCACGCAGCCAAGGCCTGGTCCACTTGGGAAGGCCGGACCGCGACCCTTCGCCCGAACCCGCTGGTGGTCGATCGTTTCTCCGAGCCGCAGCGCGCGCTGTCGATTGCCCGGATCGAATGCCACTACTTCACCAACAATGCGTTCCTTGAGCCGAACCAGCTGATTCGCGACATGGGCAAGATCGCCCATTTGCCCGGCGTGATCGTGCATGGCCGTTACGACGTGATCTGCCCGTTGGACAACGCCTGGGAATTGCATCAAGCCTGGCCGAACAGCGAGCTGCAGGTGATCCGCGATGCCGGCCACGCTGCGTCCGAACCGGGTATCACCGATGCCTTGGTGCGTGCCGCTGGTCAGATGGCCCGGCGCTTGCTTGATCTGCCGCCTGAAGAAGCATGAAAGGCCTGCTGCAACGCGTGCGTGGCGCGCGAGTCGAGGTAGCGGGGGAGGTGGTTGGCGCGGTGGACCAGGGTTTGCTGGTTCTGGTGGCGGTCGAGCCCGAGGACACTCGGGCCAGCGCCGACAAACTTCTGCATAAACTGCTTAACTATCGTGTATTCAGTGATACAGAAGGCAAGATGAATCTGTCCCTGGCGGATGTCGGTGGTGGCCTGCTGCTGGTTTCGCAGTTCACCCTGGCAGCCGACACCAAGAGCGGGTTGCGCCCGAGTTTTTCGACGGCGGCGCCTCCGGCCCTGGGTGAAGAACTTTTCGACTATCTATTAGGCAGAGCGAAAGAGGTGCATGGCACTGTGGCATCAGGTAGATTCGGCGCGGATATGCAGGTGCACCTGGTCAATGATGGCCCGGTAACCTTCCTGTTACAGACCTGAAAGCCCCTGAAACATGTTTTTAAGGGCATTTCGACTGAAAACAGGGGTTTTTCGCGATAAATACTTTGTTACCCCTGATGCGTTGTAACGCGGCCTACTAGATAATCGCGCGCTACGGGGATCAGCGTTCGTTGGCCCATTTTGACTTAGGTAGAGACTTGCCCGGAACCTGTTGGGGAATCATTTAGCCCCAGAGGAGTCGGAACAATGCTCGCCAACCTGGCATATAGATAGCTGGCCGTTGGTTTTTTGATCTGTTTTCGGCGAGGGTTGCTCGTGATTGTTAGTCCCTGTAATGCACCAAAATTGTCTGCCCAACGGTTCCGAAGCGCTCTGGTAGCGGGCTCTGCACTGCTGTGTCTGCTCAGCGCCGGCCAGCTTTGGGCATTCAACCTGGATGATGTGTCGGTCAAGGCGAAAGAGCTGGCCGGGCAGAAATTCGAAGCCCCGCGCAGTAACCTGCCGAACGAATTCCGCGAAATGAAATTCGCGGATTATCAGAAAATTCGTTTCCGCACTGAAAAAGCCGAGTGGGCCGATCAGAAAACCCCGTTCAAGCTTTCGTTCTATCACCAGGGCATGCACTTCGACACCCCGGTGAAAATCAACGAAATCACGGCCAACAACGTCGAAGAGATCAAATACGACCCAAGTCGTTTCGATTTCGGCGACGTCAAGTTCGATCCTAAAGCCACCGAACAACTGGGTTATGCCGGTTTCCGTGTGCTCTACCCGATCAACAAGGCTGACAAGCAAGACGAAATCATGACCATGCTCGGCGCGAGTTACTTCCGCGTTGTCGGCAAGGGTCACACCTATGGCTTGTCCGCTCGCGGCATGGCCATCGATACCGCATTGCCGTCCGGCGAAGAATTCCCGCGTTTCACCGAGTTCTGGATTCAACAGCCAAAACCGGGTGACAAGCACCTGGTGATCTTCGCGCTGCTGGATTCGCCGCGTGCCACCGGTGCGTACCGCCTGACCCTGCGTCCAGGCAGTGACACTGTAGTTGACGTTAAAGCCCGCATGTTCTTGCGTGACAAAGTCACCAAGCTCGGCGTTGCCCCGTTGACCAGCATGTTCCTGTTCGGCGCGAACCAGCCTTCCAAAGTGCTGAACTATCGCCGCGAGCTGCACGACTCCAGCGGTCTGTCGATCCATGCCGGCAACGGCGAGTGGATCTGGCGCCCATTGAACAACCCGAAACACCTGGCGGTAAGCAACTTCGCCATCGAGAACCCGCGCGGCTTCGGCTTGCTGCAACGTGGCCGTGACTTCAGCCACTACGAAGACCTCGACGACCGCTACGACAAGCGCCCAAGTGCCTGGATCGAGCCAAAAGGCGATTGGGGCAAGGGTTCTGTAGACCTGGTGGAAATTCCGACCGCCGACGAAACCAACGACAACATCGTTGCTTTCTGGAGCCCGGAAAAACTGCCGGAGCCAGGCCAACCGCTTGACGTCGCCTATCGCATGCACTGGACCATCGACGAAGCCGCCATTCACGCTCCGGACAGCGCTTGGGTCAAACAGACTTTGCGCTCCACTGGCGACGTGAAACAGTCGAACCTGATCCGTCAGCCGGACGGCACCGTTGCCTATCTGGTGGACTTCGAAGGTCCGTCCCTGGCCGCTTTGCCGGAAACTGCCGATGTGCGCAGCCAGGTCAGCGTTGGCGACAACGCCGAGCTGGTCGAGAACACCGTCCGCTACAACCCTGAAACCAAGGGCTGGCGCCTGACGCTGCGCATGAAAATCAAGGACGCGAGCAAGGCCACCGAGATGCGTGCATCCCTGGTCGAGAAAATCGTGCCTGAGGATCTGGCCAAGTCTTCGATTCCAGCTTCCAATTCCTCCGTTGCCAAGGCCGACAAGGTCGCCGCCAAGCAACAGGAGAAAGCGGACAAGGAAGCCAAGGACGCCAAGCAGGCTGACGCCAAACAGGCCGATGCCAAGCCGGTTGCCGATACCAAGGACAAGGACAACAAAGACGCCAAGCAGCCTGCTGCTGCGGACGCGGCCCCAGCCACACCGGATTCGGCGGCGACTGAAGAAGTCCTGACCGAAACCTGGAGCTACCAGTTGCCTGCCGATGAGTAATTCTCAAGTAAAGCCAGAGACTCTGTCGGAGTATCTGGCGCATTTACCGATGACCGACGAGCAACGCGCGGAACTCGCGGGCTGCCAGTCCTTCAGTGAACTGCACCAGCGTCTTTCGTCCTCGACATTCGACGCACCGACCGAGGCTGTGCAAGCCTCGGTGGGCAAGCGCTTGCTCCTGAACAGTGCCGAAGAGTTGGAAGAAGCGGAGATGCTGGCGGTTGACGCCAGTGGTCGTGTCGTCCTCAAGGCGACCCCGCCGATTCGCCGGACCAAAGTCGTGCCTGAGCCGTGGCGCACCAATATTCTGGTGCGTGGCTGGCGCCGGATGACGGGTCGCACCAATCCGCCGGCGCCGCCGAAGGATGAACGTGTATTGCCGGCAGCTCGCTGGCGCACCGTCGGTTCGATCCGTCGCTACATTCTGCTGGTGCTGATGCTCGGCCAGACCATCGTGGCTGGCTGGTACATGAAAGGCATCATGCCGTACCAGGGCTGGTCGTTCGTCGACCTGAACGAAGTGCTGCATCAACCGCTGTTGCAAACCGCCACGCAAGTGCTGCCGTATGCGCTGCAAACCAGCATCCTGATTCTGTTCGGGATTCTGTTCTGCTGGGTGTCGGCCGGTTTCTGGACTGCACTGATGGGCTTCCTCGAGTTGCTCACCGGGCACGATAAATACCGTATCTCCGGTAAAAGCGCCGGCAACGAGCCGATTGCCAAGGACGCACGCACCGCACTGGTGATGCCGATCTGCAACGAAGACGTGCCGCGTGTATTTGCCGGTTTGCGGGCGACTTTCGAGTCGGTTGCGGCCACGGGTGACCTGGACCGTTTCGACTTCTTCGTCCTCAGCGACAGTAACGAAACCGATATCTGCGTGGCCGAGCAACAGGCCTGGCTGGACGTCTGCCGCGAAGCCAAGGGCTTCGGCAAGATCTTCTATCGCCGCCGTCGCCGTCGCGTCAAACGTAAAAGCGGCAACCTCGACGACTTCTGCCGTCGCTGGGGCGGTGACTACAAGTACATGGTCGTGCTCGACGCGGACTCCGTGATGAGCGGCGACTGCCTGACCAGTCTGGTGCGCTTGATGGAAGCCACACCGGACGCCGGGATCATCCAGACCGCGCCACGTGCGTCGGGCATGGACACCCTTTATGCGCGCATGCAGCAGTTTGCGACCCGTGTGTACGGTCCGCTGTTCACTGCCGGTTTGCACTTCTGGCAGTTGGGCGAATCCCACTACTGGGGCCACAACGCTATCATCCGCATGAAGCCGTTTATCGAACACTGCGCCTTGGCGCCGTTGCCGGGTAAAGGTGCGTTTGCCGGTGCGATTCTGTCCCACGACTTCGTCGAAGCTGCGCTGATGCGCCGTGCCGGCTGGGGCGTGTGGATTGCCTACGACTTGCCGGGCAGCTACGAAGAACTGCCGCCGAACCTGCTGGACGAACTCAAGCGTGACCGTCGCTGGTGCCACGGTAACCTGATGAACTTTCGCCTGTTCCTGGTCAAGGGCATGCACCCGGTGCACCGTGCGGTGTTCCTGACCGGCGTGATGTCTTACCTGTCGGCGCCGTTGTGGTTCTTCTTCCTCGTGTTATCGACGGCGTTGCTGGCGGTGAACACGCTGATGGAGCCGCAGTACTTCATGGAGCCGCGACAGCTGTATCCGCTGTGGCCGCAATGGCATCCGGACAAAGCCGTGGCGTTGTTCTCGACGACCATCGTGCTGCTGTTCCTGCCGAAGTTGTTGAGCATCATCCTGATCTGGGCCAAGGGCGCGAAAGAGTTCGGTGGCAAGTTCAAGGTGACGTTCTCGATGCTGCTGGAGATGCTGTTCTCCATGCTGCTGGCGCCGGTGCGGATGATTTTCCACACCCGTTTCGTACTCGCCGCGTTCCTCGGCTGGGCCGCGACCTGGAACTCGCCGCAACGTGACGACGACTCCACGCCATGGAGCGAAGCGGTCAAGCGCCACGGTCCGCAAACCTTGCTGGGCTTCTTCTGGGCCCTGCTGGTGATCTGGCTGAACCCGAGCTTCCTCTGGTGGCTGGTGCCGATCGTCGGTTCGTTGATGCTGTCGATCCCGGTGTCGGTGATTTCCAGCCGTGTCGGCCTGGGCCTGAAGTCCCGTGACGAGAGCCTGTTCCTGATCCCTGAGGAATACAATCCGCCACAAGCGCTGCTGGCTACTGATCAATACACCCACGAAAACCGTTATCACCAGTTGAAAGACGGCTTCATCCGCGCCGTGGTCGATCCACAGCAGAACGCCCTGGCGTGCTCGCTGGCGACGTCCCGTCACGGTCAGGCCGAGCCGATCGAGTGGTTGCGTGTGGAGCGGGTTCGTCATGCGTTGAAAGCCGGGCCTGCCGGGCTGAACAACCATGAACGCCTGCAACTGCTGAGTGACCCGGTAGCATTGGGTCGCTTGCATGAGCAAGTCTGGAGCGAAGGCCACGCCGAGTGGCTGGACGCCTGGCGGCAATCGGTGAAAGCCGATCCGCATGCGCCGCTGCTACCGCTCAAGCCACTGAGCGCACAGCCTCAGTTGGCATAACGAAAAACCCCGCGAAAGCGGGGTTTTTTGTTTGTGGGGTGGCCGATCGTTTCCATGCTCTGCGTGGAATGCCTCAACGGACGCTCCGCGTTTGGCTTTTGGGACGCGGAGCGTCTCTGGCTGCATTCCCACGCGGAGCGTGGGAACGATCAAATTCCTGCGTAAACCCTTGTGCAAACAACCCAGTGCGTTAGCATCCGTCCCCGAATTGGTGCGCCCGGGCAGCTTTCTGTTCGTATCTGTCGGTTTTCCAAGGAAAATCGTCGATTGCGCGCCTCACAACGCAATGGTTTTGGGGGCTTGAAGATGAAGAAGTATTTGTCGATGCTGCTGGTCGGCGTCACGGCATTGGTTGCAGTCAACGCGGCTCAGGCCGGCGCCATCGATGACGCGGTCAAGCGTGGCACGCTGAAAGTCGGCATGGACCCGACCTACATGCCCTTCGAAATGACCAACAAACGCGGCGAGATCATCGGTTTTGAAGTCGACATCCTCAAGGCCATGACCAAGGCCATGGGCGTCAAACTGGAGCTGGTGTCCACTGGCTACGACGGCATCATCCCGGCCCTGATGACCGACAAGTTCGACATGATCGGCAGCGGCATGACCCTGACTCAGGAACGCAACCTGCGCCTGAACTTCAGCGAACCGTTCATCGTAGTCGGCCAGACCCTGCTGATCCGCAAGGATCTGGAAGGCACCATCAAGTCCTATAAAGACCTGAACACCGACGACTACCGCATCACCTCCAAGCTCGGCACCACCGGCGAGATGGTCGCCAAGAAGTTGATCTCCAAAGCCAAATACCACGGCTACGACAACGAGCAGGAAGCCGTGCTCGATGTGGTCAACGGCAAGGCCGACGCCTTCATCTACGACGCCCCGTACAACGTGGTCGCGGTGAACAAGGTCGGCGCCGGCAAATTGGTGTTCCTCGACAAGCCGTTCACCTACGAGCCGCTGGCCTTCGGCCTGAAGAAGGGTGATTACGACAGCCTCAACTTCATCAACAACTTCCTGCACCAGATCCACGAAGACGGCACCTACGACCGCATTCATGACAAGTGGTTTAAAGACACTGCCTGGCTCAAGGACATGGAATAGGGGCCCGGTCAGATAGACCGCGTCGCCCCCTTCGCGGGGGCGCCCCCCGCGCAAACAACAATTCCAACTAAGTGCTGGTGCCAGCGGGACGACCCACCGCGCCGCGCCCCCCCACCAACCAAACCTAGCCCCAAAC
>NZ_JBIUXZ010000013.1:40160-83197 GCF_044744265.1 Pseudomonas sp. NPDC087342
GGGCGGGATCATTTATTTTTTTTGGGGCCGCGTTAATATCCCCGGGGGCGCCCCGTGGGGGGCCACCCCTGACCCCAATCTACAAATAACCACCCTTGTAGGAGCGAGGCTTGCCCGCGAAGGCGTCCTCCCCGGCGACACAGAATTCGGAACCTCCAACGCAAATGAAACATAAAAAATCCCAACTGCCCTGGCACGTCCTGACCGTTCTCGTGCTCATCGGCCTGGCCGGCGCGTTGTATTACGCCACCTCGCTGATGTCGTACGAATGGCGCTGGAACCGTGTGCCGCAATACTTCGCCTACCATGCCGAAGAATCCCAGCGCGCCGCCGACATCTCCACGGTCAGCGAACTGGTGCGCCAGGGCGAGAAGGCCGACGTCACCCTGCGCAATGACGCCGGTGATGAACAACACCTGACCGTCGACGAAAACAGCCTGCAAGTTGCTCAGGGCGATGACGTGGCGGAAGGCGACGTGATCGGTGTCACCCGGCATTGGGCGGCCGGACCGCTGCTGTGGGGCCTGTGGACCACGTTGTGGCTGTCCGTGGTGTCTGGCGTGCTCGGGCTGTTGATCGGTCTGGCCACCGGCCTGTGCCGGCTGTCGAACAACCCGACCTTGCGTGACCTCTCGACCATTTACGTCGAACTGGTGCGCGGTACGCCGTTGCTGGTGCAGATCTTCATTTTCTACTTCTTCATCGGCACGGTGATGAACCTGTCCCGGGAGTTCGCCGGGATCGCCGCGTTGTCGCTGTTCACTGGCGCCTATGTGGCAGAGATCATCCGTTCCGGCGTGCAGTCGATTGCCCGTGGCCAGAACGAAGCGGCGCGCTCCCTGGGTTTGAGTGCCGGCCAATCCATGCGCCACGTGGTTCTGCCGCAAGCGTTGAAACGCGTGCTGCCGCCGCTGGCCGGGCAGTTCATCAGTCTGGTGAAAGACACCTCGTTGGTGTCGGTGATCGCGATTACCGAGCTGCTGAAAAGCGGCCGCGAAGTCATCACCACTTCGTTCTCGCCGTTCGAAATCCTGTTCTGCGTGGCCGGGCTGTACCTGTTGATCAACCTGCCGCTGTCGAAAATCGCCAGCCGGCTTGAGCGGAGGCTCGCGCAAAGTGATTGAAGTCCGCGATCTGGTAAAAGTCTTCGACACCCGTGGCCAGGTGGTGCGCGCGGTGGATAACGTGTCCACGACCGTGGCCAAGGGCGAAGTGCTGGTGGTGATCGGCCCGTCGGGCTCCGGCAAATCGACCTTCCTGCGCTGCCTGAATGGCCTGGAAGAATTCGATTCGGGCTCGGTGAGCATCGACGGCTTGCAACTGGCCGACCCGAAAACCGACGTGAATGCCTATCGCCGGGAAGTCGGCATGGTGTTCCAGCACTTCAACCTGTTCCCGCACATGACCGTGCTGGAAAACCTCTGCCTGGCCCAGAAAGTCGTGCGCAAACGTGGCAAGAAAGAGCGCGAGGCCAAGGCCATGGAACTGCTGAAAAAGGTCGGTATCGCGCAGAAGGCCAACGAGTTTCCGTCACGCCTGTCCGGCGGCCAGCAACAGCGTGTTGCCATCGCGCGGGCATTGGCGATGGAGCCGAAGGTCATGTTGTTCGATGAGCCGACCTCGGCGCTGGACCCGGAGATGGTCGGTGAAGTGCTGGACGTGATGAAAACCCTGGCCGTGGAAGGCATGACCATGGTCTGCGTCACCCACGAAATGGGCTTTGCCCGGGAAGTGGCGGATCGGGTGCTGTTCTTCGATCACGGCAAATTGCTGGAAGACGCCTCGCCGGCCGAATTCTTCGATACGCCGAAGGATCCTCGGGCGCAGGCTTTCTTGCGGCAGGTTTTGTAGCTTCGGCGCCTGTTCGGACGCTTTCGCGGGCAAGCCTCGCTCCTACAGATTTGAGGTGTTACGCAATTACGCGGCACACACAACCCTGTAGGAGCGAGGCTTGCCCGCGAATGGGCCGACTCGGTCTTAAACCTTGAACCGCCCAACCAACATCTGCAAATGCGTGCCCAACCGCGCCAGCTCAACGCTGGACGCCGCGGTCTCTTCACTCGCCGCCGAGGTCTGCTCGGATACATCGCGCACGTTCAGCACGCTGCGGTTGATCTCTTCAGCCACTGCACTCTGTTGCTCAGCCGCCGCAGCGATCTGCTGGTTCATCGACTGAATCGCCGACACCGTGCGGGTAATGCTTGCCAGCGAACCACCGGCGCGGCGGGTCAGTTCGACGCTGCTGTCGGTCAGGCTGCGGCTGTTGTCCATGATGGTCGCGACTTGCTGGGTGCCGGTTTGCAGGCCGACAATCAGCTCTTCGATTTCTTCGGTGGACTTCTGGGTGCGTTGCGCGAGGCTGCGAACTTCGTCGGCGACCACCGCAAAGCCACGTCCGGCCTCACCGGCACGCGCGGCTTCGATGGCGGCGTTGAGCGCCAGCAGGTTGGTCTGTTGCGCCACGGACTTGATCACGTCGAGCACGCTGCCGATCTTGTCGCTTTCGCGCTTCAGGTCACTCATGGCGACGGTAGAGTTGCCGACTTCGAGGGCCAGGCGTTCGATCTGGGCGATGGCTTCACCGACAACCTTGTCGCCTTCGCGAGCCTGTTGATCGGCGGCGACCGCAGCTTCGGAAGCTTCTTCGGCGTTACGCGCGACTTCCTGCACGGTGGCGGTCATCTCGTGCATGGCGGTCGCGACCTGATCGGTTTCCACCTTCTGGCTGTTGACCCCGGCGCTGGTTTGCTCGGTGACGGCGGACAGTTCTTCGGCGGCGCTGGCGATCTGCGTGACGCCGTCGCTGATTCCGCCGATCAACTCGCGCAGGCCCAGGGTCATGCTTTGCATGGCGCGCTGGAGCTGGCCCAGTTCGTCCTGGCGTTCGGAGATCAGGTTGTGAGTCAGGTCACCAGCGGCCACGCGTTCGGCGACTTTCAGGGTCTGGCTCAGCGGGATGACGATCTGGCGGGTGATCGCCCAGGCCGCGAGCAAGCCAAACGCCAGGGCGAGAAGGCTGGCCATCAACAGCAGGTTCTTGGCGTGGGCCGCATCGGTGTCACGCACGACGGTTTGCGACACGGTCAGCTTCTTGCTCACGTCGGCCAGGATCTCACCCTGTTCGGTCATACGCTTGAGGGCAGCGGTGCTGGCCACCTGGGAGTCGCGGTACTGGCTGACGGCGGCGCGATAAGCCTTGAGGGATTCGGTGGCCTGTTGCAGGTTGGCGGCGAATTGTTCCGGCACTTTGCCCGGCAGGCTTTCGAGGTTTTTCAGGGCGTTGTCGATGGCGTCCAGTGCAGGCTGTTCGGCCTCGGTCTTGGCGCTGTAGGTGTAGCCGCGCACCTGGAAGCGCGCTTGCTGGATCAGTTTGCTCAGGTCGACCACATTGTTGAACTGGGCAACGCTGTCGCCTTGCAGCAGGGCTTTCTCCACTTCCGATACCTTGGCCACGGCGTTGTCGGCAGTGGCGCCGAGTTTGCTGCGCGCGTCTTCGCGATTGGCGCCGGCCTGGGTCATGGCGATGAAGGCTTGCTTGTACTGGCTGACCGCGGCCAGTTGCTGATCGATCATCGCGATGTCCGCGGGTTGTTCGATCAACTTGCGTGCGGTTTGCAGGCCGGCGTCGAGCTGGCCCAACAAGTCGTTGACCGCGCCGGGGCCTTGCTCGCCACGGCGCATTTCGTAGTCCAGGCGCGCCAGGCGCAAGTCTTTGGTCAGGTCATTCAGGCTGGCGATGAACCCGAGCTTGTCGCCACGGCTCATCACACCCGTCAGGCCAGTCCAGCCGGTGAAGGTGATCAATAGGGTCAGGAGCAGGACGAGACCGAAGCCGACACCCAGTTTGCGATTAACGCTTACGTTTCCCAGTTTCTCGGCTAGCCAACGGTGCATGCTGCTACTCCCCTGAACCACAATTTGGTTTTATGGGGACTTTATCGGCTGAGAAATGGGGATCTGTAGGCGTAAACGTTGGTCGGGACGACGAAATTTCCTGTGGGAGCGGGCTTGCTCGCGATGGCGGTGGGTCAGTCAACACATGAGTTAACTGGCAGTCCGCTATCGCGAGCAAGCTCGCTCCCACAGGTATTGTGTATCGCAGGAGGGTGTCTGGGGTTAGAAGAGGCGGGCGAGCAGGGCAGTAACGGCGGTTTCGACCCGCAGGATTCGATCGCCCAACTGCACCGGTTGCAGGCCAGACTTGCCCAGCAATTCGATTTCGTAAGGAATCCAGCCACCTTCAGGGCCAATCGCCAGGGTCACCGGTTCGTCCAGGCCACGGGGGCAGGGCGGGTAATTCCCGGGATGGCCAACCAGACCGAGTGTGCCTTCAGTAATAGCCGGCAATCGGTCTTCAACGAACGGCTTGAAGCGTTTCTCGATGACGACTTCTGGCAACACGCTGTCCCGGGCCTGCTCCAGACCAAGGATCAATTGCTCGCGAATCGCCTCGGGCTCCAGGAATGGCGTTTGCCAGAAGCTCTTCTCGACGCGATAGCTGTTCACCAGCACTATGCGCGGCACACCCATGGCGGCCACGGTCTGAAACACCCTGCGCAGCATTTTCGGGCGTGGCAGGGCCAGCACCAGGGTCAGTGGCAGCTTGGTCGGTGGTGGTTGATCGAGAACGACGCGCAATTCAGCTTCACCGGCGTCCAGGCGCAGCACCTCGGCTGAGCCCATCAACCCACCGATCCGGCCAACGCGCATGCTGTCGCCGACTTCGCAGCGATGGACTTCCTGCATATGCGTCAACCGCCGATCACGCAGGATCACCCGGTCAGCCGCAATGAAATCGGCTTCTTCGAGCAGCAGCAGATTCACGGCTGGGTCGCTGGCGGCTGGTCGTTGTGATCGTCAGCAGGCTGGTCGTCCGGGTGTTCGCCGCGCTTGCTGACCAGACCACCGAAGAGGATGCCGATCTCGAACAGCAGCCACATCGGTACGGCCAGCAGCGTCTGGGAGAAGATGTCCGGCGGGGTCAGGATCATGCCGACCACGAAACAGCCGATGACCACGTACGGACGGATCTTCTTCAGGTATTTGACGTCGACCACGCCGATCCACACCAGCAGCACCACGGCTACCGGGATCTCGAACGCCACGCCGAAGGCGAAGAACAGCGTCATGACGAAATCGAGGTAGCTGGTGATGTCGGTCATCATTTCCACGCCGGCCGGGGTGGCGGCGGCGAAGAATTTGAAGATCAGCGGGAACACCAGGTAATAGGCGAACGCCATGCCGGTGTAGAACAGCATGATGCTGGAGATCAGCAGCGGCACCGCGATGCGCTTCTCATGCTTGTACAGGCCCGGCGCGATAAAGCCCCAGATCTGGTGCAGGATCACCGGGATCGCCAGGAACAGCGAGACCATCATCGTCAGCTTCAACGGCGTCAGGAACGGCGACGACACGTCGGTGGCGATCATCGTTGCGCCGGCGGGCAAGTAAGCCCGCAGCGGCGTCGAGACGAAGGTGTAGATCTGCTGGGTGAACGCGAACAGCCCGGCGAAGATGATGAAAATCGCCGCTACACAGCGCAGCAGGCGGGTACGCAACTCGGTGAGGTGCGAAACCAGCGGCATGTGCTGGTCGTTTTCAGGAAGTTCGCTCATGGGGCTCGCGGCGGCAGTGTTGGGTCGTGAGGAGCCGGCGTTGTCGGCGCGGCGGCAGGCGCAACAGGTTCTACGGGCGTCGGTGTGGGGATCACAGGCGCGGGCTCGACACCGCCCATGGTCGGCACGGATTCGGTGCCCGGCGCATGAATTGTCGGCTCGGCCCCCGGTTGAACCGGTGGCACCGGCGTGGGCTCCTGCTGGGTCGGCGTGAAAATCTTCCGCGCCTCCTGCTCCAGCGACAGAATGTGCTCGTTGTGCAGTTGCCGACGAATTTCGTCGGCACCGATTTCACGTTCAACTTCCTGTTTGATCGCGTTGAAGCTGCGCTTCAGCCGTCCGATCCACAGACCGGCGGTGCGCGCAGCGCCCGGCAAACGCTCGGGGCCCAGCACCAGCAGGGCAACGAGGCCGACGAGCAGCAGTTCAGAGAAGCTGATACCAAACATTAGTCAGTGCTCACACGTCTTTGCGGATCGGCTCTTCGACTTTCTGTGCCTGCACGTCGATGGTGTGCGGCTGGTTCAGTGGCGAGGTCGTGGTTGGTTGAGCAGGTGGCACCGGTTGGGCCGGGGTCACGGTTGGATCGGCCGGTTTTTCATCATCGTTCATGGCTTTGCGAAAGCCCTTGATCGACTCGCCGACGTCAGTGCCGAGGTTTTTCAGTTTCTTGGTGCCGAACACCAGCACCACGACAACCAGGATGACGATCCAGTGTTTCCAGTCAAAAATGCCCATGTTACTGCTCCTCTCAAATAGTTATTCAGGCGGACGGACGCGAGGCTTTCTCGGCGTGTCCGGACAGACCGAAGCGACGGTCCAGTTCATCGAGCACAGCCTGTGGATGCTGCCCCAGTTGGGCGAGCATGACCATGCTGTGGAACCACAAATCGGCGGTCTCGTAGATCACGTCGCTGCAGTCACCGCTGATGGCGGCGTCCTTGGCGGCAATGATGGTCTCGACCGATTCTTCGCCGACTTTTTCCAGAATCTTGTTCAAGCCCTTGTGGTACAGGCTGGCGACATACGAACTGTCGGCAGCGGCGCCTTTGCGCTCTTCCAGCACTTGAGCCAGACGGGTCAGAGTGTCACTCATGTGTGTGTCCTGCGGAATAGATGGCGTGCGGATCTTTCAGGACCGGGTCGACGGTTTTCCAGTCGCCGTTCTCGAAGACGCGGTAGAAGCAGCTCTGGCGGCCGGTATGGCAGGCGATGTCGCCGATCTGCTCGACCATCAGGATGATCACGTCGGCGTCGCAGTCCAGGCGCATCTCATGCAGGGTCTGTACGTGGCCGGACTCTTCGCCCTTGCGCCACAACTTGCCACGCGAACGCGACCAGTAAATGGCGCGGTTCTCGGCAGCGCTCAGTTCCAGCGCTTCGCGGTTCATCCAGGCCATCATCAGGACGCGCCCGGTCTTGTGGTCCTGGGCAATCGCCGGCACCAGGCCGTCAGCACCCCACTTGATCTCGTCCAGCCAGTTTTTCATCTTCGACTCCGACAGCGGGCCCGACACTTCATTAGTCGGGCAGGCGTTGAAACAGTGTGCCAGCGTGCGATGGCTCTGGCTATCGGCGAACGACCAGATACAAACCGACAATCATCATGATCCCGGCCGGCCAATGCCCCAGTTCATTCAGTGGGCCACCGGCGGCGAGTACCGCGCCACCGCCCAGGTGCGCGCAACCGAGCAGGCGCAGGAACCAGTCGTCCTTGCGTCGATGCCACGGTGGCGGCGGGTCATAGGCGTGAGGTTGGGACATGCGTTCCAGCAGGTCACGGGCCATGTTGGCCAGGTGCGGCAGTTGTTCGAATTGGCTCTGCACGTTGCCGATCAAGGCTTTCGGGCTGACGCGCTCGCGCATCCAGCGTTCGAGGAACGGCTGGGCGGTGTTCCACAGATCCAGGTCCGGGTACAGCTGACGGCCGAGGCCTTCGATGTTCAACAGGGTTTTTTGCAGCAGCACGAGTTGCGGCTGCACTTCCATATTGAAGCGTCGAGCGGTCTGGAACAGGCGCATCAGCACCTGGCCGAAGGAAATATCTTTTAACGGTTTTTCGAAAATCGGTTCGCAAACGGTACGAATCGCCGCTTCGAATTCGTTGAGTTTGGTTTCCGCCGGCACCCAGCCCGAATCGATGTGCAGTTGCGCCACACGCCGGTAGTCACGCTTGAAGAAGGCGAACAGGTTGCGCGCCAGGTAATCCTGGTCTTCCGGGGTCAGGCTGCCGACGATGCCGCAGTCGATCGCAATGTACTGCGGGCTCCACGGGTTCACGGTGCTGACGAAGATGTTGCCCGGGTGCATGTCGGCGTGGAAGAAACTGTCGCGGAACACTTGGGTGAAGAAAATCTCCACGCCGCGTTCGGCGAGCATTTTCATGTCGGTGCGCTGGTCGGCCAGGGTCGCGAGGTCGGTGACCTGGATCCCGTAGATGCGCTCCATCACCAGCACTTTCGGCCGGCACCAGTCCCAATAGACTTGCGGTACGTAAAGTAGGTCTGAACCTTCGAAGTTGCGCTTCAACTGGCTGGCGTTGGCCGCTTCCCGCAACAGGTCGAGTTCGTCGTAGATGGTTTTTTCGTAGTCCTGAACCACGTCCACTGGATGCAGCAGACGCGCATCGGCTGAGAGTTTTTCAGCAGCGCGGGCGAGGATGAACAGCCACGCCAGATCCTGGGCGATGATCGGTTTGAGTCCCGGGCGGATCACCTTGACGACGACTTCTTCGCCGGTTTTCAGTTGCGCGGCATGCACCTGCGCCACCGAGGCCGAGGCCAGCGGCTCAACGTCGAAACGGCTGAACACTTCGCTGATCTTTTTGCCGAGCTGCTCTTCGATCAGTTTGATCGACACCTGCGAGTCGAATGGCGGCACCCGGTCCTGCAGTTTCATCAGCTCATCGGCGATGTCTTCCGGCAGCAGGTCGCGGCGGGTGGACAGGATTTGCCCGAACTTGATGAAAATCGGCCCCAGGTCCTGCAAGGCCAGGCGCAATCGCGCGCCACGGCTCAGGTCCAGGGTCTTGCGCGGGAACCAGCGCCACGGCAAGGCATAGCGCAGCGCCAGCAGAAACCAGGGCAGCGGCAGGGCGAACAGCAGGTCATCGAGGCGGTAGCGGATCACGACGCGCTGGATGCGCAACAAACGGCGGACGGCAAGCAGCTTCATGCGTTATCGCTTGGGTCGAGGGATCGGGAAAGGCGCTCGAAACGCGCCTCGAGACGTTCCAGATCGAGTTTGATCTGGTCCAGTTCACTGAAACGGGCTTCGGCTTCGCGCTGCCCGACGAGGGTGCGCGATTCTTCGGCCAGGTATTCGCCAAGGTTCTGGTTCAGGCTGGCGAACCCTTGCTGATAAAAACGCGCGCGGCTGCGCAGGTGACCGCCGACCAGTTGCGTGGCCACCGGTCCGAGCCAGCGCGAGAGTTCGTACTCCCAGTCCAGCTCAAGGTCTTGCAGGATTGCCGCCAGCTCCAGCAGCACGCCGCTTTCGCCGTCGAGCTCGACTTCCGGGCCGTGCAGCACGGAGGTCTTGTCCTTGCTCAGCGCCAGTTTCAACAGGCTCGAGGCCGGTGCACGCAAGGTGCAATCGGCGCCGGTTTCCCACTGGGAGGCGAGCATCAGGCCTTCATCACTGGGCAGGATGAACAGCTGTAACGCCGGGCTGCGGCAATCGACGGCAATCACCCGGCCGCTCAAATGCGCCAGCCGCGGCAGTGCCGTGCTGTCGAGACGCAGCACCCGGTTCAGACCGAGTTCAACGCTGGCGAGCAGGCCGGCCAGCAACATCAGGGTTTGATGCCGCGGTGCAGGGCGACGATGCCTGCGGTCATGTTGTGGTAGGTCACGCGGTCGAAACCGGCCTCGACCATCATCGACTTCAGGGTTTCCTGATTCGGGTGCATGCGGATCGATTCGGCCAGGTAGCGATAGCTTTCCGAGTCGTTGGTGATCAGCTTGCCCATCAACGGCATGAAGGCGAACGAGTAGGCGTCGTAGGCTTTGGACATCAGCGCGTTGGTTGGCTTGGAGAATTCCAGCACCAGCAAACGGCCGCCCGGTTTCAGCACACGCAGCATCGAGCGCAGGGCGTCTTCTTTATGCGTAACGTTGCGCAGACCAAAAGCGATGGTCACGCAGTCGAAATGGTTATCCGGGAACGGCAGCTTTTCCGCGTCGGCCTGGACGAATTCGACGTTGCCGGCGACACCGAGGTCCAGCAGGCGGTCACGACCGACCTTGAGCATGGATTCGTTGATATCGGCCAACACCACCTGGCCGGTCGGGCCCACGAGGTGCGAGAACTTCTTGGTCAGGTCGCCGGTACCGCCGGCGATGTCCAGCACGCGGTTACCGGTGCGAACGCCCGACAGTTCGATCGCGAAACGCTTCCACAGACGGTGCATGCCGCCCGACAGGAGGTCGTTCATCAAGTCGTACTTGGCGGCTACCGAGTGGAAAACCTCAGCGACTTTTTCCGCTTTTTGGCTTTCCGGAACGTTTTTGAAACCGAAGTGAGTGGTGGGTTCGGCATCGCTGCCTTTGCGCTGATCAGTCATATCGCTGTCACCAGAAGAGAATGCGGGACATTCTAATCCCGGTGGCCTGCTTTGTCTTGGCAACACTGAAGGTAAGATAGGCAACCGCCGGGACGTTTTGCCGCAGAGACGGTCAAGATGCTTCAGGAAAGTATCCATAAAGCAGGAGTCATTCGATGGCCCGAATTAGTGTTGAACGTGCCCACGGCCTGGGCAAGGAAGCAGCCCGCGAGAAGGCCAATCTGTTGGCGCAGAAACTGTCCGAGCAATATGGCATGGAGCCGTCGTGGTCCGGCGACACCTTGAACCTCAAGCGTTCGGGAGTGAAAGGCGCGGTGTTGGTGGGCGAGGATTCGATCAAGATCGATGTCGAGCTGGGCCTGTTGATGTCGGCCATGAGCGGCACGATCAAATCGGAAATCGAAAAGGCGCTGGATAAAGCGTTGGTGTGATTAATACCTGTAGGAGCGAAGCTTGCTCGCGAAGAGGCCGGTACATTCACTGCTTTTTCTTTGGCAGGAACTCCGCCTTCGCGGGCAAGCCTCGCTCCTACAGGTTTCATGGCACGCAAATGTTGCGGTTGTTAGGGTGCCGTTTCTAATTTTTCTGCCTACTTTGTGCATGAGCCCGACACTTTCGCGGGCAGTTCCTCAAACCTTCTGCGCGTGAGGTGCACCATGGCCAAAGTTATTTTGAAGAAAAAAATCGACGCATCGACCACTGCTCTGGGCGACGTCAAATCCTATGCCCGCAAGATCTGGCTGGCAGGCCTGGGGGCCTACACCAAGGTCGGCCAAGAGGGCAGCGAGTACTTTCAAGAGTTGATCAAGGCTGGTCAAGCTGTTGAAACCAAAGGCAAAAAAGCAGTTGCCGAGAAACTTGAAGCCGCTAACTCAGAGATCGAAGAAGCCAAGAGTGAAGTGAGCACTTTCAAAGGCAAGGTCGAAGTTCAACTCGACAAGGTCGAGAAGGCTTTTGACTCGCGTGTCGCAAGTGCCTTGAATCGTATCGGCATTCCGTCTAAACATGACGTTGAGACACTCTCTGCTAAGCTCGATGAGCTGACGGCATTGCTCGAACGCGTCGCGCGTAAATCTTAAGGAGAACGGGATGGCTGGTAAAAAGAACACCGAAAAAGAAGGCAGCTCGTGGATCGGGAAAGTCGAAGACTACTCCCGCAAAATCTGGCTGGCTGGTTTAGGCGTGTACTCGAAGATCGACACTGACGGCAGCAAGCTCTTCGATACATTGGTTAAAGACGGCGAGAAAGCCGAGAAGCTCACCAAGAGCGCTGTCGGCAAGAAAGTCGATGACGTCAAGGATTCCGCTTCGTCGGCCAAGTCGCGCATCAGCGGCGTGAAAGATCGCGCACTGGGCAAGTGGGATGAGCTGGAAGGTGCTTTCGACAAGCGTCTGAACAGCGCCATTTCGCGCCTCGGTGTTCCGAGCCGCAACGAAGTCAAAGCGCTGCACAGCAAGGTCGATACCCTGACCAAGCAAATCGAAAAACTCACCGGCGCCAAGGTTGCGCCTGTTGCGGCGAAAACCGCGGCGGCCAAACCTGCTGCTAAAACTGCGGCCGCCAAACCGGCAGCCAAAACCGCTGCCAAGCCACTGGTGAAGGCCGCTGCTAAAGCAGTTGCCAAGCCTGCGGCTAAAGTCGCTGCCGCTAAACCGGCTGCCAAGGCCGCTGTCAAAGCAGCCGCCAAACCGGTCGCCGCCGCCAAGGCCGCAGCCAAACCTGCGGCTAAACCGGCTGCCAAAACCGCAGCAGCCAAACCAGCAGCCAAGCCAGCGGCAAAACCTGCCGCCGCTAAAAAGCCTGCTGTGAAAAAACCGGCCGCTCCAAAAGCAGCCGCTCCAAAAGCAGCCGCACCAAAACCAGCAGTGGCTGCCGCCAAACCGGCAACCCCGGCCACAGCAGCGAACTCCGCTGCAGCGCCGACCCCTGCTGTGACCCCGACTGCCGCGCCAGCTCCATCGACGCCAACCAGTCAGTCCTGATTCTCAGGGCTCAAGAAAACGCCCGGCCTGCAAAGGTCGGGCGTTTTTTTATGCGCGATTCCATGAACACCGCAGATTCCCATGTGGGAGCGAGCCTGCTCGCGAAAGCGGTGTGTCAGTCGGCATCACTATTGAAAGAAAAACCGCATTCGCGAGCAGGCTCGCTCCCACAAGGGGTTAGTCGTGCTCCTCTAGATACTGCAACGCCAGCTGCTCAGTCGCAGCCTTGATCTGCGGCAGCAGATGCGGCGCCACCAGCATCATGATCTGGTACACCACCAATCTCACTTCCCCCTCGCGATCCAGAATCCGCTGATAGTCCAGCGAGAACAGCAACGTCATGGTGATCTGTTCCACCAGTTGCCCCAAGGCCTGGGTGTCGCTGACCAACTGCCCCTGAGCCTGGAGCCGCGCCAACAATGACGCCAGTGTGCGCTTCAAGGCATTGAGCAAATTGCGGATGCCCTTGGCCAGTTTCGGCAGGCGCCCGGCCAGGTTCGACAGGTCCTGGAACAGGAACCGGTAATGCGCCAGGCGTTCGACGATCAGGTGCAGGAACAACCAGTAATCTTCAGGGCCCAGTTCCACGTCGGAGGGTGGATCAAGCAGCGGCGCCAGCTCATTCTGGAAGCGTTCGAACAACCCCAGAATCAGCGGTTCCTTGCCGTGGAAGTGGTAGTAGAGGTTGCCGGGGCTGATCCCCATTTCATTGGCAACTTCCATGGTGGAAACGTTCGGTTCGCCCTTGCAGTTGAACAATTGCAGGGCACATTCGAGGATCCGGTCGCGGGTTTTCATCCAGTCTTCTTAATGGTCGGGTCATGCCACGGCCGACGTAGGCCGTGGTTGGTTGAGCGTCAGCGCACGCGAACGTAAGTGCCGGGTGCGGCTTCCATCGGTGGATAGTTCGGGTTGCCGAGGGCCATGTGGGTTTCTTTCTGTGCGCCGGAGCGTTCCTGAATCCAGGTCAGCCATTGGGTCCACCAACTGCCATCGGTTTGCTTGGCATCGTAATACCAGGCCCGTGGGTCGCTGCTCAGTTTCGGGCTTTCGACGAAGTTGGCTTTCGGGTTGGAAGGCGGGTTGAGGATGCTCTGCACATGACCGCTGTTGGACAGCACGAAGCGCCGCTCGCCACCCAGCAGCAGGGTCGAGCGATACACCGCGTCCCACGGAGTGATGTGATCGTTGATGCCGGCCACGCTGAAACTGTCGACCGTGACTTTCTGCAAATCGATCGGTGTGCCGCACACTTCCAGGCCGCCCGGATGGCTCAGCGGGTTGTGCTTGAAGAAGTCCAGCAGGTCGCCATGGAACGCCGCGGGCAGGCGCGTGTTGTCGTTGTTCCAGTAGAGAATGTCGAACGCCGGCGGCTCCTTGCCGAGCAGGTAGTTATTGACGAAATAACTCCAGATCAAATCGTTGGGACGCATCCAGGCGAACACCTTGGCCATGTCGCGACCGTCCAGCACGCCCCTCTGATAAGAGCGGCGCTTGGCTGCTTCCAAAGTCTGCTCGTCGGCGAACAACGTGGCCGGGCTGTCCATCTGGCTATCGAGCAGGCTCACCAGGTAAGTCGCGCTCGACACTCTTCGCAGTTGTCGCTTGGCCTGCAGATGCCCCTGCAACGCGGCAATCGTCAGCCCGCCAGCGCAGGCGCCCATCAGGTTCACTTCCCGCGCGCCAGTGATTGCCCGGCACACGTCCATCGCTTCCTCAACCGCTTCAACGTAGGTCGACAGACCCCATTCGCGATGGCGCACATCCGGGTTGCGCCAGCTGATCATGAAGGTTTGCAGGCCGTTCTTCAGGGCGAACTGGACGAAACTGTTGTGCGGGCTCAGGTCGAAAATGTAGTACTTGTTGATCTGCGGTGGCACCACCAGCAGCGGCTTGGAATACTGTTTTTCGCTCATCGGTTTGTACTGGATCAGCTCCAGCAACTCGTTGCGAAACACCACGGAACCGGTGGTGGTAGCGACGGTTTTGCCGACCTCAAAGGCTTGCTTGGTAACCTGCCGGGGCAGCCCATCGTTGTGCAGGAAATCATCGATCAGATGCCCGACACCGCGCACCAGGCTGTGGCCGCCGGAGTTGAATATCTCCTTGATCGCCAGCGGATTGAGCAAGGTGTTGGACGGCGACACCGCATCGTTGAGCAGGGCGAAAGCGAAGTGAGCGCGGGCGCGATCGTCCGGGCTCATGTTGCTCTCGTCGATCCAGCTTTTGACCTGTTTCTGCCAGCTCAGGTACGCCTGCAAACTGCGTCGGTAAAACGGGTTGAGGCTCCATGACGGGTCGGCAAAGCGACCGTCCTGCGGGTTGGTCGGATGCAGGGTTTCGCCCAGCAACACACGGCCCAACTGGCCACCCAGTTTCAAGGCGTGCCGGGCACTGTGCACCGGGTTGCGCAAACCGTGGGCGGCCACGCTCCGCAGGGTCGAAAACAGATCCCGACCGCGTAGACCGGTAATCGCACTCTGTGCGTTGATGAACGCGGCGGGAGTGGGTAAAAAATCCCTCGCTGGCTTTTCGCGCATGAATCAACACTCCTTCGTCTTCAGGCCAAAAACAAACACACCGAACCAGAACACCATAGACGCTGTTGCGGGTTGTTGCGCGGAACGGCGTCCTGCCGTCCGACATTGGGTTGATTAGCTGCCCAATGGTGACGGCTGCGGATGCATCACTGCCCGCTGACGCTCTTCCTCGAGGAATTTCATGATGATCGGTGCCACCGCCTCGGCGCGGGTGATCAGGAACAGATGCCCGTCATCGATGATGTGCAACTGGGCGTTGGGGATTCGCCAGGCAAGCATGCGCATGTTGATCAGCGGGATCAGCGGATCGTCATCGCCGGCTAGCACCAGGGTCGGCTGGTGAATCTTGTGCAGCCAGTGAATGCTGGTCCAGCCGAGGCCGGCGAACAGCTGCCAGTAGTAACCGAGCTTGCCCGCCGAACGCACCTTCGCCGCGTGGCTGGCGGCCAGCGTCGGGTCACGACGGAATGAGCCGCCGTAGATCATCGGCGCAATCCGAATCACGTGGGATGGCTGAATGTAGCGTCGGGGACTGGCCATCATCCACAGCACTTTCGGCTTGCCCGGCACCATCACCGCACCGGCGGCCGTGGCGGCGAGCACCAGTTTTTTGCAGCGCTCGGGGTAGTCGTAGGCGAATTGCTGCGCCAGCGCGCCGCCCCACGACACGCCGATCACGTTGACCTGTCCATAGTCCAGATAGTCGAGCATCCGTGCCGTCAGTTTCGCCAATCCCGGAAAGCGATAGGGCCGATTCGGCGTCGACGAACCGCCGACACCGGGAACGTCGAAGGCAATGACCTCCAGGTCCGGGTCCAGCGCCGCGACGAACGGAAACACCAGCTCAAGGTTGGCGCCGATGCCGTTGAAAATCAGCAAGGGCGTCAAGTGAGGCTTGCCGGGGCGTACCGCGGTGCGGAGGGTCTGGCCATCCAGGTCGACGGTACGAAAAATGAACGGTTGCGGCATGCTTCAGGCCCTGTGGGTTAATTCATCCCCAATCCCATGTGGGAGCGGGCCTGTGGCGAGGGGGCTTGCCCCCGTTGGGGTGCGAAGCGCACCTAAAACCAGTCAGCACGATCTATGGTCAGAAAGTGAAGACTGGTTTACGACTGCTTCGCAATCGAACGGGGGCAAGCCCCCTCGCCACACAAGCCCGCTCCCACAGGGGTGATGGGGTGTGTCAGTTACCGCTCATGCACGTAGGTACCCGGCGCAGCTTCGCCCGCCGTGTAGGTTTTGTTGCCCAGTACGGTCGGGGATTTCTTCAGCTTGCCCGAACGCTCGGCTTGCCATGCCTGCCAGTGTAGCCACCAGGAATCCGTGTGTTTGGTGGAGTTCTCTTGCCAGTCCTCGGCCTTAACCGGCATCTCGGTGCTGGTCATATAGCGTGACTTCGGATTACCTGGCGGGTTCAGAATGCTTTGGATGTGCCCGCTGCTGGACAGCACGAACTCAACCTTGCCGCCAAACAGCTGCGCCGACTTGTAGCAAGACTTCCACGGCGTGATGTGGTCGTTGGTGCCGGCGAGGGAAAAGATATCGGCGGTGACCTGCTTCAGGTCAATTGCTGTGCCGCACACTTCGAGGGCGTTGGGGCGGATCAGTGGATTGCTTTTGAACATCTCGATCAGGTCGCCGTGGAACGCCGCCGGCAACCGTGTGGTGTCGTTGTTCCAGAACAGGATGTCGAACACCGGCGGCTCGTTGCCCAGCAGGTAGTTGTTGACCCAGTAGTTCCAGATCAGGTCGTTGGGGCGCATCCAGGCGAAGACTTTCGCCATGTCGCGGCCTTCCAGCACACCCGCCTGGTAGGAATGGCGCTTGGCGGCTTCGAGGGTCTGCTCGTCGACGAACAGAGCCACGTCGCTGTCCAGAGTGGTGTCCAGCACGCTCACCAGCAAGGTCAGGGCGTTGACCTTCTTCTCGCCGATCGCGGCGTAGTGGCCCAGCAGGGCGGTGCAGGTGATGCCACCGGAGCAGGCACCGAGCATGTTCACGTCTTTGCTGCCAGTGATCGCCATGACCACATCGACCGCTTCCTTGAGCGCCTCGATGTAAGTGGACAGGCCCCACTCGCGTTGTTCCTTGGTCGGGTTACGCCAACTGACGATGAAGGTCTGCACATTGTTGCGCAGGCAGAAGCGCGCCAGGCTCTTGTCCGGGCTCAAGTCGAATACGTAGAACTTGTTGATCTGCGGCGGCACCACCAGCAATGGGCGCTCGTGCACCTGCTCGGTGATCGGCCGGTACTGGATCAGCTCCAGCACGTCGTTGCGAAACACTACAGCGCCTTCGGTCACGCCTAGGCTCTTGCCGACTTCGAACGCGCCCATGTTGACCTGGCTCGGCATGCCGCCGTTGTGCACGATGTCCTTGGCCAGGTGAGAGAGACCGTCGAGCAGGCTCTTGCCGCCGGTTTCGAAGAAGCGTTTGACTGCCGCAGGGTTGGCCGCACTGTTGGTCGGGGCCATGGCTTCGGTCATGAGGTTGATCACGAAGTGCCCGCGGGCGACGTCTTTGGGCGACAGGCTGCTGTCGTCGATCCAGTCGTGGAGTTCCTTGCGCCACGCCAGGTAAGTTTGCAGATAACGTTTGTAGAGCGGGTTCTGGCTCCAGGCCGGATCGTTGAAGCGACGGTCATCGCCCGGCGGTTGCAGCTCGGATTTGCCGAACAGCACGTTCTTGAGTTCGAGGCCGAAATGAGCGACATGCTTGACGCTGTGAATCGGTTGTTTGATGGCCTGCCTGAGCACCATCCGAGCAGACGCCAGTAGATCCTTGCCACGCAGTCCAACAACAGGATTAAGCCCCAGGGTGTTTTCCGAGGCTTGATACTTCAGGTCATCGTTGTTCTTGTTACTCATCTACGACGCTCCATTGTCCTGAGACGAGTACCCGGGCCCAGCCGTGTAGTCACACAACCAATACCAGGTACTGCTGCTCGGGTGACCGTTAATACTGCATCGCTGCTTTTTCAACACAACGAGCACTGCAGGGAACTTGCCAGTTCCATTGGTTACCCGAGTTTAATTTTTTTCGCAAGCGGGCCGATCCTCGACGCCGCAGCGGAGCATTCAAACAGATGAAATTAGAAAATGCCCTCTAAAGAGCAAGAGGCCTGACCTAGAGCATCAGCTTGACGACGGACTGGCTCGGATCGCGGGTTTTGCCAGCCGCTTTCAGCTCGGCAAGATAATCGTTCCAGAGATCCTCTTGGCGCACCGCCAACTGATAGAGATATTCCCAAGTGAACAGGCCGCTGTCGTGGCCGTCGTCGAAGGTCAATTTCAGTGCGTACTGACCGGCCGGTTCTACCTTGCTCAGGCCGACGGCGATCTTGCCAAATTGCAGGATAGGTTTGCCGTGGCCCTGGACCTCGGCGGAAGGAGAGTGCACGCGCAGGAACTCGGCGGGCAGGTGAAATTCCTCGCCGGACGCATATTTCAGCGACAGGGTTTTCGAGGCTTTGTGCAGCTTGATGTCGGTGGGGAGTTGGGTCATGGAGCCAGCCTACAAGCTTCAAGCTTAAAGCTGCAAGCGGTAGGTGACCGACTTGCAGCTTGTGGCTTGTAACTTGTCGCTCTACAGAATGTAGCGGGACAGGTCTTCGTTCTGCGCCAATTCGCCGAGGTGGCTGTTGACGTAGTCGGCGTCGATCAGGATCACCTTGTCGTCGTGGGCGCTGGCCAGATCACCGGCGCTGAACGACACCTCTTCCAGCAGACGCTCAAGCAGCGTGTGCAGGCGACGGGCGCCGATGTTTTCGGTTTTCTCGTTGACCTGCCAGGCGATCTCGGCGATGCGCTTGATCCCGTCCGGCTGGAATTCGATCGCCAGGCCTTCGGTTTTCAGCAGCGCGCAATATTGCTCGGTGAGCGACGCATGCGGTTCGCTGAGAATGCGCTCGAAGTCTTCCGGGGTCAGCGCCTTCAGTTCAACGCGGATCGGCAGGCGACCTTGCAGCTCAGGCACCAGGTCGCTCGGCTTGCTCAAGTGGAACGCACCGGAAGCGATGAACAGGATGTGGTCGGTCTTGACCATGCCCAGCTTGGTGTTGACGGTGCAGCCTTCGATCAGCGGCAGCAAGTCACGCTGCACACCTTCACGGGACACGTCGACACCGCCGGAGTTGCCGCGCTTGGCGACCTTGTCGATTTCGTCGATGAACACGATGCCGTGCTGCTCGACCGCTTCCAGGGCCTTGGCCTTCAACTCTTCTTCATTGACCAGACGCCCGGCTTCTTCGTCACGCACCAGTTTCAGCGCTTCCTTGACCTTGAGCTTGCGAGATTTTTTCTTGCCCTTGCCCATGTTGGCAAACAGGCTCTGCAACTGGTTGGTCATCTCTTCCATGCCCGGCGGCGCGGAGATATCGACACCCGCCACTTCGGCGATTTCGATTTCGATCTCTTTGTCATCCAGCTGCCCTTCACGCAGGCGCTTGCGGAACAGCTGACGGGTGTTGGAGTCGGACGCGGAGGCCGAGTCCTCGTTGCTGAAACCCATGCGTGGCGGTGGCAGCAGCGCGTCGAGGATACGGTCTTCGGCGGCGTCTTCGGCGCGGTGGCGAACCTTGGTCATTTCCTGTTCGCGCAGCAGCTTGATCGCGGCGTCGGCGAGGTCACGAATGATCGATTCGACGTCACGGCCGACATAGCCGACTTCGGTGAACTTGGTCGCTTCGACCTTGATGAACGGCGCGTTGGCCAGTTTTGCCAGGCGACGGGCGATCTCGGTTTTACCGACACCGGTCGGGCCGATCATCAGGATGTTCTTTGGCGTTACTTCAACACGCAGCTCTTCCGGCAGCTGCATCCGGCGCCAGCGGTTACGCAGCGCGATGGCGACGGCGCGCTTGGCATCGTCCTGGCCGATGATATGGCGATTGAGTTCGTGGACGATTTCACGGGGAGTCATGGACATAGTAATTGGCGGTCCTCTGGCAAAAGTGAGCCGTGGCGCTAGGCCGAAACAGGCTTACTCGGCGAGGTCCTGCTCCTCAATGGTGAAGGTGTGGTTGGTGAATACACAGATGTCGCCGGCGATGCCGAGCGCGGTTTCGACGATTTCCCGGGCCGACAGATCGGTCTTCTTCAGCAAGGCGCTGGCTGCCGCTTGAGCGTAGCCGCCGCCGGAACCCATGGCGATCAGGCCTTCTTCGGGTTCGACCACGTCACCGTTGCCGGTGATGATCAAGGAGGCGTCTTTGTTGGCGACCGCGAGCATGGCTTCGAGGCGGCTCAGGGAGCGGTCGGTGCGCCATTCTTTGGCGAGTTCGACAGCGGCGCGAACCAGGTGCCCCTGATGTTTTTCGAGCTGGCCTTCAAAACGCTCGAACAGGGTGAAGGCGTCGGCGGTGGCCCCGGCAAAACCGGCGATGACCTGACCGTGGTACAGGCGACGAACTTTCTTCGCGTTGCCTTTCATCACGGTATTGCCGAGAGAAACCTGGCCGTCGCCGCCCATGACGACTTTGCCGTGGCGGCGAACTGAAACGATGGTGGTCAAGGGAGAGTCTCCACGCAGCGGGGCGAAAATGCCTTATGCCAACTCATATGGGGGTGGTGGAGAATTTTTCAACTGCGGGGCGCGAGAGGGGACGAGCGGTGTTATGCGGGGAAGGATGTGTTGTTAGTGCTGGCGCCTTCGCGGGCAAGCCTCGCTCCTACAGGGAATGCATCGTGTGGACGACGTAAACCTGTAGGAGCGAGGCTTGCCCGCGAAGAACGATAACGCGGTACCACTGACGAAATCAGCGGCTCTGGCGTTGTTGTAACAACAGGTTGCTGAAACCGCTGCCAGCCAGTTGTTTCTGCGCCGTGGTCAGTTGTTCGCGGTTGCTGAACGGCCCGACCAATACGCGATACCAGGTCTCATCCTTGACCATGCCGGACTCAACCGCCACCGCCTGACCGAGCAGGATAATCTGCGCACGTACCTTGTCGGCATCGGCTTCCTTGCGGAACGAACCGGCCTGCAAGAAGAACTTGGTCACTGGCGCCGCTTTGGATACCGGTGGCGGTGGTGGCGGTGTAATCCCCGCCAGCGCAGCCTGGGCCCGCGCGGTGTCGATTTTCGCCGCCTGCTCCGGCGTCACCGGGGTCGTCGGCACGGTCGGCACTTGTGGTGTCGGCAGGGTTTTCTCCGGCACCGCGTCTGGCGGCACGATCACTTCCGATTCCGGCAGCAAGGTGTAGAAGTCGTACTTCGGCTTCACCGGTTGCGTTGGGCTCGGCGGGGTCTTGTTGGCCTCGGCGATCTTGGTGGCTTTCTGCTGTTCGATCTTCTCGCGCTTGACGCTTTCGCTGCCCTTGCCCGGCTCCAGCTTCATCAGGAACACGATAAACGCGCCGACCGTCAGGCCGATGGCCATCCACAACCAGCCCGGGATCGGCTGCTTGGCAGGAGCGGTGTAACGACTGGCGCCGCGCTTGGGTGCAGGTTTTTTCTTGGCAGCCAACTTACATACGCTCCAGAGTTTCCAGACCCAAGAGTTCCAGGCCTTGCTTGAGTGTGCGACCGGTCAGCGCGGCAAGGCGCAGACGGCTCTGCATTTGCGCCGGGGTGTCGGCAGTGAGGATCGGGCAGTTCTCGTAGAAGCTGGAGAACAGGCCGGCGACATCGTACAGGTAGGTGCACAGGATGTGCGGCGTTCCTTTGTCGGAAACGTTGTTCAGCACTTCGCCGAACTGCGCCAGTTTGGCCGCCAGTTCATGTTCGTGCGCGGCTTCGAGAACGATCTGGCCTTCGACTTCGCTGAAGTCCTTGCCGAGCTTGCGGAACACACCGGCTACGCGGGTGTAGGCGTACAGCAGGTACGGCGCGGTGTTGCCTTCGAAGTTCAGCATCAGGTCGAAGTTGAAGCTGTAGTCGCTGGTGCGGTGCTTCGACAGGTCGGCGTATTTCACCGCACCGATGCCCACGACCTTGGCGATGTTGCGCAAATCGTCTTCGGCCAGCTCCGGGTTCTTCTCTTTCACCAGGGTGTAGGCGCGGTCCTTGGCTTCGTTCAGCAGGTCCACCAGTTTCACGGTGCCGCCATCACGGGTCTTGAACGGACGGCCATCGGCACCGTTCATCGTGCCGAAGCCCATGTGCTCCATTTCCATCGGGTGCGTGACGAAACCGGCCAGGCGCGCGACCTGGAACACTTGCTGGAAGTGCAGGGCCTGACGCTGGTCGACGAAGTACAGCGCGCGATCAGCCTTCAGTTTGCCACTGCGGTAACGCACAGCCGCCAAGTCGGTGGTGGCGTAGAGGTAGCCGCCATCAGCCTTGACGATGATCACCGGCAGCGGGTCGCCGTCGGCGTTCTTGAATTCGTCGAGGAACACGCACTGGGCGCCGTTGCTCTCGACCAGCAGGCCGGCAGCCTTGAGGTCGTTGACCACGTTGATCAGGTCATCGTTGTAGGCGCTTTCGCCCATCACGTCGGCCATGGTCAGTTTGACGTTCAGTTGTTCGTAGATCGCCTGGCAGTGGGACAGCGAGATATCGCGGAAGCGCGACCACAGCGCCAGGCACTCGGCGTCACCGGCCTGCAGCTTGACCACCAGGCCACGGGCGCGGTCGGCGAACTCTTCGGAGCCGTCGAAGCGCTGCTTGGCGGCGCGGTAGAAGTTTTCCAGGTCCGACAGCTCGTCGCTGGTGATCGGGTTTTCTTGCAGGTAAGCCATCAGCATGCCGAACTGGGTGCCCCAGTCGCCGACGTGGTTCTGGCGGATCACGGTGTCGCCGAGGAACTCCAGCACTCGGGCCACGCCGTCGCCGATGATGGTCGAGCGCAAGTGGCCGACGTGCATCTCTTTGGCCAGGTTGGGTGCCGACAGGTCAACCACGGTGCGCTGCACCGGGCCAGCCTTGCGCACACCGACGTGGTCGTCGGCCAGGGCGGCGTCCAGACGCGCGGCCAGGGCTTGGGTGTTCTGGAAGAAGTTCAGGAAGCCCGGGCCGGCGATTTCGGTCTTGGTGACGTTTTCGTCAGCCGGCAGGGCAGCGATGATTTTCTCGGCCAGGTCGCGGGGCTTCATGCCCGCCGGTTTGGCCAGCATCATCGCGATATTGCTGGCGAAGTCGCCGTTCTTCTTGTCGCGGGAGTTTTCCACCTGGATCGCCGGCGACAGGCCTTCAGGCAACACACCTTCGTTGACGAGTTGGGTGATGGCTTGTTGGATCAGCTGGCGAATGGTGTCTTTCATGGTGTTCTCTTTCGACCGCAAGCGCGGCGGCGCCTGGATGCGCTAGTGGAAAAACTGGGCATTATCCGTGGCATAGACGTGCTTGCCAACTATAGCGGGCAGGTTATGGATATGTGGTGACAATTAGGCCGCCATCGCGTGTAGGAGCGAGGCTTGCCCGCGATGGCAATCTCAAGGGCCCTATCGCGGGCAAGCCTCGCTCCTACACGCGGTGGCGATCTTTCAATATAAATCCACAGGATCCACATCAAGCGACCAGCGCACCGCCCGCCCGCTCGGCATCTGCTCCAGCGCCAGCAACCAACTGCTCAGCAATCGATGCAGCGGCGCCCGTGCCGCCGCCTGCAACAACAACTGCGCGCGATAGCGCCCGGCCCGACGCTCCATCGGTGCCGGCACCGGCCCGAGCAACTCGATACCGCTCAGATTCTGCTCAGCCAGCAATCGTTCCGCCTCGCTGCACGCTTCATCGAGAAAACCTTCGGCTTGCCCCGGCTTGTGCGCTTCGGCCCGTAGCAGCGCCAGATGCGCAAACGGCGGCAAACCGGCGGCGCGACGCTCGCTCAAAGCCTGTTCGGCAAAGGCGAAGTAACCCTGTTCGGTCAGTTGCACCAGCAATGGATGGTCGGCCAGGTGGGTCTGGATGATCACTCGACCCGGCTCTTCGGCCCGGCCCGCGCGGCCTGCGACCTGGACGATCAGCTGCGCCATGCGCTCGCTGGCGCGGAAGTCGCCGGAGAACAGCCCGCCGTCGGCATCCAGAATCGACACCAGCGTCACCCGAGGGAAGTGGTGTCCTTTGGCAAGCATCTGCGTGCCGACCAGAATGCACGGCTGACCTTTCTGAATCGTCGCGAACAGCTGATTCATCGCGTCCTTGCGCGAGGTGCTGTCGCGGTCAACCCGCAGCACTGGCACATCCGGGAACAGGATTGCCAAGCGTTCCTCGGCGCGCTCGGTGCCCGCGCCCACAGGTCGCAAATCGACCTTGCCGCATTTCGGGCAATGCCGGGGCACGCGCTCGACGTAGCCGCAATGGTGGCAGCGCAATTCGCCGGAGCGCTGGTGCACGGTCATCCGCGCATCGCAGCGCTGGCATTCGGACATCCAGCCGCAATCGTGGCAAAGCAAGGTCGGCGCGAAGCCACGGCGGTTCAGGAACACCAGGACTTGCTGGCCGGCCGCCAGGGTCTGGCCGATGGCTTGCTGCATCGGCCCGGAAATGCCGCTGTCCAGCGGACGACTTTTCACATCCAGACGCAGGAAACGCGGCTGCTTGGCGCCACCCGCGCGCTCATTCAGGCGTAGGAGGCCGTAACGACCTGTGTACGCGTTGTGCAGGCTTTCCAGCGAAGGCGTGGCGGATCCGAGCACGATCGGGATGTTTTCCTGCCGCGCGCGGACCAGCGCCAGGTCTCGGGCGTGATAGCGCAAGCCTTCCTGCTGCTTATAGGAGCCGTCGTGCTCTTCGTCGATGATGATCAGGCCGGGGTTTTTCATCGGCGTGAACAGCGCCGAACGGGTGCCGATAATAATGTCGGCGTCACCGTCACGGGCGGCGAGCCAGGCTTCCAGGCGCTCGCGATCGTTGACTGCCGAGTGAATCAGGGCGATGCGCGCGTTGAAACGCTGCTCGAAGCGCGCCAGGGTTTGCGGGCCGAGGTTGATCTCCGGGATCAGCACCAGCGCTTGCTTGCCGGCCTCCAGGGTTTCGCGGATCAGCTGTAAATAGACTTCGGTCTTGCCGCTGCCGGTGACGCCCGCGAGCAGGAACGCGTGATAACTGTCGAACCCGGCGCGGATCGCTTCATATGCGGCGCGTTGTTCCGGATTGAGCGGCAACTCCGGTTGGGCCAGCCAATGCTCATGGCGGGCGTCGGGTGCGTGCTTGCGGATTTCGACTTGCACCAGATCTTTGGCCAGCAGCAGGTCGAGGCTGTCTTTGCTCAGCATCAGTTTGCTCAGCAACTGATGAGCTACGCCGTGGGGGTGCTGCGCCAATGTCGCCAGGGCTTCACGTTGGCGCGGGGCGCGGGCGATGCGCGGATCATCCAGGCTGGCGCCGGGCGCTGCCGACCAGAACCGTTCCTGGCGCGCTTCGGCCAGTTCACCTTGGCGCAACAACACCGGCAGCGCCCAGCTCAAGGTGTCGCCGAGGCTATGTTGGTAATACTGGGACGTCCACAGGCACAGCTTGAACAGCGCGGGCGGCAGCGGCGGTGTGGCATCGAGCAGGGCCAGGGCTGGTTTGAGCTTTTCCACCGGGACTTCGCTGGTGTCGGTGACTTCTACCAGAATCCCGATCATCTCCCGCCGACCGAACGGCACTCGCAGGCGCATGCCCGGTTGCAACTGGGCGCGCAGGACCCCGGCCGGGGCACGGTAATCGAACAGGCGGCGCAGCGGCGAGGGCAGGGCGAGGCGCAAAATGGCGTCGGGCACGCGGGGGGATCTCGATAAACGGAAAAATTAACAGCAGAGCCATGACCTGTGGGAGCGAGCCTGCTCGCGAAAAGGGAGTGTCAGTCAGCATTTATGGTGTCTGATACAACGCTTTCGCGAGCAGGCTCGCTCCCACAAGGGCGGCGATTTGGTCGGGAGCCTAGCAGACGGTCGGTAGAAGGGACAGCTTGCGTGATTGTCATTGTCTGGTAGAATCCGCGGCCTAATTACGTGCGGTATTCAACAATAGTGTTGAGTGGCGGCACGCTAGCCCGAGGAATACACCATGAAAGCCGATATCCATCCAACATACGAAGTCACCGCAGTTACCTGCAGCTGTGGCAACAAGTTCGAAACTCGTTCGAACCTGGCCAAGCCTCTGGCGATCGACGTATGCAATGAGTGCCACCCGTTCTACACCGGTAAGCAGAAGACTCTGGATACTGGCGGCCGTGTACAGCGCTTCGCAGACCGTTTCGGTGCCTTCGGCAAGAAACCTGCTGCAGCAGCAGAGTAAGGTTCCCAAGCCCTATGGGCTTTACCTTGCTAACGAAAAAGGCGTCCCTTGCGGGCGCCTTTTTTGTGTCCGCGATTTGGCTTTCTGGCGCCCAGGCCTTTTGCCCGGCGCCGAGTGGTTTGACGCCGGCCACCGTGCAGCGGGTAGTGGACGGTGACACCCTGCGCCTGAGCGATGGCCGCAGTGTGCGCATGATCGGCTTGAACACCCCGGAACTGGGCCGACAGGGTCGCACCGACGAGCCGTTCGCCGTGGCGGCGCGCAAACGCCTCGAAGCGCTGGTGGCTGCCAGTGATGGCCGGGTGGGTTTGTTGCCGGGTAAAGAGACCAAGGATCGCTACGGCCGCACCTTGGCGCATGTCTATAGCGCCAATGGCGCCAACCTGGAAGCGCAGATGCTCGCCGAAGGCCTCGGTTTTCAGGTCGCGATGGCGCCGAATATTGATTTGGTCAGTTGCCAGCAATCAGCGGAACGCGCGGCTCGACAGGCCGGCCTCGGGCTGTGGCGCCAGTCACCTGTGCTGAAAGCGGATCAGATCAAGGTCTCCGGTTTTGCTGTGCTCGGCGGTCGTGTGAGCAAGGTTCAACGCAATCGCGGCGGGGTTTGGGTCGAGTTGCAGGACTCGGTTGTATTGCGCGTTGCACCCAATGTGCTCGGGCGGTTCGATGTCAGATCGCTGGAACGGCTGAAGGGCAAGCAAATCGAGGCTCGTGGCTGGGTGCTGGACCGTTCGCGCCGTGGTGCACTGGATGACGGTCAGGCACGCTGGCTGCTCCCGCTAAGCGACCCTTCGATGCTTCAAGCAGGGCAGCGATAAAAAGTTGTAGACATTTTTTAGATGGATTGTGAACAGTCTAGCCCTTGTGTTCCGTGGCTCTTGGCCCAAAGTCGTAGGGCAGGGCGCTTGACAGGGGTGACCGGTCAGTCTTGTAGGGACTTTACGACACGCGTATCCTCGGCGGTCCGTCTGTCCAACAGTAAAAAGCGGAATGCCCACATGTCTGATTTGAAAACTGCCGCTCTCGAATATCACGCCCATCCTCGTCCAGGGAAGCTGAGTGTCGAGCTCACCAAGGCCACCGCTACCGCCCGCGATCTGTCGCTGGCCTACAGCCCCGGCGTAGCCGAACCAGTACGCGAAATCGCCCGCGATCCTGAACTGGCCTACAAATACACCGGTAAAGGCAACCTGGTTGCAGTCATTTCCGATGGCACCGCGATTCTCGGCCTGGGTAACCTCGGCCCATTGGCTTCCAAGCCAGTGATGGAAGGTAAAGGCGTGCTGTTCAAGCGCTTTGCCGGCATCGACGTTTTCGACATCGAAGTTGACTCCGAAAGCCCGCAAGCCTTCATCGACACCGTCAAGCGTATCTCCATCACCTTCGGTGGTATCAACCTGGAAGACATCAAGGCACCTGAGTGCTTTGAGATCGAACGTGCTCTGATCGAGCAGTGCGACATTCCGGTATTCCACGATGACCAGCACGGCACCGCGATCGTTACTGCGGCCGGCATGATCAACGCCCTGGAAATCGCTGGCAAAACCCTGGCTGACGCCAAGATCGTCTGCCTGGGTGCCGGTGCGGCCGCCATCTCCTGCATGAAATTGCTGGTGAGCATGGGCGCCAACATCGAAAACATCTTCATGGTTGACCGTACCGGCGTGATCCACTCCGGCCGTGACGACCTGAACCAGTACAAGGCTGTGTTCGCTCACGCGACTGAAAAACGCACCCTGGCTGACGCCCTGACCGGTGCAGACGTGTTCGTCGGCCTGTCCGGCCCGAACCTGCTCAGCGCCGAAGGCCTGAAGTCCATGGCGGCCAACCCGATCGTGTTCGCGTGCTCCAACCCGGATCCGGAAATCTCCCCGGAACTGGCTCACGCCACCCGTGACGACGTGATCATGGCTACCGGCCGTTCGGACTACCCGAACCAGGTCAACAACGTACTGGGCTTCCCGTTCATCTTCCGTGGTGCACTGGACGTTCGCGCCAAGCGCATCAACGAAGAAATGAAAGTGGCCGCGGCCAACGCCCTGCGCGAACTGGCCAAGCTGCCGGTTCCTCAGGAAGTGTGCGACGCCTACGGCGGTATCAAACTGGAATTCGGTCGTGAGTACATCATCCCGAAACCAATGGATGCCCGCCTGATCACCGTGATCTCCGATGCCGTGGCCAAGGCCGCCATCGAGACTGGTGTGGCGACCCTGCCGTATCCGAAGAACTACCCGCTGAAAAGCGTGGATGACGTGTTCAACGGCTAAGTCGTTGTAGCGCTTCAACCGAAAAGCCCCGGCTCTTGTGAGTCGGGGCTTTTTTATGTCTGAGGGGTTCTGGGGTGTTTGTGATGGCCTCTTCGCGGGCAAGCCTCGCTCCTACGGTTATGCGTCGTTCGGGATATTGCGTACGACGCAAACCCTGTAGGAGCGAGGCTTGCCCGCGAAGAGGCCGGCCCAGGAAATCACGGATGTAAAAAAAGCCCCGCACT
The DNA here is from genome assembly GCF_044744265.1 of Pseudomonas sp. NPDC087342. Lineage (NCBI taxonomy): Bacteria > Pseudomonadati > Pseudomonadota > Gammaproteobacteria > Pseudomonadales > Pseudomonadaceae > Pseudomonas > Pseudomonas sp. NPDC087342. The sequence goes on from NZ_JBIUXZ010000013.1 coordinate 68,514, forward strand.
TCTCTCGAAGGCGGGGCTTTTTGTTGCGTCAGCCGATCAGAACAAATCGATCGGTGCCGCTTCATCCGCTGGCAATGGGCTGCCCGGTGCAGTGCCGTTGCCCAGTTCGTTCACCGACGGTGGCGTGTCTTCGGCCTTGAACAGCTCGAAGTAGGCCCCAGGCGTGCTTGGCGTGGCCGCACGGCCGCTGACCGGGTCAACCCGCAAGCTGAGGATGCCTTCCGGCTCCGCTTGCGTATGTGGCGGCTTGCCTTTGAGCGCGGCGGCCATGTAGTTCATCCAGATCGGCAGCGCGACGGTGCCGCCGAATTCCTTGCGACCCAGGCTCTCTGGCTGGTCGAAACCGGTCCAGACCGTGGTCACGTAATCGGCGTTGTAGCCGGAGAACCAGGCGTCCTTGGATTCGTTTGTCGTACCGGTTTTGCCCGCGATATCGGGACGGCCCAAGGCCAGCGCGCGGCGGCCGGTGCCGAGCTTGATCACGTCCTCGAGCATGCTGTTGAGGATGAACGTGGTGCGGCCATCGACAATCCGCTCGGCCAGGGCCGGGGTTTGCGGCAGCGTGCCAGGTGCGGCCGGTGCTTCGCCCGGGGTCGCGTTGACCGTGAACGGTTGCGCGGCCGGTGCGGCCAGGCCAGCGGTCGCCGTGTCGCCCTGAGGCACGCTCGGCGGGTTGGCGACGAACAGCGTGTCACCGTTGCGGCTTTCGATCTTGTCGATGATGTACGGGGTGATCTTGTAGCCGCCGTTGGCGAAGGTGCTCCAACCGGTGGCGATCTCCATTGGCGTCAGGGTCGCGGTGCCCAGCGCCAGGGACAGGTTGCGCGGCAAGTCCTGCTTGTTGAAGCCGAACTTGCTGATGTAGTCAATGGTGCGATCAACGCCCAGCGCCTGCACCAACCGGATCGATACCAGGTTACGCGACTTGTACAAGCCTTCACGCAAGCGGATCGGGCCGAGGAAGGTGTTGGTGTCGTTCTTCGGACGCCATACCTTGTCCAGGTACTCGTCGACAAACACGATCGGCGCGTCGTTCACCAGGGTCGCGGCGGTGTAGCCGTTATCCAGGGCGGCGCTGTAGACGAACGGCTTGAAGCTCGAACCCGGCTGACGCTTGGCCTGCAGGGCCCGGTTGTAATTGCTCTGCTCGAACGCGAAGCCGCCGACCAGCGAACGGATCGCACCGTTCTGCGGATCCAGGGAGACCAATGCGCCCTGGGCCTGAGGAATCTGGCTGAACTTCAGCGAGTTGTCCGGCTGGCGTTGTACGCGAATCAGGTCGCCGACCTGGGCCACATCCGCCGGCTGCTTCGGATTGGCGCCCATGCTGTTGGTATTCAGGAATGGCCGCGCCCATTTCATAGTGTCCCAGCCAACGTGTTCGTCGCCGGTGCGGGTCATCACTTGCAGGCCGTTCTTGTCGACCTGAGTAACGATGGCCGGCTCAAGGCTGCTGATGGTGCGCTGCTTGGTCAGTTCGGTGGCCCAGGCTTCACGGGTCTTGCCCGGCAGGCGCGACTCAGGACCGCGATAGCCGTGACGCTGGTCGTAGGTCATCAAGCCTTCGTGGACCGCGGTGTTGGCCATTTCCTGCAGATTGCTCGGCACGGTCGTGGTGACGCGGAAACCTTCGGTGTAGGCGTCGCTGCCATAACGACCGACCATTTCGGCACGGGCCATTTCAGCGATGTACGGCGCGTTCACTTCCGGGGTCGGCACGTGATAGCTGGCGTTCAGCGGTTCGTTGATCGCGGTGGTGTAGTCGGCTTCGGTGATTTTCCCGAGCTTGTACATGCGCCCCAGGATCCAGTCGCGACGTTCCTTGCTGCGGGCCGGGTTGGCCAGCGGATTGAAGCGCGACGGGGCCTTCGGCAGGCCGGCGATCATCGCCATCTGCGCCAGGCTCACATCTCGAATCGATTTGCCGTAGTAGACCTGCGCCGCTGCCTCGATGCCGTAGGCGCGGTTACCCAGGTAGATCTTGTTGACGTACAGCTCAAGGATTTCGTCCTTGGTCAGCTGTCGTTCGATCTGCAGGGCCAGAAGAATTTCGGTGGTTTTGCGCGAGAAGCTGCGTTCGCTGGTCAGGAAGAAGTTCTTCGCCACCTGCATGGTGATGGTGCTGCCGCCGGACTGGATGTGGCCGCTTTTGACCAGTTGGGTCGCGGCACGCATCAGGCTGCTCGGATCGACGCCATAGTGGTTGGCGAAGTTATCGTCTTCAGCACTTAGTAACGCATTGATGAAATTGGGCGGAATGTCGGCGAAACGGATCGGAGTCCGGCGCATTTCGCCAAATTCTGCGATCAACTTGTTATCGCTGCTGTAGACCCGCAGAGGAATCTGCAACTGAATGCTTCTCAGCGCCTCCACGGACGGCAATCCCGGACTAAGGTAAAGATAGGCGCCACTGAGACCTAAAAGCAGTCCGCAGAAAACGGCGACGATGGACCAACCGAAAAATTTCAGCAGACGAATCAAGGCGTTTGAACATCCAGGGTAAAGAATGAATTTGGCGTCAGGGTCCCGATTACACAGAGAACGACCCGCGCTGGCAGTAAAAGCGGAAAAAAACGCTGGGCATTATAAGCATTTTTCCGTGATGGGCGTCATTTGCGCTTCTGTCAAGACGGGGTGATTGAACGCAATGCACATTACAGAGTCCGTAACTCACGGATAGTCATAGGGAATTGGTAGTGCTAGGACTCTTCAATAAAAAGACCAGAACGCTTCTGGGGATCGACATCAGCTCCACGTCGGTGAAGCTTCTGGAGCTCAGCCGCCAGGGCGACCGCTACCGGGTCGAGGCCTACGCGGTCGAACCGCTGCCGGCCAGCGCGGTCATCGAGAAGAACATCGCCGAGCTCGAAGGTGTGGGCCAGGCGTTGTCACGCGTGCTTCTCAAGGCTCGGACCGGTATCCGGAACGTCGCGGTTGCGGTGGCCGGTTCGGCGGTGATTACCAAGACCATCGAGATGGACGCCGGGCTGTCCGACGAAGAGATGGAAAACCAGCTCAAGATCGAAGCCGACCAATACATTCCTTATCCATTGGACGAAGTCGCCATCGATTTCGAAGTCCAGGGTGTATCGGTGCGCAACCCCGAACGGGTCCATGTGCTGCTGGCCGCCTGTCGGAAAGAAAACGTCGAAGTTCGCGAGGCGGCGCTGGCGCTCGCCGGGCTGACCGCCAAGGTGGTGGACGTCGAAGCTTATGCCCTGGAACGCTCCTTTGGCCTGTTGGCTACCCAACTGGCCTCCAATCAAGAGCGCCCGACCGTCGCGGTGGTGGACATCGGCGCGACCATGACCACCCTGAGCGTGCTGCATAACGGCCGGATCATCTACACCCGCGAACAATTGTTCGGTGGTCGCCAACTCACTGAAGAAATCCAGCGCCGCTATGGCCTGACCACTGAGCAGGCCGGGCTGGCAAAGAAGCAGGGCGGTTTGCCGGACGACTATGTCAGCGAGGTGTTGCAGCCGTTCCGTGAAGCCCTTGTGCAGCAGGTCTCTCGCTCATTGCAGTTTTTCTTTGCGTCCGGCCAATACAACGCGGTCGACCATATCCTGCTGGCCGGCGGCACCGCCTCGGTGCCCGGGCTTGATCGATTGATCGAGCAGCGGCTGGGCACGCCGACCCAGGTCGCCAACCCATTCGCTGACATGGCGCTGAGCAGCAAGGTCAACGCCGGCGCCCTCGCCAGCGATGCCCCGGCCTTGATGATTGCCTGCGGTCTGGCCCTCAGGAGTTTCGACTGATGGCGCGGATCAACCTTTTACCCTGGCGTGAAGAACTGCGCGAAGAGCGTCGCAAGCGCTTTCTGCTGGTGTTGGTGGGTGTGCTGGTCGGTTCGGTGGGCTTGGTGCTGATTGGCGACCAGGTCATCAGCGGCGCCATCAGCCAGCAAGTGGCCCGCAACGATTACCTTGGCAAACAGATTGCCGTCGTCGATGAGCGCATCAAGCAAATTAGCGAGCTCAAGGCCCGGCGCCAGCAACTGGTGGAGCGCATGCGCATCATCCAGGACCTGCAAGGCAACCGGCAGATCAGCGGGCGAATCTTCGACCAGTTGGCGCGTACCCTGCCGGACGGGGTGTATTTCACCGAAGTGAAAATGCAGGGCAAGACCCTGGCGATCACCGGGGCGGCAGAGTCGAACAACAAGGTGTCTGAGTTGATGCGCAATCTCGATGCCTCGGACTGGTTCGACGCGCCAAGCCTGACCGAGGTCAAGGCGACGACTGCTGGTCAACTGGATCAGGCCAACGTGTTTCAGCTGACCGTTCGTCAGACTCAGCCCGCCACCCTGGAGGTCGCTAAATGAGGCCGTCCGAATGGTTCGAAGGGCTGCGCAAGATCGACATCAATGATCTGGACACCAACAACATTGGCTCCTGGCCCCCGGCAATCAAGGCTTTGGCGGGCATTCTGCTGATGGTTCTGGTGCTGGGGCTGGGCTACAACTTTTTCATCAGCGACATGCAGAACGAACTCGACCTCAAGCGTGCGGAAGAATCGACGCTCAAGGATCAGTTCGCCAGCAAGGCCGGCATGGCGGCGAACCTGGAGCTCTACACCCAGCAGATGAAAGAGATGGAGAACTCCTTCGGCGTGCTGTTGCGGCAATTGCCCAGCGACACCGAAGTGCCCGGCCTGCTGGAAGACATCACCCGCACCGGCCTGGGCAGCGGCCTGGAATTCGAAGAGATCAAATTGCTGCCGGAAGTCACCCAGCAGTTCTACATCGAGTTGCCGATCCAGATCACCGTCACCGGTGCCTATCACGACCTGGCGACCTTCGTCAGTGGCGTGGCCGGGCTGCCGCGCATCGTCACCCTGCATGACTTCGACCTCGCGCCGGCCAACCCCGACGGCGGTACGAAGCTGCGCATGAGCATCCTCGCCAAGACCTACCGCTACAACGACAAGGGGTTGCAGAAATGACCCCGATTCGTTGTTTACCCATGGTCGTGTTGTTGGCCGGTCTGGGCGGTTGCGGCGGCGACAATGGCTTCGGCGATCTGGACGCTTACCTGAACGAAGTGCGCCTGCGTCCACCGGGCAAGATTGAACCAACGCCGACATTCCGGTCTTACCCAACATTCACCTACAGCGCCGCGAACCTGCGCAGCCCGTTTTCCCGACAAGTCAGGAACGACGTGGCCGGCCGGAAGCATGGCTCGCGCAACGTCAAGCCCGACCCTAGTCGGGTCAAGCAGTACCTCGAAGGTTTCAACATCGAGCAGTTTGAAATGGTCGGCACGATCTCCAATGCTTCCGGTTCCTTTGCGCTGCTGCGCGGGGCGGGCGGGGTGCACCGGTTGAAAGTCGGCGATTACCTGGGGCGTAACGATGGGCGGATCGTCGCCATCAGCGGCTCGCAAGTCGATGTGGTCGAAATCGTTCCCGACGGCGAAGGCGCCTGGCTGGAACGGCCGCGGACCATCCCTTTGAAAGAGCACTCATAGTGGAACTCGAATAATGAACAGGATTTTCTCAACCCTCGGTATTTCGCTATGGATAGCGCTGCTGTCGCCGATGGTACAAGCGGCCACCCTTAACGCGCTGGATGTCGCCGCGCTGCCGGGTGATCGCGTCGAGTTGAAGTTGACCTTCGATGGGCCACCGCCGCCGCCCCACGGTTACACCACCGAATCACCGGCGCGCATTGCGCTGGATCTGCCGGGCGTGGTCAGCAAACTGGCCAACAAAAACCGTGACCTCGGTGGCGGCAATGCTCGCAGCGCCACAGTGGTCGAAGCCAAGGACCGCACGCGGCTGATCATCAACCTGACTCAACTGACGCCTTACAGCTCCAGAGTTGAGGGCAACAATCTGTTCGTGGTCGTTGGGCAAGGCGCGAAAGGCACGGCGGCCAAACCGGTTGCCAGCGCGCCGCGCGCGGCTAGCGCAAAACCGGCGCCCGCCAAGGCCTATGCGCCCGTAGGCAAGGCCATTCGCGGCGTGGATTTTCAGCGCGGCACCCAAGGTGAAGGCAATGTGGTGATCGACTTGTCGGATCCATCCATTGCACCGGATATTCAGGAGCGCGAGGGCAAGATCATCCTTGGTTTCGCCAGGACCCAATTGCCCGACCCGTTGCGGGTGCGCCTGGACGTCAAGGATTTCGCGACTCCGGTGCAGTTCGTCAACGCCAGTGCCTCCGGCGACCGCGCGGTGATCAGCATCGAGCCAAGCGGCGCTTTCGAATACTCGACCTACCAGACCGACAACAAGCTGACCGTCAGCATCCGTCCGATGACCGTCGATGACTTGCAGAAGCGCAACGCCGAGCGCTTTGCCTACACCGGCGAAAAGCTTTCGCTGAACTTCCAGGACATCGATGTGCGCTCGGTGCTGCAACTGATCGCCGACTTCACCAACCTGAATTTGGTGGCCAGTGACACGGTGCAGGGCGGCATCACCTTGCGTTTGCAGAACGTGCCGTGGGACCAGGCGCTGGACCTGGTACTGAAAACCAAAGGCCTGGACAAGCGCAAGATCGGCAACGTCCTGCTGGTCGCGCCGGCGGATGAGATCGCCGCCCGTGAGCGTCAGGAACTGGAGTCGCAAAAACAGATTGCCGAACTGGCGCCGCTGCGGCGGGAGCTGTTGCAGGTCAACTACGCCAAGGCCGCCGACATCGCCAAGCTGTTCACTTCGGTGACCAGTGCCGAGGCGAAAATCGATGAGCGGGGTTCGATCACCGTCGACGAGCGCACTAACAACATCATCGCCTACCAGACCCAGGATCGCCTCGACGAGCTTCGGCGCATCGTCGCGCAGCTTGATATCCCGGTGCGCCAGGTGATGATCGAAGCGCGGATCGTCGAAGCCAACGTCGATTACGACAAGAGTCTCGGCGTGCGCTGGGGCGGCTCGATCCAGAACAAGGGCAACTGGAACACCTCGGGTGTCAGTAATGGCGCCAACGCTTCGAACACCATCGGCACGCCCGGCAGCACCAGCACCAACTCGCCGTTCGTCGACATGGGCACCGCGGCCAACACCTCGGGGCTCGGCATCGCTTTCATCACCGACAACGTGCTGCTGGATCTTGAGCTGACGGCCATGGAAAAAACCGGCAACGGCGAAATCGTCTCGCAGCCCAAAGTGGTCACGTCCGACAAGGAAACTGCGAAAATCCTCAAGGGCACCGAGATTCCGTATCAGGAAGCCAGCTCCAGTGGTGCGACATCGGTGTCGTTCAAAGAGGCTTCGCTGTCCCTGGAAGTAACGCCGCAAATCACCCCGGATAACCGCATCATCATGGAGGTCAAGGTCACCAAGGACGAACCGGACTACCTCAACAAAGTGCAGGATGTACCGCCGATCAAGAAAAACGAGGTCAACGCCAAGGTGCTGGTTAACGACGGCGAGACCATCGTCATTGGCGGGGTTTTCTCAAATACTCAGAGCAAGGTTGTAGATAAGGTGCCATTTCTCGGCGATGTGCCGTATCTTGGCCGCCTTTTCCGGCGTGACGTGGTTTCGGAGAAAAAATCCGAGCTGCTGGTATTTCTCACTCCGCGTATCATGAATAACCAGGCGATTGCTGTGAGTCGTTGATTCTGTGCGAAATTTGATTCTTGTTGGACCGATGGGGGCTGGAAAAAGCACCATCGGCCGTTTGCTGGCCAAAGAGCTGCGCCTGCCGTTCAAAGATTCCGACAAGGAAATTGAATTGCGCACGGGCGCCAATATCCCGTGGATCTTCGATAAGGAAGGCGAGCCCGGCTTTCGTGATCGCGAGCAAGCGATGATCGAAGAGCTGTGCGGCTGCGACGGCGTGGTGCTGGCGACTGGTGGCGGTGCAGTGATGCGCGAAGCCAATCGTCGGGCCCTGCATGCCGGGGGGCGCGTGGTGTATCTGCACGCGTCTGTCGAGCAGCAAGTCGGCCGCACTTCCCGTGACCGCAATCGTCCGTTGTTGCGCACCGCCGATCCGGCCAAGACCCTGCGGGATCTGCTGGCGATCCGTGATCCGCTTTATCGGGAAATCGCCGATCTAGTGGTGGAAACCGATGAGCGGCCGCCACGAATGGTGGTGCTCGACATTCTCGAACGCTTGCAGCAGCTTCCTCCCCGTTAAAGCGCAGCGCGAAATGCGCTATCCTCGGCGTCCTGTCATGGCCGCTCAAGGTTATGGCGGATGGCTATCAAACGGCGTCACACCAGCAGGCGCCGCGCACCTTCGTTAACTCAAGGCAGGACGCCTGATTCCATCTTCACTGTGGGGACACATGCAGACACTCAAGGTCGATCTAGGCGAGCGCAGCTACCCGATTCATATTGGCGAAGGTTTGTTGGATCAGCCCGAGTTGCTGGCCCCGCATATTCGCGGGCGGCAAGTGGCAATCATCTCCAACGAGACCGTTGCGCCGCTCTATCTCGAGCGTCTGACCAAAAGCCTCGCTCAGTTCTCGGTTGTCTCCGTGGTGCTGCCCGACGGCGAAGCCTTCAAGACCTGGGAAACCCTGCAACTGATTTTCGACGGTCTGCTGACCGCCCGCCACGATCGCCGCACCACGGTGATCGCCCTCGGCGGCGGCGTGATTGGTGACATGGCCGGTTTTGCCGCTGCCTGTTACCAGCGCGGCGTTGATTTCATCCAGGTGCCGACCACGTTGCTGTCGCAAGTCGACTCTTCGGTGGGCGGCAAGACCGGGATCAATCATCCGCTGGGCAAGAACATGGTCGGCGCCTTCTATCAGCCGAATGTGGTGCTGATCGATACCGCCACCCTGAATACGCTGCCGGCTCGCGAACTGTCTGCGGGCCTGGCTGAAGTCATCAAGTACGGGCTGATCTGCGACGAGCCGTTCCTCACCTGGCTCGAAGAAAACGTCGATCGCCTGCGCGCTCTCGATCAGGTCGCCCTGACGTACGCTATCAAGCGCTCCTGCGAGGCCAAGGCTGAAGTGGTGGGCGCCGATGAAAAAGAAACCGGCGTGCGCGCCACGCTGAACCTGGGGCACACCTTCGGCCACGCCATCGAAACCCACATGGGCTATGGTGTGTGGCTACATGGTGAAGCGGTCGCTGCTGGCACCGTAATGGCGCTGGAAATGTCCGCACGCCTGGGCTGGATCAGCGAGCAGGAGCGCGATCGCGGCATTCGCCTGTTCCAGCGTGCCGGCCTGCCGGTCGTGCCGCCTGAAGAGATGACGGAAGCCGATTTTCTCGAACACATGGCAATTGACAAGAAAGTGATCGACGGTCGTTTGCGCCTGGTGCTGCTGCGCCACATGGGCGAAGCGGTGGTGACCGACGATTATCCGAAAGAGGTTCTACAGGCCACGCTGGGAGCGGATTACCGCGCCCTGGCTCAGCTTAAAGGTTAATAAGATCCCGATGACTAGTTTGCATGCCGACGAGGCTTTCCTCGGCCATTTCCAGTTAAGTCATGACCCTTTTGCTCCACGGGTGCCTGGCTTCAAATTTTTCCCGGCCCAGCGCAAACCGGTGCTGGGGCAACTGCATCACCTGGCGCGCTACAGCCAGTTGCTGCTGGTAGTCACTGGCCCGCAAGGCAGCGGCAAGACCCTGTTGCGTCAGGCCCTGGTGGCCAGCACCAACAAGCAATCCGTGCAAAGCGTGGTGGTTTCCGCCCGTGGCGCCGGCGATGCCGCCGGCGTGCTGCGTCAAGTCGCCCAGGCGCTGAACGTGGCCCAGGCCGAGATCAACGCGATTCTGGCCCAAGTGGTGCAGCTCGCGCTGACCGGGCAGGAAGTCTATTTGCTGGTGGACGACGCCGAGCAACTCGACGAATCCGCCCTCGAAGCCTTGATGGCTTTGGCGGCCGGTGCACCGGAGGGTCGCCCGCATGTGTTCCTGTTCGGCGAGTCGTCGCTGATTGCGCAACTGGAGGCGCTGAGCCTCGAGGAAGAGCGCTTCCACGTCATCGAATTGCAGCCGTACACCGAAGAAGAAACCCGCGAATACCTGGACCAGCGTCTCGAAGGCGCCGGTCGGGGTATCGAACTTTTTACCGCGGATCAGATCTCTGATATTCACGAAAGCTCCGACGGCTGGCCTGGCAACATCAACCAGGTCGCCCGCGATGCGATGATCGAAGCCATGATTGCCAGCCGCACAGCGGTGAAGCGTCCAAGTATGGGGTTCAACATGCCGAAGAAACACGTATTGGCGATTTCCGCCGTAGTCGTGGTCGCGGTAGCCGCCGCCTGGTTGATGCCGGGCCGCAGCAAGACACCGACCACCGGCGCACCGGCCAACGAACAAGCCCAACTGCCACTGGGCACGCCAAAACCTAACGCTGCCGGGGGCGCTCCTTCGGTAGAGTTCGCTGGCAACACGCAACCGATGCCATTGCCGCTGGTCGGCCAATCGCAACCGGTCATGCGCAGCCCGTTGGCCGAAGCGGCCGGTGGTATTACTGAAGGCGACGACGGCGTGCCGGTCGAAGGCTCCAGCGCTACACCGCCAACCGTGACCACGGTTGCGCCGCCTGCCGGCATCCAGCCTGGCCCTGCGCCAACACCAACGCCAGCCGCCAAACCTGCGCCAGCACCGACTCAGGTCGCTACCGCCAAGCCAGCGCCTGCACCAGTGGCCAAGCCGGCCCCAGCGCCAGCCAAGCCTGTTGTCGCCGCCAAACCGGCCGAGAAACCGGTGACCGTCGCCAAAGCCGCCGGTGGCAGCTGGTATGCCGGGCAAGCACCGGGCAACTACGTGGTGCAGATCCTCGGCACCAGCTCCGAAGCCGCCGCGCAAACCTTCGTCAAGGAGCAGGGCGGCGAGTACCGTTATTTCAAGAAAGTCCTCAACGGCAAACCGCTTTTCGTCATCACCTACGGCAGCTTTGCTAACCGCGATGCAGCCGTTAGCGCCATCAAGGCCTTGCCAGCGAAGGTTCAGGCTGGTAAACCTTGGCCTCGCTCCGTCGCCAGCGTCCAACAGGAACTGGCAACAGCTCGCTGAAGATTCGGCGGCCTTACCCAGGCCGCCTCTCTCGGCACCTCAAAATTTCTACAAGCGCATGCCGCCTCTACAGGCCGCGTGCCTTGTGGTGTCTGCGTCATAGTGGTCTTTGAGTCGTTGCGGTCAAAATTAAAAAAGTTTTGACTAGCACAGCATATCGCTTTAAACCTTTCACAAATGCGACATAGATTTGCGACATTTCGTCGTCAAATTTGTGAGCGTAAGTGTCGGTGTGTACAATGACCTCCCTTTTGCCCCCGCAAAGCCGACGTACGTTCGGCGTGGATGGCAAGTGGTTGAATTGAAAAGAAATTTGCCTCGATAAGAGGCAGCCTGGTGAGAAAGTGTCTATGAAAGCAGGTCTGTACCAACCAGATGAATTCAAGGATAACTGCGGTTTTGGCCTGATAGCCCATATGCAGGGCGAGCCCAGTCATACCCTTTTGCAAACGGCCATTGAGGCCCTGACCTGCATGACCCACCGCGGTGGGATCAACGCCGACGGCAAGACCGGTGACGGTTGCGGCTTGCTGATTCAAAAGCCGGATGTGTTCCTGCGAGCCATTGCCCAGGAAACCTTCGGCGTTGCACTGCCCAAGCAATATGCCGTGGGCATGGTCTTCTTCAACCAGGACCCGGTCAAAGCTGAAGCTGCTCGCGAGAACATGAACCGCGAGATCCTCGCTGCCGGCCTGCAACTCGTCGGCTGGCGCAAAGTGCCAATCGACACCAGCGTCCTCGGTCGCCTGGCCCTTGAGCGCCTGCCGCAGATCGAACAGGTGTACATCGGCGGTGAAGGCCTGAGCGATCAGGACATGGCGATCAAGCTGTTCACTTCGCGTCGTCGCTCGTCCGTGGCCAATGCCGCCGACGTCGATCACTACATCTGCAGCTTTTCGCACAAAACCATCATTTATAAAGGCCTGATGATGCCGGCGGATTTGACCGCCTTCTATCCAGACCTCAGCGACCAGCGCCTACAAACCTCGATCTGCGTGTTCCACCAGCGCTTCTCGACCAACACCCTGCCGAAATGGCCGTTGGCGCAGCCGTTCCGCTTCCTCGCCCACAACGGCGAGATCAACACCATCACCGGTAACCGTAACTGGGCCGTGGCCCGTCGCACCAAGTTCACCAACGACTTGATGGACCTGGAAGAACTCGGCCCATTGGTGAACCGCGTGGGTTCCGACTCCTCCAGCATGGACAACATGCTCGAGCTGATGGTCACCGGCGGCATCGACCTGTTCCGTGGCGTGCGGATGATCATTCCGCCTGCGTGGCAGAACGTCGAAACCATGGACCCGGATCTGCGGGCGTTCTACGAATACAACTCGATGCACATGGAACCGTGGGACGGCCCGGCCGGCGTGGTAATGACCGACGGTCGCTACGCGGTGTGCCTGCTCGACCGTAACGGTCTGCGTCCGGCGCGTTGGGTCACCACCAAGAATGGCTTCATCACCCTGGCCTCGGAAATCGGTGTCTGGAACTACCAGCCTGAAGACGTGATCGCCAAGGGCCGCGTGGGGCCGGGTCAGATCTTTGCCGTGGACACCGAAACCGGTCAGATCCTCGACACCGACGCGATCGACAACCGCTTGAAGTCCCGTCATCCGTACAAGCAATGGCTGCGCAAGAATGCCCTGCGCATCCAGGCGACCATGGAAGACAACGACCACGGTTCGGCTTTCTATGACGTCGACCAACTCAAGCAGTACATGAAGATGTACCAGGTCACGTTCGAAGAGCGCGACCAAGTGCTGCGTCCGCTCGGCGAGCAAGGCTACGAAGCCGTTGGTTCGATGGGCGACGATACGCCGATGGCCGTGCTGTCCCAGCGCGTGCGCACGCCGTACGACTATTTCCGCCAGCAGTTCGCGCAGGTTACTAACCCGCCGATCGACCCGCTGCGTGAAGCCATCGTCATGTCGCTGGAGATCTGCCTCGGTGCCGAGCGCAACATCTTCCAGGAGTCGCCGGAACACGCCTCGCGCGTGATCCTCAGCTCGCCGGTCATTTCCCCGGCCAAGTGGCGCTCGCTGATGAACCTCGATCGTCCAGGCTTCGAGCGCGCGATCATCGACCTCAACTACGACGAAAGCGTCGGCCTCGAAGCGGCAATCCGCAACGTTGCTGATCAGGCTGAAGAAGCCGTGCGCTCCGGTCGTACCCAGGTTGTATTGAGTGACCGTCACATTGCCCCGGGCAAGTTGCCGATCCATGCTTCGTTGGCTACCGGCGCGGTGCACCACCGCCTGACCGAAAAAGGCCTGCGTTGCGACTCCAACATTCTGGTTGAAACCGCCACCGCCCGCGACCCGCATCACTTTGCGGTGTTGATCGGTTTCGGCGCCTCGGCGGTTTATCCGTTCCTGGCCTACGAAGTGCTGGGCGACCTGATCCGTACCGGTGAAGTGCTGGGCGACCTCTATGAGGTGTTCAAGAACTACCGCAAAGGCATCACCAAAGGCCTGCTGAAGATCCTGTCGAAGATGGGCATCTCGACCATTACTTCGTACCGCGGTGCGCAGTTGTTCGAAGCCATCGGCCTGTCCGAAGAAGTTTGCGAACTGAGCTTCCGTGGCGTGCCGAGCCGCATCAAGGGCGCGCGTTTCGTCGACATCGAAGCCGAACAGAAAGCCCTCGCCGCCGAAGCCTGGAGCCCGCGCAAGCCAATCCAGCAGGGCGGTTTGCTGAAGTTCGTCCACGGTGGTGAATATCACGCCTACAACCCGGACGTGGTCAGCACCCTGCAAGCCGCTGTGCAGCAGGGCGACTACAGCAAGTTCAAGGAATACACGGCGCTGGTGGACAACCGTCCGGTGTCGATGATCCGCGACCTGTTCAAAGTGAAAACCCTGGACACCGCGCTGGACATCAGCGAGATCGAACCGCTGGAATCGGTGCTCAAGCGCTTCGACTCTGCGGGCATCTCCCTCGGCGCTTTGTCGCCGGAAGCTCACGAAGCCCTGGCCGAAGCCATGAACCGCCTCGGTGCGCGTTCCAACTCCGGCGAAGGCGGCGAAGACCCTGCGCGCTACGGCACCATCAAGAGCTCGAAAATCAAGCAAGTCGCGACTGGCCGTTTCGGTGTAACCCCGGAATACCTGGTCAACGCTGAAGTGCTGCAGATCAAAGTCGCTCAGGGCGCGAAGCCCGGCGAAGGTGGTCAACTGCCAGGTGGCAAGGTCAACGGTCTGATCGCCAAGCTGCGTTACGCAGTGCCGGGCGTGACCCTGATTTCGCCGCCGCCGCACCACGACATCTATTCGATCGAAGACTTGTCGCAGCTGATTTTCGACCTGAAACAAGTGAACCCGAAGGCCCTGGTCTCGGTGAAACTCGTTGCAGAAGCCGGCGTTGGCACCATCGCTGCCGGTGTGGCCAAGGCCTACGCGGACTTGATCACCATCTCCGGCTACGACGGCGGCACCGGCGCATCGCCGCTGACCTCGATCAAATACGCGGGCGCACCGTGGGAACTCGGCCTGGCCGAAACCCACCAGACCCTGCGTGGCAACGACCTGCGCGGCAAAGTCCGGGTACAAACCGACGGCGGCCTGAAAACCGGCCTCGACGTGATCAAGGCTGCGATCCTCGGCGCTGAAAGCTTCGGCTTCGGCACCGCGCCAATGATCGCCCTGGGCTGCAAATACCTGCGCATCTGCCACCTGAACAACTGCGCCACCGGCGTCGCAACTCAGAACGAGAAGCTGCGCAAGGATCAATACATC
>NZ_JBIUXZ010000013.1:83207-148596 GCF_044744265.1 Pseudomonas sp. NPDC087342
CATGGTGGTGAATTTCTTCACCTACGTCGCCGAAGAAACCCGTGAGTGGCTGGCCAAACTGGGCGTGCGCTCCCTCGAAGAGCTGATCGGCCGTACCGATCTGCTGGAAATCCTCGAAGGCCAGACCGCCAAGCAGCAACACCTGGACCTGACCCCGTTGCTCGGCAGCGATCACATCCCGGCAGACAAGCCGCAATTCTGCCAGGTGGACCGCAACCCGCCGTTCGACAAAGGCCTGCTGGCCGAGAAAATGGTCGACCTGGCCACTTCTGCCATCAACGACAGGAGCGGGGCCGAGTTCGCCCTGGATATCTGCAACTGCGACCGTTCGATCGGTGCGCGGATCTCCGGTGAAATCGCCCGCAAGCACGGCAACCAAGGCATGGCGAACGCGCCGATCACCTTCCGCTTCAAAGGGACGGCTGGTCAGAGCTTCGGTGTGTGGAACGCCGGCGGCCTGAACATGTACCTGGAAGGCGACGCCAACGACTACGTCGGCAAAGGCATGACCGGCGGCAAACTGGTCATCGTGCCGCCGAAGGGCAGCGTCTACAAGACTCAGGACAGTGCCATTATCGGCAACACCTGCCTGTACGGCGCCACTGGCGGCAAGCTGTTCGCCGCTGGCACCGCGGGCGAGCGTTTCGCCGTGCGTAACTCCGGTGCTCACACCGTGGTGGAAGGCACCGGCGATCACTGCTGCGAGTACATGACCGGTGGTTTCGTCTGCGTATTGGGCAAGACCGGTTACAACTTCGGCTCAGGCATGACCGGCGGTTTCGCCTACGTGCTCGACCAGGACAACACCTTCGTTGACCGGGTCAACCACGAACTGGTGGAAATCCAGCGGATCAGCGGCGAAGCGATGGAAGCCTATCGCAGCCACCTGCAACGCGTGCTGGACGAATACGTCGCGGAAACCGACAGCGAATGGGGTCGTAACCTCGCTGAAAACCTCGACGACTATCTGCGCCGTTTCTGGTTGGTCAAGCCCAAGGCTGCCAACCTGAAATCGTTGCTTTCCAGCACCCGTGCCAATCCGCAATAAGGGCAGCTGCAAGCGGCAAGCTTCAAGCCGCCAGTTAACAGCAGTGCGCGATGTGCCTGCCACCGTGATTGTCTTGCAGCTTGAAGCTTGTAGCTTCGAGCTGCTGTTGAGAGGTTTTAACAATGGCTGAACGTCTGAATAACGACTTCCAGTTCATCGATGTCGGGCGCAAAGATCCGAAGAAGAAACTGTTGCGTCAACGCAAGAAAGAGTTCGTGGAAATCTACGAACCCTTCAAACCCCAGCATTCGGCCGATCAGGCCCACCGCTGCCTGGGTTGCGGTAACCCGTATTGCGAATGGAAGTGCCCGGTGCACAACTTCATTCCCAACTGGCTGAAACTGGTGGCCGAGGGCAACATCCTCCAGGCCGCCGAGCTGTCGCACCAGACCAACACCCTGCCGGAAGTGTGCGGCCGGGTGTGCCCGCTGTATGGTCTGTGCGTGGGGGCGTGCACCCTCAACGACGGCTTCGGCGCGGTGACCATCGGTTCGGTCGAGAAGTACATCACCGACACCGCATTCGCCATGGGCTGGCGCCCGGACATGTCCAAGGTCAAGCCGACCGGCAAACGTGTCGCGATCATCGGCGCAGGTCCGGCCGGTCTCGGCTGTGCCGACGTGCTGGTGCGTGGCGGCGTGACCCCGGTGGTGTTCGACAAGAACCCGGAAATCGGTGGCCTGCTGACCTTCGGCATCCCCGAGTTCAAGCTGGAAAAGACCGTGCTGAGCAATCGCCGCGAAGTCTTCACTGGCATGGGCATCGAGTTCCGCCTGAACACCGAAGTGGGCAAGGACGTGACCATCGAGCAACTGCTCGAAGAGTACGATGCCGTGTTCATGGGCATGGGCACCTACACCTACATGAAGGGCGGCTTTGCCGGTGAGGATCTGCCGGGCGTGCACGACGCGCTCGACTTCCTGATCGCCAACGTCAACCGCAACCTGGGCTTTGAAAAGTCGCCGGAAGATTTCGTCGACATGAAAGGCAAAAAAGTTGTGGTACTCGGCGGCGGCGACACGGCGATGGACTGCAACCGCACGTCGATCCGCCAGGGCGCCAAGTCGGTGACCTGTGCGTATCGTCGCGACGAAGCGAACATGCCGGGCTCGCGCAAAGAGGTGAAGAACGCCAAGGAAGAAGGCGTGAAATTCCTCTACAACCGCCAGCCGATCGCCATCGTCGGTGAAGACCGCGTCGAAGGCGTGAAAGTGGTCGAGACCCGTCTCGGCGAACCGGACGCCCGTGGCCGTCGCAGCCCCGAGCCGATCCCGGGCTCCGAAGAGATCATCCCGGCTGACGCGGTGGTCATCGCGTTCGGTTTCCGTCCAAGCCCGGCCTCGTGGTTCGAACAGTTCGAGATCCAGACCGACAGCCAGGGCCGCGTCGTGGCCCCGGAACAAGGCAAATACAAGCACCAGACCAGCAACCCGAAAATCTTCGCCGGTGGCGACATGGTTCGCGGTTCTGACCTGGTGGTGACAGCGATCTTCGAAGGGCGTAATGCCGCTGAAGGGATCCTGGATTACCTGGGCGTGTAAATTTGCTGGATCGGCGTCGCTCCATTCGCGGGCAAGCCTCGCTCCTACAGGGATCGCGTAAACCCTGTAGGAGCGAGGCTTGCCCGCGAAGAGGCCCGTCGTATCAACGCAAATCCAGCCGATGAACCCCGCGACAAATTGACCCGATAGACAAAAGGTGCGGCGCTTGCCGTGCCTTTTGCGTCGCGCTCTGAGAAAATGCCCGCACTTTTTTTCCGGATGCCGACATGACTGCCCTGAAGAACGACCGTTTCCTTCGCGCCCTGCTCAAGCAACCTGTAGACGTCACGCCGGTATGGATGATGCGTCAGGCCGGTCGCTACCTGCCTGAATACCGCGCCAGCCGTGCCAAGGCCGGTGACTTCATGAGCCTGTGCATGAACCCGGAGTTCGCTTGCGAAGTCACGATGCAACCGCTCGACCGCTATCCGCAACTGGACGCGGCGATCCTCTTCTCCGACATCCTGACCATTCCGGACGCCATGGGCCAAGGCCTGTACTTCGAAACCGGTGAAGGTCCGCGCTTCAAGAAAGTCGTCAGCACCCTGGCCGACATCGAAGCCCTGCCGATTCCTGATCCGCACAAAGACCTCGGCTACGTGATGGACGCGGTCAGCACCATCCGCCGCGAACTGAACGGCCGCGTGCCGCTGATCGGCTTCTCCGGCAGCCCATGGACCCTGGCCACCTACATGGTCGAAGGCGGCTCGTCGAAAGACTTCCGCAAGACCAAGGCCATGCTCTACGACAACCCGCAAGCCATGCACCTGCTGCTCGACAAGCTCGCGCAGTCGGTCACCAGCTACCTCAACGGCCAGATCATGGCCGGCGCCCAAGCGGTGCAGATCTTCGACACCTGGGGCGGCAACCTCTCGGCGGCGGCGTACCAGGAATTCTCCCTGGCCTACATGCGCAAAATCGTCAGCGGCCTGATCCGCGAACACGAAGGCCGCAAGGTCCCGGTCATCCTGTTCACCAAGAACGGCGGACTGTGGCTGGAAAGCATTGCCGATGCTGGCGCTGATGCGTTGGGCCTGGACTGGACCTGCGACATCGGCAACGCCCGTGATCGCGTCGGCAATAAAGTCGCCCTGCAAGGCAACATGGACCCGACGGTGCTCTACGCCAAGCCAGAAGCCATCCGCACCGAAGTCGGCCGCATCCTCGCCAGCTACGGCAAGGGCAGCGGCCACGTCTTCAACCTCGGCCATGGCATCACCCCGGAAGTTGATCCGGAGCATGCAGGCGCGTTCCTGCGCGCAGTGCATGAATTGTCGGCGCAGTATCACGAGTGATCGCCGCCCAATAAAAAACGCCCGGCTTATGCCGGGCGTTTTTGTTTGAGATACCAGACCGTACGCGGTCAATGTGGGAGCGAGCCTGCTCGCGAAAGCGATGGATCAGTCGACATCATTGTTGAATGTTCAACCGCTTTCGCGAGCAGGCTCGCTCCCACAGGGGGGGATTTGGATCAGGCCTTTACACCGCCCAACGGTGGCAGCTTCGCCAATTTCAACGCCACCAACAGCGCAATCACCAACAACCCACCAATAAACAACCCAATCCCGTTCCATCCACCGATGTGCCAGAACACCCCGCCCGCCGTCCCGGCAATGCTCGACCCGGCGTAATAGCTGAACAGGTACAACGATGAAGCCTGCCCCTTGGCCTTGATCGCCCGGCGCCCGATCCAGCTACTAGCCACCGAATGCGCACCAAAGAAGCCAAACGTGAAGATCAACATGCCGATGATCACCAACGACAGCGGCGTGAACATGGTCAGCGCCAAGCCCGCGAGCATCAGCACAATCGTCGCCCACAGCACTTTGCGTCGGCCCAGTTTGTCCGCCAGCGAACCGATCTTCGCCGAGCTATAGATCCCCGACAGGTAAACAACAGAGAGCAACCCGACAAACGCCTGGTCCATGTTGTAAGGCGCTGCCAGCAGGCGATAGCCGATGTAGTTGAACAGCGTGACGAACGCGCCCATCAGCACAAAAGCTTCAAGAAACAGCAGCGGCAGACCAGCGTCGCGAAAGTGCATGGTGAAGCCGTCGAGCAGGCTGCGCGGGTGCATCGAGCGAGCGCGGAAGTTGCGCGATTCCGGGAGGATTTTCCAGAACACCGTCGCCGCTATCAGCGCCAGGCCACCGATCACCAGCATCGCCGTGTGCCAACTGACGAAGTCGATCAGTACGCCCGTGATCAAGCGCCCGCTCATGCCGCCAATTGCGTTGCCGCCGATGTACAAACCCATGGCCAAACCGATGTGCTGCGGATGAATCTCTTCGCTCAGGTAAGTCATGGCTACCGCCGCCAGGCCGCTCAACGACAACCCGATCAACGCACGCATGATCAACACGCCTTCCCAACTCGGCATCATCGCGCTCGCCATGGTGCACAAGGCAGCGGCGAACAACGCGGTCACCATCACCGGTTTGCGCCCGACCCGGTCAGAAATCGGCCCGGTGATCAGCAGGCCAATGGCGAGCATGCCAGTGGCCACCGACAGAATCAGGCTGCTCTGCGCCGCGTTGATCGAATATTCGTGCGACAGCAGCGGCATCATCGGCTGCACGCAATACAGCAGGGCGAACGTCGCGAAGCCGCCGGAGAACAGCGCCAGCACCGTGCGCATGAACATCGGCGTGCCTTTTTCGATGTAAATCTCGTTCAGCTCGGCGACGACATCGTCCAGCACAGTAGGCGGAACTTCATGGGCGAGTGGGGCGACAGCAGTTTTCACTTCGGACCTCGGAGGGCGCAGCCGGTCAGGCAATGAAAAAAGCATATAGCTGCCTAACGATTCAATCCAATATATTATTCGACCTGTTTAAGAGCTTTTACGACCTAATGGAGTTTTCATGGAATTGCGCCACCTGCGCTACTTCATCGCCGTCGCCGAAGAACTGCACTTCGGCCGCGCCGCTCAAGTGCTGGGCATTTCCCAGCCGCCGCTGAGCCAGCAGATTCAGGCACTGGAAGCGGAAGTCGGCGCACGGTTATTCGAGCGTACCAATCGTCGGGTCGAGCTCAGTGAGGCCGGTCGGTTGTTTCTGGAAGAGGCGCGGCTGGTGCTGGCGCAAGTCGACAAAGCGGCGGACGTTGCCCGTCGAGCGCAGCTTGGGGAGTTGGGTGAACTGAAGATCGGCTTCACCTCATCGGCACCGTTCAACTCGACCATTCCCCAAGCGATTTTCTCTTTTCGCCAACGCTTCCCCGCAGTGCATCTGAATTTGCGCGAAATGAGCAGCACCCAAGTGGCCGACGCATTAGTGGATGAGTCGATCGAAGTCGGAATTATGCGACCACTCGGCTTGCCGGATTCCCTCAGCGTGGTGGAATTGATGCGCGAGCCGCTAGTGGCCGTGCTCAGTTCCAAGCATCCACTGGTCAACGGCAGCGAAGAAGGCCTGTTCCTGTCAGCCCTGGCCCTCGAACCTTTCGTCTTTTTCCCACGCAGTTATGGCAGTGGTCTGTACGCCCAGTTGCTGAGCCTGGCGCGGGATGCCGGTTTCAGCCCGCACTTCGCCCAAGAGGCGGGCGAGGCGATGACCATCATCGGATTGGTGGCGGCGGGGTTGGGGGTGTCGGTGCTGCCGGCGTCGTATCAGCGGATGAGGATTGATGGCGTGGTCTATCGACCGCTGCTTGATCCGGAAGCGGTATCAGCAGTGTGGCTGGTACAGCGCAAGGACCAGAAATCGCCGATGGCGAAGGCGTTTGTGGAGTTGTTGACGAGGAAGGTTGAACCGTTAAAAGCGTGACGGTCGTTTTCGTGGATTTCAGTTTGCAAAAAAGGGCGCCTTGAAAGGCACCCTTTGTCATTGTGGCGAGGGAGCGTGCTCCCGCTTGAGTGCGTAGCGCTCACAAAATCTTCAGTGAATGTCGGAGTTTGGGGCCGCTGCGCAGTTCAGCGCGAGCAAGCTCGCTCGCCACAGGATTGCCTCAATGGGCAGCAAGCTCCTTACTGAACCTTCACCAAATCCCCTTTCAACGCAACACCGGCCATGATCGCCCCAGCGTGGCACTCATAGTTCTTGGCGTCTTTACGCTCATTGCTCTTATAGAAACTCACAATGTTGGTCACCGCATTGGCCCCGGCGCTTTTGGCGGCCTGGAACAAGCTGATGATTGCCGATTGCGCGACCCATTCGCAGGCGACTGCGTCGGTTTTGTTGAAGGCGTTGGTTTTTTTGTTGGTCACGGAACCGGCGGTGAGGACGGTGACGTTGCCGGCCGGGTTGTTGCCGGCCAGGTAGAACTTGACGCTGCCGTCGATTTTGCCGGTGCGGGTGGCTTCGGCGACGGCTTTGTCGAAGGGCAGGTACACCGGGGTGTCGCGGGCCTGGCTGACGGCGGGGATGGCGCAGATCAGCAGGGTGGCGGCGGCAGCGAGTTTCTTGAAGTGCATGGAGGTCTCCTTGACCCAGATTAATTCGGTTACGACCAGCGGCGGAAGATCAGCGAGGTGTTGACGCCGCCGAAGGCAAAGTTGTTGTTCATCACGTATTGGTTGCTCATCTGCCGGAATTCGCCGCGCAGGTAGTCGAGCTTGCCGCAGTGCGGGTCGATCTCGTCGAGGTTGAACGTGTGGGCGTACAGGTCACGGTTCATCATTTCGATGCTGAACCAGGACTCCAGCGCACCGCAGGCCCCGAGGGTGTGGCCGAGGAAGCTTTTCTGCGAGCTGATCGGCATGTGCTCGCCGAACAGCGCACTGGTCGCCAGTGTTTCGGCAATGTCGCCCTGTTCGGTCGCGGTGCCGTGGCCGTTCACATAGCCGATGTCCGACGGCTGCAAACCGGCGTCTTCCAGCGCCAGTTCCATCGCTCGGCGCATGGTTGCCTGTTCCGGGCGGGTGGTGTGTTGGCCGTCGGCGTTGCTGCCGAAGCCGACGAGTTCGGCGTGGATGTGCGCGCCACGGGCCAGGGCGTGTTCGAGTTCTTCGAGCACCAGCATGCCGCCGCCTTCGCCGATCACCAGGCCGTCGCGGTCCTTGTCATACGGGCGTGGGCTGGTTTGCGGGGCGTCGTTTTTCAGGCTGGTGGCGTAGAGCGCGTCGAAGACCATGGCTTCGGTCGGGCACAGTTCTTCGGCGCCGCCGGCGAGCATCAGCGGCAGACGGCCGAACTTGATCGACTCGTAGGCGTAGCCGATGCCCTGGCTGCCGCTGGTGCAGGCGCTGGACGTCGGGATCAACCGGCCGGTGAGGCCGAAGAAGATGCTGATATTCGCCGCCGTGGTGTGCGGCATCATCCGCACGTAGGAGTTGGCGTTCAGGCCTTCCGCCACCGAGTTGAGCAGCATGTTGCCGAAGGCTTTGATCTCGTCGGTGCTGCCGGTGGACGAACCGCAAGCGACGCCCATGCGTCCGTCCTTGATCGATTCATCACCCAACAGCCCGGCGTCGGCCAGCGCTTGCTCAGCCGCACCGACAGCGAGGCGCGAGACGCGGCCCATGCTGCGCAGTTGCTTGCGGGTCCAGTGGCTCGGGACTTTGAAGTCATCGATCGGCCCGGCCAGACGTGTGTTGAGTTCAGTGAACCGATCCCACTCGTCCATGCGGCGAATGCCGCTGCGGTTGGCCGCGAAGTTGGCGGCGATGGTGGCCCAGTCGCTGCCCAGTGAGGTGATGCCGGCCATGCCGGTGACGACGACGCGCTTCATCAGCACAGGCCTCCATTGACGGCCAGAACCTGCCGGGTGATGTACGAGGCTTCCGCCGACATCAGGAAATTCACGGCGCCGGCCACCTCTTCAGGGGTGCCCATGCGTTGTGCGGGGATCATTTTCATCAGTTCTTCCACCGGCACGTTTTCGTCGAGCATGGCAGTGTCGATCAGGCCGGGTGCGACACAGTTGACGGTAATCTTGCGCTTGCCCAGTTCGATCGCCAACGCCTTCGCCGCGCCGATCAACCCGGCTTTGGAAGCGCTGTAGTTGACCTGCCCACGATTGCCGATCAACCCGGACACCGAGGTGATGCACACAATCCGCCCGGCGGCGCGACGACGAATCATCGGCATCATCACCGGGTGCAGTACGTTGTAGAAACCGTCGAGGTTGGTGCGCATCACCACATCCCAATCATCCTCGCTCAGCGCCGGAAAAGCACCGTCGCGGGTCAGCCCGGCGTTGAGCACCACGCCGTAATAGGCGCCGTGGGTTTCGACGTCGGCTTCGAGAATGGCTTTGCAACTGGCGCGGTCGGACACGTCGAATTGCAGGACTCGGGCATTACGGCCCAAGGCTTCGACTTCGGTTTTAACCGCTTCAGCCTCGGCCAGACCGCTGCGGCAATGCAGCACGATGTCGTGCCCGGCCTGGGCCAGGCGCAACGCGATGGCGCGGCCGATACCACGGCTGGAACCGGTGACCAGTACGGATTCAGTCATCACTCGACTCCTTGGATTTCTTGAAGATATTGCGCGGCCTGGGGCGGACGGTACACGTTCAGGCGCGCGGTGGCGTGGATGCCGGGCGCATTGATGTGGCATTCGAACACGCCCATGCCGCTGTCGTCTTCCAGGGAGCGCAGCCCATGGATGGTCAGCTCGGTGCCGGCGGGGAAGTGTTCGACGTTGCATTCGAATTTACGGGTGCCGAGCAGGAAACCCAGCTCCACCGCATCGCCCCGGGCGCGGGCATGACAACCGGCGTAGGCGGCGACGCTTTGCGCCATCAACTCGATGCCGACCCAGGCCGGCAGGCTGCCATCGGGCCGATTGAACAGGCCACCGGGCTTGACGGTGAGGCGGGTGTGAATCTGCTCGTCATCGAACGACAGGATCTGCTCGATGAGGATCATGTCGCCAGCGTGAGGCAGCAGTTCGGCGAGCGGCCAGTCAATCATGGGGCGTCTCCGATAATCAGGCTGACGTTATTGCCACCGAAGGCAAACGAATTGCTCATCAGGTAGCGGGGTGCAATGGACGCCAGGCGATGGGCCGGGGTCACCCAATTCAGTGGCGGCAGATCGGGGTCGGGCTGGCCGTCCCAGACATGGGGCGGCAGGGCATGTTCGGGATTGTCCGCGCTCAGGCTCAGCCAGCAGAACGCCGCTTCCAGGGCACCGGCGGCGCCGAGGGTGTGGCCGGTCATCGGTTTGGTCGACGAGCAGGGCACGCCGTCCGGGAACAGCGCCGAGACCGCCAGGCTTTCCATGGCGTCGTTGTGTTGGGTGGCGGTGCCGTGCAGGTTCAGGTAGCCGATTTGCGACGGTTGCAGATGGGCGCGGCTCAAGGCTTTATGCATCGCTTGCTGAGCGCCACGGCCGGTCGGTTCCGGCGCGGAAATGTGGTGCGCGTCGGAACTGGCGCCGCTGCCGAGCAGGGCAATCGATTGGCCGTCGCTGGCACTTTTGCTCATCAAAAACAGCACCGCCGCTTCGCCGATATTGATGCCGTTTCGGTTGGCCGAGAACGGATTACAGCGCTGCTCGGACACCGCTTCCAGGGCCGAGAAACCGTTGAGGGTCAGCTTGCACAAACTGTCGACCCCGCCGCACAACACCGCGTCGCACATCCCCAGGTCGAGCAAGCGCTGGGCGCTCATCAAGGCCCGGGCGCTGGAGGTGCAGGCCGTGGAAATCACATAGGCCGGGCCGCTCAATTGCAGCCAGTCGGCGAGGAAATTCGCCGGGGCACCGAGTTCCTGTTGCTGATAGTCGTAGTCGTCGGGAAATTCATGTTCACGGACGTAATGGGCCAGCCCGCGACTGGCTTCGTCGATGCCCGAAGTGCTGGTGCCGAGCACGACGCCGACGCGACCTGGGCCGTAGGTCTGGATCGCGCGATCGATGTCCGGGCGAATTTGCAGCGCTGCTTCCAGCAACAGTTGATTGTTGCGGCTGCGTTGCTCGGTCATCTCCGGCGGAATCGGCGCCAGCTCTCCGCGCACGGCGGCCACCGGCAGCGAACGTTCCAGCACCCAACCCGCCTCGCTGCGCATGCCGGAGCAATCGCCGGCAAACAGGTTGCGGGCGACTTCCCGTTTGTCGCGACCCAGGGCGCAGATCAGCCCCAAGGCGTTCAAATAGGCGGTCATGGCGTGTCTCCGCTCAGCGGCGTGACTTGGTATTTCGGACCTTTGGGCAGGTTCAATTCAAAGCTCAGTGGTCGTGAATAACGGACGTCCCAATGCTCTGGCAAGGAGCGTTGCCCGCCATGCTGCCACGCGGCGGGGTAGTTGCTTTGCAACTCGCCTTCGGGCGTCAGGGCAAACAACAGCGCGGCGAACAACTCGCGAGCCTCGGGGTTCGGCGGCAGCAGACCATCGGCCTGCCAGTCACCACCGACCAGCTTCTGCCGGGCCTGGGGAATGCCGAGCAAATCCATCATCGACCAACGCAGCGCGGGGCCTTCTTGCTGGATTACCAACACCCAATCCTGGCGATCGTCAGCCATCAGGCGTTGGATGTGCAATTGCAGCGGCAATGCCAGTGTGGGGTTGTGCTCAGGCAACGGCGCGCGGCTGGCGCAAGCGCTCAACAGCAAAGCACAAGCGACCAACAAAAATCGCCGCACCACCATTCCCCCTGTGGGAGCGAGCCTGCTCGCGAATTCTGCGGTACATCCAGAAATTTGGTGAACTGACCCACCGCTTTCGCGAGCAGGCTCGCTCCCACAGTGGTGAGTGAAAGTAGACATCAAACAGCACCTTCAAGCGGCTTGCGCGCTACCACATTGACCAGCGTCTCTTCCCGCTGACCAAAGGGCTTGGCCTTACGCAAACCAAAGCGTTCAAGCAGACCGAAATCCGTGGCGCGGCTCCACCACAAGTACGGGTAAGACACGTTCTGCGGGCCGAACTCGAAACCCTGCTGGCGAATCATTTCCAGATACCCGGCAGCGCTCTTTTGAACATGCATCGGATGCCGAAACAACCAGCGAATCACCCACGTATCAATGTAAGCCTCGGTGGACTCGGCGAACAGCAGGTAGCCGCCGGGCTTGAGCACACGGTAGAACTCGGCGAGGGCCTGATCCTGCTCCACCAGATGATGGAACGTCTGGTGACAGAACAGCAGATCAACACTGGCATCAGGCACGTTGAGCGTCGCGCAATCACTGCCGATCAACTCAACCGTCATGCCCTGACGCGCCGCTTCTTCAGCGCTGAGGTTCAAGCTGTGCGGATCCGCATCGACCCCGATCAAACGCTGGGGCGCAAACGCCTGGCGCAGATACTGGAACGACTTGCCCTGGCCGCAACCGGCATCCAGCAGCACCGGATTGCTCGGCAGCGACTCACTGAACAAACCACGCAGATCATTGATCGCGACCCGCAACACATGGTGCTGCCAGGTGTGGCTGCGCAGGAACCAGAAACCGAATCGGGTTTCTTCGACGTAGTTGTCGCTCAAGTAACTCATGTGGCATCCCTTGCGCAAAATTCCGAAATCACCTTCAACCGGCGCTTGGCTTCGCTGACAAACGGGTTGCGTTCGTCCCAAGCGTAACCGGCGAGGATCGAGGCGATCATGCGGCGGATTTCCGGCGAGCTGCCCTTATGGAAAATCACGTCCTGGAAGGTCCCGGTGTACCAACCTTCGACGTAGCAACGGAACGTATCGACGCCGCGCTTGAGCGGGTCGGCGAACTCGGTTTGCCAGTCGACGCTTTCACCCTGCAATTGGCGGTGCAGTACGCCGGCGGCCATGCTCGCCGAACGCATCGCGATGGTCACGCCGGAGGAGAACACCGGGTCGAGGAATTCCGCCGCGTTGCCCAACAGCGCAAAGCCTGGGCCATGCAACGTTTTGACGTTGGCCGAGTAGCCGCCGATGGTGCGCGCCGGGGTGTCCCATACGGCGTTGTTCAGCACACCGGCGAGGCTTGGGGTTTCGGCGATGAAACCGCGCAGGCACTGGTCCAGATCATCGGTGCGACCGGCGAAATGTTCAGCGGCAGCGACCACGCCCACCGAGCAACGGCCGTTGCTGAACGGGATGGTCCAGAACCAGATGTCGCGATGGACCGGGTGGGTGGTGACGAGGATCTTGGTGCGGTCGAAAGTCGGGTTGTCGATGTGGTCTTCGACGTGGGTGAACACCGCTTGGCGCACCGGGAAATTCGACGGTGCTTCCAGGTCGAGCAAGCGCGGCAGCACGCGGCCATAGCCGCTGGCGTCGAGCACGAAATCCGCTTCGACGCGGTACTCGCTACCGTCCTCGCGCAACACGTTCAGCTGCGGTTTCGCCAGGCTGAAGTCGGCGCTGACGATGGCTTCGCCATAGCGCAATTCCACGCCTTGCAACGCCGCCTGATCGGCCAGCAGTTTGTCGAAATCGGCGCGCTGCACCTGGAACGTCGTCGGCTTGCCGTTGCTGAAGGTGTCGCCGAAATCGAAGGCCGTGTATTCATCGCCCCAGGCGAACGCGGCACCGGTTTTCACCTGGAACCCGGCGGCGTTCACAGCGTCGAGCATGCCGGCCTCTTCGACGAAATCCAGGCAATGGGACAACAGGCTTTCGCCGATGGAGAACCGTGGGAAGTGCTGGCGCTCGATCACCAATACATCGTGACCCTTGCGCTTGAGCAGTGCGGCGGCGATAGCGCCCGAAGGACCGGCACCGATGATGACGACCTGACGATGTTCCATTTCAACGGTTGGCACGGGGGCTCCTTGCCGGGGCGGCGATATTCAGCGGGATTCGGTGCATGCCGGCGAGTGCCGGCAGCAGTGTGGCGATCAGACCCATCAGCATCAAGGCGAAGTACAGCGGCGGGCTGATGAGTTGTTGTTGCAGCAGCAGGTTGAGAAAGACGATCTCGCTCAACCCGCGAATATTCAGTAAAACGCTTTCGCGCCAGCGGCTGGCGCCGTCAGACGAGACACCGGCCCAACCCAAGCCCAGCCAGTTGCCCAGCAGTTTGCTGAGGATCGGGAACAGCAGCAGCGCCGCCAGTTGCAACCAGCCGAGGCTGGCCATCGCGCTGTGCACATTGATCTGCACGATGCCGAACGTGAGGATCAGCGGGATCGCAATCCAGGTCTGCAAGCGATGCATCCAGATCGCCGGCAACGGCAATACCAACGGGATTTTCAGCGCGGCCATGCACAGCAGATATCCGATGCCGAAAATCAGTGCATTAAGTTTGAAGTGCTCGGCCACCACCAGCAGCGCGAAGAAACCGCCGCTGTACAACAACTGCTGGCGCAGACCGAGCAACCGCAACAGCACCGGCAAACAGGCGCCGGCCAGTGGTAGCAACAGGCTACCCAGGTGCAGGCTGCCCTGGGCAACGCCGAACAGCGTCCAGCACGTAAGGTCGATCAGGATTGCGGTTTGCACCAGGCGCCGGGTGGCGTCGGGCGGATAGTTGATGTGCCGCAGGTACAGGTACAACACCGGAATCGCGGTGATGGCGAACACCAGACCGACCGCCAATGAACTGAGCCACGATTGCGGCGGCAGTATCCAGACCGCCGTCGCCAAGCCGCAAGCGAACGGCAGACAGAAACTCGGCAGGGCGATTTTCAGGCTCTGCCGATCCAGTTGCAGGTCGATCACGTCGCTGAGGATGTGCCCCAGCAGCAAGGCGAAACTCAGGCTGTAGAGGTTTTTCAGCCATACCGGCGAGATGAGATCCGCGCCGCTGAGTTGCCAGCCCGGTTCGATCCAGAAGAACATCAGCAGTGGCAACCCGAAGGTCGCCAACAGCAATTGGCTGACAATCGGGATCAAGCCGAAATGCCGGCCGACGCGAGTCGCGACGGCGAACATGCCCAGGGCCATCGCCCAGAACAGCACGATCATCATGCCGTCTGCTCCACGGCCGGAGCGGCGTGGACATGACGTCCGGCCCACGGCGCCAAGATGAAGCTGAACGCCAGACCCAGGCTCACCGACAAACCGAAGTTGCTCACCGCTGGTGTGCTGGAGACCGCCAGCAAACCGAACGACAGCCAAGTGGTCAGCGCCGCCAGCAACGTGCCCAGCAGGCTCACAGCGGCACCGCCGACCTGTTCGCGCATGAGGATCGCGTAATCGACGCTGATGGCCGTCACCAGCAACAGGCCGAACAGGCTGAACAGCGTCAGCGGCTGGCCGAGCCAACCGAGGCACGCCAGGCTGCACAGCGCCGCGAGCAGAGGCAGCGCGACGATCCGCAGCGCGCCGCCGAGGCCGAACGGCAGAATCAGCACCAGTACGATCAGTACGCAGGAGGCGAGTTTCAGCTCAGCGGCGCTGATCTGGGTCTGGGCGAAGACATTGTTCAGTTCGCCGAGGCGATCCACCAGTTCAACGCCCGGCAAGTCCAGGGCCTGGACCCGCAGCAGCGACGGGTTGTTCAAGCCTTGCAGGCTGACCATGGCTGCCACGCCGCCGTCATCGGTCGGGCCCAGCCACAGGGTGCGATAAGGTTCGGCCAATGGCCCGACCAGCGCGGCGTCGATGTCTTCGACAGGCAGCGCCTGCAACTTGGTCAGCTCGGCTTGAAGCGCTTCAACCGGTACGCCGACGTCGAGCAATGGCTGCCAGAACTGCGGCAGTTTGTTCAACGCCTCGCGCACTTGCTGCTGTTCGCTCGGCTGGCTGACCAGTTGGTTGAGGGACAAGAAGCCCTGGAGTTTGTCGAGGTTAACCAGTTGCTCCAGGCGATCATTCAGCGCGCCCTGGCGCTCCAGCAATTCCTGCTGATTGGCGGCCCGGATCAGGAAAAACTGGCTGGTGGGCTGGAAGCCGGTGATGCGCGCGATGGCCTGAGCTTCGTCGGTCAGATGTTGTGGCATGCCGACCCATTGGCGAATGTCATTCTTGGTGCTGAGCTGCAACAGACCACCGACACAGAAGGCAATCAACAGCGCCAGCAACACCGGTGTGCGGACATGCTTGAGCAGCGTTTCACGCAGGTTCACCAGACACTCGGCGACTCGCAGCGGCCATTGCGCCGGGCGCAGGTCCGCACCCTTGAGCAACGCCGGCAACAGGCACACCGCCGACAGATAAGCACCCAGCAACCCGGCGGCCGAGAACACGGCGATTTGCGTCAGCGCCGGGAACGGTGTCCAAGCCAGGGCGAGGTAGCCGATGCAACTGGTGATCAGGCTCAGTGTCAGCCCCGGCAGCGTCAGGCGCAGGGCTGGCCAACTGTTCCAGGGTTTCAGGCTCCAGCTCTTGGACAGGTAATGCAGCGGGTAATCCACGGCGACGCCGATCAGGCTGGAGCCGAGCACCAAGGTCATCACATGCATATGGCCGAACAGCGCCACGCACGCCACCATGCCGAACAACATCCCCACCAGCACCGGGACGAACGCGAGCAACACGCGCAAACGCCGGAACGCCAGCAACAGCAACAACAGGATGCCGAGTGTGGCGCCGCCACCGACCCAAGTCATTTCCCGGGTCGCTTGTTGCTGACCGTTGGCCGCGTAAAGCAAGCCGCTGGCGGCGAGCAATTGCACCTCGCCTTGGGCCGCTTCTTCGCGACTGTGTTTGAGCAAATCGGCCACTTGCAGTGGCAGGTTCATGTCGAAGGCGTTGCCGGTGGTGCGCGCGCGCAGCAGCACCCAACTCTTGCCGTCGGCATCGGCAATCAAAGCGCCGCTGCCGATGTCCAGTTGCACCGTGCCGTGTTGCGGCTGGCTGTTCTGGATGCGCCCGGTCAGGCCCAGCCAGTCGTCCTGGCTTGGCACCAGGCTGAAGCCGGTGAAGGGGTCGAACAGCGCTTGTACACGCTGTTGAATGAACGCGTCGGGATGCTCGATCAGATGTTGCCGATCCACGTCCGAGAGCATCGCCAACCGGCCTTGCAGCAACTGCGTGCGCAACGCTGGCAGGTCGGCTTGCAAGGTCCATTGGACTTTTTCGAACAGACCGCTGGCCTGCCACTGCTCGCCGAGTTTCTGCGCCATGGCCACGGCTTGCTGGCGATCGGTGTGGCCGACCAGCACCAGCATTTCGCGGTTCAGCGGTTCTTGCATGCGTTGTTCGGCGCGCAGTTCCAGCGCGTCCGGCGCCGTGCCCGGCACCAGTTCCATCAGGTTGGCCGACAGCGGTGCGCCGTCACGCCATTGCCAACCGGCGAGCGCGAGCACCGCCAGCAGCAGGATCATGAATAGCCGTGGGAGACTCCGTTCACTCGGCAAAGTCATGTTGCTCCGCGTCGCTCAACGGTTGGGCGCTGGTGCTGTCCTGCATGCGCAACAGGGTGCTGTCGCCTTGGGTTTCCAGTAGCTCGATGGTGTTCACCAACTCGCCACCATCGATGTTGATCTGGTTGAACACTTGCTTGAGCAGCATCGAGCGCGGGGTCAGGGTCAGCTTCCATTTCTGTGCATCGCCACTCAGAGCCAGCTCGAAATCCCGTTGCAACCCGCTGCTGTCACCTTGCAGCACGGCAAGGAACAAACGGTTCTGTTCGGCACCGGCACTCTTGCCCGGCAGCAATTGCCAGCCGTTGGCATCACGCCGGGCAATGCCCTTGGCGTTGATCCGGTAATCCTGTTGCAGCGGAGTTTTCAGCAGCCACAGCAAGCCGTGGTTTTTAGCGAGGACGAAGGTGCCCTTGCTGACCAGCGGCTGGGGCAGGGCACGCAGGTGTTTTTCCTGGATGAAGTGGCCGTGGATCACATCCGGTTTGGCCAGTTGATCGCTCAACTGTTGCAAATCAAACGCCTGCGCCTGCGAAGCGAAACCCACCATCAACAGCACCGCAATCGCGTAGCAGCTGCCGAGCCTGCGAGGCTGCGTCCGGCGGCGAAGCCGTCGTAAAACCTGTGTGTGCGGTGTATCAGGTAAAACGCGAGGCGACTGCTTCGCAGCCGAACGCAGGCTTCGCCAGCTGCTACAGGCGAATATCCGGAAAATCATGGCAGCATCCTTTCAACAGCATCGGTGAACACTTTCGGCGAGGCCAATTGCATCTCGCGGCTGCTCATATCGACCGCAACCTGCACCGAGCTGGCGCGGGTCAGGCGCTCACCGGTGTGCAGGTCGCTGATCAGGTAGTTGATCTTCAACCGGTTCTCCCACTCCACCAGGCTCGCGCGCACGTTGAGCTTCTGGCCGAACACCGCACCGCGCACGTAGCGCAGTTGCAGGTCGATCACCGGCCAGGCAAAACCCGACTCGACCATGGCCGTGTAGTTGTGGCCGAGCTTGTCGAGCAGCGCACAGCGGGCGACTTCCAGGTATTTGACGTAATGGCCGTGCCACACCACGTTCATGGTGTCGACGTCAAAGAACGGCACGAGGATTTCCGTATCGGCGTGAAGCACTCCCTTGCTACGCATGCAGCCTCCAGTGTTGCTCGGCGATCCGTTTCAGGCACAGGCGCAATTCGCCTTCCAGGGCGCGGTCTTCGATGACCGGCGGGAAGTCCTTGGCCAGTTCTTCGTGCATGGCAGCGAGTGATGGCGGCAACGGGCGTGCGTCTTCGGCCTGGCTGCGCAGCCAGACGCCTTGATTGGCGGCCAGCAGCGTGGCAGCGGCGACTTGTTCGGTCAGCTCCAGTACACGCACAGCGTCGCGGGCGGCAATGGTGCCCATGCTGACTTTGTCCTGGTTATGGCACTCGGTGGAGCGCGAGAACACGCTGGCCGGCATGGTGTTTTTCAACGCTTCTGCGGTCCAGGCGCTGGTGCCGATCTGCACGGCTTTGAAGCCATGATTGAGCATCGCCCGGTCAGCGCTGGCGCCGGACAGGTTGCTCGGCAAACCGTGGTTGTAACGCTCGTCGACCAGCAGCGCGAGTTGCCGATCCAACAAGTCAGCCACGTTGGCCACGAGGGTTTTCAGGCTGTCCATGGCGAACGCGATGTGGCCACCGTAGAAGTGTCCACCATGCAGCACGCGTTCGGCTTCGGCGTCGATGATCGGGTTGTCGTTGGCGCTGTTGAGCTCGATCTCGATGAAAGAGCGCAGCCAGTTCAGGCTATCGGCCAACACGCCGAGCACATGCGGCGCACAACGCAGGGAATAACGATCTTGCAGGCGATGCAGCGGCGCGGTGGGCGCGTCGATTGCCAGATCCTTGCGCAACCACGCGGCGACTTGCATCTGCCCCGGGTGCGGTTTGGTGGCGAACAGGCGCTCGTCGAAATGCTCCGGATTGCCTTGCAGCGCGACCACGTTCAACGCAGTGATGCGCGTGGCCAGTTGCAGCAGGTAATCGGCGCGGGCGAAGGCCAGGCAGGCGATGCCGGTCATCACAGCGGTGCCGTTCATCAACGCCAAGGCTTCTTTCGGGCGCAGCACCAGTGGCGTCCAGCCGAGTTCGCGATGCACATCGGCGGCCTCGCGGCGTTCGCCACGGAACATCACTTCGCGCTCGCCGGACAAGGTCGCGGCGACATAAGACAGCGGCGTCAAATCACCACTGGCGCCGACCGAACCTTCTTCCGGGATCAGCGGCAGGATGTCGTGTTCAAGGAACGCTTGCAGGCGTTCCAGCAGTTCCACGCGCACCCCGGACACGCCGTGGCACAGCGACTGCAAACGAGCCGCAAGTACGGCGCGAGTCGCTTGGGCGTCGAGCAGTTTGCCCAGGCCACAGCCGTGGAATGTGTACAGATGACGCGGCAGCGCTTCGACGTGATGCAGCGGCACCGCGACCACGCAGGAATCGCCGTAACCGGTGGTCACGCCGTAGATCACGCCTTCCTTGTCCAGCAGGGAATCGAGGAAGCGCGCACCCTTGGCGATGCGCTCGCGGTATTCAGGGTCAGCCTGCAACCGGGTCGGCGCCTGACGGTTGGCCAGGGCCAGCACGTCTTCGATGCGCAAAGGGAGTTCGCCGAAGGTTACCGGCTCAAGCGTTGGCGTCGTCATCGGTCTTCCAGAAAGGGTAAAAGTTGAACCATTGTTGAGGCGCTTCAAGGCAATAGTGACCCAAGCGTTCGGCGTAGCGGGAGGCCCACTGATGAATGACCTGTTCGCGGTCGCTGCGCTTCCACACCACCGCTTCGGTGAACGGTTCGAGGGTCAGTCGATAATCGCCGGTAGGTTTCTTCAGGCACAGCAGCAGATTGATCTTGCACTTGAGCAACCCGGCCAGCAGCCACGGGCCTTGGGGGAATGCCGCTGGGTGGCCGAGGAAATCCACGGTCACGCTGCGCCCGCCATGCAAGGGCACGCGATCGCCGGCAATCGCCAGCCACTCGCCGCGCTCCAGGCGTTCGTGCAGTTGCAGCATGATCACCGGGTCCAGTTCGCTGACCTGAATCAGCCGCAAATTGGTCGCCCCGGCTTCACCGAGCAAACGGTTGAACTGCTCGGCGTGCTTGGTGTGCACCAGCACGTTCATGGTGACCTTTTCGCCGATCTCCGCGAGGGCGCGGCAGACTTCGAGATTGCCCAGGTGCGCGCCCACCAGCATCTGCCCACGAGCGCCGCGCAGCTGGGTGCGCAACAGCGCCGGGTCGATGATTTCGATCTGTTCTAGGCGCAGCTTGCCGTTCCATACATCAAGCTTGTCGAGCATCGAGTCGGCGAAGGACATGAACTGGCCGAACACGCGCCAATGGGTCGGACGCAATTCGCTGTTGCCACTCCAGTCGGCGAGGCGTTGCTGGTATTGCCAGGCACTTTTGCGTGCGCTGCGGCCGAACAGGAAAAAGTACAAAACGATGCCGTACAGCAACGGGCTCAACAGCCGCCGACCCAGCACTTTGGCGCAGAAAGCGGTGAATTTCATCAGCCAGAAACTGCCGCGTTCTTCGCGGTCGGCCCAGTGTTTTTTGTCTGTCTCAGTGCTCATGTTCGCCACCGCCGCCAGAGGATCACCGGAGCGCGCAGCAACATGCCGAAGAACAGCCGGGTGTGCATGCTCGAAATCAGCACGTTGTCGCGGAACAGTCGAAAATGCGAGACGCCGTCCAGCGGGTAATGAACCTTGGTTTGCAGCCACTGCATCGGCAGATTGCGCCAAGCCAGCCGCACCAGAATGTCCGAGTCGAAGTCCATGCGTTTGCCGATCTTCGCCGAACTGATCAACGCCAGGGTCGGTGGCAATGGATAGACGCGGAAGCCGCACATCGAATCGCGGATCTGCAACGACAGGGTGTTGATCCACACCATCACATGGGTCAGGTAGCGCGCATACAAACGGCCCTTGGGCACGCTGGCGTCGTAGAGCGGATAACCGCAAATGATCGCTTCGGGATGGGCGCGGGACTGTTCGAGGAAGGTCACGACGTCGGTGAGGTCATGCTGGCCGTCGGCGTCCACCTGTAAGGCGTGGCTGAAACCCAAACGCGCGGCTTCGCGAAAACCGGTCATCACCGCGCCGCCCTTGCCTTGATTGACGGTGAGGCGGATCAGGTGGGTGTTGTCGCGCAGCGCCAGTTGATCGAGGACTTTTGCGCAGGCCTGGGTGCTGGCGTCGTCTACCAGAATGCACGGCAAACCTTGGGCGAGGAGGGCCTCGACCACGGTGGTGATGGCGGTTTCGTGGTTGTAGACCGGGATGACGGCGCAGGGGTTATGCATTTTGATACCCACCGCGCCCTTGTAGCAGCTGGCGAAGCCTGCGTTCGGCCGCGAAGCGGTCGCAAACCAGATCAACGAGGTTCTTCAGAATCACCATGGCGGCCTGATTGCGAGCGCTTCGCACTCGGACGCAGCCTGCGGCAGCTGCTACACGGGAATTCAACTTACCCACAGGTCGCCTCCAGCACGATCCGCCCGCTGGAGCAGGTGGCGGTGTCGTTGCGGTAGGCGAAATACAACTTGCTGCGCACCGGGTCGAAGCGCAAGTGCAACTGGATTTCATCGCCAGGACGCACCAGTTGCTGGAATTTCAGCACTTCCATGCCGGCGAAGTTGGTCGGCAAATCCATCAACTGCTGACC
The DNA here is from genome assembly GCF_044744265.1 of Pseudomonas sp. NPDC087342. NCBI lineage: Bacteria > Pseudomonadati > Pseudomonadota > Gammaproteobacteria > Pseudomonadales > Pseudomonadaceae > Pseudomonas > Pseudomonas sp. NPDC087342. The sequence continues at coordinate 104,601 of NZ_JBIUXZ010000013.1, forward strand.
GAGGTTCAGCGCCCAATCCACTTGCACCACGCCGGGCAAAACCGGTGTTTGTGGGAAGTGCCCGCTAAAGTAGGCCAGGTCCGGCGGCACTGCCAGTTGCAGGCTCCACTCGCCATCGGTTTCGACCTGTTGCAGCACGTCCGGCGCCTTGGGGCGCGGGGCCAGCAGCAGGGCTTCGACGTCGGCTTGGGGCAGTTTGCCCTGGGCGTTCAGCGGCAGTTGTCGCAGCAAGCGCCAGCGCCGAGGCAAGGCGAGGGCTTCGCAATGCTGGCTCAGGTGCTGACGCAATTCTTGAGTGAGGGTGCGTCGCCCCTGATTGCGCAAGGCATGCAGCCCTTGTTGGCTGAGCACCAGCAGCGCGCCCAGTGAGGCGCGGTTTTCCTGAACCACGCCGAGGCGCGCTTCGGCGACCCAGTCGTGGGCCATCAGTGCCTGTTCCAGCATCGGTAGCGAGATACGTTTTTCTTCCAGTTTGACGATGCGGTCCAGCCGTCCCAGCAGTTCGAAACGGCCGTCAGCGGCAATCCGTGCGGCGTCGGCGGTGTGTTCGATGTGGTCGGCGGGCAAGTACGGCGAGGCGATGAGCAGGGCGCCGTCACTGTCCTGGCTCAGCATGACGTCGGCGAACGGCTGCCACAGGTCTTGCCCCTGACGCCAGGCGATGCCGCCGGTTTCCGAGCTGCCGAGGATTTCCGTCGGCCATTGCTCCAGGCGTTCGAACAGGCTTTGCGCGGCCTCCGCGGGCAGGGCACCACCGGAGGAAAACACCCGGCGCACCACGCTCAAGGCCGGCCAGTCGAGGTTGTCGCCCATGCGCTTGAGCAGCGCCGGACTGGCAACCCAGGCAAACGCCGGATGTTCGCGGCTGGCACGCTGCAAGTCTTCTGGGAACGCCAGTTGCTTGCGCACGAATGGGCGCCCGGCGCACAACGGCCAAAGTACGCGGAACAGCAAACCGTAAATGTGTTGGGTGCCGACGCTGCCGATGATGCAAGCCTGGCCCAGGTCCGCGCCCCACAGCTGTTCCAGCGCTTCGACTTCATTGGCCAGTTGCCGCAGGGTTTTGTCGATGCGCTTGGGTTCGCCGCTGGAGCCGGAGGTGCACAGGCTCAACTGACAGCGATCCAGATCCAGCGTAGCGGCGGGCATCGGCGAATGCTGATAATCGGCCAGATGCGCATCGTCGGCCTGATCGGTCAGCCACAGATCGACTTCCGTCGACCAGCGCTGGCGCGTTTGCGGCTGCAAATCGGCGGGCAGCAACACGCTGACCCCGGCTCGCCAGGCGCCCAGCAGCGCGATCGCCAGGTCGGCGGCATCTTCCAGGTGCACGGCAATGCGCCGCACGCCTTGGGCTTGCAGGCCGGCGGCGAGGCTCAGGGCCTGTTCGCAGAGTTGCGCGTGATTCAACGCCGGCTCGGCCGTCAGGGCACGTTCCGGCTGAGCCTTGAGCAGCAATTGCTCAAGTGTTATCCAAGTCATGGGTGGCCTCGTACCCGTTGTCGTATTAGCCATTCAATGGCAAACATCAGGCCGATCAACCCGTAGGAGATCAGGCCGGTGTACAACATCCACCAACTCAGCGGCGCCCAAAGGGTCAGCGCGGCGGCGCACAAACCGTTGCAGAAAAAAAACACACTCCAGGCCACCGTGACCTGGCGCGTATAAACAATTGCCTTGGCCGGCAACTGAGGTTCACGCAGACGGGCCAGGCGTTCGGCCATCGGCGGGCCGTATTTCAGGCTCAGCCCGAACAGCACCAGCATGAAGCCGCTAATCAGCACCGGGTACCAACGCAGCAGCGCCGGGCTATCGAACACCGCCAGCAACAGGCAAAACACGATGGCCACGATGGCCATCCACAGGCTGCCTGGTCGGCGTACGCCGGTCAGTGCGCGCGCCAGCCACAGGCTGCCGAGCAACAGACCGAACTGCCACGGCGCGAAATGCTCCATGCCGAAATACACCGCAAAGGGGTACAGCAGGCCCGCCAGCAGCAGGCCGAGGCCGATCACTCGGCTCATGCGGCCGGTTGAACCAGACGGTAGACCGCCTCGACCACGTCGCTGACGGTACGCACCGATTTGAATTCTTCGGCGGCGATTTTCTTGCCGGTCTGGCGCTTGATGTGATCGATCAGGTCGACGGCGTCGATGCTGTCGATTTCCAGATCCTGATACAGGTTGGATTCCAGGCTCACGCGCTCAGGGTCCAGCTCGAAGAGTTCGACCAGGGCATCGCGCAGGGTGTTGAAGATATCGTCACGAGTTTGCATGGTCCGGTCTCAAGCTGCCTGTTTTGCAGTGACGAATGCCGCAAGGCTCGTCACGTTGCTGAAGTGGTTACGGGTGTCCTTGGCGTCGGCATCGATCTTGATGCCGTACTTTTTCTGGATCGCCAGGCCGAGTTCCAGAGCGTCTACCGAGTCCAGACCCAGGCCTTCGCCGAACAGGGTCTGGTCGTCGCCGATGTCATCGGCGCTGATGTCTTCGAGGCCCAGGGCTTCGATGATCAGGTTTTTTATCTCACGGTGCAGATCGCTCATCTTCGGCGAGCTCCTTAATAAAGTAGTGATGCAGGTAATCGTTGAGCTTGCGCGAAGCCTGAGGCGCAGGGCCTTGTGCGGCAAAGGCCTGTGGGTCTATATCGGCCCCGACACGGAAACTGAAGTGCACGCGGCGTTTTGGGATCCGATACCAGGGCTCGGCCTTGGTCAATGTGGTCGGGCTGACCTTGATAATCACCGGGGTGAGGATTTTCGCACCCCGCAAGGCAATGGCCGCGCCACCCCGATGAAAGGCCGGTGGCTGGCCGGGTTGGGTGCGCGTGCCTTCTGGAAAAATGATCAGGGACTGGCCGCTTTTCAGCGCGTCGGCAGCGGCGTCGAGCATGTCCATGCTGCCGTCGTTGCTGATGTATTCGGTACGGCGCAACGGACCACGGGTAAACGGATTCTCCCACAGGCTCTTTTTGACGACGCAGTTGGTGTGCGGCATCAGACCGATCAAAAACACGACGTCGATCAGCGACGGGTGATTGGCGATGATCATCTGCCCCGGTCGCCCGAGTTTTTCCGCACCCTGAATGTCGTAGGTCAGCACGCCGGTGCGGGCCATGAAACGGACAAAAAACCAGAAACAGCGACTGACGATTTTCCGCGCGCGCAGCCGATGGGCCTGGGCATCGCCGGGCAGGCAGCCGAGCAGTGGGAAAACCAGCAGACGCAGGCACAGCCCGCCCAACCCGAACAGGGTGAAGCTCGCGGCGGTGGCCAGCAGGCGCCAGTAGTAGGCGTCGCGGTTTTTATCGATTACGGGTTGCGTTGCCAGGTCCATACACGATTTTTCCAGGCATGTTGGCAGGTTGACTGCTGGCCGAGCAGGGTACGCAATAGATTCAAGGCATGGGGCCAGTGAGCGTTGGACAGCTCACCCGGGTTGCTGTTCATGGACAACTGCCAGTCGGTGCCGGGGGTGAGCAACAAACCGACCGCGTAAGGAAACGGCACATCGTCGATCCAGGCCGAATAGGCTTCTGGCGGTTGTTCTTCAGTGACCACCAGCAGCACGGCGGGCGCGCCTTCCGAAAGCAGTGCCGCAGCCTCAAGCATGCCGTGTTCAAGCCCGTCACCAGCGGCGGCGAGGGCGGTCATTTCGCTGGTTTCGCCGCGCATGATCGACCACAGGCCAATGATCGCGTTGTGCACTGACAAGCTGAACTGGGTCGGCGACAATGGCTGATCGGCCGCCAGGTCGCTGAGAATATCGAAGGTGCGCGGGGTCTCGCCGTGACGAGAAATAAAGACCAACGGTAGGTCCTGCCGACCATCGGCCAACGGCCAGCCAACACTGAAGGCCATCCGCGCCAGGCGGCTGAGTCGCCGGCGCTGCATGGCCGGCAGAAACGATACGTCGGGGGCGGCATCGCTGCACGGGAGCACGACCGGTTGTCGGCTCCAGGCCTGCCAATCGTCCACGCTTTCGAGCCCAGGGGCCCATGCGCGCCATTGGGCGATGTTGAAGTTGATCACAAAGATTCATCCCGCCCCTGCGGGCTTTCCTTGACGCGGTGAGTCGCAAAATCTGCGGCCGACCTGACGTGGCGCTTAACGCCGAGTGGCGCGCATTATCCCGGTGCGACGGGCGTGTAGCAAATGCTGGTTACATTTTGCGCAATCAAATGTACCGTTTGGTTCGTGAAAAAGCTGTCGTATGGCCATTATCCACATCGGCGCGGGCCAGTCTGTCGGTTCTGTCTGCGATCAATGCGTGAGTTCGCCGCTTTTTTCATCAGGAGAATGCACCTGACTGTGTAGTCCCCATGCCTGCGAGGTAGCTAAGCGACGCCGTGGACTACTACACTCGGTCATTCTTTGATACACGGAGGTTTTGACATGCGGCGCGTGGTGTTCAATCAGAAAGGTGGGGTGGGTAAGTCGAGCATTGCCTGCAATCTGGCTGCGGTCAGTGCCAGCGAGGGTTATCGCACCCTGTTGGTGGATCTCGATGCCCAGGCCAACTCCACTCAGTACCTCACCGGCCTGACCGGCAATGACATCCCCATGGGGATCGCCGATTTCTTCAAGCAGACCCTTTCGTCCGGGCCGTTCTCGAAGAAAAACCAGGTCGATATCTACGAAACTCCGTTCGACAACCTCCACGTCATCACCGCCACCGCCGAGCTGGCCGACTTGCAGCCCAAGCTTGAGGCCAAACACAAGATCAACAAGCTGCGCAAATTGCTCGACGAGTTGAGCGAAGACTACGACCGGATCTACCTCGATACCCCGCCAGCGCTGAACTTCTATGCGGTATCGGCGCTGATTGCCGCTGATCGAGTGCTCATTCCTTTCGACTGCGACAGTTTCTCGCGTCAGGCGCTGTATGGCCTGCTGGCGGAAATCGAAGAGTTGAAGGAAGACCACAACGAAGGGCTGGAGGTCGAAGGCATCGTGGTCAACCAGTTCCAGGCCCGCGCGAGTTTGCCGCAGCAAATCCTCGACGAGCTGATTGCCGAAGGCTTGCCGGTGTTGCCGGTGTACCTGGGCAGCTCGGTGCGCATGCGCGAATCCCACCAGGCCAACACACCGCTGATCCACCTTGATCCGCGACACAAACTGACTCAGCAGTTTGTCGAGCTGCACAACCTGCTGGAAAACGCCTGATTCTGGAGCCAGTGCATAACCACTGTGGGAGCGAGCCTGCTCGCGAATGCGGTGTGTCAGTCGACATCAACATTGACTGACACTCCCTCTTCGCGAGCAGGCTCGCTCCCACATTTAGTGTTGCGGTGGCTTTAGATTCCCTGGCTACGCAACCAACTCATCAACTGCGGCAGCGGAAACGCCCCGCTCTGGCGCGCCACTTCCCGGCCGTTCTTGAACAGAATCAAACTCGGAATCGAGCGAATCCCCAATTGCGCCGACAACTGCTGGTTCGCCTCGCTATCGAGCTTGGCCAACCGACACTTGCCCGCCAACTGCCCCGCCGCCTGCTCGAACACCGGCGCAAACGACTTGCACGGCCCACACCACTCCGCCCACACGTCCACCAGCAGGGGCAAATCACCCTTGATCTGGCTGGCGTAATCGCCTTGCTTCAATTCGAAGGGTTTGCTCAGCAGCACCTCGGCCTTGCAGCGCCCGCATTTCGGATGGTCGCTGAGGCGCTCGGCGGGAATGCGGTTGAGGCCGTTGCAGTGGGGGCAGGGGATCAATAATGAGTCGGACATGGCGGGCTCTGGATGAATGGGCAATCGATGGAACTGATCTGGAGTCGGAAATGATGTTTATCAAGTAAGAGGTTTTGAGTGAAATTTCTCTCATCATCCAAAGAAAGCCCCTACGAGGTCTGATGCTCCTGACTGATTTGCTCCGGGCAAGGCTACTATTAATCTTGACCGTACTTTCCCGTATCAATGCCACGACGCCAGTAGGGTTGAACAATAATGAGCGACATCGTCAAGCAAGCCGCCGAATATTGGCCTTATATAGCGTGGTTGTTAAAACGGCCTGAATCAGAAGCCGAATGCGAACTTCTGGTGCAGTCGCGCGAGGAACTGGTAGCCATGATCGGCACTGAAAAGCGCCATTCGTTGGCAAGCCTTGTGGCGATCATGGACGATCACATCGAAGCCTATAACGGCGAACGTTGGTCAATGAAATCTGAGTTCTCTGTTGTTTAGCCTCACGACGAACAACTGATCTCCAGATGCTTGCCCCACTCCGGCGGCCGCTCGGCGTAGCTCTCCATTCCCGGCTGCTCTTCGAATGGATTACTCAAGACTGCATGCAAACGGCGAACCTCCGCATAGTCGCCACTCTCTGCTGCATCGATAGCCTTCTGCGCCAGATAGTTACGCAGGATGTACAGCGGATTAACCGCGTGCATCCGACCCCGGCGCTGTTCCTGATCGACCACGCCTTCACGGGCCACCCGGGCGATATACAGTTCGCCCCAGGCATCGAAGCCCTTGATGTCGACAAAATCATCGCGCAGCCGCGCGACGGCCAGTTCCGGTGAGTCATCCCCGAGGCGGCGGAAGAACAACGTGTAATCAACGCCGCTGTTCTGCATCAGTTGCAGCAAGCGCTCCAGCAGTTTCTGGTCGTCGTCTTCGGCGGTGGTCAGCCCGAGGCGGCGGCGCATGAGGTCGAGGTAATGCGCCTGGTACAGCGGCAGGTACAGGCCAAGGGTTTCGCGCAGGGCTTCGACGCTGATGAACGGCGTCAGGGCCTGGGCCAGGGCGCTGAGGTTCCATTGGCCGATCGGCACTTGATTGCTGAAGGAATAGCGGCCCTGATCATCGGAGTGGTTGCAGATGAAGTTGGCGTCGAAGTCATCGAGGAAGGCGAACGGGCCGAAGTCGAAGGTGATGCCCAGAATCGACATGTTGTCGGTGTTCATCACCCCGTGACAGAAACCATAGGCCTGCCATTTGGCGATCAGTTCGGCGTTGCGCTCGACGATCTCGCGGAACATCGCGAGATACGGTTCCGGCTGTTCCAGGCATTCGGGAAAGTGCATGGCCAACACGTGCTCGCCGAGTGCTTTTTGCTGCTCGGGGCGCTTGGTGTAGTAGAAATATTCGAAATGCCCGAAACGCACATGGCTCGGCGACAGGCGCAGGACCATGGCCGCGCGCTCCTGTTTCTCACGCCAGACCGGCGTGTCGGAGCCGATCACGCACAGGGCGCGAGTGGTCGGGATGTTCAGCGCATTCAGTGCTTCGGAGGCGAGAAATTCGCGGATCGAGGAGCGCAGTACCGCGCGGCCATCGCCCATGCGTGAGTAGGGCGTCTGGCCGGCGCCCTTGAGGTGCAAGTCCCAGTGCTCGCCAGCCTCGTTGTAGACCTCGCCCAGCAACAAGCCGCGACCATCGCCCAGCTGCGGGTTGTAGGAACCGAATTGATGCCCGGAATAGACCATCGCCCGTGGTTCGGCTTCGGCCCAGAGCTTGTGGCCGCCGAACAGTTCGGCGAACACCGGCGTTTCGGCCACGGCCGGGTCCAGGTCCAGCAGCGCCATGGCGGCGGGGCTGGCGACCACCAGTCGCGGATTCGCAATAGGCTCCGGCAGCACATGGGTTGAAAACGCGTCGCCCAGGCGGGCGAAGCGATTATCGAAGGTCAGTTCGTCGAGGGGTTTCAACGGCCATCTCCAGCAGAATGTCCGAGCATTCTGCTAGGGATAAGGCGGTTAGTCGAGTTTGGTCTCGGGCGGCTCTTGCATCGGGTCGTCGCGCAGGGCTTCGTGGGGCGCTTCGCGGGAGATGATGGTTTTTTTCTCTTCCTCGACCGGCACCAACTTGTATTCCTGGCCGTGCAGGTTCTTCAGGTAAACCTCCATCTGCCGGAACGAGATGTTGATGTGCTGCTTCTTGAACTCGTGGTTGATGAAGCGGTTGACCTCATCGAGCACCGGGTTGCGGTCGCCGAGATCGCGCACGTGCATGCGCAACTCGTGGTCGAGGGTGCTTTCGCCGAAGTTCAGGAAGTACACGTGAGGCTCGGGTTCCTTGAGCACTCGCGGGTTATCCCGTGCGGCTTGCAGCAACAGGGATTTGACCAGGTCCAGGTCCGAACCGTAGTCGACGCCGAGCTTGAGGGTCACCCGGGTGATCGTGTCGGTCAGGGACCAGTTGATCAATTGCCCGGTGATGAACGTCTTGTTCGGGACGATGATGTCCTTGCGGTCGAAGTCGGTAATGGTCGTGGCGCGGATGCGGATCTTGCTGACCGTACCCGACAGGTTGCCGATGGTGATGGTGTCGCCGATCCGCACCGGACGTTCGAACAGGATCATGATGCCGGAGATGAAGTTGGCGAAGATCTCCTGCATCCCGAAGCCCAACCCCACCGAGAGCGCCGCCACCAGCCATTGCAACTTGTCCCAGCTCACGCCGAGGGTGGACAGGGTCGAGACGAAACCGATCCCGGCGATCACGTAGGACAGCAGCGTGGTTGTCGCGTAGGCGCTGCCTTGGGCCAGATTCAGCTTGGACAGCACCAATACTTCCAACAGACCCGGCAAGTTGCGTGCGAGGGCGAAGGTGATACCGATGATGATCAGCGCACCGAGCATGTCGCCGATGCTGATCGGCACCATGCTCATGTTGGCGCCAGTGCCGCTGGTGTATTCGTAGAGGGTGACGTTGTCGAGGTACGAGAACACCGAAATCAGGTCCGACCAGACCCAGTACAGCGCCGCGATGAAACCGCCGAGCAGTGCCAGACGGATCAGGCGCAACGACTGTTCGTTGACCTTCTCGATGTCCAGGGTCGGTTCTTCGATCACCGCTTCCCCATCGCCGGCCTCTTTGGCCGCCTGGCGTTTGGCCAGGGCGCGCTGATAGGCCAGGCGCCGGGCCGCGACGCTGAGACCACGGACGAACGTGGCTTCGATCACCAGCCAGAACATCAGCAGGTACAAGGTGTTGATCAACCGGTCGCTGAGTTTCAGCGCGGTGTAGTAGTAGCCGAAGCACACCGCCACGAACAACGCGACGGGCAGGACCGTGAACATGACCCCCACGGCCTTGCGGAACAGCGAAGCGCTTTTGTGAGTCGGGCTGCTGATCAGCAGGCGACTGAGCAACCAGGCCATCAAGGCATAACAGGTCAGCACCACCGGCATGCCGAGCACGTCATCGGCCAGTGCCGCCGGTTGCAGTTCAGCGACCGCCACCACGGCAACCAGCGCCATGACCACCAATCCGAGACGTCGAACCCAACCTTGCAGGAACTCGACCTGAGGTTTTTCCCAACGGAAATGCAGTTCGGCCACGCCACCCGGCGCGAGGATTCGGTAGGCGGTGTAGAACACCAGCCAGGCCTGGCCCATTTGTATCAGGGCCGCGCCCATGTTGGCGTTCTGCCCGCGTGCATCGATCTGCAAGGCCAGGCCACACAAGGCCAGACCCAGAGAGACCGGCATCGCCAGCAGAATATTGATCAGAATCGCCTGGGGCGTGTGCCACTGGCTGTCACGCTTGAAGTGGCCGATGTCCTGGTGAACCTTGTTCAGGCGGGCGTACAGACTCTTGCGCCGCCACAGCAGGGCACCGATCAACAACACCAGGGGCAGGAACAGCAGCGGACGCTGGACCAGGCCGTCGCTCAACTCGCTCAGGCTCGAAGTCCAGGGCAGCGTGGTGACCTGACGTTGAAGGCGTTCCGGCACGCCGCGCATCCACTCCGGGTCCAGCGGCTTGTTGCTCGGAATCCAGAACATCTGCTCGTCGAGGGTCGCCCGCAGGCTTTGCGCGGTGCTGAGCAATTGCTTCTGGTTGAGTTGCAGCGTGATGGATTCGTTGAGCACCGCGCTCAATTCGCGGTTCAGTCGCTCCAGCAGGTCGGCGCGGGTGTTGGCCAGTTCCAGCAGGTTTTTGCGCAACTGCGGGGTGACTTGCTCTGGCGGTTGGGTCGCCAGCAGGTTATCGACGTAAGTGGCCGGGTTGCTGAGCAGTTCCCGCTGCTGGCTGACTTCAAACTGATACAGGCGAATGTCGGCAATCTGGTCCGCCAGGTCGCGGTCGAGCTTGAGGCGCGGCAGGGCCTGTTTCTGTTTATAGAGAATCTTGGACAGCAGCAGGCTGCCCTTGAGCACGTTGATTTGCTCGTCCAGGGCTGAATCGCTCTGGGTCACGCTGTCCAGTTGCTGCTTGGTTTGCAGGTTCTGCTGGGTGACTTCGTTGAGGCGGTCGGTGCTTTTGAGCAGGTAGTCGGAGAGTTTCAGGTTCATCGCGCTTTCAGTGGCCAGCAAGCTGCTGCTGCCGGACTTCTGCGCTTCGATGGACTGTTGGGTCACGGTTTCTTGGGACTGGGCCAGGCGCTTCTGGTTGATCAGGGTTTGCAGTTCCTGGATTTCCTGATCCTGGCGCGCGACTTTTTCCGATAGCAAGTCGTGCTGGCTGTTGCCCAGGTCTTGCAACTGGCTGTTACCGGCCAGTTCCTGGCGGCGCAGCGGAATCAGGGCATTCAGTGCCGCGAGTTCGGCGTTGAGCTGGTCACGCTGCTCGATGCTCAAGGTCTTGCCGTTGTCTTTGCCGGCCTTGAGGATGTTGTTGATCTGCTGGATGCGCGTCTGGCTGGTGGCGATCTCGGCCTGAGCGCGCTCCGGGCGGGTCTGGGCGGTGATGATCAGGCTGTTGGCCTCGGCCAGGGCTTTTTGCAGTTCGCCTTGCTGGGTGGAGCGCTCGGTCAGCATCTGCTCGAGTTGCTGGATCGACGAGTTAGCGTAGCGCTGCTCGATCGGCGCAACCTTGGTGGCCTTGAGCCGGGCCAGCTCACGCTGATTCTCGATGTTCTGCTTGGGCGCGGTGGCCAGTTGCTGCTTCAGATCGATCAGTTTCTGATCGTAATCGCTTTTGCTGGTGAGCTGAGTCAGCGTGTTCTGCAGAATCGATTGCAGGGCTTTCTGGTCGGCTTCCGGCAGTTTGCGGTCGGCGATCCTGTCCAGGCTTCCCTGCACAGCTTCGCTGGACGGCGGTTCGCCGGCTTGCAACGTACCAATGGAGAGACTCAGGCCCAACAGGGCAATGGTGAACAAAGAGCGCAGGGTTGGCATAGATACCGGTCTGGAACTAGGTGAAAAGAATGGCAGTTTAGAGGAACAAGCCGGGACCCGGGCGACTTCCTTCGGGGAATCTGACGCCGACTTTGCCGATCTTGTTCCCGTCCATGACCGCAACCGTCCAAATGGTGTTGTTCCACTCCACCTGGTCGCCCACGACTGGCGCACCGCCCACTTTCTGGGCAATGAAGCGGGCCAGGGACATGTCCGGATCGATGCCTTCGACTTTCAACCCGTACAGCGCCGCAACCGCGGCCAGCTGGGCGTCTCCTTCGAGTACGAAGTCGCCGAAGAAACGCAGATCGAGACCCCGTTGCGGCGCTTGGCTGAAGAGTTTTCCGAGGGCCGTCAGGTTGTGTTCATGGCCGATCACGCAGAGCAAATCGTCGACTTCAAGCACCGTACTACCCGACGGATGGAGCAGTTGCTGGCCACGAAACAGGGCCGCGATCCGGGTGCCTTCGGGCATTTTCAGCTCGCGAAGCGGGGAGCCGATGCACCATTTCTCGGCACCGAGGCGATAAACGAACAGTTCCCACTCGCTGGTGACGTGGACCTCCAGGGCCGAACGGGAGATCGGCGCGGGCTCCGGCGGAACGGTGACTTTCAACAGCTTGGCGACCCACGGCAAGCTTGTGCCCTGCACCAGCAGCGACACCAGCACGATAAAGAACGCGAGGTTGAAATAGAGCTGGGCGTGCGGCAGGCCGGCCATCAGCGGGAACACCGCCAGAATGATCGGTACCGCGCCGCGCAGGCCGACCCAGGCAATAAAGGCTTTCTCGCGACCGTGGAACGCTTTGAACGGCAACAGGCCGACCATCACCGACAGTGGCCGGGCAAACAGAATCATCCACAGCGCCAAACCCAGGGCGGGCAGGGCGATGGGCAGCAAGTCATGCGGCGTGACCAGCAAGCCCAGCACGAGGAACATGCCGATCTGCGCCAGCCAGGCCATGCCGTCGAGCATGTGCAGAATGCCGTGACGGCTGCGCACCGGGCGGTTGCCGATCACCAGACCACACAGGTAAACGGCGAGGAAACCGCTGCCGTGCAAGGCGTTGGTCAGGGCGAAGATCAGCAGGCCGCCGGCAATCACCAGGATCGGATAGAGGCCGTTGGCCAGGTTAATGCGGTTGACCAGTTGCAACATGACCCAGCCGCCGCCGAGGCCGACGACGCCACCGATACCGAATTCACGCACCAAATGCCCGAGCAGGCTCCAGTGCAGACCGGTCTGGCCGCTGGCGAGCATGTCGATCAGGGTCACGGTGAGGAACACCGCCATCGGGTCGTTGCTGCCGGATTCGATTTCGAGGCTGGCGGTCACCCGCTCGTTCAGGCCTTTGCCGCCCAACAGCGAGAACACTGCCGCGGCATCGGTGGAGCCGACGATGGCGCCGATCAGCAAGCCCTGAATGATGTTCAGGTTGAACAGCCACGCTGCCGCCATACCGGTCAGCCCGGTGGTAATCAGCACCCCGACCGTGGCCAGCGACAAGGCGGGCCATAACGCCACGCGGAAACTTGCGACTCGCGTGCGCAGACCGCCGTCGAGCAGGATCACCGCCAACGCGAGGTTGCCCACCAGATAGGCCGTTGGGTAGTTATCGAAAATAATGCCGCCGCCGTCAACGCCAGCCGCCATGCCCACGGCCAGGATAATCACCAGAATCGGGATGCCGAGGCGGGACGAAAGGGAACTCACCAGAATGCTCGCACCCACCAGCAACGCGCCGATCAAGAACAGGCTGTTGATGGTCGTCGCATTCAAAGGCAATACTCCAGAAAGCTGAAAGGCGGGCACAAACTGACCATGCAGTCTGCGTGCCAGCGATTCTAACCTGTTGAAATGTGATGCTGTCAAAAAGCTTTTGCAGATCAAAAGATCGCAGCCTCGTTTCACTCGACAGCTCCTACAAAGGATCTGCGTAAACCTGTAGGAGCTGTCGAGTGAAACGAGGCTGCGATCTTTTCGGCAGTGATGCGATCTTCGGTTACAGGCTAAACCGCCCAACCATATTGTTCAGGTCCAGCGCCAGGCGCGACAGTTCGCTGCTGGCCGCGCTGGTCTGGTTGGCGCCAGTCGCCGATTGCACCGACAGATCGCGGATGTTCACCAGGTTGCGGTCCACTTCGCGAGCCACTTGCGCCTGCTCTTCCGCCGCGCTGGCGATGACCAGGTTGCGTTCGTTGATTTCGACAATCGCACTGTTGATCGTGTCCAGCGACATCCCCGCGCCACGGGCGATGTTCAGCGTCGATTCCGCGCGTTCGGTGCTGTTGCGCATCGAATCCACGGCGTGCTCGGTGCCGCTCTGGATGCTGCCGATCATGCGTTCGATTTCGCTGGTCGATTGCTGGGTACGGTGCGCCAGGGCACGAACCTCATCCGCCACCACCGCAAAACCACGCCCGGCTTCACCAGCACGGGCTGCTTCAATCGCTGCGTTCAGGGCCAGCAAGTTGGTTTGATCCGCCAAACCACGAATCACGTCCAGCACCTTGCCGATGTCGCGGGATTCGTTGGCCAGGTCGCCGATCAGCGTCGCGGTGCTCTGCACGTCGGCGCTCATGCGTTCGATGGCGCTGACGGTTTCCTGCACCAGGTCACGGCCGTCACCGGCGGAGGTGGTGGCGTTTTTCGAGGCTTCGGAGGTGCTCACCGCGTTGCGCGCGACTTCTTCCACGGCGCTGGTCATTTCGTTGACCGCAGTGGCGGCTTGTTCGATTTCGTTGTTCTGCTGGGTCAGGCCCCGGGCGCTTTCGTCGGTGACGCTGTTCAACTCTTCAGCGGCGGACGCCAATTGTGTAGCCGAGCCGGAAATCCGTTGCAGGGTGTCGCGCAGCTTTTCCTGCATCTTCGACATGGCCAGCAGCAAACGGCCTGCTTCATCTTCGCCATCGACGGTGATCGGGCGGGTCAGGTTGCCCTCGGCGATTTCTTCGGCAGCGCTCAAGGCGTTGGCGATCGGCTTGGTGATGCTGTTAGTCAGCAGCCAGGCGAACAGCAGGGTCAGGCCGGTGGCGATGACCAACAGGGTGATGACCAGGTTAAAGGACGCCGAATACTGATCGCTCGCCCCTTTATCGGTCTCGGCAATCTGCTGGGTATTGATCTCCAGCAATTTCGCGAGGGCCTTGTTGACCGCTTCAGAGTTGGTCAGCAGTTCGGTGTTGAGCATTTTGCTCAGCTCATCCACCTGATTGTTGCGCGAGAGGCTCTTCATCCGGTCTTCGAGTTGACGGTACTGCGCCAGCAACTGCACGTACTGGTCATACGCCGCGCGTTCCTGCGGGCCGTCGATCAACGGTTCATAGACCCGTTGAGCATCACGGATTTGCTGGTTGCGCTGGTCGAACAGCTCCATGGTTTTTTGCTGCACGTCCGGTTCGCGGTTGATCAGCAAACGGTAGGACAGCACGCGCAGACGCAGGGTCAGCTGAGTAAATTCGTCGAGGCTCTTGATGCTCGGCACGCTGGCGTTGGCGATGTCTTCACCGGCTGCGCGAATCTTGCTCATCTGGTTCAGGGAAAATACCCCCAGGATCAGCATCAGAGCGCCAATCAGGGCAAACCCGAGGAACGCCCGCGGGGCGATATTCATATTACGGAGGGACATGGTGTTTACCGGGAAAAGCGCATCCGTGCGGGGCTGAGACTGCTGTATGCATGGCTTATCGGTTCTACGACTAAAGTCTTGAGCCCCTGCGCGTATTTGTCGCAGGCGTTTTCCGGCGACGAAGTGCAGGAACCAGATCTGCCAATCACAGTCTTTAAAACTCGCGAGGAAGGTCGCCCGTCAGGAAAATCAAGGCTTTGCGCCCCAATAACCCTGGCATCCGTGGTGACTTTTCTTTATCGTACGCGCCCTTTGAAAAAGCCTGGAAAATCAAAATGTTGGAAGCATCCCTGAGTCAATTGGAACAACTGGTCAGCGACCTGGTGCAACAGAACCAGAGCCTGCTCGGCACCAACCAGACCCTGAGCGCCGAACTGGCCCAGGCCAAGGATGAAAACGAAAGCCTGCAACTGAGCCTGATGGAACAGGAAGAGAAACAAGGCGCCACCGCCGCACGTATCCAGGCCTTGGTTGAGCGCGTCAGCGCCGGCCCTGTCAGCGCATGAATCAGGGCGCCGCAGGGGTAAAAGTCGTCTCGATCCTGGGGGAGGACTATTCGATCAAGGCGCCGGCCGGGGAAGAGCAGACCCTGCTGGACGCCGCCATGATGTTGAAGGCGGCCCTGGCCGACACCAAAAAGAAATACCCGACACTGATCGGTGACCGCTTGTTGGTACTGGCAGCGATGAATCTGTGCTCCCAGCAGATCGAAATGAAAAAGCAGCACCAGCAGGAACTCGACCGTTACCAAGAGCAAGTCAGCGCCACGGTTGAAGTGATCGCCAAGACGATCAATCAGGCCTGATCGGCTTTGAGCACAACCAAAGAATAAATTTGTCGACTGCGTTGTATACAATCGGCACGGCTGTTGCAGTGTTTCAGCCACTTATTCTTTGGGGGTGTTCCATGCAGTTCTGGCGACGCAGTATTCAATGGCAGTTGATCCTGAGTATGGGCACCGCCCTGCTGATCAGTATTCTGATCGTGGTTGGCGTTTATACCCTGGTGGTCAACCGCCTTGCCCAGAGTTATCTGGTCGAACAGGCGCTGCCGTCGAGCATCGAAGCGATGCGCAACGACATCGAGCGCATCCTCGTCCAGCCCCTCACTGCCGCCAAGGACATCGCCAGCAACAGCATGGTGCGCGACTGGTTGGCCGGGGGTGAAAACAGTGCCCAGACCGACACGTTCGTGAAGTATCTGGAAGGCATCCGCGCCGAGCACAAAGCCTTTACCGCGCTGATCGTCGGCACCGCTTCCAACCACTACCTCACCGAAAAAGGCCTGGACCGGACCCTCAGCCGCTCCAACCCCAAGGACGCCTGGTTCTATTCCTTTCTCGACAGCAACCAGCCGCGCACCCTCAATATCGACAATGACACCGCGACCGGAGAATTGGCGCTGTTCATCGACCTCAAGGTCGAGCAGGCCGGCAAAGTCGTGGGCGTTGCCGGGCTTGGGCTGAGCATGAAAGAGCTGTCGGAGCTGATCCACAACTTCAACTTCGGTGAGCGCGGCAAGGTCTACCTCGTGCGTTCCGACGGTTTGATCCAGGTTCACCCCGAGGCGCAATTCAGCGGTAAACGCACCCTGGCCGAGCAGATCGGTGCTCCGGCGGCGCAAGCGGTCATGGGTCAAAAAGCTGCCACCAACAGCAGCTTTGTTCGCGAGGGCGAAGATTATCTGGCGCTAAGCCTGCCACTGCGCGATCTCGGTTGGACCCTGGTGGCCGAAGTGCCACAGTCGCAGATCTACGCCGAGGCGCGTCGCGCCATGTGGATGAGCAGCGCGATCGGCCTCGCGGTGGCACTGGTGTGCCTGATGCTGGTGGTGTTGCTGGCTCGTGGGATGGTTCGACCGATCCGTCAGGTAACAGCGGCGCTGGTAGCTATCGGTAGCGGTGGTGGAGATTTGACCCACCGGTTAGATTCCAGCCGCGCCGATGAGTTGGGCGACCTGGCGCGGGGCTTCAATCGATTCCTCGAAAGTCAGCGCGACATGATCGGCGAAGTGCTGACCACCAGCGAGCGTCTGCGCACTGCGGTCGGCCAGGTGGCGAAGGTGGTCGATAACACCGCCGAGCGTTCCGGGCGTCAGCAGGAAATGACCGACATGGTCGCCACCGCCGTTCACGAGATGGGCCTGACCGTACAGGAAATCGCCCAGAACGCTGGCAACGCAGCGGTCGCTTCGCAAACCGCTCGCGATGAAGCGCTACAGGCCCGGGAAGTGGTCGGTGGTTCGATCCGCCATATAGAAAGCATGTCCGACGAAATCGGCGTCGCCGCCACGGCGGTGGGGGAGTTGGCGCATCAAGTGGCGTCGATCGACCAGGTGCTGGCAGTGATTCGCGGGATTTCCGAGCAGACCAACCTGTTGGCGCTGAACGCCGCGATTGAAGCGGCGCGCGCCGGTGACATGGGGCGCGGGTTTGCGGTGGTTGCGGATGAAGTGCGGACGCTGGCGCGACGGACCCAGTCTTCTACCGACGAGATTCAGCAAATGATCGGCAGCCTCAAGCAAGGCGCGGAAAATGCCGTGTCGTCGATGCATTCGGGGCAGGCGGCGACGGGTACTGGGGTTGAGTCGAGCCAGCGCACCGGGACGTCGTTGACCGCGATTACCGGACAGATCGAGCGCATCAGTGACATGAACCATCAAGTGGCGACCGCGACGGAAGAGCAGTCGGCGGTGACTGAAGAGATCAACCGCAACGTGCAGGGGATTTCCGATTTGGCGCGGGCGACGGCGGGGGAAGTCAGGGCTTGTCGTGAGGATTGCCAGACGTTGCAGCGATTGGCGGATGATTTGGCGCGGCAGATGGGTGGGTTCAAGTTGAGTTAAAAGATCAAGATCAAAAGATCGCAGCCTCGTTTCACTCGACAGCTCCTACAGGTTTACGCGGATCCCTTGTAGGAGCTGTCGAGTGAAACGAGGCTGCGATCTTTTTGTGGCCGTTACGTCAATCTACGATCGATCAAAACCACTCATCTTGCATGGTCAGGCACACATCATCCCGCGCCTCCAGAATCGCCAGCTCATGGTGGCAACCCGGCACCTCCCACGTCAGGAAATACCGCGCGGCCTGTAGCTTGCCTTTATAGAAGCTCACATCCGCCGCATTCCCTTTCGCCAACCCTTCTTCAGCGCGAATCGCCTGTTCCAGCCAGCGCCAGCCAATCACCGTGTGCCCGAACACTTTCAGGTACAGCGCCGAGTTCGCGAGGCTGCTGTTGACCTTGCCCTGGCCCAGATCGGTCAGCAGGCCGATGGTGACGGTTTGCAGACGCGCCACCAGTTTTTCCAACGGCTCACGCAGTGCAGTCAGTGAATCGTAGGCCTGGGCGCGTTCGGCGGTGTTGGCGATCAGCCGAATCAATTGCTTGAGCCCGGCGCCGCCGTTCTGCGCCAATTTACGCCCGAGCAAGTCCAGCGACTGAATGCCGTGGGTGCCTTCATGGATCGGGTTCAAACGGTTGTCGCGGTAATACTGCTCCACCGGATACTCGCGGGTGTAACCGTGGCCGCCGAGAATCTGAATCGCCAGTTCGTTGGCCTTCAGGCAGAACTCCGATGGCCAGGATTTGACGATTGGCGTGAGCAAATCCAGCAACTCATGGGCCTGCTTGCGCGCCTCTTCTGTTTCCAGAGTCGTGGTGTCATCGAACAGCCGCGCCGCGTAGAGCCCCAGATCGAACGAACCTTCGACGTAGGCTTTTTGCGTCAGCAGCATGCGCTTGACGTCGGCGTGTTGAATGATCGCCACCGGAGCGGTGTTCGGATCCTTGCTGTCCGGCACGCGGCCTTGTGGACGTTCGCGGGCATATTCCAGCGAGTACAGATACCCGGCGTAGCCAAGCATCACCGCGCCCATGCCGACGCCGATCCGCGCCTCGTTCATCATCTGGAACATGTAGCTCAAGCCGTAGTGCGGCTTGCCCACCAGATAGCCGACACATTCGCCGTTATCGCCGAAGTTCAACGCGGTGGAGGTGGTGCCGCGCCAGCCCATCTTGTGGAACAAACCGGCCAGCAACACGTCGTTGCGCTGGCCGAGGTTGCCGTCATCGTTGACCAGAAACTTGGGCACGATAAACAGCGAAATGCCCTTCACGCCGGCCGGTGCGTCCGGCAACTTGGCCAGCACCATGTGCACGATGTTTTCCGACAGTGGGTGATCGCCACCGGAGATGAAGATCTTGTTGCCCTTGAGTCGATAGGTGCCGTCAGACGCCGGCTCGGCGCGTGTACGAATATCCGACAGCGACGACCCGGCGTGAGGCTCGGTCAGCGCCATGGTGCCGAAGAAACGCCCGTCGATCATCGGTTGCAGGAAGCGTTGTTTTTGCTCTTCGGTGCCGAAGCTCTCGATCAGGTTCGCCGCGCCCATGGTCAGGAACGGATACGAGGTCGACGCCGCGTTGGCTGACTGGAAATGCGCAAAACAGGCCTGGGACAACAATGTAGGAAGTTGCATGCCGCCGGCGTCGAAACTGCGCGCGGCGTTGAGGAAACCGGCTTCGAGGAACGCATCCACCGCCGGTTTCACTTCAGGAATCAGAATCGCCTGACCGTTCTCATAGCGCGGCTCGTTCTCGTCGTTCTTGCGGTTGTGCGGCGCGAAGAACTTCTCGGCGATGCTGCGGGCGGTGCCGATGGCGGCGTCGAACGTCTCGCGATTGTGCTCGGCGAACCGCTCACGCTGGGTCAGGCCCTCGGCATCGAGGACTTCGTACAGCTCGAAAGCCAGATTGCGGGAACTGAGCAACGTCTCGGACATGTCGGCCTACCTTTTTTTGGAATGGACCGAGTCTAGGCGTGGGAATAAAAGCTGAACAGGATGATTGATGAGCGTGATGGTGGAGCAGCGCAACGACTTAGCAGGCGCCACAAAACAAATGTGGGAGCGAGCTTGCTCGCGATCGCGGCGTGTCATCCGACAAATGTATTGGATGACACACCGCGATCGCGAGCAAGCTCGCTCCCACAGGGATTATTGCTAAGCCAGACACCATTGCAGGTGCCCGGTTGATCGGTTTTAACCGATAGTCATCAAGCTCGCATTACCACCCGCCGCAGCCGTGTTAACACTCAACGCCCGCTCAATCACCAGACGCTCCAGCGCAATGTTGGTCTCGCCCTGGGACAAGCCGTGAACCCCGACAATCGCCCCGGCACGCTTGGCCACTTGCTGGCACACCGCGCGCAGCTGATCGGAATGGCCATGATGCAGAACCGCATCAAACACCACTTCGTCCTTGTTCCAGTCGGAAACCAGCTTGATCTTCGCCTGAATCTCCTTCGGCAGACGTGCGAACAATGCCTTGGTCACGTCAGCTTCCGGCCACACCGCCGAACCACCGACGGCCAACACCGCCGCCAGTTGCGTCAGCAGGTCGCCTTCGACTTCTGCCAGGCACAACACGTGTTCACGCGGCAGGATCGCGTAGCTGTTGCGCTCGCCGGTCGGGCCGGCCAGTACGCGGGTGATCCCGCTTTGCGATTGCGCGGCGAACTGCACGCACAGGGTGCTCAGGTCGGCGAACTGGTTGCTGTCGGCCCAGGTTTTCAGGGCAGTCAGCGACTTGCTCATGGCATCGCGCAAACGCACGTCCGGCGCAGCGATGGCATCACCGCGAGCGAAGGATTGTTCGATCGCATCCGTAGGACGTGTCGACAGCAGACGGTACAAGTACAGCGGACCACCGGCTTTCGGACCGGTGCCCGACAGACCTTCGCCACCAAACGGCTGCACGCCAACCACGGCGCCAACGATGTTGCGGTTCACGTAGACGTTACCGGCATTGACGTTGTCGATCACCTTGGCGATGGTCTCGTCGATGCGGGTGTGCACGCCCAGGGTCAGGCCGTAGCCGGAAGCGTTGATCTGGCCGATCAGTTGATCGATGTCTTTGCGTTTGTAGCGAACCACGTGCAGCACCGGGCCGAAGATTTCCCGTTGCAGTTCGTCGAAGCTTTCCAGTTCGATCAGGGTTGGCATCACGAAGGTGCCGCGTTTGACTTCTTCGCCGTCGGCGATGGCCACTTGGTACACGTTGCGACCTTTGTCGCGCATGGCCTGGATGTGTTTCTCGATGCCAGCCTTGGCTTCGGCGTCGATCACCGGGCCGATGTCCACGGACAGGCGCTCAGGGTTGCCGAGACGGCATTCAGCCATGGCGCCCTTGAGCATTTCGATGACACGGTCGGCGGAATCTTCCTGCAAGCACAGCACGCGCAGTGCCGAGCAACGCTGACCAGCGCTGTCGAACGCGGATGAAACCACGTCGATCACAACCTGTTCGGTCAGTGCCGAAGAATCGACGATCATCGCGTTCTGGCCGCCGGTTTCAGCGATCAGCGGAATCGGACGACCTTGTGCATCAAGACGACCCGCGACGTTACGTTGCAGCAAGCGAGCGACTTCAGTCGAACCGGTGAACATCACGCCTTTAACCCGATCGTCACCGACCAGGCGAGCGCCAACGGTTTCGCCACGGCCCGGCAGCAGTTGCAGCACGCCTTCCGGGATCCCGGCTTCGAGCAGCAAACGCACGGCTTGAGCCGCCACCAGCGGGGTTTGTTCCGCAGGTTTGGCCAGTACCGGGTTACCGGCAGCCAGTGCAGCGGCGACTTGACCACTGAAGATTGCCAGCGGGAAGTTCCATGGGCTGATGCAAACTACCGGGCCCAATGGGCGGTGGGCGTCGTTGGTGAAATCGTTGCGTGCCTGCACCGCGTAATAACGCAGGAAATCCACGGCTTCACGGACTTCGGCGATGGCGTTGGCGAAGGTCTTGCCGGCTTCGCGAGCCAAAAGGCCCATCAGTGGCTGGATCTCGCCTTCCATCAAATCGGCGGCACGTTCCAGGATCGCGGCGCGTTCGGCGGGCGGGGTGGCCTGCCAGATCGGCCCGGCATTCAGGGCGCACTGGATGGCGTTGTCGACGTCTTCGACGGTTGCTTCCTGTACATGACCGACTACGTCACGCAGATCCGACGGGTTCAGCACCGGCGCAGGAGTTTCAGTGCTGGAGGCGCAACCGAGCATCGGCGCGGCTTTCCAGTTGTTGTGTGCGGTGGCCAACAATGCGCAGGACAGCGACGCCAGACGATGTTCGTTGGCCATGTCGATGCCGCTGGAGTTGGCGCGCTCGGCACCATAAAGGTCACGCGGCAGCGGGATACGCGGGTGCGGCAGGCCGAAACCACCTTCCGTCGTCGCCATGCGCTCAATGCTGGCCACTGGATCGGCGACCAACGCCTGGATCGAGATGGACTGATCGGCGATCTGGTTGACGAACGAAGTGTTCGCCCCGTTTTCCAGCAGACGACGCACCAGGTACGCCAACAGTGTTTCGTGCGTCCCGACCGGTGCGTACACACGGCACGGACGGTTCAACTTGCCATCGGAAACTTTGCCTACAACCTGTTCGTACAGCGGTTCACCCATGCCGTGCAGGCACTGGAACTCGTACTGGCCGGGGTAATAGTTCTGACCGGCGATGTGGTAAATGGCCGACAGGGTGTGGGCGTTGTGCGTTGCGAATTGCGGGTAGATGACTTCCGGCACCGACAGCAATTTGCGTGCGCAAGCGATGTAGGAAACGTCGGTGTACACCTTGCGGGTGTAGACCGGATAGCCTTCCAGGCCTTCGACCTGGGCGCGCTTGATTTCGCTGTCCCAGTACGCGCCTTTCACCAGGCGGATCATCAGGCGATGACGGCTGCGACGAGCCAGGTCGATCACGTAGTCGATCACATACGGGCAACGCTTTTGATAGGCCTGGATCACGAAACCGATGCCGTTCCAGCCAGTCAGCTGCGGCTCGAAGCACAGGCGCTCGAGCAGATCCAGCGACAGCTCAAGGCGGTCGGCTTCTTCGGCGTCGATGTTCAGGCCGATGTCGTATTGCTTGGCCAGCAAAGTCAGCGACAACAGGCGCGGGTACAACTCGTCCATCACACGCTCGTACTGCGCGCGGCTGTATCGCGGGTGCAGTGCCGACAATTTGATGGAAATGCCCGGGCCTTCATAAATCCCACGACCGTGGGAGGCTTTGCCGATCGAATGAATGGCTTGTTCGTACGAGGCCAGGTACTTCTGGGCGTCGTGCTCGGTGAGTGCGGCTTCACCCAGCATGTCGTAGGAATAGCGGAAGCCCTTGGATTCGAACTTGCTCGCGTTGGCCAGGGCTTCAGCGATGGTTTCGCCGGTGACGAACTGCTCGCCCATCAGGCGCATGGCCATGTCGACGCCCTTGCGGATCATCGGCTCGCCGCTCTTGCCGATGATGCGGCTCAAGGACGACGTCAGGCCGGCTTCATTATGGGTAGCGACCAGTTTGCCGGTCAGCAACAAGCCCCAAGTGGCGGCGTTGACGAACAGCGACGGACTGTTGCCCAAGTGCGGATGCCAGTTGCCGGTGCTGATTTTGTCGCGGATCAGGGCGTCACGGGTGCCTTTGTCCGGGATGCGCAACAGCGCTTCGGCGAGGCACATCAGTGCTACGCCTTCCTGGGACGACAGGGAAAATTCCTGCAACAGGCCCTGAACAATCCCGGCACGGCCACCGGCGCTTTTCTGATTGCGCAATTTGTCGGCGATCGAGGAAGCGAGCTTGTTGGTGGCTTCGGCCATCGCCGCAGGCAGGCGTGCCTGTTCCATCAGCATCGGCACCACTTCCGGTTCCGGGCGACGGTATGCAGAGGTGATCGAAGCGCGCAGGACCGATTGCGGCAGGATGCTTTCGGCGAATTCGAGGAAGCACTGGTGGGCGTGATCGGCATGCACTTCGCCAGCGTCATCGGCGTCTTTGCCGGTCAAGCCACTCAGCTCGGTCAGGGTTGCACCACCCTCGAGTTTTTCCAGGTAATTGAAAATTGCCTGCTTGATCAGCCAGTGCGGCGTGCGATCAATCGAGGTCGCGGCGGCCTTGAGGCGCTCGCGGGTTGGGTCATCAAGTTTGACCCCAAGGGTGGTGGTAGCCATATTTTTATCCTCATGTTTGCCACGACCGCGTGGCATCAGCTGGCGGCAAGATTAGCTGTGCGCTGGTCGAGGTGCAACCGGGTGCAACCCTTTTTTTGTCGGAATAATAAGCGGCTCGTCAGGAATTAAATTCCGGTACGAACGTACCGCTCCTGCTTGGTGCTTTTACTTCTAGCAAACGAGCCTGACTGCCCTAAAAGGGAGCAAAAACAGGGCTTTTTCATGAAAATCGGACTAGGTGCAACTAATTCTCAAGAAACAGGTTGCACCTCATTTGCGTTGTTGAATAGGATTCGCGCCCAAGGTGCAACCGGTCAAAAAAGACAGGTGCACCGGCTGATGGCTTTCCTGGGGAAACATCAGTCATAAATGCGCGGGGCTGGAAATCGTTTCAACAAACGTTGTCGTTTGTCGGCGTTTCACACTTCGCCGCTACATAAAAACAAAGCCAGGGCACCACTCGAATGAGCGTAAGTAATCCAACACTGATCACGTTCGTGATCTACATCGCAGCAATGGTGCTGATCGGCTTCATGGCCTATCGCTCCACCAACAACCTTTCTGACTACATTCTGGGCGGTCGCAGCCTCGGCAGCGTGGTGACGGCATTGTCCGCCGGCGCCTCCGACATGAGCGGCTGGTTGTTGATGGGCCTGCCGGGCGCCATCTACATGTCCGGTTTGTCTGAAAGCTGGATCGCCATCGGCCTGATCGTCGGTGCTTATCTGAACTGGCTGTTCGTCGCCGGCCGTCTGCGCGTGCAGACCGAGCACAACGGCGATGCGTTGACCCTGCCGGATTACTTCTCCAGCCGTTTCGAAGACAAAAGCGGTCTGCTGCGGATCATCTCTGCCATCGTGATCCTGGTGTTCTTCACTATTTACTGTGCCTCCGGCATCGTGGCCGGCGCTCGTCTGTTCGAAAGCACCTTCGGCATGTCCTACGAGACTGCGCTGTGGGCCGGTGCTGCGGCGACGATTGCCTACACCTTCGTTGGCGGTTTCCTGGCAGTGAGCTGGACCGATACCGTACAAGCCACCCTGATGATCTTCGCCCTGCTGCTGACGCCGATCATCGTGTTGCTGGCCACCGGCGGCGTCGACACCACGTTCCTGGCCATCGAAGCGCAAGACCCAAGCAACTTCGACATGCTGAAAAACACCACTTTCATCGGCATCATCTCGCTGATGGGCTGGGGCCTGGGTTACTTCGGCCAACCGCACATCCTGGCGCGTTTCATGGCGGCGGATTCGGTCAAGTCGATCGCTAACGCTCGCCGCATCTCCATGACCTGGATGATCCTGTGCCTGGGCGGCACCGTCGCTGTTGGTTTCTTCGGTATCGCTTACTTCTCGGCGCACCCTGAAGTGGCCGGTCCTGTGACCGAAAACCATGAGCGCGTGTTTATCGAACTGGCGAAAATCCTCTTCAACCCGTGGATTGCCGGTGTGTTGCTGTCGGCCATTCTGGCGGCGGTGATGAGCACCCTGAGCTGCCAGTTGCTGGTGTGCTCCAGCGCCCTGACCGAAGACTTCTACAAAACCTTCCTGCGCAAATCCGCTTCTCAGGTTGAACTGGTCTGGGTCGGCCGCGCCATGGTGTTGCTGGTGGCCCTGATCGCGATCGCATTGGCCGCTAACCCGAACAACCGCGTGTTGGGTCTGGTCAGCTACGCCTGGGCCGGTTTCGGTGCCGCGTTCGGTCCGGTTGTGCTGATCTCGGTAATCTGGAAAGACATGACCCGCAACGGCGCATTGGCCGGCATCCTGGTCGGTGCAATCACTGTGATCGTCTGGAAACATTTCGAACTGCTGGGTCTGTACGAAATTATCCCGGGCTTCATCTTTGCCAGCCTGGCGATCTACATCGTCAGCAAGCTGGGCGCGCCGACCAAAGGCATGCTGATGCGCTTTGCTGCAGCCGAAGCGGATTTCCGCTTGAATAAGTGATGGGGAGGGGCTGAGGCTCTGATCTTTCGCTGACATAAAAACGGCCCGTCTCCTGTTGGAGGCGGGCCGTTTTTTTGCTTGCGGGAAAGAAATGGGTGTTATCGGAGCCGCCTTCGCGGGCAAGCCTCGCTCCTACAGGGTTCAGTTCGCGCAAACCTGTAGGAGCGAGGCTTGCCCGCGAAGGCGTCTTCAGCTGCAACACACTTCTTCCAAAGGGAAATGTCTGTAGCCAAATGCACTGATTCTTGAAGGAAAAATCCCTAAAAAAGTAGGGTAAATCTGATTTTCCTGACCTCCACTCAACCCTCCGTATTGCTCATGCAGAATCGCCCGCCTTCATTCTGCAGAGACACATCGGATGTTCGCGCCAGCCAATCAACCGCGTTTCACGTTGACCCTCGACGGTGTCCAGAATGAGCTCAAGGTGCTTGAGTTCACGGGCAAGGAAGCCATCAGCCAACCCTTTCGTTTCGACCTGGAACTGGTCAGCGAACAGCCGGACCTCGACCTTGAGAGCCTCCTGCATAGTCAGGCATTTCTGAGTTTTGACGGGGAGGGTTCCGGCATTCACGGTCAGATTTTTCGTGTCGGCCAAGGAGATTCCGGTAAACGTCTGACACGCTATCAAGTCAGCCTTGTCCCGCGTCTGACCTACCTCGGCCAGCGCATCAATCAAAGAATCTTCCAGCACCAGAGCGTGCCGGCGATCATTGCGCAAGTCCTCAAGGATCACGGGATCCAGCGCGATGCCTTTGAATTTCAACTCGGCAGCGACTACCCCGAACGTGAGTACTGCGTGCAATACGCGGAAAGCGATCTGGCGTTTATCCAGCGCCTGTGCGCCGAGATCGGCATTCACTTCCATTTCCAGCACAGCCCCGACGGCCATCTACTGGTGTTCGGCGACGATCAGACGGTTTTCCCGCGTCTGCCCGAGCCCACGCTGTATCTGCCTGGCAGCGGCATGGCCGCCACCGCCCCGGCGATCAAGCGTTTCAACGTGCGTCTGGAGACCCGGACGACAGCCGTGGCTCGCCGGGACTACGACTTCCGCAAACCTCGCCTGCCACTCGAAAGCCGCGTCGATAGCGAACAGCGCCCGGTGCTGGAGGACTACCACTTTCCCGGTCAATTCAGCGACCGTGAGTCCGGCAAGCAACTGACCCAGCGAGCCTTGGAACGTCATGGCGCGGATTACCGCCAGGCTGAAGGTCGCAGCGATCAATCGACACTGGCCAGCGGACATTTCCTGCAACTGGCCGAGCATCCGCGCCACGTCTGGAATGACCTGTGGCTGATCACTGAAATCGAACACCATGGTCGTCAGCCGCAAGTGCTGGAAGAGTCCGCCACCGACGACGGTGAATTCCAGGGTTATCGAAATACCTTTCTCGCAACGCCGTGGGACGTTTCGTTCCGACCACCACTGGGACCTGACAAGCCGCGCATGCTCGGCTACCAAGCCGCCGTGGTCACCGGGCCGAGCGACAGCGAAATCCACTGCGATGAATTTGGCCGGGTCAAAGTCCAGCTCGCCTGGGACCGTGACGGCCAACTTAACGAGCACTCCAGTTGCTGGTTGCGAGTCGCCACCGGTTGGGCACACGACCGTTACGGCAGCGTATTGATTCCGCGAGTCGGCATGGAAGTGCTGGTGGGTTTCATCGATGCCGATGCTGACAAACCGCTGGTGATGGGCTGCCTGCCGAACGCCGCGACGCCCGTTCCGCTGGACCTGCCCGCCGACAAGACCCGCAGCATTTTCCGCAGCCAGAGCAGTCCCGGCGGCGGTGGCTACAACGAATTGCGCATCGAGGATCGCAAAGGCGCCGAGGAAATTTACCTGCGCGCCCAGCGAAACTGGACCCAGCACGTGCTGAATGATCAACAGGTTCAGGTCGATAACGCCCGCAGCATCGTAGTCTCCGGCATCGCCCGGCACGAGATGAAGGCAGACGAACAACGCATCACCCATGGCCAGCGCCAGCGCCAGACCGAAATCAGGCAAGACGATCACCTGCTGGTGACCGGCGACCGGCACATCCGCGTGACCAATCAGGCGCTCAACGCCAGTCAGCAATTCCATGTCAGCGCCGGCCAGCAAGTAGTGATCGACGGCGGTGCCAGCGCAACCATTCAGGCGGGCGGGCAGTGGATCAATATCGGGCCGGCCGGGATTTTCAGTAGCGTGCCGATTATGGTCGGTGGCGCGCCAATGGCGGCCATGTCAGCCGTGGCGATTTCGGCGGATGTGCCTTTGAAGCTTGCCGCAGCCCCGGCGGCGTTGCTCAGTGCGGCGCAGATTCTGAGCCTGAAAGGTGATGCGCCGTTCTGTGAAGAGTGTGAGCGTTGCAAGGATGGTGTCTGTGCAGCCTGATCACTTTTCCCCTCGCGCCTGGTTGGAACAGCAGCCGCTGCAACCCTCGGAACGACTGTTCGCAATCTTCAGCAATGCCAGCGCGGCGGAGCCGTTCAAAGCTTGGCAGCGCTCGCTCACCGCTCAAGTACCGAACCCGATTTGGGCCGACACCGCCTACGCCGAGTGGGAAGCGGTGATGCCTTTTGTGGGAATCGTCGCCGTTGACGGTGGGTTTCTGGAATGGGTCGCCGCCACTGAATCTTGTGACTGGGGATGGTTGGCTATTTCGTCGGCCAGCCTGGACGCCGTGGTCGATCACTTGCGAAGCCTCACACAAGCCCTGCTGCCCAATAACGACAAGGTGTTTTTCCGTTTCTGGGACGGGCGCTATCTGCTTCCAATGTTGCAATCCACCGCTGTCGATACCGCGAAGCTGCTGCCGGTCATCGGGCGTTGCCTGATCAATGGCCGAGCGCTGGAAATCGGCGGTCGTGCGCTGAAAAGCTCCCAGGTTTTTCCGTGGTGGAACGTCCCCGAGGCATTGCTCGAAGAGCTCGCCGCGCAGTCTTCCATTACCCGAATCAACAACCTGTTGAAGTGGCTGAGCGAAGACCTTCCGGACCTGTTCGAGGCTTTTTCCGACAGCGTATTGCGACGCAAGGTCGCGAGTTTTCTTGAAGCGCAGAACCTGCCCCAAGCATCGAAACAGGCCTTGGTGGATTACCTGATGGCGGAGCTGAACTGATGGACCAGATTGTGCGCATCGAGCAGGAGCTCGACAGTTTCCCGAACACCCTTTCCCTCTACCGTGAACAGCTGAAGCACTGGTTGAGCCGGGCGGCGGACAAGGGAAGTCATGCCGCTGATTTGCCTTCGTTGATGGGGATGGAACGGATCGTTCGGTTCGGTCATTCCAGCACCATTGTGAGCAGTGGCGATGACGATTTTTCTTCTACTGTCGTGCAGTGTCCGAAGGGTGGGGCGCTGGAGATCGAGAGCAAAATTGAATCGGTTTATGACATCCCCGTGGGGAATATTCAGGTCGATGTGATTGCGTCTGAGAGCGGGGAGGTGACGCCGATCACGCTTGATGAACATGGCAAAGGGACGTTCAGAGGAGTCGAGGGCAAGTTTTACCGCATTCATGTTCACAGTGAGGTCACGCCGCAGCAAGTCGATGATCTTTTCTCTTCCTATGACGGTTTGACGACGCAGCTTGAAGGCTGGCTGCGTGATGAGTGGAAGACGTTTAAACCAAAGTGGTCGGAATCGTCTTCGGCTGCTGTAGGCAATGGATTGCTCGCGGGAAGTTGGGCCGCGATCGAGGGCGTGTGGGACGGCATCAGCCTGCTTTCGGACATTCTCAAGGACCCGGCCAAGTTCACAACGCAGTTGGGTGAGAGTGCCGCGGAGCTGGAGAAGCTTGCGAAAACTGCACCGGACGTCATGGAAAAAGCCCAGTTGTTGGCAAGTGACGAAGCGGCGCTATGCCTGCTGGTGCGCTCCGCCAGTCTCTGGCTGGACATGCTGCCACCGGGCGAAATCGCCGGCAAAACCGCCGAAGCCGTCTCGATGGTCGTGGTGCAGCTGTTGATCGACATCCTGATCGGCATCGTTCTTACGTTCGCCGGGGCGGGCGCCGGTATTGCTTATCTGACGATGCGTCTGGCGGACCGGGCCGCGCAGCTACTCAGTGCGGTTCTGCGTCTGGTGAAGGCGATCTTTTCGATCATCGACACCTTCATCAGCTACGTCGATCGCTACAAAAAAGTCGCCGTCCGAGGTATCGCCGCCGGCATGAAAAAAGGCCGGATGCAGTTGAACTGGGGCGCACGTCGCAACACTTCGTTGAAGAAAGACGAACACCACGACGACGCCCCCGACCAGGCGAAAAACCCCAACGGTGAAGCTGCCACTTGCGCGCCGTCGACTTGCAAGAATGGCTGCCCGGTGTCGATGGTTACCGGCGAAGAACTGTTGACGCTCACCGACGGCACGCTCGACGGAATTCTGCCGTTCAACTTCACCCGTCTCTACCGCACCAGCGCCGCCGAAATCGACAGCGGTCTTGGTTTCGGCTGGAGTCACACCCTCGCGCATCGCCTGGAAATCGACGGCGAAAACGTCGTCTGGATCGACCACGAAAACCGCCGCACCACGTTCCCGCTACCGAACACCGAACGCCCGGCGATTCATAACAGCCTGTCGCGTGCGGCGATTTACCTCGGCGAAGAACCTGACGAACTGATCCTCGCCCAGGGCGGCGAAGAAACCCGTTTCTACCACTTTCATAACGGTTTTCTGACAGCGATCAGCGACGGATACGACAACCGTCTACGCATTACCCGCGACCGCCAGGACCGGATCAAACGCCTCGACAACAGCGCCGGTCGCGCCCTGCTGTTGCGCTATGCCCGCAGCCATTTGATTGCTGTCGATTACCAGGTTTTTCGCCCCGCCCAGACCCTTGATGACGCCTGGCACACCGAACAAACGCTGGTCAGTTACGACTACGACGAGCGTGATCAACTGATTGCCGCCATCAACGCTGCCGGCGAAAGCGAGCGTTACGACTACGACGATCAACACGTGATCCTCCAGCGGCAATTGACCGGTGGGGCGAGTTTCTTTTGGGAGTGGGAAAGGTCCGGCAAGGCTGCGCGATGCGTCCGACATTGGGCGTCGTTTTCGCAGATGGACACGCGTTACGTCTGGGATGACGAAGGCAGCGTCACCGTTAAAAACATCGACGGCAGCGAAGAGGTTTACGTCCACGACGACCGGGCGCGATTGGTGCGCAAGGTTGAACTGGACGGCGGTGAACATCTCAAGTCCTACGACGACAGCGGCCGCCTGATTGCCGAGCAGGATCCGCTTGGGGCGGTCACGGAATATCGTTACGACGAAGTCGGACGCCTCGTGGCGCTGATTCCGCCGGAAGACGAGCCAACGGCCTACGAGTATCGCAACGGTTTCCTGCATGCGCGGTATCGCGGCGAAGCGGTGTGGACCTATCGGCGTAATGCCCAGGGCGACGTCACCGAGGCTGTCGACCCGGATGGACAAGTCACCCACTACTACTACGGCGCTCAAGGGCAGTTACTGACCATCCGCTACCCGGACACCAGTCGGCACATGTTCGTCTGGAACGGCTTGGGGCAACTGGTCGGAGAGACCTTGCCGGACGGCGGCCAACGGCAGTTCTCCTACGACGTGTTGGGGCGGCGGATTACCAGTCAGGACGAACATGGCGCTGTTACGCGGTATCAATGGGATGACATTGGCCGACTGATTCAGACGACTTTACCTACAGGCGCCACCCGCGTTTTTAGCTACAACGCCTACAGCCAGATCACCGCCGAGCAGGACGAAGTCGGTCGCGTCACTCGCTACGAATATGCCGACGACCTGCATCTGGTCAGCCGCCGCATCAACCCCGACGGCACTCAACTGAAGTATCGCTACGACAATGCGCAGCTGCTTCTGACCGAGATCGAAAACGAATCCGGCGAAAAATATCAGCTGGACTACACGCCCAATGGATTGATCCGACAGGAAACCGGATTCGACGGGCAACGCACGGCGTACGCCTACGACCTCAATGGGCAACTGCTGGAGAAAACCGAGTTCGGCGATGACGGTTCGACACTCATCACCGGTTACCAGCGGGACTCGGCCGGGCGCTTGCTGGTCAAGACGCTGCCCGACGGCATCAAGGTTGAATACCGCTATGACAGCCTCGGGCGCCTGGTCAGCGTTGATGATGGTCACGACCATCCACTGGAATTTTCCTACGACAAGCAAGACCGCCTCATCACCGAACACCAAGGCTGGGGCACCTTGCACTACAGCTACGACGCCTGCGGCCAACTCAAACGCCTGCGCCTGCCGGACAACAGCAAACTCGATTACCACCATGCCAAGGGCGGCGCACTGACGGCCATCGACCTCAATGGCGCGCAACTCACCACCCATCAGTTCCGATTCGGCCGTGAGCAACAGCGCCAACAAGGCCTGCTGCTTAGCGAATATGCCTACGACGATCAAGGACGCCTGAAGGCTCACGCCGTCAGTCAACAACGCCAACCGCTGTATCGCCGCGATTATGCCTACAGCGCCAACGGCAATCTCGACAGCATCGCGGACACCCGACATGGCCAGCGCAGCTATGTTTACGACGCACTGAACCGCCTGACCCGCGTTCGTCACACCCGCGACAACCCACCGGAAAGCTTCGCCCACGACCCGGCGGGCAACCTGCTGATGCAAGACCGTCCCGGTCTGGCCCGCGTAAAAGGCAATCGTCTGCTGATGCAGGGCGACCGCCACTACGACTACGACGCCTTCGGCAACCTCATCCGCGAACGGCGTGGCACGGCGCAAAAACTCGTCACCGAATATCGCTACGACTGCCAGCACCGGTTGATTACCGTCACTTTGCCGAATGGAAGTTGTGCGAATTATCGCTACGACGCCTTCGGCCGCCGCATCGCCAAAACCGTCGATGGAAAGACCACCGAATTCTTCTGGCAAGGCGATCAAGTTGTTGCCGAAAGCAGCCGCGAACATTACCGCAGCTATGTTTATGAACCTGGCACCTTCCGTCCGCTGGCCATGCTCGACGGCAAAGGCCCGCGCCAGGCCTGTCCCTTCTACTACCAACTTGATCATCTCGGCACACCGCAGGAACTGACGGATTTTGGTGGCGAGATTGTCTGGGCGGCGAAGTACAACGCTTACGGAAAGGTCACCGGCCTGACCCATGGCGCGGGTGAACAACTTGAACAGCCGTTGCGGTTTCAGGGGCAATACTTCGACGCCGAGAGCGGCCTGCACTACAACCGGCATCGGTACTATGATCCGGAGATTGGCCGGTACCTGACGCCTGATCCGATCAAGTTGGCGGGTGGGCTGAACCAGTACCAGTACACGCCGAATCCGACGGGGTGGGTTGATCCGTTAGGGCTGAGCTGCCCGCCACCGGATAAGTCGGATTGTAAGGTACCGGGGGATACGACTGGCGCTAGGGTTGATGAGGGTGAGCCTGAGTTACCGAAGCCTAAGTTAAGTGCAGCGGAGCTTGCCGAGAATGAAATTAGACGGTTGGATAAAAGCCAGGGTATGCATATGGTGGGGAAACATAGTCCAGCGGTACCAGATGCCAAATGGAAGCAGCGAGCTATTGATGGTACGGATCCGATAACAGGTAGAAGACCTTGGCACCAACGTGGTAATCCAAGCTCCAGATTTAGCAGTTGGGAATTAATGCTCGAGGCTTACACTCTTGCAACAACGAGGACAAAACAGGGCCTGCCTCAATTTACTGGGATAGACCGTGAGGGCAACGACATTGTCAGAATGGAGCTGCCGGGTGCCGGAGAAGGGTACGTACCAAATGCTAATTCAAAAGAAAATCCGAGGCTTATTAGTTTGAACGGCTTCGAGATGAAGTTTGATGATAAAGGCATACCGTTTACGTTGTATCCGATTAAATGAGGCGAGTTATGTTTATTGATCTTGGTACTGGGCAGCCATATATTCCTACACCTTCATATTTTTTGGGGTGTTTCGATATTTATGATCGTGAAGAAACACTTGGAGAGGAGCTGGAGAAGTTTGATCCGAACGATCCTGCGGACAGAGAAGAATTAATAATAAAATATTGTCTGGTTAGAAATCGTACCTATCGACATCGTTTTTTGCTTTATAAATGCCTGGAGAAGGCGCTTCAGGATAAAAGCTATGATTTTCAGTCGCTTTTTAAATATGACCCAGAGGCGTATTCCTCATTTCCATGTGGATGGGATGAAATGGAAAATACCAAAGTTTTTTTTGAAGATATTTATCGATTGGCAACTGTCGAGTGGAGAGAAGACCTTCAAAAGGCAAGTCTTGAGGATCAATCCACTTGGGTAACGCTCGGTTAACCGCCGGTCTAGCGTGCAGCGAAATTTCCGGACAAGCCCATCGGAAGTTTCCTTCAAGCTGTGGCGGCTTCCATGAACTGGTGCGCAGTGAGATCGATGGATAGTCTTTGGCTGTCGCTGCGAAAGCAGTGGCAGGGCGTAGGAACCCTTGGATATTCACCGCGCATCTGCGCTGTCGTCTGATTGCGGCACTTAATTCGTGTCCGTAAGATTGTTCGCGGCGGTTGTGTGCGGGACACGCTTCGGTGTGGCTGAGTTTGGTGGATTTCCTCAGTTTCCTACTCCCGTGCACGGCTGCCACCCAAGCCCGTAGGAAAGGCCGTTGGTAGCTTAAATTTATCCACCAAGGTCTATAAACAATGAAAACTCTTCACCCCGATCCACCCTACGAAAAACCAGTCCCCCATCCCGATAATCGCTACATGGCACTCACCAGCAATTGCAGTGAAATGCCCACCTTGTTCGTCGACACCCACGCCCCGCTCGATGTTTTGTGTGACGCTGCCGGCTATCGAATCCGTGCCGTTACCCAGGTGCTTGAGAACCTGTCCATGCGCGGCTCGATTGAGTGTGATTCGATGATTCTCAGTGACTTTGCGTTGCTTTGCGCCATTCCGTTGCGGGATGGGTGTGATGTGCTGGATGTGCTTGGGAAGCGGTTGCGGGCTCGGTCGCCGGAGTAGCGGCGAAGGGCTTTTGTGGCGAGGGAGCTTGCTCCCGTTGGGCTGCGTAGCGGCCCCAAAGACTGCGACTCGGTTTTGTCAGGTATACCGCGGGGCTTGGTTTGGCGACTGCTTTGCAGTCGAACGGGGGCGAGCCCCCTCGCCACAGGGGGTTGTGGTGGTCTCTGAT
The DNA here is from genome assembly GCF_044744265.1 of Pseudomonas sp. NPDC087342. Classification (NCBI taxonomy): domain Bacteria; kingdom Pseudomonadati; phylum Pseudomonadota; class Gammaproteobacteria; order Pseudomonadales; family Pseudomonadaceae; genus Pseudomonas; species Pseudomonas sp. NPDC087342. Next base: position 139,375 of record NZ_JBIUXZ010000013.1, read on the forward strand.
TTTTTGGGGCCGCTTCGCAGCCCAGCGGGAGCAAGCTCCCTCGCCACGAGGGCAAGATCAAAAAGATCGCAGCCTTCGGCAGCTCCGGGGGAATTACCGCGTGAACTGCCGCTCAGCCACCAACCCCTGACGTTAGGCTCGGTACAAGGTAAACTTCCCGGCCTTCGCAGGAGCAATCATGAATTATCGTCACGCCTTCCATGCCGGCAATCACGCCGATGTGTTCAAACACCTGACTTTGACCCGCCTCATCGCCTTGATGTCGCGCAAGGAGCAGCCGTTTGCCTATCTCGACACTCACGCCGGTATTGGTCTGTATGACCTGCAGGGTGATCAGGCGAGCCGTACCGGTGAGTATCTGGAAGGGATCGCGCGGTTGTGGGATCAGCCGGATCTGCCGGAATTGACCGCCGATTACATGAAGGTGTTGCACGACATGAACCCGGATGGCCAGTTGCGCTATTACCCGGGGTCGCCGGAACTGGCGCGGCGCCTGACGCGGCCGCAGGATCGGGTGATGCTCAACGAGAAGCACCCTGAAGACGGCGTGCTACTCAAGGACAACATGGCCGGTGATCGTCGGGTGAAGGTTCACCTGGGCGAAGGCTGGCATGTGCCTCGGGCGATGTTGCCGGTGCAGGAGAAGCGCGCTGTGATGTTGATTGATCCGCCGTTCGAGCAGCTCGATGAGATGCAGCGTTGCGCGGCGTCGCTGAAAGAGGCGATTGGGCGGATGCGCCAGACGGTGGCGGCGATCTGGTACCCGGTGAAGGACCAGCGCATGTTGCGTCGTTTCTATCAGGACCTGGCCGGCACGGGCGCGCCGAAGTTGTTGCGCGTGGAGTTGTTGGTGCATCCGCTGGATACGCCGAACAGCCTGAATGGCTCGGGGTTGGCGATTGCGAATCCGCCGTGGGGCCTGGAAGAAGAATTGCGTGAGCTGCTGCCGTGGTTGTCCAAGAAGCTTGGGCAGACTCAGGGTGGGTGGCAGATGGATTGGTTGATTGCCGAAAGTTGATTGTTGATCAAATGCATCTATGGCGTCTGACCTGACGCCTTCGCGGGCAAGCCTCGCTCCTACGGATCACACCGATTTGTAGGAGCGAGGCTTGCCCGCGAAGCTTTTCAGCGTCCGAAAATCAGATCGGGCAAGTCACGCCTGTACCGCCGATCCCGCAATACCCTTCAGGGTTTTTCGCCAGGTATTGCTGGTGATAGGCCTCGGCGAAGTAGACCGTCGGGGCTTCTTCGATTTCGGTGGTGATGGTGCCTTTGCCAGCCTTGGTCAACTCGGCCTGGAACACTTGCTCGCTGTGTTTGGCGGCGGCCAGTTGAGTCGGGTTGGTGGCGTAGATCACCGAGCGGTACTGGGTGCCGATGTCATTGCCCTGACGCATGCCTTGGGTCGGGTTGTGCAATTCCCAGAACATCTTCAGCAGCTCTTCGTAGCTGACTTTTGCTGGTTCGTAGACCACCAAGACCACTTCGCTGTGACCAGTCAGGCCGGAGCAGACTTCTTCATAGGTCGGGTTCGGGGTAAAGCCGCCGGCGTAACCCACTACCGTGCTGACCACGCCTTCGCGCTGCCAGAACTTGCGCTCGGCGCCCCAGAAACAGCCCAGGCCGAAGATTGCGAAATCCACGTCCATGGCGAAAGGGCCCAGCAGCGGTGCATCGTGAACGAAGTGTTTTTCCGGCAGGTTCATCGGGGTTTCACGGCCGGGCAGAGCTTGTTCTTTAGTCGGGAGCACGTTTTTGTTCACCAGAATTTCCGAGCGCAAGACCATCTTCAGTCCCCTCAGTCAGGTTGAATGTAAATTGTCAGACACGCAGTTTGCCCAAATATCCCTGTGGGAGCGAGCTTGCTCGCGATAGCGGTGTATCTGAGACATGAATGCTGACTGACCCGCCGCTATCGCGAGCAAGCTCGCTCCCACAGGTATTGGGGGGGCACAAAGATTTATGGTGTGCCGTCAGGCAATCGGGCCGCGCGGGTAGCGTTTGAGCTTTTCGATCAGCTCGGAGCCGGGGATAGGGCGGTCGAACAGGTAGCCCTGGCCGACGTCGCAACGATGCCGGCGCAGGAACGCCAACTGCTCGGCAGTCTCGATGCCTTCGGCCACGACCTTGAGTTTCAGGTTGTGGGCCATGGCGATCACGGCGGAGGTGATTTCCATGTCGTCCTGGTTGTCCGGGATTTCGTGGATGAAGCTGCGATCGATCTTGATGATGTCGATCGGGAATTTTTTCAGGTAGCTGAGCGACGAATAACCGGTACCGAAGTCGTCCATGGCCAGGGTCAGGCCCAGGCGTTTGAGCTGGTCGAGTTGCAAGTGCGTGTCTTCGGTGGCTTCCAGCAGCAGGCCCTCGGTTAACTCAAGCTCCAACAGGTTTGCCGGCAGCGCTTCTTCCTTGAGGATGCTGGCGATGGACGCTACCAGGTCCGGGTCGGAAAACTGCTTGGGTGACAGGTTGATCGCCACTTGCAGATTGCCCAAGCCAGCGGCGGTCAGTTCCTTGCTCATGCGGCAGGCCTGACGGGCGATCCACTTGCCGATCGGAATGATCAGGCCGGTCTCTTCGGCAACGCTGATGAACTGGTCCGGGCGGATCATGCCTTTTTCCGGATGATTCCAGCGCAGCAAGGCTTCCATCCCCAGCAAACGACCGCTGCGCAGGCACAGCTTGGGCTGGTAGAACACGTCCAGTTCGTTCTGGGTCAGGGCACGGCGCAGGTTGTTCTCGACGAACAGTTTGTAACTGGCTTCAGCGTTGAGCGCTTCGGTGAACACCTGGACCTGATGCTTGCCGTTGGCCTTGGCCTTGTGCAGCGCCAGACCGGCGTTGCGCATCAGCGTCTGCGGGTCGCGACCGTGCAGCGGCGCGCAGGCCAGGCCCACGGAGCCGGTGACGCTGATCAATTGGTTGTCGACGAACATCGGCTTGTCGAGGGTCGCCAGCAATTGGTTGGCGACTTGCTGGCCGGCCGCGAGGTCGGTGTTGTCCAGCAGCACGGCGAATTCGTTACTGGCGAAACGCGCCAGGCTGCCGCTCGGGCTCAGGCTGTTGCGCAGGCGTCGGGCCAGGCTGATCAGCAGCTTGTCGCCGGTCTGGTGGCCGAGGCTGTCGTTGATCCGCTTGAAGTTGTCGATGTCCACCAGCAACAGGCTGATTGGCGTGTCGGTGTCCCGGGCGAAGCGTTCGTCGAGGTTGCGGATGAACGCCGGGCGGTTGCCGAGGTTGGTCAGGTTGTCGGTATAGGCCAGGCGCTCGATGCGCTGCTGCGCGAGCTTGGTGTGGGTGATGTCTTCGTAGATGCCGATGTAATGCGTCAGCTCACGGTTATCGCCATACACCTTGGATATCGACAACTGACCCCAGTAGGGTTCGAGGTTTTTGCGCCGGCTCTTGAACTCGCCCTGCCAACTGTTGCTTTTGGCCAGTGCCGAGGGCGCGTCGAACAGCAATTCGCTGAGGTTTTCCAGCGCCGGCAGTTCCGACAGCCGCTGGCCGTGGACTTCTTCGGTGCTGTACTGGGTGATCGCGGTGAAGCTCGGGTTGACGTATTCGACCACGCCGTCGCAATTGACCAGCAGAAAGGCGTTGGCACTTTGCTCGACCGCACGCTGGAACAGGTGCAGGGCGCTGGTGGCAGCGCGTCGATTGTGGTTGTTGATGACTTGGGCGAACTGATCCGCCAGCTCGCCGGCAAAGGCGATTTCATCGGACTGCCAGGCGCGGGTCGCACCGGTCTGCTCCAGGCACAACACGCCAACCACCTGGCCATCGACGCGAATACTGGCGTCGAGCATGGCGTTGACGTCACGCGGGCGCAGGCTCTCGGCCATGTCACGGGTGCGCGGGTCGCGGATGGCGTTGTGGGCATCGATGGCGCGACTGGTGTGCAAGGCCTCCAGGTAATCGGGGAAGCTGCTGACGTCGATCGGCTCCGGCATCAGGTATTCCTGAGTCGCACGGTGATAAGCCGAGATCGGCACCAGCATGGAGCCTTCGAGGTTCCACAAGCTGGCGCAGTCGATTTCGTAGATATCGCACGCGCAGCGGGCGATCAGTTCGGCGGCTTCTTGCAGGGAGTTGCCTGTGCTGTAGCGCTGACGGGTCAACAGCAGAATCAAATCTTGCTGGGCGCGCACCCGGTCCAGGTGCTGCAGTTGTTCCTGCTGGGCACGCTGATTGAGTTCCAGGGCGATTTGCAGGCGCGAGTTCTGGGTTTCCAGGTCGAGGGCCGGCAACAGCGGCTCATTCTCGAACAGGCCATCCACCACCATCAGGTAGCCGCGCAGCAGGTGTCGATTGTGTTGTTTGTAGGCTTCGCCGAGTTCCAGCAGGCTCAAGGTGCCGGCGGCGGTGTGCAGGGTGTAGCGGATCTGGTAATGCGGACTGTCGGCGAGTTGCAGTTGGATCGTGTCATGCAATTGATAGCGCGCTTCGGGCTCCATCAGGCTCGCGTAGGGCGAGCCGACCAGCGCACAAAGCTCCACCGCCGGCAGGCCGAACTGTCGTTCGCAATTGGGATCGAGAAACAGCAGCGCCCAGCTAGCTTCGTTCAGCCGTTCGAAACGCAGCATGCCGAGCCGCGAGGGCACAGGCAACTGCGTCACTACCTCGGCCACCATACGGCTGGCGGCATCGGGTTGGCTTTTCATTGAGGGAAACTCGCTTCGAATATGCTGATCGCGCCGGGCTCTCGCCCTCTTAACTGCTGCCTGCGGCAAGGTTGCATCATTGCGGCCCCGACTGACAAGAGACATGAAGGCCAAGTGCTATAAGAATATGTCGGCAGGAGGGAGGATTTCTCCAGTGAGGGGGTGAAAGTAATGGTTTGCAGCGAAGATTTCTGAGGTGGGCGCCGTTCTGTGGCGAGCGAGCTTGCTCGCGCCGGGCTGCGCAGCGGCCCCAAATTCTTGTGAGCGCTGCGCACTCAAGCGGGAGCAAGCTCCCTCGCCACAGGTGTGTGTTAACGCAATGGAATATCAATCGACTGCAACAGCTTGCCCTCCCTATCGTGGTAGCTGACGCGAACCTGCTCCGCCTCCACCACCAAATGCGCAAAATTATCCTGGCTCACAACCTTACTGGTGAGTGCATGCCGATACTCGCCAGTCGCCGTCCGAGCCAGTGGCTGATCAAGAATGAACGTCGCTTCGCTGGCGTACGGCAGCAACTTGCTGTTGCACAGCGGCGAAGAGACGATGGTGTGAACCTCAAAGTCCCGATCCTCGTTGTGGGTCAGACGACTGGTGAGTGAGCCGTGGACATCGCCGGAAACGAAGATGACGTTGTGGATGCGTTGTGTACGAATTGTCTCCAGCAGCCGCAGGCGTTGTTCCGGGAAGGCTTTCCAGGCGTCGTCGCCAAGTTTTTTGCGGTCGGGGTAGAACATCACACTGGTGACCACGAACTTGACCCGTGCCGGGCTATGAATCAGCCATTTGAGCAGCGCTTGCTCCTGTTCATCGTCGAGGATGCGGCGGTCATCAGCGGACAGATTGCGTCGGGTCCGGCTATCGGTGACAAACCATTCGATATCGCCTTCGGCAAACTGATACCAATACTGTTCCGCTAGGCGACTTATTTTCCCGTCGGGCAATAGTTCATGCGCCGGGCTATGGCTGGCTTGATAGAGTTCATACGCTGCGATGGCATTTTTATACAAGTAATCGTCGTCTTTACTTCTATTGGCCGGCCAGTTGTCTTCAATCTCATGGTCGTCGAGAATCATGTAAGTCGGCGTGGCTGACATAAACTTTCTGATATTGGGCTGCGAAAAAGCCACGCGGTACTTGCTGAGTATTTCCTTATATTCCCGATCGGGCGCAATGCGGTTCAAGTCATCGACGTAGATCTGGTCGCCGGTCATCAACATGGCGCTGATTGGCGGGATGGCCTGTTCCGCCAGTTGCGTGATCGACGCGAAGATCCGGTCACCCAGATGCGGAGCCGACGCGATGCCTGCGGTCATGCGCAGATACCGGCACGACCCGACGATGTAAGAGCGGGGCAGGGCGGCCTTGCTGGAGCGGGTACGAAAGCGATAGATCTCCCGTGGCCATTGCAGCGGCAACTCCTGCACGGTTTCCACGGTATGTACCGGGCTCATGGGGCTGAACCAGCCCGCCTGGTATTCATATTCGGTATTTTCGTACAGCTGATTTAACCCAATGACGTCAGACATATCCCGCAAGATCGACAGTTTGGTAAACACGCCTTTGCTCCAGCGTTTATCACCCAAACGGCGATAACGGATGCCGGCAAATACCAGGGCGTCAGCTTGAATATCGCCGCGCAAAAAAATGCGCACATGATTAGTTGTAGTGTGGCCGATGATCGGGCCGACAGTCGGTTTGAACATATTCGAATCCGTTCGAAGTAGTGCTAACTAAGCGATTGAGAGTGTCGAAGTTCATCTTGAACTTCACGAAACTAAGCCTAGTTATTGGCTGGCGAAAAATATCGAGCCGAAGTGGACTCAAGTTGTGGGCGAAGTAAGCCGCAGTTGTAGGAAAGTGGCAGGCATTTTCTGCCAGGCAAAAAAAGCCCCGCCAAATTGGCGGGGTTGAGGTACGAGCGTGGCGCTCGGAAATCGTGGAACGCGACAGGCCCTCCGGTGAAGGAGGGCCATCGGGTTTACAGCAGGATGGTGCGGATGTCCGCCAGCAGGTCGCTCAGACGCTTGGTGAAGCGTGCAGCAGCGGCGCCGTTGATCACACGGTGATCGTAGGACAGCGACAGTGGCAGCATCAGTTTCGGCTGGAAGGCTTTGCCGTCCCAGACTGGCTGGATGGTTGCCTTGGAAACACCGAGGATCGCCACTTCCGGCGCGTTGACGATCGGCGTGAAGCCGGTGCCGCCAATGTGGCCGAGGCTGGAAATGGTGAAGCAGGCGCCTTGCATGTCGTCAGCGGTGAGCTTCTTGTCGCGGGCTTTGGCGGCCAGCACAGCGGCTTCGGCTGCGAGTTGCAACAGGCTCTTCTGGTCGACGTTTTTGATGACCGGTACCAGCAGGCCATCCGGGGTGTCGACCGCGAAGCCGATGTTCACGTACTTCTTGCGGATGATCGCTTTGCCGCTTGGGGCCAGCGAACTGTTGAAGTCCGGCAGTTCCTTGAGCAGGTGCGCACACGACTTGAGCAGCAGCGGCAGGATGGTCAGCTTGACGCCGGCCTTCTCTGCTACGGCTTTCTGTGCGATGCGGAACGCTTCCAGGTCGGTGATATCAGCCGAATCGAACTGAGTCACGTGCGGAATGTTCAACCAGCTGCGGTGCAGGCTCGACGCGCCGATTTGCATCAGGCGAGTCATCGGCACTTCTTCGGTTTCGCCGAAGCGGCTGAAGTCCACGACCGGGATCGGCGGGATGCCCGCGCCGCCGGTTGCGCCACCAGCGGCCGGTGCTTCCTTGGCCTTCTGCATCATGGCTTTGACGTAAACCTGCACGTCTTCTTTGAGCACACGACCGTGCGGACCGCTTGGGCTGACCGCGCTCAGCTCGACGCCGAATTCACGGGCCAGTTGGCGAACGGCCGGGCCGGCGTGAACCTTGGCGCCTGGCTTGGCTGGAGCAGCGGCAGGTGCAGCCGGAGCCGGAGCGGCAGCAGCCGGTGCAGCAGCGGCTGGAGCAGGCGCGCTCGGGGCCGCGGCGGCAGGTGCTGGAGCAGCGGCAGGCGCAACGCCTTTGACTTTCAGCTTCAGGATCAGGTCGCCAGTACCGACTTCGTCATCCAGCTTGATGGAAACGCTTTCCACCACGCCAGCGGCAGGCGACGGGATTTCCATGCTCGCCTTGTCGGATTCCAGGGTGATCAGCGACTGGTCGGCGGTGACGGTGTCGCCAGCCTTGACCAGTACTTCGATGATCTTGGCCTTGCCCGACGAGCCGATGTCCGGGACGTGAATGTCCTGGACAGTGTCGGCAACTGGTGCAGCCGGAGCCGCAGCGGCTGGCGCTGGAGCAGCGGCGGCGGCCGGAGCGGCAGCCTGGGCCGGCGCGGCAGCAGCAGGGGCCGCAGCACCCGCCACTTTCAACGCCAGGATCAGGTCGCCAGTGCCGACTTCGTCGTTCAACTTGACGCTGATGCTTTCGACCACGCCAGCGGCAGGCGATGGAATTTCCATGCTCGCCTTGTCGGATTCCAGGGTGATCAGCGATTGATCAGCCTCGACGGTGTCGCCGACCTTGACCTGGATCTCGATGATCTGGGCCTTGCCCGACGAACCGATGTCCGGCACGTGTACTTGCTGAGTAGATGCAGCAGCTGGCGCGGCGGCTGGAGCGGCAGCGGCGGCAGGTGCGGCCGCCGGTGCAGCTTCAGCTTTGGCAGCCGGTGCAGCAGCGGCAGGCGCAGGCGCCGCAGCAGCGGCACCTTCGACTTCCAGCTCCAGCAGCTCGTCGCCTTCTTTCAGGCGATCGCCGATTTTCACTTTCAGGCTTTTGACGACGCCGGCCTTGGGAGCAGGAATCTCCATGCTCGCCTTGTCCGACTCAAGCGTCAGGATGCTCTGGTCGGCTTCGATTCGGTCGCCGACCTTCACAAATAGTTCGATTACTTCACCTTCACCGCTGCCGATGTCAGGTACTCGAATGAGTTCGCTCACAGATTGTCTCCTCAGCAGTCCAGTGGGTTGAGTTTTTCCGGGTTGATCCCGAACTTGACGATAGCCTCGGCCACCACCTTAGGTTCGATATCACCACGGTCAGCCAAGGCTTCCAGGGCTGCCAACACCACGAAATGACGGTCGACTTCGAAGAAGTGACGCAGCTTTTTACGGCTGTCACTGCGACCGAAACCGTCGGTGCCCAGGACTTTGAATTCCTTGGACGGGACCCACTGACGAATTTGTTCGGCGAACAGCTTCATGTAGTCGGTAGAGGCAATGACCGGACCTTTACGGCCGTTCAGGCACTCTTCGACGTAACTCAGCTTCGGCTTCTGGCCAGGGTGCAGACGGTTGGTGCGCTCAACGGCCAGGCCGTCGCGACGCAGTTCGTTGAAGCTGGTAACGCTCCAGACGTCAGCACCGATGTTGAACTCTTCGCGCAGGATCTTCGCCGCTTCACGGACTTCACGCAGGATGGTGCCGGAGCCCATCAGCTGAACGTGGTGCGCCGCTTCGCGGGTGTCTTCCTCGAGCAGGTACATGCCCTTGATGATGCCTTCCTCGACACCGGCCGGCATGGCTGGCTGCTGGTAGGACTCGTTC
>NZ_JBIUXZ010000014.1:0-126801 GCF_044744265.1 Pseudomonas sp. NPDC087342
CGAACACCACCCAACCCCTGTAGGAGCGAGGCTTGCCCGCGAAGAGGCCGGCACATTCAACATTGATGTTGGCTGTCCCGACGCCTTCGCGGGCAAGCCTCGCTCCTACAGGGTATTCTGGCGACTCTGAATACGGACGCTTTTTTCCATGCTGGTGATTTCCAACAACGTGCATCTGCCGGATGCCGAAATCGAGTTGACCGCTATTCGTGCCCAGGGTGCGGGTGGGCAGAACGTCAACAAGGTCTCCAGTGCGATGCACCTGCGCTTTGACATTGCGGCTTCGTCGTTGCCTGAGTTCTACAAGGAACGGCTGCTGGCGCTGCGCGACAGTCGCATCACCAGCGACGGCGTGTTGATCATCAAGGCCCAGCAATACCGCACGCAGGAAGCCAATCGCGCGGATGCGCTGGAGCGGCTGGTGGAGTTGATCCTCAGCGCCACCAAGGTCGAAAAGAAGCGCCGCCCGACCAAGCCGACCCTCGGTTCGAAGAAGCGTCGGCTGGAGTCCAAGACCAAGCGCGGCAGCATCAAGGCCGGGCGGGGCAAGGTGGATTTCTAAGCGGCGTCGCGCGCTTCACGGTGCTTTGGCGCCTGCCGGTACAAGTAGACGCTCAAGGCCAGACCGCTGAGTGCGGCGAGGGCGGCGAACAGGAAGATCGATGCAAAGCCGAATCCCGCCGCAATCGCCCCGGCCAGTGGCCCGGTAATCCCCAGCGACAAATCGATAAACAATGAATAGGCCCCGACCGCCGCGCCACGGCTGGAGGCCGGCACGAGGTTGACCGCTTCCACGCCCAGCGCCGGGAACACCAGCGAGAAGCCAAAACCGCTCAATGCCGCACCGGCCAGTGCCCAATGCGCATCCGGCGCCAGCCACAGCAGCAACAACCCCAAGGTTTCCACCGACAGGCAGGCAATCGCCACGCGAAAGCCGCCAAGACGGTTGATCAGGTTGCCGAACAGCAGCCGCGCACCAATGAAGCTGGCGCCGAACAGGCTCAGGCAGAGCACCGCGTTCGACCAATGCTGCGTGGCGTAATACAGAGTGATGAAGGTGGCGATGGTGCCGAAACCAATCGAGCCCAGCGCCAGGCCGCAGCCGTGCGGCAACACCCGACCCAGCACGTGCATGAACGGCAGGCGTTCACCGACCACAATCGGTGCGGCGGTTTTCGGCCAGGCCAGCGCCAGACCCAGCACGGCCAGCAGCACGATGCTCACGCCCATGCTCCACAAACCCATTTGATCGACCAGCAGCACTCCCAGCGGCGCACCGATGGCGATGGCGCCGTAACTGGCGATGCCGTTCCAGGAAATAACTTTGGCGGTGTTCGCCGCGCCGACCCGGCCGATACCCCAGCCGATCGAACCCGAACCCACCAGGCTTTCCGCGCTGCCGAGCACCAGTCGGCCGATCAGCAAGCTGATCAGGCTGAGCATCGGCAGGCTTTGGGTCCAGGCCGAAATCAGCATGAACACGCCACTCAAACCGCAACCGGCGAGGCCGTACATCACCGCCAGTTTGCTGCCCTTGTTGTCGATGATGCGCCCGGCGTAAGGCCGGCTGAGCAGGGTGGCCAGGTATTGCACGCTGATCACCAGCCCGGCGATCACCGCGCCGAAACCCAGGTCGCTGTGGACGTAGCCCGGCAATACGGCGAGGGGAATGCCGATGTTGAGGTAGCCGATGAAGGTGAACAGGACGATGGAAACGACTTGCAGCGTGACCGCCAGGGGGCGCTGGTTTTCTGACATGGGTAAAAGTCCACGGGGCAGCAGGATAGATAGGCTGCTTATGATAGCGGCGCGAGGGGCGGGCGGTCGTGGAAAAGTAAAACTATTTGCCGGACGGGGACGAATCAGGATTTGGCGGGGGCGACCAGTTGGGTCGTGACCAGAGCGGCGAGGGCGTTTTCTTCGCTGCCGAAACGGGCCAGCAGGGCGGCTTGTTTTTCCGGGGAAAGGCGATTCCAGATGTCGATCATTTTCTCGGCGGTGCCGATCAGAACGCTGGCCTGCTGCTCTTCATTAAAAGTCGAACTAAAATCATCGGTCATGGCGGGGTGCTCGGGGTTCAGGCGGTGTGGAAAGCGCATGTTAGCGCTTTCCACACGGTCTGGCATTGCAGGTGTTTCAGTCTTCGCTGTCAGCCTTTCGACTGTCAGTGGCTTCTTTCGGCTCAGGCTGTTGGGCACTGGCTTGTTGCGGGGGTGTCTGCTCAGTTTCGTGCAGGCTTGGGAAGGGGAGATTAGGGATCTCGTGCATGTTCGCGCTCCTCGCAAAGTCTGTTGATAGATCTGGTAGATCCGCGCTTTTAAAAAGCTTGGGCAGGATACAGCAGGACAAATGACAAATAGACTTTTATATCCATTTGTTTCGACGGATGGGATTGTCTAGACAGGTCAGTAGCAATTACGCATGACAACTGTGGGAGCGAGCTTGCTCGCGATAGCGGTGCCACATTCAAACTCAATGTGACTGAAAAATCGCTATCGCGAGCAAGCTCGCTCCCACAGGGAATTAGCTATGCCAGAGGGTTATTTGCAGACTTCAGCAATCGCCTCGGCCAGCAGCGCCAGGCGCGTCGCGTCAATCCCTGCCACGTTGGCCCGGCCGGAGTTGACCATGTACACGCTGTGATGATCGCGCAGCTGTTTAACCTGCTCCGCCGTCAGCCCGGTGTAGGAGAACATCCCGCGTTGCACGCCGATGTGCGCAAAGCGCTCGCGCAAGCCGTGCGGTTCAAGGGCGTCGAGCAGACCGCTGCGCAGTTGCGCGATACGCAAACGCATGGCTTCCACTTCGTCGGCCCAGAGGCTTTTCAGCTCCGGGTCGCCGAGGATGGTCGCGACCACGGCCGCGCCGTGATCTGGCGGCGTCGACCACAGGTTGCGAGCGATGTTGGCCAGTTGACTGCGGATATCCACCAACTTCTCGGCGGTTTTCGCGCAAACAATCAGCGCACCGGTACGGTCGCGGTACAGGCCGAAGTTCTTCGAGCAGGAGCTGGTAATCAGCACTTCCGGCAACGCGTCGACGAACAACCGAGTGGACCAGGCATCCTGTTCCAGTCCATCGCCGAAGCCTTGGTAAGCGAAGTCGATCAGCGGCAGCAGGTCGCGGCGGCGCACTACATCGAGCACCCGGCGCCAATCGTCATGGGACAAATCGAAACCGGTCGGGTTGTGGCAGCAGGCGTGCAGCAACACCACATCGCCCTTGGGCGCTTCGTTGAGCACCGCGAGCATCGCGTCAACGTCGAGACGGTTGTCGCTGCCCACATACGGGTAGTGACTGACCTTGACCCCGGCCGTGGCGAAAATCGTTTCGTGAATCGGCCAGGTCGGGTTGCTCAACCACACGCCACGGCCCGGCAGCATTTGTGCGATGAAATCCGCGCTCAAACGCAGCGCGCCAGTGCCGCCCGGCGTCTGGGTGACGCCGGCACGTTGCTCGGCGATCAGCGCCGAATCGGCACCGAGCACCAGCTCGTTCATGACTTTGCCAAACGCTGGCTCGCCGTGACCACCGATGTAGGTCTTGGTGGTCTGGCGATCCACCAGGCGCGCCTCGGCGAGTTTCACCGATTGCGGAATCGGCGTCAGGCCCTGGGAGTCTTTATAGACACCCACGCCAAGGTCGAATTTGCGCGGGTTGGGGTCCTGCGCATAGGCCTCCATCAGGCCGAGAATCGGGTCGCCGGGTACTCGGCCGATGGCGTCGAAATGCATTATTTGCGGCCCTCGGCGTCCTTGGCCACGTCATCAGTGCGCGCGGCCATGATGAAGTCGTTGCGGTGCAGGCCCTTGATGGAGTGGCTCCACCAGGTCACGGTGACTTTGCCCCACTCGGTCAGCAGGCCCGGGTGGTGACCTTCGGCCTCGGAGATTTCACCGACCGCGTTGGTGAATGCCAGGGCGTGCTTGAAATTCTTGAACAGGAAAACCTTTTCCAGCTGCATCACACTGTCGCGAACTTCGATGTTCCAGTCAGGGATCTGCTTGATCAGTACCGGCAACTCTTCGTCGCTGACCTGAGGGGCGCCGGCTTGGCAGGCTTCGCAGTGGGCTTGGTTCAAAGCGGACATGGTCTGTTTCCTGTATCGAGTTTTTATATGGGCTATATCGGCCGTCAATGCCAACACGCTAAACCAAAGCCGCGTCGACTGACAGGCTCACTTGTCAGTAAAAGTCGCGGTTCACGCGGCCTTGGGTTTGGGCGGAAACTTCGGTGCGTGCAAGCCTAGCTGCATGCCTTGCTTGACCATGGCCATGATGTCTTCATGGGCTACGTCGAACAGGCGCTTGAGGTTGGGCAGCACGAAGTACAGCGGCTGCAGGATGTCGATGCGATACGGCGTGCGCATGCATTCCAGCGGATCGAAGGCTTGATGCTCCGGCTCGTCCGACATGCAGTAAACAGTTTCTTTAGGCGAGGACAGGATGCCGCCGCCGTAGATGCGCAGGCCCTCTGGGGTATCGACCATGCCGAACTCGATGGTCATCCAGTACAGGCGCGCCAAGTACACGCGTTCTTCCTTGGTGGCCTGTAGGCCGAGTTTGCCGTAGGTGTGGGTAAATTCAGCAAACCACGGGTTGGTCAGCAGCGGGCAGTGACCAAAGATCTCGTGGAAAATGTCCGGCTCTTGCAGGTAATCCAGCTCTTCGCGGGTGCGGATAAACGTCGCCACCGGAAACTGTTTGTTGGCGAGCAATTCGAAAAAGGTCTGGAAGGGGATCAGCGCCGGAACCCGGGCCACTTGCCAACCGGTGGTTTCACCGAGGACTTTGTTGATCTCACCCAGTTGCGGAATGCGGTCGTGGGGCAGACCGAGTTTTTCGATACCGTCCAGGTATTCCTGGCACGCACGCCCTTCGATCACTTTCAGTTGGCGAGTGATCAGCGTGTTCCACACCGCGTGTTCTTCGGCGGGGTAGTCGATAAAACCTTGCGCATCGGGCTCGCGAGCCACGTATTGCGTCTGCTTCATGCTGCTCTCCTGCTAGGGGGAAGTCGTTCTTGTTATGTACAGCTATGGACTTAGAGATACCCCAAGGCGTGCGGTGATGCAGCAGGTGGTTCGGGTCGCGTGTAGGAGAAATCCGTATTTTTCGTAAAGTTTTCGTTACGGATTGGTGGTCGTGGCGCAGGTATTGAGTTTTCCGGGTTTGAAAAGCGCTCCGGGTGTCACATAATCTTGACGACTATCTGAGTGTCCTCGCAGAAAAATACCCCCGAGGACACCGCAATCCCCTTGTGGGAGCGGGCTTGCTCGCGAAAGCGGTCTGTCTGACACATTGATGGTGGATGTGCTGGCGCCTTCGCGAGCAAGCTCGCTCCCACAGGGGTTGCGCTTGGCACAAACTCAAACTCACCGCTTTTTCAGGCCTTTTATATGCGTATCAAAGTCCACTGCCAAAACCGCATCGGCATCCTGCGCGACATTCTCAACCTGCTGGTGGAATACGGGATCAACGTCGCGCGCGGCGAGGTCGGCGGTGAGCATGGCAACGCGATCTACCTGCACTGCCCGAACCTGATCAATATCCAGTTCCAGGCTCTGCGTCCGAAGTTCGAGGCGATTGGCGGGGTATTCGGCGTCAAGCGTGTAGGGCTGATGCCCAGCGAGCGTCGGCACATGGAGCTCAACGCGTTGCTCGGCGCACTGGAGTTCCCGGTGTTGTCTATCGACATGGGCGGCTCGATCGTCGCGGCCAACCGCGCGGCGGCGCAGTTGCTCGGGGTGCGGGTCGACGAGGTGCCGGGGATTCCCTTGTCCCGTTACGCCGAGGATTTCGATTTGCCGGAACTGGTGCGCGCCAACAAGTCGCGGATCAACGGGCTGCGGGTGAAGGTCAAGGGTGACGTGTTTCTCGCCGACATCGCCCCGCTGCAATCGGAGCACGACGACAGCGAGGCCATGGCCGGCGCGGTGTTGACGTTGCACCGGGCGGATCGGGTCGGCGAGCGCATCTACAACGTGCGCAAACAAGAGCTGCGCGGTTTCGACAGCATCTTCCAGAGTTCGAAAGTCATGGCAGCGGTGGTGCGCGAGGCCCGGCGCATGGCGCCGCTGGATGCGCCGCTATTGATAGAAGGCGAAACCGGCACCGGCAAAGAACTGCTGGCGCGGGCCTGTCACCTGGCGAGTCCGCGTGGCCAGTCACCGCTGATGGCGCTTAACTGTGCCGGTCTGCCGGAATCCATGGCCGAGACCGAGTTGTTCGGTTATGGCCCCGGTGCCTTCGAAGGGGCGCGGGCCGAAGGCAAGCTCGGGCTACTGGAATTGACGGCCGGCGGTACGCTGTTTCTCGATGGCGTTGGGGAAATGAGCCCGCGCTTGCAGGTGAAATTGCTGCGCTTCTTGCAGGACGGTTGCTTCCGTCGTGTAGGCAGTGATGAGGAGGTTTACCTGGATGTGCGGGTGATCTGCGCGACGCAGGTGGACCTGTCTGAGTTGTGCGCCCGCGGCGAATTTCGCCAGGATTTGTATCACCGCTTGAACGTGCTGTCGTTGCACATCCCGCCGCTGCGCGAATGCCTCGACGGTTTGACGCCACTGGTGGAGCACTTCCTCGATCAGGCCAGTCGGCAGATCGGTTGCCCGCTGCCGAAACTGGCACCGGCGGCCATGGAGCGGCTCAGTCATTACCACTGGCCGGGCAATGTCCGGCAGTTGGAAAACGTGTTGTTCCAGGCGGTTTCGTTGTGCGAGGGCGGGACCGTCAAGGCCGAGCACATTCGTTTGCCGGACTACGGCGTGCGTCAGCCGCTTGGCGATTTCTCGCTGGAAGGCGGGCTGGATGCGATTGTCGGGCGCTTCGAGAAAGCGGTGCTGGAGCGGTTGTATTCAGAGCATCCGAGCAGTCGGCAGTTGGGCAAGCGGTTGGGGGTTTCGCATACGACCATTGCCAACAAGTTGCGCGAGTATGAAGTCGGCAAAGAGCCCGGCGCTTAGCGCTTTGTAGCAGCTGTCGAGCACCGCGAGGCAGCGTTCGGCGACGAAGTCGTCGTAAACCCTGGGCACGCGATCGACATGACACACCGCTCGGTCTGATTTCACGACGACTTTGTCGCCGAACGCAGCCTCGCGTTGCTCGACAGCTGCTACGGGGTTCGTGAGGCTGAGCCTTGCCACCAAACGGCATAACACCGCCGGTTTTTCGACTTCGACACAATCCCCTCATCCCCTCTAAACCCCTCAAGTCCTTTGTTTGCCGGGCCCCGGGCCGTCAGAAAAAAGTTGGTCTGCAAATTGCTTAAGGCTCATCAGTACAGCAGTGGGCGGCAAACGTCCGGCATGCAGAGGATTGAGTGTGGATAAGTACCTTTATGTGGCAATGACCGGCGCCAGCCAGAATGCACTGGCGCAGAAGGCTCACGCGAACAACCTGGCGAACATCTCCACCAACGGTTTTCAAAAGGACCTGGAACAGGCCCGTTCGATGCCGGTGTTTGGTGACAGCTTTCCGGCGCGTGCCTTTGCCATGAGTGAACGTCCGGCCACCGACTTCTCGCCAGGTTCGATGGTGGAAACCGGTCGTGACCTCGACGTGGCCGTCACCGGCAACGGCTGGATCGCGGTGCAGAGCCCCGATGGCAGCGAAAGCTACGTGCGCACCGGCAGCCTGAACATTGACGCCCTCGGCGTGCTGCGTGCCGGCAACGGTATGCCGGTGATGGGCAATGGCGGGCCGATTGCCGTGCCGCCCGAGCAGAAAATCGAAGTGGGCGAAGACGGCACCATCAGCATTCGTTCGATGGGTGAAGGCCCGCGCGTGATGGCCGAAATCGACCGCATCAAACTGGTCAACCCAGACCTGAAGAACATGACCAAAGGCCTGGATGGTTCGATCCACACCAAGGACGGCAAACCGGCGCAAGCCGATGCAGGCGTCAAGCTGGTGTCCGGGTTCCTGGAGTCGAGCAACGTCAACGCCGTGGAAGAAATGACCTCGGTGCTGGCCTTGTCGAAGCAGTTCGAGCTGCACATCAAGATGATGAACACCGCCAAAGACGATGACCAGGCCATGGCTCGGGTCTTGCAGATCAGCTAATTACCAGAACGTCGCGCCGTAAAACAGGCGCACGAGGAGAATCGAAATGCTTCCGGCTCTATGGGTTGCCAAAACAGGTCTGTCCGCCCAGGACACTAACCTGACCACCATTTCCAACAACCTGGCGAACGTATCGACCACGGGTTTCAAACGTGATCGCGCCGAGTTCCAGGACTTGCTGTACCAGATCAAACGCCAGCCTGGCGCCCAGTCGACCCAGGACAGCGAACTGCCGTCCGGTCTGCAATTGGGTACCGGTGTGCGCATCGTCGGCACCCAGAAAAACTTCTCGGCCGGCAGCCTGCAAACCACCGAGCAGCCGCTGGATTTGGCGGTTGACGGTCGCGGTTTCTTCCAGATTCTGCAACCGGATGGCACCACGTCCTACACCCGTGACGGCACCTTCCACCTCGACTCCAACGGCCAGATCGTGAACGCCAGCGGTTTCGCCCTGGAACCAGCGATTGTCATCCCGAACAACGCCCAGACCTTCACGGTCGGTACTGACGGCACGGTGTCCATCACTGTTCCTGGCAACCCGGCCTCCCAAGTGATCGGCAACCTGCAAACCGCCGACTTCATCAACCCGGCCGGCCTGCAAGCCGTGGGTAACAACCTGTTCCTGGAAACTGCTGCCAGTGGCGCGCCGCAAGTCGGCACCCCGGGCCTGAACGGTTTCGGTACCACGCTGCAGAACACCCTGGAAGGTTCCAACGTCAGCACCGTTGAAGAGATGGTCAACATGATCACCACTCAGCGCGCCTACGAGATGAACTCCAAGGTGATCTCCACCGCCGACCAGATGCTCTCGTTCGTAACGCAGAATCTGTAATCAAGTCTATGGGGCGGCCATCGGTCGCCAGCAACACCGTGAGGTAGGGTCATGAATCGCTTTGTATCTGTTCTGGCACTGAGTGGGGTAGTCGCACTCGCGGGCTGCGTCGCGCCGACGCCCAAGCCCAATGACCCGTATTACGCCCCGGTGTTGCCGCGCACGCCGTTGCCGGCTGCCGCCAACAATGGCTCGATCTACCAGGCCGGTTTCGAACAGAACCTGTACAGCGACCGCAAGGCGTTCCGGGTCGGTGACATCATCACCATCACCCTGAACGAAAGGACTCAGGCCAGCAAAGGCGCCAACTCGCAGATCGACAAGACCAGCAAGACCAATATCGGTCTGACGTCGTTGTTCGGTGGCGGCCTGAGTACCAATGATCCAGTCGGCAGTGGCAGCCTGAGTCTCGACGCAGGCTACAGCGGCGACCGTGCCACCAACGGCGCCAGCAAGTCCGGCCAGAGCAACAGCCTGACCGGCTCGATCACCGTGACCGTCGCCGACGTCTTGCCCAACGGCATCATTGCCGTGCGCGGCGAGAAGTGGATGACCCTCAACTCGGGCGATGAGCTGGTGCGGATTGCTGGCCTGGTGCGCGCCGATGACATCGCCACCGATAACACCGTGTCGTCGACCCGCGTCGCCGATGCACGTATCACCTATTCGGGCACCGGTGCGTTTGCCGATGCGAGTCAGCCAGGCTGGTTCGACCGTTTCTTCCTCAGCCCGCTGTTCCCTTTCTAGGTGGCTACGTTGAACTTCAGAAGTCTCATGGTCGCTGCCTTGTTGATGTCCGCAGCCTTCACCGCTCAAGCCGAGCGGTTGAAAGACATCGCCAGCATTTCCGGCGTGCGGACCAACCAATTGATCGGTTACGGCCTGGTGGTCGGGCTTAACGGCACCGGCGACCAGACGACCCAGACCCCGTTCACCCTGCAGACCTTCAACAACATGCTCTCGCAGTTCGGCATCAAGGTGCCGCCGGGTTCGGGCAACGTGCAGCTGAAGAACGTTGCGGCGGTCTCGATCAGTGCCGATTTGCCGGCGTTTGCCAAGCCGGGTCAGCAGGTCGACATCACCGTGTCGTCGATCGGTAACTCCAAGAGCCTGCGCGGCGGCACCTTGCTTCTGACGCCACTTAAAGGTATCGACGGCAACGTCTACGCCATCGCCCAGGGCAACCTGGTGGTCGGCGGTTTCGATGCTGAAGGTCGTGACGGTTCGAAGATCACTGTCAACGTTCCGTCGGCCGGTCGTATCCCTGGCGGTGCGTCGGTCGAGCGTTCGGTGCCGAGCGGTTTCAACCAGGGCAACAGCCTGACCTTGAACCTCAACCGTTCCGACTTCACCACCGCCAAGCGCGTGGTCGACAAGATCAACGACCTGCTCGGTCCTGGTGTTGCCCAAGCTATAGACGGCGGTTCGATCCGCGTCACCGCGCCACTCGATCCGAGCCAGCGTGTCGATTACCTGTCGATCCTCGAAAACCTTGAAGTCGATCCGGGTCAGGCGGTGGCGAAAGTCATCATCAACTCGCGCACCGGCACCATCGTGATCGGCCAGAACGTGAAAGTGTCCCCGGCCGCCGTGACCCACGGCAGCCTGACCGTGACCATCACCGAAGACCCGATCGTCAGCCAGCCCGGCCCTCTGTCCAATGGGCAGACGGCGGTCGTGCCGCGCTCGCGGGTCAACGCCCAGCAAGAAGCCAAGCCAATGTTCAAGTTCGGTCCGGGCACCACCCTCGACGAAATCGTTCGTGCGGTGAACCAGGTCGGCGCGGCGCCAGGTGACTTGATGGCCATCCTTGAAGCATTGAAACAGGCCGGCGCGCTGCAAGCCGACCTGATCGTGATCTGAGGACCGCACCCATGGACATGCGCAAGAGCGGCACGCTCAGCACCAGCGACTCGGGTTCTTACTCCGACCTCAATCGTCTGAACCAGCTCAAGATCGGCGACAAGAACAGCGACGCGAACATGCGCAAAGTAGCGCAGGAATTCGAATCGCTGTTCCTCGGTGAAATGCTCAAGTCCATGCGCTCGGCCACCGACGAGCTGGGCAAGGACAATCCGCTCAACACGCCGGCTGCCAAGCAATACCAGGAAATGTCCGACCAGCAGATGGCCGTGTCCATGTCTCGTGAAGGCGGCGGTATTGGCCTGGCGGACGTGTTGATGCGTCAGATGTCGAAGAACAAACCGCTGGCTCCGGGTGAGGCGGCGGCGAATTCCGCCGCCAAGCAGGAAGCAGCGAAAGCCAAGGTTGAAGCCGTTACGACGCCGGTAGCCGCCGGTACCATCGCCACGAACGGTCCGTTGTCGCGCCTTAACGGTGAGCGTCCGTTGTGGGCTTCGCGTGGGGTCAAGGCGCCGACAGCGACGGCCGCTCACAGCAATGACGTGGCGCTGCTCAACCAGCGGCGCTTGGCCTTGCCGCCGAAACTGGCCGATCGTTTGCTCGCCGGTCTGGTGCCGTCCACCGCGACCAGCACCACGACCGCTGCCACCTCCCTGAAAAACCTGTTGCCTGAGCGCGCCACCGCTACGGCAACCGGTGCCGGTCCGTTGTACAACGGCGACTGGCTGCCGTCGCCAACGTCATCGGCGTCGAGCGGGCAGATGCAGGTTTACGGCCGTGCGATGGCGCAGATTCCTCTCGCACCGGCCAAGAAAGCGTTCAGTTCCTCCGACGAATTCGTCAACACCATGCTGCCGATGGCCAAGGAAGCTGCCGACCGTATTGGCGTCGATCCGCGTTACCTGGTGGCCCAGGCCGCGCTCGAAACCGGTTGGGGCAAATCGGTCATGCGCGCTCAGGATGGCAGCAGCAGCCACAACCTGTTCGGCATCAAGACCGGCAGCAGTTGGAAGGGCGATTCGGCGCGGGCGATCACCAGCGAATTCAGGGATGGCGCGATGGTCAAGGAGACGGCCGAGTTCCGTTCCTACGCCTCTTACAAGGACAGCTTCCATGACCTTGTGACGTTGCTGCAATCCAATAATCGCTATCAAGATGTCGTGAAGTCGGCCGATAACCCAGAACAGTTTGTGCGTGAGTTGCAAAAGGCCGGTTATGCAACCGACCCGAACTACGCCAGCAAGATTTCGCAGATAGCCAAGCAGATGACGAGTTACCAAAACTACGCTGCGGCGGGCGCTACCACCACGCCTTTATAGGCACAAGGCATAAGGTCTGAACCATGAGTTTGCTCAATATCGGGATGTCGGGTCTGGCGGCTAGCCAATCCTCCCTGGCTGTCACAGGCAACAACATTGCCAACGTCGACACCGCCGGTTATTCACGTCAGCAAACCGTGCAGGGCACCAAGGCCTCGCAGCAGTACGGGAACGTCTTCATCGGCACCGGTACGACCCTGGCGGATGTGCGCCGGGTGTACAACTCTTACCTCGATTCGCAATTGCGCACGGCCACTTCGCTGAACAGCGAAGCCGCCTCGTACCTGGACCAGGCCACGCCACTCGACGCCTCGCTGTCCGACACCAACACCGGCCTGACCGGCGTGTTGCAGAAATTCTTCACTTCGATGCAGGGCGTCTCGACCTCGGCGACCGACGATACCTCGCGCCAGTCGGTACTGACCGGCGCCCAGGCGTTGAGCGCGCGTTTCAACAGCATCGCCAAACAGTTGAATGACCAGAACACCACCATCAATGGCAGCCTGGCTGACATGGCGGCCCAGGTGAATAAACTGGCGACCTCGATTGCCAACCTGAACCAGAAGATCGGCGAAATCTCCACCAGCGGTGGCCAGCCGAACGACCTGCTCGACACCCGTAACGAAGCCGTGCGCCAACTCTCCGAGATGGTCGGTGCGCAAGTCGTCGAGCGCGGCACCAGCTATGACATCTACGTCGGCAGCGGCCAGCCATTGGTGATGGGCAACACCACCAACACACTGGAAACCGTACCGAGCAAGGATGATCCGTCGCGCATGGCGCTGCAGATGAACCGTGGCTCCAGCACCATTGACATCACGTCGGTGGTCAGCGGCGGCGAAATCGGTGGTCTGCTCAGTTACCGCAAAGAAGTGCTGGATCCGTCGCTCAATGAGCTGGGGCGTGTGGCCCTGGTCGTGGCTGACCAGATCAACAGTCAGCAAGCGCAAGGCATCGACAAGAACGGCGAGTTCGGCGCGGCGATCTTCAACAACATCAACAGCGCCGCGCTGATCAGTCAGCGCAGCATCGGCAATGCGAGCAACAGCGCCGGTTCCGGTAACCTGAATGTCACCATCAAGGACACCGGCAAGCTGACCACCAGCGATTATCAGGTGACCTTCACCAGCGCCACGGACTACAGCGTCAAGCGTTCCGACGGCACCGACATGGGCACCTTCAGCACCACGACCACGCCGCCACCGGTGATCGACGGTTTCAGCCTGTCGCTGAACGGCGGTGCGCTGAGCGCTGGCGACAGCTTCAAGGTGACCCCGACTCGCGGCGCCGCAGCAAGCATCCAGACCGTCCTGACCGACCCGAAAAAAATCGCAGCGGCCGCGCCGTTGACCGGTGTGGCCAGCTCCAAGGCGACCGGCACCTACACCCAGCCGGCGCTCAGCAGCACCATTGATATCTACAACTCGGCGAACCAGGCCGAGATGCAGACCGCGCTCAAGTACTCGACGCCGGTCAAGATCACCTTTGGTGCCCCAAGCGGTGGCAGCCAGACTTACACCATGACCGACGCCAAGGGCACCTCAATAGGCAGCGGCACCATCGTTCCGGGCCAGGACAACACCCTGAGCCTGAAAGTACCGATGGTCGATGCCAGCGGCAATCCGATCACCGACGGCGGTACGCCGGCGGTGCAGAAGACTTTCACTGTGCAGACCACCGTGGGTGGTTCGCCAGGCACTGGCGAGAGCTTCTCCATGTCGCTGACCGGCGCGGCGTCCTCGGACAACCGCAATGCCCAGGCATTGGTCGGCCTGCAAACCAAGCAGACCGTGGACACCGGTTCGGCGAGCAAGGGCATCAGCCTGACCGACGCCTACAACACACTGGTGACCAACGTCGGCAGCAAGGCCGCACAGGGCAAGTCCGACAGTGCCGCCACCACCGCGATCCTGACCCAGGCCAAGGGCGCCCGTGATTCGCTGTCCGGGGTCGACCTGGATGAAGAAACCGGCAACCTGGTCAAATACCAGCAGTACTACACCGCCTCTTCGCAGATCATCAAGGCTGCGCAGGAAACTTTCAGCACGCTGATCAACAGCCTTTAAGGAGTCGTAATTCATGCGCATTTCCACCGCCCAGTATTACGAGACAACCGCTGCCAACTATCAGCGCAACTTCAACAAGGCGATCGCGACCAGCAACGAAGCCAGCAGCCTGACCCGCGTCAACACGGCTTCCGACGATCCGATCGGTGCCGGTCGTTTGCTGCAACTGGGTCAGCAGAGCGCGATGCTGGATCAGTACAACGCCAACATCAGTTCGACCAAGAGTTCGCTGAGCCTGCAAGAGACCACGCTGGATTCCATCGGCACTGCCTTGCAGCGCGCCAAGGAAATCGGCCTCAGCGCCAACAACGGCATTACCACCGACGATGACCGCAAGGCCTTTGCGGCAGAATTGGGCCAGATCCAGCAACAAGTGCTGGGCCTGATGAACTCCAAGAATTCCTCCGGCAATTATCTGTTCTCCGGTTCGAAAACCGACACCCCGCCGTACACGCAGAATTCCGACGGCACCTACAGCTACAACGGTGACCAGACCCATATCGACCTGGGCATCGGCGACGGCTTGACCGTGGCCAGCAACACCACGGGTTGGGACGCGTTCCAGCAGACCATCAACACCAGTCGTACCCAGGCGGCCATGACCGCTCCGGCGGTGGATGATGGTCGCGTGGTCCTGTCCAACGGCCAGGTGACCAACAGCGCCACCTACGACTCCAAGTTCGCCAGCGGCCAGCCGTACACGGTCACCTTCCTGAGCAGCACCCAGTTGAAGATCACCGACGGGCTGGGCAACGACGTCACGACCGAGGCCAGCCAGAACGGCGCGTTCAGCAATAGCAACGGCGCCAACCAGGTGGTCAACTTCCGTGGTGTCGACCTGAACCTGAACATCAACCTCAAGTCGGGTGATGTGGCGGACACGGTCATCGCCGGCCATACCTTCCAGTTGACGGCCAACCCGGACACCATCGGTGCCGTGCGCAGCGCCGGCAACGCGTCCACTGCGGTCGTCACCGGTTCCTCGGTGACCAACCCGACGGCCTACAACGCGGCGTTCCCGTCGGGTGGGGCGATCCTCAAGTTCACCAGCGCTACCGCGTTCGATTTGTACGCGGCGCCAGTGACGGCCGACAGCCGTCCGGTATCGTCGGGTGCTGTGGTGGCGGGTCCTCCGGCTACCGCCACCGCGGCAGGCGTGACCTTCACGCTGGGCGGCGGCACACCGGGCGCCGGCGATCAGTTCGCCGTGCAGGCCAATGATCACCAGACCCAGAACGTGCTCGATACCCTGGGCAAGATGATCACCGCACTGAACTCGCCAATCGACGGCAACACCGTGGCCAAGCAGCAATTTCAGGCAGCCATGGATTCGGGCCTGGCCAACCTGGACAGCGCCACTGACCAGTTGGGCTCGGCCGTTACGTCCATTGGTGCGCGCGGTCAGTCGCTGGACGATCAGTCCACGACCAACCAGAGCCTGAGCCTGGCGAACACCGCTACCCAAGGCTCGATTCGTGACTCCGATCCTGCTGAAGTGATGACTCGCCTGACCCTGCAACAGACCATGCTGCAAGCCGCGCAACTGGCGTTCAGCAAGATCACGTCGCTGGGTCTGTTCAACAAGATCTGACGGTGGTCGGGCGCTCAGGCGCCCGGTCACTGCTGCCCCTCTGATATCTACTGTCTTTTTCCGCGGTTCAAAGGGCTCGCTTTACTGGGCGAGCTCACGCCGCCTGCGAGTCCGCCGTGAATTCACTCCCTCTAGTCAGCCTCGTCATTCCTGCCTTCAATCCGCGCTTTTTCAGTCGTGCGTTGCACAGTGCCGTGACTCAGGGTTATGGCAATCTCGAGATCATTGTGTGCGACGACAGTCGTGGCAGTGAGATCGAGGAGGCGGTCATCGCGATCTCCGGGCAATCCGGCGTTGCCGTGCGCTATGTGCGCAATCCGCGCACGCTCGGGATGGTGGGCAACTTGCAGGCCTGCCTGGAAGAAGCCCAGGGCGAGTTCATCAAGTTTTTGTGTGATGACGATCACCTGTTCACCGCCTGCATCGAGCAGCAGGCCCATGAACTGATGGCGCGTGACGAAGTGAGTCTGGTGCTGGCCCAGCGTTTGTTCTGGGACGCCGATGACATGCTGCTGCCTTCGCGCCTGGAAAACACGTCGCTCTCGCCAGTAAGCGGCCTGTTCAAGGGCGACGACCTGCTGGCAATTTTTGAGAATTTCCCGGTCAACATCCTTGGTGGTTTCAGCAATGCACTGTTCCGTCGGGCGGACGTGCTGGAGTTGTTGCCAGCGCTGTCCCAGGCGGGCCACTGCTTTGTGGCGACCCTGGATTTTGCCTTGTACGTGTGCCTGTTGCGGCGCGGTAATCTGGTGATGTCCAACAACGTGCTCAGTGTCGAGCGCCTGTACCCGGAGCGCTTGAGCGCCCAGCAGGCGATGAAGGACGCCGTAGAGGTTGAGCGTGAATGGGTTTTGCAGATGCTCAAGGCGCGCAGTGGCGAGTCTGCGCCGGCACCGGGTTGGGTTCGTTATCTGCCGTTGACCCGGACCGAAGAATCGCCCCGGGTCTGGGAAGAACTGCCTTTGAGCCGAACCCTGGGCACCAAACAAAGTGCCCAGGAATGGCTTGTCGGCATCGCCAGCACCAGTTTTGCCGAACTCTACGCGCAGTGGCTGGCGTGCCGTGTCCTCAATGACGGTCAACGGTTGCTATTGCCGGACACCATCGCCGGTTGGACCCACACCCCGAAAATCGTGCCGGTCATCATCGATGAACTCGGCAGCCGATCAGCCCTGGACCTGACCCTGCAGTCGCTTGCCGCGCAGGATTACGCGCCCGAGCTGACACTGGTGTTGTCCGCGTCGTGCACCGACGCTGCGCTGGATGAACGGGTTTTCCGTTTGCCATTGCAAGAGGACTGGCTGGCGCAGGTCAATGAACTGTTGCCTCAGTTGCAAGGTGCCGACTGGTTTTACCTGTTGCGTGCCGGTGATCGCCTGGTGGCGCCGGCCTTGCTGGCCATGGCGGAGCGAATTGTCCTGTCGCCGACCCTGGCGTGCCTGTACAGCGACGAAGGCAGTTTGCGTCAGGGGGAGTCGGCCGAGCCGGCCTTCAAACCCGACTTCAACCTCGACCTGATGCGCAGCTACCCTTACGTCGGGCGAGCCCTGGCATTCAAGCGCGAACGTTTCCTGGCCCTGGGCGGTTTCGACTCGGTGCACGGGGAACTGGCGCCGCACGATGTGCTCTGGCGCATGGTCGAGGATGAAGGCACCCAGGTGATCGGACATATCGCCGAGGTGTTGCTGGAGTCGACGTTCGATCTGGGCAAGTGGCTGGCTCATGCTGACGTGGTGGATAACAGCCCGTTGTTGCTGGACGCGCATTTGCAACGCCTGGGCGTGGACTATGAGAACCGCAGCGCCAGCGGCGAATTGATCAACCGTGTCGACTATCAGCACACGGTCCGGCCGCTGGTGTCGATCATCATCGTCAGCAAGGACCAGACCGTCGCTTTGCAGCGTTGCGTTGAAAGCCTGCTGGAAAAAACCGCCTACGCCGATTACGAATTGCTGTTGGTCGATAATGGCAGCGAAAGTGCCGAGGCGCGGGCCTGGCTGGCCGGCATGGCAGGGCTGGGCAGCGAGCGGATTCGCGTGCTGGCGTACCCACAGCAAGGCAATGCCGCGGCCGTGTGCAACTTTGCGGTGAAGCAGGCCGCCGGCGATTACGTCCTGATGCTTAACCCTTACACGGTGATCACTCAGGGCGATTGGCTGGATGAACTGCTCAATCACGCCCAGCGTCCGGAAGTCGGCGTGGTGGGTGCCAAGCTGTTCAACCCGGACGGGCGGGTGCTGCACGCGGGTTTGATTCTCGGTTTGCAAGGGCCGGCCGGCGTGCCGTTTTACGGCGAGTCCCTTCAAGCGGCGGGCTACATGTTCCGGTTGCAGGTCGCGCACAACCTGAGTGCCGTTGGCGGTGATTGCCTGATGGTGCGCAAGGCCGTGTTCGACGCAGTCGGTGGCCTGGATGAAACGCACCTGGCCCAGTCCCTCAATGAAGCCGACCTGTGTTTGCGGATCGGCCAGGACGGTTATCTGGTGGTGTGGACGCCGTATGCCCGGTTGGCGCTGGGTGCACGCCCGGTCGTGCTGCCGCAGGAAGGCGAACCGGCGCTGCGCAGCCAGGAACAGGAAGTGTTCTACAAACGTTGGCTGCCGATCATCGCCCGTGACCCGGCCTACAACATCAACCTGTCATTGCAGGGGCTGGGCGGTTCGAGCTTCAGCCTTGAGCCAGGTTTGCGTACCGGTTGGAGTCCGTTCTCCAAAGCGCAGCTGCCGAAGATCCTCGCCGTTCCGATCAACGCCTCCGCGATTGGCCATTACCGCGTAACGCAGCCGATGATCGAGTTGGAAGCTGCGGGCCGGGCTGAGGGGCGCATTCACTACAACATGCCCTCGATGATTGAAATCGAGCGCCAGACACCTGACGTGATCATCCTGCAGGGGCGCTACTCCGAAGGCACGATCAACGAAATCGTACCGCTGCAAACCTACTCCAATGCCCGACGGATCTACGAGCTGGATGACTATGTCATCAACGTTCCGCATCGCAACGCGCATATCCGCAATATGCCGAACAAGGAGGAGATGGAGCGCCTGGTGCGGCGTGCCATCGGTATGTGCGACCGCGTAGTGGTCTCCACCGAAGCGCTGGGTAATGCGCTGTCGGATATGCACCAGGACATTCGCGTGGTGCCGAACATGCTGTCCAGGCATCTGTGGAACGACATGCGCAGCCAGCGCCGCACCTCGAAAAAACCTCGGGTCGGCTGGGGCGGCGGTACCAGTCACCACGGTGACCTGGCGGTGATTGCCGATGTGGTCCGTGAGTTAGCCAATGAAGTCGACTGGGTATTCTTCGGCATGTGCCCGGATGATCTGCGCCCCTACATGCATGAGTTCCACGGGGTGATCGGGCTGGATGTCTACCCGGCCAAACTCGCCAGCCTGAACCTCGACCTGGCGTTGGCGCCCCTCGAATTCCACATCTTCAACGACTGCAAGAGCAACCTGCGCCTGCTGGAGTACGGAGCTTGCGGCTATCCGGTGATCTGCACCGACACCGAGGCCTATCGCGGGTATTTGCCGTGTACCCGGATCAAGACCAACAGCACCGATGAATGGCTGCAAGCCATCCGTATGCACTTGGCTGACCCGGACGCGAGCTACCGCTTGGGCGATCAATTGCGCGAAGTGGTGCTGCGCGACTACGTGTTGCGCGGCGACAACCTGCGTTACTGGGAGAACGGTTGGTTGGCGGACTGATTGTTTCACCTGGCTCTCGAAAAGAAGGCGACCTTGGGTCGCCTTTTTTTTCGTCCGCAGGTTCAAGCTTGAAGCGTCAGTGGTCGATAGTTGCCCAAGGATTTCGTTTTTTCTCACCAAGGCAAGGAAGAAGACATGGCAGTTATGAATGGAACAAACGGCACGGATACGCTGATCGGTACGAATGAGGATGACGTGATCAAGGGACTGCGCGGCGATGACGTCCTGATCGGCGGCGCTGGCGCGGACACGCTCGACGGTGGCGCCGGGTTCGACACGGCGGATTACTCCTGGTCCTCCGCCGGGATCAGCATCGACCTGCGCAGCGGCGTCAGCCAGCCCGGGACCGGCGGCGATGCCGAAGGCGACACGCTGAAGAATATCGAGAAGGTCATTGGCAGTGATTATGATGACACCTTCACCACCACGTTGGGCAGCCGGACCCTTGAAGGCGGGCGCGGCAACGACACCTACATCGTCAATGCCGGCGGCGGCAAAATCATTGAAGAGAGTGGTTGGGGTGGCGGTTATGACGATCAGGTGCTGACCAATCAGGCCCACTACCGGTTGGACGAGAACATCGAACGCCTGACCTATACCGGCACCGGTAAATTCACCGGTTACGGCAACGCCAGCGATAACGTGATCACCGGCGGGGCGGGCAACGATGTGCTGCTGGGTGGTGGCGGGGCTGACCACTTGATCGGCGGCGCAGGGTGGGACACCGCGAGCTACACCGACAGCGCCGAGGGTCTGACCCTGGACATTAATCTGAAGTACGGTAATAACAGCTCCGGAATCGCCGCCGGCGATACCTTCACCGATATCGAAGCCATTCGCGGCTCCAACCACGATGACGTGTTTTTGGGCGGAGCAGCGTTCAAGTCAGTGGACGGCGCCGACGGTTTTGACACGGTGGATTACTCGATGTCGGAGGCTGGGATCACCCTCGATATCCGCAATGGTACGGGTAAGCCGGGCATTGGCGGCGATGCTGAAGGCGTTACGCTGAAAAACATCGAACACGTCGTTGGCACCATCTGGGATGACGTCTACGTTATCAACTCTCGCGGTATTACGATCTCCGAGCGCAACATTCCTGTGGGCAACGACGAGATCCGTACCAGCCTGGCTTCCTACACCATGGACGCCAACATTGAGTCGCTGACCTACACCGGGAAGGGCTCGTTCACCGGTTACGGTAATGTCGGCAACAACACTATTACCGGCGGTTCCGGTAACGATGTGCTGGTGGGCGGGGAGGGCGCGGACCACTTGATCGGCGGTGCGGGCCTGGACACTGCGAGCTATGCCGACAGCACGGAGGGTGTAACGGTTGACCTGGCATCCGGGCAACTGAACACAGGCGTGGCGGTGGGTGATACCTACACTAGCATCGAGCTAATTCGTGGCTCGAATTACGACGATTTTTTCCGGGCGAATGACTTGCCGGTCGGCATCGATGGCGGGGCCGGTTTCGATACCGTGGATTACTCCTTGTCCAATGGTGCGGTGAACATTGACATCCGCGAAGGTGTTGGTAAGCCTGGCAGTGGTAACGACGCTGAAGGCGACACCCTGGTCAATGTGGAAAAGGTCATCGGTTCGCTCGGTGCCGACACCTTCACCAGCTCCGTCGGCGGCGTGACGTTTGAAGGTGGCTGGGGCGACGACATCTACAACATCAGTGCCGAGGGAGTGACAATCATCGAGCAGGATTTCCCCGTCGGCAACGATGAGGTGCGCACCAGCCTGGCGGTGAAGACCCTGGAATCATTCATCGAGAACCTGACGTACACCGGCACCGGTGACTTCACGGGTCACGGTAATGATTCGATGAACACTCTCCGCGGCGGCGCGGGTAACGACCTGCTGTTTGGCGGTGCTGGCGCAGACCTTTTCATCGGTGGTGAAGGTGTGGATACCGTCAGTTATGGCGACAGCAATGTGGGGGTCAGCATCGATCAGCAGACGTTGCAGTATTCGGGTATCGCTGACGGTGACCAGTATTGGGATATTGAGATCCTGCGAGGCAGTCACTTCAACGACACGCTGACCGGTAGAAACATCGAAAGTAATTACTTTGAAGGCGGTCTGGGCGATGACGTCATCCACGGTGGTTGGGTCGCCGATCACCTCTATGGCGGTTTTGGACCCGCGAGCGGTCCTTCCACCGAAGTCGATACCGGCAGCGTTCCCCAGGCCGACATGTTGTACGGCGGCGACGGCGACGACGTGATTGTCACCGCGGTCAATGATCGGGGCAGCTTCGCCTATGGCGAATATGGCAATGACACCATCACAGTCACCAGCGGCACGGCCGATGGTGGGGAAAGCGAAGATGTGTTGACGGGCATTGGCCACGATTACGTGTTGTTGGGCGGCAATGGCTTCGACCAACTGATCATGAACGCCGGCGGCTTTGCCAATGGCGGGGAGAATGACGACACCTACATCGTCAACACCAGCAACCTGGTGACGATCAGGGAAGACGGCCAGGGCTATTTCACCAATGACACCTTGATCCTGAACAACGTCGCCACCGCCGCCGACCTGAATGTCACGCGGGTGGGCGATGATCTTTACCTCAGCAACACCAACCCTGCGTCCGGAGCAGTTCCGGATAACGGCGTGAAGCTGCAGGATTGGTTCGCCGGTTTCGCCACCATCGAGCACATCCAGACCGCTGACGGCCAGGCGTTCAATTTGCCAACCAGCGCTGATGCTTTCGCCATGTTCGGCTAACAACCTGATCTAAACCCCACCACCATCCCCTGTGGGAGCGGGCTTGCTCGCGAATGCGGTGTGTCAGGCAACACTTATGTCCCTGACACCCCGCATTCGCGAGCAAGCCCGCTCCCACAGGTTCTCTTCCCTCTGGGTGGCTTCCAGGCCCACAGAGCTGGCGCGTTTCCTGCAAGTCCCCCTTCATATCGCCATAAAACGAGCACTCGCGCCTCGGCGGGCAGTGCATACAGCGGCGTTGAGCGTTTTATCCAGAAGGCTGGCAAAAGCTTGATACAGCTTGGCCGGGCCCTGTGACGAACAAGAGGGGAAGAGGATGAAGGCAGTTATTTTGGCGGGTGGCCTGGGCACGCGAATCAGCGAAGAGTCGCACCTCAAGCCCAAGCCGATGATCGAGATCGGCGGCAAGCCAATTCTCTGGCACATCATGAAGCAGTACTCCGCGCACGGAATCCACGATTTCGTGATTTGCCTCGGCTACAAGGGCTACGCGATCAAGGACTTCTTCGCCAACTACTTCCTGCACACCTCCGACGTCACCTTCGACATGTGCAACAACCGCATGGACGTTCACCAGAATTACAGCGAACCGTGGCGCGTGACCCTGATCGACACCGGCGAAGACACCATGACCGGTGGCCGTCTGCGCCGCGCCGCGCGTTACCTGGAAGGCGAACAGGCCTTCTGCTTCACCTATGGCGATGGCGTCTCGGACTTGAACATCGGCGCGCTGGTGGACTTTCACCTGGCCCACGGCAAGCTCGCCACCGTGACCGCTGTGCAACCGCCAGGCCGTTACGGCGCCCTGGAGCGCGACGGTGACAGCGTCAAAGGCTTCATCGAGAAGCCGCGCGGCGACGGTGGCTGGATCAATGGCGGCTTCTTTGTCCTGTCGCCGAAGGTCTTGCCATACATCGCCGACGATCAGACGTCCTGGGAAGCCGAGCCCCTGGCGGCACTGGCCAGCGAAGAACAATTGCAGGCCTTCCAGCACGACGGCTTCTGGCATCCGATGGACACCCTGCGTGACAAGAACCACCTCGAAGCATTGTGGCTGAGCGGGGAGGCCCCATGGAAGCAATGGGACTGAGCCCGGAATTCTGGCGCGGCAAGCGGGTTCTGGTCACCGGGCATACCGGTTTCAAGGGCAGTTGGCTGACGCTGTGGCTGCAAAGCCTGGGTGCCGAGGTCAGCGGGTTCGCCCTTGATCCGTCCACCGAGCCGAGCCTGTTCGAACTGGCGCGGGTGCACGAAGGCATCAACGATCAGCGCGGTGACTTGCGTGACCTCGGCGCCTTGCTGGAGATCATCGCCGACACCGAGCCGGAAATCGTCCTGCACCTGGCGGCGCAACCGTTGGTGCGTGAAGGTTATCGCGATCCGTTGGGCACCTATTCCAGCAACGTCATGGGTACGCTCAATCTGCTGGAAGCGATCCGTCAGGTCGGTTGCGTGCGCGCCTGCGTGCTGGTGACCACCGACAAGGTCTACGCCAACAAGGAATGGCTGTGGCCTTACCGCGAAGATGAAGCCCTCGGTGGCCACGATCCTTACAGCAGCAGCAAGGCCTGCTGCGAATTGTTGGCGCAGTCTTATGCGGCGTCCTTCTTCCCGGCCGACAAACATGACGAACACGGTCTGGCCCTGGCCACGGCTCGTGCTGGCAACGTTTTAGGCGGTGGCGATTTTGCACCGGAGCGTCTGATCCCGGACGTGCTGAAAGCCTGGTCCGCCGACGAACCCGTGACCTTGCGCTACCCGCAAGCCGTGCGCCCCTGGCAGCACGCGCTGGAGCCGCTGGCCGGTTATCTGCAACTGGCGGCCGGCCTCTACCAACAAGGCCCGGAATACGCCGGTGCGTGGAACTTCGGCCCGAGCGAAGCGGACATGTGCAGCGTCGGCGAAGTGGTCGAGCTGCTCGCCAGTCGCTGGCCGCAAGCCCGAGGCTTACGCATCGAACCGAGTGATTTGCACGAGGCTGGCCTGCTGCGCCTGGACAGCAGCCGCGCCCGTCAATTGCTCGGTTGGCAGCCGCGCTGGTCGTTGCAGCAGTGCCTGACGCAAACCCTCGACTGGCATCTGGCGTGGCAAAACGGCGACGACATGCGCGCCGTGACGCTGGCCCAGTTGAACGTTTACCGAGGCGCGCTGTGAGCGAATTTCTCTTGAACGCGTTGCCGCTAGACGGCTTGTTCAGCGTGCAGCACAAGCGCTTTGAAGACGATCGCGGGCACTTCTCGCGTCTGTTCTGCGAAGGGAGCCTGAGCGCGTTCGGCCAGGCGTTTCATATTCGTCAGATCAACCATTCCTGCACTCGCGCTCGGGGCAGTGTGCGCGGTTTGCATTATCAGAATGCCGATGCGCCGGAAGCCAAATTGATCACCTGCCTGCGCGGTGAAGTCTGGGACGTGGCGGTGGATTTGCGCCCTGACTCCGAGACTTTCCTGCACTGGCACGCCGAGCACCTGCGGGCCGGTGATGGTCGCAGCCTGTTGATCCCGGCCGGGTTCGCCCACGGTTTCCAGACCCTCACCGATGACGCCGAATTGCTCTATCTGCACAGCGCCGATTACGCACCGGCCCACGAGGGCGGTTTGTCGGTGAACGATCCACGGCTGGCGATTACCTGGCCGTTGCCTGTCAATAATCTGTCAGCCCGGGACGCCAGCCATCCCGTGCTCGATGAACACTTCGCCGGAGTGCGTGTATGAATTGCCGTGGTTGCGCTACGCCGCTGGCCTTGCCGCTGATCGACCTCGGCACTTCACCGCCGTCCAACGCCTACGTGCGTGCCGATCAACTCGAGCAGGCCGAGCAGTGGGTGCCGTTGAAAGTTGCGGTGTGCCAGCACTGCTGGCTGGTGCAGACCGAGGATTACACCAGCGCCGACAGCCTGTTCGACGCCGAGTATGCGTATTTCAGTTCGTTCTCCAGCACCTGGCTGGCCCATGCCGAGCGCTATGTGGCCGAAATGGTTGAACGCTTTGGCCTGACTGCCGACAGCCGCGTGGTGGAAATCGCCGCGAATGACGGTTACCTGTTGCAGTACGTCGCCAAGCGCGGCATTCCGTGCCTGGGCGTCGAGCCGACTCGCAGCACCGCGCAAGCGGCGCGTGAAAAAGGCCTGGAGATTCGCGAACTGTTTTTCGGTCGTGACACTGCGTCGCAACTGGTCGCTGACGATTGGTCCGCCGACCTGATGGCCGCCAACAACGTGCTGGCCCATGTCCCGGACATCAATGATTTCCTCGGCGGTTTTGCGACTTTGCTCAAACCGACCGGCGTGGCGACCTTCGAGTTTCCGCAACTGCTGACGCTGATGGCTGGCCAGCAGTTCGACACGCTGTATCACGAGCACTATTCCTACCTGTCCCTGACCGCCGTGCAAACCCTGTGTGCGCGCAATGGCCTGGAAGTGTTCGACGTCAGTCAGTTGTCGACCCATGGCGGTTCGCTGCGGGTATTCGTGCAGCGCGCCGATGGTGAACGTCGTGAGGTGCAACCGGCGGTGCAGCACCAGTTGCAAGCTGAACTCGCGGCAGGCGTGAAAACCCCCGAGTACTACGCAACCCTGGCGCCGGCGGCCGAACGCATCAAGCACGAACTGCTGCGCTTCCTGTTGCAGGCCAAGGCCGAGGGCAAGCGCGTGGTCGGTTATGGCGCCGCAGCCAAGGGCAACACTTTGCTCAACTACGCCGGGGTCAAGCCGGACCTGCTCGCGTGGGTCGCCGATGCCAACCCGCACAAGCAGGGCAAGTACCTGCCGGGTAGCCGCATTCCGATTGTGTCGCCGGCCCAAATCGACCTCGAAAAACCGGATTACGTGCTGGTACTGCCGTGGAACCTGTTGCACGAAGTCAGCCAGCAACTGGCCCAGGTGCGCGAATGGGGCGGCCGCTTCGTGATCGCCGTGCCCGAGTTGACCGTCCTGTGAAGGTGCTGGTCACCGGCGCTACCGGGTTCGTCGGCCGGCATCTGGTCGCGGCGTTGCTCGCCCGGGGTTGCGAGGTGCGCGCCGTGGCGCGCAATGCCGAGACCGCTGCAAGCTTGCCGTGGATCAATGACGTGGAATTCATCGCGGCGGATATTCACGCCGCCGACCTGAATCTCGCTGCGTTGACCGAAGGCGTCGATGCCTTGGCGCATCTGGCCTGGCCCGGTTTGCCGAACTATCAGGCGCTGTTCCATTTCGAGCACAACCTGATGGCCGACTACCGGTTTATCAAAGGCGCGGTCGAGGCGGGCGTGTCGCAGGTGTTGGTCACCGGCACTTGTTTCGAATACGGCATGCAGAGCGGGCCGCTCACCGAGCAATCCGCGCCGCAGCCGGCCAATCCCTACGGGTTGGCGAAAAATACCTTGCGCCTGTTCCTGGAAAATTTGCAGCGGGTCCAGCCGTTCACCCTGCAATGGGCGCGATTGTTTTACCTGCACGGCGAAGGCCAGAACCCCAACAGTTTGCTGGCGGCGCTGGACCGGGCAATCGATGCCGGTGATGCCACTTTCAATATGTCGGCCGGCGAACAGCTGCGCGATTACCTGCCCATCGACACCGCCGCCGGTTACCTGGCGGCGATCCTGCAACAGCGGGATTTCAATGGGCTGGTCAATTGTTCCAGCGGCCAGCCGATATCGGTCAGGACACTGGTGGAACAGCGGCTGCGTGAACGCGGCGCCTCCATCGGTTTGAACCTCGGCCACTACCCATACCCGACCCATGAGCCGATGGCGTTCTGGGGCGTGGCTGAGCGTCTGCAACAACTGTTGGGAGGCAATCATGAAGCATGAGTTGTATCGGGTCGCTGACCTGCCGGTGTTGCAGAATCGCACCTTCGCCGACCCGCAATCGGCCCGGGCCTCGGCCTGCGCCGACATGGTGCTGGTGCAGGATGAACAGAGCGGGTTGATCTTCAACGACGCCTTCGACGCCGACAAACTCAGCTACGACGCCGACTACCAGAACGAACAGGCGCATTCCGGCCAGTTCCAGCAGCACCTGAGCGATGTGGAAGGGATTATTGCCCGCCACTTCAAAGGCCAGGAGTTGATCGAAGTTGGCTGCGGCAAAGGTTATTTTCTCGAACTCCTCAAGGGCCTGGGCTACGCCATCACCGGCATCGACCCGGCCTATGAAGGCAACAATGCCGACGTGATCAAGGCCCCGTTTACCCGTGGTTTGGGCCTGGCGGCAGACGCCATCGTGTTGCGCCATGTGCTGGAACATATCCAGGATCCGGTGAATTTCCTCGCGCAAATGGCCGAGGCCAATCAGGGCGGGCAGATCTACATCGAAGTGCCGTGCTTCGACTGGATTCTGGAGCACCGCGCCTGGTTCGATCTGTTCTACGAGCACGTCAATTATTTCCGCCTCGATGACCTGCGCCGGATGTTCGGCACTGTGCACGAGGCCGGTCACCTGTTTGGTGGCCAATACCTGTACATCGTCGCCGACCTGTCGACCTTGCGCCTGACCCCTGAACAACCGGTCCCGCGTCTGGACTTGCCCGACAACTTCACCAGCAGCCTTGAGCGTGCGGTGCAGATCATCCAGGCCAGTCCGCAGCAGGGCTCGGCTATCTGGGGCGCGTCGTCCAAAGGCGTGATCTATTCGCTGTTCCTGCAACGCGCCGGGGTAGCAGTGGATCGCGTGGTGGACATCAACCCGGCCAAGCAGGGACGTTATCTGCCCCTGAGTGGCGTGCGGGTGTCCTCGCCCCAAGAGGCCATGGATGCGTTGCCCGAAGGCGCCAACCTGTTTGTGATGAACTCTAACTACCTCGAAGAAATCAAGCGGATGACCGGTGGACGCTACGTCTATCACGCCGTAGACAGCGCTTCGTTCCAGTGACTATTGAGACTTTTAAAATGACCGACAACACCATCAATAAAGCTTTCGAAGCCGAGTGCCAGGCAGAAATCGCGCGTCAGGGCGACGACCAGAAACTCACCGGCCTGGCCCGGGATTTCTTCAACGAATCGGCCAAGCACAAGTACAGCTACCACTTCTCGTGGATGGGCCGTCCGATCATCCAGTTGCCGCAAGACATGCTGGCGATGCAAGAGATCATCTGGAACGTCAAGCCGGACCTGGTGATTGAATGCGGCATCGCCCACGGCGGCTCGATCATCTACTACGCATCGCTGCTGGAACTGCAAGGCCACGGCGAAGTGCTGGGCATCGACCTGGACATCCGTCCGCACAACCGCGAAGCCATCGAAAGCCACCCGATGAGCAAGCGCATCAAAATGATCGAAGGCTCGAGCATCGACCCGGCAATCGCCGCTCAGGTGCGTGCTGCCGCTGAAGGCAAGAAAGTCATCCTGGTGCTGGACTCCAACCACACCCACGACCACGTGCTGGAAGAGTTGCGTCTCTACGCGCCACTGGTTTCCGTCGACAGCTACTGCGTGGTGATGGACACCGTGGTTGAAGACATGCCGGCCGACTTCTTCCCGGACCGTCCATGGGGCCCGGGCGATAACCCGAAAACCGCCGTGTGGAAATACCTCGAAGAGAACAAGGATTTCGAGATCGACCAGCAGATGCAAAACAAACTGCTGCTCACCGTGGCACCGGACGGTTACCTGCGTCGCGTTCGTTAATTTCGGCACATCATTAAAGCGTTAACCAGGCGTTTCGCCGGTCGTGGGAGAGGTTATGCAAGGCAAGTCCGTTTCTGAGCACATGTTGCCGTTGAATGAGCTGCTGACGGTGGTGTTGATTTCCCACAACCGTCCGGCTTTTTTGCGCAGGGCGATGAAGTATTACGGCGACTTGCCTTGCAAAGTCCTGGTGCTCGATTCCGCCACCGAGTATTTCCAGGGCGAAATCCCCGACGTCGAATACCGTCATGTGCCGCAGTTTGCCTACAGTGGCTTCCAGGCCAAGATCGCCTATGGCGTGGAGCAAGTGACTACGCCGTACATGGTGCTGGCGGCCGACGATGACTTCATCGTGCACGAGGCGCTGGCCGAGTCGGTGGACTTCCTCGAAGCCAACCGCGACTACGGGATGTGCCACGGCTATTGCCTGATGTACCTGACCCTCGCCGGCAACGTGAGCTATTACCGTCGCGACAAAAAGGTCTGCGAGGACTATTCGTCGGAGCGGCCGCAGGATCGCGTGGTCGAGTACATGCGCCAGTACCTGCCGCCGTTCTACGCGGTGACCCGCACTTCGCTGATGAAATCCTGGTATGCGCTGTTGCCGCCGGGCACCAGTTTCCAATGGCAGGAAATCGGTCACGTCTACTACATGCTTGCATGCGCCAAGGCGCGGATCCTGCCGACCGCTTATGTGGTGCGCGAGATCAACTATGGCAACTCCGAGCACAACACCGAGGTGTATCACTCGCTGACCTACACCGATGCCAAATCGGTGGCCGAGCGCGAGTCCTTTATCGAGTTCCTGGCCGCGTTGCCAACCGGCATCACCGACCTTGATCCGGCGCAGGGCAAAGCGTTTGTGCAAGAAAGTTTCGATGCCATGATCGACAGCCTGCAAACCGGCCGGGCGCTGACGGCGGAGTTGATTTTCGGGTCCCTCTGGAACAATGCCCTGAAGGAGCCCAAGCGTCGCTTCGGGCCGCAGCAATACGTCGAGATGCCTTTTTACAATC
Organism: Pseudomonas sp. NPDC087342; assembly: GCF_044744265.1. Lineage (NCBI taxonomy): Bacteria > Pseudomonadati > Pseudomonadota > Gammaproteobacteria > Pseudomonadales > Pseudomonadaceae > Pseudomonas > Pseudomonas sp. NPDC087342. The sequence continues at coordinate 29,809 of NZ_JBIUXZ010000014.1, forward strand.
AGGCCTTTTTCGATCAGTTGACCCGCTTCGAATTTCTCCTGCATGCCATGCCGGCCGGCCGTCTCCAGCTCGAAGAACTGGAAGGCGTATGGACCCGCCAGGAACACTTGCTGAGCCCGCGTAACAACGATACCCCGGAAAGCGTGGTTGACCGTTTGTGGCAGGCCTACGACGCCAACGCGTTCAACCGTACGGTGGTCAAGCGTCTGGTGGCGCAACTGGAACTGCTGGGCGAAGACGAAGAAGCGCAGTCGATGCGTGACTGGAGCGAACGCATTGACGCGGTATCGGATGAGGATCATCGCCCGACGTTCGACACTATGCTGTCGGGTCGTCTGCTCAAGTGGCTGGAACCCCGTCAGCCTGACGCCTTGCAAGCCGAGTCGATTGCCCGGCACCTGGCGGCGAATGACGGCGGCCCACAGTTCGGCATTTTCCTGTTGGACCTGGATAACAACGTCGACAAATTGCAGGTCACCCTCGATAGCCTGCTCGAAGGTCACAGCAAAGCATTCAAGGTCGTGGTGTTCACCACCGGCGAAGCCCCGGCGGCGACCACGGCACAAAACACCCTGCACTTTGTCCGGGTCACACAGAGCAATTTCGTCGACAAGCTGAACCTGAGCGCCGCTCAGTCGCCGTGTGACTGGCTGCTGCTGGCGGAGGCGGGCGATGAGTTCACTGCCGGCGGCCTGCTGCGCGCCAGCCTGGAACTGCTGTCCGCCGCCGACGTTCGCGCCGTGGCCACCGATGAAATCCAGCGCACCGACAACGGCGCCTTGGTGGATGTGTTCCGTCCCGGCTTCAACCTTGACCTGCTGCAAAGCCTGCCCGCCTTGATGGCGCGGCACTGGCTGATCCGTCGCGACGTGTTGATCGAGGCCGGTGGCTACCAACCTGACTTCAGCAAGGCGCTGGAATTCGATCTGCTGCTGCGCATCATCGAGACGGGTGGCCTGAGTGGCCTGGCCCACCTCGACGAACCCTTGCTGATCGCCCGGGCCCCGGTGCTGGAAGACAATGCCCACGAGCGCCTGGCGTTGCTGCGTCATCTGGGCAACCGTGGCTACAAAGCCAAGGTCACCTCGGCGACGCCTGGCACCTACCAGATTGATTACCGCCATACCGAACGTCCGCTGGTGTCGATCATTATCCCGGCCGGGGACGATCTGGCGGTGTTGCAACAGTGCCTGCAAGGTGTGTTGCTGCGTACCCGCTACACCCGCTATGAAGTACTGATCGCGGTCAACCCGAATCAGTCTTCCGAGGTCAACGATTGGCTTGGGGCCCATCAGCACGCCAAAGTGCACGTGCTGCGCGCCGATCGACCGCTGAACAATGTGGCGTTATACAACGCCGCCAGCCAGCAGGCCCAAGGTGAATATCTGGTGCTGCTGGCCACCGACAGTGAATTGGTCAACCCGAACTGGATCGAGTCGCTGCTCAACCATGCCCAGCGTCCGGAAGTGGGTATCGTCGGTGCCAAACTGGTCGATCGTGAAGGCAAGGTCACGCAAGCCGGTTTGATCCTGGGGCTGAATGGCGGCGTCGGTTCGGCCTTTACCGGCCAGCGCTATGACGCCAGCGACAGCTATCTGCAGCGATTGGTGTTGGAGCAGAACTACTCGGCAGTGTCGAAGGTGTGCCTGATGGTGCGCAAAGAACTGTTCGACGCCTTGGGTGGCCTGGATGACGTGACGTTCGCCGAAGGCTTGAGCGACGTCGATCTGTGCCTCAAGGCCGGTCAGGCCGGTTACCTCACGGTGTGGACGCCGCTGGTGCAGGTCGTTCATCCGGGTGTGGTGCCACAGGCGCCACAGGTACTCGACGCCTTGCGTGACAAATGGGCCGCCGCGTTTGCTCAGGATCAGGCCTACAACGCCAACCTGGCACTGACCGGCAAAGGTTTCGCCTTGGGTGAAAGCACTTCGATCAACTGGGCACAGTTGATCGCCTAAAAGGATTCACGGCATGTTCAACGGTAAATCGATTTTCATCTCGGGCGGCACAGGGTCGTTCGGGCGCAACTTCATCCGCCGCTTGCTGGAGCAATACCAGCCCAAGCGCGTGGTGGTGTTCTCCCGGGACGAACTCAAGCAGTACGAGATGCAGCAGACGTTCAACGCACCGTGCATGCGTTACTTTCTCGGTGACGTGCGCGATGCCGAGCGTTTGCGCCAGGCCATGCGCGGCATCGATTACGTGGTGCATGCCGCCGCCCTCAAGCAGGTGCCGGCCGCCGAGTACAACCCGACCGAATGCATCCGCACCAACGTCAACGGCGCGGAAAACATCATCGCTGCCGCCATCGATAATGGCGTCAAGCAGGTGGTCGCGCTGTCCACCGACAAGGCCGCCAGCCCGATCAACCTGTATGGCGCGACCAAGCTGCTGTCGGACAAACTGTTCGTGGCCGCCAACAACATCGCCGGCGAACAGCAGACCCGTTTTGCCGTGGTGCGCTACGGCAACGTGGCCGGTTCGCGGGGCTCGGTGGTGCCGTTCTTCAGCAAGCTGATCAACGAAGGCGCCACCGAACTGCCGATCACCGACGAACGCATGACGCGGTTCTGGATCACCCTCGATCACGGCGTGCAATTTGTGCTCGACAGCTTTGCCCGGATGCACGGCGGTGAAGTGTTCGTGCCGAAGATCCCGTCGATTCGCATCGTCGATCTGGCGCGAGGAATGGCCGAACACTTGCCGCACAAACACGTGGGGATTCGTCCGGGGGAAAAGCTGCATGAGCTGATGGTGCCGCTGGACGATGCGCGCATGACGCTTGAGTTCGCTGATCACTACACCATCCAGCCGTCGATCCGCTTCACCAGCGTCGACGTGGATTTTGCCGTGGACAAATTGGGCGAGCAGGGCAAACCGGTCAGCGAAGATTTCGAGTACCGCTCCGACACCAATCCGCATTACCTGTCGGTCGGCCAGATTGCCGATCTGCACGCGGACCTGTCGGCATGATTCCCTACGGTCGGCAAAGTCTCGATCAGGCCGACATCGATGCGGTGGTCGCCGTGTTGCAGTCCGACTGGCTGACCCAGGGCCCAACCATCGAGCGTTTCGAACAGGCCATGGCCGAACGTTGCCAGGCCGATTTCGCGGTGGCGGTGTGTAACGCCACGGCGGCGCTGCACATTGCTTGCCTGGCCGCTGGTCTCGGGCCGGGTGATCGGTTGTGGACCACACCGAACACCTTTCTGGCCTCGGCCAATTGCGCACGTTACTGCGGCGCCGAGGTGGACTTTGTCGACATCGACCCGCTGACCTGGAACCTCGATGCCTACGCCCTGAAAGCCAAACTTGAAGCGGCGGAGGACAGCGGCACGCTGCCCAAAGTGTTGGTGGCGGTAGCATTCTCCGGGCAGAGCTGCGACATGCGCATGCTCGCCGAACTGGCCGAGCGTTATGGCTTCACGATCATTGAGGACGCCTCTCACGCAGTCGGCGCGTCCTATGCCGGGCGCCCGGTGGGTTGCGGTGATTTCGCCGCGATGACGGTGTTCAGCTTTCACCCGGTGAAAATCATCACCAGCGCCGAAGGTGGCATGGTCCTGACCAATCGCCAGGATCTGGCCGAGCGCCTGCAACGCCTGCGCAGCCACGGCATGACCCGCGATCCCGCGCAGATGACCGAACCCAGCCACGGCCCCTGGTATTACCAGCAAGTTGAACTGGGCTTCAACTACCGCATCACCGACCTGCAAGCAGCGCTCGGGCTGTCACAGTTGAACAAACTGGATGACTTCATCGCGCGCCGACGTGAACTGGCGGCGCGTTACGACCGCTTGCTCGCGTACTTGCCGCTGACCTTGCCCAGCCCTCAGTCCGAGGCCGAGTCGGCGTGGCATCTGTACGTGGTGCGCTTGCAGCTGGATCGCATCAGCCTCAGCCATCGCCAGGTGTTCGAAGGGTTGCGAGCGGCCGGAGTGGGGGTGAACCTGCACTACATCCCGGTGCATTTGCAGCCGTACTACCGCGACCTGGGTTTTGCCGAAGGGGACTTCCCACAAGCCGAGCGCTACTACGCCGAAGCCATCAGCCTGCCGCTGTTTCCGTTGCTCAGTGATGAGCAGCAGGATTATGTGGTTGAGCAACTGCGACGACTGACCGAATAACCGCCGCAGCGCCCAATGTGGGAGCGGGCTTTTGTGGCGAGGGGGCTTGCCCCCGTTCGGCTGCGAAGCAGTCGTAAAACCATTACACGCGATGAATCTCATACATCGCGTTTGCAGGTTTTGGGGCCGCTTCGCGACCCAACGGGGGCAAGCCCCCTCGCCACACAAGCCCGCTCCCACAGGGTTCAGCGTTTTAAATGAGAGTGTGCAATGCGTGAACTCAGTGAGCAGGAAAAATTCTGGCAGGGCGACTTCGGCAATCAATACGTCGACCGCAACGTCGGCCAACCGCTGGTAGCCGCCAACCTCGCATTGTTTGCCAAGGCGTTGACCCGGGCCGGGCGGATTGAAAGCCTGGTGGAGCTGGGCACTAACGCTGGCAACAATTTGCAGGCGTTGCATCAGTTGTTGCCACAGTGCGAGCTGTTCGGCGTGGAGATCAATGCCAGCGCCCATGCCCAGGCCCAGGCATTGGGGATCGCGCAGATCTGGCACGGCTCGCTGTTCGATTTCCCCCGCGAGCGCCGCTTTGACCTGACTTTGAGCAAAGGCGTGCTGATCCACTTGGCGCCGGAGTTGCTCTCGGCGGCCTATGCGCAGCTGTATGAATTGAGCCAGCGTTACATCCTGATCGCCGAGTACTACAACCCGGCGCCGGTCGAAGTCTCGTATCGCGGCAACAGCGGGAAGTTGTTCAAGCGTGATTTTGCCGGTGAGATGCTCGATCGTTATGATGACTTGCAACTGGTGGATTACGGTTTCGGTTACCACCGCGATCCGCAATTCCCGGTGGATGACATCACCTGGTTCCTTCTGGAAAAACGCCCTTGAACAACGTCGCAATCATCCCGGCCCGCGGTGGCAGCAAACGCGTACCGCGCAAGAACCTCAAGCCGTTCGACGGCGTGCCGATGATTGCCCGTTCGATTAAAACCGCCCTCGATTCGGGGTTGTTCGCAAAAGTGGTGGTCAGCACCGATGACGAAGAAATCGCTGACCTGGCCCGGGCTTGCGGTGCGCAGGTGCCGTTCATGCGGCCGGCGGCACTGGCAGATGATTTCACCGGCACGGCGGCGGTGATTGTTCATGCGCTGCAAGCGTTGCAGGACCAGGAGTTTGATTTTGCCTGTTGCATCTACGCCACGGCGCCACTGCTGCAAACTCGATTTCTGCAACAGGGCGTGGAGTTGCTGGAGCGCCACCCGGACAAATCCTTCGCGTTCTCGGTCTGCGACTTCGGTTTTCCGGTGCAGCGCGCCCTGACCCTTGATGATCAGGGCGCCTTGACCGCGTTGTACCCAGAGTTTCGTGAGACGCGCTCCCAGGACTTGCCGCCGGCCTATCAGGATGCCGGGCAGTTTTACTGGGGGCGCACCGATGCCTGGCTGCGCGGCGATGTGCTGTATTCACCGCAAAGCCTGCCGGTGATCCTGCCGCGCTATCTGGTGCAGGACATCGACACGCCTGAAGACTGGAAGCGCGCCGAATACCTGTATGCCGCTTTGAAGGCGGGCGGTGAATTGCAATGAGGGTGCTGATTCGTTCCGACGCCTCGCCAACCATTGGCAGCGGTCATATCGCCCGTTTGCTGCCATTGGCCAGGACCTTGCGCAAACAAGGCGCGCACGTCGCTTTTGCCTGTCGTGAGTTGCCGGGCCATCGGCTGGACAGTCTGGCGGCCGAAGGTTTTGAAACGTTGCGTTTGCCCGATCACTATCCCGATGAAGACCCGCAGCAGGCCATCGAATCGATGCTGCCGTGGCAGGCGGACATTGCCGCGCTGGATCGGGCACTGGAAAACCACGCGCCCTTCGACTGGATCATCGTCGACCACTACGGCCTCGATCATCACTGGCAAACCGCCGCGCGGCGCTGGGCGCCTCGGATCGCGGCGGTGGATGATCTGGCGACACGCACTTATGACGTCGATCTGCTGCTCAATCAGAATATGTCGGGCGCTCCCGAAGCTTATGTCGGGTTGATTGGCGCCGATTGCCGAACCTTGTTCGGGCCTCGCTTCGCCATGCTGCGCGAAGAATTCTGCTGCCCGGCGATAGAAATCAAACCCCGGGCCAAGCGCGTATTGGTGAACTTCGGCGGCTTCGATGCGGCGCGGCAAACCCATCACGCGATGTTGGCGCTGACGGATTTTCATGAGCTGGAAGTCGACTTCGTCGCCGGGGCCGACAACCCGGCCTGGGATGCAATGCAAGCGCTGGCGGCTGATCGTCCGAACTGGCGCCTGCACAGTTTCGTCAGCGACTTTTATCGCTTGATGACCGAGGCCGACCTGTTTGTCGGCGCCGGTGGCGGCACCAGTTGGGAGCGGGCGGCCATGGGGCTGCCGACGATCTGCATTGCCGTGTCGAATAACCAGCAGGCCAATGGCGAGGTCATGGCCACTTCGGGCGCCCATGTATTCCTCGGGGCGCGTGAGCAGGTCAGTGTCGAGCAACTGCGCCAGGCCATCGGGTTTGTCGCGGGCAATCAGGGTTTGCGTCAGAGTCTGGCCGAGCGTTCCCGTCGGTTGGTCGATGGCCGTGGAGCGCAACGGGTGGTGGCCGCGCTGGTCGGTGCGGTGTTGCCGGTACGAGAGGCGACGTTGGACGATGCGCAATTGTTGTTCGAGGGTCGCAATGCCGACACCGTGCGGCGCTGGTCGCTGGACAGCCGCGTCATCGACTGGCCTGCGCATCAAGCCTGGCTGGCCGCAAGCCTGGACAATCCGCAACGGTTGCTGTTGATCGCCGAAGCGGGTGACGGCCCGGTGGGTGCGCTGCGTTATGACCTTCACGGTGCCAGCGCCGAAGTCTCGATTTATCTGTTCGAAGGGCGCTTCGGGCTGGGCTGGGGCAGAGCGCTGCTGGCTCGCGGCGAAGCGTTCGTGAAGGCCCGTTGGCCGCAACTGCACACCATCACTGCTCAAGTATTACCTGCCAACCAGCCGTCGCTGAGTCTGTTTCGCGAAGCCGGTTTCACCCAGCATGCTTGCGCGTTCACCCGCGTTTTAAAGGATCACCGCAATGACTAGCTTCAAGATTGGCGAGCGCTTGATCGGTGCCGACGCGCCGCCGTTCATCATTGCCGAGATGAGTGGCAACCATAACCAGTCGCTGGAGGTAGCCCTGCAAATCGTCGAGGCTGCGGCCAAGGCCGGCGCCCATGCCTTGAAACTGCAAACCTATACCGCCGAGACCATGACCCTGGACCTCGATGAAGGCGAGTTCTTCATCAAGGACCCGAACAGCCTGTGGACCGGCACTTCGTTGTACGCGTTGTACGAGAAAGCTCATACGCCGTGGGAGTGGCACGCGCCGATTTTCGCTCGTGCCAAGGAGTTGGGCATGCTCGCCTTCTCGACGCCATTCGACGATACGGCCGTGGACTTCCTCGAAAGCCTCGACGTGCCGGCCTACAAGATCGCCAGTTTCGAAAACACCGACTTGCCGCTGATCCGCCGGGTCGCCGCCACCGGCAAACCGCTGATCATCTCCACCGGCATGGCCAGCATCGCCGAGCTCGACGAAACCGTGCGTGCCGCCCGTGAGGCCGGTTGCAAAGACTTGGTGCTGCTCAAATGCACCAGCACCTACCCGGCGACGCCGGCCAACAGCAATGTGCGAACGATTCCGCATCTGCGGGAGTTGTTTGGTTGCGAAGTCGGGTTGTCGGATCACTCCATGGGCGTCGGCGTTTCTGTCGCGGCGGTGGCGCTCGGAGCGACGGTGGTGGAAAAACACTTCACCCTTGACCGCGCCGCCGGCGGGGTGGACGCCAGTTTCTCCCTGGAGCCTGCCGAACTGGCCAGCCTGGTGATCGAAACCGAGCGCGCCTGGCAGGCCATGGGTCAGGTGCATTACGGCGTGACCGAGGCCGAGCGCAAATCGCTGGTGTATCGCCGCTCGCTGTACGTCACCCAGGACATGGTCGCCGGTGAAGCCTTCACCGCCGCCAATCTGCGGGCCATCCGCCCGGGCCTGGGGCTGGCGCCCAAACACGCTGAAAGCCTTCTGGGCCGCCGCGCTTGCCAGGCGATCAAGCGCGGAACCGCGCTGGACTGGTCCTTGGTCGAATAACCCTTGTCGGGTTGATTCGGCAAAATAGCGTGACCTGTGAGTCATAACGCGCATCTTCACTGTATTGTATTGACCGGGGAGATGGCGCCTGGCCCTTTATCGGGTCCAGTGATAGCCCTTGACGCTCCCCGCTGTCGCCCGTTGCGGGCGGCTGAAAATCTTTGTATGTCGGCGCCCCTCGAATCCTTGCGAGCGGTGGTATTGGGCTGTTTATTATTGGGAAGCCGTAATGATTGGCATAAAAAGCATTGCGAGCTACGTTCCTGTAGCCGGCGTGGACAATTACGCACAAGGTGCAAAATTCGAGAAGGATGAAGAGTTCATCCTGGGCAAGATCGGTTCGGCCTTCCTGCCGCGCAAAGACGCTGAGCAAGAAACCTCGGACCTGTGTGTCGAAGCAGCCAATGCGCTGTTCGCCAACAACCCTGATTTGAAACGTGAAGCCGTCGACGTGCTGATCGTCGTCACCCAGAACGGTGACGAAGAAGGCCTGCCACACACCGCCGCTATCGTGCAGGACAAGCTGGGCTTGTCGACCAACGTGGCAGCCTTCGATATTTCCCTGGGCTGCTCGGGCTACGTCTACGGTATCTACGCGATCAAGGGCTTCATGGAAGCTGCCGGCCTGAAAAACGGCCTGCTGATCACCGCCGATCCGTATTCCAAGATTGTCGACCCGGAAGACCGCAACACCACCATGCTGTTCGGCGATGCCGCCACCGCGACCTGGATGGGCGAGGGTGCGCCATGGCAACTGGGCAAGGCCAAGTTCGGCACCGACGGTTCCGGCGCACCGCATTTGAAGGTCACCGATGGCGTGTTCTATATGAACGGCCGTCAGGTCTTCAACTTCGCGCTGCTCAAGGTCCCGGCGCATTTGCATGAGTTGCTCGATGAGTCCGGCCTCAAGGCTGACGACATCGATGCCTTCTGCATTCACCAGGGCAGCGCGGCAATTGTCGATGCGGTGGCCCGGCGTTTCGAAGGCGAGCCGGAGAAGTTCATCAAGGACATGGTCGAGACCGGGAATACCGTGTCGTCGAGCATTCCGTTGTTGCTGGAAAAACACGTCCTGGACTCGGACTGGAAGCGCGTGGCGTTGAGCGGTTTTGGTGTAGGGCTGTCGTGGGGTTCGGCGATCATCTATCGTCCTTGAACCGCAATCCCTGATACAAAAATAGCGTTCAAGGGTTAACCTTGAGCGCTATTTTTTTGCCTGTAAGTACAGCGAGGCCGCATGAGCGACAGCTTTGACGACAATGCCCGGGTGATAGAGCGGCGCTGGCCGGCGCTCTATACGCGGTTGATGCTGGAAGACAGCACGGCCATCCAGGCCGAGTTGTCCGAAGGGCTGGGTTCGACGCTGAGCATCGGCGGCATCCAGCTCACCAGTCGGCATGACCGTGTGCATGAAGCCCGGGTGCAGGCGGCCAGCCTGCCGACGGACAAGGCGCGGTTACATGTCTATGGCACCGGTCTGGGGGATTTGCCCGCCGTGCTGCTTGAACGCGACAACCTTGAGCGGCTGTATGTGCACATCCTCAACGGCGCCCTGTTCGCCTTGGTCCTGCAACTGCTCGATCAGCGGCAATGGCTCGACGACCCCCGCGTGGAGTTGCTGTACGCCGGTGATCAAACGGATATCTACACGCCGTTTTTTGCGCTGCCCTCCGAGATGGTGCTGGCGGACGACTTCAACGCGAAAATTCGCGATCGTTTGGTCAGTGAAGTGCACCTGAGCTTCAACAACCGTGATTTCGATCCGCAATCCCCGGTCATTCTCCAGCGTTTGCAGGACAGCCTTGAAGTGTTGCTCGCCGACGATGACGTCGCGCAACTGTTCGGAACCTGCGCCGGTCAGGAAATCTACGTGATCGCCACCGGGCCGAGTCTGGAAAGCCATTTCCAGCAATTGGCGGCGATTCGCGAACAGGCGCAGCGACCGCTGTTCGTTTGTGTCGACACCGCCTATCGACCGTTGCGCGAGCACGGGATCAAGCCTGATCTGGTGGTGAGCATCGATCAGCGCATCAGTTTCCGGCATTTGCCTTTTGAGGACTCCGACGGCATTCCGCTGGTGTACCTGCCCATGAGCGACCCCGAGGTGTTGAAGGCCTGGAAGGGCAAGCGGTATGGCGGCTACTCGGCCAGCCCGGTCTATGCCTCGTTGCGTCGCCAGTACGCCAGGGCGGAACTGTACGTGGGCGGCAGCGTGATTCATCCGGCCGTGGACCTGGCCGTGAAGATGGGCGCCGAACGCATTACGTTGTTTGGTGCCGACTTTGCCTTCCCGATGAACAAGACCCATGCCGGCTGGAGCGATGGTGATCTGGGGCCCGGGGTTAATCTGGCCCGTCACTGGGTGCGCGACGGGCATGGCGAGCGGGTCCGCACGCAGCTGAATTTCCGTAGTTACCTGTGTGAGCTGGAGCGATACATCGCCGGACACCCCGAGGTGCGTTTCTATAACAGCAGTCGGGCGGGCGCGATGATTGCCGGCACGCGCTTCAATCAGGAGTTCGTGCAATGAGTGCACTGGAGCAATGCGTTGACGAGTGCCGGCAGTGCGCCGGGCTGTTTCGACTGGGCCGGGATGTCGAAGCGGCACTGGCCATGGTTGATGTGTTCGATGAGGCGCAGCGCTTGTTGTCGACGGCGCCTCGGGACATTCAGCTGAAATGGACGCAGGTACTCACACAAATGCTCGCGTGCCAGGAGCGCCAGGATTGGTTGGGACTGGCCGACTTCATGGAATACGAACTGGTTGATTTGCTGGAAAGCGTCCAGCTTTGAAAGTCGACCAACGGCTCTGGTTGGGATGTTTGGGTGTCGGACGGTTTTATGGCGTCATTTTTCGGCTGGTGAGAGGCTGCTAAGCCTTTGTTTTCTAGGGGGTGGCAGTGTGATGGCAATATTTTTCAAAAAAGCCCTCAAGCAACCTGCATTTCCGACGATAACTATTACGAAGGTTCTCTAGGCCATACCCGGCGGTTGCCAGGGCCGGAAGCCGCAGTACCCAACCAACGAGGAATTCGTCATGGCTTTAACAGTAAACACCAACACCACGTCGTTGAACGTTCAGAAAAACCTGAACCGCGCTTCCGACGCTCTGTCGACTTCGATGTCTCGTCTTTCTTCCGGCCTGAAAATCAACAGCGCTAAAGACGATGCTGCCGGCCTGCAGATCTCCAACCGTATGTCCTCCCAGATCCGTGGCCAGAACGTTGCGGTAAAAAACGCCAACGACGGTATCTCGATGGCTCAGACCGCTGAAGGCGCTCTGCAAGAATCCACCAACATTCTGCAACGTATGCGTGAACTGGCTGTACAAGCACGTAACGGCACCAACGGCACTGCTGACCAGACCGCAACCAACGCCGAATTCGCTCAGATGTCTGACGAACTGACTCGTATCGCGGCTTCGACCAACCTGAACGGCAAGCAACTGCTGGACGGTTCGGCTGGCACCATGACCCTGCAAGTGGGTTCGAACACTGGTACTGCCAACCACATCGACCTGACCCTGAGCTCCAAGTTCGACGCCGTCAGCCTGTCCGTAGGTAGCGGTACTGTAGCTCTGACCGGTACCACCGCTGTTTCGGGTGCTGGCTCCGCTGCAACCAACATCGACAACGCGATCACCGCGATCGACGCTGCAATCGCTGCCATCGGTGCAACCCGTGCAAACCTGGGTGCTTCGCAAAACCGTCTGACCAGCACCATCTCCAACCTGCAAAACATCACTGAAAACGTTACTGCTGCTCAAGGTCGCGTACAAGATACCGACTTCGCCGCAGAAACCGCTAACCTGACCAAACAGCAAACTCTGCAACAAGCTTCCACCGCTGTTCTGGCCCAGGCTAACCAGCTGCCATCCGCTGTACTGAAACTGCTTCAGTAATATCGGATTGAGTTTTGGCGGGGGAGTGCGCTTGCGTGCTCTCTCGCTTTTTCCGTTTAAAAGGTTAAGAGGTGATGGTCATGGACATGAGCGTGAAGCTGAACTTGTCTTACCCGGCCGCTAAACCGGCGGTCAGCACTACCGATAAGCCGGCGGATGCGCCTCGCGCCGAAATTCCCCAGGCTGTCGCTGCAACTGCAAAAAGCTCGAATTCAGACAACTCGGACACTTCGGACAACTCGGATAAGTTGAAAATGGCCGTTCAGGAGATCGAAAAGTTTGTTCAGTCGGTCAAGCGTAACCTGGAGTTTTCCATCGACGAAACGTCCGGCAAGGTCATCGTCAAGGTGATTGCCAGCGAATCCGGTGAAGTGATTCGACAGATTCCGTCGGCCGAGGCCATGAAACTGGCTGAAAGCCTGCACAACGCCAGTAACGTTTTGTTCGATGCCAAAGCCTGACACTGGCATGAAACGTGTTTGTACGATCATTGTCCGCGCGTAGTGGTCAAAAGACCGGCGACACTCAGATAGGGAGATGCACATGGCAAGTCCAATTCTACCGGGTTCGGGTCTAGGGTCCGGTCTCGACATCGGTGCGATCGTGACCGCGCTGGTCAACTCCGACAAATCGGCCAAACAGACTCTGATCACCAATCAGACGACGATCAATACGGCCAAGATTTCCGCTACCGGTTCGTTGAAGTCGGCGCTGGCAGCATTCCAGACCGCGATGACCAACCTGGGCAAAAAAGATACGCCTTCGTTTTCCGGTTTTACCGCGACGTCGAGCACACCGGCGACGCTGACCGTGACCTCGGATAACACCGCGGTAAACGGCACCTACAACGTTACAGTCACTAACCTGGCAACCAGTTCTAAAGTGGCCAGTGCGGCGTTTGCCGGCGGTGCCAGCAGTGCCATTCCGACTGGTACTTTGAAAATCAGTCAAAATGGTATTGATTACCCGGTGACCATTGCCAGCGGCGCGACCTTGCAGTCGACCCGCGACGCGATCAACTCCACGCTGCAAGGCAAAGGCATCAGCGCCAACATCGTCACCGACTCCAACGGTTCGCGCCTGGTCATCGGTTCGACGGTGACGGGTGCGGGCTCGGACCTCAAGGTCAGCGGTATTGCCGGCCTGGAGATCGACGGTTCTACCAGTCTTGGAACGACCCCGGCCGCTGGCGCATCGGGCAACATCGGTGGTTTGGCCGAGGATGCAACGGTCGTCATTGATGGCCTGACCGTTACCAGCAAAAGCAACACCATCAGCGGGGCGGTCGGCGGCATCAGCATGACCCTGGTGGCGGAAAGCGCGACACCAGTCAAGGTGACCGTGGGCACCAACACCGACGGTCTGAAGACTTCGTTGCAGACGTTCGTCGACGCCTATAACACCGTGATCAACACCCTGACCACTCTCACCAAGCCAAGCCTGGATGATGAGGGCAACCCGACCATCGGCGCAGCCATGACCGGTGACTCCCTGCCACGTAACCTGATCACTGCCGTGCGCAATGAACTGGTGGCGCCAGGGGCGGGCGGTCAATTGTCGGTGTTGTCGCAGTTGGGTATCCAGACCGATCAGAAGACCGGTACGTTGACCATCGATGCGACCAAGTACGCCAAGGCGATGGCGACCCCGGGGATGAGCAGTTCGGTACAAACCCTGTTCTCCGGTACCGACACCAAAAATGGCTTGCTGGCACGCATGTCGGCGGCCATCACACCGTACTCCCAGACCGGCGGCATCCTCGATCAGCGCAATACCAGCCTGAGCAAGGTCCAGAAGGACCTTAGCAGCCAGCAGACGGCGCTGGACCTGCGTGTGACCAACCTGACGGCTTCGCTGACCGCCAAATACAACGCGATGGACCTTTTGGTCGGCCAGATGAAGGCCACTGCCAGCAACATCACTGGCTTCTTCGCGTCGTTGAACGCTCAGCAGTCCGCCAAGTAGTCATGGGCTGACGACAAAAACCCGGCTACGCTTTTCGGCGTGCGCCGGGTTTTTGTCTTCTGATCTAAAGTTTCCAGGCTCGCAGACGATACACTGGTCATACGAGTCATTGAGTGGCAATGAGGTAGAACATGAATCCGATGTTAGCCCTTCGGCAATATCAGAAGGTTGGGGCACAAGCCCAGACGTCCGAAGCCAGTCCGCACCGTCTGGTGCAAATGCTGATGGAAGGCGGCCTGGATCGCATTGCTCAGGCCAAAGGCGCCATGGAGCGCAAGGACATTCCCGGCAAGGGAACGTCGATCAGCAAGGCTATCGGGATCATCGGTGGCTTGCGTGAAGGCCTGGATCTTGAAAAAGCTGCCGATACCGTCGGTGAGCTCGACCGTCTCTACGCTTACATGATGAAGCGTCTCGCCGAGGCGAACATCAAGAGTGACCCGCGGATTCTCGATGAAGTCGCCGGTCTGCTGCGCACGGTAAAAGAAGGATGGGATGCCATCGCCGCGCCTGGTCCGCAGTTTTAAGGAGATCACCATGAGTCTTGTATTGCAGCGAATCGAACAAACCCGTGAAGCGTTGGTCGGTGCTTTGGCCGAGCGCAACTGGGAGGCCATCGGTCAATTGGACCTGGATTGCCGTTCCTGCATGGAAGATGTCTTGAGTGAAGCTTCGCTGGACGAGGTGGCGTTGCGCGCCAATCTTGAGGAGTTGCTTGGGGTGTACAAGGAGCTTCTTGAGGTGGCGATGGAGGAGAGACAAGCGATAGTCGACGAGATGTCTCAGATCCACCAAGCGCAAAACGCCGCAAAGGTTTACCATCTGTTTGGTTAATTAATCCCAGGTTAATCCAAACATAGTGCGCCATAAATTTGACTGTGCACGGTTTTTTGACTTAACTAGTGGCTGGTTCCAGATTTCAGGCGTCTACAGGCATAACGTGTCTGCAAGCGTCTAGCTTGCCCCCTCATTTCGGGCATTGAGTTGACTAGGGAAGTTGCTATTGCATGTGGCGTGAAACCAAAATTCTGCTGATTGATGACGATAGCGTCCGTCGCCGCGATTTAGCGGTGATTTTAAATTTTCTCGGTGAAGAAAATTTACCCTGCGGCAGCCATGACTGGCAGCAGGCGGTCGGCTCTTTGTCGTCAAGTCGTGAAGTCATTTGCGTACTGATCGGGACGGTAAGTGCTCCTGGTGCGCTTTTGGGCCTGTTAAAGACACTCTCAACCTGGGATGAGTTCCTTCCGGTTTTGTTAATGGGCGATAATTCTTCCGTTGACCTGCCTGAAGACCAGCGTCGCCGGGTGCTTTCGACCCTCGAAATGCCGCCCAGCTACAGCAAGCTGCTCGATTCCCTGCACCGTGCCCAGGTCTATCGCGAGATGTACGACCAGGCCCGCGAGCGCGGTCGTCACCGTGAGCCCAATCTGTTCCGCAGCCTCGTCGGCACCAGCCGCGCGATCCAGCACGTGCGCCAGATGATGCAGCAAGTGGCCGACACCGATGCCAGCGTGCTGATCCTCGGCGAGTCCGGCACCGGCAAGGAAGTGGTTGCGCGCAACCTGCATTACCACTCCAAGCGTCGTGACGCGCCGTTCGTTCCGGTCAACTGCGGGGCGATCCCGGCGGAGTTGCTGGAAAGCGAACTGTTCGGCCACGAGAAGGGCGCCTTTACCGGGGCGATCACCAGCCGTGCCGGGCGTTTCGAACTGGCCAATGGCGGCACCTTGTTCCTCGACGAAATCGGCGACATGCCGTTGCCGATGCAGGTCAAGCTGTTGCGGGTCCTGCAGGAACGCACCTTCGAGCGTGTGGGCAGCAACAAGACCCAGAGCGCCGATGTGCGCATCATCGCGGCGACCCACAAGAATCTCGAGAGCATGATTGAGATCGGCGCCTTCCGCGAAGACCTCTACTACCGCCTGAACGTATTCCCGATCGAGATGGCACCGCTGCGCGAGCGCGTCGAAGACATCCCGCTGCTGATGAACGAGTTGATCTCGCGCATGGAGCACGAGAAGCGCGGTTCGATCCGTTTCAACTCTGCCGCGATCATGTCCCTGTGCCGCCACGGCTGGCCGGGCAACGTCCGCGAGCTGGCCAACCTGGTGGAGCGCATGGCGATCATGCACCCGTACGGGGTGATCGGCGTGGTCGAGTTGCCGAAGAAATTCCGCTACGTCGATGACGAAGACGAGCAACTGGTCGACAGCCTGCGCAGCGATCTGGAAGAGCGGGTGGCCATCAACGGTCACACCCCGGACTTCAGCGCCAATGCACTGCTGCCGCCCGAAGGCCTGGACTTGAAGGACTACCTCGGTGGTCTGGAACAAGGCCTGATTCAGCAGGCGCTGGATGATGCCAACGGCATCGTGGCCCGCGCCGCCGAACGCCTGCGTATTCGTCGCACCACCCTGGTGGAGAAGATGCGCAAGTACGGCATGAGTCGTCGTGATGGTGATGAACAGGCGGATGATTGACGCCTGTTTTTCAAGTCCTTCATTTGTAGGCGGTTTTTTTTAGGCACGGGTATTGCTACAGCTCTCGCAACGTTCCGTTTCACTGACGGTCAGCCAAGCGAGAGAGCACGATGCCCCAAGCCGCCCAGATGTCTTCTGTCCCTGACGCTTCGGGGCAACCGTCGTCCGTAGAACAGGCAAGCCGGCTGGGCCTTGAGCAGGCATTCGCCCTGTTCAACCAGATGTCGAGCCAATTGACCGACTCCTACAGCATGCTCGAAGCCCGGGTCACCGAGCTCAAGGGTGAACTGGCGGTCGTCAGTGCCCAGCGCATGCAGGAACTGGCGGAAAAAGAACGCCTGGCCAACCGTCTGCAAAATCTCCTTGATCTGTTACCGGGTGGCGTCATCGTCATCGACGCCCAAGGCATGGTGCGCGAAGCCAATCCGGCGGCGTGCGAGTTGCTCGGCCTGCCTCTCGAAGGCGAGCTGTGGCGCCAGGTGATCGCCCGCTGCTTTGCGCCCCGTGAAGACGACGGTCATGAAATCTCCCTCAAGGACGGTCGACGCCTGTCGATTGCCACGCGTTCGCTGGACGCCGAGCCCGGTCAGTTAGTGTTGCTCAACGACTTGACCGAAACCCGCCAGTTGCAAGGTCAACTGGCACGGCATGAACGCCTGTCATCCCTGGGCCGCATGGTTGCCTCGCTGGCCCATCAGATTCGCACACCGCTTTCCGCTGCTCTGCTGTACGCCAGTCATTTGACTGAGCAGGAATTGCCGGTCGCCACTCAGCAACGCTTCGCCGGTCGCTTGAAAGAGCGTTTGCACGAGCTGGAGCACCAAGTGCGCGACATGCTGGTATTTGCTCGCGGCGAACTGCCGCTGACCAATCGCGTCACCCCCAAGGAACTGATGCAGTCGCTGCAAGCGGCGGCGCTGACCCATGTCCACGAATTGCCGATCCGCTGGCAGTGCGACAGTCATGCCGGGGAGTTGCTGTGCAATCGCGACACCCTGGTCGGGGCGATTCTGAATTTGATCGAGAATGCCATTCAGGCCAGTGGCGGTGCGGTGCGCCTCAAGGTTCATCTGTATACCCGTGGCAACAACCTGCGCTTGTGTGTCAGCGACAGCGGCAGCGGGATTGATGAGGCCGTGCTGGCGCGCCTCGGTGAGCCATTTTTTACCACCAAGACCACCGGAACCGGCCTGGGCCTGACCGTGGTCAAGGCAGTGGCTCGCGCTCATCAGGGAGAATTGCAGTTGCGCTCGCGGCTCGGTCGCGGCACCTGTGCGCTGGTGTCCCTGCCGTTGTTTACCAGCGCATCGGATGCGGAGTGAAGGAAATGGCAATCAAGGTTCTGCTGGTCGAGGATGACCGCGCGCTCCGGGAGGCACTGGCGGATACACTGCTGCTCGCGGGGCATGATTACAAGGCGGTCGGTTCGGCTGAAGAAGCGTTGGCAGCGGTCGGTGTCGAGGCGTTCAATCTGGTCGTGAGTGACGTCAACATGCCGGGCATGGACGGTCACCAACTGCTCGGATTGTTGCGGGCTCGACAGCCGCAATTGCCGGTGTTGTTGATGACGGCGCACGGTGCCGTGGAGCGGGCCGTCGATGCGATGCGCCAAGGCGCGGCGGATTATCTGGTCAAACCGTTCGAGCCCAAGGCTTTGCTCGATCTGGTGGCGCGGCATGCACTGGGCAATCTCGGCGCCAGCGACGGCGAAGGCCCGATTGCTTTCGAGCCGGCCAGTGCGCAATTGCTGGAACTGGCCGCTCGTGTGGCGCGCAGCGATTCGACCGTGTTGATCTCCGGCGAGTCCGGCACCGGCAAGGAAGTGCTGGCGCGCTATATTCACCAGCATTCCCATCGCGCCAGCCAACCGTTCATTGCAATCAACTGCGCGGCGATCCCGGACAACATGCTCGAGGCCACGTTGTTCGGCCACGAGAAAGGCTCGTTCACAGGCGCCATCGCCGCCCAAGCCGGCAAGTTTGAACAGGCTGACGGCGGGACCATCCTGCTCGATGAAATCTCCGAAATGCCCATGGGTCTTCAGGCCAAGTTGCTGCGCGTGTTGCAGGAGCGGGAAGTCGAGCGGGTAGGCGCGCGCAAGCCAATCAGTCTGGACATTCGTGTTGTCGCCACCACCAACCGTGATCTGGCCGGTGAAGTGGCGGCGGGGCGTTTTCGTGAAGACCTTTACTATCGGCTGTCGGTTTTTCCGCTGGCCTGGCGTCCGCTGCGCGAGCGCACCGCCGACATCCTGCCGCTGGCCGAGCGCCTGCTGGCCAAACATGTCAATAAAATGAAGCATGCGGCGGCGAGACTGTCGCCGGAGGCCCAGGCGTGCCTGATCGGTTATCCGTGGCCGGGCAATGTCCGGGAACTGGATAACGCCATCCAGCGTGCGCTGATCCTGCAGCAGGGCGGATTGATTCAGCCGCAGGATTTCTGCTTGTCGGGGCCGGTCGCTTGTGCGCCGTTGCCGACATTGGCGGCCGCGCCGATGCGGGTCGCGGAAGTCGAGGCAGAATCGGCCAGCGCCCTGGGCGACGACCTGCGCCGCCATGAGTTCCAGATGATCATCGACACCTTGCGTTCCGAGCGCGGCCGGCGCAAAGAGGCTGCCGAACGCCTGGGCATCAGCCCGCGCACCTTGCGCTACAAGCTGGCGCAAATGCGCGATGCGGGGATGGATGTGGAAGCGTATTTGTTCGCCACTTGATCCAACTGTGGGAGCGGGCTTGCTCGCGAAGAGGGAGTGTCAGTCGACATTTGTGTACCTGACACACCGCCTTCGCGAGCAAGCCCGCTCCCACAATGGTTTTGCGGCGGGCGGCTTTTGTGAAGCAAGACTGTCGAGCTGGCACCCTTGTTGCTAACACCTCAGTACCCGCCGAGTGAGTGTCAAAAAATTGCGGGTCGCCAGAGAGAGTAGACCATGAGCCAAGGTATTGAATTTAATCGATTGATGTTGGACATGCGTTCCATGCAAATGGACGCGATGTCGGCACCGAAATCGACTGCGGCTGTTCCCGAACTGGGTGGCAGCAGCTTTGCCGACATGCTCGGTCAGGCCGTCAATAAAGTGAACGACACCCAACAGGCGTCCAGTCAGCTGTCCAGTGCCTTTGAAATTGGCAAAAGCGGCGTTGATCTGACGGATGTGATGATTTCTTCGCAGAAGGCCAGCGTGTCTTTCCAGGCATTGACCCAAGTGCGTAACAAGCTGGTTCAGGCTTACCAAGACATCATGCAGATGCCGGTTTAAGGACGAGATTGAGTCATGGCAGAAGCAGTCGCCGATAATGTTCCGGCCAAGGCCACTCCAGTAGACGGCAAACCGCCGCTATTCGGTTTGTCCTTCCTGGAAAACCTCTCCGAGATGACCATGTTGCGTCAGGTGGGCCTGTTGGTCGGCCTGGCTGCAAGCGTGGCGATTGGCTTTGCCGTAGTGTTGTGGTCGCAGCAGCCGGATTACCGGCCTCTGTACGGCAGTCTTGCCGGTATGGACGCCAAGCAGGTCATGGAAACCCTGGCCGCCGCTGACATTCCTTACACCGTTGAACCGAACTCCGGCGCCTTGCTGGTCAAGGCCGATGATGTGTCCCGTGCGCGACTCAAGCTCGCGGCCGCTGGTGTCACTCCCAGCGATGGCAACGTCGGTTTTGAAATCCTCGACAAGGACCAGGGCCTGGGGACCAGCCAGTTCATGGAAGCGACCCGTTATCGTCGCGGCCTCGAAGGTGAACTGGCGCGGACCATCTCCAGCTTGAACAACGTCAAGGGTGCCCGCGTGCACTTGGCGATTCCGAAAAGTTCGGTGTTCGTGCGTGATGAGCGCAAGCCAAGTGCGTCGATTCTGGTTGAACTGTATTCCGGCCGCTCCCTGGAGCCAGGCCAGGTTCTGGCGATCATCAACCTGGTCGCCACCAGTGTTCCCGAACTGAGCAAGTCGCAGATCACCGTCGTCGACCAGAAGGGCAACCTGCTGTCGGATCAGGCGGAGAACTCCGAACTGACCATGGCCGGCAAGCAATTCGACTACAGTCGCCGCATGGAAAGCATGCTGACCCAGCGTGTGCACAACATCCTGCAACCGGTGCTGGGCAACGACCGCTATAAAGCCGAAGTCTCGGCTGACGTGGATTTCAGCGCCGTCGAATCGACCTCCGAGCAGTTCAACCCGGATCAACCGGCGTTGCGCAGCGAGCAATCGACCTCTGAACAACGCACCGCCAGCAATGGTCCGCAAGGCGTGCCGGGTGCCCTGAGCAACCAGCCGCCGTCGCCTGCTTCGGCGCCGCAAACCACCGGTGGCGCTACCGCGTCGGCCGGCATGGTGCAGCCAGGCCAGCCATTGCTCGATGCCAATGGTCAGCAAATCATGGACCCGGCCACCGGTCAGCCTATGCTTGCACCTTACCCGGCGGACAAGCGTCAACAATCCACCAAGAACTTCGAGCTTGACCGCTCCATCAGCCACACCAAACAGCAGCAGGGCCGTTTGAATCGCCTGTCGGTGTCGGTGGTGGTGGATGATCAGGTCAAGATCAACGCGGCCAACGGTGAAACCACTCGTGCGCCGTGGAGCGCCGACGAATTGGCGCGCTTCACTCGCCTGGTCCAGGACGCGGTCGGTTTCGACGCCAGCCGTGGTGACAGCGTCAGCGTGATCAACATGCCGTTCTCCGCCGAGCGCGGCGAAGTGATTGCCGATATTCCGTTCTACTCCCAGCCTTGGTTCTGGGACATCGTCAAACAAGTGCTGGGTGTGTTGTTCATCCTGGTGCTGGTGTTCGGTGTGCTGCGTCCGGTGCTCAACAACATCACCGGTGGCGGCAAAGGCAAACAACTGGCCGGTCTGGGCAGCGACGTCGAGTTGGGTGGCATGGGCGGCCTGGACGGCGAACTGGCCAACGACCGCGTCAGCCTCGGCGGCCCGCAAAGCATCCTGCTGCCGAGCCCGAGCGAAGGCTATGACGCACAGTTGAATGCAATCAAAAGTTTGGTGGCAGAAGATCCGGGTCGTGTGGCCCAGGTCGTGAAAGAGTGGATTAACGCAGATGAGTGATAACCGAGCCGCTGTCGCCAAACTGTCCCGGGTCGATAAAGCCGCGATTCTGCTGCTGTCCCTCGGTTCGACTGACGCCGCCCAAGTGCTGCGCCACATGGGGCCTAAAGAGGTCCAACGTGTGGGTGTGGCCATGGCGCAAATGGGTAACGTGCACCGCGAGCAGGTCGAGCAGGTGATGAGCGAGTTCGTCGAAATCGTCGGCGATCAGACCAGCCTGGGCGTCGGCTCCGACGACTACGTGCGCAAAATGCTCACCCAGGCTCTGGGCGAAGACAAGGCCAACGGCCTGATCGACCGCATCCTGCTGGGTGGCAACACCAGTGGCCTCGACAGCCTGAAGTGGATGGAACCGCGCGCCGTCGCCGACGTTATCCGTTACGAGCACCCACAGATCCAGGCGATCGTCGTGGCGTACCTCGACCCGGATCAGGCCGGTGAAGTGCTCGGCAACTTCGACCACAAGGTGCGCCTGGACATCATCCTGCGCGTCTCGTCGTTGAACACCGTGCAGCCAGCGGCCCTGAAAGAACTCAACCAGATTCTCGAGAAGCAGTTCTCCGGCAACTCGAATGCCTCGCGCACCACCCTGGGTGGCATCAAGCGTGCGGCCGACATCATGAACTTCCTCGACAGCTCGATCGAAGGCCAGCTCATGGACTCGATCCGCGAAGTCGACGAAGACCTGTCCGGTCAGATCGAAGACCTCATGTTCGTGTTCAACAACCTGTCCGATGTCGACGACCGTGGCATCCAGGCATTGCTGCGCGAAGTGTCTTCCGACGTGCTGGTTTTGGCCCTCAAGGGTTCGGACGAAGGCGTCAAGGAAAAGATCTTCAAGAACATGTCCAAACGAGCGGCCGAACTGTTGCGCGACGACCTCGAGGCCAAAGGCCCGGTACGTGTCAGCGACGTGGAAACCGCACAGAAAGAAATCCTCACCATTGCCCGCCGTATGGCCGAAGCCGGAGAAATCGTTCTCGGTGGGAAGGGTGGCGAAGAGATGATCTAAGGTCACTATGTCGTCCAAACATGATGAGTCCAACACTGACCTGATCCGTGGCACCGGGGTCAGTGGGTTCGACGTCTGGTCGCTGCCCAGCTTCGACCCGCATGTGCCGGAGCCCGAGCCGGAACCCGAGCCCGAACCGCCGGAAATGGAAGAAGTGCCGCTGGAAGAAGTCCAGCCACTGACCCTCGAAGAACTCGAAAGCATCCGTCAGGAGGCTTACAACGAAGGCTTCGCCACGGGCGAAAAAGAAGGGTTCCACAGCACCACGCTCAAGGTCCGTCAGGAAGCCGAAGTGGCCCTGACCGCCAAGATTGCGAGCCTGGAACAGCTGATGGGCCATCTGTTCGAGCCCATCGCCGAGCAGGATTCGCAGATCGAAAAGTCGCTGGTTGATCTCGTGCAGCACATCACCAAGCAGGTGATTCAGCGCGAACTGGCCATCGATTCCACGCAGATCGAAAGCGTCATGCGTGAAGCCCTCAAGCTGTTGCCGCTGGGCGTGGGCAATGTGCGGCTGTACATCAATCCCCAGGATTTCGAACAGGTCAAAGCCCTGCGCGAGCGCCATGAAGAAACCTGGCGCATCGTCGAGGACGAGGCGCTGTTGCCCGGTGGTTGCCGGGTTGAAACCGAGCACAGCCGCATCGATGCCACCGTCGAAACCCGCGTTGCGCGGATCATGGACAAACTGTTCGATCAACTGCATGAACAAGCCTTGCATCCGGCAGCACCGGACTTGAGCCTGGACCTGCCGGTTGAGGCAAAACCTGCGGTTGAGCCAGAAGCCGAATTGCCGCCAGAACCGGACACCCCCGATGCGCCTTGAACGCACCAGTTTCGCCAAGCGCCTGAGCGGCTACGCCGAGGCCACGGAACTGGAAGGCGCGCCGATCCTTGAAGGTCGCCTGCTGCGCATGGTCGGCCTGACCCTCGAAGCTGAAGGCTTGCGCGCCGCCATGGGCAGCCGCTGCATGGTCATCAACGACGACAGTTATCACCCGGTGCAGGTCGAAGCCGAAGTCATGGGCTTCTCCGGCGCCAAAGTCTTTCTGATGCCGGTTGGCAGCGTCGCCGGCATTGCGCCCGGCGCGCGCGTGGTGCCGCTGGCCGATACCGGTCGTTTGCCGATGGGCATGAGCATGCTCGGTCGTGTGCTCGACGGTGCCGGTCGCGCACTCGACGGCAAGGGCGGGATGAAAGCCGAAGACTGGGTGCCGATGGACGGCCCGACGATCAACCCGCTCAAGCGCCACCCGATCAGCGAACCGCTGGACGTGGGGATTCGTTGCATCAATGGTTTATTGACGGTCGGTCGCGGCCAGCGTCTCGGCCTGTTCGCTGGTACCGGTGTCGGTAAATCGGTGCTGCTGGGCATGATGACCCGCTTTACTGAGGCCGACATTATTGTGGTCGGACTGATCGGTGAGCGGGGTCGCGAAGTTAAAGAGTTCATCGAGCACATCCTCGGTGAAGAAGGGCTCAAGCGTTCGGTCGTCGTCGCCTCGCCGGCGGACGATGCGCCGCTGATGCGTCTGCGCGCCGCGATGTACTGCACGCGTATCGCCGAATATTTCCGCGACAAGGGCAAGAATGTCCTGTTGCTCATGGATTCGCTGACGCGTTTCGCCCAGGCCCAGCGGGAAATCGCCCTGGCCATCGGCGAGCCGCCAGCGACCAAGGGTTATCCGCCGTCGGTATTCGCCAAGTTGCCGAAACTGGTGGAGCGAGCCGGTAACGCGGAGAAGGGCGGCGGTTCGATCACCGCGTTCTATACGGTTTTGTCCGAGGGCGATGACCAGCAGGACCCGATCGCCGACGCCGCGCGAGGCGTGCTCGACGGCCACATCGTGCTGTCCCGGCGCCTAGCCGAGGAAGGGCATTACCCGGCCATCGACATCGAAGCGTCGATCAGCCGGGTCATGCCGTCGGTGGTCACCCCGGAACACATGATGCGCGCCCAGTATTTCAAGCAGCTGTGGTCGCGTTATCAGCAGAGTCGCGACTTGATCAGCGTCGGTGCCTACGTGGCTGGCGGCGATCGGGAAACCGACCTGGCGATCTCGTTGCAGCCGCAATTGGTCCGCTACCTGCGCCAGGGCTTGAACGACAGCATCAGCCTGGGCGAGAGCGAAGCCTACCTCGGTACGATCTTCGCCCCTGCGGCCGGCGGTTAACCGGTCATGGCCCAGAGTCGTGCAGGGCGCCTGGCACCCGTGGTTGAAATGGCCGAGAAGGCCGAGAAAGCTGCGGTCCAGCGTCTGGGGCACTTCCAGGGCCAGGTGCGTCTGGCCGAAAGCAAACTCGCCGACCTTGAAGCCTTTCGCCTCGATTACCAGGAACAGTGGATCATCCGTGGCAGCAGTGGCGTTTCCGGCCAGTGGCTGCTGGGTTATCAGGGCTTTCTGGCGCAACTGGGCACGGCCATCGATCAGCAGCGCCAGAGCCTGGTGTGGCACCAAAACAACCTGACCAAGGCGCGGGACTCCTGGCAGCAGGCGTTTGCCCGGGTTGAAGGCTTGCGCAAACTTGTGCAGCGCTACATGGACGAGGCGCGCAAGCTCGAAGACCGGCGCGAGCAGAAGCTGCTGGACGAATTGTCCCAGCGCTTGCCGCGGCAGGATCCGTATTAAGTCGGATCAGCCACACAGATCCCCTGTGGGAGCGGGTTTGCTCGCGAAGAGGCCCTCACATTCACCGAGAATGTCCAGATTTACAGACACTTCCCGCCTTGCCGCCGTCCCCGCCAAGTGCTAAACCTTGTACACACGTTGTTCAATGACAAGGAAGCCGTTAAATGTCAGTCGTTACAGAAGTCTCCCAAGATGGGCAAAAGCTGACGATTTCGATCAAAGGACGATTCGATTTTGCCAAGCATCAGGAATTTCGTGAATCCTACGAAAATCTCCAGCCAAAACCTGAGTCCTTCGAAGTCAACCTGAAGGACGCCACTTACCTCGACAGTTCGGCCCTCGGCATGTTGTTGCTGTTGCGTGATCACGCCGGAGGCGAGAACGCCGAGATCTCGTTGACCCACGCGAACGCAGACGTGCGCAAGATCCTCGCGATCTCCAACTTCGAACAAATCTTCGACGTGGCGTGAACGCCGTGCAGTCGTTGTTCGAACCGCTGACGATCCTGATCGCTGAAGACAGTGCGGCCGATCGAATGCTGCTGTCGAGTATCGTCCGGCGCCAGGGCCATGAAGTACTGACGGCGGCCAACGGCGCCGAAGCGGTGGAAGCTTTTCGTGAGCAACGACCGCAGTTGGTGTTGATGGACGCCATGATGCCGGTGATGGACGGTTTCGAGGCAGCGCGGCAGATCAAGGCGCTGGCCGGGGAAACCCTGGTGCCGATCATCTTCCTGACCTCGCTGACCGAAAGCGAAGCCCTGGCTCGTTGCCTGGAGGCTGGCGGCGACGACTTTCTGGCGAAGCCCTACAACCAGGTGATCCTCGCCGCCAAGATCAAGGCGATGGACCGCTTGCGGCGCTTGCAAGCCACAGTGCTTGAGCAGCGTGACCAGATCGCCAGGCACCACGAGTACTTGCTCAACGAGCAACGGGTGGCCAAGGCGGTTTTCGATAAAGTCGCCCACTCCGGCTGCCTCAACGCGCCGAATATCCGTTACCTGCAATCGCCCTATGCGCTGTTCAACGGCGATTTGCTGCTGGCATCGTTTAACCCGGCTGGCGACATGCACGTGCTGCTCGGCGATTTCACCGGCCATGGCTTGCCGGCCGCGGTCGGCGCCATGCCGCTGGCGGAAGTGTTCTACGGCATGACCGCCAAGGGCTACGGCTTGTCCGAAATGCTCCGGGAGATGAACGCCAAGCTCAAGCGCATCCTGCCGGTGGACATGTTCTGTTGCGCGACCCTGCTGTGCCTGAGCTTCCAGCGTCGTTCAGTGGAAGTCTGGAATGGCGGTATGCCGGACGGTTATCTGCACAGCAACACCACTGGTGAGCGAACGCCACTGGCCGCGCGGCACTTGCCATTGGGCGTATTGAGCCCGCAAACCTTTAACGATCGCACGGAAGTGTTTCCGATGGCGGTCGGTGATCGGGTCTTCCTGTTGTCCGACGGGGTGATCGATACCTGCGATGCCAACGAGCAACTGTTTGGCGTGGAGCGCCTGGAACAGGTATTTACCGCCAACCGCCGACCCGAAGCGTTGTTCGAAGAGATTGAACGGGCCCTGCACGACTTCCGGGGTGAAGCTCGGGACGATGTGAGCATGGTCGAAGTCAGTCTGCTGGAGGCGGCCCAACTGAACCCGCCAGCGCTGGTGTATTCCGACAGTGGCCAGTCCTGCCCGCTGGATTGGTCGGTGAGTTTCGAGTTCCGCGCCGCCACCCTTAAACGCTTCAATCCGCTGCCGTACCTGTTGCAATTATTGCTTGAGGTCCATGGCCTGCGGGCGCAAAGCGGCGCGTTGTATAGTGTTCTGGCCGAGCTGTATTCCAATGCCCTGGAGCACGGAGTACTCGGGCTGGACTCCACGCTCAAACGCGATGCCTCGGGTTTTGCGCGTTATTACCAGGAGCGCAATACTCGTCTGGACCAGTTACAGGACGGTTATGTGCGCTTGCATTTGCAGGTGACGCCCGAAGGTGAGGGTGGTCGCCTGAGCATCCGGATCGATGACAGTGGCAAGGGTTTCGATGTGGCGCGGGTGATGGAGCGGCCTGTGGATGGTGTCCGTCTGTCGGGGCGTGGTGTCAGTCTGATCCGCCAGTTGAGCCGCAAGGCAAGCTGGTCCGACGATGGTCGTAGTGCACACGTGGAGTTTTACTGGGAGGCTCTGTCATAATCCGCGAATTCTTGATCAAGGAGTGAACAAGTGGCTGAAACACATCTGGATCGCGACGTACTGAGCGCGTTGCAGGAAGTGATGGAGGACGAGTATCCGACCTTGCTGGATACCTTCATCGCCGACTCCGAAGAGCGCTTGCGCGTCCTGCGACAAGCTGAAGATGCGGCGCAACTGATGAACGCTGCCCATAGCTTCAAAGGCAGCAGCAGCAACATGGGCGCCATTCGCCTGGCTGAGCTGTGCAATGAGCTGGAGCAACGCGCCAGGCAAAAAAGCCTCGCCGGCATCGAACAACTGGTTGGGGAAATCGACGGCGAATTCGCCATTGTTCGCCCGCTCTACGAAGCCGAGCGTCAACGCTCACTGGCCGACAATGCGACCGTCCGGCGTTTTTAGACTTTATTTGGCTGGCCTGGCTCGACCTTTGCAGTTATCTCCCTCAACTGTACATACGATCCCAGTGCAGCGGAGACCGCGTCATGCCCGTTACCCCCAATTCGCTTCTTCAGGCCGCTGCCAAGGCCAAGCCTCAAACCGCCACCGCCAATACGCCGGCAGTGGCCGCTGAGCCTGGGGATAAAGCATCCAGCTTCGCTAACGTCTTCGCCAATCAGGCCCGGAACAAGCCCTCCGTGGTGGCTGATGCACCAGTCAAACCGGGCAAGGACAAAACCCCGGACAGCCCGGCAAAAAAGGACGTCAGCAACGATAAGTCTGCCGCCTCGAAGCCGACCGTTGCCGATAGCGGCAAATCCTTGCCCGCCGATAAACCGGCGCCGTCATCCACGGACGACCAGAGCGCCAGCGACAGTGACACCGATGCTACCGATACTCCGGTCGCGGTCGATACTCCGCCGGTTGACCCGGCGCTGGATCCTGCCGTGATGCAAGCGGTGGCGCCAGTCACTCCCGCGCCAGTGGCGCAGACGCCAGCCGTAGTCACGACCGAACAACCGCAGGAC
This sequence comes from Pseudomonas sp. NPDC087342, assembly GCF_044744265.1. Taxonomy (NCBI): domain Bacteria; kingdom Pseudomonadati; phylum Pseudomonadota; class Gammaproteobacteria; order Pseudomonadales; family Pseudomonadaceae; genus Pseudomonas; species Pseudomonas sp. NPDC087342. The sequence goes on from NZ_JBIUXZ010000014.1 coordinate 58,212, forward strand.
GTATTGCCGGCTGTTGCTGCCGCTGTGACTGCCGTGCCGGCGCAAGCTGCCGTGACCACCGACACGGATTTCGATCCGGAGGCCGATCCTCTTGATGCGCTGCCAGCCCTGCGCATGGCCATGGAGCAGAGTGGTCATGTCTCTGCTTCCAGCCAGTCTCAATCCAAAGCGACACCGGCCCAGGCCTCCGCCGACGGCGACCTGACTTCGGCGCAAAACTTCGCCGCCGGCATGGCTACCATGCTCGATGTGAAAGGCGACAAGGACAGCACCAGCCAGGGCGGCGAAAAGGCTTTCAGCGGCTTGCTTAATGAAGGTCTCAAGGACCTGACGTCTTCCAGCAGCGATACCCGGGTCGATGATTTCGCCAGCCGTCTTGCGGCATTGACTCAGGCTGCCACGCCGAAAACCGCCAATGCGCTGCCGGTCAACCAGCCGATCGCCATGCATCAGAGTGGCTGGACCGAAGAAGTGGTGAACCGGGTCATGTACCTGTCCAGCAGCAACCTCAAGGCCGCCGACATTCAGTTGCAACCGGCCGAACTGGGACGCCTGGATATTCGGGTGAACATGGTGCCGGACCAGCAGACCCAAGTGACCTTCATGAGTGCTCACCCGAGCGTGCGCGAAGCACTGGACGGGCAAATGCATCGCCTGCGTGACATGTTCGCGCAACAGGGCATGGGCCAGGTCGATGTCAACGTGTCCGACCAGTCCCGTGGCTGGCAGGGCCAGGGGCAGGATCAACAGGCCCAACAAGGGCAGAGCGGTCGCACCAGCGCCAGTGGCGGTCGGGTGGATGGCATGGATGACGAGATTGTGCCGAGCATTGCCGAAGTCGCCGCCAGCACCACCAGCGTCATCGGCTCCAGCGCCGTCGACTATTACGCCTGATCCCCCCCTGTAGGAGCGAGGCTTGCCCGCGAAGAAGGCGCTGCGGTTTATCAGTTAAACCACATCATCGTTCTTCGCGGGCAAGCCTCGCTCCTACAGTGTTTCTCCAACGCCTCCACGCTCTCCCCGCAACTTCTGGCATAACACTTGCTCTTGCCTTGCCGTGCAACTGTGAAAACCTGAATAGTGACGGATTATTGGCATGGCGAAGAGCGAAGCAGCAGCAGTGGTTAAAGACCCTGCAACCAAAGGCAAACTCAAGCTGATCATTGCGATCGTAGTGGCGGTGCTGCTGGCGATCGGTTTGTCCGTGGGGGCCACCTGGTACTTCATGCACAGTGCCCAGAGCAAACCTGCGGTGGCGGCTGAAACCGCACCGGCCGGCAAGCAACCCGCAGTTTTCGAGCCGATGGCGCCGGCCTTCGTCGCCAACTACAACCAGAACGGCCGCCAGCGCTACATGCAGGTGAGTATCACCATGCAGGGTCGCAACCAGGCGGATCTGGAGGCGCTGAAAGTGCACATGCCGGTCATTCGCAATAACCTCGTCATGCTGTTCTCCGGCCAGGATTTCGCCACTCTCGCGACCCCGGTCGGCCAGGAAATGTTGCGTCAGAAGGCCACCGCCAGCGTCCAGGAAGTGGCGCAGAAAGAGCTCGGCAAAGTGGTGATCGAACAGTTGCTTTTCACTAATTTCGTACTGCAGTAGGAACACGACATGGCCGTGCAGGACCTGCTGTCCCAGGATGAGATCGATGCGCTGTTGCATGGCGTCGACGATGGTCTGGTACAGACCGATACCGCTTCCGAACCCGGCAGCGTCAAAAGTTACGACCTGACCAGCCAGGATCGGATCGTCCGCGGACGCATGCCGACCCTGGAAATGATCAACGAGCGTTTCGCCCGCTACACCCGCATCAGCATGTTCAACATGCTGCGCCGCTCGGCAGACGTTGCCGTCGGTGGCGTGCAGGTGATGAAGTTTGGCGAATACGTGCACTCGCTGTACGTGCCGACCAGCCTCAACCTGGTCAAGATCAAGCCGTTGCGCGGCACCGCGCTGTTCATCCTCGACGCCAAACTGGTGTTCAAACTGGTGGACAACTTCTTCGGCGGCGATGGCCGTCACGCGAAGATCGAAGGGCGTGAATTCACCCCGACCGAGCTGCGTGTGGTGCGCATGGTGCTGGAGCAGGCCTTCATCGATTTGAAAGAAGCCTGGCAGGCGATCATGGAAGTAAACTTCGAGTACATCAACTCGGAAGTGAACCCGGCCATGGCCAACATCGTCGGCCCGAGCGAAGCGATTGTGGTGTCCACGTTCCACATCGAACTCGATGGCGGTGGCGGCGACCTGCACGTGACCATGCCGTACTCGATGATCGAGCCGGTGCGCGAAATGCTCGATGCCGGCTTCCAGTCGGACCTCGATGACCAGGACGAGCGCTGGGTCAACGCCCTGCGCCAGGACGTGCTGGACGTGGATGTGCCGATTGGCGCCACCGTGGCCCGCCGCCAGTTGCGCCTGCGCGACATCCTGCACATGCAGCCGGGGGACATCATCCCGGTCGAGATGCCGGACGAAATGATCATGCGCGCCAACGGCGTGCCTGCGTTCAAGGTCAAGATGGGCTCGCACAAAGGCAACCTCGCGTTGCAGGTGATCGAGCCGATCGAGCGCCGCTGACCGGCGCTCCAATCCCTATTTGCCACATGACTGCTTCTGATCGAAGAGTTACCGAGGACACACGATGAACGACGATATGAACGCCCAGGACGACCAGGCACTGGCTGATGAATGGGCTGCCGCACTGGAAGAAACCGGTGATGCCGGCCAGGACGATATCGATGCCCTGTTGGCCGCCGACACTGGTGGCTCGGCCTCCAACCGTCTGCAGATGGAAGAGTTCGGCAGCGTGCCGAAGAACCACGAGCAGGTCACCCTGGACGGCCCGAACCTGGATGTGATCCTCGACATCCCGGTGTCGATTTCCATGGAAGTCGGCAGCACCGACATCAACATCCGTAACCTGCTGCAACTCAACCAGGGTTCGGTGATCGAGCTTGATCGCCTGGCCGGTGAGCCGCTGGACGTGCTGGTCAACGGCACCCTGATCGCCCACGGCGAAGTGGTTGTGGTCAACGAGAAGTTCGGCATCCGCCTGACGGACGTGATCAGCCCAAGCGAACGTATCAAGAAGCTGCGCTAAGTGAACAAGGTTCTGGGGTTTGTACTGGCATTGCCGCTCAGCGCTTTGGCTGCCGAGCCGGTGGCCACTGCGACGGCCTCCGCCGCACCGGTAGCCAGCAGCGGCATGGCCGGGCAATTGACGCAATTGGTCTTCGGCCTGCTGCTGGTGCTGGGGTTGATCTTCTTCCTCGCCTGGCTGTTGCGTCGGGTGCAGCAAGCCGGACCCGCCGGCAAGGGTCAGGTGATCGATATCATCGGTTCCCGCGCCTTGGGCCCGCGTGATCGGTTGATGCTGGTGCAGGTCGGCAACGAGCAGATTCTGCTCGGTCTGAGCCCTGGCACCATCACCGCATTGCACGTGCTCAAAGAGCCGGTGCACGTGCCGAGCGCGACGGAAAAATCGACCCCGGAATTTGCCCAGCGCCTGATGGAACTGTTGGGCAAGGATCAGAAGGATAAGAAGTAATGGGTGCGCTCCGCATCGTCTTGACCCTGGCCCTGATGCTGGCGGCGCCGCTGGCATTTGCCGCCGATCCGTTGTCGATCCCGGCCATCACCCTGGGCACCAACGCACAGGGTGCGCAGGAATATTCGGTCAGCCTGCAAATCCTGCTGATCATGACCGCGCTGAGCTTCATTCCAGCGTTCGTCATGCTGATGACCAGTTTCACCCGAATCATTATCGTCTTCTCGATCCTGCGTCAGGCCCTGGGCTTGCAGCAGACACCGTCGAACCAGATCCTCACCGGCATGGCGCTGTTCCTGACCATGTTCATCATGGCGCCGGTTTTCGACCGAGTGAACAACGATGCCTTGCAGCCGTACCTCGCGGAGAAAATGACCGCGCAGGACGCCGTGCTCAAGGCGCAAGTGCCGATCAAGGACTTCATGCTGGCCCAGACCCGCACCAGCGATCTGGAGCTGTTCATGCGCCTGTCCAAGCGCACGGACATTGCCACGCCTGATCAGGCGCCGCTGACCATCCTGGTGCCGGCGTTCGTGACCTCGGAGCTTAAAACCGCGTTCCAGATCGGCTTCATGATCTTCATTCCGTTCCTGATCATCGACCTGGTCGTGGCCAGTGTGCTGATGGCCATGGGCATGATGATGCTCTCGCCACTGATCATTTCCCTGCCGTTCAAGATCATGCTGTTCGTGCTGGTGGATGGCTGGGCGTTGATCATCGGTACATTGGCCAGCAGTTTCGGAGGTGTTTCGCCATGACGCCAGAAGTCGCCGTAGACATCTTCCGGGATGCGCTGTGGTTGACCACGATGATGGTCGCGGTGCTGGTGATTCCGAGCCTGCTGGTGGGCTTGTTGGTCGCCATGTTCCAGGCGGCGACCCAGATCAACGAACAGACCTTGAGCTTCCTGCCGCGCCTGTTGGTGATGCTGGTGACGCTGATCGTCGCCGGCCCGTGGCTGGTGCAGACCTTCATGGAATACATCCAGCGGTTGTACGGCAGTATTCCTATGGTCATCGGCTAAGCCATGTCACTGCTACAACTGACCGATACCCAGATCAGCACCTGGGTGGCGACGTTCATGTTGCCGCTGTTTCGCGTCGGCACATTGCTGATGGTCATGCCGATTTTTGGCACGACCCTGGTGCCCCGGCGCGTGCGGGCGTATCTGGCCCTGGCGGTTACGGTGGTGATCACACCGGCGCTGCCGCCAATGCCGCCAGTCAACCCGCTGGACCTCAGCGGGCTGCTGCTGATTGGCGAGCAGATCATCATCGGCGCGGTGCTGGGTTTCTCCTTGCAGCTGTTTTTCCAGGCGTTCGTGGTGGCGGGGCAGATTGTCGCGATCCAGATGGGCATGGGCTTCGCGTCCATGGTCGACCCTACCAACGGCGTGTCGGTGGCGGTGATCGGGCAGTTCTTCACCATGTTGGTGACGCTGATGTTCCTGGGGATGAACGGCCACCTGGTGGTCTTCGAAGTCCTCACCGAAAGCTTCACCACGCTGCCGGTCGGCAGTGGCTTCATGGTCAATCATTTCTGGGAGCTGGCCGGCAAGCTCGGTTGGGTCCTTGGCGCGGCGTTGGTGCTGGTGTTGCCGGCGGTCACTGCGTTGCTGGTGGTCAACATCGCATTTGGCGTGATGACCCGGGCGGCGCCGCAACTGAACATCTTTTCCATCGGTTTTCCGCTGACCCTGGTGCTCGGGATGTTCATTCTCTGGGTCAGCCTGGGCGACATTCTCAACCAGTATCAACCCATGGCCGTCGAGGCCTTGCAGTTTTTACGCGAACTGGCACAGGCGCGCTGAGTCATGGCTGAGAGCGAAAGCGGTCAAGACAAAACAGAAGACCCCACGGACAAGCGCAAGAAAGAATCCCGCGACAAAGGCGAGGTTGCGCGTTCCAAGGAGCTCAACACCCTGGCGATCATGCTGGTCGGTTCCGCTGCGCTGCTGATTTTCGGCGGTGCATTGGCCCAGGACATGATGGAGTTGATGCGCATCAACTTCACCCTGCCCCGGGAAGTGATCATGGATCAGAAGTCCATGGCCAATTACTTGCTGCACTCCGGGCAAATCGGCTTGTGGGCGATTCAGCCGATCATGATCTCGCTGGTGCTGGCGGCGATCATCGGTCCGATTTCCCTGGGCGGCTGGTTGTTTGCGTTCGGCTCCCTGGCGCCGAAGTTCAGCCGCATGAATCCGCTCAGCGGCCTTAAGCGAATGTTTTCCACCAAGGCCCTGGTGGAGCTGCTCAAGGCATTTGCCAAGTTCATTATCGTGCTGTTCGTGGCCCTGGCGGTGTTGTCGTCGGACATCGATGACTTGCAGCGCATCGCCCACGAACCGCTGGAACTGGCGATCATTCACAGCCTGCAAGTGGTGGGCTGGAGCACGTTGTGGATGGCCTGCGGGTTGATCATCATCGCGGCGGTCGATGTGCCGGTGCAGTTGTGGGAAAGCCACAAGAAACTGCTGATGACCAAGCAGGAAATACGCGACGAACACAAGGATCAGGAAGGGCGGCCGGAGGTCAAACAGCGGATTCGTCAGCTGCAGCGCGAGATGTCCCAGCGCCGGATGATGGCGGCAATCCCGGATGCCGACGTGGTGATCACCAACCCGACCCACTACGCCGTAGCGCTCAAGTACGACCCTGAGAAGGGCGGGGCGCCAATGCTACTCGCCAAGGGCAGCGACTTCCTGGCCCTGAAGATTCGCGAAATCGCCGTGGCCAACGAAGTGCTGCTGCTCGAATCGCCGGCCCTGGCGCGATCTATCTATTACTCCACCGAACTCGACCAGGAAATCCCTGGTGGCTTGTACCTGGCCGTTGCCCAGGTGTTGGCCTACGTCTACCAGATCCGCCAGCACCGCGCCGGCAAGGGCAAACGCCCGGATCCGCTCAAGGACGACCTGCCGATCCCGCCGGATTTGCGTCGCGATTCTTAAAGGATCGCAGCCTCGTTGCGCTCGACAGCGCCTACAGGGAATCGCATTTCATGGGGGCGCTGTGATCTTCCAGCAACCTCCCGACTGTCCGAAAAGCCCACGCACCTGTTAGTTCTGACAGTAGACGAGTCGCCCCTCAAACGATGTCATGAATGAACACCATTCAAGGTTGAGAGGGGCAAGTCATGACCGTACGCGAATATAGAAAACTGCAAGGGATGGAGCTGGCATTCGTTGAGGGAGAGCTGAAGAGAAATGCCGGTGAGCGAACCATCAGCTACTCGGTTACCTTCGATATGAGCCTCGACTTCACCCACTTTGTGCAAATGGCGAATGTTTATATTCCGGGGTATCTGGACAATCCGATCAACGCCATTCGGCCAGAGCTGGACGGGCTGGCCTACCATTACTCCTATAACTATTTTTTCGGCGCCGCTGGTGACATTCGGGACAACAAGGCGCTGTTCGACGTGTTCACAAGCCCCGGCTACTACATGGATCAGTGGTCAAACGGCGGGCTCGGGCTGGAGCAGCGTTACAGCAAGCCTGAATTCACACGTGTAGACGGAAAGTTGCGAATCACCGCGCAGACCGACTTTCGATGGGAAGACCCGGCACGCCAGATCGATACCGCCGACCTGCCAATTATTCGCTTCCAATGGGCGCTCAATTTGCTGCAAGGCGATACGCTGCTGACCGACGTGGCACCAACAACAATGGCGATTTTCATGTATGCCCAAGAGGACCTCGTTGAGGTTGAGGGCCAGAGCATGTACAGGGGCACACGGTACATGAAGGGCCGTGAACTCAGTTTCGGCGAAATATTGCCTGGGCAGATTCTGGCGGCGGAGTGATTGGCCGGTTTTACCCTGTGGGAGCGAGCCTGCTCGCGAAAGCGGTCTGTCAGTCAACATTGATGTTGAAACTGATGGCCCTTCGCGAGCAGGCTCGCTCCCACAAGGGATTGTGTAGGGCGAGCAAATGTCTGGAAATTTCGCTTGAATACCGCTGTTTAAGATCGTTCCCACGCTCTGCGTGGGAATGCCTCTTCGGACGCTCCGCGTTCGGCTTTTGATGGGACGCAGAGCGTCCCTGGCTGCATTCCCAGGCAGAGCGTGGGAGCGATCAACCTCTATTTCCGAACCCCGCAAAAGTTGGAAGGCTTCTTGCAGTAGCCGCTCTGCGTCTGCTTCAGGCGTCAAAAGTTTGCTTTAAAGGAACGGGGAAAACCGGTGGATCGCTCTCAGTTAATCAACAGTGCTCGCACAAACGTCGCCGACTTGAGTCGGGGCAATCTGGGTGTGCCGCTGTTGCTGCTGGTCATGCTGGCCATGATGATGTTGCCAGTGCCGCCGTTCCTGCTGGACGTGTTCTTCACGTTCAACATCGCCTTGTCGATCGTCGTGCTGCTGGTCTGCGTCTACGCCTTGCGGCCACTGGATTTCGCGGTTTTCCCGACCATCCTGCTGGTGGCGACACTGATGCGCCTGGCGCTGAACGTGGCCTCCACGCGGGTGGTAATGCTCCACGGTCAGGAAGGTCACGCCGCAGCAGGTAAGGTGATCCAGGCCTTCGGTGAGGTGGTGATCGGCGGTAACTACGTGGTCGGTATCGTGGTCTTCGCGATTTTGATGATCATCAACTTCGTCGTAGTGACCAAGGGTGCCGGGCGGATTTCCGAGGTGAGCGCGCGCTTCACCCTCGATGCGATGCCCGGCAAACAAATGGCCATCGACGCCGACCTCAACGCCGGCCTGATCGATCAAAACCAAGCCAAATTGCGCCGCATGGAAGTCGCCCAGGAAGCCGAGTTCTACGGTTCCATGGACGGTGCCAGCAAATTCGTGCGCGGTGACGCCATCGCCGGCCTGCTGATTCTGTTCATCAACCTGATCGGCGGCATGGCGGTCGGTATCTTCCAGCACGGCATGACCTTCGGCGATGCCGGTCGGGTTTACGCGCTGTTGACCATCGGTGACGGTTTGGTGGCGCAATTGCCATCACTGTTGTTATCTACAGCAGCGGCGATCATGGTGACCCGTGCTTCCGGCTCGGAAGACATGGGCAAGCAGATCGGTCGCCAGATGTTCGCCTCGCCCAAAGCGTTGGCGGTAGCGGCAGGTTTGATGGCAGTCATGGGCCTGGTGCCCGGCATGCCGCACTTCTCCTTTCTCAGCATGGCGGCCCTGGCGGGCGGCGGCGCGTACCTGTTCTGGAAGAAGCAGAGCGTGGTCAAGGTCCAGGCCCTGCAAGAGGTCAAGCGTCAACAAGAGCTGCTGCCATCCCCGGCCCGCGCCCAGGAAACCAAGGAACTTGGCTGGGATGACGTGACCCCGATCGACATGATCGGCCTGGAAGTCGGCTATCGCCTGATTCCGCTGGTGGATCGTAACCAGGGTGGTCAGTTGCTGGCGCGGATCAAGGGCGTGCGCAAGAAGCTGTCCCAGGACCTGGGCTTCCTGATGCCGACTGTGCACATTCGTGACAACCTCGACCTGGCGCCGAGCGCCTATCGCTTGACCCTGATGGGCGTGATCCTCGCTGAAGCCGAGATTTACCCGGATCGCGAGCTGGCGATCAACCCCGGCCAGGTCTACGGCACGCTGAACGGCATTACCGCCAAAGATCCGGCTTTTGGCCTGGAGGCGGTCTGGATCGAAATCAGCCAGCGCGCCCAGGCGCAGTCCCTCGGCTACACCGTGGTGGATGCCAGTACGGTGGTGGCAACCCACTTGAACCAGATTCTGTACAAGCACTCCAGTGAGCTGATTGGCCACGAAGAAGTGCAGCAACTCATGCAATTGCTGGCCAAAAGCTCGCCGAAACTGGCTGAAGAGCTGGTGCCGGGCGTGGTGTCGCTGTCGCAACTGCTCAAGGTCTTGCAGGCGTTGCTCGCCGAACAAGTGCCGGTTCGCGACATTCGCAGCATTGCCGAGGCCATCGCCAACAACGCCAGCAAGAGTCAAGATACTGCCGCGCTGGTGGCCGCTGTGCGCGTCGGCGTAAGCCGCGCAATCGTCCAAAGCATTGTAGGGACTGAGTCGGAGCTGCCAGTTATCACCTTGGAGCCAAGGTTGGAACAAATATTGCTCAATAGTCTTCAGAAGGCAGGACAAGGCTCGGAAGAGGGCGTTCTGCTGGAGCCAAGCATGGCAGAGAAGCTGCAACGCTCGTTGATCGATGCGGCACAGCGTCAAGAGATGCAAGGTCAACCGGTGATTCTGCTGGTAGCCGGTCCGGTTCGTGCGATGTTGTCGCGTTTCGGCAGGCTGGCAGTCCCGGGTTTGCACGTGTTGGCGTATCAGGAAATCCCTGACAACAAGCAAGTGACCATCGTTGCGACAGTAGGGCCCAACGGCTGAGGTAGTGGTTTATGCAAGTTAAGCGTTTTTTCGCCGCCGATATGCGTCAGGCCATGAAACTGGTTCGTGATGAGCTGGGCGCTGACGCGGCCATTATTGGCAACCGCCGGATCGCCGGCGGTGTGGAGCTGACGGCTGCCCTGGATTACAAACTGTCGGCGCTGGCCCCGCGTGTTCCGAACATGGAACTCGAGGATGAGCTGCGCAAGACCCAGTCGCGCATCGTCACTGCCCAGGCCGAACTGAGCCTGCGTGGTGAAGGCGAGACCAACGGCGACAAGACCACCAATCGCCAGTTGTTCGCCGGCCTGCCGTTGACCGCCGCCGAGCCGCTGATCGAACCCACGTATTCCGAACCTCGTCGTGCAGCGCCGACCCCTGCGCCAGCCGCCGGCGGTGTTGACCCACGGGCTTTCGACTCGATGCGTTTCGAGCTCAACAGCCTGCGCGAATTGATGGAAGTGCAACTCGGCTCGCTGGCCTGGAATCAGCTGCAAGGCAGCCGTCCGGCCCAGGCCAACCTGTGGCGTCGCCTGCAACGCATCGGCTTGTCCGGCCCGTTGTCCCGCGACCTGCTGGCGCTGATTACCGATATTGAAGAACCCCGTCAGGCCTGGCGCATGTTGCTGGCGCACCTGGCGCGGATGATCGCCACACCGGAAGTCGAGCCACTGGAAGAGGGCGGCGTGATTGCGATGGTCGGCCCAGCCGGCATGGGCAAGACCACCACGCTGGCCAAGCTTGCGGCGCGTTATGTGCTCAAGTACGGCGCGCAGAGCATCGCGCTGGTGAGCATGGACAGCTACCGCATCGGCGCTCAGGAACAACTCAAGACGCTGGGTCGCATTCTTAATGTGTCGGTGACCCACGTCGATCCGGGCCAGTCCCTGGTGCAGGCGCTGGACCCGTTGCTGCGCAAGCGTGTGATTCTGATCGATACCGCAGGCCTTCAGGCCAGCGATCCGGCACTGCGCATGCAGCTCGAAAGCCTGGCCGGTCGCGGGATCAAATCGAAAAATTATCTGGTCTTGGCAACCACCAGCCAGAAACAGGTTCTAACCGCTGCTTATCACAGCTACAAGCGGTGTGGGCTGGCCGGCTGCATCCTGACTAAACTGGATGAGACGGCGAGTCTGGGCGAGGTGTTGAGCCTGGCCATCAGTCATGAATTGCCGGTGGCTTACCTCACCGATGGCCCACGGATTCCAGATGATTTGCATCTGCCGCGGCGTCACCAGTTGGTCAGTCGCGCGGTCAGCGTGCAAATGCAGGAAGAACCCAGCGAAGAAGCCATGGCTGACATGTTCGCTGATATTTACCACAGCCCGACCAAGCAGGTTGGCTGAGGTACTAATGAACAGTTTTTGTACCTACATCGATGGTCTGCCATGCATTGTTCAGTTGATGAACGCGCAGCCAGTAATGTGGCCTCCGTCTATGCAAGACAAGGTAAAGAAATAACATGGGCAGCATGCATCCCGTACAGGTGATCGCGGTGACCGGCGGCAAAGGTGGCGTCGGGAAGACTAACGTGTCAGTGAACTTGTCCCTGGCTCTAGCAGAGCTTGGCCGGCGCGTCATGCTGCTGGACGCCGATCTGGGTCTGGCGAACGTCGACGTTCTGCTGGGACTGACGCCCAAACGTACCCTGGCCGACGTGATCGAAGGCCGCTGCGAGCTGCGCGACGTTCTGTTGCAAGGCCCCGGCGGTATCCGCATCGTGCCGGCCGCGTCCGGCACTCAGAGCATGGTGCATCTGAGCCCGGCCCAACACGCCGGCCTGATCCAGGCTTTCAGCGATATCGGCGATAACCTCGACGTATTGGTGATCGACACCGCTGCGGGTATTGGTGACTCGGTAGTCAGTTTTGTTCGCGCAGCCCAGGAAGTGTTGCTGGTGGTGTGTGACGAGCCGACGTCGATTACCGATGCCTACGCCCTGATCAAATTGCTCAACCGCGACTACGGCATGAACCGCTTCCGCGTCCTGGCCAACATGGCCCAGAGCCCGCAAGAAGGTCGCAACCTGTTCGCCAAGTTGACCAAGGTCACGGACCGCTTCCTCGACGTCGCCTTACAATACGTCGGTGCTGTGCCTTATGACGAAAGCGTGCGCAAGGCCGTGCAGAAGCAACGTGCTGTCTACGAAGCCTTCCCGCGCTCCAAGTGCGCCCTGGCCTTCAAGGCGATTGCCCAGAAAGTCGACACCTGGCCGCTGCCGGCCAACCCGCGCGGGCACCTGGAATTTTTCGTCGAGCGTCTCGTGCAACAGACCGCAGGACCCGTCCTATGACAGCCAGTGGCTACAACCTCTACAAGAAATCGGCGCGTGATTCGCAATACGAGCTGATCGAGCGTTATGCGCCACTGGTTAAACGCATTGCTTACCACTTGCTGGCGCGTTTGCCGGCCAGTGTCCAGGTGGAAGACCTGATCCAGGCCGGGATGATTGGCCTGCTTGAAGTGTCGACCAAATATGACGCCAGCAAAGGCGCGAGTTTCGAAACGTACGCGGGCATTCGAATCCGTGGCGCGATGCTCGATGAAGTACGCAAGGGGGACTGGGCACCACGTTCGGTCCACCGCAATACCCGTATGGTCAGCGACGCAATTCGCTCGATTGAAGCTAAAACCGGCCGTGACGCTAAAGATCACGAGGTTGCGGCCGAACTCCAATTGAGTCTCGACGATTATTACGGGATTTTGAACGATACCTTGGGCAGCCGCCTCTTCAGTTTCGACGACCTGTTGCAGGACGGCGAACACGAAGGGCTGCACGAGGATGGCGCCAGTGCTCATATGGAGCCGTCGCGCGATCTGGAAGATGAACGTTTCCAGGCTGCATTGGCGGACGCGATTGCCAATTTGCCGGAGCGTGAGCGACTGGTGTTGGCGCTGTACTACGACGAAGAGCTGAACCTCAAGGAAATCGGTGAGGTCCTGGGTGTCAGCGAATCGCGTGTCAGCCAGTTACACAGCCAGTGCGCGGCCCGCTTGCGGGGGCGTTTGGGGGAGTGGCGAGCGCGCTGAAGGCAGTGTGGGGACACTGCGAACGAGGCTGGTGTGGTGTTGAACTGCAGCGGTCTCGATCTGTTGTGCTCCAGACAGTCATTTGAGTGCTTTGCCGGATTGATTGAAATGGCGCGTCCAGGTGCTGGGCGCGTTTAAGACTGCTTGGAGGTCGAATTGGACAAGAACATGAAAATCCTCATCGTTGATGACTTCTCAACGATGCGGCGGATCATTAAAAACCTGTTGCGTGACCTTGGGTTCACCAACACGGTCGAGGCTGACGATGGCACCACTGCCATTCCGGTTCTCAACAGCGGCAGCATCGACTTTCTGGTAACAGACTGGAACATGCCTGGCATGACCGGCATCGACCTGCTGCGCCACGTGCGCGCCGATGAAAAACTCAAGCACTTGCCAGTGCTGATGGTGACCGCTGAAGCCAAGCGCGAGCAGATCATCGAAGCGGCCCAGGCCGGTGTTAACGGCTATGTGGTCAAACCCTTCACGGCCCAGGCGTTGAAAGAAAAAATCGAAAAGATTTTCGAACGCATCGGTTGAGCAACTGCGCCACGGGGGAGCTATGGAGCATAACGAATCTTCACAGGGCGATTTTGAATCGACCCTGAAAAAACATGCGGTCGAACTGGTCGAAAGCCTTGAAAAAGGCAGGTTCGGCGACGCTGTGCAACTGATCCATGAGCTCAACCAGACCCGTGACCGCGGCCTGTATCAGGAAGTGGGCAAGCTCACTCGTGAGCTGCATAGCGCGATCGTCAATTTCCAGATTGACCCGAACATGCCGCAAGCCGAGGAAGTCTCGCAGATCACGGATGCCACCGAGCGTCTGGGTTATGTGGTCAAGCTGACCGAGGCCGCTGCCAACCGCACCATGGACCTGGTGGAAAACGCCACGCCGCTGGTCAATGGCCTGAGCCAGGAAGCCCAGGCCTTGAGCACTGACTGGGGACGCTTCATGCGTCGCGAAGTCGGGGCTGAAGAGTTCCGTGAGCTGGCCCGGCGGGTCGACGGTTTCCTGACACGCAGCAGCGAAGAAAATCGCGTGGTGTCGAGCAACCTGAACGACATTCTGCTGGCTCAGGATTACCAGGACCTCACCGGTCAAGTGATCAAGCGCGTGACCCAATTGGTCACCGAAGTTGAAAGCAACCTGCTCAAGCTCGTGCTCATGGCCAGCCAGGTAGACCGCTTTGCGGGTATCGAACATGACCGTGAAGCGATGCTTGCTGAAAAAGATCCGCAAAAACATCTCTCTCAGGGTGAAGGTCCGCAGATTCATGCCGATAAAAGAGAAGACGTTGTGTCCGGTCAGGACGATGTGGACGATTTGTTATCCAGCCTAGGATTTTAGAGTTTTAGCATTTTAGGTTTTTTAGGTTTTTAGACCTTGGGAGCACCCCCTTAATGAGCTTCGGCGCCGATGAAGAGATCCTTCAGGATTTCCTGGTTGAGGCCGGCGAGATTCTAGAGCAACTGTCCGAACAGCTGGTCGAGCTGGAAAGCCGACCAGATGATGCGGACTTGCTCAATGCAATTTTTCGCGGTTTTCACACTGTAAAAGGGGGCGCCGGCTTCCTCCAGCTCAATGAGCTGGTGGAGTGCTGTCACATCGCCGAGAACGTGTTCGACATCCTGCGCAAGGGTGAACGACGCGTCGACTCGGAACTGATGGACGTGGTTCTCGAAGCGCTGGATGCGGTGAACGGCATGTTCACCGAAGTCCGCGAACGCAGCCCGATCACGGCTGCCACTCCAGAATTGCTTGCGGCACTGGCCCGTCTGGCCGAGCCGCAAACCGCCGACGAAGCAGCCCCGGTTGCCGAAGCGGTGGAAGAACCGGCCGCTGAAAGCGAGTCGGGCGACATTACCGATAACGAATTCGAACAACTGCTGGACTCGCTGAACGCCGTCAAGGCTCAGGCCGAAGCCCCGGTAGCTGCGCCAGCGCCGAGCAGCAATGCCGCGGCCAGCGACGAAATCACCGACGCCGAGTTCGAGTCGTTGCTCGATCAGTTGCACGGCAAAGGCCAGTTCGCGGTCGATGCGGTGGCAGCGCCTGCTGCACCGGCAACCCCGGCAGCCCCGAAAGCGGCCGGCGACAGCTCGGACATTACCGACGACGAATTCGAAGCACTGCTCGATCAATTGCACGGCAAGGGCAACTTTGCCGTGGATGCGCTGGAATCGGCGATTGCTTCGGCACCGGTCCCGGCTGCGCCTACCGCTAAAGCGGCCGGCGGTGATCTGATCTCCGATCACGAATTCGAATCGCTGCTCGACGAATTGCACGGCAAAGGCAAGTTCACCGAAGTCGGCACCGGCACTGTGGTTACAGCGCCTGCCGCCAAGGCACCTGCGGCTGCCGCGAAACCGGCGGCCAAAGCGCCCGAGCCTAAAGCTGAAGCGCCGAAACCGGCCGCAGCGCCTGCACCGGCACCGGCTCGCGCCGCGCCTTCTGCGCCGCCAGCGGAAAAACCGGCCAGTGAAGCCGAGACCACCGTGCGGGTTGATACCGCGCGTCTCGACGAAATCATGAACATGGTCGGCGAACTGGTATTGGTGCGTAACCGCTTGGTCCGTCTGGGCCTCAACAGCGGCGACGAAGCCATGTCCAAGGCTGTGTCGAACCTCGACGTGGTCACGGCCGACCTGCAAACCGCGGTCATGAAGACCCGGATGCAACCGATCAAGAAAGTCTTCGGGCGCTTCCCGCGCCTGGTTCGCGACCTGGCTCGCCAGCTCAAGAAAGAGATCAACCTGGAGCTGGTCGGCGAAGAAACCGACCTCGACAAGAACCTCGTCGAGGCCCTGGCCGACCCGCTGGTCCACTTGGTGCGCAACTCGGTCGACCACGGTATTGAAGAGCCGAGCGAACGCGAAGCGATGGGCAAGCCTCGCAGCGGCAAGGTGATTCTGTCTGCCGAACAGGAAGGCGACCACATCCTGCTGTCCATCTCTGATGACGGCAAGGGCATGGATGCCGATGTTCTGCGCGGTATTGCGGTCAAGAAAGGTTTGATGGACAAGGATGCTGCGGACCGTCTCAGCGAGTCGGACTGTTTCAACCTGATCTTCGCACCGGGTTTCTCGACCAAAACCGAGATCTCCGATGTGTCGGGTCGTGGCGTGGGCATGGACGTGGTGAAAACCAAAATCGCCCAGCTCAACGGCACCATCAATATCTACTCGACCAAGGGCAAAGGCTCGAAGATCGTCATCAAGGTGCCATTGACCCTGGCGATCATGCCGACGCTGATGGTCATGCTCGGCAACCAGGCGTTTGCGTTCCCGCTGGTGAACGTCAACGAGATCTTCCACCTCGACCTGTCGCGCACCAACGTGGTGGACGGTCAGGAAGTGGTGATCGTGCGGGACAAGGCACTGCCCTTGTTCTACCTCAAACGCTGGCTGGTCAGCTCCGCCGCTCATGAAGAGCAGCGCGAGGGCCATGTGGTGATCCTTTCGGTGGGCACCCAGCGGATCGGCTTTGTCGTCGATCAACTGGTGGGCCAGGAAGAAGTGGTCATCAAGCCATTGGGCAAAATGCTCCAGGGAACCCCGGGCATGTCCGGCGCCACCATCACGGGTGACGGCCGCATCGCGCTGATTCTCGATGTCCCGAGCATGCTCAAGCGTTACGCCGCACGGCGTATTTGATTCTGCCGCAGCGGGGCGACAACGCCCCGCTGCGTCTAACGGAGTGTTTATGGTAGTCAAAGTCCTGGTGGTGGACGATTCGGGGTTTTTCCGCCGCCGCGTCTCGGAAATTCTTTCAGCGGATCCGAACATCCAGGTTGTCGGTACGGCAACCAACGGAAAAGAGGCGATTGATCAGGCGCTGGCCCTCAAGCCAGACGTGATCACCATGGACTACGAGATGCCGATGATGGATGGCATCACGGCGGTGCGGCACATCATGCAGCGCTGCCCGACTCCGGTCTTGATGTTCTCCTCGCTGACGCACGAAGGCGCCCGGGTCACCCTGGATGCGCTGGATGCCGGTGCGGTGGATTTCCTGCCGAAGAATTTCGAAGACATCTCCCGCAACCCGGAGAAGGTCAAGCAACTGCTGTGCGAAAAGATCCTGAGCATTTCGCGCAGTAACCGTCGCGCCAATACCTACAGTGCCCCGACCCCGGCCCCGGTGGCCGCGCCGGCGCCGGCGCCTTCGAGCACCAGCAGCTACGGCAGCACGTATGGCAGCAGTGCGCCTGCGCGTCCGGCTCCGGCACCTTTGCCGACCCGTGCGCCAGCGTCTGCCGGCCCGTCGTCGCCAGCACCGAAACGCAAAGCCTACAAACTGGTGGCCATCGGTACGTCCACCGGCGGCCCGGTTGCGCTGCAACGGGTCTTGACCCAGTTGCCGGCCAACTTCCCGGCGCCGATCGTGCTGATCCAGCACATGCCGGCAGCCTTCACCAAGGCCTTTGCCGAACGCCTCGACAAGCTGTGCCGCATCAACGTCAAGGAAGCCGAGGATGGCGACATCCTGCGTCCTGGCCTGGCGCTGCTGGCACCGGGTGGCAAGCAAATGATGATCGATGGCCGTGGCGCGGTGAAAATCCTGCCGGGCGACGAGCGTCTGAACTACAAACCGTGCGTGGACATCACGTTCGGTTCGGCGGCCAAATCCTACGGTGACAAAGTTCTGGCGGTCGTGTTGACCGGCATGGGCGCCGACGGTCGTGAAGGCGCGCGCCTGCTCAAGCAGGGCGGCAGTGCGATCTGGGCCCAGGATGAAGCCAGTTGCGTGATCTACGGCATGCCGATGGCCATCGTCAAAGCTGACCTCGCGGACGCGATTTACAGCCTGGACGACATTGGCAAGCACCTGGTCGAGGCTTGTATCTGATGGATGTACTGAGCCTTATCGGGATCATCATGGCGTTCGTCGCCATCATTGGTGGCAACTACCTTGAAGGCGGTCATCTCGGCGCATTGGCTAACGGCCCGGCGGCGTTGATCGTGATCGGTGGGACCGTCGGTGCGGCGCTGTTGCAGTCGCCGATGAGCGCATTCAAGCGCGCCATGCAGATCCTTGCCTGGATTCTGTTTCCACCGCGTGTGGATCTGGCCGGTGGCGTCGATCGTGTAGTGAACTGGAGCCTTACCGCCCGCAAGGAAGGCCTGCTCGGTCTGGAAGGGGTGGCTGACGCCGAACCGGACAACTACTCGCGCAAAGGCCTGCAATTGCTGGTGGACGGCGCCGAGCCGGAAGCGATTCGCAGCATCCTGGAAGTGGATTTCTACACCCAGGAAAGCCGCGACATCGAAGCGGCCAAAGTCTTTGAAAGCATGGGCGGCTACGCGCCGACCATCGGCATCATCGGTGCGGTCATGGGCCTGATCCATGTCATGGGCAACCTGGCCGACCCGTCGCAACTGGGCAGCGGCATTGCCGTGGCATTCGTCGCGACCATCTACGGCGTGGCCAGTGCCAACCTGGTGTTGCTGCCGGTGGCGGCCAAGCTCAAGTCCATCGCGTTGCGCCAGTCGCGTTATCGCGAAATGTTGTTGGAAGGGATTCTGTCGATCGCCGAAGGTGAAAACCCTCGCTCTATTGAGTTGAAGCTTCAGGGCTTCATGGATTGATGGGAGTAACGGAATATGGCTCGTCGCCGGCAACCTGAAGAACATGTAAACCATGAACGTTGGCTGGTTTCCTACGCCGACTTCATCACCTTGCTCTTCGCCTTTTTCGTGGTGATGTACTCGATCTCCTCGATCAACGAAGGCAAGTACAAAGTTATCTCGGAAGCGTTGATCGGCGTGTTCACTGACTCGGACCGTGCCCTCAAGCCGATCCCGATCGGTGAAGAACGGCCAGTGACCGTGACCCCGGCCAAGCCGCTGGTCAAGGACAGTGAGCAGGTTGACGCTGGTATCTCCGGTGCCAGCGATCCTTTGAAAAGCATTGCCGATGACATCAGCGCCGCGTTCGGCGACTTGATCAAATCCAATCAGATGACCGTGCGCGGCAACGAGTTGTGGGTCGAGATCGAACTCAACTCCAGCCTGTTATTCACCAGCGGCGATGCGATGCCCAGCGACAAGGCGTTCAACATCATCGACAAGGTCGCGGGGATCCTGAAGCCGTTCGACAACCCTATCCACGTCGAAGGCTTTACCGACGATCAACCGATCCGCACTTCGCAGTATCCGACCAACTGGGAACTGTCCTCGGCCCGTTCGGCAAGCATCGTGCGCATGCTGGCGATGCAGGGTGTGAACCCCGGGCGCCTGGCGTCGGTGGGCTACGGTGAGTTCCAGCCCGTGGCCAATAACGCCACTGCTGAAGGCCGCGCGCGCAACCGTCGGGTGGTACTGGTTGTTTCGCGAAATCTCGATGTACGCCGCAGCCTGACGGGCACCGGAACCGCGAATGCGAAACCGGATGCCGCGTTGAAGCGTGCTGGCACACAAACTGCACCGACCCCGGTCAAGTCGCCGGGACGAGAGAGCGCCGTCAATTCTCCGTCACCCGCATTAACACATTGAGCTATTTCTCGGTCGAGCTGATCGACCGGGAGGAACAATCCGAATGAGAGTCTGGGCAGTTGCCAATCAAAAGGGTGGTGTTGGTAAAACCACTTCCTCTATCGCTTTAGCCGGGTTACTGGCCGAGGCGGGCAAGCGCGTGGTCATGGTGGACCTTGACCCGCACGGCTCGATGACCAGCTATTTCGGCTACGACCCCGACAGCCTGGAACACAGCAGCTACGACCTGTTCCTGCACAAGGGCAGCGTGCCCCAGGGCTTGCCCGGCCAGTTGTTGATGCCCACCAGTCACGAAAATATTTCCCTGCTGCCGTCGAGCACCGCACTGGCGACCCTTGAACGTCAGTCGCCGGGCCAGAGTGGCCTGGGCCTGGTGATCGCCAAGAGTCTGGCGCAATTGTGGCAAGACTTCGATTACGCGGTGATCGACAGCCCGCCGCTGCTTGGCTTGTTGATGGTCAACGCCCTGGCCGCGAGCCAGCAGTTGGTGATCCCGGTGCAGACCGAGCACCTGGCCGTCAAAGGCCTGGAACGCATGGTCAACACCCTGGCGATGATCAACCGTTCCCGCAAACAGGCGCTGCCATTCACTATCGTCCCGACGTTGTTCGACCGCCGCACTCAAGCGTCCCTCGGGACTTTGCGTGTGTTGCGCGATAAGTACCCGGAAGAAATCTGGCAAGGCTACATTCCGGTGGATACCCGCCTGCGTGATGCGAGCCGGGCGGGTGTCACGCCTTCTCAATTCGACGGCAAGAGCCGCGGCGTTCTCGCCTATCGCGCGCTGCTCAAGCATCTGCTGACCGCACAACTTGTCCCGGCGGTGGCCTGATGAACCCTATTCCCGTAGGAGCGAGGCTTGCCCGCGAAGGCAACACCTCGGTCTTAACAAATAATCCGCGTCATCGTTCTTCGCGGGCAAGCCATGCTCCTACAAGGGCGGTGTTCGCATGAATCGCCCGGTAAAAACCACTTCGCGTCCACAACTCGCGCTCCAGTCTTATCTGGACAACCTGTTGATGGAGGCGACTGAAGAGTTGCCGCTGGAAGTCGAAGCGGTGGCGCAAGTCATCGAGGTCGTTGAAACGGTCGAGGTCGAAGCCGCGCTGGACGAGTTCCAGTTGGCCTTGCTCGAAGAACAGGCGCGTGATGCGCGCCCGGCGCCTGCCGTTGCGGCGCCAGTGGTTGCGCCGGTCGTTGAGAAAGCACCGCTCGCCGTGATCGAAGCCCCGGCACCGATCCTCGCGCCGGTCTCGACCATCGCGCCGCTGTTGCAAGCCCTGGTGCCGCCGGTGGTTGAAGTCCACTTGCCGCCGAGCAACACGCCGCCACCGGTGGAAACCGATGGTCGTCCGTCCTGGGCCGCCGAGCCATTCGAATGCCTGCTGTTCGATGTCGCCGGGCTGACCCTGGCCGTGCCGCTGGTGTGCCTGGGCTCGATTTATTCACTGGCCGGCCACGAGCTGACGCCGCTGTTCGGTCAGCCGGAATGGTTCCTCGGGATCCTGCCGAGCCAGGCCGGCAACCTGAAAGTGCTGGATACCGCGCGCTGGGTCATGCCGGATCGCTATCGCGACGACTTCCGCCAGGGCTTGCAATACGTTATTTCGGTGCAGGGCTACGAGTGGGGGCTGGCGGTGCATCAGGTCAGCCGCTCGTTGCGCCTGGACCCGAACGAAATCAAATGGAGAAGTCACCGAGGTCAGCGGCCATGGCTCGCCGGCACGGTGATTGAGCACATGTGTGCATTGCTGGACGTTTCCGCACTGGCCGAGTTGATCGCCAGCGGCGGGGCAAAGCACATGGGCGGCAGCAAGCCGCTACACAAACCGACATAGCTGCCGACATAACAAGTATGCGACGGCGTTGTTGAACGCCGCCAACAGAACACACACCGCCAGAAGCGGTTTTTCGAGGGGTCAGGGTATGAGTAATCAAGCGACGAATGCAAAAGGTTCTGAAGATCCGATCCTGCAATGGGTAACCTTCAAACTGGACAATGAAACCTACGGCATCAACGTGATGCGCGTTCAGGAAGTCCTGCGTTACACCGAAATCGCCCCGGTCCCGGGTGCCCCGAGCTACGTGCTGGGCATCATCAACCTGCGCGGCAATGTGGTTACCGTGATCGACACCCGTCAGCGCTTCGGCCTGATGAACGCCGAGATCAGCGACAACACCCGTATCGTCATCATCGAAGCCGACAAACAAGTCGTCGGGATCATGGTCGATAGCGTCGCCGAAGTGGTTTACCTGCGTCAGTCGGAAATCGAGACCGCGCCGAACGTCGGTAACGAAGAATCCGCCAAGTTCATTCAGGGCGTGTGCAACAAGAACAACGAACTCCTCATCCTGGTCGAACTCGACAAGATGATGAGCGAAGAAGAATGGTCGGATCTGGAGAACATCTGATTGATTCTTGAGGTTGCTGTCATTGTCCTGTTCCTGTTTTGGGCAGGCACGCTGGCGATGTTCCTGGCGTACATCCGCGGTCAGCGACTGATCGCGGCGCAACAGGCCGAGGGTGATGCGCTGCGCGATCAGCGCATCAAGGACCTGGCCAAACGCGTCGACAATTACCAGAGCGGCAATGTGCGCATGGGTGAAGACCTGCACGAACTGCGCGCAGTGGTTTCGCCGTTGCCGGAAAAACTGGCGCAGCTGGAACAACGCGACCCGTCGAGCCTGTCGTTTGCCCAGGCGGCGCGATTGGTGGGCATGGGCGCCACCGTTGATGAACTGACTCAGTCTTGCGGGTTGACCCAGGCTGAGGCTGAGTTGATGCGTAAGTTGCACAAGAACTGAGAAAGATCAAAAGATCGCAGCCTCGTTTTACTCGACAGCTCCTACAGGGTGTACGCAATCCCAATGTAGGAGCTGTCGAGTAAAACGAGGCTGCGATCTTTTGCATTCAACACACATCAATAATCATCCCCGCGATCAGTAATATCCTTCTCGACCATTGGCGCATTCGGATCCTGTCCCTCAGGAAACTTGCCCTTCAGGTTCCACGCAAACGCAATAATCTCCGCAATCGTGCGGTACAACTCTTCCGGAATACTGTCCCCCAACTCCATCTTCGCCAGCAGCCTTACCAGCTCGGGGTTTTCGTAGATCGGTACTTCGCATTCACGGGCAATCTTCAGAATGGCTTCAGCCAGTTCTTCGTCGCCCTTGGCCGTGAGGGTCGGGGCGTGGCTGCCGTCGTATTTGAGGGCGATGGCCTGGCGTGGGGCGTTGGGGTTTCTCATGCGGTTTCGTCGACCCAGCGTTGTTCGAGGCGGGTTTGCGCGCCTTGGGGAGGTGTGCCGAGGTGGCAATCCAGATCGCCGACGTTCAGGCCGGATGCCAACAAGCGCTCGCGCAGGGCTGACAGATTGCTTTCGATCAGGCTCGCGGTGTACGGCCGCTCAGCCCATAGCTGACTGGACAGACTGCCCTGGATCAACTGCGCCTGAACTTGCAGCGGGCCAAGCGGCTCCATGTCGAACGCCAACTCGACCCGCCACAGTTGCTGTTTCGGTTCGCGCTCTTCGCGGCGTTCGTTTTGCGGTTGCTTTTCCGGGGCTTCTTCGCGCTGGAACTTGACCTGCAACGGCACGATGTCTTGCAGGTTACGCATCGGGATTTCCAGCTGCCAAGTGCTCATCAACCGGCCATCGTCGGTGACGCCGGTTTGTTCCAGGCTCGACAATTGATGGCTTTGCAGGCGCGAAACCGCCGCAGCGGCGAGGCGCAATAAATGCTCCAGATCGCCTTCACCGTCCTGGCTCTGCAACAGCCGGTCGGGCAGCGGAAAACTGGTGGGGGACGGTTTGGCGCTGACCTGACCGAGCATGCCCAACGCGCTACGTACAAAACTCGGCATCGCCTGGGCCAGGGTGTTGGCGGCGATGACGGCGCCGAGGTTGGTGTTGGGCGGCGTCAGTTGCGCGATCAGCTTGAGCAGGTCGGCCTTCATGTCCGGGGCCAGCGTCGGGGTCTGACCGGTCAGCAATTTCGTTTCGAGGAACAGACCGCTGTTGGCCAGCGCCAGGGCCAGGCCCTTCGGTGTGCTCAGTTGTTGCACGTCGGGCAGGCCGGCGAGCAATTTGTTCACGGCGGCTTGCAGGTCGGCGGAGGTTTCGTCGGACTGCGGCAGGTTCTGCAAGGCGCTGAGCAAGCCGTCCAGCGAACCCTGGCGGCTTTGCTGGGTGGTCAGTTGCTGCGAGACCGCCAACTGGTCCTGGCGATTGCTCAGCGGCAGGAATTTCAACGTCTGCGTGTCCTGCACCAGGGCGCTCAACAACGTGCCGATGCGCAGCGGTTGCGGACTGTCGATGGTCAAGGTGCTGCCGCTCAGCGCGGTGTTGAGCAGGCTCACCATTGAACGAAAAACGGTCGGTTGCCCCGGCGTCTGCGGCAATACCTGTGAAGTCAGTACTTTGCCTTGCAGCAACGTGCCGACCGGCAGTTGCGCGGTATCGATGCGGGTGAGGGTGGCAACGCTGGAGGCAATCGCCTGTTGCACCGTAATCGCCAGGTTGCTGGCGGACGGCTGGGTAATCGCCAGGTTGGTGCCGGTGGGCAGCGGTTGCGTACTGGTGGCCTGCACCGTGGTCTGGCGGCCGCCATCGACGGTGACCTTGAGCAACAGTTGAAAAGTCTGATCCGCCTGCTTCAGCGACAGCACCTCGGCGCTGGCCGTCTGGCCGGCACTGATCAGGCCCTCCATCGGCGTCAGCAGCTTGAGTAGGTCGCCACTGACCACCATCGGGCGCGTGGCCGTCGGTGTGGTCTGGGGGACCGGGAGGATGTTCATTTCGCCTGTCATACGCGGTCACAACCTTCGGAAAATGCGCTCTTTAGAGTAAGGCATGGCATGTATAATGCCGCCCGTCTTTGAGAGAGCGGTGAAAACATTGCAATTGTTTTGACGCAGCTCTCTAAAACCGGCCGCCAATGCATCTATGCTGCATCTCTTTAGCGGCCGCGCCACTGCCGACTTGAACCGCCGACCTGAAACGTAAAGGCCCAGTGATCTCTTGACCAGTCCAGTCCTTCAAACCGTCGACCTCGCCTGTGAGCGAGACCTTCGGCTGCTCTTCGAAAATCTCGAATTGAGACTGTCCAGTGGCGAAATGGTGCAGATCAGCGGGCCGAATGGCAGCGGCAAGACCAGTTTATTGCGCTTGTTGTCCGGGCTGATGCAACCGACCGCCGGTCACGTGTTGCTCAATGGTCAGCCGCTGAACGAGCAACGCAGCGAACTGGCGCGCAACCTGCTGTGGATCGGGCATGCCGCCGGGATCAAGGATTTGCTGACCCCGGAAGAAAACCTTAGCTGGCTCTGCGCCTTGCACCAGCCGGCGAGCCACGAAGCGATCTGGCAAGCCCTGGCCGCTGTCGGGCTGCGTGGTTTCGAGGATGTGCCTTGCCACACCTTGTCCGCCGGCCAGCAACGCCGCGTGGCCCTGGCGCGTCTTTACCTCGACAGTCCACCGCTGTGGATCCTCGACGAACCTTTCACCGCGCTCGATAAGCAGGGCGTGGCGCAACTCGAAGAACACCTGGCCGGCCACTGCGAGCGCGGCGGCATGGTGATTTTGACCACTCACCACACACTGAGCCGGATGCCGGCCGGCTATCGCGACATTGATCTGGGGAACTGGGCCGTATGAGTGTTTTCGGCCTGTTGGTCGCCCGTGAGGCTCGCTTGTTGTTTCGCCGTCCGGCAGAGCTGGCCAATCCGCTGGTATTCTTCGCCATCGTGGTGTCGTTGTTCCCGTTGGCGGTCGGACCCGAGTCTCAATTGTTGCAAACCTTGTCTCCGGGATTGGTCTGGGTGGCGGCACTTTTATCGGTCCTGCTCTCGCTGGACGGGCTCTTCCGCAGTGATTTCGAAGATGGATCCCTTGAACAGTGGGTCCTTTCGCCGCACCCCCTGGCTCTTCTGGTTTTGGCCAAGGTACTGGCACACTGGGCCTTCTCCGGTCTGGCACTGGTTTTGCTCGCTCCACTGCTGGCGTTGATGCTCGGTTTGCCTGCCGCTTGTCTGCCGGTGTTGCTGCTTTCGTTATTGCTGGGTACACCGGTGCTGAGCCTGCTCGGTGCGGTGGGCGCGGCCCTGACGGTCGGATTGAAGCGTGGTGGCCTGTTGTTGGCGCTGCTGATTCTGCCGCTGTACATCCCGGTGTTGATTCTTGGCAGTGGCGCCTTGCAGGCCGCACTCCAAGGCATGCCGGCGACCGGTTATCTCTTGTGGCTTGGTAGCCTGACCGCCCTGGCGATAACCCTGACACCTTTTGCAATAGCTGCTGGCCTGAAGATCAGCGTCGGCGAATAATGAGGTCTGGTTAAAATTTAACCAGTAAAGACCCTTGGCTCTTCAATAGCGAAGAGCACCCGTGATGGAAACAGTAATGAACTGGACCTGGTTTCATAAGCTCGGCTCGCCCAAATGGTTTTATGGCATCAGTGGCAAACTGCTGCCGTGGCTGAGCGTCGCGGCGTTGCTGCTGATTAGCGTCGGCGTGGTCTGGGGCCTGGCCTTTGCGCCACCGGACTACCAGCAAGGCAACAGCTTTCGCATCATCTATATCCACGTTCCGGCCGCCATGCTGGCCCAGTCCTGCTACGTGATGCTGGCGGTGTGCGGCGTGGTCGGGCTGGTGTGGAAGATGAAACTGGCCGACGTCGCCCTGCAATGCGCGGCCCCGATCGGCGCCTGGATGACCGCCGTGGCGCTGGTCACTGGCGCGATCTGGGGCAAACCGACCTGGGGCTCGTGGTGGGTGTGGGATGCGCGACTTACGTCCATGCTTATTCTGCTGTTCCTGTACTTCGGTCTCATTGCGCTGGGCAACGCCATCAGCAATCGTGACAGTGCGGCCAAGGCCTGCGCGGTGCTGGCGATTGTTGGCGTGATCAACATCCCGATCATCAAATACTCGGTGGAGTGGTGGAACACCCTGCACCAGGGCGCGACGTTCACCCTCACTGAAAAACCGGCGATGCCCGCCGAGATGTGGCTGCCGCTGTTGCTGACGGTGCTGGGTTTCTACTGTTTCTTCGGCGCGGTGCTGTTGCTGCGCATGCGCCTTGAAGTGCTCAAGCGCGAAGCCCGGGCGAGCTGGGTGAAAGCTGAAGTGCAGAACAGTCTGGAGGCCGTTCGATGAGTTTTGCTTCATTCGGCGACTTCCTCGCCATGGGCCATCATGCCCTTTATGTCTGGTCAGCCTACGGCATCTGCCTGGCAGTGCTGGTCCTCAACGTGGCGGCGCCGATCCTGGCCCGCAAGCGGTATCTGCAACAAGAGGCGCGTCGTTTGCGCCGGGAGAACGGCAAGTGAATCCGCTGCGCAAAAAGCGTCTTATCATCATTCTCGCGATCCTGGTCGGTGTCGGCGCCGCCGTCGGCCTGGCCCTGAGCGCCCTGCAGCAGAACATCAATCTGTTTTACACCCCGACCCAGATCGCCAACGGCGAAGCCCCGCAAGACACGCGCATCCGCGCCGGCGGCATGGTCGAGAAGGGCTCGCTGCAACGCTCCGGTGATTCCTTGGACGTGAAATTCATCGTCACCGACTTCAACAAATCCGTGACCATCACCTATCGCGGCATCCTCCCGGACCTGTTCCGCGAAGGGCAGGGCATTGTCGCCCTGGGCAAACTCAACGCTGACGGCGTGGTGGTGGCCGACGAAGTGCTGGCCAAGCACGACGAGAAATACATGCCGCCCGAAGTGACCAAGGCCCTGAAAGACAGCGGTCAGTCGGCGCCTACCCAAGCCAAGGAGGGTTGATGATGACCTCTGCACTGTTTATTCCCGAATTGGGCCAGTTGGCCATGATCCTCGCGCTGTGTTTCGCGCTGGTTCAGGCCGTGGTCCCGCTAATGGGCGCCTGGCGTGGCGACCGCTTGTGGATGAGCCTGGCGCAACCGGCGGCCTGGGGTCAGTTCGCTTTCCTGGTATTCGCCTTCGGTTGCCTGACTTACGCTTTCATGACCGACGATTTCTCGGTTGCCTATGTGGCCAGCAACTCCAACAGCGCATTGCCGTGGTACTACAAGTTCAGCGCCGTGTGGGGCGCCCACGAAGGTTCGTTGCTGCTGTGGGCCTTGATCCTCGGTGGCTGGACCTTCGCGGTGTCGGTGTTCTCCCGGCAGTTGCCGCAAGTCATGCTCGCCCGCGTACTCGCGGTGATGGGCATGATCAGTACCGGCTTCCTGATGTTCCTGATCCTGACCTCGAACCCGTTCGCGCGGATCCTGCCGCAGATCCCGGCGGACGGTCGCGACCTCAATCCATTGCTGCAAGACATCGGTCTGATCGTGCACCCGCCGATGCTGTACATGGGTTATGTCGGTTTCTCCGTGGCTTTCGCCTTCGCCATCGCCGCGCTGCTCGGCGGTCGACTTGATGCGGCGTGGGCACGCTGGTCGCGTCCGTGGACCATCGTCGCCTGGGCCTTCCTCGGTATCGGCATCACGCTCGGTTCGTGGTGGGCCTATTACGAACTCGGCTGGGGCGGCTGGTGGTTCTGGGATCCGGTGGAAAACGCGTCCTTCATGCCTTGGCTGGTCGGTACGGCGTTGATTCACTCCTTGGCGGTCACGGAAAAACGTGGCGTGTTCAAGAGCTGGACCGTGTTGCTGGCCATCGCGGCGTTCTCGTTGAGCCTGCTCGGGACCTTCCTGGTGCGTTCCGGTGTACTGACCTCGGTGCATGCGTTTGCCTCCGATCCTGAGCGCGGTGTGTTCATCCTGATCTTCCTGCTGTTTGTGGTCGGTGGTTCGCTGACGCTGTTCGCTCTGCGCGCGCCAGTGGTCAAGAGCCATGTCGGCTTCAACCTCTGGTCCCGGGAAACCCTGTTGCTGGGTAACAACCTGGTGCTGGTGGTGGCGGCGTCGATGATCCTGCTCGGCACCTTGTATCCGCTGATCCTCGATGCGATGACCGGCGCCAAGTTGTCGGTCGGCCCGCCGTACTTCAATGCGCTGTTCATTCCGTTGATGGCGTTGTTGATGGTGGTGATGGCGGTCGGCATGCTGGTGCGCTGGAAAGACACGCCGGTCAAATGGCTGGTGGGCATGCTGACCCCGGTATTGCTCGGCAGCGCCGCGCTGGCCGTGGTGGCCGGCGTCGCTTACGGCGATTTCAACTGGGCAGTGATCGCGACGTTCATGCTCGCTGCGTGGGTATTGCTGGCTGGCGTGCGCGACATCCTCGACAAGACTCGCCACAAAGGTTTGATCAAAGGCCTGCCGAGCCTGACCCGCAGCTATTGGGGCATGCAGGTTGCGCATTTGGGCATCGCCGTGTGCGCCCTCGGGGTCGTGTTGTCGAGCCAGAACAGTGCCGAGCGTGACTTGCGCCTGGCGCCGGGCGAGTCCATGGACCTGGCCGGTTATCACTTCATTTTCGAAGGCGCCAAGCACTTCGAAGGGCCGAACTTTACCTCCGACAAGGGCACCGTGCGGGTCATCCGCGACGGCAAGGAAGTCAGCGTGCTGCACCCGGAAAAACGTCTCTACACCGTGCAGAACTCGGTGATGACCGAAGCCGGGATCGATGCCGGCTTCACCCGTGATATCTACGTCGCCCTCGGCGAACCGCTGGGCGATGGCGCTTGGGCTGTGCGCGTGCACGTCAAACCGTTCGTGCGCTGGATCTGGTTCGGCGGCTTGCTCACCGGTTTCGGCGGGTTGCTGGCGGCACTGGATCGACGTTATCGAGTCAAGGTGAAAAGCCGCGTGCGTGAAGCGCTCGGCATGACGGGAGCCACTGCATGAAACGTTGGTTGATGCTGTTGCCACTGGCGATTTTTCTGGTGGTGGCTGTTTTCCTGTATCGCGGGTTGTACCTGGACCCGGCCGAGTTGCCTTCGGCGATGATCGGCAAGCCGTTCCCGGAGTTTTCCCTGCCAGCGGTGCAGGGCGACAAGACCCTGACCAAGGCCGACATCCTCGGCAAACCGGCGCTGGTCAACGTCTGGGGCACCTGGTGCATTTCATGCCGGGTCGAGCACCCGGTGTTGAACAAACTGGCCGAGAAGGGCGTGGTGATCTACGGCATCAACTACAAGGACGTCAACGTCGACGCCTTGAAGTGGCTGGTCGAATTCCATAACCCGTATCAACTGGATATCCGCGACGACGAAGGCACCCTGGGCCTGAACCTCGGTGTGTACGGCGCGCCGGAAACCTTCTTCATCGACGCCAAGGGCATCATCCGCGACAAGTACGTCGGCGTGATCGACGAACAGGTCTGGCGCGAAAAACTGGCGGCCAAGTATCAGGCGCTGGTCGATGAGGCCAAGCCATGAAGCGCTGGATTGCCGCCGCTGTATTGGGCTTGAGCATGGCCGGCGTGGCGCACGCGGCCATCGATACCTACGAATTCGCCAAAGAAGGCGACCGCGAACGTTTCCGCGAGCTGACCAAAGAGCTGCGCTGCCCCAAGTGCCAGAATCAGGACATTGCCGATTCCAACGCACCGATTGCCGCCGACCTGCGCAAAGAGATTTTCCGCATGCTCGGCGAGGGCAAGGACAACCAGCAGATCATCGATTTCATGGTCGATCGCTACGGCGATTTCGTCCGTTACAAACCCGCTCTGAACGCCAAGACTGCCTTGCTCTGGTTCGGCCCCGCCGGCCTGTTGCTGGGCGGCTTCGTGGTTATCGCCGTGATCGTCCGCCGTCGTCGCGTGCAACGCGCTGACACCCCGGACACGCTTTCTGCCGAGGAGCGTGAGCGCCTCGACCACCTGTTGGAAAAAAACCAAGAATGATTGATTTCTGGCTCGCTGCAGGTCTGCTACTTCTGGTTGCCCTGAGTTTTTTGTTGATCCCGGTTTTGCGCGTTCGTCGCGCTCAACTCGAAGAGGATCGTACTGCCCTGAACGTCGCGCTGTATCAAGAGCGCGTGGCTGAGTTGCAGACTCAGCAGGAAGAGGGCGTGCTCGACGCCGCGCAAATGGACAGCGGTCGTGCCGAAGCGGCGCGTGAGTTGTTGGCCGACACCGAAGGCGTTGCCGCGCCGCGCGTGTCTCGCCTCGGTAAATCGTTGCCGTTGCTGGCCGCGATCCTGGTGCCGGTGTTGGGCCTTGGGCTGTACCTGCATTTCGGTGCCAGCGATAAAGTCGAACTGACCCGGGAATTCTCCCAGGCACCGCAGTCGATGGAAGAAATGACCCATCGCCTGGAGCGTGCGGTTGCGGCTCAGCCAGACTCGGCGGAAGGCTTGTACTTCCTCGGTCGCACGTACATGGCTCAGGATCGTCCGGCTGACGCAGCGAAGATTTTCGAGCGCACGGTGAACCTTGCCGGTCGCCAACCGGAACTGCTCGGCCAGTGGGCTCAGGCCCAGTACTTCGCCGATGGCAAGAAGTGGTCGGACAAGATCCAGGCCCTGACCGACGAAGCGCTGAAAGCCGATCCGAAAGAAGTCACCAGCCTTGGCCTGCTTGGCATCGCCGCGTTTGAAGCCCAGCGCTATCAGGACGCCATCGACTACTGGAATCGCCTGCTGGCGCAACTGCCGCCGGACGACAATTCCCGTGGCGCACTGCAAGGCGGGATCGCCCGGGCCACCGAGAAGCTCGAAGCCAGCGGCGGCAAAGTTGTCCAGGCGCCGGCCGTCAAAGGCGCGTTGCTCAAGGTGCGTGTGGACCTTGCGGCCGACCTGAAAGCCAAGGTGCAACCGGGCGACAGCGTGTTCATCTTCGCCCGCGCCACCTCCGGTCCTCCGGCGCCATTGGCGGCCAAACGCCTGACCGTGGCTGACCTGCCGGCCACCGTCGAACTGGGCGATGCCGATGCAATGATGCCGCAGTTGAAACTGTCGAACTTCCCTGAAGTCCAACTGGTTGCGCGCATCTCCCGCGCCGGCCAACCGACTGCCGGCGAATGGATCGGTCGCAGCCAGCCCCTGGCCAGCAGCACCACCGCGCAGCAGCAACTGACCATCGACAGCCCGGATAAATAACAGGAAGCGCCCACATGACCGCCATCGCTCGTATCACCCTGCTCAGTCTCGTCCTGGGGTTAAGCGCTTGTGCGGTCCAACGGCCACCGCAACAAACCCTGCCGCCGATCCCGCCGTCGCAACCCAGCCCGACGCCGTCACCGACGCCAACGCCGAGCAAGCCAAGTATCCCGGCCAAACCCGCCAAACCGCTGCCTCGCACCTCCGCCAGCTTCGCCCCGCCACCGGGTGGCAACAGCCATTGGGATGCGAAGATGGGCGTCTACGTCCTCGACGACCAACCCAACACCTTCTACCGTCAGCGCACCTACTACCGCTGGAACAACGGCTGGAGCCGCTCCATCAGCCCGAACGGCCCGTGGGAAGACACCGACATCCACGGCGTGCCGGGTGGGTTGGGCAGACAGTTCGGGGAATGAATAAGAACGGCGATCTTCGGATCGCCGTTTTACTGTCTGAAATACGAAAAGATCCAGCGCACTGGGACATCAAAGAATGGTGCGGTAGGTGGTCAGCGTCTCGACTGACCGAACCAAGCCTTGTCGTGACAGAAGGTCGAGATAGGTACTGACATCCATCGGCGGCATTTTCAGTTGTTTGCGTTGCCGTTGGGCAGCACCGACAACGGCTGCCGGGTCCAGATCAAAGAGGTTGTCGACGAACTCGTCAGGGTGCTGCGCCTCCACTCCAAAAGGCTCCAGCGATGTGCAGGGGAAGTCTTTCTGGTTGAAGGTCACGATGACGCTGGCATTGCAGCGAATGGCGGCTGCCAGGACATGGCGGTCATTCATGTCCGGCAGCGTTAGTCCTTCAATCAGGTCTTCGTATCCAGAGACATTGGCGTCGGGGATGGCTTGATCCATTAACTCGGAGGTTCGATCCAGTTGTTCCGTGGTCAGGTCTGGACGGTTCTTCAACAGATTGCGCTTCCATTCGTTGTGTATCTCCAGTGACCATCGCGCCCTGAAACGTCCCGAGAGCGCGAGCCACATCAGGAAGTCTCTCAAAGGGGCAGGGTACAAAACACATGCGTCATATACAGCGGTAAACGGGGAGTGCCTCACTCGTATCCTGTCCTTAACGCTTGTGCTTGCTCGGCGAGAAGCGTCATTGCTTGCTCGCTGGCGGTGTCGCGCCGGTTTTTATAATCCATCAAATCGGCAAAGCGCACACGTCGGTGCTTGCCTGTTTTGTGGTAGGACAACTCGCCGGACTCCAGCAGTTTGATGAGGTGCGGACGTGAGACGTTGAGCAGGTCTGCTGCTTCCTGGGTGGTCAATTCCGCGTGAACCGGGACGACTTTGACGGCATTGCCTTCTGCTAATGCGGCCAGGATGTCGACCAGCAATCGCAGGGCTGAAGTCGGTAGCTCGACGTTGTGAGCTTCATTTTGTTCGTCGAAAATCTGGATGCGTTGGGTTTCGAATTGCGTCGCGAGATACGCAGAGAGCGCACGCTGGCCTTCGATGGCAGCTTGAACTTCGCGGGCTATGGGCAGATTGACCGGTGGATGGATGACTAAAGACATGATGGTTTCCAACATTCTGAGTATCGATGTTGGGAAGGCTATTCGAATCAAACGAAAATCGCAATAAACGAAACTTAAGCGTGTTTAAGACTCTTTCGCCAGTAACCCCTGAACGTAATCCACAAACGCCCGCGCCTTCGCACTGGCCATCCTTCCCGTCGGAAACACCGCCCACAGGTCCTGATTCGGCAACTCCCAATCGCTCATCACTTCCACGACTGCACCACTGGCGAGTTCCGGCGCAAACATCCACTCGGACGCCATGGTCAGCCCCAGATGAGCCAGCACTGATTCACGCAGGCCTTCGGCGGCGTTGACGCGGATGCGGCCGCTGATGATCACCGGGTGTTCTTCGTCGCCTTGCTTGAAGGGCCAATTCGCGCCGCCGCCCAAACTGTAAACAACGGCTTGATGTTTAGTCAGATCGGCAGGGCAGGCCGGTTTGCCGTGTTTTTCGAAATACTGCGGTGTGCCCAGCACCACGCGCCGGCACTCGGCGATCTTGCGGGCGGTGAGGCCGGAGTCGCTCAAAGCGCCCATGCGCAGGGCCACATCGACGCCTTCTTCCACCAGATTGATATTGCGGTCATTGAGCATCAGGTCGATGTTCAGTTCAGGGTTCTGTTCGAGAAACGGCCCCAGGTGCGGGACGATGTGCAACCGGCCGAAGGTCACGGCGGCACAGATCCGCAAGTTGCCGGTCAGCCCGCTGGCGGCACCGCGAGCGGCGTTGTCGGCCTCGTCGGCTTCTTCGATGGCGCGTTTGGCCCGGTCAAAGAAAGCCAGCCCGGCTTCGGTGGGGGTCAGGCCACGGGTCGAGCGCAACAGCAATCGCACGGCGAGACGGGTTTCCAGTTGCGCGATGGTTTTCGACACGGCGGGCTGGCCGATATTCAGACGCCGGGCCGCCGCGGAAAACGAACCGGTTTCCACCACGTAGACGAAGGTTTCCATTGCGCCGAGGCGGTCCATCTTGAGTCCTTGTGCAAATGTGGTGACTGTCATAAATCTAATGTGGGAGCGAGCCTGCTCGCGAAGGCGACATGTCATTCAACATCTATGGCGGCTGTCAGACCGCTTTCGCGAGCAGGCTCGCTCCCACAGGGGATTTATGTGATCTGAAAAAAACCATCAAAACGCCGCTTTGCCTACCGAAGCACCACCATCGACAAACAACGTCTGCCCGGTAATAAACCCGCTTTGCTCGGACAACAGAAAGGCAATCGCCGAAGCGATTTCTTCCGGTTGCCCTAACCGACCCATCGGTACGCTAGCCAGATAACGTGCTTCACCTTCGCTGCCGATCGGATTGTTCTCGCGGAACAGCTCCGTCTCCGTCGGGCCGGGTGCCACGGCGTTGACCGTGATCCCGGTTTGCGCCAGTTCCAGCGCCCAGGATCGGGTGAAGCTGACCAGCGCCGCTTTCGCCGCCGCATACGCCGTGCGCTGGGTGATCCCGAGCACCGTCAGGCTGGAAATGTTCACCACTCGGCCCCAGCCTTTGGCGCGCATGTTCGGCAGCAGCGTTTGGGTTGCTTGCAGGGCCGAGTGCAGGTTGACCCGCATCACATCGTCAAAGGTGTCGAGGTCGATTTCCCCCAACACCTGCGGTCGGACCAGGCCGACGTTGTTCACCAGCCCATCGAACTCGTACTGGCTGGCCAGATCGGCCAATACTTCCCGGGTCAGCGTCCGGTCGCTCAGGTCGAGTGGAAACAGCGTGCCGGGAAACGACAGGTCGGGTGTCCGGGCAATCCCGACCACGCGATGACCGGCACGGTCCAAGTGCTCGGCCACGGCACGACCAATACCTTTGCTGGCGCCGGTGATGAGAAATGTACGTCGGGTCATGACAACTCCTATCAGGATGTGCCGCGGGTAACGCGGCACTTGATCGGTTCAGCCGCGAAGCGCATCCAGCATCGCTTCAGGCTCTGGCCGCTGAGTGTAATCCGGGTTGACCTCGGCGTAACGGATCACGCCATCCCGACCGATGACATAACGCGCCGGCATCGGCAGGGTCCAGGACGGGTCATCGTTGAAGGTGGGCAAGTCGTTGCGCAGATTCTTGTACAACTCGACCAGGTAATCGGGCAACGCGAAACGCAGACCGAAAGCCTGCGCCACATCGTTGTGAGTGTCGCTCAGGATCGGGAACTCCAACCCGTTGGTGCGCACCGATTTGCGGCTGTTGGCGGCGATCTGCGGCGAGATCGCCACCAGGTTCGCCCCAGCTTCCTGCAACGTCGGCAGGAACGCCTGCAAGGCTTGCAGCTCCATGTTGCAATACGGGCACCAGACACCGCGATAGAACGTCAGCACCAACGGACCCTTGGCCAGCAGATCGGCGGAGGACACAGGGTTGCCGTCGGGGTCCTTGAGCGTAAACAACGGCGCCTTATCCCCGACCTTCAGGGCTTTGCCCGCCGCGCCGGACGCAATCAACTCAGCGGTGGCGCGCTCCATGATCGGGTGGATTTCAGCCGGAGCGTTGTAGGGCGGTTTACCGGCCTTGAAATCGGCTTTGAACGCATCGAGCTTTGCTTGCAGGGTCATGATCGTAATCCTTGAAGAGGAAGCCGGTTGGCTGGGATCAATGGTGACCTTGGGCGGGGGGGCGGGGAACGTGGGTGAGGGGCATAGGATTCATTCTTTGGGGGAATGTCGTGTCTCGAATCACACTCTGTAAAACAACCGAACGTCGTGCTTCCAGTTTTCATGCTTGAATAAAGATAACTCTAGAGTTACTTTTGTTAGGCCGGAGCAAGGAGGCTGGTGGTGCAAAGCAGGCTATTGATCAAGGAGCTGGAGGAGGCGGGCTGGACACTGGACCGGGTCACCGGCAGTCATCACATCTTCACTCACCGTTACAACCCATACACGATCCCCGTCCCGCACCCGAAAAAGGATTTACCGATCGGGACGGTTAAAAGCATCAGGAGGCGAGCCGGGCTGTATTGCCCGCCTGCCAGTTACACAGGAGATCCATAATGCAATATCCCATCTGTATCGAGTGGGGCGACGAGAACACCGCCATCGGTATTCAGATCCCCGATATTCCGGGCGCTGTCACTGCCGGGGATACGTTTGAAGACGCCTATAACGCTGCAATCGAGGTTGCTCACATAATGCTGCAGGAAATGGCGGCTGACGGAGAGCCGATTCCTATGCCGACTTCAGCGGCCGCACACCGTGGCAATCCCGAGTTTGCTGATATGGGCTGGGGAATGCTGGAACTGGACATTGCGCCTTACATGGGCAAGACCGAGAAGGTCAATGTGACGCTGCCCGGTTATGTCATCCAGCGTATTGACCGCTATGTACGGGAGCATAACGTCAAAAGCCGCTCCTCCTTTTTGGCGGATGCGGCGATGGAAAAATTGGTTCGGCATTGAATGAAACAACACGTTCACGGGCAAGCCGGCGAAGGGCATGCCCGTGAGCGATCAACGTGTCATCGCGCTTGATCGGGAGGTCTGCAAAGGTCAGTCATGCCATGGTGGCTGATCAGCTCCCTGATCGACGTTCCCAGTGCACTTTGACTCAGGGCTATTTCAACTTCGCCGGTGTAGGACTCGTCAACATGTCCCCGTGTGTCTGCACTGGTGAACGGGCTGATGCTGCTGTTTTGTGGGCTGAGGCGAAAGGTTGTGTAGGCGATTCCCGGGGGTGGCTTGTTCCTTTGCCGGGTGCTCATAAATTCGAAGGAATAGGTTCTCCTGATGGAGTCCATGCACGCTGTAACGGTCTGCGGTGGCGACGCTTCGTTGTACATCACCACCGCCTTCTCGCCGAACTGCAGAAACAGGCAGCCGAACCACCATATGCAACTGGCGAGAACGGACAGGCCCCAGGCGCGCACCACCCCCACTCTGGAAAACAACAAGTTCAGCAGATAAGGCCAGGTCATCATCGGCAGAAAGTATTTGCCAATCTTCCAGGCCCAGCTCTGATTGCCAAGCCAGATTCCCGGGTTGTAGAACATCACCAGCATGACGATGGCGTAGAACACCACTGCCAACGTCCACACCACAAAGTTGGTGGCAAAACGACTCTCGTACCGGGTTCGTTGTTCTTCCTTCAGTTCGGCGATAACTTGCGTGAAGTCTGTTTCAGCCACGGGAGGAGGGTTGGCTTTGCGTTCTTTATCGCGCAACGCCTTGCGCTGGCGTCGCAGACGCTCAGGGTTTTTTGAAGACATGAGGGGGAAATCTTCCTTGACTGCGCTGTTCGACGGCAACTCCATGTGTGCCTGGATGATTACAGGCACCTGAGCGGGCGTGAGGATAAACATCCACGCCCGCTGCGTCGATAGCGGTCTCGATCAGGCCGGCACGGGCTCTGCGACGCGCGAAACACTCAAAAACCGCAACAACGCCAACAACGGAAACGCGCTACCCACAATCACTATCCACAACCAGCCGCCATGCTCGTACACCGCACTGGCCACCGAGGAGCCGAACGCGCCGCCGATGAAGATGCTGGTCATGTAGAGCGCGTTCAGACGGCTGCGGCTTTTGGCGTCGAGGGCGTAGACCGCGCGTTGGCCGAGGACCATGTTCATCTGTACGCAGAAGTCGAGGACCACGCCGGTGACGGCCAGGCCGATGACGCTGTAGAGCGGGTGGATGAATGCGGGCAGGAAGCTCAGGCTGGCGAACACCAGGGCCAGCAGTGAGGCGATGCGGGTGTGGCCGGCATCGGCCAGGCGTCCGGCAATCGGCGCGGCGATGGCACCGATGGCGCCGACCAGGGCGAAGATCGCGATCTGGGTTTGGCTCAGGCCATGATTGCGTGCGAGTTCCAGTGGCACGGCGGTCCAGAACAGGCTGAACGTGGCGAACATGCAACCCTGGTAGAACGCCCGCTGACGCAACACCGGTTGTTGGCGCAGCAAGGTCCACAGGGAACCGAGCAACTGGCCGTATGAAGCATTGTGATCAGGCTGGCGCTTGGGAATC
Organism: Pseudomonas sp. NPDC087342; assembly: GCF_044744265.1. Taxonomy (NCBI): domain Bacteria; kingdom Pseudomonadati; phylum Pseudomonadota; class Gammaproteobacteria; order Pseudomonadales; family Pseudomonadaceae; genus Pseudomonas; species Pseudomonas sp. NPDC087342. Next base: position 96,064 of record NZ_JBIUXZ010000014.1, read on the forward strand.
GTCAACGCGAGCACGATGCTGATCGCCGCCATCAACGCCGCCGCGATGATGAACATTGCGCGCCAGCCGAAGTGGTCCGCCACCACGCTGGATACCGGCCGCGCCAGCAGAATCCCCAGCAGCAAACCGCCCATGATCCCGCCGACCACGCGGCCGCGAGATTCTTCCGGCGCCAGATGTGCGGCCAAAGGAATGAGGATCTGCACCGACACCGAACTGAAACCCACCAGCAAGGAGATCAACAGAAACACATTCGGCTGATCGGTAAACGCCGCACCCAGCAGGCTGGCAATCGCGACCAGCGTGGTGATGATCATCAGCTTGCGATTTTCCAGCAGGTCACCCAGCGGCACCAGGAAAAACAGGCCCAGCGCATACCCAATCTGGGTCAGCGACACGATGAAACTGGCCATGGTGCTGGTCAGGCCGATGTCCGGCGCAATCAAACCAATGATCGGCTGGGCGTAGTAGATGTTGGCAACGATGGCGCCACAGCAGAAGGCAAACAGCAGCACCATGCCTTTGGTCATTGTTGTGGCGCCGTGGGGCACCTGGGTCGCTGGGTTCATAACGTGTCTCGCTGAGCAAAAGAGGATGCGCGCAGGCTAATTGGCTGACTGGAACGGCGGAAGAGAGGTTGGAGTGATAGTAATCATTCCATTGCGGAATGAGTGACGGACGCGCGTGATGTCCACCGGTGAGCCTGGCGTCAAAACATTGAGGTCTGATGATACATTCACTTACATCTTGTTCGATAGCGTGCTTATGTTCTCTCTTCACGTTTCATAACAGGAAGGCACTTCCATGAATGCGATGTTTCGTCACCTGATTCGCGGTGCGTCAGTGGTTACCTTGATCGGTTTGTTCACGGCGGGCGCCGCCCAGGCCGCCGAAGCACCGGGCATGCGCATCGGCGTGCGCGGCGAGATCACCGGCGTCAGCGCCGACAGCTTGAAAGTCCACGCCAACAGCGGCGAGAACGTGGTCATCAAGCTGACCAACGACACCAAGGTCCGCGCGGTCACCCTGGCCAATATCGAAGACATCAAGCCTGGCAGCTACATCGGCTCGGCGGCCATTCCCCAGGATGACGGCACCCTCAAGGCGCTGGAAGTCCACGTCTTCCCGCCGGAACTGGCCGGTAGCGGCGACGGCCATCGGCCCTTTGATCTGGCTAAGGGCAGCAGTATGACCAATGGCAGCGTCGGTGATCTGGTGGTCAGCAATGGCCGCACATTGACCGTCAACTACAAGGGTGGCCAGCAGAAGATTCTGGTGCCGGAAGATGTGCCGATCGTCAACCTGATGCCGGGGGATCGCAGCTTGCTGAAGGTCGGGGTGAAGATCGTGACGTTCGTGACCCAGAGCGCGGATGGAACGCTGACGGCGCAGTCGATTTCGGCAGGCAAGGATGGCGTGACGCCGCCGATGTAAACGCCGAGTCACAATCCCCCTGTGGGAGCGGGCTTGCTCGCGAAGGCTGTGTGTCAGGCAACATTAATGTCGACTGACACGTCCTCTTCGCGAGCAAGCCCGCTCCCACAGGGGATCTCCAGTGAATACAAATCTGTTGTTCGGGCACAAAAAAGGCGACCTCTGCAGGTCGCCTTTTTCATGGCTGCTCAGCTGTTACTGCGCATAAATCTGATCAAAAACCCCGCCATCATTGAAGTGGGTCTTCTGCACGGTGCGCCAGTCACCAAAGGTCTTTTCTACCGAGAGAAAATCAACTTTCGGGAAACGATCGGTGTACTTGGCCAACACCGCTGGATCACGCGGACGCAGGTAGTTTGCCGCAGCAATTTCCTGACCCTCCGGCGACCACAGGTACTTCAGATATTCATCAGCAGCGGCGCGGGTGCCTTTTTTGTCGACGACTTTATCGACGACAGACACTGGCGGCTCGGCTTCAGCCGAAACACTCGGGTAGATCACTTCAAACTGATCGCGACCAAACTCGCGGGCAATCATCTCCGCTTCGTTTTCGAAGGTTACCAGCACGTCGCCGATCTGGTTGGTCATGAAAGTTGTGGTGGCTGCGCGGCCGCCGGTGTCCAGCACAGGCGCTTGTTTGAACAGTTTGCCGACGAAGGCCTTGGCCTTGTTTTCGTCGCCGCCGTTCTTCAGCACGTAGCCCCAGGCCGAGAGGTAAGTGTAGCGGCCATTACCCGAAGTTTTCGGGTTAGGCACAATCACTTGCACGCCGTCCTTGAGCAGGTCGGGCCAGTCTTTCAGGGCTTTCGGGTTGCCTTTGCGCACGATGAACACTGTGGCCGAGGTGAACGGCGCGCTGTTGTTCGGCAGGCGAGTGACCCAGTTGTCCGGGACCAGTTTGCCGTTGTCCGCCAGGGCGTTGATGTCGGTGGCCATGTTCATGGTGATGACGTCAGCCGGCAGGCCGTCGATCACCGAACGCGCTTGTTTGCTGGAGCCGCCGAAGGACATCTGCAGGGTGATGTTTTCGTTGTGCTCGGCTTGCCAGTGTTTCTGGAACGCAGTGTTGTAGTCCTTGTAGAAATCTCGCATCACGTCGTAGGAAACGTTAAGCAGGGTCGGTGCGGCCTGAGCCACGCTGGTCAGTGCCAGGCCAGCGGCCAGAAGTGAGGCGCCAAAGAGTTTTTTCACTGCGCATTCCTTGTTCGAAATAAGTGTTTTTATTAAAAGTGAGGCAATTTGCCAGCGACTATAGCCGGGCTCGCATAGTCCTTTAAAGATTAAAAAGCACTTTGCTTATTCCAGTTTCTTAAACAACGCATTGCCACACCGCGAGCAAAATGCCGCCCCATGCTCGTGACTGTTTTTCTTGCACACCGGGCAGTCGTGTTGCAGTTGTTCGCCGCGCATGGCGTTGGCCAGTTCGGCGGTGAAAATCCCCGTTGGCACAGCGATGATCGAGTAACCGGTGATCATCACCAACGACGAAATGACCTGGCCCAACGGCGTCTTCGGCACGATGTCGCCGAAGCCCACCGTGGTCAACGTCACGATAGCCCAATAGATGCCTTTGGGAATGCTGGTGAAACCGTGTTCCGGACCTTCGATCACGTACATCAAGGTGCCGAACACCGTCACCAGGGTGCAGACGCTGACCAGGAACACCACGATCTTCTGCTTGCTGCCGCGCAGCGCCGACATCAGATAGTTGGCTTGCTTGAGGTACGGGCTGAGCTTGAGCACGCGGAAAATCCGCAGCATCCGGATGATCCGGATAATCAGCAGGTACTGCGCATCGGCGTAATACAGCGCGAGGATGCCGGGCACGATGGCGAGCAAATCCACCAGCCCGTAAAAGCTGAACGCATAGCGCAACGGCTTGGGCGAGCAGTACAGGCGCAGGCCGTATTCGATGGCGAAGATGACCGTGAAGCCCCACTCGATGTACGCCAGCACGTTGGCGTAGTTCTTGTGGATCGAGTCGATGCTGTCGAGCATCACGATGATGATGCTGGCGAGGATGATCAACAGCAGGATGCCGTCGAAGCGACGCCCCGCCTTGGTGTCGCTTTGGAAAACCATGACGTAAAGCTCTTCACGCCAGTTTTTGCTGCTGTCCATGGATACCGCCTGAACCGAGAATCAGCGAAGCCTAGGTTGATTCTCCCCAGGAGCGCAAGGCTCACGGACGACTGTGGCGTTGCCGAGCTTTTGAGTGGCGGCACGGACCAGCCAGCAGGCGAGGATGAACGGCGCGGTCAGCGTGGGCAGACCGATGGCGGCAAACACCGGCGTCAGCAACAGCGCCGCCGCAATGCCGAGCAACGGCAGCCATGACTTCTGGCGCTGCGAGCTGAAGGCGAGGGCGGCGAGTACGGCGTTATAGCTGCCGAGCCCCAGCAATGCGCTGTAAAAATCGTGGTGCAGCAGGCTCCAGCCCATGCCTGCGACGGACGCGAACAACGCCCAGCAGAAAGCGCGGCGATCAGCGATCAGCAAACCGGCGGCAATCATCGCACCGGCCAGTGGATGTCCCAGGAACATCACCTGGCCAAGGCCTTTGAGGGGCGCCGCGAGCATGTTAAGCGTGTTGATTTCGATCAGATGCGCCGTGGTCGACGGTGTGGCGAAGCACAGCAGCAACCAGCTCATCCCCACGAAGGGTGTGGTGTAGGCCGGCAAATATTGGCTGAGCCGCGCGCGTTTGAGCCACTGCTGAGTCAGCATCGCGCTCAGGCCGCCGCAGGCGATGATCATCAAAGGCAACAGGGCGGACCACGGGAAATACAGGCTCAGCAGCAGGCCAAGCAAGACACCGTTATAGCTGAACAGCCCTGCCTGTCGATCAGCCTTGGCATAGCCGCGACGTTGCGCGGTGAGCAACCCGGCGACCCCGCCCAGCAGCGCACCGCCGAGCAGCGCCGGCGCGGTAAAAAGAATCGCCAACAGGCACAGCAGGCCAAACAGCGGATGGCGCTGGAGGAAGATCTGACTGAAACCGTTGAACAGGGCAGTGGCCCAGTCGGGGCAGTGGGTGTTGAAGTGGTTGGCAGGCATTTTATTTTTTGTTTGTCAGGTGGACCGCGTCATCGTTCTTCGCGGGCAAGCCTCGCTCCTACAGGTTTGAGTCGTTCCCAATCATCACGGCCGACACAAAATCTGTAGGAGCGAGGCTTGCCCGCGAAGAGGCCGGTACAGGCGCTAAATCAACGTCTCTATACGCAACGAGTTAGTCGACCCCGGCTGCCCAAACGGCACACCCGCGGTAATCAACAACGTATCGCCGCGCTGTGCCATCCCTTGCGCTTGAGCAATCTCCAGCGCCGTCGAGCACACCTCATCGACCTGCCGCAGCCGGTCATTCACCACCGAGTGCACGCCCCACGCCACGGTCAGGCGGCGAGCGGTTTGCAGGTTCGGCGTCAGGTTCAGGATCGGCACCGTTGGCCGCTCCCGCGCGGCACGCAAACTCGAGGTGCCGGACTCGCTGTAGTTCACCAGCACCGCCACTGGCAGCACATTACTGATCCGACGAATCGCACAGCTGATTGCATCGGACACGGTCGCTTCAGCCTTCGGCCGGCTCACGTCCAGTTGCGTCTGATAGTCCGGACCATTCTCCACCTGACGAATGATCTTGCTCATCATCTGCACGGCTTCCAGCGGGTATTCGCCGGATGCGGTTTCCGCCGACAGCATCACGGCGTCCGCACCTTCGGCTACGGCGTTGGCAACGTCAGTCACCTCGGCGCGGGTCGGGGCCGGGGAGAAGCGCATTGACTCGAGCATCTGCGTCGCCACCACCACTGGCTTACCGAGTTCGCGGCAAACGGTGATGATGTTTTTCTGGATCTGCGGCACGCTCTCGGCCGGTACTTCCACGCCCAGATCACCGCGAGCGACCATGATCGCGTCGCTCAACTCGGCGATTTCCCGTAACTGCGTGACCGCCGACGGCTTCTCGATCTTCGCCATCAAAAACGCCTTGTCGCCGATCAGCGCGCGGGCTTCGCGGATGTCTTCCGGACGCTGCACAAATGACAGCGCGACCCAGTCCACACCCAGCTCCAGACCGAAGCTCAGATCGCGACGATCCTTGGCGGTCAGCGGGCTCAGGTCGAGCACCGCTTGCGGCACGTTCACGCCTTTGCGGTCCGACAATTCACCGCCATTCAACACCGTGGTGTCGATTGCGTCGGCATATTTGGTGATTACCCGCAGGCGCAACTTGCCGTCGTCCAGCAGCAGGTCCATGCCCGGCTCGAGGGCGGCGATGATTTCCGGGTGTGGCAGGTTGACCCGGCGCTCATCCCCCGGCGTCGGGTCGAGGTCCAGGCGCAGAGCCTGGCCGCGATGCAATTGCACCTTGCCGTCGGCGAACTTGCCGACCCGCAGTTTCGGGCCTTGCAGGTCCATCAGAATCCCGAGCGGGTAATTCAATTGGCGCTCGACTTCACGAATCCACTGATAACGCTGGGCATGGTCGGCGTGATCGCCGTGGCTGAAATTCAGGCGGAAGATGTTGACCCCGGCCTCGACCAACTCGCGGATGTCATCGATCCCGTCCGTGGCCGGGCCGAGGGTGGCGAGGATTTTGACCTTTTTATCAGGCGTCATTTTTTGTGCTCTCGAGGATCAGGATGGCGCGGAAGTCGTTGACGTTGGTGCGGGTCGGCTCGGTGACGATCAGCGCGTCGAGCGCCCCGAAATAGCCGTAGCCGTTGTTGTTATCCAACTCGTCGCTGGCGCTCAGACCGAGGGCGGCGGCGCGGGCGTAGCTGTCCGGGGTCATGATTGCACCGGCGTTATCTTCGGAGCCGTCGATGCCATCGGTGTCGCCGGCCAGGGCGTAGACGCCGGGCAGGCCTTTGAGGCTGTCGGTCAGGCTCAGCAGGAACTCGGCGTTACGCCCGCCGCGTCCATTGCCGCGCACGGTGACCGTGGTTTCGCCGCCAGACAGAATCACGCACGGCGCCGCCAATGGCTGGCCATGCAACACGATTTGCCGAGCGATGCCGGCGTGGACTTTCGCCACTTCCCGGGATTCGCCTTCCAGGTCACCGAGGATCAACGGACTGAAACCGGCCTGACGGCATTTCACCGCCGCCGCTTCCAGGGATTGCTGTGGGCGGGCGATCAATTGGAAATGACTGCGGGCTAGGCTCGGATCGCCGGGTTTGACGGTTTCCGATTCCGGACTTTGCAGCCAGGTGCGCACCGAGGCCGGGACTTCGATGCTGTAGCGCTTGAGGATCGCCAGGGCTTCGGCGGAGGTGCTCGGATCGGCCACAGTCGGGCCGGAAGCGATGACCGTCGCGAGGTCGCCCGGCACATCGGAAATCGCATAGGTATACACAGTTGCCGGCCAGCAGGCTTTGCCGAGACGGCCACCCTTGATCGCCGAGAGGTGCTTGCGCACGCAGTTCATCTCGCCGATGGTCGCGCCGGATTTGAGCAGGGCTTTGTTGATCGACTGCTTGTCGGCAAGGGTGATGCCTTCGGCCGGAAGGGCGAGCAGCGCCGAGCCACCGCCAGAGAGCAGGAAGATCACCCGGTCGTCTTCGCTCAGGTTGCTGACCAGTTCCAGCACGCGTTTGGCCACGGCCAATCCAGCGGCGTCCGGTACAGGGTGCGCGGCTTCGACTACTTCGATTTTTTCGCACGGGGCGCCGTGGCCGTAGCGGGTGACCACCAGGCCGGAGACTTCGCCCTGCCAGCAACGTTCGACCACTTGGGCCATGGCGGCTGCGGCTTTGCCGGCGCCGATCACGATCACGCGACCGCTGCGATCTTTGGGCAAATAGGCTTCGAGGACTTGCTGCGGATGGGCCGCGTCGATGGCTGTGGCAAACAGTTCGCGCAGCAGGTGTTGCGGATCGACCGACATGGCGGGCTCCCGGAATTTCTTGTTATTAGAAGACGACTCGAACCCCTGTAGGAGCGAGGTCTGTGGCGAGGGGGCTTGCCCCCGCTGGGCTGCGAAGCAGCCCCAAAATCTCTGACGTATTAAAGATTTTATGAGTGCTACGCACTCAAACGGGGGCAAGCCCCCTCGCCACAGCTCGCTCCTACAGGGGAGAGGGGGATGGCTTATTTTTTGTCGCGAATCGAGAAATTCGCCATGTGTTCCAGGCCCTTGATCAGCGCCGAGTGGTCCCAGTTGCTGCCACCGATGGCCGCGCAGGTGCTGAACACTTGCTGGGCGTTGGCGGTGTTCGGCAGGTTGATGTTCAGTTCCTTGGCGCCTTGCAGGGCCAGGTTCAGGTCCTTCTGGTGCAGGCTGATGCGGAAGCCCGGGTCGAAGGTGCCTTTGATCATGCGCTCGCCGTGCACTTCGAGGATCTTCGACGAAGCGAAACCGCCCATCAGCGCTTCACGTACCTTGGCTGGATCGGCACCGTTTTTCGAAGCAAACAGCAGGGCTTCGGCCACGGCCTGGATGTTCAGCGCAACGATGATCTGGTTCGCCACTTTCGCGGTCTGACCGTCGCCGTTACCGCCGACCAGAGTGATGTTCTTGCCCATGGCCTGGAACAGCGGCAGGGCGCGTTCGAAGGCATCAGCATCGCCGCCGATCATGATGCTCAGGCTCGCAGCCTTGGCGCCGACTTCGCCGCCGGACACTGGCGCGTCGAGGTACTGGGCGCCTTTTTCGTTGACCTTGGCGGCGAACGCTTTGGTGGCGGTCGGCGAGATCGAGCTCATGTCGATCACGACTTTGCCTTTACCAACACCGGCAGCGATGCCGTCGGCGCGGAACAGCACGTCTTCGACCTGCGGGGTATCCGGCACCATGATGATGATGAATTCGGCTTCTTGCGCGACTTCTTTCGGGTTGGCCAGGGCGATAGCGCCACCGGCAATCAGATCAGCCGGGGCAGCGTCGTGGTGCGCCGACAGGAACAGGCTGTGACCGGCTTTCTGCAGGTTCAACGCCATTGGGTGGCCCATGATGCCGGTGCCGATAAATCCGATTTTAGCCATGAGAAAATCCTCTTGTTTTTATTGCTCTGTTCGCAAAATTCGTGGGGTGTCAGCGAGGGCGCCTTCGCGGGCAAGCCTCGCTCCTACAGACAGCCTGGCCCCCTGTAGGAGCGAGGCTTGCCCGCGAAGAACGATGACGCGGTGTCAGATCAGATCGCGTTATGGGTTTTCAGCCAGCCGAGGCCTGCTTCTGTGGTGGTCAGCGGCTTGTATTCGCAACCCACCCAACCCTGATAACCAATGCGATCGAGGTGTTCGAACAGGAAGCGGTAGTTGATTTCACCGGTGCCCGGTTCGTTGCGGCCAGGGTTGTCCGCCAACTGCACATGGTTGATCTCGCCCAGGTGCGATTGCAGGGTGCGGGCCAGGTCGCCTTCCATGATTTGCATGTGATAGATGTCGTATTGCAGGAACAGGTTGGCGCTGCCGACCTGTTCGCGAATCGACAGGGCTTGCGCCGTGTTGTTCAGGTAGAAACCGGGAATGTCGCGGGTGTTGATAGCTTCCATCACCAGTTTGATGCCCGCCGCTTGCAGCTTGTCGGCGGCGTACTTGAGGTTGCTGACGAAGGTTTTTTCCACGGTGGCGTCATCGACGTTTTGTGGACGGATACCCGCCAGGCAGTTGACTTGGGTATTGCCCAGCACCTTGGCGTAAGCGATGGCCAGATCGACCCCGGCGCGGAACTCTTCGACCCGATCCGGCAGGCACGCGATACCGCGTTCGCCCTTGGCCCAGTCACCGGCCGGCAGGTTGAACAGCACTTGGGTCAGACCGTTGGCGTCGAGCTTGGCCTTGATCTCGGCGGAGCTGAAGTCGTAAGGGAACAGGTATTCGACACCACTGAAACCGGCCTTGGCGGCCGCTTCAAAACGGGCAAGAAAATCCTGTTCGGTGAACAGCATGGACAGGTTGGCTGCGAAACGCGGCATGGTGGTCTCCCGTGTATGTTTGGGCTCCCCCCTGTAGGAGCGAGGCTTGCCCGCGAAGGCGTCGTGTCAGTCGACATCAATGTTGAATGGTACGACGCCTTCGAGGGCAAGCCTCGCTCCTACAGGGGAAGCGTTAAGCTGTTAATCGAGCAACGAAATCGCGGTTGGCGCATCGTTGCCGACCAGCGCCAGGTCTTCGAATTCGTTGACGGCGTTGATCTCGGTGCCCATGGAAATGTTGGTCACGCGCTCCAGGATAATCTCGACGATCACCGGCACCTTGAACTCTTCGATCAGTTCCTGGGCCTTGCGCAGGGCAGGCTGGATCTGACCTGGTTCGAACACACGCAGCGCCTTGCAACCGAGGCCTTCGGCGACTGCGACGTGATCGACACCGTAACCGTTGAGTTCCGGAGCGTTCAGGTTATCGAAGGACAGCTGCACGCAGTAGTCCATGTCGAAACCGCGCTGGGCCTGACGGATCAGCCCCAGGTACGAATTGTTTACCACAACGTGGATGTACGGCAGCTTGAACTGCGCGCCCACCGCCAATTCTTCGATCATGAACTGGAAGTCATAGTCGCCCGAGAGTGCCACGACCTTGCGGGTCGGATCAGCCTTGACCACGCCCAGCGCCGCCGGAATGGTCCAGCCCAACGGGCCGGCCTGGCCGCAGTTGATCCAGTGACGCGGCTTGTAGACGTGCAGGAACTGCGCGCCGGCAATCTGCGACAGACCGATGGTGCTGACGTAGCACGTGTCTTTGCCGAACACTTGGTTCATCTCTTCGTACACACGCTGCGGCTTGACCGGCACGTTGTCGAAGTGGGTCTTGCGGTGCAGGCTGGCCTTGCGCTGCTGGCAGTCTTGCAGCCAGGCGCTGCGGTTCTTCAGCTTGCCGGCGGCTTGCCATTCGCGAGCGACTTCGATGAACACGGTCAGCGCAGCAGCGGCGTCGGACACAATGCCCAGGTCCGGGGTGAACACGCGGCCGATCTGGGTCGGTTCGATGTCAACGTGGATGAACTTGCGGCCTTCGGTGTAGACGTCGATAGAGCCGGTGTGACGGTTGGCCCAACGGTTACCGACGCCCAGCACCATGTCCGATTTCAGCATGGTCGCGTTGCCGTAGCGGTGCGAGGTTTGCAGGCCAACCATGCCGACCATCAACGGGTGATCGTCCGGAATCGTGCCCCAGCCCATCAGGGTCGGGACGACCGGGATGCCGGTCAGCTCGGCGAACTCCACCAACAATTCGCTGGCGTCGGCGTTGATGATGCCGCCACCGGCTACCAGCAATGGACGCTCAGCCTGGTCGAGCATGGCCAGGGCCTTCTCGATTTGCACGCGGTTAGCGGTGGGCTTGGCCAGCGGCAGTGGTTCGTAGGCGTCGATGTCGAATTCGATTTCGGCCATCTGCACGTCGAACGGCAGGTCGATCAACACTGGACCTGGACGGCCGGAGCGCATTTCGTAGAAAGCTTTCTGGAACGCGTACGGCACTTGGCCCGGTTCCATGACCGTGGTGGACCACTTGGTCACTGGCTTGACGATGGCGGTGATGTCGACAGCCTGGAAGTCTTCTTTATGCATGCGCGCCCGGGGTGCCTGGCCGGTGATGCACAAGATCGGGATGGAGTCGGCCGAAGCGCTGTACAGGCCGGTGACCATGTCGGTGCCGGCCGGGCCGGAAGTACCGATGCACACGCCGATGTTGCCGGCCTTGGTGCGGGTGTAGCCCTCGGCCATGTGCGAAGCGCCTTCAACGTGGCGAGCGAGCACGTGATCGATGCCACCGACCTTCTGCAGGGCGGAGTACAGCGGGTTGATCGCGGCGCCCGGGATGCCAAAAGCGGTATCAACCCCTTCACGGCGCATCACCAGAACGGCGGCTTCGATTGCTCTCATTTTGCTCATGGTTTTGGTGCCTCTTACGTTTTGTAATTGTATACAAGTGGCTTTGCGCAGAGTGTATTCACGGCGGACGGCGCAGGTCAATCCATTTTCTCAAGCGACTGTTTCATTCGTCGGAAGCCCGTTCTGCTGTGGCTTTTCGTCGCATGTCGCGCTTTTCGAGAATTATTGTATACAAATAAATAATCTATTGTGTTCTATTTGTTGCATCGGACTGCGGCACAAAACCGCAGCCCCACCGTTTTCCAATAACAAAATGAGGACGGCACCATGAGCGCTTTAACCTTGAAAGACGCAGTCAGCCTGACCAACCAGGCCATCGCCGCAGGGCGTGCAATATCCGCAGCACCACTGACCATCGCGGTACTCGATGCCGGCGGTCACCTGATCTCGCTGCAACGCGAAGACGGCGCCAGCCTGCTACGCCCACAAATCGCCATCGGCAAAGCCTGGGGCGCCATCGCGCTAGGCAAAGGCTCCCGTTTGCTGGCGCTGGATGCACAACAGCGGCCGGCGTTTATTGCTGCACTCAATAGCCTGGGGCAGGGCAGCGTGGTGCCGGCACCGGGTGGTGTGTTGATCCGGGATCAGGAAGGGAACGTGCTGGGAGCGGTGGGTATTAGCGGGGATCTGTCGGATGTGGATGAGCAATGTGCGATCAGCGCGATTGAAGCGCAGGGGTTGCGGGCGGATGCGGGGGTTACTGCTTGATTTGTGGTGATTGATTGACCGCCTTCGCGAGCAGGCTCGCTCCCACATTGGATCTTCAGTATTCAAAAATCCCCTGTGGGAGCGAGCCTGCTCGCGAAGGCAATTTCCCAGACACATCCTGCTAAAAGTCTGCCCCACCCTTTGGCATTTACAGGTCTAGCCTTCTTCATGACTTAATCATGAAAGGGCAAAGGAATGCCGGATCTAGCTGCTTCACATCGCCTGCGCATTGGGCGCTATGCCGAACAGAACCGAATTTATCTTTTAACCACCAACACTTTTGGCAGAGAGCCAGTCTTCAAAGACTTATTCTTGGGCCGATTAGTCGTCGAACAATTCCGAGCTGCTCAGAATCAGGGCTGTGCCAACTCACTGGCCTGGGTTGTTATGCCAGATCACATTCATTGGCTGATTGAGTTGCAGCGGGGCTCACTGAGCGGGCTGATGCAAAGGACCAAATCTCTGAGTACCAAAGCGGTGAAACTGGCCACCGGTCGCAAGACTGGTCTATGGCAGAGAGGCTTTCATGATCGAGCACTGCGCCGTGAGGAAAATTTGGTGAATATTGCTCGATATGTTGTCACCAACCCAGTGAGGGCAGGGCTGGTTGCCAAGTATGGTGACTATCCGCTGTGGGATGCGATTTGGGTTTGAACTGAAACCGGGTTGCCTTCATTCGCGAGCAGGCTCGCTCCCACATTGGATCTCCAGTGTTCACAAATCTCATGTGGGAGCGAGCCTGCTCGCGAAGGCCACGCTGCGGTGTATCAATCCGGCTCACATCCCTTCAACACCAACCGAATTATCGTCTGCGCCGCCGCCTCATAATCCGCCTCATCCAGCTTCGCCTTCCCCGTCACCGCCGAGATCTGCCAGTCGAAGTCGGCGTAGGTCTGGGTCGCGGCCCAGATGCTGAACATCAGGTGGTTGGGGTCGATGGGGGCGATTTGGCCGCGGTCGATCCAGGTCTGGATGCAGTCGATGTTGTGTTTGGCCTGGCCGTTGAGGCGCTCCACCAGGTCGGCGCTCAGGTGCGGGGCGCCGTGCATGATTTCGCTGGCGAACACCTTGGAGGCGAAGGGCAGGTCGCGAGAGATGCGGATCTTGGAGCGGATGTAGCCGCTCAGCACTTCGCTGGGCACGCCGTCGGCGTTGAACGGTGTCGAGGCCTGCAGGATCGGCTCGATGATGCTTTCCAGGACCTCGCGGTAGAGGTTTTCCTTGGATTTGAAATAGTAGTAGACGTTGGGCTTGGGCAATCCCGCCTTGGCCGCGATATCACTGGTTTTGGTCGCAGCGAAGCCCTTGTCGGCAAATTCTTCACTGGCGGCACGCAGGATCAGTTCTTTGTTGCGCTCGCGGATAGTGCTCATAAACCAGGTGGTTCCTTGCCTGTTCTGGCGGTTGCGCATGGTAGCACCGGCCTCGCGCGGCGCTCAAGAATGCCCCGCAGCGCATCGGCTCGCGCTATGCTGCGCGGCATTCACTATTCGAAGGAAACCTGATTCATGGCAGGAAGCAGTTTGCTGGTGCTGATCGACGACATTGCCGCCGTCCTCGACGACGTGGCGTTGATGACCAAAATGGCCGCCAAGAAAACCGCCGGCGTGCTCGGTGACGACCTGGCGCTCAACGCCCAGCAAGTCAGTGGTGTACGCGCCGAACGGGAAATCCCGGTGGTCTGGGCCGTGGCCAAGGGCTCGTTTCGCAACAAACTGATCCTGGTGCCGTCGGCATTGGCCATCAGTGCGTTCATTCCGTGGCTGGTCACGCCGTTGTTGATGGTCGGTGGTGCCTACCTGTGTTTCGAAGGTTTCGAGAAACTGGCGCACAAATTCCTGCACAGCAAGGCTGAAGACGACGCCGAGCATGCGCAACTGGTCGAGGCCGTGGCTGACCCTGCTACCGATCTGGTGGCCTTCGAACAGGACAAGATCAAAGGCGCAATTCGCACTGACTTCATTCTTTCGGCGGAAATCATCGCCATCACCCTCGGCACCGTGGCCGACGCCTCGCTGACCCAGCAAGTGATCGTGCTGTCGGGCATCGCCATCGTCATGACCATCGGCGTCTATGGCCTGGTGGCGGGCATTGTCAAACTCGACGACCTCGGTCTGTGGCTGACTCAGAAGCCAGGGCAGATGGCCAAAAGCATCGGCGGCGCGATCCTGCGTGCGGCACCGTACATGATGAAAAGTCTGTCGGTGATTGGTACAGCGGCGATGTTCCTGGTCGGTGGCGGAATCCTGACCCATGGCGTGCCGGTGGTGCATCACTGGATTGAAGGCGTTAGCGCGAGTGCCGGCGGGGCCGGGTTCATCGTGCCGACGTTGTTGAATGCCGTGGCGGGGATTGTGGCGGGTGCCATTGTGTTGGCCGGTGTCATGCTGGTGAGCAAAATCTGGAAATCGGTGAAAGGCTGAAAGCTGGTTATCTCCAGAGATAACCACAACCCAATGTGGGAGCGGGCTTGCTCGCGAAAGCGGTGTCACATTCAACAGAAATGTTGACTGAAACAACGCTTTCGCGAGCAAGCCCGCTCCCACATTGGATTAGAGGTGTCCTGAAAACTGGTTCTCTCTATTCAAACCCAACAGCGTTTCAATCATCCACTTGTGAAACTGATTGTGTGACGACCTGCCATGCCACGCGGCGACAATGTCGAAGCTCTCGGGTTGGTCGTCAAGATCGAGTAGCTTGAGATTGGCCCCCGGGGCCAGCGCCGAGGGCAGGAACGTAATGACGTCGTTGGCGTCCAGGAACCGTTGCAAAGAGGTGTAGCAAGGCAATACCGCGATGACCTTTCTTGAGATGTCGTGCTTTTTGAGAAAGCTGTCCACCGTGTCGTTGAGCTGGTCCTTCCGGTTGCTGACCGAGACATGCGGGAATTTTTCCAGGTCTTTCAGGCTGTGAATCTGGTTGATCAAGTCTGAACGATTGCCCACCGCGCAGGCGTAGTGATCTTTTTTCAACTCGATCTGATTAAGCCCTTGATCAATAAAGGCCTTGAACCCAATTAAAAGATCCGCTTCCCCCGACAACAACATGTCTTGGTATTGTTCTGGGTAAAAATCAAGAATCTTGAAACTTATGTTGGGTGCACTGGCTAGTACTTTCGACACCAATATCGGAATGAGCGCTTGTTGCGCATGTTCATTGGCGATGATCGTGTATTCGCGTTTCAAACTCTTGAGGTCATAAGGCGTATCGTCGTTCAGCTTGTCGACTTCGGCCAATACTCGCTCAAACTTGATCGCCAGTTCGAACGCAAAGTCAGTTGGCGTGAGGCCATTACTGTTTCTGACGAACAGGACGTCGTTGAATTCTTCACGGAGTTTTTTCAGGTATTCACTGATGGCCTGCTGAGACAGGCCGATTTGCAGGCCCACCCGCGACGCGTTTTTTTCTTTCATCAAGTGCATAAACACGCGCATATGCTTGATTTCGATGCGGTCTACCATGATTGCTTGTATCACTTACAAGGAAAGATTGTTTTTTATTGTATCGCCGGTTTTTTAGACTGCCAGCGGTTTCAACAAAATACTTTTTCTAATGATGAGTGATTTATGAAGACTGTAATTGTAATGGGTGCACAGGGGAAAATGGGCCGGGCGGCAATGTCGGGTATGAGCAAACATCGGATAATTACCGCAAGTCGCTCTGGGGAAGGGTGTGACTATAAAGTCGATATCACTGATCCGGCGTCCATCGTTCAGCTATTCAAAACGGTTGGCAAGTTTGATGCCGTCGTTAATACAGTCGGTGTTTGCGAGTACGCGCCGTTTATGGAGATGACCTCAGAGCAATGGAACACCACCATTGGCAGCAAACTGATAGGTCAGATCAATCTGGTCAAAATAGGCGCTGAGTACATTGCCGACGGCGGATCATTCACCTTGATCTCCGGGATCCTGAACTTGAAACCTATCCCTTGGGCCATCGCAGACGCCACCACCAGCGGTGCCATTGATACCTTCGTCAAATGCGTTGCCAATGAACTGCCAAGAGGCATCCGCATCAACGTGGTTAATCCAACCGTGCTGACCGAGGCGTGGGACGTTTATGGCGAGATGATGCCTGGTTTCCAGCCAGTACCGGGCAGTCTGGTGGGCAAGGCGTTCGAGCGATCAGTAGACGGTTTCATCACCGGTCAGGTGCTGGTGGTCGATGCCTGAAAGTTGCCGCCGTCGAGGCATCAAATGCACTCGGCGGCGGCACGGGTTGTCACTCGGCGATCTGCAACTTGCGCGACTCGGTGTACACGTAACGCACTTTTTCATACTCGAACGGCGAGTTCAGCTGACCGTAGCGGAAGCTGGTCTGGTAGCGTTTGTCGACGCCGCGCAGGACCCAGATTTCCGGGTGGTTGGAGCTGACTTCGGAGACGTTCAGGAAGTTGACTGCCGCCTCGCCGGTGTAATCGACCACCAGGCCCGCGGTATCACGCAGGTTGGAAGGGCCGAGGATTGGCAGCACGAAGTAGGCACCGCTCGGTACGCCGTAGAAACCCAGGGTCTGACCGAAGTCTTCGCTCTGGCGCGGCAGGCCCATGGCGGTGGCCGGGTCCCACAGGCCGGCGACGCCGATGGTGGTGTTGAGCAGCAGGCGCGCGGTGGTTTCCAGCGAGCGATGGCCCTTGAGCTGCAACATGCTGTTGAGCAGGTTCGGCACGTCACCCAGGTTATTGAAGAAGTTGCTCACACCGGTGCGCAGGAAGCTTGGGGTGATGTAGCGATAACCGTCGACCACGGGCAGGAACACCCATTGGTCGAAGCGGTAGTTGAAGTGGTAGACCCGGCGGTTCCACTCTTCCAGCGGATCGTAAACGTTCAACGCATTGAGCGTCGAGCGCTCGAACTCGCGCTGGTCCAGGCCCGGGTTGAATTTGAGTTTGGTCAGCGGTTCCTTGAAGCCGTCGTTGCCGATCACGACCGGCGCGTTGGCTTTGCTGTTGTCGGCATTGGCGACGCCTGCACAGAGTAACGCTGCGATAAGCAGGAGATATTTAGCCACGGAAGAACTCCAGCATGGCGTCGCTGTTGACGCGATAGTTAAGGTTGCCGCAATGGCCGCCCAATGGGTAAACGGTCAAGCGATCGCCGAAGGTCCGGCGCAGAAAGCCCAGGTCGCCAGGGCCGAGGATCACGTCATCGGCGTTGTGCATGACCGAGATTTTCGGGCTGTCGTGCAGGTAATCCTTCAGCGCATACAAACTCACCTGGTCGATCAGTTGCAGCAGGCTGCCGCCGTCGGTGCGGGCGCGCCACATTGGGATGACTTGTTCAGTGATGTAGCAGTCGAAGTCGCATTGCAGCGCACGCTTGAGGAACGGCGTGAGGCTAGTGCCTTCGGTAATCGGGTACTTCGGCGGCGTGATCAGGCCGCGACGGTTGATCAGGTCGGAGGTAAAGGCAATGTCGGCGGCCGAGAAACGGAACGAGGTGCCGATCAGCATGGCCATCTGTTCGTTGGTCAGGTGCTGCTTGGACTGCTGGAAGTCATAGAGCAGGGCATCGTTGAGGTCGATGTAGCCTTTTTGCTGGAAGTAACGGGTCAGTTTGTTCAGCACCAATTCATAGAAAGTGGTGCTGTTGTTGATGCCCTTGACCTCGGTTTGTACCAGCTTGTCGAGGTTAGTGATCGACGTGTAGAGGTTGACCGGCGGGTTTAGCAGCAAGACTTTCTTGAAGTTGAAGCTGCGACGGGTTTCGTCCAGGTGCGCGACGAACGCGGCATCCAGGGCACCCAGGCTGTAGCCGGTCAGGTAGTACTCGGTGACTGGCGTTTTCGGGTTTTGCGCCCGTACGGCCTGCATCACCCGGTACATGTCTTCGGCGTCTTCCTTGGTAATACCGGGCGTGGCGAAACGTGAAGCGGCGCTCATGAAGTCAAAGCTGGTCGGCGATGACAACTGCACGACGTGGTAGCCAGCCTTGTAGTAGAGCTTTTTCAGGTATTCGTTGAGGCTGCTGTCATAGCGCGCGCCGGTGCCGGCGATCAGGAAAATCAGCGGGGCGGCGTGATCCTGGGTCGCAATGCGGTAGGTGAGTTTCTTCACCGGCCAGAAGTTGTCTGGCAGGCTGAATTCACGCTCCGGGCGCAACCGCACGCTGCGGTCTTGCTGATTGATGTCTTCGTTGGCCGGCAACTCCGGGCGCAACTCCGGTGGAGTCGTGGCAATCGTTGCCTCGAACGGGTTGGTCAAGGGGTAGCCATAGCTGGCGGCGTCGATATCGACCGCCAGTGCGGACGCACTCAAAATAAGGCCGCCAAACAGGGCGGCGAAGCGCAAGGAACGGAGCATGACTAGATCCCTTAGAGAAAGGTGCCGAATGAAGTTCGCAGGCTATGACCACGGGGTTTGCGCCAAAGTGCCATGGGTCGGCACCAATCAGGGCTAAATTCGGAGTAATAGTAGCTGGACGATACACTTTGCAGCGATTCGTTGCCCAGTTAACTGTTGTTAACGCTTGTATAAGGCCGCCGGGCGATTAAGCTGGCGGCCGTTTTCGTCTATTGGAGTGCTTCATGTCCCGCCGTCTGCCCGTGATTCTGCTGCTTGTTTTGCTGCCTTTATGGCTGGCCGCCAGTTATGGCGCGCGTTATGGCTTCATGGAGGATGCGCAATGGGTCGGCCTCTGCGTGGACGAGGCGAGCCGCTGGGAATGCCAGGTTCGGTCGAACCTCGGGCTGATGATTCACTTCAAGGTGTTGGGTTGGGGCGCATTGGCCGCAGCAGTGATCGGTTTTGTCGTACCGGGCCGGGCAGGGTGGTGGCTGGCGGTGTTGGCGTTGGTGCTGGGGTTCCCGGCGTTGGCGTTGTACAACACGACGTTGGCAGTGTTTGCGGTGGTGATTGCGGCATTGCGGTTGGTCCGGGCGTCGCGTAGCGCCTGACAGACAGTCTTCGCGGGCAAGCCTCGCTCCTACAGATTTTTGTCGTACACATCATTTGTGAACGGCGTAACACTGTAGGAGCGAGGCTTGCCCGCGAAGAGGCCGGCAGCAGCGCTAAAGATCAGCCTTTACGAACCCGCAAGCAACGCCACAACGCAGCCACCATCAACACACTCACCAGCGCCCAACCCCAGGCCTGCTGGTTCTGCAACCCTTCACGGAACAGCTGCGGCGCAATGCCGGCACCGATGATGAAGGTCAGCAAGGCAATCTCCCGACGCGGCACATTCACCGGACGGCACAGGTACACCAGCGCCGGCAGGATAAACGCGACGCTCGGGAAACTGCGATAACGCGGGTCGAACACCAGTTCCAGCATCATCACCGCCGCCGCAAAGCCTGCGGCTGCCACCAGCCAACCCGCCCGACGTTCCAGCACGTTAAAGGCGCGTTCACGCCAGCCGGTGCGAGCGCTCAACGTCAGCGCGGCATGCGCCAGCACCAGCAGATTCAACGCCGTCAGCAAACCGACCCACAACCATTCACTGGCAAATCGGGTGGTCACCCGCGCCAGATCGCCCCACGCCCCGATCGAGCAGGCCGCCAGTGCGCCCAGCAGCGGCAGCACCAACGCGGCGCGGGTGCTGCGAACCCGACCGCCCAGAAGCAACGTGCCGAGGAAGATCAAGCCACCCACCGCCAGCCATTGCGACCAATAAGGAACGTTCGATACCGGACCGGCCAACACGCCTTTGTCCTGGCGATCGGCATCGAACAGCCCCCAATACCCACCGACCGCACCCTCACTGGCACGTTTCCACGGCTGGTCAAAAGCTTCGATCAGGTTGTAATGCCAGCCTTGCTGCTCGGCCATGGCGACAAAACCACGGATGAACTTGGCCTCGTTGACCCGGCTCGGCAGCGCGGTTTCACGCTGGCGGCCTTCGCTCGGCCAGCCGGTTTCGCCGATCAACACATCCTTGGGCGCAAATTTGTTGCCGAACACCTGGCGCACTTCGGCCACGTGTTGCAGGGCGGCGTCGATGTTCGACGGATCATCTTCCCAGTACGGCAGCAAATGAATGGTCAGGAAATCCACCGCCGGGGCGACTTCCGGGTGTTTGAGCCAAAACTCCCACACGTCGGCATAGGTGACAGGCTGTTTGATCTGGCCTTTGACCTGATTAATCAGCTTCGCCAGCTGTGCGCCAGTGACTTCCTTGCGCAGCAAGGCTTCGTTGCCGACGATCACCGAGGTCACTACGTCCGGGTTGGCGTTGGCGGAGGCAATCAGCAGGTCGACTTCCTTGGCGGTGTCCACCGGATTGCTGTTGACCCAGGCGCCGATCATCAACTTCAAACCGTGCTTGCGCGCCAGGTCGGGCAGGGCCTCGAGGCCGGTCATGGAGTAGGTGCGGATGCATTCGAAGCTTTTGGACAGCAGCGCGAGGTCGGCGTCCATGCGCTCCGGGCGCAACTTGAACGGCTGGTCGAACGGCGATTGGTCCTTGTCGAACGGGGTGTAGGAGGCGCATTGCAACTTGTGCGTGGCGCTGGCGACGTCCGGCAGGATCACCGGTTTACCGAGGCCGTACCAGAAACCACCAAGGGCAAACAGCCCGAGCAGGCAGGCGAAAAGATAAGCCAAAAAAGGAAAGCGTGATGTCGCGGGCATGGTCAGGCCGTCTGGGAGCAAAGGCGCGCATGTTACCTGCATTTGCCCCGGGCTTGGTGGCCTGCATGATTTTGACATGCAAAGTTCGGGCGGATCGGACGGGTTGTTTAGGGCGCTCACGATTAATGGCGTTCTGATGTCGTTTCTCGATGCCTTGAGGTCGCTGGCAGCACAGGTCGCTGATGTCGTGAGGTTGATTATCGAGGCGTCAGTGTTCTCATTGCTAAATCACGCTGACGATCGAACGAGTTTGCGGTGAGGCGTGATGGGGCGCTTCGCACCATAACAATACGTTGACGCCGCTCGGCATCCGTCGGGCGCAGCACTTTCGGGGAAGTAACGATGAAGATGCGACGACTTTTAGGCGCGAGTGCCGCTCTGGTACTTGCGATTGGCTCCACATTCGCCAATGCCGAGAGCAAAACCCTGAGCATCGGTTACGTTGACGGTTGGTCCGACAGCGTTGCGACCACTCACGTGGCCGCCGAAGTGATCAAGCAGAAACTCGGTTATGACGTGAAGCTGCAAGCCGTCGCCACCGGGATCATGTGGCAGGGCGTGGCCACCGGCAAACTCGACGCCATGCTCTCCGCGTGGCTGCCCGTGACCCACGGCGAATACTGGACCAAGAACAAGGATCAGGTCGTCGATTACGGCCCGAACTTCAAGGACGCAAAAATCGGCCTGATCGTGCCGGAATACGTGAAAGCCAAGACCATCGACGATCTGAAAACCGATGACAGCTTCAAGGGCCGCATCGTGGGCATCGACGCCGGTTCGGGCGTGATGCTCAAGACTGATCAGGCGATCAAGGATTACGGCCTGAGCAACTACACCCTCAAGGCCAGTTCTGGCGCCGGCATGATTGCCGAGCTGACCCGCGCCGAGAAGAAAAACGAATCCATCGCCGTCACCGGTTGGGTGCCGCACTGGATGTTCGCGAAGTGGAAGCTGCGCTTCCTCGACGACCCGAAAGGCGTATATGGCGCTGCTGAAACCGTAAACAGCATCGGCAGCAAAGAACTGGCGACCAAAGCACCGGAAGTGGCCAAGTTCCTGAAAAACTTCCAGTGGGCGTCGAAAGACGAAATCGGCGAAGTCATGCTGGCCATCCAGGATGGTGCCAAACCTGAAGCCGCTGCAAAGGATTGGGTGGCTAAACACCCGGACCGCGTTGCCGAATGGACCAAGTGATTTGATCGCAAGCGTCTAGTCAGTACCTCTAAAGGCCCCTTGGCACAACTGCCAAGGGGCCTTTTGCATTCCTGTAGGAGCAAGGCTTGCCCGCGATGGCATCCTGGCGATCGCCATCGCGGGCAAGCCTTGCTCCTACAGGTACAAAGCTAGCTAATTATTTTGTTCCAGAAATTGGCGATTCTGTCATGTCGTTCTAATACTAAGGTCGTCTGGAACCCATCCCGCAGCCGCATAAAGTGGCTACGTTCTAACAATAATCTGTGCTGCGAGGATAAAAACAATGAACGACAGCATTTACCTCTCGATTCAAAACAGCCCGCGCTTCAAGGAGCTGGTCAGAAAGCGAGAAAAGTTCGCCTGGATTCTTTCGGCGATCATGCTTGGGCTCTATTCCGGATTCATCCTTTTGATTGCTTACGGGCCGCATATTCTCGGGGCGAAAATCAGTCCTGAGTCTTCGATTACCTGGGGGATACCGATTGGTGTCGGGCTGATTATTTCGGCCTTTGTCCTGACTGCAATCTATGTACGACGCGCCAATGGCGAATTCGACGACCTGAACAATGCGATTCTCAAGGAGGCTCAGCAATGATCCGGCGTCTAATGGCTCTATTGAGCATCGCAGCCTTTGCACCTGGCGCCTGGGCGGCTGAAGCCCTGACCGGCGAAGTGCACAAACAACCTCTCAATGTTTCCGCGATCCTTATGTTCGTCGCGTTCGTTGGCCTGACCCTGTGCATCACCTACTGGGCCTCCAAGCGCAATAACTCGGCGGCTGACTATTACGCAGCTGGCGGCAAGATCACCGGTTTCCAGAACGGTCTGGCGATTGCTGGCGACTACATGTCTGCGGCGTCCTTCCTGGGTATTTCCGCCCTGGTGTTCACCTCCGGCTATGACGGCCTGATCTACTCGATCGGCTTCCTGGTGGGCTGGCCGATCATCCTGTTCCTGATCGCCGAGCGCCTGCGTAACCTGGGTAAATACACCTTTGCCGACGTGGCGTCCTACCGCCTCGGGCAAACTCAGATCCGCACGCTGTCCGCTTGCGGTTCGCTGGTGGTCGTGGCTTTCTACCTGATCGCGCAAATGGTCGGTGCCGGCAAGCTGATCCAGCTGCTGTTCGGCCTCGACTACTACGTTGCAGTGATCCTGGTCGGTATCCTGATGTGCATGTACGTGTTGTTCGGCGGCATGCTGGCGACCACTTGGGTGCAGATCATCAAGGCCGTGTTGCTGCTGTCCGGTGCCTCGTTCATGGCGCTGATGGTGATGAAGCACGTCAACTTCGACTTCAGCCTGCTGTTCTCCGAGGCGATCAAGGTTCACCCTAAAGGTGAGGCGATCATGAGCCCGGGCGGGCTGGTGAAAGATCCGGTTTCGGCGTTCTCGCTGGGCCTGGCACTGATGTTCGGTACCGCTGGCCTGCCGCACATCCTGATGCGCTTCTTCACCGTGAGTGACGCGAAAGAAGCACGTAAGAGCGTGCTGTATGCCACTGGCTTCATCGGCTACTTCTATATCCTGACTTTCATCATCGGCTTCGGCGCGATCCTGTTGGTCAGCACTAATCCTGCCTTCAAAGATGCTGCTGGCGCGCTGTTGGGCGGTAACAACATGGCGGCGGTGCACCTGGCCAACGCGGTGGGTGGCAGTATTTTCCTGGGCTTCATCTCGGCGGTAGCGTTCGCGACCATTCTGGCGGTTGTGGCGGGTTTGACCCTGGCGGGTGCTACGGCGGTGTCTCACGACCTGTATGCCAGTGTGATCAAGAAGGGCAAGGCCAACGACAAGGATGAGATCCGCGTTTCGAAAATCACCACCATCGCATTGGGTGTGTTGGCGATTGGCTTGGGTATTTTGTTCGAAAGCCAGAACATTGCGTTCATGGTTGGTTTGGCGTTCTCCATCGCGGCGAGCTGTAACTTCCCGGTGCTGTTGCTTTCGATGTATTGGAAGAAGCTGACTACTCGTGGGGCGATGATCGGTGGCTGGTTGGGGTTGATCAGTGCCGTGGGCTTGATGGTGCTTGGGCCGACCATTTGGGTGCAGATTCTGCATCACGAGAAGGCGATCTTCCCGTATGAGTATCCGGCGCTGTTTTCGATGGCGATTGCGTTCATCGGGATTTGGTTTTTCTCGATTACTGATAAGTCTGCTGCGGCTGACAATGAGCGGGCGTTGTTTTTCCCTCAATTTGTGCGTTCGCAGACGGGGTTGGGGGCGAGTGGGGCGGTTTCGCACTAAGGCTTCTGGCTTTTATATATAAGCTGCGTTGAATGGAAATGCCCCGGTCGAGAGATCGGGGTATTTTTTTTGGCTTTGGCTTTGGCTTTGGCTTTGGCTTTGGCTTTGGCTTTGGCTTCGGCTTTTGGACTTTGCTTTTGTAGGAGCGAGGCTTGCCCGCGAAGGCGTCCTTCGGGTTGATCGTATTTTTTGATGGTGTACATATCCGTTTCTGCGGTAACGGCGGCTTAGGGTTTCGCCCTTACGGCGACTCACTTTTTTTTCAAACGCCAAAAAAAAGTAAGCAAAAAAAGGCTCGCCCCGAGCGTCCGGCCCCTCGCTTAGGCTCGGCGTTCCTTCGTTCCGGTATTCATCTGGGGGCATCGCCTACGGTCGGCTTCGCTTCGACCTCCTCTCGATGTGTGCGGCTTCGCCGCACGGCGCTACGCGCCCACCCCCAGATGAACACCTCCACTCAGCCTCCCGAAGGGGCGGGCACAGCAAGATCAAAAGCTGCAGGCGAGCTAACGCTCGGCCTGTTGAGTGGTGAGAAGCGGGTGGTGTGAGCCGCTCCCTGTAGGAGCGAGGCTTGCCCGCGAAGAGGGCCTGGTGGTCGACTCATTTCTTTCTGAGGTACTGATACCTGAGTTGCCGAAGGCTACGATCTTTTGATTCGGGCCCAACCCCGGATATTACTGTGGCTGTGGCTGTGGCTGTGGCTGTGGCTGTGGCTGAGGCTGTGGCTGTGGCTGTGGCTGTGGCTTTTGACGTTGATTTTGATGTTGACCTTGACCTTGACCTTGACCTTGACCTTGACCTTGACCTTGACCTTGACCTTGACCTTGACCTTGATCTCTCGCCCCTTCGGCAGGCCGAGCGTAGGTGTTCATCAGGGGGGTAGGCGCGTAGCGCCGTGCGGCGAAGCCGCACACATCGAGAGGAGGTCGTCGCGAAGCAGACCGTAGGCGATGCCCCCTGATGGGCACCGTAGCGAGGGTACATCGAGCGAAGCGAGGTGCCGTACGCCGGGGCGAAGCCTTTTGGTTCCTTTTTGGCGTTTGAAAAAGGGACTCGCTGTAAGAGCGAAACCGCCAGCCGCCATCACCGCAGCAACGGATATACACCCAACCAAAAAACCAGTCGGCCCACAGGCCGCTGAGACCACAAAGACCGCACAAACAAAAACGGCCCCTATATAAATAGAGGCCGTTCCCGGTACAACTTTAAGACGTTATCGCAAGACAGGTCTTATTTGCGGTCTTCCAGCTTGGTAATGTCACGCGACTCATAGCCAGTGTACAACTGGCGCGGACGGCCAATCTTGTACGGGCTGGAGAGCATCTCTTTCCAGTGGGAGATCCAGCCGACAGTCCGCGCCAAAGCGAAGATCACGGTGAACATGCTGGTCGGAATGCCGATCGCCTTGAGGATAATCCCCGAGTAGAAGTCGACGTTCGGATACAGCGAACGCTCGATGAAGTAAGGATCGGTCAGGGCGATCTCTTCCAGGCGCATGGCCAGTTCAAGTTGCGGATCGTTGTTGATCCCCAGTTCCTTCAGTACTTCGTCACAGGTCTGCTTCATGACGGTAGCGCGTGGGTCGCGGTTTTTGTAAACCCGGTGACCGAAGCCCATCAGTTTGAACGGATCGTTCTTGTCCTTGGCCTTGGCGATAAACTTGTCGATGTTCGACACATCGCCAATCTCGTCCAGCATGGTCAGGACAGCTTCGTTCGCGCCGCCGTGGGCAGGGCCCCACAGTGCAGCGATACCGGCGGCGATACAGGCGAACGGGTTGGCACCCGAAGAACCTGCCAGGCGTACGGTCGAAGTCGAAGCGTTTTGCTCGTGGTCGGCATGGAGGATGAAGATCCGGTCCATTGCCTTGGCGAGTACCGGGCTGATCGGTTTGATCTCGCACGGGGTGTTGAACATCATGTGCAGGAAGTTTTCCGCGTACGTCAGGTCGTTGCGCGGGTACATCATGGGTTGACCCATGGAGTACTTGTAAACCATCGCTGCCAGAGTCGGCATCTTGGCAACCAGGCGGATCGCGGAGATTTCGCGATGCTGCGGGTTATTGATGTCGAGGGAGTCGTGGTAGAAGGCCGAGAGGGCGCCGACTACACCGCACATGACGGCCATTGGGTGGGCGTCGCGACGGAAGCCGTTGAAGAAGGTCTTCAACTGCTCGTGGACCATCGTGTGGTTCTTCACGGTGCTGACGAACTGGGCCTTCTGTTCTGCGGTCGGCAATTCGCCGTTGAGCAGCAGATAGCAGGTTTCCAGGTAGTCCGACTTTTCAGCCAGCTGTTCAATCGGGTAGCCGCGGTGCAGCAGGATGCCGTTGTCGCCGTCGATATAGGTGATCTTCGACTCGCAAGAGGCGGTCGACATGAAGCCAGGGTCAAAGGTGAAACGGCCCGTGGCCGTCAGGCCCCGAACATCAATTACATCGGGACCAACGGTGCCGGTTAAAATGGGCAGCTCGACGGGGGCTGCGCCCTCGATGATCAACTGCGCTTTTTTGTCAGCCATGTTGCATCCTATTTATGCTTGAAATCATCAGACAGACCCCCCACGCAGGGCCCGCACCACTATAGTGAGATAAATTCGAATGTCAATTTGCCTAAAGTCTTGCTCCAGAAGGCTTTAACCGGACTTTTTCCTCGAAATTACCTGCCATTTACGCCTTTTATCCGACTTGTGCAATGAGCTATTAGGGGAAGGTGATTGCGTTGTCATTAGTAGCCTAACTGTCTATACTCGGCCTCCGACCGCCAGGGGCTTTTGGGCCTGCTTTGCTGGGGGTCGCACTCCCTGGGTGGTGGGTACCTGACCAGTGCACTCCCCAACAACTTTGCCCTGATTGTTAGGGGCTCTTCAGTGTGAAAAAAAGCCGTGAATAGCCAACGACCTGTAAACCTAGACCTAAGGACCATCAAACTCCCAGTCACTGCTTACACGTCCATTCTTCACCGAATCTCCGGTGTCATTCTCTTTGTCAGCCTGGCCATCATGCTTTATGCATTGGACAAATCGCTGAGCTCAGAAGAAGGCTTCGGTCAGGTGAAAGCGTGTCTGACCAGTCCGCTAGCCAAGCTAGTGATTTGGGGCATCCTGTCCGCCTTGCTGTATCACTTGGTTGCCGGTGTGCGCCACTTGATCATGGACATGGGCATCGGTGAGACGCTTGAAGGCGGCAAACTGGGCTCGAAAATCGTTATCGCCGTTTCCGTGGTGGTAATCGTTCTGGCAGGAGTTTGGATATGGTAACTAACGTCACGAACCTGTCCCGTTCGGGCCTCTATGACTGGATGGCACAACGTGTGTCTGCGGTCGTTCTCGCGGCTTATTTCATTTTCCTGATCGGATACGTCGTTGCCCACCCAGGCATCGGCTACGCCCAATGGCATGAACTGTTCGCAAGCAACTGGATGCGTATCTTCAGTCTCCTGGCCCTCGTTGCCCTCGGCGCTCACGCCTGGGTCGGCATGTGGACCATCGCGACCGACTACCTGACGCCAATGGCGTTCGGCAAGTCCGCCACTGCGATACGTTTCCTCTTCCAGGCAGTATGCGGCGTTGCGATGTTCGCCTACTTCGTCTGGGGTGTGCAGATTCTTTGGGGTATCTGATTCATGTCTACTACAGTTAATACGCTTTCGTTCGACGCCATCATCGTTGGCGGCGGCGGTGCCGGCATGCGCGCTGCCCTGCAGCTGGCACAAGGTGGTCACAAGACTGCCGTGGTAACCAAGGTTTTCCCGACTCGCTCGCACACCGTATCCGCACAGGGTGGCATCACCTGTGCCATCGCGTCCGCTGATCCGAACGATGACTGGCGCTGGCACATGTACGATACCGTCAAGGGTTCCGACTATATCGGTGACCAGGACGCTATCGAATACATGTGTTCCGTAGGCCCGGAAGCGGTTTTCGAGCTCGAGCACATGGGCTTGCCGTTCTCCCGTACCGAACAGGGCCGCATTTATCAGCGTCCGTTCGGCGGTCAGTCGAAAGACTTCGGTAAAGGTGGCCAGGCTGCCCGTACTTGCGCCGCTGCCGACCGTACCGGTCACGCACTGCTGCACACCCTGTACCAGGCCAACCTGAAGGCCGGCACCGTATTCCTCAACGAATACTATGGCGTCGACCTGGTTAAGAACGAAGACGGCGCCTTTGTCGGCATGATCGTCATCTGCATCGAAACCGGCGAAACCTCCTACGTCCGTGCGAACGCTACTGTGTTGGCGACCGGCGGTGCAGGCCGTATCTACTCGTCCACCACCAATGCCCTGATCAACACCGGTGACGGCGTCGGCATGGCTCTGCGTGCTGGCGTGCCGGTACAAGACATTGAAATGTGGCAGTTCCACCCGACCGGCATCGCCGGCGCCGGTGTACTGGTTACAGAAGGTTGCCGCGGTGAAGGCGGTTACCTGATCAACAAGCACGGCGAGCGTTTCATGGAGCGTTATGCTCCGAACGCGAAAGACCTGGCTGGTCGTGACGTAGTTGCTCGCTCGATGGTTAAAGAAATCATCGCCGGCAACGGTTGCGGTCCGGATGGCGACCACGTAATGCTGAAACTCGATCACCTCGGTGAAGAAGTTCTGCACAGCCGTCTGCCAGGCATCATGGAACTGTCCAAAACCTTCGCCCACGTCGATCCAGCCGTGTCGCCGATTCCGGTCGTTCCAACCTGCCACTATATGATGGGCGGCGTGCCGACCAACATTCATGGTCAGGCAATCACCCAGGACGCTGAAGGCGTTGACCAGATCATTCCTGGCCTGTTCGCCGTAGGCGAAGTGGCTTGCGTATCGGTTCACGGTGCCAACCGTCTGGGCGGCAACTCGCTGCTCGACCTGGTGGTATTCGGTCGTGCCGCCGGCCTGTTCCTGGAGCAGACCCTGAAAGAAGGCGTCGACTACGCTCGCCCACGTCAGTCCGACATCGACGCTGCCCTGGCACGCCTCGACGGCCTGAACGCGCGGACCGAAGGCGAAGACGTCGCTACCCTGCGTAAAGAACTGCAAAGCTGCATGCAGAACTACTTCGGTGTGTTCCGTACCGGCGAATACATGCAGAAAGGCATTGCCCAGCTCGCTGACCTGCGTGGCCGTATCGCCAACGTCAAGATCAACGACAAGAGCCAGGCGTTCAACACCGCTCGTATCGAAGCGCTGGAACTGCAAAACCTGCTGGAAGTGGCCGAAGCCACTGCCATCGCTGCAGAAATCCGCAAAGAGTCCCGCGGCGCTCACGCCCGTGAAGACTACGAAGACCGCGACGACGAAAACTGGCTGTGCCACACCCTGTACTTCCCGGGTGACAAGCGCGTAACCAAGCGTGCCGTGAACTTCTCGCCGAAGACTGTTCCGACTTTTGAACCTAAGATTCGGACTTATTAAGGGTGGCTGCCATGTTGAAAGTCAGTGATAATCGCAACAACCCTGAACAGGACGCCGCGCCGTTCATGCAGGAATTCCAGGTCGATACCGGTGGTAAAGACCTGATGGTGCTGGACGTGCTGGCCCTGATCAAAGAGCAGGACGAAGGTTTCTCCTATCGCCGCTCTTGCCGTGAAGGCGTTTGCGGTTCCGACGGCATGAACATCAACGGCAAAAACGGCCTGGCATGCGTCACGCCGCTGTCCGCTGTCGTAAAAGGTAACAAGCTGATCGTTCGTCCTCTGCCAGGTTTGCCGGTTATCCGTGACCTGGTCGTCGATATGAGCATCTTCTACAAGCAATACGAGAAGGTGAAGCCATTCCTGCAGAACGACACGCCGGCTCCGGCCATCGAGCGTCTGCAGTCCCCTGAAGAGCGTGAAAAGCTCGACGGTCTGTACGAGTGCATCCTGTGCGCTTGCTGCTCGACCTCTTGCCCGTCCTTCTGGTGGAACGCGGACTAGTTACTGGGTCCTGCTGCGATGATGCAAGCGTACCGCTTCCTGGCAGACAGCCGTGACACCAAGACTGCCGAGCGTCTGTCTTCGCTGGATGACCCGTTCAGCGTATTCCGCTGCCGCGGGATCATGAACTGCGTCAACGTCTGCCCGAAAGGCCTGAACCCGACTAAGGCCATCGGACACGTACGTAACATGCTGCTGCAAAGCGGCGTGTGATTCAGGCTGTAATTGCAGGACCGCTGTACCCGTAGATGCTACGGCGCAGGCTTCAACCGGCGCCGTAGTTTTAACCTGAGCAGTAGCCCATAAAGCTGCCGCTCGTATTTTGAAGAAATGAGACAAGCAGGGGCATCCGGGCTGGTACCCGGACTATCAGCGTGATCCTAAGTGGCTTGTTTTAGTCGCTGCATTCGGACTTCTGCAAGTTTGCTCGGTGTCGACGCCGGTGGTGTTCCCCTAACCGAGGGTGACCAAGCATGCAAGAAAGCGTGATGCAGCGCATGTGGAACAGCGCCTACCTATCCGGTAGTAACGCTGCCTATGTGGAAGAGCTCTATGAGCTCTACCTGCACGACCCTAACGCTGTGCCAGAAGAGTGGCGCACCTACTTTCAGAAGTTGCCTGCTGACGGCAACACTGCCACCGATGTTTCGCACTCCACAATTCGCGATCATTTCGTCTTGCTGGCAAAGAACCAGCGCCGCGCACAACCGGTTTCCGCCGGCAGCGTGAGCAGTGAGCACGAGAAGAAGCAAGTTGAAGTGCTGCGATTGATCCAGGCCTACCGTATGCGTGGCCACCAGGCAGCCCAGCTTGACCCGCTGGGGCTGTGGCAGCGTCCTGCACCTGCT
>NZ_JBIUXZ010000015.1:0-42315 GCF_044744265.1 Pseudomonas sp. NPDC087342
AAAGCTATCGTTGGTAAGCTCTTCAACGACCTGGGCAAGCGTTACGCTACCCGTGAGGGTGGCTACCTGCGCATCCTCAAGTGCGGCTTCCGCACTGGCGACAACGCGCCTATGGCGTACGTCGAGTTGGTTGATCGTCCAGTTGGCGGTGAAGCAGTATCCGCTGAGTAAGACGTCAGTCTGAAACGAAGAACCGGGCCTAGTGCCCGGTTTTTTGTGCCTGTAAGAAACGCGCTGTTTATACAAGCTTCACCGCGGTCTCTACCGTCATGATGCGAACGGGTTTCGTTGGTAGTATTTTTCTATTGATCACTACAAATTAATGAATTTGTAGCCTTCCTGATGAATGGTCAATACTCCGTCCCAAGCCGATTAGCCGGCAGTTCCAAAACTGACAGAGGAAGAAGATCGCATGAGCCAAAACAAAACGCTTACGACCGCCAGTGGCGCTCCTGTCGCCGACAACCAGAATTCCCGCTCCGCCGGCCCTCGTGGTCCGCTGCTGCTCGACGATTTTCATCTGATCGAGAAGCTTGCCCACTTCAACCGTGAAAACATTCCTGAGCGTCGCGTACACGCCAAAGGTTCGGGCGCTTACGGCACGTTCACCGTCACTCGCGACATCACTCAATACACCAGCGCCAAGCTGTTCGAATCCGTTGGCAAGCAAACACCTACCTTCCTGCGGTTTTCCACCGTAGGTGGTGAGCGCGGTTCGGCGGATACCGAGCGCGATCCTCGCGGCTTCGCGCTCAAGTTCTACACCGAAGAAGGTAACTGGGACATCGTTGGCAACAACACGCCAGTGTTCTTTATTCGCGATCCACTGAAATTCCCTGACTTTATCCACACCCAAAAACGCCTGCCGCAAAGCAACCTGAAAAGCGCTCAGATGATGTGGGACTTCTGGTCGCACTCTCCAGAGGCGCTGCACCAGGTCACTATCCTGTTCTCGGACCGCGGCATCCCTGACGGCTACCGTCACATGCACGGCTTCGGCAGCCACACTTACAGCCTGATCAACGCCGTGGGCGAGCGTCACTGGGTGAAATGGCACTACAAGACCCAGCAAGGGATCAAGAACCTTGCGCCGGCAGACGCTGCACGCCTGGCCGGTACCGACCCGGATTACGCCCAGCGGGATCTGTTCGGTGCGATCGAGCGCGGTGACTTCCCGAAATGGCGCGTGTGCATTCAGGTCATGACCGAAGCCCAGGCCGCGGCGCACTACGAGAACCCGTTCGACGTGACCAAGACCTGGTCGCAGAAAGAATTCCCGTTGATCGAAGTCGGTGAGCTGGAGCTCAACCGCAATCCGCAGAACTATTTCGCTGAAGTGGAGCAAGCGGCATTCGGTCCGAGCAACATGGTCCCGGGTGTTGGTCTGTCGCCGGATCGCATGCTGCAAGGCCGTGTGTTCGCTTACGCTGATGCACACCGCTACCGTGTCGGCACCAATCACCAGCAACTGCCGGTGAATGCTCCGCGCAATCAGGTCAATACCTACCAGCGCGACGGTTCGATGGCATTCGGCAGCAATGGTGGTGCGGCGCCGAACTACGAGCCAAACAGCTACGTGGAGTCGCCAAAGCAAGCGCCTCGTTACGCCGAACCTGCATTGGCGCTGAGTGGTGCGGCGGATCGCTACGATCACCGCGAAGATACCGATTACTACAGCCACGCCGGTGCGCTGTTCCGCCTGATGAGTGATGAGCAGAAGACCCTGCTGATCAACAACATTGCCGGCGCGATGGCCGGGGTTTCCAGCGATGTGGTAGATCGTCAATTGCAACATTTCTTCCGCGCCGACCCTGCGTACGGAGAAGCAATCGCAAAGGCGTTGGGCGTACAGCTTAACTAAGTCTAAACGAGAAGCAGAACCGCCCTCATTTGGGCGGTTTTTGCGTTATTTAAACCACTTTTCTCAGAATATCTTCGCTTTTATCGGGCATTCGGCGTGACCAAACAGTCTCCTTGGTTCAAACTACAGACTTTCAAGCAGGGAGATGTAGGGCGATGCAAGGCCACCCAGACGTAATCGATTACCTCAACACGTTGCTGACCGGCGAACTGGCGGCGCGTGATCAATATTTCATCCATTCGCGGATGTACGAGGACTGGGGTTTCACCGAGCTCTACGAACGTATCAACCACGAGATGGAAGAAGAAGCTCAGCACGCGGACGCTTTGATGCGTCGCATCCTGATGCTCGAAGGCACGCCGCGCATGCGTCCGGACGACCTGGATGTGGGCACCACAGTGCCTGACATGCTCGCTGCCGACCTGCGACTGGAATACAAGGTCCGCGCCGCACTCTGCAAGGGCATCGAGCTCTGCGAGTTGCACAAGGACTACGTCAGCCGCGAGATTCTGCGCATTCAGTTGAACGATACCGAAGAAGATCACACCTACTGGCTGGAGAAGCAGTTGGGTCTGATCAAATTGATCGGTCTGGAGAATTACCTGCAATCGCAGTTTTGATTCCCGGAAAAACCCCCGGATACAAAAAAGCCCCTGTCACCGACAAAGTGACAGGGGCTTTTTCATGGGCCTGGATCAGGCCTTGTCGCGAGCCAGTAGCGGCTTGAGGTAGAAGCCGGTGTGCGACTGCTTCATCTCCGAGACTTCTTCCGGCGTACCGACCGCAATGATCTGCCCGCCTTTGGAGCCGCCTTCCGGCCCAAGATCCACCAACCAGTCGGCAGTCTTGATCACGTCCAGGTTGTGCTCGATCACCACCACCGTGTTGCCGTGGTCGCGCAGGCGATGCAGCACGTCGAGCAATTGCTGGATATCCGCGAAGTGCAGGCCGGTGGTCGGCTCATCGAGGATGTACAGGGTCTTGCCCGTATCACGCTTGGACAGCTCGCGGGACAGTTTCACCCGCTGGGCTTCACCGCCGGACAGCGTCGTCGCGGATTGACCAAGCTTGATGTACGACAGACCGACATCCATCAGCGTCTGAAGCTTGCGCGCCAGGGCTGGCACCGCGTCGAAGAACACCCGCGCTTCCTCAATGGTCATCTCGAGGGTTTCGTGGATGTTCTTGCCCTTGTACTTGATTTCCAGGGTTTCGCGGTTGTAGCGCTTGCTCTTGCACACGTCGCACGGCACGTAAATGTCCGGCAGGAAGTGCATTTCCACCTTGATCAGGCCATCGCCCTGACAAGCCTCGCAGCGCCCGCCCTTCACGTTGAAAGAGAAACGCCCCGGGCCGTAACCACGGGAGCGGGACTCAGGCACGCCGGCGAAGAGTTCGCGAATCGGCGTAAACAGCCCGGTGTAAGTTGCCGGGTTGGAACGCGGCGTCCGACCAATCGGGCTCTGGTCGATGTCCACAACCTTGTCCAGATGCTCCAGGCCCTTGATGCTGTCGTGAGCGGCAGCTTCGAGGGTCGTTGCACCGTTGAGTGCCGTCGCGCTCAACGGGAACAGGGTGTTGTTGATCAGCGTCGATTTGCCCGAGCCGGAGACGCCAGTCACGCACGTCAGCAGGCCCAGCGGAATTTCCAGATCGACATTGCGCAGGTTGTTGCCGCGAGCGCCCTTAAGCGACAGGGTCATCTTCTTGTTGCGCGGCGTACGTTTGGCCGGCACGGCAATCTTCACGCGGCCCGACAGGTACTTGCCGGTCAGCGAGTCCGGGTGCGCCATGACTTCGGCTGGCGTACCTTCGGCGACGATATGCCCGCCGTGCACACCGGCACCAGGACCGATGTCGACCACGTAGTCCGCCAGACGAATCGCATCTTCGTCGTGCTCGACCACGATCACTGTGTTGCCGATGTCGCGCAGGTGCTTGAGGGTGCCGAGCAAACGGTCGTTGTCTCGCTGGTGCAGGCCAATCGACGGTTCGTCGAGGATGTACAGAACCCCCACCAGGCCCGCGCCGATCTGGCTGGCCAGGCGAATCCGTTGGGCCTCACCGCCGGACAAGGTGTCCGCGCTGCGATCCAGCGACAAATAGTCGAGACCGACGTTAACCAGGAACTGCAGGCGCTCGCGGATTTCCTTGAGAATCTTGTCGGCAATTTCGCCGCGACGGCCCGTCAGCTTCAACACGCCGAAATATTCGCAAGCATCGCCAATCGGCAGATTGGTCACCGCCGGCAAAGTCTTCTCACCCACCCAGACGTGCCGCGCCTCACGACGCAGACGCGTGCCACGGCAATCCGGGCAAGGCTGGGTGCTGAGGAATTTCGCCAGTTCTTCGCGCACCGAGGCAGACTCGGTTTCGCGGTAGCGGCGTTCCAGATTCGGCACGATGCCTTCGAACGGGTGCGAACGTTTGACGATGTCGCCACGGTCGTTCAGGTACTTGAAGTCGACGTTCTGCGAACCGCTGCCGTGCAGGATGAATTTCTGCTGATCGGCCGGCAGGTCGTTGAACGGCACTTCCAGGCTGAACTTGTAGTGGGACGCCAGCGACCCGAGCATCTGGAAGTAATAGACGTTGCGCCTGTCCCAGCCGCGAATCGCACCTTCGGCCAGGGTCAGTTCGCCATTCACCAATCGCTTGATGTCGAAGAATTGTTTAACCCCCAGGCCATCGCACGTCGGGCAGGCACCGGCCGGGTTGTTGAAGGAGAACAGCTTGGGTTCCAGCTCGCTGATCGCATGGCCGCAGATCGGGCAGGCGAAGCGCGCGGAGAAGATGATCTCTTCGCCAGGCTCGTCGTCCATCGGTGCCACCAACGCAATACCGTCCGCCAGTTTCAGCGCGGTCTCGAAGGATTCGGCCAGGCGCTGTTGCAGATCGGCGCGGACCTTGAAGCGGTCGACGACAACATCAATCGAATGCTTCTTCTGTTTATCCAGCTTCGGCAACTCGTCGAGCTCGCACAGCCGGCCGTTGACCCGCGCACGCACAAAACCCTGGGCGCGCAGTTCTTCGAAGACCGACAGATGCTCGCCTTTACGCTCGCGAATCACCGGCGCCAGCAACATCAACTTGCTGCCTTCCGGTTGCGCGAGGACCAGGTCGACCATCTGACTGACGGTCTGGGCTTCCAGCGGAATGTCGTGATCCGGGCAGCGCGGAATACCGACGCGGGCGTAGAGCAGGCGCAGGTAGTCGTAGATTTCGGTGATGGTGCCGACGGTCGAACGCGGGTTATGCGACGTCGACTTTTGTTCGATGGAGATCGCTGGCGACAGGCCTTCGATGGTGTCGACGTCAGGCTTTTCCATCATCGACAGGAACTGCCGGGCGTAGGCCGACAGCGATTCGACATAGCGGCGCTGGCCTTCGGCGTACAGCGTGTCGAATGCCAGGGAAGACTTGCCGGATCCGGACAGGCCGGTGATGACGATCAGTTTGTCCCGTGGCAGGGTCAGGTCGATGTTCTTCAGGTTG
This sequence comes from Pseudomonas sp. NPDC087342, assembly GCF_044744265.1. Classification (NCBI taxonomy): domain Bacteria; kingdom Pseudomonadati; phylum Pseudomonadota; class Gammaproteobacteria; order Pseudomonadales; family Pseudomonadaceae; genus Pseudomonas; species Pseudomonas sp. NPDC087342. Next base: position 5,357 of record NZ_JBIUXZ010000015.1, read on the forward strand.
TGGGTTCGGGCCCCACGAATCAGGATCTTGTCCAAAGTGGCCTCGCTCGGCGGGCGTCGAAAACGTAGGAGTATACGGCCAAATACTGGATGGATGCACACTATCAAATGCGGGGTGCGCAGGCTTACATGAAGACTGCGTCATCTATGCGCGTCATAGCGTCGCGATATACCCCGTCAATCGATGGGACTGGTAGAATCGCCGCCGGTTCACATGAGGTTTTTCCATGCACGATCCCCACAGCGAACGCATGAGTGGCAGTGAGACCCGCGCAGCAAGCGGTCTGGCCCTGGTGTTCGCCTTCCGTATGCTTGGCATGTTCATGGTGTTGCCGGTACTGGCGACCTATGGGATGGATCTGGCGGGAGCGACCCCGGCCCTTATCGGGTTGGCGATTGGCGCTTACGGCCTGACCCAGGCGCTTTTCCAGATTCCGTTCGGGATCATTTCCGACCGTATTGGCCGACGTCCGGTGATTTACCTGGGGCTGATCGTCTTCGCCCTGGGCAGCGTGCTGGCGGCCAACGCCGATTCGATCTGGGGCGTTATCGCCGGGCGCATCCTGCAAGGCGCCGGCGCGATTTCCGCAGCGGTCATGGCCTTGCTGTCAGACCTGACCCGCGAGCAGCACCGGACCAAAGCCATGGCCATGATCGGCATGACGATCGGTCTGTCGTTCGCCGTCGCCATGGTGGTAGGGCCGTTACTGACCCGCGCCTTCGGACTGTCCGGACTGTTCCTCGCCACCGGCGGCATGGCGCTGTTCGGCATCGTGATCGTGATGTTCATGGTGCCGAAATCCACCGGGCCGTTGCAGCATCGCGAATCCGGCGTCGCGCGCCAGGCTCTGCTGCCGACACTCAAACACCCGGACCTGCTGCGCCTGGACCTGGGCATATTTGTGTTACATGCGATGTTGATGTCGAGCTTCGTTGCATTGCCCTTGGCCCTGGTCGAAAAAGCCGGGTTGCCCAAAGAACAGCACTGGTGGGTCTACCTGACCGCGCTGCTGATCTCCTTCTTCGCCATGATCCCGTTCATCATCTACGGCGAGAAGAAACGCAAAATGAAACGAGTTTTATTGGGCGCCGTCGCGACGCTGATGCTCACTGAGCTATTCTTCTGGCAGTTCGGTGACAGCTTGCGGGCTCTGGTGATCGGGACGGTGGTGTTCTTTACCGCGTTCAATTTGCTGGAAGCTTCCTTGCCGTCGCTGATCAGCAAGGTTTCACCGGCGGGCGGCAAAGGCACTGCGATGGGGGTTTATTCCACCAGCCAGTTCCTGGGTTCGGCGCTCGGTGGCATCCTCGGAGGCTGGCTTTTCCAGCATGGCGGTTTGTCGGTTGTGTTCCTTGGATGCGCCGGCCTGGCTGCACTTTGGCTAGCCTTTGCTGTTACCATGCGCGAACCTCCCTACGTGACGAGTCTGCGCTTGCCGTTGTCGGCCGAGGCGATCCGCGAAGCGGGTCTGGTCGAGCGCCTCAAGGCCGTCGTAGGGGTAACAGATGCAGTGATCGTTGCAGACGAAGCGGCGATTTACATCAAATTGGACACAGAACTATTGGATCGCACCACCCTCGAGCGCCTGGTGAACAACCCGCCCGAGGCAGCGTGCGTAGCCTAGGAGAACGTTATGGCCCGTGGGGTTAACAAAGTCATATTGGTCGGTACTTGCGGCCAGGATCCCGAAGTTCGCTACTTGCCTAACGGTAACGCCGTGACCAACCTGAGTCTGGCGACCAGCGAACAGTGGACCGACAAGCAAACCGGTCAGAAGGTCGAGAAGACCGAATGGCACCGTGTTTCGATGTTCGGCAAGGTTGCCGAAATCGCCGGCGAATACCTGCGTAAAGGTTCGCAGGTCTACATCGAAGGCAAGCTGCAAACCCGCGAGTGGGAAAAAGACGGTATCAAGCGTTACACCACTGAAATCGTGGTCGACATGCAAGGCACCATGCAACTGCTCGGCGGCCGTCCACAACAGGGCGACCAACAAGGCGGGGGCAACAACTACCAGCAGTCCGCTCCAGCCCCACGCCAACAGGCTCCGCGTCCGCAGCAGTCGGCTCCACAGCAGTCGCGCCAGGCTCCGCCTCCACAGCAGGCAGCGCCGCAACCGGCTCCGGATTTCGACAGCTTTGACGACGATATCCCGTTCTGATTTGTAGCTTCTCAGAACCGTAAACAAAAAAAGCGAAGCCATTCATCTGGCTTCGCTTTTTTGTTGGCGTTGTTTAACGGGTTAACGCGGCCACATTAGCCCGTGCTGAGTGCAGTTTCTTGTAGCTCTCGATCAACCGCAGGTGCCGGTCGAGCCCCTCCAGTTTCATGCTGGTCGGCGCCAGGCCATGGAAGCGTACGCTACCGTCCACCGAACCAATCGCTGCATCCGTGCGCTCGTTGCCAAACATCCGGCGGAAATTGGCCTCGTAGTCTTCCAGTTCCAGGTCTTCGTCCAGTTTCATCTCCAGCACCACGTTGACCGCTTGGTAGAACAAGCCGCGCTCAACCGTGTTGTCGTTGTACTGCAGGAACATTTCCACCGCTTCCTTCGCTTCTTCGTATTGCTGCAGGGCGAGATAAATCAGCAGCTTCAACTCCAGGATCGTCAGCTGACCCCACGCCGTGTTGTCGTCGAATTCAATGCCGATCAACGAAGTGATGTCGGTGTAGTCGTCCAGCTCACTTTCCACCAGACGCTCAACCAACGCTCGCAGTTCTTCTTCGTCCAAGCGATGCAGGTTGAGGATGTCGGCGCGGAAGAACAGCGCTTTGTTGGTGTTATCCCAGATCAAGTCGTCGGCAGGATAGATTTCCGAATAGTCCGGCACCAGGATCCGGCAGGCCTTCGCGCCGATATGCTCGTAGACCGCCATATACACTTCTTTGCCCATGTCTTTGAGAATGCCGAACAAGGTCGCGGCTTCCTCGGCATTCGAGTTTTCACCCTGGCCGGAGAAGTCCCACTCCACGAATTCGTAATCCGACTTGGAGCTGAAGAAGCGCCACGACACCACGCCGCTGGAGTCAATAAAGTGCTCGACGAAGTTATTCGGTTCGGTCACCGCATGGCCTTCGAACGTCGGCTGCGGCAAGTCGTTGAGGCCTTCGAAGCTGCGGCCCTGGAGCAATTCGGTGAGGCTGCGTTCCAGCGCCACCTCCAGGCTCGGGTGTGCGCCGAACGAGGCGAACACGCCGCCAGTGCGCGGGTTCATCAGCGTGACGCACATCACCGGGAATTCACCGCCCAGGGACGCATCCTTCACCAGCACGGGGAATCCTTGTTCTTCCAGTGCCTGAATCCCGGCCAGAATCCCAGGGTATTTCGCCAGCACTTCCGCCGGCACGTCCGGCAGGGCAAATTCGCCTTCGATGATTTCGCGTTTTACCGCACGCTCGAAGATCTCCGACAGGCACTGCACCTGGGCTTCGGCCAGCGTGTTACCGGCGCTCATGCCGTTACTCAGGAACAGGTTTTCAATCAGGTTGGATGGGAAATACACGACTTCGCCGTCCGACTGGCGCACGAACGGCAGCGAGCAGATGCCGCGTTCTTCGTTGCCCGAGTTGGTGTCGATCAGGTGGGAGCCACGCAGCTCGCCGTCGCGGTTGTAAATCTTCAGGCAGTACTCGTCGAGGATTTCGCTCGGCAGTGCGTCTTTACGACCAGGCTTGAACCAGCGTTCGTCCGGGTAATGCACGAATGCTGCGTTGGCGATGTCTTCGCCCCAGAACTGGTCGTTGTAGAAGAAGTTGCAGTTGAGGCGCTCGATAAACTCGCCCAGTGCCGACGCCAGCGCGCCTTCTTTGGTCGCGCCCTTGCCGTTGGTGAAACACATCGGCGAGTGCGCGTCGCGGATGTGCAGCGACCACACGTTGGGCACGATATTGCGCCACGAGGCGATTTCAATCTTCATGCCCAGGTCCGCCAGAATGGCCGACATGTTGGCGATGGTCTGTTCCAGCGGCAGGTCCTTGCCAGCAATAAAAGTGCTCGCCTCTGAACTGGACGCCGGCATCAACAACGCCTGGGCGTCGGCGTCGAGGTTTTCCACTTCTTCGATGACAAACTCTGGCCCGGCTTGCACCACTTTTTTCACGGTACAACGGTCGATGGAGCGCAGGATGCCCTGGCGGTCCTTGTCGGAAATATCCGCAGGCAGTTCGACCTGAATCTTGAAAATCTGGTTGTAGCGGTTTTCCGGATCAACAATGTTGTTCTGCGACAGGCGGATATTTTCGGTGGGAATACTGCGAGTGTCGCAGTACAACTTCACAAAATACGCTGCACACAGCGCCGATGAAGCCAGGAAGTAATCGAACGGGCCCGGTGCCGAGCCATCGCCCTTGTAGCGGATAGGTTGATCGGCCACCACCGTGAAGTCATCGAACTTTGCTTCAAGCCGAAGGTTGTCGAGAAAGTTGACCTTGATTTCCATGGGGGATTACCAGAATAACGGGATAGACGAATTGGCCGCCATTATCCGGCTTTTCAGTCGTAAGTCTCGTCCTGTGCCTGGTTTGTCCCTGTTTCACCCTGAAGCCCGATGCACGGCACCGGGCTTTTTTTGTGGGCGATGGATCGATCAATCAAGAATCAGGTGCGGCAGAAACCGGCTCGAATCCTTGGTGATCAGGCTGTTGTCTTCGCGCACGCCGATGCCGGCGGCCTGGTCGCCAATCACCCACGAACCGACCAGCGTGAAGCTGTCGCCAAACCGGGGCAGGGGGGCGAACTCCTGAAGGATAAACGGCGCATCCGTGTAGGGGCCGTCCTCTTTCACGATCAGACCGTCGGCAGTTTGCAACTCGATGTTGGCGCCTTCCCGGGAGAAGTAGGGCTTGCGCACCCAGCCTTTCGGCACCGCTTTGCTCGGATCGGTATCCACGTGCGCCGCGAGCAGGTTCGGATGACCTTTGTTGAATTCCCACAGCAACGGCAGGATGCCCTTGTTGGAGATGATCGATTTCCAGGCCGGCTCGAAAAACTGCGTGTCGCTCTGGGCGATTGCCGCGCCAAACGGCTCGTGGAAGATGAACTCCCAGGCATGCAGCTTGAACAGGTGCGGGATCCAGCGATCTTCGAGATCGACGAAACGTCCGTCATTGGTGAGGCCAATGTCTTCGAGGTCGATGTGGCGTGATTCGATGCCGACTTTTTCCGCGATCAGGCGCAGGTAGTCGGTGGTGCCTTTGTCTTCGACCGAGTCTTTCATCGAAGCAAAATAGAACGGTTGCTTGAGCTGTAATTGGGCAAAGGCCTGATGCAGCTTGGTGTCGATGCTGTTGAACTGGTCGGCATGCTTGGGCAGCAGACCGCGTTCGATGCATTGCTCCAGCCAGCCCCACTGAAACGCCGCCGCTTCGTACAGACTGGTCGGCGTGTCGTAGTTGAGTTCCAGCAACTTGGCCGGCCCGGTGCCGTTGTAGGAGAAGTCCATACGCCCGTAGAGGTGCGGATGGCCTTCGAGCCATGAAGTACGAACCAGGTCGAAGAACGGCGCGGGAATGCTCAGGCGCTCCAGCAATTCCTCGCTCTGCACCACGCGGGCCACCAGGTCCATGCACATGTGATGCAGCTCGGTGGTCGGGTCTTCCAGGTCGTTTTCGATCTGCTTGAGCGTGAACTGGTAGTACGCACTCTCATCCCAATAGGGTTCGTCGTCGATGGTGTGGAACAGAAAGCCGAGACTTTCGGCCGTCTGTTTCCAGTCATGACGTTCGGCGCAGAGGATTTTCTTCATGGCCCTGCTCCTTAACTGCTCGAACCGCCAGAACTCTTGCTCGAACCGCCCCAGCCACTGCGTGCGCTGGCCTGGCTACCGAAGCCGCCGCGCGAGGTGGCCGAGGCAACCGTCGCCGCTTTGCTGCGGGTGATGGTGTCGCTGTAGTTGCTGCTGCCGTAGCGCGCCTGGTTGGACCGGTTGAAGGTCGAACCGCTCGAAACTCGCTGGCTGAGTGTCGAGTTCGAGTAGCTGCCGCGATCATCGCGATAGCGGTAGACCGGTTCGGAGTAGTAGCTGTTGCGGTTGTTGCTCAGCATGTTGCCGATCAGCAAACCGGTCAGCAGGCTGCTGCCAGAGAACCCCGAGCCACTGACGGCGCTGGCTTCCGATGCGGGCAGCTTGGCCTTGGCCGCATCCACTTCGGATTGCGTCACTTCGCCATCGGCGTTCAGTTCGAAACCGCCGAGCTTGGGGATGAACTTGCCGGCGGAGTCCTGTTGGCACCAGTCGGCGACAAAGTCGGCGTCGCAATCGGCCTGGTTGTCGTACACCGGCGCGATTTGGCGATGTTCGGCCATGGCCTTCATGTAGGCGTCGGAACAGATGTCGACCGGCAGCTTTTCATCGGCGCACTGCTGGACGGACTGGAAGTTGTACTTCTTGTGTATCTCGTAGGTTTTTTCCGTCGGCCCGCAGCCTGAGATCGCCATGGCGACTGACGCGGCCAGGGAGAGCTGAACGTACTTGCTTCGTTTCATCACAATCTCCGTTGCGCGCGATCAGTTCTGGGAAGGGGTCATGCACGCGGCGTTGAGCATGCCGACGCTGATGGCCACGGCTGCCACGTAGATGCCGGCAGCGACTTCACCATTGCGGATACGCTCGGACGTGCCCTTGAGCACCAGTGTGGTCATCAGGAACGCCAGCAGTTGAACGAACGCTGCGATCACGGCCCAGACCACGAAATCGAGGATGTTGATCGAATAGGCAATCACGTTGCTCGCTGGAATGGCAAAGCCAATGATCGCGCCACCGAGGGCAATCGCCGCGGCCACGTTGCCGGCGCGAATCAGTTCGAACTCCTTGTGCGGCGTGATGCGGGTGTAGATGAACTGGAACAGCGCGAACAACACGGCGGCGCCGATGATGTACGACACAAACCCGAGGACGGCGGCCTTGTTCAGGGAGATGGAGAGCGCTTCAAGCATGGGAATCTTCCTTTTTTAAAGTGTGTTCAAGTCGGTGGTGTACAGCGAAATACCCAGCGAACTGCTCAGGCTGATGGTGCCTTCAGCGTCTTCCTCCACGGAAAACAGCAGCAACTCGCGACGATCGGTCAGGCCGGTATCACGGGCATACAGCATCGAACGGTGCTCGATGGTGTAGGACTCGTCCGGATTCCTGACGTGTTCGCTAAGGGGCACCAGTTCCGTTTGCCCTTCCTCGGTTCCCCATTCACGGGTGTATTCGACGCCGTTGTGGGTGTAGGTCGGCAACCCGATCAGGCTTTGCGGCCCGGCCAATCGGCGCAATTCCGCTTCGCTGGTGATGGTCACGTAGCTGAGGTAATTGAACAGGATCACTGACTCTACCTGCCCGTCGATTTCACCGGTGGTGTGGACTTGCAGCCAGTAGTCTTCGTCGTTCATGTAATAGCGCGAGAGCCAGGTCGACTGCCCGAGGTCGACATGGCCGACGCTCCAGATCTGCTGGGAACCGGGGATGGTCACGCTGGTTTTTTCGTCGAGCAGCAATTTCAGGGTGCTGTCGAACATCACGCCTTTGCCCTGCGCCAGCCCCAGCGGGCCGACAACCGGTGGCGTGTCGTTGGCGGTCCACTTCGAGTTCGAGTTGGAATTCGCGGCCGGGGCCTCAAGCCCCATCAACTGTTTAAACCATCCCATTGGAGATTTCCTTCAGACGAGTGGAGGCGATGTAGAAGAGTTCACCGCCCTCAATGCGCGTGGCGTTGGGCGGATTGATCGAAGGTTGCTGCGCACCCTTGGCGCGGTAGCCGATGAGGGTCGCGTTGTGGCGATCTTTCATCCGCGTGTACAGCTCGCCGAAGGTTGCCACATAGGTCTCGGGCAATTTCATCAGGTATTGCGTGGCGCCTTGGCCCACACACAGTAACTCGTTGATCACGACAGAGGAGCCCGGATCCTGGGAGGCGCGCACCAGCATTTCGATGGCCATGCTCGACGTGCATTCCAGGCTCGGCGCGTAGGAACTGGCGAGGGCGGCGATTTCGCTTTCGTTGAAGTGGGCGACCACGTGTCCGACCGGTTTCAGTTGATTGACCGCCAGCACGGTGGCGAGGGTCAAGTCGTCGGAGTGAGTACGCACCAGCACGCGTTCGGCCCCGGGCACGCCGGCGCGCACCAACAGCGCACCGGAGGACAGGCTTTCGCCTTTGATAAACGCGGCTTTGCCCGGCATCGGGTTTTCTTCAAGGTCGCAATCGCAAATGACGATCAGGTTGTCGTTGGAGGTTTCATCCTCCAGCAGCAACTCAATGACCCGCTCACTGGACGAACCTTCCCAGCCGATGAGTACCGTATGGCCGGTCTTGCCGGTGAAATCGCCTTTGCCCTTCATGCCTTTTCTCCATACATCGATAACGCTGCTGGTGGTCTTGCCGATGGCTGCCGTCAACAGCGCAATGCCCCCGAGCATGACCCAGGTAGCCACGAAAATGCGCCCGGCCGCAGTTTGTGGCGCGAGATCGCCATAGCCGACAGTCAGCGTGGTGGTGAGATAGAAGTAGGTAAATGTGGCGGGGGCGGTGAGATGTTGCTCGCCCAGCAGCACCAGGCCGAGATACGCCGTGCTCAGGTGAACGCCCAAGGCAATCGCCAGTCCCGCCCAGCCGAAACGGTGGAAGAAGGTCGAGGCGTACACGCGTAATAGAAGAAAAATCGACATGACGTCCCTGACTCCTTGGGAAGGCTAGTTCCAGGTAATGCTCGTGGCCCGAATCTGCAGTTACCGGGCGGCATTAAACCTGTTGCGCGGCGCCGAGAGAAGTACCTTGGCTGCAATAAATCCGGCAAAAGCCCCGGCGATATGACCTTCGAAGGAAACACCCTGGCGCGGCAGGAAGCCAAAGACCAATCCGCCATACAACAACGCGACGACAATCGCCGTGATCAGGTTGCCCCAACTGTGCTGGAACCAGGCGCGCGACAAGATGTACGCCCACAGCCCGAAGACCCAGCCGCTGGCGCCAATGTGCACGCCGGAAAAACCGAACAGCCAGACCAGCAAGCCGCCCAGGCCGATGATGATCGCGCTGGCGGCGATGAAACGGTTGAGTCCGTCGACGATAACCAACGTGCCGAGGATCAAGAAGGGAATCAGGTTGGCGCTCAGGTGCGCGAAAGACGCGTGAAGAAAAGGCGAGGTGAAGATGCCGGGCAGTCCGTAGAGGGTTCTCGGGACCAGGCCAAATGAAAGGAGGCTGTAGCCGCTGACGGCGTTGAACACTTGCAGCGCGACCATGAAAATCGCCAGGCCGGCGATTATCTTGAAACCCTTCAGGGCATCCATCCTTGACCTCGACTCGATAAAAAGTTGATCACCACAACCCATGTGGGAGCGAGCCTGCTCGCGAAAGCGATGTATCAGACAACATTGATGTCGACTGACACTCCCTCTTCGCGAGCAGGCTCGCTCCCACAGGTTTTGCGCCCGGCCTGATTACTCAGCCGATTTTTGCTTCAGGCGTTCCAGGATCGCATTGGCGCTGCCGGTGTCCGGCGTAATGCCGGCTTCGCGCAGTTTGCGTTCCAGGTCAGTGCCGGTCGATACGTCGGCCAGTTCGTCCTGGGCTTGCAGCTCGGCTGCACGTTGCTGCTGCTTGGCCTGCAAACGGTTCAGCGTACCGACGGCGGTTTCCAGCTTGCCGTTGGCGCCGCCACTGGCGATCGAAGCGCTGACCTGGGCTTTCTGCACGCTTTCGCGAGCCTTGGCCATGTCCACTTGCTGGCGCAGGCTTTTGATCCGGCTTTCGGCCTTGGTGATGTCTTTGCGCATGCTGTCCGCGTAACCGCCGAATTCGGTGGCTTGCTTCTGCTCGACGTCGAGTTCGTTGGTCAGGGTCGAAATGGCTTCGGCCACTTCCAGCGCCAGGTCTTCGCGGTTGGCCTGGATCGCGGCCATGGCCTTGGATTCCAGGTCCTTGATCTTGGCGTTGTACTCGGCCACGCGATCGGCCGACAGCTTGTGCTTGGCCATGATGGTGACCAGCTCGCGCTTGGCGTTGGCCAGGGCGCCATCAGCGTCGCGGATTTCCTGATCGAGGATACGCAGGGCCTGTTGGTCGACGATGGACTCGCCGACTTCACTGGCGCCGCCGCGCAGCGCGGTGAACAATTTGCTCCAAATGGACTGAGTCATTGGATATCGCCTATTCCTGAAAAATTAATGGAAGAACCGTTCAAAGGCTTCGCTGGCGCGCTGCACGTTGTCGACGAGGGTTTTGACCTCGGTCACGACGTTGGTCAGGCTGGAATCGGAGCTCAATGCGCCAAACATGTTGTAGACGGTCTGCCCGTTCGGCATCGACTCGATACCGATCGAGGACAACGGGAACAGCTCGCGGCTGCGCAGTACGGCGTCATTGAAGGCCGGCACGTCCTTGATCGACTCGACGTCCACCAGCACGGTGTCGACGATGATCTGCTCGCCCACCACCGCGATGTAAATCGGCAGGCCGCCGAAGTCGTTCATCTCCAGCTTGATGCTCGGCTCGGAGCCCTGAACGAGGGAAAGGGTGATGTCGTTGGAAACCACTTCATCAAGGGCCTGGAGGGCGCTGAAGAGGCGGTCGATGTTCCAGTTTGTACCTGCGCTCATGTAATTCTCCGACATGAATGAGCCAGCCAGGATCGGTTGGCGTAGCTGTTTCTCCATCTGCTTGAGCAGGCTTCGGTTTTCGGGAAGCACCCAAGTCTCGTGTTTCACATAACCGGCGGCACCCAGGCCCGCACGCATCTGCTTCATGTAGAAGCTCGACGGTTTTTTCGCGGACGGCTTCGAGCGCTCTCCCTTGCGGCTCGCTGTATCGGTAACAGGCTCGGCAGGCGGACCTGACGGAGAGCTACTTTTCATACTGGTGACTCCGTAGTGAAAATCTCACGCGTGATAAACACTACAGTGAATTTTCGAGGCCCTCAATAGCTCACGCGTGAGATTTTTTACGGATGGAAATACAAAGGCCCGCAGCGCGAGAACGCTGCGGGCCTTTTTATTTAACCAATTGTTTCGATGGTGTCAGCTGGCGAGGAATTCGTCGGCGGATACCACGTTCGCATAAGCGAATCCCAGTGCCGACATGAAAGCTGCATGAACGTGGGCGGCAGGCACCGTCACACCGTTGAACTCCAGATCGCGGCTGGCGCAGGCGTCGTGGATCACTGTCACGCTGTAGCCCAGGTCAGCGGCGGCGCGGGTGATGCCGTCGACGCACATGTGGCTCATGCTGCCGACTACCACCAGATTTTCGATGCCTTGCTGGTCAAGGATGGCTTCCAGCTCGGTTTCGCGGAACGAGTTGACGAAATGCTTGAGTACCACCGGTTCGTCGGCGCGGTTGAGGACTTTGGGGTGCAGCTTCGCGCCGTCAGAACCAGGGGTGAAGAAGGGTGCCGCGTCGGAGGTGAACTCGTGGCGGATATGCACCACCGGATCACCGGCCTCGCGGAAGGCGTTGATCAGCCGTACGGCCTTGTCCGCCGCCGCGTCGGCGCCGACCAGCGGCCACTTGCCTTGGGGGAAGTAGTCGTTCTGGATATCGACTACGATGAGCGCTTGCTTGGCCATGAGTGTTTCCTCGAAGTGTGTGTGGGTGTGGAATGAAGTATCGGCGCTGGCCGGCCCGCCGAGGATTGGCCGCACCGACAATAGAAGGGGGAAAACTGACAATGGGCGTAGAAAGGCCAGTCGCCGAATTGGGCGTGTTGATCTATCCCGGCGCGCAGATGGCGGCGGTGCATGGGTTGACGGACCTGTTCGGGGTCGCCAACCGGATCGCCGCCGAGCATCAGGCGGCGCAATTGCCGATGCTGCGCATCAGTCATTGGCGCGGTGAGGGCGATCAGGTGCCCGAGCGGGTGTACGACAGTCATCCCGGCCCGGATGGCGCGTTAGTCGCGGTGATGATCCCGCCATCGATTGGCGGATTTTCCGAGAGCCAGGCGCCACAAGGCGTGATTCGCTGGATTCGCCAGCAACATGCCCAAGGTGCGACCCTGGGCGGCGTTTGCGTGGGCTCGATCCTGCTGGCGGAAAGCGGGCTGCTCGACGGTCGTAGCGCCACCACTCACTGGACCTCGGCCAAAACGTTTGCCGAGCGTTACCCGGCGATCAAGCTCTTGGCCGATACGCCCATCGTCGATGACGGCGACCTGATCACCACCGCCGGGCTGATGGCCTGGTCCGAGCTGGGTTTGCGCATGGTCGATCGCTTGCTCGGGCCGAGCATCGCCAGCGGCACTGCACGGTTTCTGGTGGTGGAACACAGCGACAGCGCGAGCCAGTGCGGCAGCAACTTTGCGCCGATTCTCAGCCATGGCGATGCGTCGATTCTCAAGGTCCAGCACTGGCTGCAAAGCACCGGCGCGATCGACGTGTCGCTGACCGCGATGGCCGAGCGCGCAGGGCTGGAAGAGCGCACCTTCCTGCGCCGGTTCCGCGCGGCGACCGGGCTCAAACCCACCGAGTACTGCCAGCATTTGCGAGTCGGCAAGGCGCGGGAAATGCTCGAGTTCACCAATGGCACCATCGACCACATCGCCTGGACCGTCGGCTATCAAGACCCGAGTGCGTTTCGCGCCACGTTCAAGAAAATCACCGGGCTGGCGCCGAGTGATTATCGGGCAAGATTTGGTGTAACCCCGCCTGTTGCCGTTGCACGGTAACGAATTCACTGAAAATCCCCTGTGGGAGCGAGCTTGCTCGCGATTGCGATCTGCCAGTCGCTATCTATGCTGACTGATACACCGCCATCGCGAGCAAGCTCGCTCCCACAGGGGACGGCGTGTGACTTTTGGTCGTGCAATATGCCGGAGTCCCGGGAGAGGTCGTGCAGAATCAAACAGGCCTAACGCCACCATCGTTTGAGCAAACACCTGATCTGAAAGCCATTTATTTTCAGACACCGTTGGCTTGATCCCTGCACCCCTCAAGCCACATTCATCAACGCAGATTGAAGGGGGACGCATGACCCCAACAAATCGCAAAAAACTGGTCGTCGCCCATTCCGTGCGGCCTGAAGCCCCGCTGCACGAAGTCGAAACCAATCGGGCGCTGGCCAAGTGGCTGGCGCAGATCCTCGGGCTCAAATACGGCGGCAGCTACGATCCCGAGCAGCATAGCGGCCGCGACCTGTACCTATTGCCGACCCAGACCCTGGTGGGCGTCGCCAACGCTCGGCAACTGGGGGTCAGAGGCCCGGAGGATTTGTGGGGTGGTTACGTCGACCACGACTTCATCTGCACCAAAGCCATCAGCCACGGTTTACTCAATCGAGATGCCCATGCACCGGAAGGCTGGTCTCCGTTGTTTTCCGAGCGCGTGCGCAACGTCGTGCTCGATGGCCTCAGCGTATTTTCTCTGGAGGACGCGCGCCCGGCGGCGGAACATTTGCTCGAGAGCGGCCCGATCCGCCTCAAACCGATTCATGCCTGCGCCGGGCGCGGTCAGGAAGTGATCAAAAGCCTGAACGAGTTCGACGCCATCCTCGCTCGGCCTGATGCCGAGCAGCTGTTCACCGAGGGCGTCGTGCTGGAGCAGGACCTCGACCAGGTGATTACCCACAGCGTCGGCCAGACCTTTATCGGCGACAAAGTGCTGAGTTACTGCGGCGATCAATACTTGACCGAAGACGGTCGAGGCGAGCAGGTTTACGGAGGTTCCAACTTGCTGGTGGTGCAGGGTTACTACGAGGATTTGTTGGAGCTGGAGCTACCTGACGATGTGCGCCTGGCAATCCAGCAAGCCCAGGTATTCGACAACGCAGCGGACGAGGCTTACCCCGGTTTCTACGCTTCGCGACGCAATTACGACATCGCCCAAGGGCTGGACAGCAACGGCAAACAACGCAGCGGCGTACTCGAACAATCCTGGCGCATGGGCGGGGCCAGCAGCGCCGAAGTCGCCGCGCTGCAGAGCTTTATCAACGATCCGGGGATGAGCGCGATTCGCGTGTCGTCGGTAGAAACCTACATCGATCAACCGCTGCCGGCGGATGCCATCGAGGTGTATCGCGGCCCGGCGGAAAACAGCGACTTTCTTCTCAAGTACGTAACGGTCAAATCCTATGACGGCTAGAAGCGAAACGATTGAAATCGATATAGACGGCGAACAGATGACCGGGCATTTCCTCAGCCCCAAATCGAAAGTCCCCGGCGTGTTGTTTGTGCACGGCTGGGGCGGCAGTCAGGAACGAGATCTGGAACGCGCCAAAGGCATCGCCGGTTTGGGCTGTGTCTGTTTGACCTTCGACCTGCGCGGCCACACGGGGGGCACCGGCATTGCCTTGTCCCAGGTGACTCGCGAGGACAACCTGCGAGATTTGTTGGCCGCTTACGACCGCTTGCTCGCCCACCCGGCTCTAGACACCTCGGCGATTGCGGTGGTCGGCACCAGCTATGGCGGTTACCTGGCGGCGATCCTCACGTCATTGCGCCCGGTGCGCTGGCTGGCGCTGCGGGTGCCGGCGCTGTATCGCGACGAGCAATGGCATACGCCCAAACGGGATCTGGATAAGGTGGATTTGCTGGATTACCGCAGCACCCTGGTGCATTCCGAGAACAATCGGGCGCTGCATGCCTGCGCGGCGTTTACCGGGGATGTGCTGTTGGTGGAGTCGGAGACTGACGATCACATTCCCCACGCGACGATCATGAGTTACCGCGCGGCATGCCAGCAGACGCACTCGCTGACCCACCGCATCATCGACGGCGCCGATCACGCCTTGAGCGACCCCGTTTCACAACAGGCCTACACCTCGATCCTCGTGGACTGGATCACGGAAATGGTGGTGGGTGAGCGGTTGAGCATTATTCAATCGACATAATGTCGGCGGTGAATGCTTCGCGGGCAAGCCTCGCTCCTACAGGACTTGCGCAAACCCTGTAGGAGCGAGGCTTGCCCGCGAAGGCGTCATCCGCCGCACCGCTATTCTCAAGAAGGTTTCTTCGCAATCCGCAACGACTTGGCCTTGGCCTCCACCACCAAATACATCACCAGCGTAATCAACAACGGCAATATGAAATAAATCGCCCGATACGCCAGCAACCCCGCCACCAGGCTGCCCCGCGACGCTTCATGTTGCAGCAGCGCCACGAATACCGCTTCCAGCACCCCAAGCCCCGCCGGAATGTGCGTAATGACTCCGGCAATCGCGCTGATCAGCAACACCCCCAGCACCAACGGATAATCCAGCTTGCTCGGCAGCAGGGTGAAAATCACCGCCGCCATCAGCGACCAGTTCAACGCTCCGAGCGCCAGTTGCAGCACCGCCATGCGCAGCGACGGCAGGTTGATTTCCACCCCGCGTATCGCCCATTCCCGACGCTTGGAAAACTGGCACGCCGCCAGATACCCCGCGCTCACCAGCAGCAATACCACCCCGACAACTTGCAACGCATCGCTGCTTAGCTTCCAGCCAGGCGGCATTCTCACCAGGCCGCTGCTGAAGATCGCGCCGGCAATCACCATGTAGCCAAACCAGTTGGTCGCCAGGCTCAGCCCGAGGATTTTCGCGATGTTGCTTTTGCTCACGCCCAGCCGTGAATACAACCGATAACGCATGGCAATACCGCCGACCCACGCGCTCAAGTTGAGGTTGAAGGCGTAGCTGATGATCCCCACCGGCAGGATCTGTTTCCAGGTCAGGTCCTGGCGGATGTAGGTGCGGCCGATCAGGTCGAAGCAGGCGTAGACCAGGAAGCTCACCAGCGTCAGACCGGAAGCGATGATCAGTGTGCGCACCTTGAAATCGGCCAGGGTGTCGAACACCTCGTTCCATTCAATGCGCTGGGCGAGCATCGTGAACAACACGATCAGTGCCAGGAAAAACAGCATCGTCAGCGGTTTTTTCCAACGGCTCCAACGGGATTTTTTTGCAGGCGCAGCGCTGTCGGCGTGGGTCGCCGGTGGTGCCTCAGAGTGGCTCATGATGATCGCTCCCGGCCTTGTGGATGAAGGGTTTCAGGCGCGGCTTGTGTGCCGGCAGCCAACCGGCCCACGCCGGAAAATGGCGCAGGAAGTGGAACACCAGGAAGCCGACGGTCATGTGCCAGACCCGCCCGCGTGGGGCCTTGTCCGGCGACATGGCTTTGCAATGGTTGTTGCTCAGGTCTTCAAGGCGCTCAAACAATAGGCGGTTGAAGGTCCGGTCGCGGATCAACACATTGGCTTCCAGGTTCATCGACAGGCTCAACGGGTCGAGGTTGCTCGAACCGACGGTGCTCCAGTCTTCATCCACCAGGGCGACTTTGCCGTGCAGCGGTCGCTCGCAATATTCATGAATCTGTACGCCGGACTTGAGCAGGTAGTCGTAGGTCATGCGTGCGGCAAGCTTGGCCACCAGCATGTCCGGCTGACCTTGCAGAATCAGCCGCACCTCGACGCCACGCCGGGCCGCGTTGCGGATCTCTCGCAGCAGGCGATAACCAGGAAAGAAGTAAGCGTTGGCGATGACAACGCGACGCTGGGCGCTGCGCAGCACTTGTCGGTAAACCTCCTCGATGTCGGTGCGATGGTCACCGTTGTCGCGATACACCAGCCGGACCTGACCGTCATGGTCGTTGAAGGCCAGTTCCGAACGTCGTTGGCGGCGGCGTTGCCACCAATACTTGGCGCGAGCCGGTCGACCGCTTTGCAGCAACGCGAAGTGATGAATGTCCGCTACCGCCGGGCCTTGCACTTCAACGGAATAATCCTGCTTGGCCTCGGGGCCGAAGTCGGCCAGGTGGTCGGCGGAAAAGTTGATCCCGCCGATAAACGCAATCGTGCCATCGACCACCACAATCTTGCGGTGCAGGCGGCGGAACCAGTTGGTGCGAAAGCCCAGATGCTTGGGCGCCGGGTCGAAGATCTGGATGTGCACGCCAGCCTCGCTCAGGGCCGTGAGATAACCGGTGGTCAGCTCGCCACAGCCGAAACCGTCGAGGCTGGCGGTAACGCGCACGCCCCTTTGTGCGGCTTCAATCAGCACCTGCTGCAGCTCATTGCCGACCTTGTCTTCGAAAACAATGAAAGTTTCCAGGAGGATTTCAGTCTTGGCCGCGCGCATGGCCTCGAACACCCGCGGGAAATACGCTTCACCGTTTTCCAATAGCTCGACAAGGTTGTTTCCCTGCCACGCATATTCGACGTCAACCGCCGCCGGCTCGACCATCGGTGGCGCGGGAATTTGTTGCACGCTGGCTTTCTCCATCGGGGGATTGCTCATAGCTCGATCTCCACCGAAAGCGGTGCGTGGTCAGAGAGGTGGGACCAGGGTCGCGCGGCCAATACTTGCGGACGACTGGCCTTGAGGTTGCGCACATAGATGCGGTCCAGGCGCAACGCCGGCCAGCGCGCCGGGAAGGTACGGGCCGGTTTGCCGTGGTGTTCGGCGAAGACTTCGCGCAGGCCCGCAGGTTTAAGCAGTGCATCGGCGCGCTGGCGCCAATCGTTGAAGTCACCGGCGACGATCACCCGCGCATCCTCCGGCAGCTCTGCGAGGCGCCGGGTCAGCAAATTCAGTTGTTCGGTGCGATGCGCTTCATGCAGCCCGAGGTGGACGCAAATCGCGTGCACTTCCTGAGCGTCGCCGGGCAAGCGCAACACGCAATGCAGGATGCCGCGGTTCTCGTGGCCGCTGATGGACACGTCGAGGTTGTCATGGCGCACGATCTGGAATTTCGACAGTAAGGCATTGCCGTGATCGCCCGCCGGGTACACCGCGTTGCGGCCGTAAGCAAACTGCGGCCACAGGGTGTCGGCGAGGAATTCGTATTGCGGCATCGTCGGCCAGTTGCTGTAGCGCTGGGGATGCTGCTCGTGGGTGCCGTGGACTTCCTGCAAAAACACCACGTCGGCGGACACGCTACGCACGGCCTCGCGCAACTCGGGCAGGATGAAACGCCGGTTGAGCGCGGTGAAACCCTTGTGGGTGTTGACCGTCAGCACGGTAAAACGGCGCACTGCGGTGCTGATGGTTTCCTGCTCGTCGGTGCTGCCGACCGGTTCGGAAATGCTCATGACAGCACTCCTGCGGCGGCGGGCTCACCGGGGCGGGTGGCGAGGTCATCGTCGAGATGAAAGCGCTCCAGCAGGCTGCGTGCGTCGAAGGGGGCGCGAACCTTGATGTCGTTATCGAAATAGCAGAAGACTTCCCGGGATTTGCGCACCTTGGGTTTTTGTCGCGGCGCGATCAAATGCGGGTCCGCCGGTTGTTGGCCGTGGTTCCAGGCATCGATCCGCTCGCCCCAGTGTTCCAGCGCCTCGGGCGTGTAGCCGCTGGCGTAGAGCTCTTCGGCACCGTGCAGGCGCAGGTAGACGAAATCGCTGGTGATGTCTTCGCGGTACGGCCACTTGCCGGCGGTGTCGGCGATCACCAAGGCGGTGTTGTAGCGCCGCAGCAGACGGGTGAAGGCCGGGTCGACAAAGCTGTCGTGGCGAATTTCCACCGCGTGGCGCAACGGTTTTTTGCCGTGGGCCTTCAGGCTCGCGTGGCCATTCACATGCGCATCGTGCTGGCGGGCGAGGGCGGCGGCCTGTTCTGTGTTGTGCGGCAATTGTTCGAGGAAGTGTTCAAAAAGCTCCGCGTCAAATTTGAAGCTGGGCGGGAATTGCCAGAGGATCGGGCCGAGTTTTTCCTTGAGTTCCAACACCCCTGACGCGAAGAAATTCGCCAGGGGTTTGTGGATGTCTCGTAGACGTCTGATGTGGGTGATGAAACGCGGGGCCTTGACGCTGAAGACGAAGCCTTGCGGGGTTTCGTCGTACCACTGCAGATAGCGTTCAGGCCGTTGCAGGGCATAGAACGATCCATTGATTTCGATGCTGTTGACCGCCCGCGAGGCGAATTGCAGTTCGCGCTTCTGGGTCAACCCCTTCGGGTAAAACCCCCCGCGCCACGGTGTGTAGCGCCAGCCTGAAATACCAATATGAATCGCCGCCATGTGTCCTCCCCGTCGAATACCCTCCGTCTTTTGATGACTGTCGGGCAAACGAGAAAGTTTCCACGGGGCTACGGACGGTAAGTTTCCTGAAAGACACCACAAATCAACTGTGGGAGCGGGCTTGCTCGCGAAAGCGGTCTTTCATTCAACATTAATGCTGACTGATCCACCGCCTTCGCGAGCAAGCCCGCTCCCACAAGGGATGTGTATCAGTGTCCGGCGACGACGCGGGTCGAGCTTTCGGCATACACCGGCCCCAGCCGATCAAGCCGGCCACTCCACGCCGTCAGCGCCAGGGCCACCAACACCACCAGGCCACCGATCCACGCGGTATGGATCAAACCCATATTCGCCACGATCAAGCCTCCGCCCCACGCCCCCCCGGCAATCCCGAGGTTGAACGCCGCGATGTTCAGGCCCGACGCCACGTCCACCGCATTCGGGGTGTGATGTTCGGCCTGACGCACCACATACACCTGCAGCCCCGGCACGTTGCCGAAGGCGACCGCACCCCAGACCAGCACGGTGGCGAGGGCCAGCCATGGATTGCTGGCGGTGAAGGTCAGTACAAACAGCACGGCAGCGAGCAGGGCGAAGATGATTTTCAGGGCGCTGATCGGGCCACGTTTATCCGCCAGTTTGCCGCCCCAGATATTACCGACCGCCACCGAGATGCCGTACACCAGCAGCACCAGGCTGACCGTGCTGGCGCTGAAACCCGAGATGTCTTGAAGAATCGGTGCCAGAAAAGTGAAAGCGATAAACGAGCCGCCGTAACCGACCGCTGTCATCGCGTACACCAGCAACAGGCGCGGTTGTTTCAGCACTTGCAGTTGTTCGAGCAACGAGGCAGGTTTGCTGTGGGTAATGTTTTTCGGCACGTACAACAGACTGCCGATAAACGCGATCACGCCCAGCGCCGATACGGCGAGGAAGGTTTCACGCCAGCCGAAATGCTGACCGATAAAGGTCCCCAACGGCACGCCGGTGACCAGCGCCACGGTCAGGCCGGTGAACATGATCGCAATCGCGCTGGCGGCTTTTTCCTTCGGCACCAGGCTGGTGGCGATGGTCGAGCCAATCGAGAAAAACACCCCGTGGGCCAGGCCGGTAACGATCCGCGCGATGATCAGCGATTCATAACTCGGCGCTTTCCAGGCCAGCAGGTTGCCGAGGGTGAACAGCACCATCAGCGACAACAGCAGCAATTTACGCGGGACTTTGCCGGTGAGGGCGGTCAGCACCGGCGCGCCGATCGCCACGCCCAAGGCGTAGAGGCTGACCAGCAGGCCGGCGGACGGCAGGCTGACCCCGAGGTCGGCGCCGATGGTGGGTAACAGGCCAACGATGACGAACTCGGTCGTCCCGATGGCGAAGGCGCTGAGCGTCAGCGCGAGCAAGGCAATGGGCATGACTGCAACTCCGGTGGGTTATTTGATGGAGCGCAGTGTCGGGGTTTGGGTTGTGCGGAAAAATAGGGGGATGGGCATTTGATATTTGCGTTCAGATCAAATATCCACATCACACCTCAAACCCTGTGGGAGCGAGCCTGCTCGCGAAAGCGGAGGTTCAGGCACCTCAATGTTGAATGTACCGGCGCCTTCGCGAGCAGGCTCGCTCCCACAGGGAGGTTGCGGTGTTGGTTTAATCCGGGCTAAAACCGAACTTGCCCGGCATTTGCCGATCAGTTCCTTACAGACCCTTCGCAAGGAGCTCCGCGTTTTGTTCAAGTTCAAGACCGCGATACTACTGGGGGCGTTGCTGATTCTGGGCAGCGGCGAGCTCGAAGCCGCCGCGCTGCCGGGCGTTCCCGCCACCGCTGAAGCGCCTGCCGCGCCCGAACCACTGGTTCAGGGCGGCCTGCTCGGGGCCATCAGTTCCAGCATCGACGACGTGCAGGACAAACTCGACCTCAACGACAACCTGGTGGACGCCTGGCGCGTGCGCGCGGATCGGGCAGCGGATGAAGTCGACAAACTGGTCAACCAGCCATCCGCGCGTTCCGGCTGGAGCGTGACCGGGGATTTCCTGATGCTGTCCGGCGTCTGGCTCGGCACTTTTGCCTTGCTCACGGTGCTCGGCGGTCTGGCGGCCAAACGCCTGATCCAGGGCCGTTGGCTAAGCACCCGCCAACGCAGTCAGGACCTGCTCGGCTACCTGCTGCCCTACACGCTGCCGGCGATTGCCAGCCTGCCGTTGACCCTTTACGTCAGCCATTTCCTGCAAGCCTCGGCGGGGCGAGCGTTGGCGCTGTGTTTTGCTTACGCCACCAGCAGCGGTATTTTCTCGACCTCGATGCTGCTTTGCGTGGTCGTCATGTTCAACACCGGCCACAAACGTCCGGCGGTGCAGATCATCCGCGATTTCTGTCCCAAGCCGCTGTTCCTGATCGGCTTCCTTGCGGCACTCAGCGATGCGTTGACCAGCCCGCAGATCGCCCGGCAACTGGGCGGTAACATCACCAGCAGCGTGGCGGTGTTTACCGGGCTGTTTGCCTCGATCATCTTCGGTTATCTGGTCATCCGCCTGCGACGCCCGGTGGCGCATCTGATCCGCAACCGCCCGTTGGCCCAACGCCTGAAACAACCGTCGCTGCAAGAATCCCTGCGGATCTTTTCCGGGCTCTGGTACTGGCCGATTTTGCTGATGGTGATGGTCTCGGCGATCAACCTGATCGGCGTCGGCGAAGACAATCAAAAAGCCCTGCGTTGCGCGTTGTTCACCACGATCTTGCTGATCGCCACGGTGTTCCTGAGCACGATTTTTCAGCACTTGTTCAAATCCCGAAAAGCCGAAAGAATCCAGCGCAGCAGCGCCTACAAGGATCGCTTTCTCAGCCTGCTGCACGCGTTGCTGCGGATCGTCATGGCCGTGGCATTCATCGAAATCCTCGGGCGCATCTGGGGCATTTCGCTGTTCGAATTCGCCGAGCAAAACACCGTCGGCCGAGCGATTGGCAATGCGCTTAGCAGCATCGGATTGATCTTCCTGGTGACCTGGCTGCTGTGGGTGGTGCTCGACACCGCGATTCAGGAAGCACTGAAACCACCGGTCAGCAAACGCTCGACGCGGCAACCGAGCACGCGGGTCAAAACCATCCTGCCGCTGCTGCGCAATGCGATCAAAATCATCCTGGTGGTGATCTGCGCGATCACCACCATGGCCAATCTGGGGATCAACGTTGCACCGCTGCTGGCGGGTGCCGGGGTGGTCGGTCTGGCCATCGGTTTCGGTTCCCAGCAACTGGTGCAGGACGTGATCACCGGGCTGTTCATCATCATCGAAGACACGCTGTCGATTGGCGACTGGGTGGTGCTCGACTCCGGCCACGCCGGCACCGTCGAAGGCCTGACCATCCGCACCTTGCGCCTGCGCGACGGCAAGGGCTTTGTGCATTCGGTGCCGTTCGGGCAGATCAAGGCTGTGACCAACCAATCGCGGCAATTCGCCTATGCGTTCTTCTCGGTGCAGTTCACCTACGACACCGATGTGGACAAGGCGATTGAGCTGATCCGCGAGGCAGGAGATTCGATCCGCGAAGACGCGTTCCTCAAGTACAACCTGCAAGGCCCGCTCGACGTATTCGGCGTCGACAAGATGGACCTCAACGGCGTGGTGCTGACGGCGCAGTTCCGCACAGTGTCAGGCGGGCAATACGCGGTGAGCCGGGCGTTCAACCAGCGCTTGAAAAAGCTTGTGGATAACAGTCCGTGGGTGCACTTCGCGCAGACTTATCCACAGCAGGTTTTGATGCCGCATCGGACGGTGGATGGCGTGGAAGAGGAAGGGCCGGCACCGGAAAATTCCCCAGTGTTGCTGCCGAATCAACCACGAACCCAGTGATGGCTGATGATCGTTCCCACGCTCTGCGTGGGAATGCCTCAACGGACGCTCCGCGTCCCTGGCTGCATTCTCCGATCAACACACAACCTGTAGGAGCGAGGCTTGCCCGCGAAGAGGCCGTTACAGGCAATAAAGATGTCGACTGACAGATCGCCTTCGCGGGCAAGCCTCGCTCCTACAGAGGGCGGTGGCGAGTCAGCTTGGTGTGCAGTTCAGCCGAACCCTGCTGATCCAGCTCCACCCAAAAAACCTGTTTCCCCGCAATCTCGGCGGCCGCCGGCAAGCCATCCCGATACACCAGCCGATTACTCGCCAACGCCGGCACTTTCACCCCCGGCAACAGCGTCCCGGCCAGGTTAAGCGGATCCACTCCGCACACCGCCACCAGACTCCCGTCATGCGGCCGGCGCCGCACCTCCCGCAGCAACGGAATCGCCTCCGGTAACGCAAATTGCTCCCCCGCCAAACCACTAACAAACCGCCCACCACGAATCTCGCCCCGTGCTTCCAGGCGATGAAACGTGCGCAGCAATTCGCGCCAGCTCGGCAACCAATCCGCCTCGCGTTCCAGCAAGCGCCAGAACACCACTCCGTAGCGGCGCAGCAAGGTCAGGGCGATGTGTTCCAGGGTGTCGCTCGGCGTCGGCGCCGGTCGCTTGTTATCCACAACCGGCGCTGGCGGTCCGCGTCTTAACAGGGCCCAGCGCCCAGCGTCGTCCATGCCGCCGACAAACGCGCCGCGCCCACGGCGACTGCTGCGCTGTTGGCGTTTGCTCGCCGGGGTGATCAGTGCGCGCAACCCGGCGAAGCTGTCGGCGTTCACCAACCCGGCGCCTACCAGTTCCTGCAAGGCGATTTCGAGTTCCGCGCGCAGCAGGTGCGCCTCATGGATCAATTCATCAAAAAACAACGCGCCGTGTTGGCTCAGTGCCTCGAAAACTTTTTGCGTCTTCGGGGAGAGTTCGTTGGCCGGTGTTTGCTCGGTCAAGCCGCTCCACAACCCGACCTGACTGCGCGGCAGCAGCAGAATCGGTGTGCTGCGCAGCGCCGTGCCCGTGCTTTTATTGCGCGCGGTCAGGCGCGTCCACACCAGTTTGCCGCTGCGGCACAGGTCATCCAGCCAGCTCGGCGAATAGTCCTTGAGCCGCGCCGGCAGGAGGTCGCTGTCCCACGCCGATGCAGCGGCGGGGTAGCCTTCTAACTGACTGACAATCGCCGGCAACACCGCACTGCCCTGGCCTTGGGTGGCAGGTGACAGGTGCTGCCAGTCGAACAGAAATCGCATGAAATCCTGCAACGCCACCGGCTCGATTTCCCGGCGCAGGCGCTTGACCGTATAGCGATGAATCCGCGCCAGCAAATGCCGTTCGCACCACTCGTCTTCATCAACGCCCGGCGTGAATTGCCCGCGCAGCACATAACCTTCGCGCTCCAGTTGCGCCAGGGCTTGAGTGACTTGAGTCGCCGGTAATCCGAGCGGATCGGCGATCGCTTTCAGCGGTAGCGGACCAAACCCGCTAAGCCGCGCA
Organism: Pseudomonas sp. NPDC087342; assembly: GCF_044744265.1. NCBI lineage: Bacteria > Pseudomonadati > Pseudomonadota > Gammaproteobacteria > Pseudomonadales > Pseudomonadaceae > Pseudomonas > Pseudomonas sp. NPDC087342. Next base: position 29,633 of record NZ_JBIUXZ010000015.1, read on the forward strand.
CGAATCACTTCCAGCACCGCTTCATCGGTGTCCCAGGTTTCATCGAAACCGGGCAACGCTTGCAGTGGTGGCGTTAAAACCGCCTGTGGATAAATCGCTCGCAGGCAGGTCAAGCGCTCCAGCGCCAACCACAGCGATTGCCCGTGATCGATCTGTAATCGGCTGGCGCGCCCCGACTCAGCCAGGGTGTTCAACCATTCGAGCCAATGCGGGTTGGCTTGAGCTTCAGAGTCAGAAATACACGCCAGGCTCATCAGCGCCTCGTGCATTTCATCGACGCCAGTGGGCGCCGGCCAGGCTTCATCGCGCACCGCTTGAATCGCCTCGGCATCCAGTGCGCCGAGGTCGTCGGTGGATTGCGGATCGCTCCAGCGCCGGTTGAGCACCGCTTGCGTGCGGCGTTCTTCCAGCGGTGCATCGTCGAGAAAAGTGTAGGGCCGGGCGCTGAGGATTTCTGCGGCCAGCGGCGAAGGCGCCGGCAGGTCGCGGCTGATCAGGCGCACGTCGCCGCTTTCCATGCGTCGCAACAGCGCGAGCCAGCCTTCGGTGTCCATGGCTTCGTGCAGGCAATCGTCGAGGGTTTGTTCCACCAGCGGATGCTCGGGCACTTCCCGTTCGCCGGCGAGGTTTTCTACGCAGGCAATCTGGTCGGGGAAGACGCTGGCGATCAGGTCTTCGCTTTTCATCCGCTGGATCTGCGGCGCGACTTTGCGCCCGCCGGTGTAGCGCGGCAACGCCAGGGCGACCCCGGCATTCCAGCGCCAGCGCACGCCAAACAGCGGCGCCTCAAGCACGGCTTGAATCAGGATGTGCTCGGCGCTGTTGCTGTGCAGGTAGCGCCAGACGTCATCAAGTTCAAAGCTGTGGCTGGTGGACAGCGACAGCACGATCGCATCTTCGCTGGCGGCGGCCTGCAATTCGAAGTTGAAGGTGCGGCAGAGGCGCTTGCGCAGGGCCAGGCCCCAGGCCCGGTTGATGCGGCTGCCGAACGGCGTGTGGATGATCAGTTGGGTGCCGCCAGACTCGTCGAAAAACCGCTCCATCAGCAACGTGTCCTGGGACGGCAGGGCGCCCAAGGTCAGGCGTGCGCGGGCCAGGTAATCCACCAGTTGATCGGCGCTGGCGAGGTTGAGGCCGAGTGTATCGGTCAGCCAGTCGATGGCGGGTTGCAAGTTGCCGGGCGTATCGCCGAGCAGTTCATCGAGTTGTGCTTGCAGGCGCGCCACGGCAAACGACAGTTCCGCGCTGCGCCCCGGCGCTTCGCCGAGCCAGAACGGAATGGTCGGTGGCTGGCCATGGGCGTCTTCGACCCGAACCTTGCCGGTGTCGACCCGCAGGATTCGGTACGAGGTGTTGCCGAGTTGGAAGATATCCCCGGCGATGCTCTCCACGGCGAAGTCTTCGTTGACGCTGCCAATGTTCAGTCCTTGAGGCTCCAGCAGCACGCTGTAGTCAGCGTTGTCCGGGATGGTGCCGCCGCTGGTCACGGCCGTCAGCTTGGCGCCGCGACGCCCGCGCAAGGTGCGACTCACCGCGTCGCGATGCAGGTAAGCGCTGCGGACACCCTGACTCCCGTTGTAGCCCTCGGCGAGCATTTGCAGCAGCGCCAGGTAGTGTTTCTCGTCGAGACTGGCGTAGGGCGAGGCCTGGCGGAACAGCGCCAGCAGCGCGTCTTCGTGCCATTCCTGGCAACTGACCTCGGCGATGATTTGCTGAGCGAGCACGTCTAGCGGCGCGACCGGGATCAGCAAGGTGTCGAGTTCGCCCCGGCGCACGCAGTCGAGCAACGCGGCGCATTCGATCAAGTCGTCGCGTGTGGTAGCGAACAAGCGGCCTTTTGGCGTGCCGCCGACCTGGTGCCCGGAACGGCCAACCCGTTGCAGAAATCCGGCAATCGAGCGCGGCGAAGCGATCTGGCAGACCAGATCGACATCGCCGATATCGATGCCCAATTCCAGCGACGCGGTGGCGATCAGCACTTGCAGGTCGCCGCGCTTGAGCCGTTGTTCAGCGTCGAGGCGAAACTCCTTGGCCAGGCTGCCGTGGTGCGCGGCCACCGCTTCTTTACCGAGGCGCTCGCTCAGGTGCCGGCTCAGGCGTTCGGCGAGACGCCGGGTGTTGACGAAAATCAGCGTGGTGCGGTGTTCGCGGGCGAGGGCGGCGAGGCGGTCGTAGACCAGTTCCCAGACGTCATTGGCCATGACTGCCGAGAGCGGCACCGGCGGCACTTCGATGCCCAGATCCCGTGGGCGGGCGTGGCCGATGTCGATGATTTCGCACTCACGATCACGCCCGACCAGGAACCGTGAGACCGCTTCGATAGGCTTCTGCGTGGCGGACAGGCCGATGCGCATCATCGGTTGCGGACACAGCGCCTGCAAACGCTCCAGGCTCAGTGCCAGGTGGCTGCCGCGTTTGCTGGCGGCGATGGCGTGGATTTCATCGACAATCACCGTGCGCGTGGTGCCGAGCATTTTTCGCCCGGAATCGGAGCCGAGCAGCACGTAAAGGGATTCCGGGGTGGTCACCAGAATGTGCGGCGCCGTCCTGCGCATCGCCGAGCGGTCTTTTTGCGGGGTGTCGCCGGTGCGCACGGCGGTGTTGATCTGCAATTCGGGCAGGCCCATCAGGCGCAGTTGCTCGGTGATCCCGGCCAGCGGGTTTTGCAGGTTGATCTGGATGTCGTTGGACAGCGCTTTGAGCGGCGAGACGTAGACCACCAGGGTTTCGTCGGGCAACACGCCGTTGTTTTCCAGGCCTTGGTGCACCAGCGCGTCGAGCACGGCGAGGAACGCCGTCAGGGTTTTGCCGGAGCCAGTGGGCGCGGCGATCAGCGTCGAGCGATGCTGACGAATCAACGGCCACGCTCGGGCCTGGGCGGCGGTGACCGTCGGGAAGGTCTTGCTGAACCAGGCGCTGACGGCGGGATGGAAGCCAGCCAGGGCGCTGTCTGCAGGGATGGGCAGATTCATGGGTTAATTTATGCGGGCGGGGTGGGGAAGATGCAAGTCTTGGAAGCCGACCGGTATCCCTGTGGCGAGGGGGCTTGCCCCCGTTCGGCTGCGCAGCAGTCGTAAAACCTGACGACGCGGTGCGTCAGATGAAATGCGGTTGCTTGTTTTGGGGCTGCTGCGCAGCCCAACGGGGGCAAGCCCCCTCGCCACAGGGGCACTGCGAAAATCGGGGATCTACACTTTACGGATGACGGTTGCGCACTAAACCCGCAAAATGCAACGATTCCGGCATCTATCGACGACATTGCCTGCGGGCGGTGTCGATAAAACCATTGTTCCAATCAGACTGGGCCTGCTGACTCTATGCGAATGCGCCTTATGTTACTGGGCGGCGGAAATGCCCTTGGGCAGGCGCTGATTCGCCTCGGTGCGGAGGAAGACATCGGCTTCCTCGCCCCCCGCCCACCACAAGACGGCTGGGACGCCGCGAGCTTGACGCAACTGCTCGACGACACCCGTCCGGACGCGCTGATCAACCTCGCCTATTACTTTGACTGGTTCCAGGCGGAGGCGGTCAGCGAACAGCGTCTGGCCGGGCAGGAACGCGCGGTCGAGCGTCTGGCCGAACTGTGCCAGCACCACAACATCGTGTTGCTGCAACCGTCGAGCTATCGGGTATTCGACGGCTCGCGGGCCACGGCCTACAGCGAAAAAGACGAACCGGTGCCCCTGGGCCTGCGTGGTCAGGCCTTGTGGCGGATCGAACAAAGCGTGCGCGCTACCTGCCCGCAACATGTGTTGTTGCGTTTCGGCTGGCTGCTCGACGACAGCCCCGACGGCACCCTCGGGCGCTTCCTCGCGCGGGCCGAAACACCGGAAGAACTGCTGATGGCCGACGACCGCCGGGGTAATCCGACACCGGTGGACGATGCGGCCCGGGTGATCATCTCGGTGCTCAAGCAACTCGATTGTGCGGCGCCGCTGTGGGGCACCTATCATTACGCCGGACATGAGGCGACCACGCCGCTGGCATTGGGGCAGGCGATCATCACCGAAGCACGCAACCTGCATGAACTGGCCATCGACGCGCCGACCGCCCAGGCTCACGCCGCCCGGCCCGACGCTGCCGAAGAGCCGCAACACGCGGTGCTGGCCTGCAAGAAAATTCTGCACACCTTCGGGATCAAGCCCCGCGCCTGGCGCGCGGCGCTCCCGGGCTTACTGGATAGGTTCTATCGCCATGGCTGACGGCCCAGTTTTCATCACCGGCGGCGCCGGTTTCATCGGTTCGCACCTCACGGATGCCTTGCTCGCCAAGGGCCACTCGGTGCGGATTCTCGATGACCTCTCCACCGGCAAACGCAGCAACCTGCCGCTGGACAACCCCAAGGTCGAGCTGATCGTCGGCGACGTCGCCGATGCGGCATTGGTCGCCCGTTCCATGCTCGGTTGCAGCGCCGTGGCGCACCTGGCGGCGGTGGCCTCGGTGCAAGCATCGGTGGACGATCCGGTGAAAACCCACCAGAGCAACTTCATCGGCACCCTGAATGTCTGCGAGGCGATGCGCCAGGCCGGCGTGAAGCGGGTGTTGTTCGCCTCCAGTGCGGCGGTGTACGGCAACAATGGCGAAGGCGAGTCGATTGACGAAGAAACCGCCAAGGCGCCACTGACGCCATACGCTTCGGACAAACTGGCCGGCGAGTATTACTTCGATTTCTACCGCCGCCAGCATGGCCTGGAACCGGTGGTGTTCCGCTTCTTCAACATCTTCGGCCCGCGCCAGGACCCGTCCTCGCCGTACTCCGGGGTGATCAGCATCTTCAGCGAACGCGCGCAGAAAGGCCTGCCGATCACCGTGTTTGGCGATGGTGAGCAGACTCGGGATTTCGTCTACGTCGAGGATCTGGTGGATTTGCTGGTGCAGGCCATCGAGAAGCCGCAGATCGAAGTCGGCGCGGTGAATGTCGGCTGGAATCAGGCGACGACGCTCAAGCAGATGCTCGAAGCGTTGCAGCAAGTGGTCGGTGAGTTGCCACCAGTGAGTTACGGCCCGGCGCGTTCCGGTGATATCCGTCACTCGCGGGCGAACAACCGTCGGTTGCTGGAGCGGTTTACCTATCCAGAGCAGACTCCGATGTGTGTGGGGCTGGCGCGGTTGCTCGGCCGCTGATCGAAAAAAAAGGCGCCTGTTGAGGCGCCTTTTTTATGGCTTGGAATTCACTTCCTGGGCCGACTCAACACCTGTGGCGAGGGGGCTTGCCCCCGTCGGGCTGCGAAGCGGACCCAAAACCATCCGCCTCGTTTCTTCAGATACACCACGCTAACCGGATTTACGACTGCTGCGCAGCCGAACGGGGGCAAGTCCCCTCGCCACAGGGATCTCCTGCATTCTTAGGGCAGGGGCCTTAGAACTTGTAACCAAGCCCGACCATGTAGATGAATGGATCAACGTCCACATTGACCTTGGCCCGAGTGCCCGGCGCTACGGCGTCGTTTTCCACGGTCGCGCGGGTGTCGATGTCGATGTAGCGCATTTGGGCGTTGAGCATGATGTTGTCGGTGATCATGTAGTCGGCACCGACCTGGAACGCCATACCCCAAGAGTTTTTAGCCTTGAAGTTGCTGAAGCCGTTAGCTTGGGCTTCGCTGCCGACGTGTTCGTCGTAGATCCAGGTGTAGTTGATGCCGGCGCCGACATACGGTTGGAACGCGGACTTAGCGTCGAGTGGGTAGTACACGACGCTCAAGGTCGGCGGCAGGTGTTTGAGGGTGCCGAGTTTGCCGTTGGCCGCGCCCAGGGCGGTGCCTTTGATCTTCACGTCATGCTCGAACGGCGAGGCCGCGAGCAATTCGATGCCCCAGTGGCTGTCGATCATGTAGGCAAAGTTCAAACCCAGTTGCGTGTCGCTGCTCATGGTGGCCTTGCCACCCAGATCGGCGCCCGCCAATGGACCCTGGTCAACCTTGACGCTGGAACTGTCGGCTTTCGGGTTGACGGTGATCGCACCGGCGCGAACGATGATGTCGCCGGCCTCGTGGGCGTGGGCGAGCGGGGCTGCGAGCGCGAGGGCAAACAGCGAGGCGCTGAGCAAGGACTTGTTCATGGGGGCTCCAAAGGACGTTAAAAATGTTCGATGTCCAATGGTAAAGAGCCATCTGATACGGTCTTTTGATGCAGCTCAATGAAACAGTGATGGGCCTGTTTTTTGTGGAACCTTTGAGGGCCCCTTCGCGGGCAAGCCTCGCTCCTACAGGGTTGTGTCGATCGCCAAAAATGGGAACGACACACCCTTGTAGGAGCGAGGCTTGCCCGCGAAGGCGTCCTTACAATCAACACAGAACCACGGATTCACTCCGGCAGTTCATACACATAAATCTTGTCCGCCTCCATCTGATAACCCGCATCCGCCAACTCGCTGCTGGACGCTTTAACCTGCAACGAACCCTCAATCCAGTACGGCTGATACAACTCATCCAGCTTCACGCCGACTTCGCTTTTCACATGCACAATCTGGTTCGACGGCGGTGGTGGCACGTGGATGCAGGCGCCGAAATACGGCACCAGCAAAAACTCCGTCGTGCGTCCTTCCTCGCTCACTTCCAGCGGCACGATGTAACCCGGCAAGCGAATGTTCTGGCCATCGAGGCTCTTCACCACCGGCGCATTCGGCAGGTCTTGCTTGGCGGCGGGCGCCGACTCCAGGGTGCTGCTCATCTGCGACAGATCGTGCAGCGGCGTCATGTTCGGCACTTCCGCCGGGGCGTCTGGCGGGATCATTTCCGACCAGGTCAAATCCTTCGGCTCGGCCGCCCACAGGGGCAGGGCGACCAGCATCAACAGCGCGAGCAGAGCGCGGGGCATCTTCAACGTCCTCATAAACGGATCGACAGGCCATCGGCCAATGATTGGCGATACGCGCGCCAGGCCGGCACGCTGCCCATCAGCAGCGCGGCGATCAGGATGCCACCGAGCAGCGTCCATTCATATTCGCTCGGCCACGACAGCGGCAGGTACAAGCCGTAATTGGCTTGCACATAACCTTGGGCGGCGGCGATGCACACGTACAACAACGCCACGCCGGCAATCACCCCGGACAGCGCCAAGGCAAAGGCTTCCAGCACCAGCAGCGTCGCGATATGCCACGGCCGCGCGCCCACCGAACGCAGGATCGCCATCTCGCGGCGCCGTTCGTTGAGGCTGGTGAGGATCGCCGTGAGCATGCCGATCAACCCGGTCAACACCACAAACAGCGAGACCACAAACAAGGCTTTTTCGGCGGTGCTCATCAAACTCCACAGCTCCTGCAACGCCACGCCCGGCAGGATCGCCAGCATCGGTTCGCCACGGAATTCGTTGATTTCACGCTGTACCGCGAAGGTCGAAATCTTGCTGTTGAGTCCGAGCATGAACGCGGTGATCGCTTGCGGCGTCAGGTCCATGTTGCGCGCCTGATCGGCGCTGATCCGGCCTTTGCCCTGAGCGGGCACGCCGTTGTGCCAGTCGATATGGATCGCTTCCATTCCGCCGAGGCTGATGTGCAACGTGCGGTCCACTGGGGTGCCGGTACGTTTGAGAATGCCGACCACGGTGAACGGTTTATCGTCGTGCTTGACCAGGCTGATCACCGCCACGCCGTGGGACAGCACCAGTTTGTCGCCGAGTTTGTAATGCAGCGCATCTGCGACTTCGGCGCCGAGCACCACTTCGAACGGATCGGTAGCGAAGGCACGGCCGTCGGCCAGTTCCAGGTGTTGCTGATGGCCGTACTGGTAGTGCTCGAAGTAGGCCTCGGTGGTGCCCATCACGCGGTAGCCGCGATGGGAATCGCCGAGGGACATCGGGATTGCCCACTTCACTTTCGGGTTGTTGGCAAAGTGTTCGAAGCTGTCCCAACGGATGTTGTTGGTGGCGTTGCCGATGCGGAACACCGAGTACAGCAACAGATTCACCGAGCCGGAACGGGCGCCGACGATCAGGTCGGTGCCGCTGATGGTGCTGGCGAAACTGGCCTTAGCTTCGGTGCGCACGCGCTCTACGGCCAGCAGCAGGCAGACCGACAGGGCGATGGCGAACGCGGTGAGGATCGCGGTGAAGCGGCGGTTAGCCAGGCTGGCCAGGGCTAGACGAAACAAATACATCTCAGACCTCGAACGGGGTGGCGGCGCGATTGAGCTCGGCCAGCGACAGGTTTCGGTCGAACAGCGGCGCGAGGCTCTGGTCATGGCTGACGAACAGCAGGCTCGAACCCGCCTCGCGGCACTCGGCGAACAGCAGGCGAATGAAATTCTCGCGAGCGTCGTAGTCCAGCGCCGAAGTCGGTTCGTCGGCGATCACCAGTTCCGGTTGGCCGATCAACGCCCGAGCGGCGGCAACCCGTTGTTGCTGGCCGATGGACAATGAATCGGCACGACGGCCGAGGATGCTTTCATCCTTCAAACCCAAATGCGCGAGGAGGGTGGTGGCGGCCTGATCGACGCTGCCGTGGCGCTGTTTCGCGCGTTCGGCGCGTAATTTGGAAAAGTGGCAGGGCAACTCGACGTTCTCGCGCACCGAGAGAAACGGCAGCAGGTTGAACTGCTGGAAGATGTAGCCGGTGTGATCGACACGAAAACGATCCCGCGCACCGGCGCCGAGGTCGGTCAGTTCCTGGCCGAGCAAACGGATGCTGCCGCGATCCGGCTTCTGCACTCCGCCGAGCAAGCCGAGCAGGGTGGTCTTGCCACTGCCGCTGGGGCCTTTGAGGAACAGGGTTTCACCGGGCTCCAGGCGAAACGCCGGGATATCCAGCAGCGGCGGGTGACCGGGCCAACTGAAGCCCAGGTCGGACAGTTCGATGAGTGCTTGGGTCATGTGAAACCGGTCAGGTAAGTGTGAACCTTTGTAGGAGCGAGGCTTGCCCGCGAAGAGGTCATAACATTCAACAGAGATGTCGACTGACAGAACGCCTTCGCGGGCAAGCCTCGCTCCTACAGGGGGTTGGGGTGGATCAGAACTTCAGGGCTGCAGCCTTGGCTGTCACTTCAACGCCTTGCTGGCCGCTCGGGCTGATCAGTTGTACCTGAATCTTCTGGGTCGCCGGGAAGGTGTTGAAGATCGTCGCCAGGTCCAGGGTTTTCAACGCGCCGGGTGCCGAGCAGCTGAATTGGTAGTGGGCGTGGATTTCGCTGTGGTCGTGGTGATGCTCGTGACCGTCCTTGTCCGCTTCGTCGTGGTCATCGTCGGCGTCCGGCTTGTCACCGAACAGCGGGCTTTCCAGTTCCTGGGTTGCGACTTTGCAACCGGCGGCTTTTGGCAGATTGAACAGCGCCAGCGGGTTTTCCAGCTTCGCCTTGGCGGCGGCGACTTTGGCTTTGTCGGCGTCGCTGGTGGCGGCGTGTTCGAAGCCCACCAGGTTCATCGCCGGGCTTTCCAGTTCCAGTTCCAGGGTCTGGCCGTCCAGCGCCGCGTTCAGGCGACCGACGCCATGTTCATGAGCGCCGAGGCTACCGTGTTCATCAGCGGCATGGGCGACGGCCAGCGGCAACAGGGCAAACGGCAGAGCGAGAAGCAGACGACGCATGGCGGGTCTCCGGAAAGTAAAGTGAAAGGTTTGTTATGTAATCTTATAACGAAAGTGCGGAGAGTTTGCCCGCCCGCTTGGCGTTGCACAAGACCCATGGGAGCATGCAGGTCAGAAATGTGCAGGAGCAGACTCATGTTGCGAATACGCGGAAGCATCGGCGACTGGCCGGTGGATTTGACCCTGGAAATGGACGACGGCGACTGGGCACGGCTTGGCGCGCAGTTGCAGGTCAGCAAAACCGAGGAAGTCAGTGCCCCAGCGGCCAAACCGTTGAATCAGGATGACGCGCTTTGGCAGATCGCCAAGGACCTGCTGCGCAAGGCCGGGCAATTGAGCGGGCCGGATTTGCTGGAACAGCTGGAAGGGCTGACGGGAAGCGCGGCGTCGGGCAAGCGGTTGTTGGTGCGCTTGCGCCATTGCGCGGATGTGAAGGTGGTGAGCGGTGGAGATACGCCGCTGTATAGCTGGGTGAACCCCGCGTAAGAGCAAAGCTTGCTCGCGATGGCGATCTTGAGGACGCCTTCGCTGGCAAGCCGTGCTCCTACAAAATCAATACAACGCTGCAAACAACTTGCGGCGGTACGTGGTCACCAGCGGGTGATCATTGCCCAGCAGTTCGAACACCTGCAGCAAAGTCTTGTGCGGCAAGCCTTCTCTGTAGCTGCGGTTGCGGATGAACAGCTTCAGCAACGAATCCAGCGCCGGTTCGTATTGTTGACGGGCCAGTTGCTGGATCGCCAGTTGATACACCGCTTCATCGTCCTGCGGGTCTTTCGCCAGGCGTGCTTTCAGATCGGCGGCATCCGGCAAATCCTTGGCCTGACCGAGGAACTGGATCTGCGCCTTGGCGCCAGCCAGCGCAGCCTTGTGCTCATCGGTCTTGACCGCGTCGAGCACGGTTTGCGCTTCGCCCAGTTCGCCACGTTCGGTGAGACAGCGGGCATACAGGATCAGCGCCTTGGCGTTGGTGTTGTCTTCGCCCAGCAGCACTTTGAGAATGGCTTCGGCGTCGGCAAAACGACCTTCGTCGAACAATGCCTGAGCCTGTTCGAACGGATCCGCAGCGGCCGGTGGCGGCATCTGCACATGCGGTTCAAGCATGGCGCGGACTGCGGATTCCGGTTGTGCACCAGCAAACCCGTCCACCGGTTGACCGTCCTTGAACAGCACCACGGTCGGCAGGCTGCGAATGCCGAAGCGCGAGACGATGTCCGGCTCGACGTCGCAATTGACCTTGGCCAGCAGCAACTCGCCCTGATAGCTCTCGGCGATGGTTTGCAGCATCGGCATCAACGCCTTGCACGGCGCACACCATTCGGCCCAGAAATCCACCAGCACCGGTTTGTGAAAAGAGTTCTCGATCACCGACTGGTCGAAATCAGCAGTCGTGGCGTCGAAGATGTACGGCGTTTCCTGACTCATGGGGGATCTCTTGGAAGCGTGAATGAGGTCACTATAAGGCTTGGCGGGGTGCGGCCGGAAGTGTGGGCAGTCTGACAGGCCGCCTTCGCGGGCAAGCCTCGCTCCTACAGGTCCGCGTCGATATCAACACAAACCCCGGGTCTGCACCGATTTCGAATCAACACAAACCCAGGTCCGCGCGGATTTCGAAATCAATACAAACCCCGGGTCTGCACCGATTGCGAATCACCACAAACCCAGGGTCCGCGCGGATTTCGAATCAATACAAACCACGGGGCCGCGCGGATTTTCGAAATCACCACAAACCCAGGTCCACGTCGAATTCGAAATCACCACAAACCCTGTAGGAGCGAGGCTTGCCCGCGAAGCTTTTAAGAGCGGCGCGCATGGTAAAGGCTCACATACCGAAACTCTTCAGGCTCGGCCAGATCAGGCAAGGTCATCGCCTCCAGCATTTCGATGCGCCGGTACAACGGATGACGAAAATCCCTCACCCGAGAATCCGCCACCAAGGCTTCCTGGCCGCGACTCAAAAACTCATCGAGCAGCGGCAGATTCGCCCGGTCGTACAACACGTCGGCGACGAGGATCAGATCAAAGCGATCTGCCTCGGCAAAGAAATCCGTCGAATAATTGAGTTCTACGTCATTAAGCCGAGCATTCGCCCGACACGCCGCAATCGCCAGCGGGTCCAGGTCACAGGCCACCACTTCCAGCGCCCCGGCCTTCAATGCGGCAATCCCCGCCACCCCGGAACCGGCGCCGAAATCCAGCACGCGCTTGCCTTTGACCCATTGCGGAAACTCAGCGAGATAGCGCGCCACCGCCAGGCCACTGGCCCAGCAAAAACTCCAGTACGGCGGTTCATGCAGAATCCGCTGGATTTCATCCTGGCTGAAGGCGCGGTCCATGTTGTCGCCGTCGATCAGCCAGAGTTTCAGGTCGGTGTCCGGTAACGCACAGGCGACGAGCTGCGCATCACCCAGCAGTTCACCCAACGCCTGTTGCAGGTCGAGCGGTGCAATCATGGGGCTTTGACGAATTGCAGTTGGCCCAAAGCCTGGGTCGTCGGTTGGCTAATGGTTTGCGACGGCAGGTGCAGAATCAACTGGCCGGACTGGCTGGCGCGGCCGCGCAATTCAACGCGGGCGCCGACCGGGAAGGATTCCGGGTTGAAACGCAGGCGAAACGGCAACGCCTGGTTCGTGCCGATCAGGCTGGAACTGGCGAGCAATTGTTGCGGACGGGATTTATCGTCGATCACCAGCAACGCCAGTTCGACTTCGGCACCGGCGGGCACACCTTGCAGGGTGCCGCTCAATTCACGCTGAAAGGCCGGTAGCGGGCCGAGGTCAGCCGATTCCTTGGCTTTCTTCTGCGCCTGTTGCGGCGCGGGGCCGGGTGTCGGCGGCTGGGGCTTGGGCGCATCGCTGCCACAGGCCACCAGCAGGCTTAAAACACTGAGCAGGACGAGCGGTCGTAGCGACATGTGTGGCTCCAGCAAGGTGAAATCCATGAATCAAACATATAGCTCGTCTGTATACCGCAAACCCTATGGCTTGTCTTGCCACGGGGATGCGCTACCATGGCCCTCCCTTTTTTTGTTGCCTGCCACCATGCACTGTCCCTTCTGCGGTGCCAACGACACCAAGGTCATCATCGACCGCGCATTCGCCTGTTCCTGCCCGACTTTCCCCAGGCGCGGCACGAAGTACAACATGGCCACGCCGAACAACACGACCCA
>NZ_JBIUXZ010000015.1:42325-90239 GCF_044744265.1 Pseudomonas sp. NPDC087342
GAGGGCGAACAGGTGCGCCGCCGGCGTGAATGCCTGGCCTGCGGCGAGCGTTTCACGACGTTCGAGACCGCCGAACTGGTGTTGCCGCGCCTGATCAAAACCGACGGCAGCCGTCAGCCGTTCGACGAAGAAAAACTCCGCGCCGGTATGCAGCGGGCGCTGGAGAAGCGCCCGGTGAGTGTCGAGCGCCTCGAATCGTCGCTGGTGCACATCAAACACAAACTGCGCGCCACCGGCGAGCGTGAGGTCAAATCCCTCGTGGTCGGTGAACTGGTGATGGCCGAGCTGCAAAAGCTCGACGAAGTCGCCTACATTCGTTTTGCCTCCGTGTATCGGCGCTTCCAGGACTTGAACGAGTTCCGCGAAGAGATCGATCGCCTGGCCCGTGAGCCGGTGAAAGAATGACCACCCCCCCCGAACAAGCCATCCTCGACGCCCATTACATGGCCCGCGCCCTCGAACTGGCGCGCAAAGGTCACTACACGACGCACCCCAACCCACGGGTTGGCTGTGTGATCGTGAAGGACGGGCAGATTGTCGGCGAAGGCTGGCATGTGCGCACCGGCGAACCCCACGCCGAAGTTCACGCCTTGCGCGCCGCTGGCGACAAGGCTCGGGGCGCCACCGCTTACGTGACCCTCGAACCGTGCAGCCACCATGGCCGCACGCCGCCCTGTGCCGATGCGCTGGTGAATGCCGGCCTCGCCCGTGTAGTCGCGGCGATGCAGGATCCGAACCCGTCGGTGGCCGGTCGCGGCATGCAGCGTCTGGCCCAGGCCGGCATCGTCATTGAAAGCGGCGTGCTGGAAGGCGAAGCGCGCAAACTCAATGAAGGTTTCCTGAAGCGCATGGAACACGGCTTGCCGTTCGTGCGGGTCAAGTTGGCCATGAGCCTTGACGGTCGCACGGCGATGGAAAGTGGCGAAAGCCAATGGATCACCGGCCCGGCCGCACGTTCGGCGGTACAACGCCTGCGCGCCCAGGCCAGTGTGGTGCTGACTGGCGCCGACACGGTGCTGGCGGATGACGCGCGTTTGACCGTGCGTGCCGCTGAACTGGGCCTGGACGCTGAGCAAACTGCCCTGGCCATGAGCCGTCCGCCGCTGCGCGTGCTGATCGACGGTCGCCTGCGCGTGCCGCTGGATGCGCCGTTCTTCAAGGCTGGCCCGGTGCTGGTCGCCACCTGCATGGCGATTGAAGAACAATACGCCAACGGCCCGGAATGCCTGATCGTGGCCGGCGATGATGGTCTGGTGGACCTGCGCAAACTGCTGGTCGAGCTGGCCAATCGTGGGACCAACGAAGTGTTGGTCGAAGCGGGTCCGCGCCTTGCCGGGGCTTTTGCCCAGCTAGGCCTGGTGGATGAATTCCAGATCTTCATCGCGGGCAAGTTCCTCGGCTCTACGGCCCGGCCATTGCTGGACTGGCCGCTGGCGCAAATGAAAGACGCGCCTGAGCTCAAAATCACCGAAATTCGCGCGGTTGGCGATGACTGGCGAGTCATCGCCATTCCTGTGCCGGCAGCGAGCGTATAATTCCCGGCCTGCGCCACGCGACGGCTTTGTTCTCGAGGAGGACTTCATGTTTACCGGCATCATCGAATCCATCGGCAGTATTCGTGCATTGACCCCAAAAGGCGGAGATGTGCGGGTCTACGTAGAAACCGGCAAGCTCGACCTGAGCGACGTCAAACTGGGCGACAGCATCGCGGTCAACGGCGTGTGCCTGACGGCGGTTGAATTGCCAGGCAACGGCTTTGCGGCAGACGTCAGTCGTGAAACCCTCGACTGCACCGCCATGAATGATCTGAAAAGCGGCAGCCCGGTCAACCTGGAAAAAGCCCTGACCCCGACCACTCGCCTTGGCGGGCATCTGGTCAGCGGTCACGTCGATGGCGTGGGCGAAGTGGTTGCCCGCACCGAGAATGCACGCGCGGTGGAATTCCGCATCCGCGCGCCGAAAGACCTCGCCAAGTACATCGCCCATAAAGGCTCGATCACCGTCGACGGCACCAGCCTGACCGTGAACGCAGTCGATGGCGCCGAGTTCTTGCTGACGATCATTCCCCACACCCTGAGCGAAACCATCATGGCGTCGTACCAGCCAGGTCGCCGGGTGAATCTGGAAGTGGACTTGCTGGCACGTTATCTGGAGCGCCTGTTGCTGGGCGACAAGGCCGCAGAGCCGACATCCGGGAACATCACTGAAAGCTTTCTGGCCGCCAACGGCTACCTCAAATCCTGACTCAAGGGGGTGCCTTGTGGCGCTCAATAGCATCGAAGAACTGGTTGAAGACATCCGCCAAGGCAAGATGGTCATCCTCATGGATGACGAAGACCGCGAGAACGAAGGCGACCTGATCATGGCCGCCGAGTGCTGCCAGCCTGAACACATCAACTTCATGGCCAAGCACGCCCGTGGCCTGATCTGCATGCCGATGAGCCGCGAACGCTGCGAACTGTTGAAGCTGCCATTGATGGCACCGCGCAACGGTTCCGGTTTCGGCACCAAGTTCACCGTGTCGATCGAAGCCACCACCGGCGTGACCACCGGCATCTCCGCCGCCGACCGCGCGCGCACCGTGCAGGCTGCCGCCGCCAAGGATGCCAAGGCTGAAGACATCGTCAGCCCGGGCCACATCTTCCCGCTGATGGCCCAACCGGGCGGCACCCTCGCTCGCGCCGGCCACACCGAAGCCGCCTGCGACCTGGCGCGCATGGCCGGTTTCGAGCCGAGCGGCGTGATCTGCGAAGTGATGAACGACGACGGCACCATGTCCCGTCGCGCTGAACTGGAAACCTTCGCCGCCGAACACAACATCAAGATCGGCACCATTGCCGACCTGATTCACTACCGGATGATCCACGAACGTACCGTTCAGCGGATTGCCGAGCAGCCGCTGGACAGCGAACTGGGCCAATTCAACCTGGTGACCTATCGTGATTCCGTGGAAGGCGACGTGCACATGGCCCTGACCCTGGGCACCGTGTGCGCCGAAGAGCCGACCCTGGTCCGGGTGCACAACATGGACCCGTTGCGCGACCTGTTGATGGTCAAGCAACCGGGGCGCTGGAGCCTGCGCGCCGCCATGGCCGCGGTTGCCGAGGCGGGCAGCGGTGTGGTTTTGCTGCTCGGTCACCCGCTCGATGGCGACGTATTGCTGGCGCACATCCGCGAAACCGCGGAGCACATCCCGGCGAAAAAACCGACCACCTACAGCATTGTCGGTGCCGGTTCGCAGATCCTTCGGGACCTGGGCGTACGCAAAATGCGCCTGATGAGTGCGCCAATGAAATTTAATGCGATATCCGGTTTCGATCTGGAAGTTGTAGAATACGTGCCCTCCGAATAATGACCGGTTGTTTCCAGTCCTTGATTCGCGGTTAACACATCACTGAGGGACGCGTAGAAAACGCGTCCCGGCTCTTTAAGAGATCTAACGAATGACCCTGAAGACCATCGAAGGTACCTTCATCGCCCCTAAAGGCCGCTACGCTTTGGTAGTGGGCCGTTTCAACAGCTTCGTCGTTGAAAGCCTGGTCAGCGGTGCAGTTGATGCCCTGGTTCGCCATGGCGTGAGCGAAAGCGACATCACCATCATCCGTGCGCCTGGCGCCTTCGAAATCCCGCTGGTTGCGCAGAAAGTCGCTCAGAAGGGCGAATACGCGGCAATCATCGCCCTGGGCGCGGTCATTCGTGGCGGTACTCCGCACTTCGAATACGTGGCGGGCGAATGCACCAAGGGCCTGGCCCAGGTGTCCATGGAGTTCGGCGTTCCAGTCGCATTCGGCGTGCTGACCGTTGATTCCATCGAGCAAGCCATCGAACGTTCCGGCACCAAGGCCGGTAACAAAGGTGCCGAAGCTGCCCTGTCCGCTCTGGAAATGGTCAGCCTGCTGGCGCAGTTGGAGGCCAAGTGATTAGCGACGACAGCGATCAGTTCAACCCGCGCGATCCAAAGCCTGCGGATGCCGGCAAGCCATCGAAAAGCGTCAAGCGTCGCGAAGCCCGTCAGCTCGCGACTCAGGCGCTGTACCAATGGCACATGGCCAAGCAGTCGCTGAACGAGATCGAAGCGCAATTCCGGGTCGATAACGATTTCAGCGATGTCGATGCTGCCTACTTCCACGACATCCTGCACGGCGTTCCGGCGCACCGCACCGAGATCGATACTGCCCTGGCCCCTTGCCTGGACATTACGATCGAAGAGCTGGACCCGGTTGAACTGGCCGTTCTGCGCCTGTCCACCTGGGAGCTGATCAAGCGTGTCGACGTGCCTTACCGCGTTGTGATTAACGAAGGTATCGAGCTGGCGAAAGTCTTCGGTTCCACCGACGGCCACAAGTTCGTCAACGGCGTACTCGACAAGCTGGCCCCGCGCCTGCGTGAAGCTGAAGTGAAGGCGTTCAAGCGCTAACAAGCGCTTGTAGTTGCCATGGGCGAGTTTGAGCTGATCCGCAATTTCTTCGCCGCCGCGCCTTGTGCGCAGGGCGGCGAGGGTGTTGCTCTTGGGATCGGTGATGACTGCGCCTTGCTGGCTGTTCCTCTCGGGGAACAGTTGGCGATTTCTACCGACACCCTCGTTGCGGGTGTGCATTTCGCAGATCCTTGCGACCCGTTTTTGCTCGGTCAGCGCTCGCTGGCTGTCGCAGTCAGTGACCTGGCCGCCATGGGCGCCACCCCCGTTGCCTTTACCCTTGCCCTGACGTTGCCGACGGTGACCGCCGATTGGCTGGACGCCTACGCCCGTGGTTTGAATGTGATGGCGCAGAGCTGTGGCGTGGCGCTGATCGGCGGCGACACCACCCGTGGACCGCTGAGTTTGACCATGACTGTGTTTGGGCGAGTGCCGGCCGGTCAGGCGTTGACGCGCAGCGGTGCGCAGCCGGGTGATTTGCTGTGCGTCGGCGGTGAGCTGGGCAATGCGGCTGGCGCCTTGCCGCTGGTACTGGGGCAACGGACTGCTGATGCAGGCATCGCCGATCCGCTGCTGCGTCATTACTGGTCGCCGCAACCGCAACTGGCCCTCGGTCAGGCGTTGCGTGGCAGAGCCACGGCGGCGCTGGATATCTCCGACGGTCTGCTCGCCGATTGCGGGCACATTGCGCTCGCGTCGAAGGTCGGGATTCAGGTCGAGCGGAGCAAGCTGCCATTGGCCGCTGCGTTAGTCGCGTTCCTCGGCCAGACAGGCGCTGAAGACGCCGCCCTGAGCGGTGGTGACGATTACGTGTTGGCCTTTACCTTGCCGCCCGTCGAATTGCCTCGATTGCTGGCGGACGGCTGGCCGATCCATGTGGTGGGTCAGGTCGTGGCGGGGCAGGGCGTTGTGCTGCTGGACGCCGATGGACACGACATCACCCCGCCAACCCGGGGCTATCAACATTTTCGGGAGACACCGTGACAGATCATCCCAAACAGGTCCCGGCGGAATTCGTTCCGCCTTCGGTTTGGCGCAATCCCTGGCACTTCATGGCGTTCGGCTTCGGCTCGGGCACCTTGCCAAAGGCACCGGGCACCTGGGGGTCGTTAGTTGCGCTACCCTTTATCCCGTTGTGGCAGATGCTGCCCGACTGGGGTTACTGGCTGATGCTTGGCGTCACCATGCTGTTCGGCTTCTGGCTGTGCGGCAAAGTCGCCGACGATTTGCGAGTGCACGACCACGAAGGCATCGTCTGGGACGAGATGGTCGGGATGTGGATCACCCTGTGGCTGGTGCCGGAAGGCTGGTACTGGTTGTTGGCGGGTTTCCTGATGTTCCGCTTCTTCGACATTCTCAAGCCGTGGCCGATTCGCTGGATCGACCGCCATGTACATGGCGGCGTCGGGATCATGCTCGACGACGTCCTGGCCGGGGTCTTTGCGTGGCTGGGGATGCAGGGCCTGGTGTGGTTTTTCGCCTGAGTGGTGAAGCAGGGGACTAGGGATGGCTCGACGCTGGTTGATGATGGTTTTCGCGTTGTTTTGCTCGCTCGCCCTGGCGGGGGGAACCGCGCCGCCGTCCGTGATTCATCTGGCCAGCGAAGACTGGGAAGACTACACCGCCGCTGACGGGCATGGCCTGGGTTGGGACGTGTTACGAGCGATCTTCGAGCCGGCCGGGGTCAAACTGGACATCCGCACCGAACCCTACACCCGCGCCGTCGGCCTGGCCCAGCGTGGCGAAGTGGATGCCTGCGTTGGCGCTTATCACAATGAAAACAGTGACGTGCTCTATCCGCACTGGAACTTCGACACCGACCACATCTATGCCCTCGGCCTGGCGAGCAACCCGGCGCCGACCCCGGAAACCCTCGGCAACTATCGACTGGCCTGGGTGCGCGGCTACAAGTACCAGGATTACCTGCCGAACGTGCAACGCTTCAACGAAGTGGTGCGGCGAACCGGCATCCTGTCGATGCTGACCCATAACCGTGCTGACTATTACATCGATGCCCTGACCGAAATCGATTACGTGGTCGCCCGGGCCAGGGATCCGTCGCAGTTCCGCCGCACCCACATCGCCGAGTTGCCGCTGTACCTGTGCTTCGCCGACAACCCCAAGGCCCGGGCGCTGATGGCGTTGTTTGACCAGCGCATGGAACTGCTGGTGAAAAGCGGCCAGCTGAAACCGATCTTTGCGAAGTGGAAACAGCCTTATCCGTTTGATGCGAACTGAACGGTCAAGTGTAGGAGCGGTTAGCATTTGTAGCAGCTGCCGAGCCTGCGAGGCTGCGTTCGGCTGCGCAGCAGTCGTGAAATCAGGCCGCTCGGTGTATCAGGAAGACCGTGTTCTCAGATTTTACGACTGCTGCGCAGCCGAACGCAGCCTCGCGGGCTCGGCAGCTGCTACAAGTCGAACGTTGCCTTCGGCGGCGACTACGGAGTGTGCGCAGGCTGGGCGTAGACATCTCAGATCAAACTTTTTGATCGTTATGCCCCATAATTCAGCCTAAGCGTCTGAAGAAAGCTGCTGTTACAATGCCGCCTCTGCGAAACTCCAGTACTTATTGATCAGGAGCACACCGGTGCCTGTCGTTTTTGTCGCCGCTTCGAAGCTGCCAACGCCTTTTGCGCAATTCACCATGCACGGCTTTCTCGATGAAGAGAACGGACGCGAGCACGTGGTGCTCAGCCTGGGCGACTTCGCCGACGGCGCCCCGGTACTCGGCCGTTTGCACTCCGAATGCCTGACCGGCGATGCCTTGTTCAGCCAGCGCTGCGACTGCGGCTCGCAACTTGAAGCAGCGTTGCAGGCCATCGCCCGTGAAGGCCGTGGCGTGTTGCTTTACTTGCGTCAGGAAGGCCGTGGCATTGGCCTGCTGAACAAGATCCGCGCCTACGAATTGCAGGATGGCGGCGCCGACACCGTTGAAGCCAACGAGCGTCTGGGCTTTGCTGCCGACCAGCGTGACTACGCCATGTGCCTGCCGATGCTCCAGCACCTGGGCGTGAAATCCCTGCGGCTGATGACCAACAACCCACGCAAGGTCAAAGCCTTGACCGACATGGGCATTGTGGTCGCCGAGCGCGTGCCGTTGCACACCGGCCATAACCCGCACAACAAACTCTACCTGGCCACCAAGGCGAGCAAGCTCGACCACATGATGGGCAACGAGCATCAGGGCGAGGCGGACCGGGCGTGACCCGCGGCCAGGTTCGGCGGCGACTGTCCTTCAGCTGGTGGCAATACCTGGCGCTGGCGTTGCTGCCGTTGTTCGTGATCAACGGCGTGTTCGCCCAGAGCGAGGCGATCCTGCCGGTGCTGGCGATGCCGCTGTTCATTGCCGGTGTGGCCTCGATGTTTGTCAGCCTGAAGTTTTTCAATGGCTACAAACACGCGTTGATCGCCACCCAGAAAGCCCTCGACACCCCTGAAGAACCCGCCGCCTGGATTGTCCTGGCCGCCAAGCGCCGTATCGCATTCCTGGCCGCGAGCCTGCCGGCCTGGGTCGGTGCGTTGGCGGTATTCGTCGGCCTCGAAGCCGTGCCGCTGATGCTGCTGGCGTTGTCGACTGCGGTGCTGTTCTACCTCTACCGTATTCCGCGTCAACTCGGCTGATGCTTCGTCATTGGCTGGCGGTTTTGCTGCTGGCCGTCAGCGGCTCGGTCTATGCGGTTGAGCGCGTGGTCAGCCTCGCGCCTTCTCTGTCTGAAATCGTTGTAGAGCTGGGCTCCGCCGACTTGTTGGTCGGTGTGCTGGATGCCGGCGAGCGTCCTGCCGAACTCAAGGATCTTCCTTCCGTTGGGCGCTATGGTCAGTTAGACATGGAGCGCTTGCTCAGCCTCAAACCCGATCTGCTATTGCTCTGGCCCGGCAGCGTCGGCCCGGCCCAGCGTGAACAACTCAAACGCCTGAACATTCCCACCTACGTCGCCGAACCCCACAACCTCGAACAACTCAGCGCGCAGATTGAAGCGATTGCCACGCAACTTGGGCGTCCGGAGCGGGGTGTCAGGTTGGCGGCTGATCTGCGCCAGAAGCTGGAAAACTTGCGCCAACGCTATCGCCGGGACAAGCCGTTGCAAGTGTTCTATCAGGTCTGGGATCGGCCGCTGTACACCGTCGGCAGCGGGCAGATCATCAGCGATGCGCTGGAAGTGTGCGGGGCGCGTAACGTGTTTGCCGACCTGACATTGCCGGCGCCGCAGGTCAGCATTGAGGCGGTGTTACAGCGCAATCCCGAAGTGATTCTGGCCAGTGATCAGGCGCAGTTGGACGCGTGGAAAGCCTGGCCGCAGGTGACGGCGGTGGCGCGGGGGCAATTGTTGTTGGTGACGGACAAGGGGTTGGAGCGGCCGAGTGGGCAGATGATCGAGGCGACGGCCAAGTTGTGTCAGGTGATAGCGCCCGACCGTTGAGACCGAGGTGCGGCCTTCGCGGGCAAGCCTCGCTCCCACACTGCATCTGTGAACGCCACAAATCCCCTGTAGGAGCGAGGCTTGCCCGCGAAGAGGCCAGTCCAGACACCGCAAATTCAGGATCAGAGATCCGGCGTCCAGGTCACCCCAAACATCCAAGCCCGTCCTTCCTCGCGATACCCATACTGACCACCGTCATAACTGTACAACGCCCGGCTATAGCCCTTGTCCAGCAGGTTATCGACCTTCAGATCAAGCTTCACTTCCCGGTTCAACGCCCAACTGCTGCGCAACCCGAGCAAGGCATATCCACCCAACGGCTGCAGATTGTTCTCGTCGTCATAACTGCCACTCACCGCCTGCCAACTCACCCCCAGACCCAGACGATCAAACTGCCGATCCAGATCCAGGCTCAACGTGCGCCGTGCGCGCCGGGCCAGGGTGTGACCGCTGTCGCGATCCCGTGGGTCGATGATCGCCACGCCGAGGTTGCTCTGCCAGCCGAACAGTTCCTGTTTCAACGCCGCTTCGAAACCATTGATCCGTGCTGAAGCCACGTTCTGCGGGCGGTTGTTGCTGCCGAAGATAATCGCGTCTTCCAGATCGGTGCGGTACAGCGACGCTTCCAGGCGACTGCTTTCGGTCAACTGACTGCGCCATTGCAGCTCATAGCTTTTCGAGGTTTCAGGCTTGAGGTCCGGGTTGCTGAAGTCCGGGTAATACAGGTCATTGAAGGTCGGCGCGCGGAAGCCTTCGCTGTAGGTCAGCAACACATCGTTGTCCGGGTTCAACGGCAGGGTGAAGGTGCCGCTCCAGCTGTTCTGGCCGCCGAACTGCTGGTTCTGATCCCGGCGCAGGCCCAGTTCCGTGGAGAAACTGTCCGCCTGATAGCGATGCTGGATGAAAGCCGCGCGGTTCCAGCGACTGTCTTCGTCGAACGCAGTGCTGCTGTTGACCCGATCTTCGTACCAGTCGCCGCCGAGGATCAGGCTGTTGCGATCATTGAGGGTCAGGTCGTTCTGCCAGTTCACCGAATCGCGGTAAGTGTTGAACACCGTGCGCTCATCGCTGAGTTTATCGAGGGTCTTCTCGCGGTTTTCGCTGTGGCCGAATTCGACGCGGGTTTTCCACACATCGTTGATACGCGCGTCGACGTAACTGCTGACGCTGCTGACATCGAACTCACTGTAAGGCTGCTGCTGGAGTGATTCGAAGGTGTTCATGTCGAAGCGGCCGAACGGGTTGTCGAACTCGCTTTTGCCGTGGTTATCCAGCACGTTCGCGCCGATCTCGATGTCATCGGTGAGGGCGTGGCTGAGGCTCAAACTCACGGATTTATTGCGGTACTCATCGTGATCGCTGTCGCTGGGATATGACTCGTGAGTGCGGTCGATTCCGGCGGTTTCATCAAGGCTGGCGCCGAGATTGAAGCGGGTTTTCTCATCGCCACCGGACAAGCCGAGGCTGCGTTCCCACGTCTGATTGCTGCCAAACCCCACATGCAGACGCGGTTGCAGACCTTGTTCGCCGTCGCGACGGGTAAAAATCTGGATCACCCCGCCAATCGCATCGCTGCCATAAATCACCGAACGGGAGCCGCGCAACACTTCCACGCGCTCGATCTGTTCGATGTTCAGGTGTTGCAGGTTGCTGTCGCCCGACGTGGTGCTGCCGATGCGCTGGCCATCCACCAGCACCAGGCTCTGGGCCGACTTGGTGCCGCGAATGTAAATCCCCGGCAAGCTGCCGCGCCCACCGGTTTGCCCGACTTGCACGCCCGGTACACGGCGCAACAGGTCGGTGACGCTGCTCGGTTGCAGGCGGTCGATGTCTTCGCGGGTGAACACGGTGTTGGCGGCGCTGCTGTCGTTGCGCGCTTCGACCTGGCGGTTGGCGCTGATCAACACGTCGGGGAGCTTGAGGGCTTGGTCGCGTTCGAAGGTGTCGGCCAGGAGTTGACCGGCTGGCAGCAAGGTCAGCGTAAGAGCTAGGCGGGGGAGATTCATGATGTATTCGTAAAAATCGAAGAAAAACGCGGTCCTTGTAGGAGCGAGGCTTGCCCGCGAAGGCTATCTAACAGGCAACATAAATGTTGAATGTTACGGCCTCTTCGCGGGCAAGCCTCGCTCCTACAGGTCGGGGGGTTACTTGGCCAGCAACTGCAGGCGCTCACGCACCGACGCTTCAATCCCGGCTTCATCCAGACCACACTCCGCCAGCATCTGCGCAGGCTTGGCGTGTTCGACATAGCTGTCCGGCAAGCCCAGGTGCAGCATCGACTTGAGGATGTTCTCGCGAGCGAGGAATTCGCTGACCGCGCCACCGGCGCCGCCCATGATTGCGTTCTCTTCGATGGTTACCAGCAACTCATGGCTGCCGGCGATTTCACGAACCAGTGCTTCATCGAGCGGTTTGACGAAACGCATGTCGACCACGGTTGCATCCAGCGTCTCGGCGACTTTCAGCGCTTCGGCCAGTTGCACACCGAACACCAGCAGGGCGACTTTGTTGCCCTGACGGCGAACCACACCCTTGCCGATTTCAATCGGTTGCAGGTCTTTCTCGATGGTTGCGTTCGGGCCGTTGCCACGCGGGTAACGCACTGCCGCCGGGCCGTTGTACAGGTGGCCGGTGGTGAGCATTTTGCGCAGTTCGTTTTCGTCGCTCGGGGTCATCACCAGCATGCCGGGGATGCAGCGCAGGAATGACAGGTCGAAACTGCCCGCGTGGGTCGGGCCGTCTTCACCCACCAGACCGGCACGGTCGATGGCGAACAACACGTCGAGGTTTTGCACCGCGACGTCATGAATCAGTTGGTCGTAGCCGCGTTGCAGGAACGTCGAATAGATCGCCACCACCGGTTTCGCGCCTTCGCAGGCCATACCGGCGGCGAACGTAACGGCGTGCTGCTCGGCAATCGCCACATCGAAGTAGCGCAGCGGGAAACGCTCGCTGAACGCCACCAGATCCGAGCCTTCCTTCATCGCCGGAGTGATCCCGACCAGACGCGGATCAGACGCGGCCATGTCGCACAGCCATTCGCCGAACACACCGGAATACTTCGGCCCGCCGGACTTCTTCGGCGCAGCGGCCGGCGCATCGACCGGTTCCAGTTTGGTGATCGCGTGGTAACCGATCGGGTCGACTTCTGCCGGGGCGAAGCCTTTGCCTTTCTTGGTGACGACGTGGAGAAATTGCGGGCCTTTCAGATCGCGCATGTTGCGCAGGGTCGCGATCAGGGTTGGCAGGTCGTGGCCATCGATGGGGCCGATGTAGTTCCAGCCCAGCTCTTCGAACAGCGTGCCCGGGACCAGCATACCCTTGGCGTATTCTTCGGTACGTCGGGCGATTTCCCAGGCGCCGGGCAGGCGCGACAGGACCTTCTTGCTGCCTTCGCGCATGCTCGCGTAAGTGCGGCTGGAGAGGATCTTCGCCAGGTAATTCGACAAGCCACCGACGTTGCGCGAGATCGACATGTCGTTGTCGTTGAGGATCACCAGCATGTTGGCGTTGACTTCCGGCGCGTGGTTCAGCGCCTCGAAAGCCATGCCGGCGGTCAGTGCGCCGTCGCCGATCACGGCAATCGCCTTGCGATCACTGTTTTGCAGGCGGGCGGCAATCGCCATGCCCAGCGCTGCGCTGATCGAGGTACTGGAGTGGCCGACGCCAAAGGTGTCGTACTCGCTCTCGGAACGCCGCGGGAAGGCTGCGACGCCGTCCTTCTGGCGCAGGGTGCCCATGCGCTCGCGACGGCCGGTGAGGATTTTGTGCGGATAAGCCTGATGACCCACGTCCCACACCAGCCGGTCGTCCGGGGTGTCGAACACGTAATGCAACGCGATGGTCAGCTCGATGACGCCCAGGCCGGCACCGAAATGCCCGCCGGTCTGACCGACCGTATAGAGCAATTCCAGGCGCAATTCATCGGCCAGGGTTTCCAGCTCGGCTTCACCTAACCGGCGCAGGCCGTCCGGCGTGTTGGCGCGGTCGAGCAGGGGCGTGGTCGGGCGCTTGCGGGGAATCTCATGAAACGTCGTGGGCATCAGGCGAATCGTTATAGGTATAGAAGAGGCGGCAGTTTACCTGATGCATCGGCCCCTGCCCACGCGTTGCTCTTTTTTGGCGGATACGCTGTCAGCTACGCCGTTCGACGATATAGCGGGCCAGATCGCGCAAAGGCTCGGCTGCCGCGTCAAACGGTCGCAGCGCATGCAGGGCCTGATCGCGCAGTTCCAGGGCGTAGGCCTTGGCGGCGTCGAGACCGAGCAGGGCCGGGTAGGTCGGCTTGTCCCGGGCAATATCGGCGCCCTGGCGTTTGCCGAGGGTTTCGGTATCGCTTTCGACGTCGAGAATGTCGTCCTGGACCTGGAACGCCAGGCCGATGGCCTGTGCATAGGTCTGCAACGACTTGAGTTCGTCTTTCTCGGCGCGGCCACTGGCCAGGGCGCCGAGCTTGACGCTGACCTCGATCAACGCGCCGGTCTTGTGCCGGTGCATGGTTTCGAGGGCTTTTTGATCGAGTTTGAGGCCAACCGAACCGAGGTCGATGGCCTGGCCGCCGACCATGCCTGCCGGGCCTGCGGCCAACGCCAATGCGCTGACCATTTGCAGACGAATTTCGGTTTCCGGTGTGCTCAGGCGCGGGTCGAGCAGGGCGCTGAACGCCAGACTCTGCAAACCGTCACCGGCAAGGATCGCGCAGGCTTCGTCGAATTTCTTGTGGGTAGTTGGCTGACCGCGACGCAAATCGTCGTCGTCCATCGCCGGCAAATCGTCGTGCACCAGGGAGTACGCGTGAATCAGCTCCACCGCGCAAGCCGCACCGTTGGCCTGCTCAGCCTTGCCGCCCAACGCTTCGCACGCGGCGTAGGCCAGCAGTGGGCGCACGCGCTTGCCGCCATTCATTACGCTGTAGCGCATGGCTTCATAGAGGCGGGCGAGCTCGGGGCTTGGCGGGTTGAACAGGGTGTCCAGTGCTGCGTTAACGCGGGCCTGGCTGGTCGCCGAATACGCTGCAATCATTCTGGCTGATCCGCGTCGAAGGGTTCCTCGGCCAGCTCGCCATCACGCTCGAG
The DNA here is from genome assembly GCF_044744265.1 of Pseudomonas sp. NPDC087342. NCBI lineage: Bacteria > Pseudomonadati > Pseudomonadota > Gammaproteobacteria > Pseudomonadales > Pseudomonadaceae > Pseudomonas > Pseudomonas sp. NPDC087342. The sequence continues at coordinate 56,239 of NZ_JBIUXZ010000015.1, forward strand.
CAGCACCTGGACCTTTTGCTCAGCCTGGGCCAGCGCTGCCTGGCAATCGCGGGTCAGACCGATGCCTTGCTCGAAAGCCGTCAGCGAATCTTCCAGCGACAACTCGCCGTTCTCCAGTCGCTCCACCAGCGTTTGCAGGTCAGCGAGGGATTGTTCGAAATCCAGTGCAGCTTTTTTGCGGGCCATGGCGGCTATTTCCGGTTGACGTTAAACCGGCGCGACACTAGCAGACATGGGGGTTATGGGCAAATGGGCGGGGGTGTTTGCCTCTGTTCCGGCAGCACCTGTTTCAGCTTCGATGCACCTTTGTAGCAGCTGGCGAAGCCTGCGTTCGGCTGCGCAGCAGTCGTCAACCCTGTTTGTACGGTACACCTGATGTGCCGTCCGTTCCGATTTCACGACTGCTGCGCAGCCGAACGCAGGCTTCGCCAGCTGCTACAGGTTGGAGTGCAAATCAGCTCAGTGGCCTATTCGGCTCATTCCGTGAGCCGAATAACCGCGCTATTCGGCTCACGTCCAATAATCATCGTGATTTTCACCACAAATAAACATGTATCTGATTGTTAAAAAACTGCCGAATAGCTAACCTTCGCGCCTTCTACGACCCAATAGTCACGGGTCTTTCTGACGAAACGCAGTTTTTGCATCTGTAACGCGCCGAGGATCGGGCGCAAGGTTTCGTTGTGCATGGCAGGAGGCGTCACATGCGTTGCTTTCTTTCACTGCTGATAATGCTGGCCTGGGCCTCCGCTGCCTCGGCCGAGCCGACGGCTGAACTGTCGGAACCGGTCGGCGGCTGGCGCTTTAACGGCTTGCTCGATCGCAGTGAAAACCCTCAAGTCGCCTATCCCACACCGCCCATCGACCGGGGCGTGCAGCGCAATCGCACGATGATCGAAGGCCAGCTCAAGGCCATCGGCACTCAGCGCGGGCCGCACACCCTGGCGGTCAACGGCAATCCACTGAACCTGTACACCGACGACGAAGGGCGTTTCGCCCGGCCGTATGCGTTTGGCGCCGGTTCCAACAGCGTCGAAGTTCGCAGCGCCGAGGGCAAATCGCTCAAGCGCGTTCAATTCTATGAAGCCAACAACCTGCGCACCCCGGCGCGGATTCGTGTGGTGCTCGGTTGGGACGATCCCAAAGCCGAGCTCGACCTGCACATCATCACCCCCGACGGCCAGCACGCGTTTTTCGCCCACACGGCGTTGACCAACGGCGGCGGTCTCGACCCGGATGGCGTCGATGGCCCTGGCCCGGAAATGTTCACCATGACCGCGCCGATGCATGGCACCTATCTGGTTTACGTGAACTATTGGGGCAACTTCGGCAGCGAAGGCTATAACTTCGATGAGACCAGCAACCAGAACGAGGTCATCACCTCGCAGATCAACCTGGTGCTCAACGAAAACACCGTCGACGAAAAACGCGAGACCTTCATCGTGCCCCTGCGGGCCATCGGTGACCTGTTGCTGGTCAAGACTTTCAACTATTAAGCATCCCGCTCCACGGATGAATTGCTGAGCTTTGGGAACATGAGCGTGAACATGAGCGATAACACGAATTCACCAGCGGTTTCCCCGGCAGCCGAAACGCCTGCAGCCAAACCTTCACGTCGTTGGCCTGCGGTGCTGATCGGGCTGTGCCTGGTGGCCGGCGTGGCGGCCGGGTTGGGCTGGTTCATGCACAAACCCAAAGAGCCGCTGGCGGCGTTGGCCAGTGACAAACTGGGCATGAGCCGTCCGGACGGTCTGCTGGAAACCAACTCCTTGAGCCAATTGCCCAAGGACTTGCTGGCCGTGCCGTTCCTCAAGGAAACCCTGACCGAAGATTTCGTCTTCTATTACGAAGCCCACGCCGATCGCCTTGGCTTGATCGGCAGCTTGCGGCGGATCATCTACGAGCATGACCTGAAGCTGCAGGACAGCCTGATCGAGCAGCTTTTCGATCAACCGGCAGACGTGGCGCTGTGGCGTGGGGCGGATGGTCGCCTGAAAGACTTCTTGCTGGTGATGGATCGCGGTGGTCTGGCCAAGATGCTGGAGCCGCTGGCCAAGGTCGCACTGGGCGACACGCAACTGACCCAGGTCGGCACGGTGAAAGTCGGCGCTGATGATGTGGCGTTGTATCAACTGACCTATAACGCAACGAAGGCGCTGCTGTTTGCCTCCCATGGCGACAAACTGGTGGTGCTGTCGAACCCGGCCAAGCTGTACGAAGGCGGCCATGGTCCGGTCGATGAACCGGGAATGGTCTCGACTCAGTCGCTCGAAGCACTGCTCGGGGGCCAAAAACTGTTCCCCGAAGCCTTCGGCCTGCAACCGCGCTTGCCTGAGGTAAAACAACGCCTGTCGGTCAACTCCAGCGTCCTGGCCATGGGTTACCAGCGTTTCATCCCGAACTTCGCCGGTCTGCGTTTTGACATGGACGACAAGGGCTGGCACAGCTTCCTGGCCATGGATGAACTGGACAACCAACCGGACTTCGATTTCAAACCGATTTGGCAAGCCATGCCGATGGGCGCCAGTGCTTGCGTAGCTTTGCCACTCGCCGCCGAGCAACAGAAACCGTTGCTGGTAAAACTCGGCGCCGAAGAAAAAGTCGCCCAGGCCCTGACTGAACACATGGCCGGCGCGGCGGGCCTGTGCTGGTACGCCGATTCGCGTCTGTACACGCCGCTGTTGGTAGCCAGCCTGAACGACAGCGACAGCGCCAAACTCGATGGCGACCTGGGCAACCTGTTCGGCTCGATGGTCGGCGCTTATGAAGGCAACGTCGAAGAACACGCGTTCCCAGTGGTTGAGAAGAAGGAAGGCGAAAGCCATCAGTGGCAGCGCCAGGTCAGTTCCAACTTCGGCCCTTATAAAGCCAAGGATGCCGAGAACCCGGACGCGATCACCGGCAAGGCGTTCATGAAAGTCAGCCTCGCCCGCCACGGCTCGGCGCTGCTGTTCTCCCTCGACGACAAGCTGGTGGATAAAGCCCTCGGCACCCTCGACAAACGCTTCCCGCCGATGGCCGACGTGGTGCCGAAAGACCTGCTGATGCCGGTCTACTTCGGCCCGGATTCCATGGCGCAGCTGATGCAACAGGAAACCCTCGACAGCCTGCCGCAGGACATGGAGCCGGTGTTCTACAACGCCGCGCAAACCTACCTGATCCCGAAACTGCGCAAGCTCGGCGGTTACGGCAAATACGCGCTGACCCTGCCTGAAGGCAGCGAGCCGGACGGCCACTGGCAATGGCTGCCGCTGGAGTGGAAAGCCCTGTGACAGCCCTTATCCGAGGCCTCGGCCTGCTGGCGATGTTGCTCGGCAGTCGGGTGTTTGCCACTGAAGCCGCGCCGCTGGATGCGCAGCAATCCCAGGTGTTCCGCGCCTGGTTCGTGCGCATCGCCCAAGAGCAACTGACCCAAGGCCCGAGCCCGCGCTGGTATCAGCAGGATTGCGCGGGCCTGGTGCGTTTCGCCGCCAACGAAGCGTTGAAAGTGCATGACGACAAATGGCTGCGCAGCAATGGCCTGTCCAACCGCTACCTGCCGCCGGAACTGCAACTGAGCGAGGCCCAACGCGGTCTCGCCCAGCAATGGCAGCAGGGCGGCGGCAAGGTCGGGGCGTACGTCAACGCGATCAAACTGATTCAGTTCAACAGTCATCTGGTGGGCCGCGACGTGTCGCAGGCCCGGCCCGGCGACCTGATGTTTTTCGATCAGGGCGACGACCAGCACCTGATGATCTGGATGGGCCGCTACATCGCCTATCACACCGGCACCACCACCCCCACTGACAACGGCATGCGATCCGCGAGCCTGCAGCAACTCATGACATGGAAGGACACCCGATGGATACCCGACGCAGCCAACCCCAACTTCATCGGCGTCTATCGACTGAACTTTCTCTCCCAATGATCGGTGCCCGCATGCTGCGTTTACTGCCTCTGCTGTTGGTTTTAGTGCTGCCGTTTTCGGCGGTCAACGCCGAAGACACCGTCGAGCCAAGCGGCTACACGCCGGTGGCCGGTGAAAGCTTTTTCCTGCTGGCGGACAGCAGTTTCGCCGCCGATGAACAGGCGATGGTGCGCCTCGAAGCGCCGGGCCGCGACTATCGCCGCTTCCGCATGGAGCCTTATGGCGGCGCCGACATTCGTGTGTACCGCATCGACAAGCCGCTGGATTTCCTCAAGCGCCAGAAGAACCTGCACCGCGTGGTCAGCGACGGCCAGTTCAAAGGCGAAGGCCTGTCGAACACCCTCGCGTACCTGTGGGACAACTGGTACCGCAAATCCCGTCGCGTGATGCAACGGGCGTTTTCCTACGAGTCCCGTAAACAAGTCACCGAGGAAGTGCCTGAGCTGAAGATGGGCACCGCGATTGCCGCGCCAACGCCCTACGACGCTCAGCCGCAATTCGCACTGATTCCGGGCCTGCCGGTTGTCAGCCAGTTCCGTTATCCGCTGTGGGAAGCCAAACCGATCCAGCCGCCCGCTGGCGTGAACCTGGCCGGCTCTTCGAGTGAATTTGTCAGCGTCGCGCCGGGCAACGTGTACATCCCGTTGGGTCACCTGAAACCGGGTCTGTACCTGGTGGAAGCGCTGATCGGCAAGTACCGCGCAACCACCATGGTTTTCGTTTCCAACACCGTGGCCGTGAGCAAGATTGCCGGTGATGAATTGCTGGTGTGGGCGGCGCGCAAACACGAAGGCAGTTCGGTGCCAAAAGTGAATGTGCTGTGGACCGATGGCCTCGGCGTGATGAGCAGCGGCGCCACCGATGCCGATGGTTTGCTGCGGTTGAAACACGTCAGCCCCGAGCGTTCTTTCGTGATCGGCGAAGACGAAGAGGGCGGGGTGTTTGTCTCCGAAAACTTCTACTACGACAGCGAAATCTACGACACCAAACTCTATGCGTTCACTGACCGGCCGCTATACCGGCCGGGAGATTGGGTGTCGCTGAAAATCGTCGGTCGCGAGTTCAAGAACGCCCGGGATTCCGTGGCGCCGACCGCTGCCGACGTCAACGTGACCGTGCTCGATGCCACCGGCACCGCGCTGCAATCGCTGGCGCTGAAGCTCGATTCCAAGTCCGGCACCCAGGGCCGTTTCCAGTTGCCGGACAACGCGGTGGCGGGCGGTTATGAATTGCGTTTCAGCTACAAGGACCAGGCCTACAGCAGCGCCTTCCGTGTTGCTGAATACATCAAGCCGCACTTCGAAATCTCGCTGAACCTGGCCAAACAGGATTACCGCACTGGCGAACCGGTGAAAGGCAGCCTGGTGCTGCTGTACCCGGACGGCAAACCGGTGGCCGATGCCAAATTGACCCTGAGCCTGCGCGCCCAACAGCTGTCGATGGTCGATAACGAGCTGCAATACCTCGGGCAATTCCCGATTGAGCTGACCAGCACCGAACTGACCACCGACGCCAAGGGCAACGCGACCCTCGACCTGCCGGCCGCCGACAAACCGAGCCGCTACATGCTCACCGTGTTCGCCAGCGATGGCGCGGCGTATCGGGTCAAGACCACCAAGGAAATCCTCATCGACCGTGGCGCCGCCAGCTTCAGCCTGCGCGCACCGCAACGCTTCAGCGCAGTCGGCGACAAGGTTGCATTCCGCTACGTGAACGAAGGCGGCAGCGAGCAAAGCAAAGCCGTCACCCCGAGCAGCTACAGCTGGGTGCGTCTGGAAGATCAGACCACCGGCGACGGCAAACTCACGGCGAAAGACAAAGGCTTCAGCCTCGCGTTCGCCCGCCCGGGCACCTACAACCTGACGTTGAAGGATGACCACGGCCGCGTGGTTGGCGCGACCGGGCATTCGGTCACCGGCGAAGGCGTCAAAGCCGTGCCGGGCACCGTGGAAATCGTCCTCGACAAACCCGAGTACAAGGCCGGCGACGAAGCCATGGCGTTGATCACGTTCCCGGAACCGATCAGCGATGCGCTGCTGTCCCTGGAACGTGACAAGGTCGAGGCCACGGCGCTGCTGTCCAAGGGCGCTGACTGGTTGAAGATGGAAAAACTCAGCGAAACCCAATACCGCGCGCGGATTGCGGTGAAGGACAACTTCGCGCCGAACCTGACGTTCTCGGTGTTGTACACCAAGGGTGGTCAGTACAGCTTCCAGAACGCTGGCATCAAGGTGATTACGCCGCAGATCGACGTGGCGATTGCCACGGACAAAGAGTCGTATCAGCCGGGCGATACCGTGTCGGTGGACCTGAGCACCCAGTTCGCCGGCAAACCGATTCCGGCGCACCTCACGGTCAGCGTCGTCGATGAAATGATCTACGCGCTGCAACCGGAAGTCGCGCCGACCATCGACCAGTTCTTCTACCACCCGCGCCGCAACAACGTGCGCACCAGCGCCAGCCTGTCGTTCATCAGCTACGACGTGGCGTTGCCGGGCAGCCCAGGCGCGCCGGGCAAAGCCAACCGCAGCGAGCGGGGCGTGAAGGTGCTGGAGCGGCCGCGTCGTGAAGACGTCGACACCGCCGCGTGGCAGCCGGAGTTGATCACTGACGCCAACGGTAAAACCCGCTTCACCTTCAAGATGCCGGACTCGCTGACCCGCTGGCGTATCACTGCCCGGGCCATCGCCGATGACGGCCAGGTCGGGCAGAAGAAGCAATTCGTTCGTTCGGAAAAACCGCTGTATCTGAAGTGGAGCGGCCCGAGCAAATTCCGTACTGGCGACAAACCGAATCTCGGCGTGTTCGCTTTCAGCCAGGCCGACAAACCGGTCAAGGCTGAGCTGGTAATTCATTACGGCGGCGCCGAGCAGCGTGTGCCTGTGACCCTGAATAACGGCATCAACTACATCGCACTGCCGTCGTTCGCACTCGCGAGTGGCGACTGGACGGCGGAACTGGTGCAGGACGGCAAAACCGCCGACGCCCTGGCCGTGCGCCTGACCGCGACCGGCGAAGGCTGGCAGGTCACGCAAAGCCAAAGTCTGGACGTGGCCAGCGGTGATACGCCGCTGACCTTGCCGGCAGACGCGACGGATATTCGCCTGCGCCTGGATGACAGTCCGCAAGCGCTGTTCCGTTCGGCCCTCGATGATCTGCTGAGCTACCCGTACGGCGGCGTCGAACAAACCGCCAGCCGTTTGCTGCCGCTGAGCATCGCTTATCCATCGCTGTCGTCGAATCCACAGATCCGCGATCGCTTGCGCCTGATCATGCAAAACAGCCGTCTGCGCCTGGTGCAAATGGCCGAGCCTTCGGCGAGTTTCACCTGGTGGGGCATGGACGGCGAGCCGGATGCGTTCCTCACCGCTTACGCCTATTACGCCGACTGGTACGCCAGCAAAGCGCTGGAACTCAGCCTGCCGCCGGAGCATTGGCAGCGGGTGTTGGAGGTGTATTCCAAGCAAGCGAAGAACACGCCGCTGTTGCAACGGGCGCTGATCCTGTCGTTCGCCAAGCAGATGCAATTGCCGGTGAATACCTTGCTCAGTGGCTTGATGGATGACCTGGCGAAGGCCGGCGACGGCAACGCGGCGAACCTGATGGACGACGGCGAAGACAGTCTGGTCATGAGTGACCCGGATTCGGCGCTGGGCCTGGCGGCGGCGCGTGCGCTGACGGCTTCGTTGGCCAAGCAGTCCAAAGTGACGCTGCCGGAGGCGTTCAATCGTCAATTGCCGGATGCGCAACAACGTCTGGCCGTGAGTTCGCAGCCGTTTGCCGAAGCGCTGAACCTGTCGCTGCAAGCTTTCGATCAGGCTCACGCGCAACAGTTGTTGCAACGTCTGCTGCCACAGCAATCGACCCTGGAACGCGCCTTGGCCCTGAGCTGGTTGCAACGCAGCATCGAGCAGGCTTCGCCGACCATCGCCCTCGCACCGGGTGAAGGCTGGAAGAAACGCTACGGTGATACCGGCGAAATGTACTGGATTTGGCAGGGCGCTACACCGGTGCCGCCAGTGTTGTCGCTGGCCGGGACCCAGGAACGTCCGCTGCGCGCCGCGTTGAGCTATCAGACCAAGCAACCGCCAATCGATCCGATGGCCGTGACCATCACCCGTCGCCTGTCGCGTCTGGTGCCAGGTGACGAAGCGTTCGAGTTCAAACTCGAAGCGGTCGGCACCAAGCCGTTGTCCAGCGACAGCCTGTACCTCGACGAAGTGATCATCACCAGCAAAGCCGCGAAACCGCTGCGCTACGGCATGATCGAAGTGCCGCTGCCACCGGGCGCCGATGTCGAGCGCACCACGTGGGGCATCAAGTTGATGGGCAAGGCTGGCACCGAACCGACCGCGCTGGAGAAGGCGCGTTTCGAACCGGGCCAACTGGCTTACGCGATTCCGGTGGACGCCTTGAGCGGAGAGTTACGCGTGCGTCACTTGGTGCGCTTCTCGCAGAAAGGTCAGTTCAACCTGCCGCCGGTGCGTTTCACTCAGGTCTATGCGCCACAGCATCAGGCCCAGGAACAGAAACCGGCGCTCGGCCAGGTCACGGTCAACTGACATGACCCGACCTCTGGTCTGGTTGCTGCTGTGTTTGCTCCCTGCGCTGGCGACAGCGCAGGACGAACCGCTGCGGCTGGGCTTCAAGGGTGAGTTGATTTCGTTGAGCCCGACGCAGGTGATTTCACGCGAGCCGTTACCTTCAGATCTGCAGACGCCGTTAGGCAGTTTGTGGAAGTTGTTTGTCTACGGCTGGCTGGTGGATACCGGTGCCCGTGAACCGGCGTATGAATGTCGCGGGCAATCGAAGGAAGAGGTTTATTGCTGCACGGCTGGCGGCAAGATTGGTCGCGATCAGGCGTTGGTGAAATCTTGCGGGTTGTACTTCGAGCCCGCGCGGCTTGGCATTGTGGGCGCTGATTGGCGCACGTATTGGCAGGCGCGACAGGCGCCGGAGTGGTTGCTGAATTTGCCGTCGCTACAGCCTTCGACGCGGGTTTCGGTTGTTGAATTGTTGAAGGTGCTGGCCGTGATGCCGGCGCAGGATCAAGCGCGGCGCGTGTTGTTGGACGTGGTGTTGAATGCCGCTGACGGCAATGTCGTCGGTGAACTCGGTGGCCGGTTGCGGGTGAAAACCTGGAGCTGGCTGGGGGATCAGGACCCGGCGTCGCGTCAGGGCGGGTTTGCCGGTTGGACGCTGGATGGCACGCCGATCTGGGCCGGTGGGCGCGGGACCAGCCAGATGGTGCTTCGGCATTATGGTGCGGCGCTGGCTGCGGTGGTGCCGGTGGATTGGCCGTTGGATGCGGGGCGTTGTGTCGAGGTGGGGCTGTTTTCGCGCTATCCGGTGGGTCGCGTTCTGGCAGGGGATCGGGTTGTTTCCGATGGGCCGTTGCAGGGCGACTATCGCGTTGAATTCGCCAATGGCAATCAACTCGATATCCACAGCGACGGCGAACTGTTTCTGCTCAAGGACAAGCTCGTCGCCCGTCTGGACCGCGAAGAATACGTCGCCCGCGTCCTACAACGCGAAGCCAAAGCCGAACCTTTAGAGGCTGCCAAGGCTCTGGCCGTGGCTATCCGCACGTATCTTCTACAAAACGCCACGCGCAACGGTGACTGCCTGAGCATCGACGACAGCAGCAGCCGTCAACGCGTTGCCCCGCGCCCTGCCACCGCCGAATCGCGCAACATTGCCGCGTGGACCAGCGACCTGGTCCTGGCCGGCAGCACCGTCACCTACCACTCCGATCAATCCGGCCCGGACAAACTCTCCTGGCAACAAGCCGTCGAACAAGCCAACGCCGGCCAACGCTACGACGCGATCCTGCAGCACGCCTACCCGCGTGCCAGCCTCAGCCGCTGGGACAACCCCGTCGCCTCCTGCGAAGCGTTGCCCGCTGCGCAAGACTGGCTACAAACCCAACGCCGCGGCTGGCACCAACGTCTCGAAAACGAAGTCGGCTACAACGAAGTCAACACCTTCGCCGTCTGCCGCCTGGCCTTCGGCCGCCCCTACGTCGACCGCGAACGCCAACGCATCTACGTGCGCGGCGTGCTGTCCCTCCAGGACCGTCTCGACCTGACCCACGAATACCTGCACCTGGCCTTCGAAGCACATCCGAACGGCCAGGATGAAACCTACATCGAAGGGCTCGCCCGCCACCTCTTGCTGGAATAGGCCATGAAACTCCGTTATCCACAGGTCTTCCTGTTCCTCTGTACCTTTTGCGCACTGCCGACGACCTTCGCCGCCGCAGTCGATCTCGATACCCCCGTGGGCGGTTGGCGAACCGGTGCGGTTGAAGGCGAAGGCGAAAACTACCGCCAGCCCGTCAACTACCCCGCATCCTCGGTCAACACCCCGGTCGGCCAGGCCAACACCGCGCGCATCAGCGGCCAGATCAAAGCCACACCGAAGTCGGGCGAGCCTGGCCGGTTGATCGTCAACGGCATCAGCATGCCGCTGAAAATCGACGCTGCCGGACGTTTTGATCGCCCGTACTCGTTCCCCAACGGCAGCAACAGCGTTGAAGTTCGTAGCCCGGATGGGCAACAGCGGCATCGCACGCAATTCCTTCACACCAGCGGTGGCGCTACACCGGCCAAGTTGCGGGTGTTGTTGTCGTGGGACAGCGACAACACGGACCTGGATTTGCACCTGGTGACGCCCGACGGCGCACACATCTGGTATGGCGATCGGGTTGCACCCAACGGCGCGGCGCTCGATGTTGACGTGACCACGGGGTATGGCCCGGAGATCTTCTCCATGCCGGCGCCGATCAAGGGGCAGTACCTGGTTTACGTGAACTACTTTGGCGGTGGGTATCGGAGTGATGAAGAAGGGCAGGAGGACGCGGTGCAGGCGCTGACCACGGCGCAGGTGACGGTGATTACGGAAGAGGGGACGCCTAACGAGAAGATGGAGACGGTCCTGGTGCCGATGCGGGCGGTGGGGGAGTTGACGTTGGTTAAGGGGTTTAGTTATCCGTGAGGCGGGAGGGCGACTGATCTGCTTCCGTGGCACCTGTTATGCGGTAGTTGAATAACGATGTGTTCAACAGATGAAAGCCGGGGCAGGACGCGTAAAGCATCTTCGGCTTTTTCACTTTTTGACGAAGGAACAGCTCAATGCGCCAAAGGGATTAACTGACGTCTCGTAACACCTCGACGTAGCCGTTATAGAGGTTGCCGGCGGGCACGAGTTGTTGCGCCACGAGTTGCTGATTCACACGGTGCAGATGGTAAAAGGGCATGCGCACAAAGAGGTGATGCTCGATGTGGTAGTGGACGGCATGCGGGCCGAACACAAAGGTCTGCCAGTTCGCACGGACAATGCTGCGCGCATTCTGGCTTTGGTCATCGCAGGCGGGCAAGCCGGCATGTTCCATGATTGCCCGGACGCGGCCCATGAATGGCAGCAGGGTAATGGCCGGTAACAACCACAAGCCCAAGTACAGACCAGCGTGCCCGTACGCGCTCAGGACGCCGAACAGCAGGCCATTGCTGAGCAGCATTGAAAAGATTTCCCACGCCATATAACCCGGTGATTTTTCGACCTTGGGCATGATCTCGCGATAATCGCCTCGGGCAAATTTGCAGGCACTGATGAAGTAGCCCACCCCACCTATGTCAGCCAGTAACTTTATGGCCAGTTTGCCCCTGGGTAGTGGGAAGTCACCCAGACCAAACACAGCGACAACCGGGTCGTCATGCTGCATCGGCGCCAAGTGATGTTTCAAATGACCGGCGCGGTAGGTTTTCAGCGAAAGAAACAACGGGCCAGCGGCAAACAATTGCCCGATCAGATCATTCAGGCCTTGGCGGCGCAGTAAAACTCCATGGGCGCTCTCGTGCATGATCACCGCCAGCGCAAGTTGACTGCGGGCAATGATGATCGCTGCCAACAGGTACGTGACGGGGTGTGGCCAAGTCGCCGCCGCTACCAGTGACGCGGCAATCAATCCCCAGTCGGCCAGTAACGCCAGCAAGGCCCGCCACGGTTTCAAGGCGAATAGCTCGGCGGGCGGGATAAACGCATTCAGCGCCGGATTGTCGCCTGCACGAGACTTCGGTTTGAGCACCTGCATCATCTCCTTGTCGATGGGTTGCGGGGACACCCGACTCATAAGGTGAGCAGGCGGCTGACCCACGCGTCGATCCGCGCCTGAGCGTACGCATTACCGGCTGACCCGTCGGGATCAAACATTGGTGTGAGGGTCAGTTCTGTGGCGGCGTGTGCCACCTGACGGCGAAAATCAGCGGTATCGCCGCGCCAGGTCACCACGCGATGCACCAACCCTAATCGGGCCGCGCGCGCGGCATTGGTAGCCTGTTCGGGCTGATCAGTGAGGACCAGGATGATCGGGCGCTGATAAATCCGCGCAATTGACAGCGCGGCCATCCCGGGTGCCGACACGATCAGTTGCGCCCGCGCCGCACGGCTAGCCCAGTTCGGGTCAACGCCCAGCCAGTCGCGAAGGTGTGTATAGCCTTCGCCCACTAAGTGCGCGCTCAGGCCTGCATCGGCGATACCTGCACCTAACGCTTCGGCCAGGCGAGGGTCACTGAAATGCGGATTCAGATAGACCGCCGCGCCATCTCGGTGTGACGTCGATTGAACGTCGGCCAGGGCGACGGGTGTCGGCAATCGAAACAGCGCAGGTGCCGCTGTATCGTCGATGTCATAGGCGAAATCATGTTCGATACACGACCGTGCGGCGTCGATCTGTCGGCCAACGATCCAGCCAAATATCTGCCCGAAGACCCGCGGCCACATCCCCTCGAAGTTGTTGATCAGCGCGACCTTCAAGCTTGCGCCATACACATGCACGACCTTGCGCCGCCAACCCGGCAATGTGCCCATGAACAGTAACGCCGGGTGAAAGGAGTCATTGATCAACAGGTCTACGTCATGCAGTTTGCGGCGCAAGCGGATGATGTCCCGCAGCATCCTGCCCGGGCGGAAAACATAATGCGCCACATTGCTGTTGGTCGCCTTGCGCAGCATGTTCTGGCCGCTGTCGAACTGAACGGCGTAGTGCGGCGAGAGTACTTCGCTATCAATACCGAAGCTCTGCAGAAAGCGCTGCCCTTGATCCGAAGTGGTCAGCACCTCGACGTGTGCGCCGACCTTGCGCAGTGCGTGCACCAGCAATTGCGCGCGCATTAAATGACCGCGTGCGTCGGCGGTGGCGAGGTAGAGGATGCGTGGTTTCATCGCTCGCCACCGCTCAAGCGGCTTGAGCCGCCATAGACCCAACCCGCCAGGTACATCGCGAGTGCGCCGGTGACACCGAAACCTGATTCGATGCTCCGAATCTCGGCCAGCAACATGGCCAGATGGCCCGTTTCATGGGGCGCCACGATTTTGCGCAAGGTGTGTTCGCACAGCCGGACGTGTGCTTTTTCGTCGGCCAGAACCCGCGATAACAGCGGATAAAAGCCATGTTCGGCACCGATGACTGAGCAATGGCGACTGAGTACGCGCTCTGCCATCTGCTCGGCGCACAGCCCCGTCGCATAGGCGGGCACTAACAGGCCCTGCTCGAAATGCTTTTTATAGCGATGCGCCAGGCGCTGCCAGCGCCGTATCTTGCGGCGGCTGAGCCAGTCTGGCTCGAGGCGCGTTTGGCCCTCATCCCCGGCGGCGCGTAATGCATCGCTGAACAGCGTCACATGCCGGCGTTCATCCGCCAGATGTTGTTCGACCTGACGTTCTAGCCAGTCGGGTGACTGAGGCAGTAACTCTTCCAGGAGTGCGCGTTCGGTCGCGTCTTCTCCGGCAAGGTACATACGCAGCAACAGCCTCTCGCCGCGCCGGCTGCCGTGCAAGCGCGTCAGTGCCGCACGCTTGATGCGGTCGACCCAGCGCGCTTGCAGAGCGATCAGCCCTTGTGCTTTCGGGGTGGCCAGGCACGCGAAGTCGGCCTCGACACAGACTTGATCAACCACGGTCATTGCGTCGGCTGCTGTGCAGTATCGATTTCAGCTGTTTGCACTTGCGGCGCGCGGTGCCATGCCAGGATCAGACCGATAAAGCTGTCCTGCATGAAGGCATAACCCGTAGCAGCGGCGCCGGAGAACGCTTCTTCATGACCATTGAGACGCAAGTAACCGTTGCCGTTGAGGGCCCCGAATTCCAGCGTGTCCAGTTTGTTCAAACCGCGACGACGCACATCTTGCAGGAGCGGGCTGTCCTCAAGACCGAATATGAACAGCTGGCGCTGCACCACCCAAACGGGGATGTGGCTGCTCAGTGCCTGCAATTTAAGCCCCCAAGTACCATTGGAGAGCAGCGTATTCAGGTCACCGGTATCCGGTTCTTGCGAGGTAAAACTGGCGCGCATCAGCGATTTCGATAACTGGCCTACACCAAGGGAAATCGTAATGTCGTTGGCGGCCGGATCTTTCGCATTGCTTGGGCGCACGCCGATGAAATAGCTGGCGACCCGCGCAGCGACCGAAGGATGGGCGAGCACATCGCGCGTCTGTTCGGCGGTGAACAGCACGCGCTCGGTGTTACCTTCGAGGACGTTGATCCGGTAACGGGGAATCACGACATCAGTGAATTTTCCGCTAACTGGCGCATGTACATAGGTGTCGGGCTTCCACTCCTTGCCCGATCGACGAAGCAACACATGCAGGCTCAAAGGGACTCGCTGACCGTCAGAGTCGATGCCGCTGCCGTGCAGCAATACGTCGCCAATCACGGTTTTGCTGTCATGCGTGGCATCGGCGGAAATCAGGATGGTCAGGGACACAGGGTCGACACTGGCGCGGGCATCCGCGACATCCAGCGCCACGCGGTTGCATTGTGAGTTGAGCCTGTTGCCGCCGCCGAGAAGGTCTGGCGGACAACCATTGGTTGAGGCGAAGTGGTAGACCCCACGCCCCGCAAACTCCGAAGGGGAGGCATAGACTTGAATACTCAGCGACAACAAGATCAGGCCGGTGATGTACGAGCAGAGTGACGCGATGGAGTCAGTTTTCATCGTTACTTCCTGTAAACGCGACGTGACGTGCGAAAAAAATTCGACGTTAGACGGTATCAATCCAGAGTTCGGTGATAGGACAGTGCTTCAGAATGGCGAGCTTTCGCGCGGCCGGCCGAGATGCCCAGCCCCCGAACGATTGCCGCGGAGGTATCCAGCAACGACATGCCGATCACCATCGCCGTCGCCAAGATGCGGCGCAAACCGTGCAGCGGCGGTAAATCCTGATGATTCAAGGCACGCAAGCTGTAGCTGAGTCGCCCCGCCATTACGCAAAACGGCCCCAGTGGGCCACTGCGGCCGAGCCATTGGAGCCAGGCTGGCATATAAGCGCGCACCAGATACGGCGTAAGACCGACGCTGTCGCCACCGCGCAGCCAGCGCAGTTGAACCACTTCGCCGCGGGTATCCGGAAGCCTGTGTTCAGTGTGCGCACGGGGGGCATACGCCACTGCGACGCCGGCGGCTTGCAGGCGCAAGCCCATGACCTGGCAATGTGCGCGATAGACGCCATCAAGTGGCTCATAGCGATGCTGTTCGAACGTGTCGCGGCGAAACGCGACGTTGTTCGCATAAAAATTGCGCGTGGCGCCTTCACGCAAGGGACTGGGGAAGTACATGAAGTCGATCGCGGTCAATGCACTGCCCATAATGCTCGCGTCGTAACTGGTGCGCCCGGCGACCGCCACCGGTGCGGTGGCGGCAGGCAGGGTAAAGGGAGAGAGCAATTGCTCCAGCCAATCTGTGCAGGGAATGCAGTCGGCGTCAGCAAAGACAACGTACTGGCATCGGCTCTGATCGACCGCCTCGAAACCGACGTTTTTTGCATCGTAGTAGCCGGTGAGCGAGGTTATTTCGACGAATTCGATAGGTCGCCCGGCCAGCTCGCACAACGCTTTGCACGCCTGCGCTTCCAGACCGTCATGGGTGATGATCCATTGCGCAAACGACTGAGTTGGCAGCGTTTGTTGGCCCAATGTGGTGATTAGCCGTTTCAGGCTTGCCAGCGCTTCCCGTGAGTCATTGCCGCCGCGCAGATTATTAGTCTCGAGGATCAATGCGGTATTGGCGGCGACGAGATCCAAGTCGCCTGTAACTTCCCTGTTTGTATGCACCGTCGGTATCCCAAGTTATTGCTTCGTAGTAGGTCTGGTTTTTTTCGTCCGAAGCGTGGTGTTAATCAGCTGTTTTTCTTCGACCCCGACCAGAGCAGGAAAAGCAGAGTCCGTGAGTCCATGAGACGTTCATCGGCACGCACCAGGCCGGGCAGGGTGTGCCAGGGGTGGTTGGCGTTGCGATGATGATGCAGATGCAGATTGATGTGGTAAGGCCAAATAAAAAACCTCCCGATACTTCCAACGCTCCATGCGTATGTCCATTCCTGCCAACCAGGGGTTACATCAGGCCCACCGCTGTGTTCGGCGATGCTGCGGATTTTCTGTAGCAGAGTTCCCAAAGTGGCGAGTGGCACAAACCATAGCAACGCGATCAGTAACATCGTCTGGGCACTGGTTTGCCAAGCAATGAACGATAACAGGGTGAGCCAGATTATGCCTGATGCAACAACGGGTCGAGTCATCGTCGGTGACGCCCCGCCTGCGGCTCTGTAGGCGCGCAGATTACGCAGCGTATTGATAATGAACAGGTCTCCCAGCAGTTGCCGAAGCAATAATTTCCCGCCCAGAGGACGAAATTTCCAAGGTTGCTGGTGGTAAAGAAACCGTCTTTCCGGATCTCTCGTGGTTCCCGTGTGTTGATGATGTTCAAGGTGCAGTGACCTATAGAATTCAACGGGGACGGTTCCCGGAACACCAATGGCCAGGTTAATCAAAAAGTCGTTGATACCGCGATGACGAGTCAGGTGATAGTGAGTCGCGTCGTGGTACAGAATGAAAAGTGCATGTTGGCGCGCGGCAATAATGACGAAAGCCAAGCAATACAAGCGCCAGTCCGAGACATAAAGCGCAATGCGTAACGTCACGATGATGCATAACCATTCGAGCAGGATGGCCGCCATGGTGCGCAAGTCCACCTTCAGGCGAGTCAGCGTTATTGTGGTCAGGCCCGCCATTGCGCCAATGGCCGCGCCATACACCGCGTCGAGCAGTACATGCTGGCCCGTCGTTAAAACGGTGATCGCCAGAACCAGGCTCCACAGCGCAAAGATCCATGTCTGGCGAACACGCAGATAACCGAGGACAACGCTGATGGCCACCGGCAACGCGACATGTCCACTGGGCGAGGCCGCCAGCGGTGAGTCCATGCGGTAAAACCACATGAGCCACTGCGAGGTGCTATCCGGACGCTCGATCATGGTTGGCCAGAACAGGTGGCTCAGCAGGCAGGTCCCGGAAGCCAGGGCTCCAGCAAAAAAAGCGGGGAGCAACCATTCATGACGACGCCCCAGAACCACCAGCGCGGGCATGATCAATAAATAACTCAGGTACGGTGCAAGTGTGTAAGGCAGTTGCGCAATGTGTGCATCAATATTGACGGGCTGAATGATCCGTACTGTCCCCATCGGGAAGTGCGTGACGAGAAAATACAGGGCGCCCGTCACGAGGGTGTAGACCACCAGCCAACTAAAGGGGCGGGTCACAACCGAGGTATTAATACGACGATGTGCAAATGCGGATGACATGAATAAGGCGCCTGATTTGTCAGAACAAGTTCAGCTTTTCTATACAACACTGTGCTGAGATTTTCGCGCAGTTATTTAATGCTTCTGTGGACGCTCGGTCCTGGGAGGGAAGTCTACGTTGCATTGGTTGATTGATCTCGCCAAAATCCATCTATCTTGCGTCCGATGCTGAAGGTCTCCATGAGTTTGAGTGCAACCTCCGTTGAATGCTCCCGTCTGCATCTAAATGAAATTGATCGGATGTTCGAGATTTATTCGGCGTCCTACTACGACACCTCGCGCGCAAGGTTTGATCAGGATTTCAAAGAGAAAACCCACTGCATCGTATTACGAGACGCGGATGAAGTAATCGTTGGATTTACCACCCTCAAATTTTATGAAAAAAACTGGTCTGGCAAACGGATAAGGGTGATTTTTTCGGGCGATACAATCATTGATCGTGAACACTGGGGAAGTCAGCAACTTGCATTCGCCTGGATGCGACTGACGGGTGAGATCTGGCAGGAGCAGCCTGAAATACCCCTTTATTGGTTTCTGATCTGCAAGGGCCACCGAACCTATCGTTATCTCGGCGCCATGGCTTTGAGCTATGCACCCCGGGCCAGCACGGTGACGGCCCCTGGAGTTCAGGCGTTGATGGACCACCTTGCAATCGATCGTTTTGGCGAGGCTTATGATCCGAAAACGGGGATTCTGTCTTTCGAAGAGCCTCAAGGTCGGCTGACCACTGAGTTGGCGCAGGTTCCAGCTCCTCACTTGCGCCTGGAAAACGTGTTGTATTTTCTGGAAAAAAATCCTCGTTACGCGGCGGGAGATGAGCTGGTCTGTTTGTGTGAATTGCACCCCGATAATTTAAGGCCCATGGCTCTGCGCCTGTTTTCGGCGGCGCGTTACTTGCCATGTTGATCCGCCAGGCCAGCGCTGCAGATAACCTGAGACTGCTCGCCTTTCAGGCGCAGCGGGCGATGCAGGGCGGCTTGCCAATGCGATTTGACCGAGGGCCGGACTATTTTGCGCTGCACCGTTGTCATTCCGCGGACCATCGAACCTGGATAGCCGAAAGCGCAGTCGGTGAGCTGAAGGGCATCGCCAGCCTGGTTGTGCGCGATGGCTACCTTCAGGGCGGTATTCAGCCGGTAGCCTACCTGGGGGATCTTCGACTTGTGCCGGACAGGCGTCTTTCAAAGTCATGGATGGCCGAAGTAAAAGTGCGGCTCGAAGCGTTGGCCTGTGAAACAGGCGCCCAGCACGCCTATTGCTGTGTCATCCGTGGCAATCGTCTTGCCGCACATTCGCTTCTGGGCGGGCGGCGGAACAATCCACTCATGCTTTCGCACTGGCGGGGCTACAGCAACGTCGCCGTGTACGGCCAGCGTGGGTGGCGTGGCACTCCCCGAACGGTGAATAACGTTCGCATCGTTCAAGCGCAGCCTGGGCATGCGGATGCATTGCGCGCTTTTCTCGACAGTGAGTCGGTTGACCAGCCCTTTGGTTGCGTTTTTAGTGAAGCGCAGTTCTCCCGGCGCCTGGAAACCTGGCCGGATTTCGGTATCCCGTCATTTCTCCTGGCACTGGACGCACGAAACAATGTGCTCGGTTGTGTTGCCCCTTGGGATGCCGGACGAATCAAGCGGGTGGTGGTGGAGAAACTGCCCTTGTCATACAAGTCGCTGCGTCTCGCGTTCAACGCCTGTGCTCCGGCCTTGGGGCGTCCGGCGATTGCCGCACCGGGCGAGGCGCTGCAGGACATCTACCTGACCCATTTACAGGTGCGGCAACGAAACCCGCATATTTTTGCTGCGTTGCTGGATGCCGCTTGGGCGCGTCTTCGTGGTCAGTACGCGTTGATGCAACTGTGCCTGTATGACAATGATCCACTCTGGACAGCCATGAACCGTTATCGCAGCGTGAGCATTCCCATGGACCTGTACACGGCGCCCTGTATCGGTCATGCACCCGCGTTGTCTCCGATGGATGCCGCAAGCACTCCGGGGTTTGAGATCTACCTCGTCTGACTGCCCCGTCCGGATCTGGTCTCGTGCAAGGTGTCTAACAGCGTCAGCCAGAAACGGGTGGCGTCAAAGCCACCGCCTCCCAATATAGGTTGGCCGTGATCGAGCCGAGGAAGGCAAATCTGCGGCACGCCATTGATTATCTGGTTGTCGAGGTAAAACTGGCCGTCATGGGCCCAGCCCGGTCGCCGTGCATTGAGGCGGGCATGATGGGTGTCAAACCGCGAACTGGGAGCGCAGGTCCAACTGACGACATGTGCGAAATGTAAGTCAGCGGGCAGGTGATTGAGCATGTGGGTTATTTGCGGGTCGCGCAGGCTGCTGATGTCCCGCGTGCCATCGGCCATCCAAGGCGTTTTCGCAAGTGCCCGGCTAACGCGGTCTAACGGGTAGCCTTGGGTTGGTTGCTGTGTGCTGCACCCCAGCACCTCGTCCATTACGGTCGACGGACCTGCCGGCGGTTGCACCAACGCAATACCATCACACGCGTCGCTCAAGGCTTTGTTGTGTGACAGTGCCGCGAGCGCATCGAGGCCACCCTTGCTGTGCGCCAAAATCACAAACCGTTGTTCTTGCTTGAGTTCGGTCGTCAGTACCTTGCTGATATGCCTTCCTTGAGCCATGACCCCACGCGAAGAGCGTACGGACATGCGCAGGACCTGATAGCCCGCGCTGCGTAGCGTCTGGGCACACTCTTGAAAACAACGCGGCAACCATTCGGAAAACAGCCCGGCAACCAGCACCACCAACGTACTTCGAGGAAGGCATTGCACGGGGGCGTGCCAGCACGATATGAATTGTTCCGTCCAATCAAGGTGTGCGGCAGGCCTCGCCAATTCTGTTGCTGGAAAATGAAGTGGCCAATCGTCAAAGCCTTCTGGCGTCCAGGGTTTTTTCCTCGGCAAGAATGGCCTCATGGATTGGGCTCAGCGTATTCATTAAGTGTTCGGCGGGCGGCTTCCAGGGCTTCACTGTTGTTGAGGTGGTTGGGGTGAAAGCCCGGAACGAACCAGGCTAGCCACCTCGGAAATGCACGTGTCAGCGGACCAGGATTTACGAGTAACCACCAATGCAAACGCGCCCACCCCCGCCAGTTACGGCGTTGTCCGTCGTTGCCTGCGAGTTGGTAAATGAAATACATGACATCGACTGCGAAGTACGCGGTCATTGTCAGCATGACCCCGCACCGCATCAGGTATCGCCAAAGTGAATTGCGCACAACCAGGCACAACACGTCGTAAGCGACGGCTTTGTGTTCGGTTTCCTCTATGGCATGCCAACGCCACAGCATGGCCATCCTCGAATCCGCCCCTTTGAGTACCGCGGGATTGCGCAGTAGCTGATCAGAAAGAATGGCTGTGAAATGTTCCAGGCTGGCGGTCATCGCAAGACGAGTCGCGGGCGCAAACCGGTTGCCAACCTCCTGACGGCGTAACAGGAGTTTTTCCAGCGCATCTATAGGCGCGCCTTGTGCCGCGAGCAGTTGGTTATACAGCCGATGCTCACGAATATGCGAGGCCTCCTGATAAACGAAATCTGCAACGGCTATGGAAAGTGAGGGGGCTGTTTCGATCTCTTTACGAAAGTGCATGACACTATCAATGAAGAGTTTTTCGCCGAGCGGAAACATAATCGACAGACCATCAAAAAAGCGCGTTACATGAGGCCAGTCCCGATACCAATAACGAGGAATACTCTCGTCGAGCACAAAATGTACGTGTCGGCGAGGGATTTCCGTGGAAGGTGATTTTGCAGGCGAGCGCCTGGATAACAGGCGTTTGAGATACGACATATCTAAGGACGCGGCCCTGAAAAGCTATAGGCTATCTCTTTTGTCGGTGGTCGTGTGAGTGGATATACGTGACCTCCCGATATTCATTTTGTTGAAAAAGCTGCCCCGGACTTTTCGTGCGAGGGCGACCGGAGCCCTTAGATATCGCAGTTTGACAGTGACGAAATATTTTAAGCGTTGCCTGGTTCACCAATAGAACAAGTCAGTTGTCGTGAGCACCGAGGTCAGGGCGTTATACTTTTTATATCCGACTTTCCATAGGCCCCTTATGCGCAGCTCTGGTGATGTTTCACCCTCTAGTCGTTACGACGTGGCAAATCTGTGTGTACTGACGTTGCAAACGTTAGTTTGGGCGGTAACTCTGACCTGGCTGTCCTGCACGGAAGCGGGTTGGTACAAGTGGCTTGTTCTGATTCCTTTTTGCCTGGTCATGCAAGGCGTGTTTTCGATGATGCACGAGGCATTTCATGAGTTGGCCCATAGTGAAAAAAAGCTGAATTACCTGGTTATGTGGTGGGCATCAACGCTGTTTGGCGCTTCTGCCACGCTGATCCATGTCAACCATCTTGGGCATCACACGCGTAATCGCACACGTGCAGAACTGGCTGATTTCGCGGTGGCGGATGAGTCGTTGCTGCGCAAGCGAATCGAATACTATTTCGCGATTTTGGGCGGTATCTGGTTAGCGGCGTTTGTCGGCAGTCTTTTATTGCCGTTGCTGCCGGCGCGTATCACTGACAGGTGGTCGCAGACCGCAGAGGTCAATACGTATGCGGCCGCCTTCAAAGACTTTTCAAAAAGAGATTTCAAGCGTATTCGCCTGGAGGTGATTGCCAGTGTGGCGGTGTGGTTATCGGCCGGGTTACTGCTGGGATGGACGTGGCATGTTGTGCTGGTTGCCTACATCGTTTTTGCTTTTTCCTGGTCGTCGCTGCAGTGGGTTTACCACATGCGCACGCCATTGGACGTTGTTGAGGGGGCTTACAACATGAGGGCTCCGCGCCTTGTGCGTTGGGCATTCCTGAATTTTAACTACAACCTCACCCACCATCGTCAATCCGGACTGCACTGGCAGCAGATGCACCGGGCATCGAACCTGAGGGAAACCCGCCCATTATGGTTTGGCTGGCTGCAGGTTTTCTTGCCGCCCCAACGATTGCCGAGCGACTTGACGCAACTCGACAAGACGTACTTTTGATGAGCACTCAAGATGGCGTCAAACGCGCGCTGTGGCGGAGTTTTATAGAAAGCGCCCAACCCACGCTTGATCAGTGGCACGAACAACTTGCGCAGCCAGAAAGGACGCAAGAACGCTTCTTGCAACGACTGTTAAAGGCCAATAGTGATTGTGCGTTCGGGCGTGCCCACAACTTTGCGCATATCTCTGATTCAACGCAGTTTCGCGACAACGTACCGATTCACTCTTACTCGCAACTGCAGCCTTGGATTCAGCGGGCACAAAATGAGTCGGAGCCGATTTTGACCTCCCGTCCGCCACTGTTCTTTGAGCGTACGAGTGGTAGCAGTGCGCAGCAAAAAGCGATTCCTTATACCCGCGACTTTCTGTCTGAGATGCACCGTTCTCTAAATGTCTGGCTTGCTGATATGTACCGTCAAGTTCCGGGTATCGGTCATGGATCAGGTTACTGGTCGATGTCTCCGCCACTGCGAGTACCAGTTGCGGGGCCCAATGGTATTTCTGTTGGTTCAACCAGTGATCTGGAATACCTGAGCGGCAGTAACATTGCGGCATTGGCCGGGACGTTGCTGATCCCTGCGTTTAGTGGCGATCCATCGCACTGGCGTAGACAGACACTGCTTGCGTTGGTGGCAGATGCTGACTTGAGTTTTATCAGTGTGTGGAGCCCGACGTTCCTGGCCAGCCTGTTGCAACCCCTGTTTGACAGCGAAACACCTGAAAACGAGCAGACGTTTGCGTGGCTGGAGGATGCACTTCCAGCCGCCCGAAGATCCGCTTTGCGCCGGGCGAGATCCCAGGGCGTATGCAGTGAATTATGGCCGCAACTGGCTGCCGTCAGTTGCTGGATGGATGGCCCCAGTCGCCACTACTTCACACAATTGGCGGCGCGGTTTCCTCAAGCACAATGGTTACCCAAAGGTCTGTTTGCCACCGAGGGCGTTGTCAGCGTCCCGTTTGATGAAGGATTCGGGTGTCCATTGGCGATTGGCAGCCATTACCTGGAGTTTCTCTGCGACGACGGTTCTTTACGTCAGGCCCATTCGTTACGCCTGGGAGAAAGTGCGCAAGTCCTGCTGACAACCGGCGGCGGTTTGTATCGCTACGCATTGGGGGACCGGGTCCGGGTTACCGGAATGCAGGGGGCTACTCCGCGTGTGGAATTTGTCGGGCGTTCCGGGGTGACCAGTGATCTGGTCGGGGAAAAACTGGATGAGCAAATCGTGCAGAGCATTTTTGACAGTTGCGTCCCGACCACGGCGACTGTGTGCCTGATACCCAATGCCTCGGCGACGCCACCTCATTACGTAGCGCTGGTTGCGCCCTCTGAAAGTATCGAGGCGAATGCGCTGGCGCTTGCTATCGAGTCGGCGTTATCGAATGTCTTTCACTACAACCAGGCACGCAGTTTGGGGCAACTCGGGCCTGTCCGGGTTTGCTTGCTCGAGGGTGGCGCAGATTTGCTCGCCCGGTTACTGCAACAGGCGGCGGAGTTGAGCGGCATCCGCGCGGGCGATGTCAAACCTCGCCCACTTATCAATCGGCTTGAGACAGCCGAAGCCATTCTCGCTCTGACGGAACGTTCATGTCCGCATTTTTAAATAGTCCCCTCGAGGCACCCTGTGATGAAACCCTCGAGCAATGGTATGTGGCGTGCGCTCAAAAGGAATTGCGTAAAAACAAACCCTTCAGGGCAAAAATTCTGGGCTTGAACCTGGTGCTTTTTCGTCAGCGTGACGGTCAGGTTGCAGCGTTGCTCGACCAGTGCGTGCATCGGGGAACCCGATTGTCGGCCGGCAAGATCGCCGACGACTGCCTCGTCTGTCCCTACCATGGCTGGCGCTACGATGCTCAAGGGGAAGTGGTTCATATTCCCAGTGTCGGCGAAAAACAGTGTTCATCGACATCGCGTCAGCCTCGGTACAAACAGCGTCATTTTGCGGTGCAGGTACTGGACGGATTGATTTGGGTATACACAGGTAAAGGTGACCCGCAGGCCAAGCCTGTATTCAGACTGCCGGGTTACGATGACAAACGCTGGCAGTCATATTTTATGATCAACGCCTTTGAGGCGGACGTCGGTAGCCTGGTGCAGAACTTCATGGACGTGCCGCATACCGTTTTTGTACACGAGGGTATCTTCAGGTCCAGTACGGGGCGGACGATGCAAGCCACGCTCGCGTGTAGAGCGCAGAGCATTGAAGTGACCTATCACGATGACGGGGACAAGATCGGTTTCATGAATTGGCTGAGTAATCCCGACGGCGAGCCACTTGTGCACACCGATCGTTTTTATGCGCCCAACGTCACGCGCTGCGACTACTCGTGGGGCGAACGTTCGGCGTTTTTGATCATCAGCCAGATCACGCCCATCGATTCACGCCAGTCGCGAGTTTATACCTACATCGCCTATCGATTTCGGTTCCCCCGCTGGGCGCTGCGGATGTTGCGTCCGTTCATCCACTTGTACACACGCATCGTCATTCGCCAGGACGTGAAGATAATTCAGGCGCACCGACAAGGCCTCGACAACGTAGCGGATTTCAAACCTGCCAATGTGCAAGCGGATGCCGTACATATTGGAGTTGAGCAACTGCTGGCCGCCGTGAAGCGGGGGGAGGATCTGCCACAGGCACAGCGTCGCGAAACCCGGATACGGTTTGAGCTTTGACTGGGCATTCTGGTGGTGTGGGTATATTCAGGCATTAAAAAGCCGGCTTGTGGCCGGCTTCTCGGGGACTGGCTTGGTTCATTTTTGGTAAACCGCGCCAGCCTTCAAAACGTACACCCGGATCTTGCGTCCGGCTGTGGGACTTGGCGAGAAAATCATCTGCCTTGTCGGTGCGATCAGAGCCGCGGGGCGGGGTGATGCGCAAATGTGGGGCGCAGCATACTGATTTTTTTGGGGAATTCCCAGTAGGAAGTGCCGGGTAGAGCGATTGCGCAGATGTGTAGCAGCTGCCGCAGGCTGCGTAGCAGTCGTAAATCCGGCAATCGCGGTCTTCCTTGGGTACCGCAAATGATGGTTTACGACTGCTGCGCAGCCGGACGCAGGCTTCGCCAGCTGCTACGGGGGCGTGCCTCACAAGAACGGCACCGGCGGCCGTCGTTTGTTCAGTGTCGAGCACCAGAACACCCACCCCAACACCCGAATGTTCTGCTCTTCAATCTGCGCAGGTCTGAACACTTCATCCGGATATTCCGCGCTGTTGTGGCTGCGCAACCGCAACCCATTCCCCGGCATTCGGTGCAGGTATTTGATGCGCAGCATGCCGTCATGCTCGATCGCATAAATCTCCCCATCAACTATCTGTGTCAGCCCGCGATCGATGGCGATGGTGGAGCCGTCTGCAATCTTCTCGGCCATGCTGTTGCCGACCATGTAGGCGCAGATGGCGTCTTTGTGGTTGATTTCCAGGGAGTCGAGGTGGCCGCGGGGCAGGCGGATGGGGTGGCTGATGTCTTCGATGACGTGGGTTTTGCTGGAGCCTGGGGCGATGGGTGTTTCTTTGTAGAAGGGCAGTTCGACGTCGTTGGGTTCGATGACGGTATAGACGCCGCGGATGGCCTGGGTGTTGTAGGTGTTGCCGGTTTCGTCGAACAGGCACAGGTCTTTCGGGCCTTCGGCGGCTTTCAGCCAGGTGCTGTTGACGGAGAGTTTTCGCGCGACTTCTTCCATGCAGTGAGCGGGCACGCCACGGGTGTACCAGTTGTGGACGTTTTGCGGCGACGTATCCAGGAATTCGGCAAATCCTGTTGTCGTAATGTTCGCTGCTTTGAGCAGCGCTTTGAACCGTGGACCGCTAGTGTTCTTTTTCATGAACGCGAGTTTACGGGCGCGGGGCAGGGCTTTGAATAAACGAACCGTTCAAATTGCGCGGGAATTTTAAGACCGGATGTAAGACGTCTTACGCCAGTTTTAAACAAGAAAAAACCGAGCGCCCAGATTGTTAAACATGCCGTTTAAACCTCGATCCGCGCCCACAAAAAACCCCGGATCAACCGGGGTTTTCTTGAAGCTTAAAGCTTGCAGCTTGAAGCTGGCTTTAGCCCTTGTAAGCAGCAACCGACTTCATGATCTCGGTGCGAGCGGCTTCTGAGTCGCCCCAACCTTCGATCTTCACCCATTTGCCTTTTTCGAGGTCTTTGTAGTTCGCGAAGAAGTGCTCGATCTGCTGGATCAGCAGTTGTGGCAGGTCGCTGCATTCCTTCACATCGACGTACAGCTGGGACAGCTTGTCGTGTGGGACTGCGATGACTTTGGCATCGCCGCCGCCGTCGTCGGTCATGTGCAGAATGCCGATTGGACGGGCGCGGATAACCGAACCTGGAGCAACCGGGTAAGGGGTCACGACCAGCACGTCGAGGGGATCACCGTCGTCAGCCAGGGTGTTCGGGATGAAACCGTAGTTGGCCGGGTAGAACATCGGGGTGGCCATGAAACGGTCAACGAACAGGCAATCGCTGTCTTTGTCGATTTCGTACTTGATCGGCGCGTGGTTGGCCGGGATCTCGATCGCGACGTAGATGTCGTTCGGCAGGTCTTTGCCAGCCGGAATCTTGCTGTAGCTCATTGGGCGGTGCCCCCGTTAGTTGACCAAAAACACTTGGCCGGATTGACCAAAAAGTGGCGGCGATTATAGGCATATTCCGCCGCCGATGCCATGCGCCTTGGGTCGTGTAGACCTTAGTCGTGTGCCTGATAGACCGGGTTCTCGGCCAGAAGTTGCTGCAGCCGGGCCAGCGGATCCTGTCGATAGAAAAGCTTCAACTGCTGGTAGACCTGTGGATAAGCCTCGTGCAGCAAATCCGGAGCGCTGAAGAAGTATTCGCTGGTGACGGCGAAGAATTCGGCCGGGTTCTCGGCGGCGTAGGGGTCGATGGCGGTTTCGGCGTCCGGGTTGCGGTCCAGATGGCGGTTGAGGTCATCGTAGGCTTGTTGCATGACTTTGGCCCAGTCGCTGACGCGCATATCGGGATGCAGCGGCGGCAGACCGTTGGCGTCGCCGTTGAGCATGTCAAGTTTGTGCGCGAGCTCGTGGATCACCAGGTTGTAGCCTTCCCAACCGCCGCTGGCCATGACGCCGGGCCAAGCGAGGATTATCGGGCCTTGCTGCCAGGCTTCGCCGCTGTGTTCGCCGTCCCATTCGTGTTCGACGCCGCTGGCATCGCGATGGCGCTGGGGGCTGAGGAAGTCGTCGGGGTAGAGGACGATTTCGTGGAAGCCCTGATACCAGTTCAACTCGCCGAGGTTCAGCAACGGCAATTGTGCCTGGGCGGCGAGCAACAGGCGTTGTTCCTGGTGCAGTTCGACGCCGGGCAGGGCGGTCAGGTATTTGTCTTCCAGGAACAACACGCTGGCTTCACGCAGCCACTGGTCCTCGGCGGCGCTGATGCCGTCCAGGAAGCTCAAGTGATGGCGCACCCGCTGCCACATGTCATCGGCAATCGGGTGCCTGGCCAAGATGCGCCGGCGACGCCAGGCGCTCAGGGACCACATGGGCGCTCAGCGGGTTTCGGCTTTGGAGCTCGAACCGCCGAAGCGGCTGCGCACGATGCCGATGATCATCGGGATCAGCGACAGCAGGATGATGCCCACCACCAGCAACGACAGGTTTTTCTTGATGAACGGTACGTTACCGAAGAAGTAACCGAGGGTCACCAGGCCGCCGACCCACAGGATCGTGCCGAGCACACTAAAGAAGAAGAAGCGCGGGTAAGGCATCCGGGCGATGCCGGCGACGAACGGTGCAAAGGTGCGAATGATCGGCAGGAAGCGCGCCATGGTCACGGTTTTGCCGCCGTGCTTGTCGTAGAAATCGTGGGTTTGTTGCAGGTAATCGCGGCGGAAGATTTTCGAGTTCGGGTTGCTGAAGAGCTTCTCCCCCGTCGTTCGTCCGATTACGTAGTTGGTGCTGTCACCGAGGATCGCCGCCAGCATCAGCAGGCCGCCCAACAGCACCGGGTCCATACCGCCACCGGCCGCAACGGCACCGGCAATGAACAGCAGGGAGTCGCCCGGCAGGAAAGGCATCACCACCAGGCCGGTTTCGCAGAAGATCACCAGAAACAGGATGGCGTAGATCCATGGCCCGTAGTTGTTTACCAGCATGTCGAGGTACACATCGAGATGCAGGACAAGATCGATCGGGTTGAAATCCATGGGGGGCACCTGTGGTGACGGTCCGACTCAGCAGACCTGTGCGTATGACTTCATGTAAGCCTACAAGCGGATGTAGTTTTTCTTACAAGCCGGGAAGCTCGGGATTATACGGGGTGAAAAGTGAAAAGCGCGTCGAGTTTGTAGCGGGGGATGTCGCGGGTAATCAGCGTCCGACAGGCTGTATACAAATCCCTGTGGCGAGGGAGCTTGCTGTGGCGAGGGGGCTTGCCCCCGTTGGGTCGCGAAGCGGCCCCAGCAATTCATGCAGTTACACCGTGTTGCCTGGTTTTACGACTGCTTCGCAGCCGAACGGGGGCAAGCCCCCTCGCCACAAAAGCCACCCGCTACACGCGCTCGCCACATCGCGGAATTGTTATAACTCGTCGCTAATCGGCAACACGTAGTTCTTGAATTCGGTGTCTTCCTTGAACCCGATCGACTCGTAAGTCTTCTGCGCCACTTCGTTGTTGCTGCTGGTGGACACACGCATGCGCACGGCATTGGTTTCCTTGGCCATTTTCTTCGCGGTGCGGATCAAGTTGTCGGCAACCAGTTGGCGGCGGGCGTCTTCGGCGACGTAAATGTCGTTGAGGATCCACACACGTTTGAGAGAAAGCGACGAAAAGCTCGGGTACAGCTGACAGAAACCCATCAGTTTGTTGTTGTCGTCATCGGCCAGGGCCAGGTAGATCACCGATTCCTTGCGACGCAGGCGTTTTTCGAGGAACGCCCGGGACGAGTCCGGATACGGCAGGGAGCCATAAAACTCGCGATATTTGACGAACAACGGGGTCAGCAGGTCCAGGTGTTCGAGGGTCGCTTGAATAATCCGCATGGTAGGTCTCGCTTCAAGTGGCTGTCATACGTGCGTGACGGCGATGGGAAACCCCTGGCGGCCGTGCGTCGATCCTGCCTGAAACCGAGTCGTAAACGCAATGCGGAAACGGTTCAGGCATCCGGCGGACTGAGTAGGAAATTTCCTTTTATGTCCGCTCCAGTTTCCGACTCCAATGTCTGAACCTGGGCTTCGTCCTTCAGATTGACCCCCGACAACTGCCGCCGACAGGCTTCGCGCATCAGGTACAGCAAGCGGTGTGCCGCCATGCCGTAACTGAGACCTTCGAGACGGACGTTGGAGATGCAGTTGCGATAGGCATCCGTGAGACCAATCTTGGGATTGTAGGTGAAATATAAACCCAGACTATCAGGAGAGCTGAGACCCGGGCGTTCACCAATCAGGATCACTACCATTTTGGCGCCCAACAGCTCGCCGATCTCGTCGGCCACGGCCACGCGGCCCTGTTCGACCAATATCACCGGGGCCAAAGACCAGCCATCCGCCGCCGACTGTTCCTCCATGCGAGTCAAAAACGGCAGCGTATGCCGATGAACGGCCAACGCTGACAAGCCATCGGCGACCACGATCACCAAATCCACGCCGCCCGGATGGGCGGAAGCGTAATCGCGCAAGGTCTGCGCCGACTCATCGCTCAACTTGCGTCCCAGATCCGGGCGCTGCAAATAGCTGTTGCGGTCCGTGGCGGCGCTGTGCAGCAACAAGCTCTCGCGCCCGCGCTCGGCCAGTTGCGCGCTGAGCCCGGCATGGTCGAACGGCAAATGCACTGCGTCCCGGGCCTGGGCGTGGGCGTACTGGAAATCCAGTTGCGCGCTGGTGGGCATGCTGGTGCCGGTGCGGCCCAGAGCAATCCGCGCCGGGGTCAGGCGCCGCAGTTCCAGCCACGGGTTCTGTGGGTCAACGGGTGGTTTATCCATATCAACACTCATCCCAGTTGCGCCAAGGCCTGGCGGAAGGCCGGCGGCAGGTTGTTACCAAAGTGAATCTTGCCGTCCGCCTGAGTGAAAATCCCCATCTTCGCCAGCCACTGTTCGAACTCCGGTGCCGGTTTCAAACCGAGGGTTTGCCGGGCGTAGAGGGCGTCGTGGAATGAGGTGGTCTGGTAGTTGAGCATGATGTCGTCGGAGCCGGGGATGCCCATGATGAAGTTGATCCCGGCCACGCCCAGCAGGGTCAGCAGGGTGTCCATGTCGTCCTGGTCGGCTTCGGCGTGGTTGGTGTAGCAAATGTCGCAACCCATCGGCACACCGAGCAACTTGCCGCAGAAGTGGTCCTCGAGACCGGCGCGGATGATCTGTTTGCCGTTGTAGAGGTATTCCGGGCCGATAAATCCTACGACGGTGTTCACCAGGAACGGTTTGAAATGTCGCGCTACGGCGTAGGCCCGTGTCTCGCAGGTCTGTTGATCGATGCCGTGGTGGGCGTTGGCCGACAGGGCGCTACCCTGGCCGGTTTCGAAATACATCAGGTTCTGGCCGAGGGTGCCGCGATTCAGGCTCAAACCGGCGTCGTAGCCTTCCTGCAACACGTTCAGGTTGATGCCGAAACTGGCGTTGGCCGCTTCGGTGCCGGCGATCGACTGGAACACCAGGTCCAGCGGAACCCCGCGATTGACCGCTTCGATAGACGTTGTGACGTGGGTTAAAACGCAAGCTTGTGTAGGAATTTCGTAGCGCTGGATGATCGCGTCGAGCATTTCCAGCATGGCGCAGATCGAGGCGATGCTGTCGGTGGCCGGGTTGATGCCGATCATCGCGTCGCCGTTGCCGTACAGCAGGCCGTCGAGAATGCTCGCGGCGATGCCGGCCGGTTCGTCGGTCGGGTGATTGGGTTGCAGGCGGGTGGATAGGCGGCCACGCAGGCCCATGGTGCCGCGGAATTGCGTGACCACGCGGATCTTTTGCGCCACCAGCACCAAATCCTGCACGCGCATGATCTTCGACACGGCGGCAGCCATTTCCGGGGTCAGGCCGGGGGCTAGGGCGCGCAGGCTCTGTTCGTCGGCGGCGTCGCTGAGCAGCCAGTCGCGGAAGCCGCCGACGGTGAGGTGGCTGACCACCGCGAAGGCTTGTTTGTCGTGCGTGTCGATGATCAGTCGGGTGACTTCATCGGACTCGTAGGGAATCAGCACTTCCTGTAGGAAGTGAGTCAACGGGATGTCGGCCAACGCCATTTGCGCAGCCACGCGCTCGCCATCGTTGAGCGCGGCGACACCGGCCAGGAAATCCCCGGAACGTGCCGGACTGGCCTTGGCCATGACTTCCTTGAGGCTCTCGAAGCGGTAGGTCTGGGCGCCGACGGAATGGGCAAATGCGGCCATGGGACGGGTTCCTCCTGATTAAGTTTGCCCCGTAGGAGCGAGGCTTGCCCGCGAAGAACGATAACGCGGTCCGATAGATTAACCGCGTCATCGTTCTTCGCGGGCAAGCCTCGCTCCTACGGAACGGGGTGCTCTCAAATAGGGCAACGAGCCCGGCGCCGGTGCAACTCAGACACCTGTGAGCATAGCGTCCGCCGGTGCCGCGAGGCGTTGCTTGGCGGTCAGTTGGAAATACAGGTAACCGGCAGCCATGAACCCCAGGAATACCAGGCCGATCAGCGTGTTGAACCACGCCATCGCCACCAGGCACACCACCGCCAGGAACAGCGCAATCCCCGGCACGATCGGATAACCCGGCGCGCGGAAGGTGCGTTCAAGGTTGGGCTCGGTTTTGCGCAGTTTGAACAGGCTCAGCATGCTGATGATGTACATCACGATGGCGCCGAACACCGACATGGTGATCATCGCCGCCGTCAGGGTCATGCCTTGCAGATTGACCAGACCATCGCTGTAGATCGCCGCGATGCCGATCACGCCGCCGGCCAGGATTGCCCGGTGCGGAGTCTGGAAGCGCGAGAGTTTGGCCAGGCCTTTAGGCAGGTAACCGGCGCGGGCCAGGGCGAAGAACTGCCGCGAGTAGCCAAGGATGATCCCGTGGAAACTCGCCACCAGACCAAACAGGCCGATCCAGACCAGCATGTGCATCCAGCTCGAATTGTTGCCGACCACGGCTTTCATCGCCTGGGGCAGCGGATCGTTGATGTTCGACAGTTGACGCCAGTCGCCGACGCCGCCGGCCATCACCATCACGCCAATAGCCAGGAACACCAGGGTCAGAATGCCGCTGACGTAGGCCTTGGGAATCGTGCGTTTCGGGTCCTTGGCTTCTTCGGCTGCCATCGCCGCGCCTTCAATCGCCAGGAAGAACCAGATCGCAAACGGGATCGCCGCAAAAATCCCCGGGATCGAGGCCATGGTGAATTCGTTGGAACCCGACCAGCCGTTGAGCACGAAGTTACTGAAGCTGAAGCCCGGCGCCACCACGCCCATGAACACCAGCAATTCGGCGACCGCGAGCACGGTGACCACCAGTTCAAAAGTCGCGGCGATGCTGACGCCGAGGATGTTCAGGGTCATGAACACAAAGTAGGCGCCGACCGCCGCAATCTTCGGGTCCAGTTCCGGGTACTGCACGTTGAGATAAGCGCCGATGGCCATGGCAATCGCTGGCGGCGCAAAGACGAATTCGATCAGGGTGGCGATGCCGGCGATCAATCCGCCTTTCTCGCCAAACGCCCGTCGGCTGTAGGCAAACGGCCCGCCCGCGTGGGGAATCGCGGTGGTCAGTTCGGTGAAACTGAAGATGAAACAGGTGTACATCGTCGCCACCATCAAAGCGGTGACGAGGAAACCCAGCGTGCCCGCGGTGCCCCAGCCGTAACTCCAGCCGAAGTACTCGCCGGAAATCACCAGGCCGACGGCAATGCCCCATAAGTGCAGGGTGCCGAGTGTGGGTTTGAGCTGTGTGGTAGAAGTCATAAGTCCTCTCTGTTTTTTATTGTTTGATCGGTTGGACTTTCGGGTGTAGCGGGTACAGCGGGCACGCAAAGCCCGTGCCAGAGGGGCAGGGCGTTGATTTTCGGTGTGATTGAGGGCGCCTTCGCTGGCAAGCCATGCTCCTGTAGGAGCGAGGCTTGCCCGCGAAAGCCGTTACGCAGTCACGCGTCGAGTTAGAAGAAGCCCAACGGATTGATGTCGTAGCTCACCAGCAGGTTTTTGGTCTGCTGATAGTGATCGAGCATCATTTTGTGGGTTTCACGCCCGACGCCGGACTTTTTGTAACCACCGAACGCGGCGTGCGCCGGGTACAGGTGATAGCAGTTGGTCCACACACGACCGGCCTTGATGGCGCGGCCCATGCGGTAGGCGCGGTTGATGTCGCGGGTCCAGAGGCCGGCCCCCAGGCCGAACTCGGTGTCGTTGGCGATGGCCAGGGCTTCGGCTTCGTCCTTGAACGTGGTGATGCTCACCACCGGGCCAAAGATTTCTTCCTGGAACACACGCATTTTGTTGGTGCCCTTGAGCAAGGTCGGCTGGATGTAATACCCGGACGCCA
>NZ_JBIUXZ010000015.1:90249-114025 GCF_044744265.1 Pseudomonas sp. NPDC087342
CCTCGAGTTTTTCCACCTTGCCGCCAGTCAGCAGCTCGGCGCCTTCGCCCTTGGCGATTTCCAGGTACGAAAGGATTTTGTCGAATTGCTGCTCGGACGCCTGGGCGCCGACCATGGTGTCGGTGTCCAGCGGGTCGCCACGTTTTATCGACAGGACTTTCTTCATCACGACTTTCATGAAGTCGTCATAGATCGATTCCTGCACCAGCGCGCGAGACGGGCAGGTGCAGACTTCGCCCTGGTTGAAGAACGCCAGCACCAGGCCTTCGGCGGCTTTTTCGATGAAGGTTTCTTCGGCTTGCATGATGTCGGCGAAGAAGATGTTCGGCGACTTGCCTCCCAGCTCCACGGTGGACGGAATAATGTTTTCGGCGGCGGCGTGCATGATGTGCGAGCCGACCGGGGTCGAGCCGGTGAAGGCAATCTTGGCGATGCGCTTGCTGGTGGCCAGGGCTTCGCCGGCTTCTTTGCCGAACCCTTGCACGACGTTGAGCACGCCAGGTGGCAACAGGTCGCCGATCAGTTCCATCAGCACGGTGATGCCCAGCGGGGTTTGCTCGGCAGGCTTGAGCACCACGCAGTTACCGGCGGCCAGGGCCGGGGCGAGTTTCCAGGCGGCCATCAGGATAGGGAAGTTCCACGGGATGATCTGACCGACCACGCCCAGCGGTTCATGGATGTGATAAGCCACGGTGTTGCCGTCGATCTCGGCAGCGCTGCCTTCCTGGGCGCGGATGCAACCGGCGAAGTAGCGGAAATGGTCGGCTGCCAGCGGGATGTCGGCGTTGAGGGTTTCGCGAACGGCTTTGCCGTTGTCC
The DNA here is from genome assembly GCF_044744265.1 of Pseudomonas sp. NPDC087342. NCBI lineage: Bacteria > Pseudomonadati > Pseudomonadota > Gammaproteobacteria > Pseudomonadales > Pseudomonadaceae > Pseudomonas > Pseudomonas sp. NPDC087342. The sequence continues at coordinate 91,068 of NZ_JBIUXZ010000015.1, forward strand.
CAGGATTCGGTGATGGCCAGGAGTTCCAGGTTCTGCTCGATGCGGTCGGCGATTTTCAGCAGCACCAGCGAGCGCGCCTGGGCGGACGTGGCGCCCCAGGCATCGGCAGCGGCGTGGGCAGCGTCCAGGGCTTTGTCGATGTCTTCGGCCGTGGAGCGCGGGAATTCGGCAATCGGTTGGCCATTCACTGGCGAGGTATTGGTGAAGTACTGACCTTTGACAGGCGCGACGAACTCGCCGCCGATGTAGTTACCGTATTTGCTCTTGAACGAAACGATAGCGCCTTCAGTACCGGGGTGAGCGTAACGCATGGTGATTTCTCCTTGGCTTTTGTGCTTATAAGGGAGAGCGCATGTGCGCCTGCTATAAGCGTAGAGCAAAGGTTGGGCCACTGCCTTGCAGGGCAGGCAAATCAAGGCCTTGCACGATTTTTGTCGGACAAGCGGATGGCATCTGTGACGGTTTCGATACAGCCTGGGTGACAGTTTGTACCGCTTGTGGCACAGGTTGTGACTGGGTGGTCTTGCCAGCATTGCAAAGCAAGGGAGGCTGGAGGATGCTGGGCCACAATTGCTATGCCGCTCTTCCTTTGTGGCGAGGGGGCTTGCCCCCGTTGGGCTGCGAAACAGCCCCGGATCAGTCGAATCGATTCGACCGTCACACCGCGTGCTCAGGATCTACGACTGCTGCGCAGCCGAACGGGGGCAAGCCCCCTCGCCACAGGTTTGTGGCCAAAGCGAGAACTCACCTTGCGGGGAAAATAATAAGAAATGCACGACAACCATTTGAGTCGCCATGCCCAGCAAGTCCTGACCGTTACCCAGGGAAAATCGCACCTGCACGGCCCTGGCAGCGATCCGTCGATTGCCCGCTCCTGGCTGCGTTGTCTTGAGGATTATCATCTCGACCCGGCCCTGACCATGGCGCCAACGGTGCTGGAACATGGCCGCGTACTCGAAAGCCGCGAGCGCCTGCAACAAGTGCTGCACATCGCTGGCAATGAAATGACCAGCCTGCACCAGCAACTCTCCGGCGCCGGTCACGCGGTGCTGCTGACCGATGCCCGTGGGGTGATCCTCAATTGCGTCACTGCCCCCGCCGAACGCAAGATTTTCGAGCGCGCCGGGCTCTGGCTAGGCGCCGACTGGAGTGAAGCCTGCGAAGGCACCAACGGCATCGGCACCTGCCTGGTAGAGCGCCAGGCCCTGACCATTCACCAGGACGAACACTTTCGCGGCCGTCACACCGGCCTGACCTGCTCGGCGAGCCCGGTGTTCGACCCGCACGGCGAACTGCTGGCGGTGCTTGACGTGTCTTCGGCGCGGCATGAAGTCTCGCGGCAGAGCCAGTTCCACACCATGGCCCTGGTCAATCTGTCGGCGAAGATGATCGAGAGCTGTTATTTCCTGCGCTACTTCGACAATCAATGGTTGCTGCGTTTTCACCTTCAGGCGGAATCCGTCGGGCTGTTCAGCGAAGGTCTGTTGGCGTTTGATGGCGAAGGGCGGATCAGCGCGGTCAACCAGAGTGCGCTGAACCTGCTGGGGCACATTCGCGGCGGGCTGCTGGGCAAACCGGTGGAAGCGTTTTTCGATTGCACGCTGGATGAATTGCTGGGGCGTGCGAGTGTGAATGCCAGCGCCAGTTGGCCGTTGCGCACCCGTGACGGGCGCAGTCTGTTTGCCCTGTTGCGCGGCCAGCCGCGCAGTATTCCGGTGCCAGTGGTGCAAAGTCCGGTGATTGCCGAGCGTCCGCGCCTGTCCGGTATTTGCCTGGGCGATGCGGCGTTGCAGGAAGACTTCCGCAAGGCCCTGCGTGTGTTCGAACGGGACGTGCCACTGTTGATCAATGGCGAAACCGGGTCTGGCAAAGAGGCCTTCGCCAAAGCTGTGCACCAGGCCAGTCAACGGGCGGAAAAGTCCTTCGTCGCCCTCAACTGCGCGGCCATCCCGGAAAGCCTGATCGAAAGCGAACTGTTCGGCTATCGCGGCGGCAGTTTTACCGGTGCGCGCAAGGAAGGCATGCGCGGCAAGTTGCAACAGGCGGATGGCGGCACATTGTTCCTCGATGAGATCGGCGACATGCCCCTGGCGTTGCAGACCCGATTGCTGCGAGTGCTGGAAGATCGCCAAGTGGTGCCGATTGGCGGCGAGCCCGAGTCGGTTAACGTCCGGATTATCAGCGCCACCCACCGGAATTTGCTGGATCGAGTGCAGGACGGCAGCTTCCGCGAGGATTTGTATTATCGGCTCAATGGGCTGGAAGTCGCGTTGCCTGCGCTGCGTGAGCGCACTGATAAATCCCAGTTGCTCGATTTCCTGCTGGCCGAAGAGGCGGGCGGGGAGACGGTGTTGATTGATCAACCGGCGCGACAGGCCTTGTTGGGTTTTGCCTGGCCGGGGAATGTGCGGCAGTTACGCAATGTGCTGCGCACCTTGGCGGCGTTGTGTGATGGCGGGCGGGTTGGGCTGGAGGATTTGCCGGCAATGATTCGTCAGGCGCGGCCGGTGGTTGCGGCTGCGGTGGAAGAGCCTTCCGAATTCCCGCTCGATGATGCGGAGCGCTTGGCGTTGCTGAATGCGCTGGAGCAGCAGCGCTGGCACATGACGCATACGGCTGAGCAGCTAGGTGTCAGCCGTAACACCCTCTATAGAAAACTACGCAAACACGGAATCGCCAGGAACCTGTAGGAGCGAGGCTTGCCCGCGAAGAACGATAACGCGGTGTATCAGACAGACCGCGTCGTGGCCTTCGCGGGCAAGCCTCGCTCCTACGGGTTGTGCGATCGACCCGAAACAAAGGTGCGATTTTCCCCACCCTACGCTAACCTGCGGCCATGTTTTACGAGGTCGACTATGCACATTCATATTCTTGGTATCTGCGGCACTTTCATGGGTTCGATGGCTGTTCTTGCCAAAGAGCTGGGCCATCACGTGACGGGCTCCGATGCCAACGTCTATCCGCCGATGAGCACGCAGCTTGAGGCTCAGGGCATTCAGTTGACCCAGGGTTACGACCCGGTGCAGCTCGATCCGGCCCCGGATCTGGTGGTGATCGGCAATGCCATGTCCCGTGGCAACCCGGCCGTTGAATACGTCCTGAACAAAGGCCTGCCTTACGTTTCCGGCCCGCAATGGCTGGCGGATCACGTGTTGCGGGGCCGCTGGGTGCTGGCCGTCGCCGGCACTCACGGCAAGACCACCACCAGCAGCATGCTCGCCTGGGTGCTGGAACACGCGGGCATGAGCCCGGGTTTCCTGATCGGCGGCGTGCCGCAGAATTTCTCGGTGTCCGCTCGCCTGGGTGGCACACCTTTCTTCGTGATCGAAGCCGACGAATACGACAGCGCGTTCTTCGACAAACGCTCCAAGTTCGTTCACTACGGCCCGCGCACGGCGATCCTGAACAATCTTGAGTTCGATCACGCCGACATCTTCCCCGATCTTCCGGCGATCGAGCGGCAGTTCCACCATTTGGTGCGGACCATTCCTAGCGAAGGCCTGGTGATCCATCCGACCACCGAACCTGCCTTGCAGCGCGTGATCGAGATGGGCTGCTGGACCCCGGTGCAAACTACCGGTGCCGGCGGTCAGTGGCAGGTCAGGCTGTTGAGCGAAGACGGTTCGAAGTTTGAAGTGATGTTCGAAGGCGTCGCCCAAGGCGTGGTCGAGTGGGACATGACCGGTCAGCACAACGTTGCCAACGCCTTGGCTACCCTGGCGGCCGCGCGTCATGTCGGCGTTGTACCGTCGCTGGGCATTGCCGCGTTGAGCGCGTTTAAAAGCGTGAAGCGCCGGATGGAGAAAGTCGCGGAAGTGCGTGGCATCACCATCTATGACGACTTCGCCCACCACCCGACCGCCATTGCCACCACCCTCGATGGTTTGCGCAAAAAGATCGGCGACGCGCCGTTGATCGCGATCATCGAGCCGCGCTCAAACTCCATGAAGCTCGGCGCGCACCGTGACGGTTTGCCGGAAAGCGTGGTCGATGCCGATCAGGTGATCTGGTATGCGCCGGCCAACCTCGGCTGGGATCTGGCCGGCACGGCGGCGCTGTGCACCGTGCCATCGATTGTCAGCGATTCCCTCGAAGGCATCATCGAACGCGTGAAAAGCCAGGCCCAGCCCGGCACCCATGTGGTGATCATGAGCAACGGCGGCTTCGGCGGTCTGCACGGCAAACTCGCCGAGGCGCTGCAATGAACAATGGCCCGGAACGCATCACGCTGGCGATGACCGGCGCTTCCGGCGCCCAGTACGGCTTGCGCCTGCTGGACTGCCTGATACGCGAAGACCGGGAGGTGCACTTCCTGATCTCCAAGGCTGCGCAACTGGTGATGGCCACCGAGACGGACGTGACGCTGCCGCCGAAACCACAAACCATGCAGGCTTTCCTCACCGAATACACCGGGGCGGCTGCCGGGCAAATCAAGGTCTACGGCAAGGAAGACTGGATGTCGCCGGTGGCCTCGGGCTCTGGTGCTCCAGCGGCGATGGTGGTGGTGCCGTGTTCGACCGGAACCCTGTCGGCCATTGCGACCGGGGCCTGTAACAACCTGATCGAACGCGCCGCCGATGTGACCTTGAAGGAGCGCCGCCAGTTGATTCTGGTGCCGCGCGAGGCGCCGTATTCGAGCATTCATCTGGAGCACATGCTCAAGTTGTCGAACATGGGCGTGACGATCCTGCCGGCCTCGCCGGGGTTTTATCATCAGCCACAGACCATCGACGACCTGATCGATTTCGTCGTCGCACGGATCCTCAATCTGCTGAACATTCCCCAGGACATGCTGCCTCGTTGGGGCGAGCATCATTTGAGCAGCGATGAATAAACTGCTGATGGTCCTGCTGGTGCTGCAACTGGCCGGCTGCGCCACGGCGCGCACCCTCGATGCCGCCAAACCGGGGGCGCCGGTGGTGTATTCGGGGACGCGCCTGGATTTGTATGCGATGAATGGCGGTTGCTGTGCCATGGATCGTTTTGGTGCCGAAGCGCCGAGCTATCCCGGCGTTGACCTGCCGGCCAGCGCGTTGCTCGACACCTTGTTGTTGCCGTTGTCGGTGTTGACGGTGATTGGCGTGAGTTTTCAGGCGACGGGCGGGTTGTAGGGGATTCCTGTGGCGAGGGGGCTTGCCCCCGTTGGGCTGCGAAGCAGGCCCCAAGCCAGGCGCCTCGATTTACCAGACACACCGCGTGCACAGGATTTACGACTGCTGCGCAGCCGAACGGGGGCAAGCCCCCTCGCCACAGTTATTTACCTAACTTACGCAACTCATCCGACTCGACCACCCGCACGCCATCCTGCTCTTCCAGCGCCAGTCGCCACATTGCCCGCGCCAGTTGGCAGGCTTCGATGCCGTGGTATTTGCCCGGGATCAAGCGCGACAACGGCCCAGCAAACTGCTCGGCCATGCGCGGTTCAAGACGTTCGCCAAGCAACAACGAAGGTCGGCAAATCGTCAGTTGCGGCCAGTCCTGCGCGCGCAATGCGTATTCCATCTCGCCTTTGACCCGGTTGTAGAAAACCGTGGATCTGCGATCTGCCCCCAGGGCGCTGATCACGATCAAGTGCCGAGCACCCATTTCCCGGGCACGTTTGGCGAACGCCACCACCATGTCCAGGTCCACCGCGCGAAATGCCTGCTCGGAGCCAGCCTGTTTGATCGTGGTGCCGAGGCAGCAGTAGGCGATGTCGACGCGACCGTTCAATTGCGGCAGGAACACGGCAGGGTCGCCGACGGGGTTTTCCAAGTGGGGGTGCTCGGCCAGTGGCCGGCGTGAAGGTGCCAATACCCGCGTAATCGTTGGCTCATTGAGCAGGCGATCAAGCAAATGTTCGCCGGTTAATCCGGTAGCTCCGGCAAGCAATACATGCTGAGGCGTCAAGTACATAGTGTTTCCCCCTTGATACTGTTCAGCTTAGTTGCTCTTGGCGTCCTTGCTGCTGATAGCAGCACTTTGTAATGCTTTTCGGGCTTGTTGCTTGCGCAACAGCTGCCAGTGGGAGAGCACGGTTTTCGGCGCCCAGATCTGCGGTTCAGAGGCTTCGAAGTTATCCGCCAGCTCGCGCTCGGCCACGGTGGCCTTGGCCAGTTTGAAGGCCTGCTCCAAATCGTCGGTCTGGTTCAGCGCCTGGGCGAACAAGGCGTCGCCGAAGTAAGTGAAGTTGGCCTCTTCTGAGCAACCGAAGGACACCCGGTCCGCCCGCGAGGCGGTCATGATCAACGTGCGCTCGTCTTTCAATGCCGGGATGAAACCACCGGAATAGCAGGAAGAGATGACAATTATCTTGTCGCGATTTTTCAGCGGGGCGAGCACCGCTGCCAGTTCGTCGGCCGGCAGGTCAGCCAGTTCCATGCGTGGCTGATCGAGCACAAGTTCGTGTTCGCTGGTGCCGTGGCTGGTCAGGTAGATAAACAGCAAGTCTTCCGGACCACTGCGTTCGGCCAGGGTCTGGGCGGCGCGGCGCAGGTTTTCCCGGGTGGCCATCGGACGGTCGGCGAGGTGGTCGCGGTGGTTGACCAAGCGAATCTGGCCGTAAGCGCCGAAACGGCTGGCGAGCATGTTGGCGACGTAGTCGGATTCGCGCAGGAACACGCTTTGCTTGCCGTCGCCGCCGAGGGTCAGGGTGTACAACTCGACCGCGGGGGTTGAGGCGGGCACATTGGCCAGCGCTTCGTCGAGCAAGCGGCCTTGGGCCAGCAAACCGGATTCCAGGGTGTCGGGCAGCAACTTGCCGTCGGCATCGCGCACACGCTGGCCGTTGATCCAGGTGCCGCTCATCACGGTGCCATCGGTCAGCACCAGGGTGCCGCGACCCGAGTAGCTGTCGCTGTCGAAGCCGCCGACGTAGAAACTGCCGTCGGCCAGGTTCAAGCGGCCCGGGCCGGTGAAGCGCCAATCGCTGAACTGGCCGATGTAATGACTGCCGTCGGCACCGACCAATTCGCCCTTGCCGCTGAGCGCGCCTTCCTTGAACTGGCCGATCCACACATCGCCATCGGCGTTTTCGTAGCGGCCCTTGCCGTGGAGTTGGTTGTCCTTGAAACCGCCGACGTAGATATCACCGTCAGCGCTGTTGAACGTGCCGTTGCCTTCGAGTTGCCCGTCGACGAAATGCCCGCTGAACTGATTGCCGCTGGCATCGCCGCGCTGGCCTTCGCCGTTGGGTTTGCCGTGGGCGAACTGGCCTTGATAGGTGCTGCCGTCGTCGAGTTCGAGACGACCGAGCCCGGAATACTGATCGGACTTGAACTCACCACGGTAAGTCATGCCGTTTTCTTTGAGGGTGCCTTCGCCGTCGCGCCGGCCCAGCTTGAAGCCGCCGGTGTAACTGCTGCCATTGGTGGTTAGCGTGCCCTGGCCGTCGAACAGCCCTTGCTGGAACTGCCCGCGATAGACCTCGCCATTGCTGCCGTGCCATTCGCCCTGGCCATGCCACTGGCCTTTGTCGAACTCCCCGGCGTACCAGCTGCCGTTCGGGTAGTCGATGCGGCCCTGGCCCTGCAACAACCCGTTGACCAGATCCCCTCGATAGCGTCCGCCGTCCGGCAGGCGCGCGTCAGGGGACAACAGCGATTCACCATCGCCGCAAGCGGTGAGCATCAGGGTCAAAGCGAGGAGTGCAAGTGAGCGCATAGCGGGATCCGGGCAATTAGGCGACCGAGTATGCCGCAGCTATGCGTCGCATATATAGAGAAGGTCGCGAAACAGCGTGCGCTGCTTCGCATTCGGGATGGTTTACACGAAACAGAGGGACAGCGGTTCAGCGATGTACGCCGGTTTGTCCGAGCCTTCTATCTCAAGGGTGGCGGTGGCCTTGAGCAGCCACTGGCCGGGTTTCTTCTCGGTGACTTCGGTCAGGTCGACCTTGAGCCGTACTTTCGAGTTGACCTTGACCGGCTGGATGAAGCGCACGCTGTCGAGGCCGTAATTGACCACCATCTTCAAGCCTTCCGGCAGGATCAGGATGTCTTCCATCAGTTTGGGGATCAGCGACAGCGACAGGAAACCGTGGGCGATGGTGCTGCCAAATGGCGTTTGCGCGGCTTTGACCGGGTCGACGTGAATGAACTGATAATCCCCGGTGGCTTCGGCGAACAGGTTGATGCGCTCCTGATCGATGGTGAGCCATTCGGAACGTCCAAGTTCCTTGCCGACATAATCTTTGAGCTCTGCAACGGGAACATAGGGCATTGAGACTCTCCTTGGGTTCATCGGTTTTATAGTTTTGAGGTGGGGGGATTTGACCTCCCGGATTACCACTTTAGATCAACATGGCAAATTGCTCCGGTCAACTGACCATGCTTTTGGCGAATGCCGGTGTATAGCGTCGGCATGCTTATAATGCCCGGCCCCTTTTTGGTGGGGAGCGCGCGCGGGAGATGCTGGATGTTGTTACGTGGCCTGACCTGGCTGGTGCTGTTCCAATTGCTGGGCACAGCCATCAACCACCTGTTTTTGCCGGTGCTGCCGGGGCCGATTGTCGGCCTGCTGCTGTTACTGGTGTTTCTGATTTGTCGTGGCGAGGTCGGTGAACCACTGAACCTGGCCGCCAGCAGTTTGCTGCGCTACCTGCCATTGCTGCTGGTGCCGCCGGCGGTGGGCGTGATGGTTTACGCCAAGGATATCGCCGCGGACTTCTGGGCGATCACCGGTGCGCTGGTGCTGTCGCTGCTGTTGTCCATGGCGTTCGCCGGGGTGTTGATGCAGCGTCTGGTCAAGCGCCATGCGCATCGTGGGGATCGCCCATGATCCTCGACTGGCAAGGCGCGCTGGATTCGGTGATTCATCATCCGCTGTTCGGCATCGGCATTACCCTGGGCGCCTATCAACTGGTGCTCGCGGCGTTCGAGAAAACCCGCTGGATCTTCCTGCAACCGGTGCTGGTGTCGATGGTGCTGGTGATTGGCGTGTTGGTGAGCTGCGGCCTGACCTACGCCGAGTACCGCAAGAGCACCGAGATCCTCAGTATCCTGCTGGGCCCCGCGACTGTTGCGTTGGCGGTGCCGCTGTACTTGAACCTGCGACGGATTCGACAGTTATTCTGGCCGATATTTACTACGCTGGTGATAGGCGGAGTGGTCGCCACGGGCATGGGCGTGTTGCTGGGCTGGTGGTTCGGTGCCGAACACATGATCCTGATGACCATGGCGCCGAAATCCGTGACCTCGCCGATTGCGATGTTGGTGGCCGAACAGATTGGTGGCGTCGCGGCGCTGGCAGCGGTGTTCGTGTTGATTACCGGCGTGATTGGTGCGATTTTCGGCCCGAGCCTGTTGACGCGTCTTGGTGTCCACAGCCCCGAGGCACGCGGAATGGCGTTAGGCATGACCGCCCATGCGGTCGGCACTTCGGTGGCCTTGCAGGAAAGTGAAGAGTGCGGCGCCTTCGCGGCGCTGGCGATGAGTCTGATGGGCGTGGCGACGGCAGTGTTCCTGCCGTTGGCCGTGTCGATGGTGGTGTAAGGAAATGTCTATGAGCTTGCCGCTTTTCCCGCTGAACACGGTGCTGTTCCCCGGTTGCATCCTTGATTTGCAGATTTTCGAGGCGCGCTACCTGGACATGATCAGCCGCTGCATGAAACAAGGCAGCGGCTTCGGCGTGGTGTGCATCCTCGACGGCGAAGAAGTCGGCATCGCCCCGGCGGGTTATGCGCTGGTGGGCTGCGAAGCACTGATCACCGACTTCAAGCAGCAGGACAACGGCTTGCTGGGGATTCGGGTGCAGGGTGGGCGGCGCTTCCACGTGTTGCGCTCCGAAGTGCAGCGCGATCACCTGACCCTCGCCGACGTCGAGTGGCTGGAAGACGAGCCGGAACAACCGTTGCAGGACGAGGACGCCGACCTGGTCGCCTTGCTCAAAGCACTGGCCGAACACCCGATGGTCGAAGCGCTGAACATGGGCACCGAGGCGACCGGGCAACAGTCATTGGCCAATCAACTGGCCTACCTGCTGCCATTTGCCGAGGTCGACAAGATCGACCTGCTGCAACTCGACGATCCGCAGCAACGGCTGGATGCGATTCAGGCGTTGCTGGATGAGTTGCAGGGCGAACTGTTCGCCTGAGATCTCACCCGTAGCAGCTGCCGAGCCCGCGAGGCTGCGTTCGAGGACGAAGTCCTCGCAAATCCTGAGTACGCGGTGTGTCTGATTGGCGACTGCTACGCAGCCGAACGCAGCCTCGCGGGCTCGGCAGCTGCTACAGGGCCGCTTTAACTCCGGTCTTCAATACGCGTAGCGCAACATCATGTGCGGCAGATGCCGCAACGCGAAAAAGGCAAACAACGCCAGCAACGACGGCAGCACCAGCCACCAGACCTTCGGCGGCATGGCGTTGAGCGGCGACTGGCGTTGACTCAGCCACAGGCTCGCCGCGCAGACACCGGCTGCCAGCATCGCGCCGGCCAGCACGTCCGTTGGCCAATGGGCGCCCAAATAGACCCGCGACAACGCAATCGCCAGCGCCGGCAGGCAACCCAATAGCAGCCAGGTCAGGCGCATGCGTGGCGGTTGTCCGCGCCCGGCGAGTACGGCGATGGCGAGGAACAGCGCGAAAGAACCGGAGGCGTGACCGCTGGGCATGCTGTAACTGGTCAGCGGGTCGCTCAACACTTCCGGGCGCATCCGGGCGAAGAAGTGTTTGGTCACGGTGTTGCCCAGCGCGGTGAACAGCAGCGCTCCGCCCGCGAAAATCGCCTGGCGCCATTGTCGGGTGAGTAACAGCAAGCCGGTCAGCAGGGCGCTGAACATCAGCATGTTGCGGAATTCGCCGATCAGCGTAAACGTCACGGCCACTTCATCGAGCATCGGGCTGCGGTGTTCCTGCACCAAAGTCATCACGCCCTGGTCGAGGGCGGTCAGGTGCGGATAGCCGATAAACAGCCCGATCAGAATCACCAGCCCGAGGCCGGCAATATAAGCGGTGGCGTGACGATGACGGCGCATGCTGCTGGTGACGCTCAGGCCGATCATCAGCGCGATGCTGCCGGCGACAATCCCCGCTTCCGGCCAGAAGCCGTCCGGTAATGGCAGGCGAATCGCCGCCCCTGTGGCCCAGCCCGGCAGCAGGTAAGCGATGCTCCAACCGGCGGCGGCCAACAGGCTGACGGCGGCGAAGCGCGGGAAGGGCATGTCGAACATGCCGGCGACCATTGGCAGCATCGGTCGCAACGGGCCGATGAAACGTCCTACCAACAGGCTGGCGATGCCGTAGCGCTGGAAGTAGGACTCGGCCCCGGCAATCCATTCCGGGTGATGGCGCAAACCGGGCAGGCGCCGGATGTTCTGGTGGAAATGTCGTCCCAGGAAGTATGAAACCACGTCACCCAGCAAACCACCGAGAAACCCCAGCAACAGCGTTTCACCCAGCGACAACGCGCCACTGCCCGCCAGCACCGCCACGGCAAACAGCAAAACGGTGCCCGGCACGATCAACCCGGCAATCGCCAGGCATTCCACGCACGCCACTATAAAGACCGCGGCGGCCAGCCACTGTGGATTGACCGTCAACCAGCCAGTGATGCTATCGAGCCATGGGCCCATACCTGCAACTCCATTGAAATGTTTAATTCATGCAATCTACAAAACAGCACAGATCCCTGTGGGAGCGAGCTTGCTCGCGATAGCGGAGTGTCAGACGACATCATTTCGACTATTAGTCCGCTATCGCGAGCAAGCTCGCTCCCACATTGGATCTTTGATAATCAAGACAACAAAAAATAATCGCGACCTTCGACCTGCCCCCGGCGCAGCGGGTTCCGTGTGCAGTAGGGCGCATACGCCGCATCCACAAAGCGGTACATCAAGTGTTCATCACGCCCATGAGGAATCCCCAGGCGAGTGGTCTGGATAATGTGGGCGGGCGCCGGGCCGACGTCTTGCACCAGCAGCACTTCATGATCAAAACGCTTGGCGTCCCAGGCCGGCACCTTCAAACCCAGCGCTTTGCACAGCAACGTCTGGCCGGCGCAGAGTTTTTGCGAGGGGCGAGGGCGGCCCTGGGCATCGGGATTGTTCAGCAGCATCTGCGCCAGGCTCGCCGGCCCGCTCAATTCATCGACCCACGGATAGGCGGATTTGATCAGCACCGCGTTGCCCGGTCCTTGGGCGCTGAAGTTCAGCGAATCACCGCCCCGGGCGTAATACATATAGATGTGTCCGCCATCCAGAAACAAAGCCTTACGCTTTTCTGTGTAGCCGAGGGACGCGTGGCTGCCTTTTTCTTCGCAGTAATAGGCTTCGGTCTCGATGATCTGGGCGCTGAGCCACAGGTCGCCGACCCGGTGACGGATGACTTTGCCCAGTAGTTCTCGGGCCAGAACTTGCGCGTCACGGTCGAAAAAAGCGTCCGGCAGCGCCGTGGGCAGGGCCGCAAGGGCGGCGCGAACAGTCAGGTTGGACATGATGAACGGCGTTTATCAGGGCTGAATGAGCGGTGATGATAACAATTTGCAGCTTAATCACGGCTGAACGTCGGCAAATTGCCCTCCATTTCGACCATCCGCCCGTCACCGCTGTTAGTCCTAGGACGCGACAGCTATAATCTGCCGCTTTCATCTTTGCCAAGACCCCATCAGACATGACTGAGTCCGTCCTCGACTACATGACCCGCCTGGGTCGCGCTGCCCGCCAGGCGTCGCGCATCATCGGCCGTGCCAGCACTGCGCAGAAAAACCGCGCCTTGCAGGCTGCTGCCAATGCGCTGGACGCTGCGCGCGGCGAGTTGACGGCTGCAAATGAGCTGGACCTGGCCGCTGGTCGGGCCAATGGTCTTGAGTCGGCCTTGCTGGAACGCCTTGCGCTGACCCCGGCGCGCATCGACGGCATGATCGTCGGCCTGCGCCAGGTCGCGGCCTTGCCGGACCCGGTCGGCGCAATCCGCGACATGAGCTTTCGCCCGTCGGGCATTCAGGTCGGCAAGATGCGCGTGCCGTTGGGCGTGATCGGGATCATCTACGAATCCCGCCCGAACGTGACCATCGACGCCGCTAGCCTGTGCCTGAAGTCGGGCAACGCGACCATCCTGCGTGGCGGTTCCGAAGCAATTCATTCCAACCGTGCCATTGCCGCCTGCATCCAGCGAGGTCTGGCCGAGGCCGATCTGCCGGCCGCCGTGGTGCAAGTGGTCGAAACCACCGACCGTGCCGCCGTCGGCGCGCTGATCACCATGCCTGAATACGTGGACGTTATCGTGCCGCGTGGCGGCCGTGGCCTGATCGAGCGAGTCAGCCGCGACGCTCGCGTGCCGGTGATCAAACACCTGGACGGCATCTGCCACGTCTACGTCAGCGAACACGCCGACCTGCCGAAAGCCCAGCGCATCGCCTTCAACGCCAAGACCTACCGTTATGGCATCTGCGGCGCGATGGAAACGTTGCTGGTGGATCAAAGCGTTGCCAAAGATTTCCTGCCGTCGATGGCGGGCCAGTTCCGCGAAAAAGGCGTTGAACTGCGCGGTTGCGAGCGCACCCGGGCGATCATCGAGGCTGTTGCGGCCACCGAAGACGACTGGAGCACCGAATACCTGGCGCCGATCCTGTCGATCCGCGTGGTCGACGGACTGGACCAGGCCATCGAGCACATCAACCAGTACGGCTCCCATCACACCGATTCGATCGTCAGTGAAAACCTGGCGGATACCCGGCGTTTCGTCGCGGAAGTCGACTCGTCATCGGTGATGATCAACACCCCGACCTGCTTCGCCGATGGCTTTGAATACGGATTGGGTGCCGAGATTGGCATTTCTACTGATAAGCTGCACGCCCGCGGCCCGGTGGGTCTCGAAGGTCTGACCTGCGAGAAGTACATCGTGGTCGGTGACGGCCAGTTGCGCGGACAGGAGTCGGTCTGACTTGGGCGACCTCGACCCGTCAGCCCCGGTCATCGCCGGCGAGGCTGGGCCTCGACGCATAGGCGTGCTGGGCGGAACGTTTGACCCGGTGCATATCGGCCATTTGCGCGGTGCACTGGAAGTGGCCGAGTCCCTGGGGCTCGATGAGTTGCGACTGACACCCAGTGCCAGGCCGCCTCATCGGGACACGCCGCAGGTCTCGGCGCAGGACCGTCTGGCGATGGTCGAGTGCGCGGTGGCCGGTGTGGCGCCGTTGGTGGTGGACGCCCGCGAATTGCAGCGGGACAAACCGTCCTACACTATCGATACCCTGGAATTGATGCGCGCCGAAATGGCCGCGGATACTCAGGTTTTTCTACTTTTGGGCTGGGACGCATTTTGCGGCCTGCCCACTTGGCACCGCTGGGAAGAGTTGCTCCAGCATTGCCACATCCTGGTGCTGCAACGCCCGGATGCCGACAGCGAACCGCCGGATGCCTTGCGCAATCTGTTGGCGGCACGCTCGGTGAGCGACCCGCTGGCCCTCAAAGGGCCGAGCGGACAGATTGCATTCGTCTGGCAGACACCGCTCGCGGTATCCGCCACCCAGATCCGTCAACTGCTGGCCAGCGGTAAGTCGGTACGTTTCCTGGTTCCCGACGCGGTCCTGGCCTACATCGATGCGCACGGTCTCTACCGTGCGTCGAACTGAAAAAAAGGGCACGTTTCAAGGCACGAAATGACGTGTATTGAAACGCCCGAACATACGAGCAAAACGAGTTTTATATGACGAACAAAGACGTAACTAAAGTAAAGCGCAAAGGCACGTTCAAGAGCGCTCCACTGCCTGAGCCGGTCCTGACCAACGAGCCCCTGAAGGGTGATGAGCTGGTCAAGGTTGCCGTAGCCGCCCTGGAAGACGTGAAGGGCCAGGACATCCAGGTCATCGACGTTCGCGAAAAGCAGAGCATCACTGACTACATGATCATCGCTACCGGTACTTCGAACCGCCAGATCGGCGCGATGCTGGACAAGGTCCGCGAAGCCGTCAAAGCCCTGGGCATCAAGCCATTGGGTGAAGAAGGCAAGGGCGACAGCGACTGGGTCCTGCTGGATATGGACGACGTGATCGTGCACATGATGACCGCGTCAGCTCGTCAGTTTTACGATCTTGAGCGTCTGTGGTCCGGCGCTGAACAGAGCCGTGCCCTGAACGCGGCTCACCACAGCCCGGAAAACACCCACGAGCATTTCATCAAGCTCAACAAAGACCAGCAGTAAGGGACCGCTGTGCGACTGCGACTGATCGCCGTCGGTTCACGCATGCCCAAATGGGTGGAAGAAGGCTGGCATGAATATGCCAAGCGTCTTCCGTCCGAGCTGGCGCTGGAACTGGTGGAAATACCGCTCAATACCCGTGGCAAGAACGCCGACGTGGCGCGCTTCATCCGTCAGGAAGGCGAAGCCATGCTGGCCAAGGTCGGGCCGAACGAGCGGGTTGTCACCCTCGAAGTCCACGGCAAGCCCTGGAGCACCGAGCAACTGGCGGTCGAACTCGATCGCTGGCGGCTGGACTCGCGCACGGTGAATTTCATGGTCGGCGGCCCCGAAGGGCTGGCGCCGGAAGTCTGTGCCCGGGCTGATCAGCGTTGGTCGTTATCGCCGTTGACGTTGCCGCACCCGTTGGTGCGGATTCTGATCGGCGAACAGTTGTATCGTGCCTGGACAGTCCTGTCCGGCCACCCTTACCACAAGTAGTTCTGCCCTCATGTCCCAGCCGATCCGCATCAAGGACCACGAAAAAGACGCCCGTCTGGTGCGTGGCCGCGTCGTGTTCGGGGCAATTGCGGTGGTGGCGCTGATCTGCGTGCTGATCGCGCGGCTGTATTTCCTCCAGGTCATCCAGTACGAGTACCACTCGACCCTGTCGGAAAACAACCGCGTCCATGTGCAGCCGATTCCGCCGACCCGTGGGTTGATCTTCGACCGTAATGGCGTGGTGGTGGCCGATAATCGGCCCAGCTTCAGCCTGAGCATGACCCGCGAGCGCTCCGGCGACTGGCAGCAAGTGCTCGACGTGATCGTCCAGGTGCTGGAACTGACGCCCGAGGACCGAGGGATCTTCGAGAAACGCATGAAGCAGGGGCGTCGGCCATTCGAGCCGGTGCCGATTCTGTTCGAGCTGACCGAAGAGCAGATCGCGCGGATCGCGGTGAATCAGTTCCGGCTGCCGGGTGTGGAAGTGGTCGCGCAGTTGGTGCGGCATTACCCGCAGGGCGCGCACTTTGCGCATTCCGTGGGTTACATGGGCCGGATCAACGAGAAAGAGCTCAAGACGCTGGACCCGGTCGGTTACAGCGGTACTCATCAAATTGGCAAGACCGGTATCGAGCGCTTCTACGAGCCCGAGCTGCACGGCCAGGTGGGTTACGAAGAAGTCGAGACCAACGCTCGGGGCCGCGTCTTGCGCGTGCTCAAGCGCACCGATCCGATTCCTGGCAAGGACATCGTCCTGAGCCTGGACATCAAATTGCAAGAAGCTGCCGAGTTGGCTCTCGGCGGTCGCCGTGGTGCGGTCGTCGCGCTGGACCCGAATACCGGCGAAGTCCTGGCCATGGTCAGCCAGCCGAGTTTCGATCCAAACCTGTTCGTCACCGGCATCAGCTTCAAGGCCTACGCCGAGTTGCGCGATTCCATCGACCGGCCATTGTTCAACCGCGTGCTGCGCGGTCTGTACCCGCCGGGCTCGACGATCAAGCCAGCGGTGGCGATTGCCGGCCTGGACTCGGGTGTGGTCACGGCTTCGACCCGGGTCTTCGACCCCGGTTATTACATGCTGCCCAACTACGATCACAAATACCGTAACTGGAACCGTACCGGCGACGGCTACGTGGACCTGGACACGGCGATCATGCGTTCCAACGACACCTACTTCTATGACCTGGCGCACAAGCTGGGCATCGACCGGTTGTCCTCGTACCTGGGCAAGTTCGGCATCGGCCAGAAGGTCTCGCTGGACATGTTCGAAGAATCCCCGGGTTTGATGCCGTCCCGCGAATGGAAACGCGCGACCCGGCGTCAGGCCTGGTTCCCCGGCGAAACCCTGATTTTGGGGATCGGCCAGGGCTACATGCAATCGACGCCGCTGCAACTGGCGCAAGCCACGGCGCTGGTGGCCAACAAGGGTGTGTGGAACCGTCCGCACCTGGCCAGGACGGTCGAAGGCGAAAAGCCCAAGGATGAGAATCCGATGCCGGACATCATCCTGCGCGATCCGTCCGACTGGACCAAGGTCAACCACGGCATGCAGCAGGTAATGCACGGCGCTCGCGGTACGGCGCGCAAAGCCGCCATCGGTTCGCAATACCGGATCGCCGGTAAAAGTGGTACGGCCCAGGTGGTCGCGATCAAGCAGGGCGAGAAGTACGACCGCTCCAAGGTGCAGGAACGCCACCGCGACCACGCCTTGTTCGTCGGTTTCGCGCCCGCCGATAACCCGAAAATCGTGGTGTCGGTGATGGTCGAGAACGGCGAGTCCGGTTCCGGCGTCGCGGCACCTGTTGTGCGTCAAGTCATGGATGCCTGGCTCCTGGACCAGGATGGACGACTCAAACCTGAGTACGCCGGCCCTATCAGCGCGGAGGCTACGGCCCGTGAAGAGTAATTTCGATCGCATCCTCTCCAGTGAGGACGTGATGCGTCGCCGTGCGACGCTGCTGCAACGCATGCACATTGATGGCCCATTGTTGATCCTGCTGCTGACCCTCGCCGCCGGCAGCCTGTTCGTGCTGTATTCGGCCAGTGGCAAGAGCTGGGACCTGCTGGCCAAGCAAGCCACTTCATTCGGCATCGGCCTGGTGTCGATGATCGTCATCGCCCAGTTCGAACCGCGTTTCATGGCCCGTTGGGTGCCAATCGGTTATGTGCTCGGCGTGTTGTTGCTGGTGGTGGTGGACGTCATGGGCCACAACGCTATGGGCGCCACGCGCTGGATCAACATTCCCGGGGTGATCCGCTTCCAGCCCTCGGAATTCATGAAGATCCTGATGCCCGCGACCATCGCCTGGTATTTGTCCAAGCGCACGTTGCCGCCGCAACTCAAGCATGTGGGCGTCAGCCTGTTCCTGATCGGCTTGCCGTTTATCCTGATCGTGCGCCAGCCGGACCTCGGCACTTCGCTGCTGATCCTCGCGGGCGGCGCGTTCGTGCTGTTCATGGGTGGCCTGCGCTGGCGCTGGATCCTCAGCGTGATCGCCGCGGCGGTGCCGGTGGCGGTGGCGATGTGGTTCTTCATCATGCATGACTACCAGAAGCAGCGAATCCTGACCTTCCTCGACCCGGAAAGCGATCCGTTGGGCACTGGCTGGAACATTATTCAGTCCAAGGCAGCTATCGGTTCCGGCGGCGTATTCGGTAAAGGCTGGCTGCTGGGCACCCAGTCGCACCTGGACTTCCTGCCGGAAAGCCACACCGACTTCATTATTGCGGTACTGGGCGAAGAATTCGGTTTGGTGGGTATCTGCGCACTGCTGCTGATTTACCTGTTGCTGATCGGTCGCGGGCTGGTGATTACGGCCCAGGCCCAGACTTTGTTCGGCAAATTGCTCGCCGGCAGCCTGACTATGACGTTTTTTGTTTACGTTTTCGTCAACATCGGTATGGTCAGTGGCCTGTTGCCGGTTGTGGGGGTGCCGTTGCCGTTCATTAGCTACGGAGGAACTTCGCTGGTGACGCTGCTGTCAGCGTTTGGGGTTTTGATGTCGATCCATACCCATCGTAAGTGGATCGCACAGGTTTGAATAAGGTGAAGATTTCAATGCAAGTAATGCATGGCTGGGCGACTCGATACGCTCCGTGGGTCGGCCTGGTAGGCATCCTTGGTACCGCGGAAACGCGGGCCGGCGATTACGAAGGCTCACCCCAGGTGGCCGAATTCGTCGGTGAAATGACCCGCGACTACGGTTTTGCCGGTGAACAGCTGATGGGCGTGTTCCGCGAAGCCGAGCGCAAACAGGCGATCCTCGACGCAATCTCCAAACCCGCTGAGCGAGTCAAACAGTGGAATGAATATCGCCCGATGTTCATCACCGACGCGCGTATTGCCCGTGGTGTGGACTTCTGGCGTCAGCACGAGGCGGTACTCGCCCGTGCCGAGCAGGAATACGGCGTACCCGCCCAGGTGATCGTCTCGATCATCGGCGTTGAAACCTTTTTCGGCCGTAATACCGGCAATTACCGGGTGATCGACGCGTTGTCGACCCTGGGTTTCGACTATCCTCCCCGTGCCGAGTTTTTCCGCAAGGAGTTGCGTGAATTCCTGCTGCTGGCCCGGGAAGAGCAGGTCGATCCACTGACCCTCAAAGGCTCCTACGCCGGTGCCATGGGCTTGCCGCAGTTCATGCCGAGTAGTTTTCGCGCGTATGCGGTGGATTTCGACGGTGATGGCCACATTAATATCTGGAACAACCCGGACGATGCCATCGGCAGCGTCGCCAGTTATTTCAAGCGTCACGGCTGGGTCGCCGGCGAACCTGTGGTCAGTCGCGCCGATGTGCGTGGCGATCAGGTGGACGACGGCCTGACCACCGGCATCGAACCGACGAAAACCGTCGGGGAGTTGCGGGCGTTGGGGTGGTCAAGTCATGATGCGCTGCGCGATGATATGCCGGTTACGGCTTTCCGCCTGGAAGGTGACAACGGCCCCGAGTACTGGATGGGCCTGAAGAATTTTTACGCGATCACGCGTTATAACCGCAGCGTGATGTACGCCATGGCCGTACATCAACTGTCTGAACAGCTGGTCCAAGCACGGGGCGTCAAGTAATGCGGGCATTGCCTATGAATAAACCCCTGAAGCTGATGGCATTCGCCGCGTTGGCGGTGCTGGTCGCCAGTTGTTCGACCAGCCGCGCGCCAACGCAAAAAACCTCCAACACCGCCGTGCGCGCTACGCCGGGACTGGACATCAACCGCGCCCACAAAGATGGCGCGCCGTGGTGGGACGTGGATGTTTCGCGCATCCCGGACGCCACGCCGACCCTGCACAGCGGTCCTTATAAAGCCAACCCGTACACCGTGCTGGGCAAGACCTATTTCCCGCTGCAAGAGTCCAAGACCTACGTCGCCTCGGGCACGGCGTCCTGGTACGGCACCAAGTTCCACGGCCAGAACACCGCCAACGGCGAAGTCTATGACCTGTACGGCATGAGTGCCGCGCACAAGACCTTACCGCTGCCAAGTTACGTTCGGGTGACCAACCTGGACAACAACAAGAGCGTGGTCTTGCGCGTCAATGACCGTGGGCCGTTCTACTCGGACCGCATCATCGATTTGTCCTATGCCGCCGCCAAGAAACTGGGCTACGCCGAAATCGGCACCGCGCGGGTCAAGGTCGAAGGTATCGATCCACAACAGTGGTGGGCCGCGAAAGGCCGTCCGGCGCCTTTGATGCTCAATGAGCCTCAAGTAGCGCAAAATGCCGCGCCAACGATTACCGCTTCGGCGGGGACGGTCGAGCAGTGGACGCCACCGCCGCAGCAACACGCCGCGGACACCGTGCCTGTGCCGATCAGTGCAAAAAAAAACGCTTCTGTACCAGCCTCTGGCCAGTATCTGCAGGTGGGCGCGTTCGCCAACCCGGACGCTGCAGAACTCCTGAGATCGAAGCTCAGCGGGATGGTGAGCGCTCCGGTGTTCATCAGCTCGATAGTGCGCAACCAACAGACATTGCATCGGGTACGGCTGGGGCCGATGGGTTCTCCGGGTGAAATCCAGCAAGTGCAGAACAGTGTGCGAATGGCCAATCTCGGTTCGCCGAGCCTGGTTACCGCCGAGTAACACGCAGTACTTGATTGAAGGTTCGCTTGCGGTTTGGGGGGCGAACCTGGTTGTTGGCTCGTTAAGAACAAAAGCCCGGCAAGGGTTCTGAGTGAGCAACTGAACACGCGACAGCTCGTTAGAAAGCTGTCTGATTAGTTTTGCCTTCGGGCAGTTTCCATTAGCGATTTCGAGAGACGGATGAACATCACCACCTTTGCCAAACGCCTGTGCCTGTTAGTCCCGCTGTTCATCACGCCTGCCGCTTTTGCGGTAGAAATGATGCCGTCGCCACCGCAACTGGCCGCCAAATCCTACGTGCTCATGGACGCCAGCAGCGGCAACGTGCTGGTCGAGAACAACGGTGACCAGCGCCTGCCGCCCGCCAGCCTGACCAAACTGATGACCGCGTACATTGCGACGCTGGAAATCCGTCGTGGCCAGATCGGCGAAAACGACCCGGTGACCGTCAGCGAAAACGCCTGGCGTACCGGCGGTTCGCGGATGTTCATCAAGGTTGGCTCGCAGGTGACTGTCAGCGATCTGCTGCACGGCATCATCATTCAGTCGGGTAACGACGCCAGTGTTGCGCTCTCCGAGCACATCGCCGGTAGCGAAGACGCGTTCGCCGACATGATGAACAAGACGGCCGGCGACCTGGGCATGACCAACAGCCACTTCATGAACCCGACGGGTTTGCCGAACCCTGAGCACTACTCGTCGGCTCACGACATGTCGTTGCTGGCTCGCGCAATCATTCACGAAGACCCGGCTCACTACGCGATCTACTCGCAGAAAGAGTTCTTCTGGAACGGCATCAAGCAGCCTAACCGCAACCTGCTGCTGTGGCGCGACAAGACCGTCGATGGTCTGAAAACCGGTCACACCGACGAAGCCGGCTACTGCATGGTGTCTTCGGCCGTACGTGATGGCATGCGCCTGATCGCCGTGGTGTTCGGCACCAACAGCGAAGTGGCTCGCGCCTCCGAAACCCAGAAACTGCTGACCTACGGTTTCCGCTTCTTCGAAACCCAGACCTTCTATCAGAAAGGCGCCGAGCTGGCTCAGGCTCCTGTCTGGAAAGGCACCACCAATCAAGTCAAGGCCGGCCTGGCTGAAGACTTGACCATGACCCTGCCAAAAGGCCAGCTGAAAAAGCTTGCCGCCAGCATGACCATGAACCCGCAACTGGTTGCGCCAATCGCCAAGGGCGACGTGATCGGTAAAGTCGAAGTGAAACTGGACGACAAGGTAGTGCACAGCGCTAACCTGATCGCTCTGGACGCGGTCGACGAGGGTGGTATCTTCCGTCGCATGTGGGATAGCATCCGTCTATTCTTCTACGGCTTGTTCAACTGAATTAGTGTGGACCTGCATGGCTCCGTTCCAACCCGGGACGGAGCCATGTCCGTTGCCACGGCTTACGAGGCCGTTACGCCATGACAGACACTGAAGTAAAGGCGCCAAAGATCGAATTTCCCGCCAATGATTACCCGATCAAAGTGATCGGCGACACCATTGTCGACATCAAGCAAAAGATCATCGACATCGTCAAGAAACACGCGACGATCAACGATGAGAAGGTGGACGAACGCCAGAGCAGCAACGGCAAGTACACCACCATCCAGTTGCACATCATCGCCACCGGTCAAGACCAGCTGTACGACATCAATAGCGAGTTGCGGGCTACCGGTTTCGTGCACATGGTGCTGTGATGCCGGGCACGCTGGGCTTTCGTGAGCTCGGCCAGATGGCTTACGAGCCGGTCTGGCATGCCATGCAGCGCTTCACCAACGAACGCGGCAGCGATGCCGCGGACGAGATCTGGCTGGTGGAACACCCACCGGTGTTCACCCAGGGCCAGGCCGGCAAGGCCGAGCACCTGTTGCTGCCGGGAGATATTCCGGTGGTGCAGGTCGATCGCGGCGGTCAGGTGACTTACCATGGTCCCGGCCAATTGGTGGCGTACCTGTTGCTGGATGTGCGCAAACTGGGTTTCGGCGTGCGTGACCTGGTCACCCGCATGGAACACTGCCTGATCGAGTTGCTGGCCAGCTATGGCGTAACTGCCGCAGCCAAGCCAGACGCGCCAGGTGTCTACGTCGATGGGGCGAAAATCGCGTCCCTGGGCCTGCGGATCCGCCACGGTTGTTCCTTTCATGGCCTGGCGCTGAACGTGGACATGAACCTGGAACCGTTTCGACGGATTAATCCCTGCGGCTACGCCGGGCTGGCGATGACCCAGCTGAGCGATCACGCAGGATCGATTGAATTTGCCGAGGTAAGTGCCCGGCTGCGGCGACCACCG
>NZ_JBIUXZ010000015.1:114035-121947 GCF_044744265.1 Pseudomonas sp. NPDC087342
GGCTGCGCACGCAGCTCGTCAAACACCTCGACTATGCTGAGCAGACGACCCTTACGGGCGGAATCGACTGATATGACTACTGATGCAGTGCAAACCATGATCCCGACGCTGGATGTTACCGAGCGTCCGGCCCCGCGTGCGAAGGTTGAAGCCGGCGTCAAGCTGCGCGGCGCCGAGAAGGTTGCACGCATCCCGGTAAAGATCATTCCGACCACCGAACTGCCGAAGAAACCTGACTGGATCCGCGTGCGCATCCCGGTTTCCCCGGAAGTCGACCGCATCAAGGCCCTGCTGCGCAAACACAAGCTGCACAGCGTCTGCGAAGAAGCGTCCTGCCCGAACCTGGGCGAGTGCTTCTCCGGCGGCACCGCGACCTTCATGATCATGGGCGACATCTGCACCCGTCGTTGCCCGTTCTGCGACGTCGGCCACGGTCGTCCGAAACCACTCGACGTCAACGAGCCGGAAAGCCTGGCCATCGCCATCGCCGACCTCAAGCTCAAGTACGTGGTAATCACTTCTGTTGACCGCGACGACTTGCGTGACGGCGGTGCCCAGCACTTTGCCGACTGCATCCGCGAGATCCGCAAGCTGTCGCCGAATGTGCAGCTCGAAACCCTGGTCCCGGATTACCGTGGCCGTATGGACGTGGCGCTGGAAATCACTGCTGCCGAGCCACCAGATGTGTTCAACCACAACCTGGAAACCGTGCCGCGCCTGTACAAGGCTGCGCGTCCGGGTTCGGACTACCAGTGGTCGCTGACCCTGCTGCAACGCTTCAAGCAGATGATGCCGCACATTCCGACCAAATCGGGCCTGATGCTGGGCCTGGGCGAAACCGACGAAGAAGTCATCGAAGTCATGAAGCGCATGCGCGAACACGACATCGACATGCTGACTCTGGGCCAGTACCTGCAACCTTCGCGCAGTCACTTGCCTGTGCAGCGTTTCGTACACCCGGACGTGTTCGCCTGGTTCGCCGAGGAAGGCTACAAGATGGGCTTCAAGAACGTCGCTTCCGGCCCATTGGTGCGCTCGTCGTACCATGCCGATGAGCAGGCGAAGCTGGTCAAGGCCGAGCTGATCTCGGCCCTGTAATAGCTGATGAAAGACAAAACGCCCGCACGGCTTGACGGCCTGCGGGCGTTTTTTTGCCTTGCCCACATCCACGGCGGTCTTTTCCCGCAACGCGCGGCGCGATTGACCCCCTTCTGTTTATGCCCGTTCCTGACTACTGTGTGCTGAAGATTTCATGCAGGGAGATTCATGGATGACCGTTCGACCGACCCACACCCTTTTTCCTTACGCCCCCGTGCCGGCCTTGCCGTCGGAAGGTGTGATCGGCGTGATTGCGCCTGCCGGTCCCGCACCGCTGGACACCGACAAGGCCGTGCAATGGATGCGCGCCCGAGGTTATTCGCTACGGGTGTTTCCCGGCGTTTATGAGAAAGACGGCTACCTCGCCGGCAGTGACGAGGTACGCCTCAATGACCTGCACGGGGCATTCGCCGACCCTGAAGTGGCCGCGATCATTTGCCTGCGTGGCGGCTACGGCACGCCGCGCTTACTCGATCGTATCGACTTCGACTTGTTGCGTGCCAACGCCAAGCCCTTTATCGGCTACAGCGACATCACGGCGCTGCATCTGGCCATCGGTCGCTATGCAGGCTTCGTGACCTTTCATGGTCCGCTGCTCAACGCCGACCTGCTGGGCGACAAGCAGAGGCCCACCGAGTCATCGTTCTTCAACATGCTGCGCGGGCAGGTGAAGGCGGGCAGCGTGTTGTCGCACCCGGTGGCCTATCCGTTAAACACCATTGAGCCTGGCGTCGCTCACGGGCGCTTGCTGGGGGGCAACTTGTCGATGATCGCCGCGACCATGGGCACGCCGTACGAAATCGATGCGGAAGGGGTGATCCTGTTTATCGAGGACATCAATGAGCCGTTGTATCGCATTGACCGGTTACTGACCCATCTGCGTCTGGCTGGCACGCTGGGCAAGCTGCGCGGGGTTCTGGTGGGGGATGTGGCAGGGGTGGACGCTGCTGCGCTGGCGCGGCTACTCAAGCAAACCTTCGAACCGCTGCGGATTCCGGTGCTGGCCGGGTGGCGCAGCGGGCATTGTGATCCGAACCTGACGCTGCCGATGGGGGCGTTGGTCAAGCTGGATGCGGGGAATAAGGTGTTGGTGTTGGAGCAGGATGTTGTGATCAAGGCTTAGAGGTTTATCGCCTGACAGTCAGTCTTCGCGAGCAAGCCCGCTCCCACAGGTAATACGCGACCGCAAAAACGACGCGCACACCTGTAGGAGCGAGGCTTGCCCGCGAAGCTTTTAACGGTTACGAAGGCCTTCCAGCAACTTATGCGTCGGATACCCATCCGCCGGCCAGCCAAACGACTGTTGTGCGCTACGAATCGCCTTGCGGGTATTGGCGCCAATGATGCCGTCGGCGGTGCCCGCGTCGTAGTTCTGAGCGCTCAACAGGTTCTGCAACTCGATCCGCTCGCTACGGCTCAGCGGCAAATCATCTTTTGGCCAGGAGCCGTTGATCAGACCCCCACCGTTGAAGCGTTCGGACAGTAAGCTCACCGCCAACGCATAAGACGACGAGTTGTTGTACTTGAGGATCGCTCGGAAGTTGTCGAGGACCAGGAACGCCGGGCCACGATAGCCGGCTGGCAGCAGCAGGGCGGCCGACAGGTGTTCAGCGCCTGCCGGAACCTGAGCACCATTGGGCAGCGAGACGCCCAGTTGCTGCCATTCAGCGACGCTCTTGCGAATCGTGCCATCGGCCAGAACGTAGTTGAAACTCCCTGGCAACTGCACTTCGAAGCCCCACGGCTGGCCTTTCTGCCAGCCGGAGCTTTGCAGGTAGTGCGCGGTCGAGGCCAGGGCATCGGCAGGGCTGCCCCAGATATCGCGGCGACCGTCGCCATCAAAATCCACGGCGTGGGTGTTGTAGGTGGTCGGGATGAACTGGGTCTGGCCCATGGCACCGGCCCAGGAACCGAGCATTTTCTCTGGCGTGATATCGCCCTGTTGCAGGATCTGCAGGGCGGCGATCAGTTGCGCATGGGCAAAGCCCGGGCGCCGGCCTTCGTAGGCCAGGGTCGCCAGGGAGTTGATCACCGACTTGCTGCCCTGGAACTGCCCGAAGTTACTCTCCATGCCCCACACCGCGACCAGTGCCTGGCGATCGACGCCGTAGCGCTGTTCGATGCTTTGCAGGATGTCAGCGTACTGGCTGACCAGTGCCTGGCCTTTGCGCACCCGTAGCGGTGACAGGGCGCCGTCTAGGTATTCCCACACCGGGCGGGAAAACTCTGGCTGGCTACGGTCGGCGCGGATCACGCTGTCATCGAAGCTGACATTGGCGAAGGCACGGTCGAAAAGGTCGGCGCGAATGCCGGCGGCCAGGGCGTCCTTGCGGAAACCGGCCTGCCATTCAGCGAAGGTCTGGGTTGGCTGGATGTCGAGATTTTCACCGGTCGGCACCACAGGCGGGATTACCGCAGGCGCAGTTGCGACGGGGAGGGTTTGAAGCGGTTGGGCGTCGGCGGCGGTCGGTTTTTCCGCGCAGGCGACAAGCAGTATGAGGCTGGAGGCAGCAATCAATTGGCGAAGGTGCCAACGACGGGAAAGACAAAGGGGCATGCACAGGTCCAGGGAATACGAATCAGGTGCAGACCTTAACATGGAGAAGGGGTGTTCTGCTTTAAGCGGCCAGAAAGTAAGAAGCCTCCCAGCTATTAGACTGGAAGGCTTCGCGGCGGTAGCTGCCTTTGCCCTTGCCGGCTCGTTCCGTACGGCTGCGGAACAGTGGCTGGGCGATGATGGATTTGGCCTTGTTGGGGCCATGCTTGGATGGCTTTTTGCTCATGATGATTTCTCACAGGTAGGTGGGTTTTGCGGGGGAAATAATCTGCTGAAGTTGGGGTTCTGTCCAGCCCACATTGCGTAGGACCTTTCGGATGCTTTCGCGGGCAAGCAGAATGCGCACGCCGTTTGCGTCACGTATAACCCGTAGGAGCGAGGCTTGCCCGCGAATGGCCGTTATGCCATCGCAAGCCTTACTCCGCCGGCAACGACAATCTCTGCCCAGCCATCAACAACGACAACCGACTCAAGCTCATCCACGGCGAACCCGCCGCCTGGCCCTTGATCTGCGCATCAATGCGCTGCGCTTCCAGCAGCAACTGTGCCCAGCGTTGTGCCGAGTAGCGTTGCAGGGCTTTGCTCATCAGCGGTTTGCGTTTGTCCCAGACCGGTGGTCGGGCTGAGCTGAAGGCTTTGTCCAGCGGCACACCCTGGCTGTATTGCAGCGACAGGTTGGCCAACAGACGCAACTCACGGGCCAGGGCCCAGAGAATCACCGGTGGTTCGACGCCCTCGCCACGCAGCCCTTCAAGCATGCGCAGGGCATGCGCGGCTTCGCCGTTGAGAATCGCATCGGTCAGGCCGAACACGTCAAAACGCGCACTGTCGGCTACGGCCGCCTGCACGGTTTCGACGGTAATCTGGCCACCTTCGGCCATCAGCTTGAGCTTTTCGATTTCCTGGGCGGCGGCCAACAGGTTGCCCTCGACCCGCGCGGCGATCAGTTCGACGGCGTCCTGGCTGGCGGACAGCCCGGCCTGGGACAACCGCTGGCGGATCCAGCTCGGCAACTGGTTGGCATC
Source organism: Pseudomonas sp. NPDC087342 (assembly GCF_044744265.1). Classification (NCBI taxonomy): domain Bacteria; kingdom Pseudomonadati; phylum Pseudomonadota; class Gammaproteobacteria; order Pseudomonadales; family Pseudomonadaceae; genus Pseudomonas; species Pseudomonas sp. NPDC087342. The sequence continues at coordinate 118,716 of NZ_JBIUXZ010000015.1, forward strand.
CACCGGCCAGATCTGCACGAACTGGGTCTGCGCACCTTCGACCAGCGCCTTGCCCCACTTGGTCTTCTGCGCAGCGCCATCGAGCTTGGGCAGGCTGATCAGCAGCACCGTGTCTTCGGCCGGGCGCGAGCAATATTCGATGAACGCAGCGGCGCCTTTGTCACCGGGTTTGCCGGAGGGCAAACGCAGTTCCAGAAGCCGCTTTTCAGCGAACAGCGACATGCTGGCACCGGCCTGCAGCAGCGTTCCCCAGTCGAAGCTGGCGTCGGCGGCGAAGACCTGGCGTTCATCAAAACCTTGCTGGCGGGCAGCAGAACGAATCGCGTCGGCGGCTTCCTGACACAGCAGTGGGTCATCGCCACTGATGATGTAGACCGGCGCGAGGGCACCTTGCAGGTGTTTGGCGAGTTGGGCGGGGGCGAGTTTCATAAGAGAGGGCAAACGGGGCGCCTGAGCGCCCCGTAAGTCTTACTGCTGCGGGATTTCGACAGGCGACTGGCGCGGGGTTTCCGCTTCAGCCTTCTGCGCCGCGTTCAGTGCATCGGCTTCAGCCTTGGCACGGGCATTCGCGGTCTGTTGCAGCTGATCCAGCTGAGTCGGCGTGATCTGTTGCAGACGCAGAATCATGCGTTGAACCAGTTCGCGACGGGTCTCTGCGCGGGCTGTTGCAGCTTCCTGGTCGGAGCCCACCAGATTGTTGCCGTCGTGGATGAAGATCTTCTCCACTTCGAGCTTGTCGCTTTTGAGGGTCAAACCGTTCTCGCCACGGATGTCGTAGTTCAGCACGGTGGTCACCTGGTATTCACCCGTGCGACCGGCGCCGGCGTAGCTGAGGATGCGCTGGCTTTCCTGTTCATTCGTCAGAATCAGCTTGTACGGCGCACCGGTGTAGACCTTGACGCCACTGCTTTGCAGTACCTGGCGCAATTGCGTCACGGTTTCGCCATAGGCGTTGCGCGCGCTCACGTCGAGTTCCTTGATCGCCAGTTCAGTGGTGCCAGTACCGCGCAGCTGGAAACCGCAGGCGCTCAACAGGACTGCGAGGCCCATCACCAGCAGATTGCGTTTGATCATCTTGTTGCTCCCCTTGAAACCATGTGGGCCGACCGTGCGGCCCGAAAGGTTTGACTCGGCGCCAGGCTTACCTGGCGCCTGTTCCAATTAGCTGGCGACGATATTGACCAGTTTCCCGGGCACTACGATCACTTTACGAATAGTCAGGCCATCGACGAAGCGCAGCACGTTCTCGTTCGCCCGTGCGGCGGCTTCGACTTCTTCGCGGGTGGCGCTGGCCGGCATTTCAATATGGCCGCGCAGTTTGCCGTTGACCTGGATGACCAGTTGCAGACTGTCCTGCACCAGGGCGCTCTCGTCCAGCACCGGCCAGCCTGCGTCGATCACCGGGTCAGCGTGACCCAGTTGATTCCACAGTTCATGGCTGATGTGCGGAGTAATCGGCGCCAGCAGCAGGACCACGGTTTCCAGGCCTTCGTGAATCAGTGCACGATCCTGATCGGTGCCTTGTGGGGCTTTTTCCAGTACGTTCATCAGCGTCATCACCTGGGCGATGGCGGTGTTGAATTTGTGGTTCTGGCCGACGTCGTGGCTGGCCTGCTTGATGGCCTGGTGGATCGAACGGCGAATGGCTTTCTGCCCGTCGTTCAGGCTTGCGACGTCCAGTTTGCCCGGCAGGCCCTGAGTGACGTGGGCCTGGGCCAGACGCCAGACGCGCTTGAGGAAACGGTGCGAACCTTCAACGCCGGAGTCGGACCATTCCGCGCTCATGTCGGGTGGCGAGGCGAACATCATGAACAGGCGGCAGGTGTCTGCGCCGAACTGGTCAATCATCGACTGCGGGTCAACGCCGTTGTTCTTCGACTTGGCCATCTTCTCGGTGCCGCCGATTTCCACCGGCAGGCCGTCGGCGATCAGCTTGGCGCTGATGACCTTGGCCTTGCTGTCGCGCTCGAGTTCCACGTCCGCCGGGTTGAACCAGGTGTAGGCACCGTTGGCTTCACGACGATAGTAAGTCTCGGCGATCACCATGCCTTGGGTCAGCAGGTTCTTGAACGGCTCATTGGAGCTCACCAGGCCTTCGTCACGCATCAGCTTGTGGAAGAAGCGCGCATACAGCAGGTGAAGGATTGCGTGTTCGATGCCGCCGATGTACTGATCCACCGGCAACCAGTGGTCGGCCGCGGATTTTTCCACCAGACCGCCAGCATAGTGCGGCGAGGCGTAACGGGCGTAGTACCACGAGGACTCGACGAAGGTGTCCATGGTGTCGGTTTCACGCTTGGCAGGCTGGCCGCATTTCGGGCAGGTGCACTCGTAGAACTCGGGCATGCGCGCCAATGGCGAACCGGCACCATCCGGCACCACGTCTTCCGGCAGCACGACCGGCAGTTGATCTTCCGGGACCGGCACATCACCGCAGGTGTCGCAGTGGATGATCGGGATCGGGCAGCCCCAGTAGCGCTGGCGGCTGATGCCCCAGTCGCGCAGACGGAACTGGGTGCGCGAGGCACCGAGGTTTTTCTTGATCAGCGCGACTTCCATGGCATCGAAAGCGCCTTCGAAGTCGAGGCCGTCGAACTCGCCGGAGTTGATCAGCGTGCCGTGTTCGCCGTAGGCGTCTTGCCATGGCGACGGGTTAGTGTCGCCGGAGCTGGTGCGCACCACCGATTTGATCGGCAGGTTGTACTTGGTGGCGAACTCGAAATCACGTTCGTCGTGAGCCGGAACCGCCATCACTGCGCCGTCGCCGTAATGCATCAGCACATAGTTGGCGACCCACACCGGGAGTTTCTCACCGGTCAGCGGGTGCTCAACGAACAGCGAGGTCGGCAGGCCTTTTTTCTCTTGGGTGGCGACGTCGGCTTCAGCAACGCTGCCGCCTTTGCATTCAGCGATGAACGCTTGCAGCTCAGGGTTGTTCTGCGCGGCCAGGGCGGCCAAGTGGTGTTCGGCGGCCACGGCAACGTAAGTCGCGCCCATCAAGGTGTCCGGACGGGTGGTGAAGACTTTCAGTACGCCACTTTCGCCGATGGAGTCGACGTTGTACGGGAACTGCACTTCCATGCCCCGGGACTTGCCGATCCAGTTGCGCTGCATGGTCTTGACCTGTTCAGGCCAGCCCGGCAGATCGTCGAGGCTCGACAGCAGCTCATCCGCGTAAGCAGTGATCTTGAAGTAGTACATCGGGATTTCGCGCTTTTCGATCAGCGCGCCA
>NZ_JBIUXZ010000016.1:0-115990 GCF_044744265.1 Pseudomonas sp. NPDC087342
CTGAATAGGCGGCGCTAGATCTTACTTGTAGTTAACTCCGCCAAGGATCTCAAGGCGGCGTTGGGGATTATTGTGTTGCGCGTCAAAGAGGCCATGGGCAGCCAGGTCTGCTCGGTCTACCTGCTTGACCCGGAAACCAACCGCTTCGTGCTGATGGCCACCCAGGGCTTGAACAAGCGCTCGATCGGCAAAGTCAGCATGGCACCCAACGAAGGTCTGGTTGGCCTGGTCGGCACGCGTGAAGAACCCCTGAACCTCGAAAACGCCGCGGATCACCCGCGCTACCGTTACTTCGCCGAGACCGGTGAAGAACGCTACGCCTCATTCCTCGGGGCGCCGATCATTCACCACCGTCGCGTCGTCGGCGTGTTGGTCATTCAGCAAAAAGAACGCCGCCAGTTCGATGAAGGTGAAGAAGCCTTCCTCGTGACCATGAGCGCGCAACTGGCCGGCGTTATCGCCCACGCCGAGGCCACCGGTTCGATCCGTGGCCTGGGCCGCCAGGGCAAAGGCATCCAGGAAGCCAAGTTCGTCGGCGTACCGGGTTCGCCGGGTGCGGCGGTCGGTACGGCCGTGGTCATGTTGCCGCCCGCCGACCTGGACGTGGTGCCGGACAAGACCATCACCGACATCGACGCTGAACTGGCGTTGTTCAAGACCGCCATCGAAGGCGTGCGCGCCGACATGCGCGCGCTGTCGGCCAAACTGGCGACCCAGCTGCGCCCGGAAGAGCGCGCGCTGTTCGACGTCTACCTGATGATGCTCGACGATGCCGCGCTGGGCAGCGAAGTCACCACCGTGATCAAGACTGGCCAGTGGGCCCAGGGCGCGTTGCGCCAAGTCGTGACCGATCACGTCAATCGCTTCGAGTTGATGGACGATGCCTACCTGCGTGAGCGCGCCTCGGACGTCAAGGACCTTGGCCGCCGTTTGCTCGCCTACTTGCAGGAAGAGCGTCAGCAGAACCTGGTCTACCCGGAAAAAACCATTCTGGTCAGCGAAGAACTGACGCCGGCGATGCTCGGCGAGGTGCCGGAAGGCACGCTGGTCGGTCTGGTTTCGGTCCTCGGTTCAGGCAACTCCCACGTCGCGATCCTCGCTCGGGCGATGGGCATCCCGACGGTGATGGGCTTGGTTGACCTGCCGTATGCCAAGGTCGACGGCATCGAATTGATCGTCGATGGTAATCGCGGCGAGGTCTACACCAACCCCAGCGACGTGCTGCGCAAGCAGTTCGCCGAAGTGGTGGAAGAAGAGAAACAGCTGGCGCTCGGTCTCGACTCCCTGCGCGACTTGCCGTGCGTGACCCTCGATGGTCACCGCATGCCGCTGTGGGTCAACACCGGCCTGCTGGCGGACGTGGCGCGAGCGCAGAAGCGTGGCGCCGAGGGCGTTGGTCTGTACCGCACCGAAGTGCCGTTCATGATCAACCAGCGCTTCCCGAGTGAAAAAGAGCAGCTGGCGATCTATCGCGAGCAGCTCGCCGCGTTCCATCCGCAACCGGTGACCATGCGCAGCCTGGACATCGGCGGTGACAAGTCGCTGTCGTACTTCCCGATCAAGGAAGACAACCCGTTCCTCGGCTGGCGCGGTATTCGCGTCACCCTCGACCACCCGGAAATCTTCCTGGTCCAGACCCGCGCGATGCTCAAGGCCAGCGAAGGCCTAAACAACCTGCGAATCCTGCTGCCGATGATCTCCGGCACTCACGAACTCGAAGAAGCCCTGCACCTGATTCACCGGGCCTGGGGCGAAGTCCGCGACGAAGGCACCGACGTGCCGATGCCGCCGATTGGCGTGATGATCGAGATTCCAGCGGCTGTTTATCAGACCAAGGAACTGGCGCGGCAAGTGGACTTCCTGTCGGTCGGCTCCAACGACCTGACCCAGTATCTGTTGGCCGTGGACCGCAACAACCCACGGGTGGCCGATCTCTACGACTACCTGCACCCGGCGGTACTGCAAGCCTTGCAGAACGTGGTGCGTGACGCGCATGCCGAAGGCAAGCCAGTGAGTATCTGCGGCGAGATGGCCGGCGACCCGGCAGCGGCAGTGCTGTTGATGGCGATGGGCTTCGACAGCCTGTCGATGAACGCCACCAACTTGCCGAAGGTGAAGTGGATGTTGCGTCAGGTCAACTTGAGCATGGCCAAGGAATTGCTGGCTGAGCTGATGACCATCGACAACCCGCAAGTTATCCACAGCTCGCTGCAATTGGCGCTGAAGAACCTTGGGTTGGCGCGGATGGTTAATCCGGCTTCGGCCAAGACCGTCTGAAAGGCTGATGGCCTCTTCGCGGGCAAGCCTCGCTCCTACAGGATCACCCAAATCCTGTAGGAGCGAGGCTTGCCCGCGAAGGCGTCCTCAAATACACCAGATATCTAAATCCTCAACTCCACTTCCCCCAGATGCCCGCCATACGGCCCGAAACTCCTTTCGACCATATGCCGCGACCCGTCCGCCCGGACAATCAATGCGGTACTCGCCCGCGTTCCATACGTCGGGCTGGCAATAAACACACTCGACAACAACGTCTCGGTAGCCAATCCCACCCCGGTGTCCGGCAGCTCCGTCAGCGGCGCCGTCTGCGAGTCACGCAAAATCGCCAGCAATGCCTCGGGCTGCGGGTCGTCCAGCAGTTCATTCAACGCAGCCTTGGCCTTGAGCACTTTCGGCCACGGCGTATCCAGCCCCGCGTTCGACAACCCATAGACCCCAGGCGCCAACATCACCGCCTCGCTGTCCCTGGCATTGAAGTGCCACAGCTCGTTGGAATTACCCACCAGCAGATTAAACCCGGCATATTCCCGTGAACGGCTGACAACGTCGGCTAAATAGTCATCAATCGACCTCTCGCCGCTTAAAAAACCTGCCACCAGTTCACCGCGTGATCGAGGCGACGGTGGCTGATTAGGATCGCGGATATTGGTCAGCGCCGCGAAGCGCCCGTTGGCGCCGACACCCAGCCAGGTGCCGCCCGCTTCCAGGTCCCGACCGGCATGCACATGGGGCGCATGCGGCCATTGCGCCAGGGGCTGGGTAGGCCGGGCATAGAATTCGTCGCGGTTGGCCGCCACGATCAGCGGCTGGGCATGTCCCGGTCGCCAAGCGAAAACAATCAGGCACATAAGGTGGTCCTTGTGTGTTTTTTGCTCACTCTACGCAGACATTGCCCGCGCATCCATCGCCATCCAGTAGAGCTGGAGGCCATGCATCCGTTACCATGCCGCTCCTATTTTCGCGACGTGTGGAACAACGGCCATGGAATTTCTGCTCTATCTGGCGCTGGGCGCCTGTGCAGGTGTGCTGGCCGGGCTGTTCGGGGTCGGTGGCGGGATCATCATCGTCCCGGTGCTGGTGTTCAGTTTCAAGCTGCAGGGCTTCGATCCGTCGATCCTCACGCACCTGGCCGTCGGTACTTCCCTGGCAACAATCATTTTTACTTCGGTGAATGCGATCCGCGAGCATCACCGCCGTGGCGCCGTGCGTTGGCCGATTTTCGCCTGGATGACCCTCGGCATTCTGATCGGTGCCGGTTTCGGTGCGCTGACCGCCGAGGCGATCTCCGGCCCGCATTTGCAGAAGATCATCGGGGTATTCGCGCTGATCGTTGCGGTTCAGCTCGCATTGGACTTCAAACCCAAGGCCAGCCGAACGGTGCCGGGCAAAGTCGGTCTGACCGTAGCCGGCAGTGTGATTGGCTGGGCTTCGGCGATCTTCGGGATTGGCGGCGGCTCGCTGACCGTGCCGTTCCTGACCTGGCGCAGCGTGCCGATGCAGCAAGCGGTGGCGACTTCATCGGCCTGCGGCTTGCCGATTGCCGTGTCCAGTGCATTATTTTTCATGATTCTGGGCTGGCACGATCCGTTGTTGCCGGCCCATAGTCTGGGTTTTGTTTATTTGCCGGCGTTGCTGGGGATCGCCTTGACCAGCATGTTCTTCGCCCGCTTCGGTGCGCGACTGGCGCACAACTTGTCGCCGCGCTTGCTCAAAAGACTGTTCGCCGCTTTGCTGTTCTGCGTGGGGCTGAATTTCCTGCTCTGACGCAACCGCAATCCTGGCTTAATCCTGAGGTGGCAGCGTCCCCCGGGAATTTTGAAGGTTTCAACTCTAACGAGGAGTCGCAATGCTGCCTTACCCGCAGATCGACCCGGTGGCCCTGGCCATCGGTCCGCTGAAAATCCACTGGTACGGTCTGATGTACCTGATCGGCATCGGCGGCGCCTGGCTGCTGGCCTCCCGTCGGCTGAACCGCTTCGACCCGACCTGGACCAAGGAGAAACTCTCCGACATGGTCTTCTGGATGTCGATGGGGGTCATTGTCGGCGGCCGCCTGGGCTACGTGTTGTTCTACGATCTGAGTGCGTATCTGGCCAACCCGACGCTGATTTTCGAAGTGTGGAAGGGCGGCATGTCGTTCCACGGCGGGTTTATCGGTGTGATGCTGGCGGCGTTGTGGTTCGGTAAAAAGAACAACAAGTCGTTCTTCCAGTTGATGGACTTCGTCGCACCGATGGTGCCGATCGGCCTGGGTGCCGGGCGTATCGGCAACTTCATCAACGCCGAATTGTGGGGCAAGCCGACCGACGTGCCGTGGGCGATGATCTTCCCGCCGTTCAGCGATCCGTCGCAGTTGCCGCGTCACCCGTCGCAGCTGTATCAGTTTGCGTTGGAAGGCGTCGCGCTGTTCCTGATCTTGTGGCTGTTCTCGCGCAAGCCGCGGCCGACCATGGCAGTGTCCGGCATGTTCACTCTGTTCTACGGCATCTTCCGTTTCATCGTCGAATTCGTCCGCGTACCGGACGCGCAACTGGGCTATCTGGCCTGGGGCTGGCTGACCATGGGTCAGGTGCTGTGCGTACCGATGGTGCTCGCCGGTCTGTTCCTGATCTGGCTGGCGTATCATCGCGCTCCGGCGGCGCCAGCGGCGGCGGTATAAATTCGAATCCCGGGGGCGACGGCTCCCGGGTTCAAGGACACAGGTAACTCATGAAGCAATATCTTGATCTGGTGGCCCACGTCATCAAGAACGGCACCAAGCAAGCCAACCGCACCGGCGTCAACACCATCAGCTTCCCTGGCGCGATGCTGCGTTATGACCTGAAGGAAGGCTTCCCGGCGATCACTACGCGCAAGATGGCCTTCAAATCGGCCATCGGCGAGATGTGCGGTTTCCTGCGTGGCGTGAACAACGCCGCTGAATTCCGTGCCCTGGGCTGCAAGGTCTGGGACCAGAACGCCAACGAAAACGCGCAGTGGCTGGCCAACCCTTTCCGTCAGGGTGAAGACGACCTCGGCGAGATCTACGGTGTGCAATGGCGCAAATGGCCTGCGTACAAGCAGATCCCGGTCAGCAATAAAGCCGCCATCGAGCAGACTTTGAGCCAAGGCTATCGCCAGATCGCTGAAGGCGAAGAAGACGGCCAGGCCTATGTGGTGCTGTACAAGGCGATCGACCAGATCCGCCAATGCGTCGACACCATCATCAAGGACCCGGGCAGCCGCCGCATCCTGTTCCACGGCTGGAACGTCGCGCAACTCGATGAAATGGCCCTGCCGCCGTGCCATCTGCTGTACCAGTTCCATCCGAATGTCGAGACCAAAGAGATTTCTTTGACCCTCTACATCCGCTCCAACGACCTGGGCCTGGGCACGCCGTTCAACCTCACCGAAGGCGCCGCGCTGCTGAGCCTGATCGGGCGCCTGACCGGCTACACGCCGCGCTGGTTCACCTATTTCATCGGTGATGCGCACGTTTACGAAAACCATTTGGACATGCTGAATGAACAGCTCACCCGCGAGCCGTTCCCGATGCCGAAACTGGTGATCAGTGAACGTGTGCCTGAGTTTGCCAAGACCGGTGTTTATCAGCCGGAATGGCTGGAGTTGATCGAACCGAGCGATTTCTCGCTTGAGGGTTATCAGCACCACGCGCCGATGACCGCGCCGATGGCGGTTTAATAAACGATCAAAGACCCTGTGGGAGCGAGCTTGCTCGCGATAGCGGCCTGACAGTCAACATAGATGTTGAATGTGATGGACTCATCGCGAGCAAGCTCGCTCCCACATTTGTTCCAGGGTGTTCTCAATGCCCATGACTTCTACCGACATGGGAATGCTCAACCTCCGTCGCCACAACCCCGCCGCTCACTTCCAAACGCTGCAAAATCCCGCATTGATCGATATCCGGTCCTTCGCCACAGCGTTGGCGCAGGTCGAGCAGTTGTGTCTGCAAGGCCAGCAAACCATCGATCCGCGCCTTGACGTGGTGGATGTGTTCGTCGATCAGCGCGTTGACGCTTTGGCACTGGTCCTGTGGGCTGTCGCGCAGGGTCAGCAAGCTGCGGATTTCTTCGAGCGTCATGTCGAGGGTGCGGCAGTTGCGGATAAACGTCAGGCGCTCGGCGTGGGCCTGGGTGTAGACGCGGTAGTTGCCATCGCTGCGGGCTGGCTCTGGCAGCAGGCTTTCGCGCTCGTAATAGCGGATGGTTTCCACGGCGCAGTCGGTCAGTTTGGCCAGTTCTCCGATCTTCATCGCGACAATCTCCAAAAGGTTGCTTGACCCTATAGTGGCTACAGGGTCTTTACTTGGCAACAGGCACCTTTACGGACGCAACCCGATGAGCGATTCCCTTCACACCCACAAGCCCGAAGACGGGCACGATCATGCTGATCACAGCCACAAGCTGCAGCCTGTGCAGAAGAAGCATGACCACGGCGGTCATGGGGATTCCTGCTGTGCTTCGAAAGTGGCGGCGCCGTCGCTGATCAAGTTGAGCGACAAGCCGACCGACGGTGCGCGGCTGAGCAGTTTCCGCATCGACGCCATGGATTGCCCGACCGAGCAGACGCTGATCCAGAACAAACTGGGCAAGCTGACGGGTGTGCAGCAGCTGGAATTCAACCTGATCAACCGGGTGTTGGGCGTGACCCATGACCTGCCGAGCACGGCGCCGATCATCGAGGCGATCAAGTCGCTGGGCATGGTGGCCGAGCCTTTGGAGCAGGGCGTTGAAGCTCCTGCGCCCGTCGCCGAGAAAAAACACTGGTGGCCCTTGGCGCTGTCCGGCGTCGGTGCGCTCGCCGCCGAAGTGATCCACTTCACCAACGCCGCGCCGAACTGGGTGGTGGCAATCATCGCGCTGATTTCGATCCTCAGCGGTGGCCTGACTACCTACAAGAAAGGCTGGATCGCCCTCAAGAACCTCAACCTGAACATCAACGCGCTGATGAGCATCGCGGTGACGGGCGCGATCCTGATCGGGCAGTGGCCGGAAGCGGCGATGGTGATGTTCTTGTTCACCGTGGCCGAGCTGATCGAAGCCAAATCCCTGGACCGCGCACGCAACGCCATCGGTGGGCTGATGCAGATGACCCCGGAACAGGCCACGGTGCAGCAGGCTGACGGCAGTTGGGTCGAACAGGAGGTCAAAAGCATCGAACTAGGCGCCCGAGTGCGTGTGCGCCCGGGCGAGCGGATCGGCCTTGACGGCGAAGTCGTGTCCGGTACATCCACCATCGATCAGGCACCGATCACCGGCGAAAGCCTGCCGATCGAGAAGACCGTGGGCGATAAAGTCTTCGCTGGCACCATCAACCAGGCGGGCTCGCTGGAATACAGCGTGACCGCTGCGGCGAACAACTCGACGCTGGCGCGGATTATCCATGCGGTGGAACAGGCCCAAGGCGCACGGGCACCGACCCAGCGCTTCGTTGACCAGTTCTCGAAAATCTACACCCCAGCGGTGTTCGTGCTGGCCTTGGCAATTGCCGTGATTCCACCGCTGTTCATGGGCGCCGTATGGTTCGACTGGATCTACCGGGCGCTCGTGTTGCTGGTGGTCGCCTGCCCATGTGCGCTGGTGATTTCCACCCCGGTGACCATCGTCAGCGGCCTCGCTGCGGCGGCGCGCAAAGGCATTCTGGTCAAGGGCGGCGTCTATCTGGAGGGCGGTTACAAGCTCGATTACCTGGCCCTGGACAAAACCGGCACCATCACCCACGGCAAACCGGTGCAAACCGATTATCTGTCACTCGACCCAACCGCCGACGCAACGGCGCCCGCGATTGCGGCGGCGCTGGCCGGTCGCTCCGATCACCCGGTGTCGCTGGCCATCGCCAACGCGGCTGTGGATAAACAATTTGCGCCGCTGGTTGTGGATAACTTCGAAGCCCTGGCAGGTCGCGGTGTGCGCGGCGAGATCAACGGCCAGGTCTACCACTTGGGCAACCATCGCCTGGTTGAAGAGCTGAACCTGTGCTCGCCCGAGTTGGAAGAGAAGCTGTTCGCCCTGGAGAAACAGGGCAAATCCGTGGTGTTGCTGCTCGACAAGTCCGGTCCGCTGGCGCTGTTCGCCGTGGCCGACACGGTCAAAGAGTCCAGTCGCGAAGCGATCCAGCAGCTTCACGACTTGGGCATCAAAACCCTGATGCTCACCGGCGACAACGTCCACACCGCCCAGGCGATTGCTGCGCAGGTCGGCATCGACGAGGCCAAGGGCGACCTGTTGCCGACCGACAAACTGCAAGCCATCGAAGCGCTTTATGCGAAAGGTCATAACGTCGGCATGGTCGGCGACGGTATCAACGACGCTCCTGCACTGGCGCGGGCAGAAATCGGCTTTGCAATGGCAGCCGCCGGTACCGATACCGCCATCGAGACCGCTGATGTGGCCCTGATGGACGACGATCTGCGCAAGATCCCGACCTTCATTCGCTTGTCGCGCCAGACCTCGAGCATCCTCAAGCAGAACATCGCTCTCGCTTTGGTCATCAAGGTGATCTTTCTTGGGGTAACCTTCGCCGGGATCGCCACCATGTGGATGGCGGTGTTCGCCGACATGGGCGTGAGCCTGTTGGTGGTGTTCAACGGTTTGCGCCTGTTGCGCAAATAAGCGATGAGGAACGGGTGTGCTGAGTGCCGAGCTGAAGGCGTTTTACATGGTAGCCCGCCTGGGCAGCATCACCCTGGCGGCGAAGAAACTCGGCTTGAGCCAGCCCACCGTGACCACGCAGATTCGCAATCTGGAAAGCCAGTACTCGGTTGAACTGTTCTACCGTGGCGGCCGCCGTCTCAGCGTCAGTGATGAAGGTGCGCGGCTGCTGCCGATGGTCAAGACGCTGTTGCAGCAGGAAGCCGATATCGAGTTTTTCCTGCGCAACAGCGGCCAGGTCCAAGGCACGTTGCGCATTGCCGCTACGGCGCCGTATTACATCCTCGATCTGGTGAAGACCTTCCGCGAGCGTCTGCCGCAGGTGGAAGTGTCGGTCGAAATCGGCAACTCCCAGCAAGTGCTCGAAGCGCTGGAGGATTACCGGGTCGATGTCGCCGCGTCTTCGCAATTGCTCGACGATGCACGGCTGATCCGCCGGGTACTCGGCAGCGATCCGCTGGTGCTGGCGGTGCATCGCAATCATCCGTTGGCGGTGCACGACCATGTGCCGCTGAGCGCGTTGGCCGGGCATACGTTGTTGATGCGCGAATCGGGCTCGACCACTCGGCGGTTGACTGAAGAATTGCTGGCCAGTGCGGGCGTGAGTTTCGGGCCGTTGCTGGAGATTGGCAGTCGTGAATCGATTCGCGAAGCGGTGCTGCGCAACATCGGGATCAGCATCATTGCCCGGCAGGAAGTGCCCCATGATCCGCAGTTGCGGGTGCTGACCATCGAGAATGCACCGCAGATTCCGGAATACCTGTATTGCCTGAAGGAACGCAAAGGCGCGCGGTTGCCGGCGGCGTTTCTGGGGTTGGCGCAGGAAATGGCCCCGGCCTGAGATTTGCGGTGACTGTGCGGGCCTCTTCGCGGGCAAGCCTCGCTCCTACAGGTTGATCGCATTCCCCTGTAGGAGCGAGGCTTGCCCGCGAAGGCGCCAGACCAGACAACACATAACCCAACCCAAATCCCCGAATACCACTATCAACCGTTTTTGCCTCACTGCCACATGACCGACGCATTACAAACCTAGGATGACCCTCATCTGCTTGATGAGGTCTGTCCATGAACCACTCGATCGCAACTGCCCTGACCAACCCCGGCGCGCCCATGAAGGTGCGTGGCGTGCAGAAACGCTTCGGCGCTTTCACTGCGCTGGATAACGTCTCCCTCGACGTCGCGGCCGGTGAGCTGGTGTGTCTGCTCGGCCCGTCGGGTTGTGGCAAAACCACCTTGCTGCGCTGCATCGCCGGTCTGGAGAAGCAGGACAGCGGCGAGTTGTACCTCGGCGAGCGCGACGTTTCCCACCTGGCGCCGCAAGCCCGGGACTACGGCATTCTGTTCCAGTCCTACGCGCTGTTCCCCAATCTCACCGTCGAAGCGAACATTGCCTACGGCCTCGCCGGCAGTGGTCGCGATGAAGTGCGCAAGCGTGTAGGGCAGATGCTGGAACTGGTCGGCCTGATCGGCAGTGAGAAAAAGTACCCCGGCCAATTGTCCGGCGGCCAGCAGCAACGCGTCGCCCTGGCCCGCGCCCTGGCCCCGGCGCCATCGTTGTTGCTGCTGGATGAACCGATGTCTGCCCTCGACGCCCGGGTTCGCGAGCACTTGTGCACCGAGCTGCGCCAATTGCAGCGCAACCTCGGCATCACCACCCTGATGGTCACGCACAATCAGGACGAAGCAATGTTGATGGCCGACCGCATCGCCGTGATGAACAACGGCAAGGTCGAGCAGTACGCCACGCCGCAGGAAATCTACGATCGCCCGGCCACGCCGTTTGTGGCGGAGTTTGTCGGCCAAGGCAACTGGCTACCGTTCCGTCGCAGCAGCGACAGCCATGCCCAGGTCGGCGGGATGAACATGCGCCTGGCCGACGGTAGCGCGAAAACCGCGTCCGGCCGTTTGTTCTGCCGCCCGGAAGCGATCAACGTCAACCCGCCGGTGCATGAAGAAAACCTGTTCCCGGCCAAGGTTCGCGAGATCACCTTCCTCGGCAACCGTTGCCGCATGAGCTTCGAACTCGATCAACTGCCGGGCCATGCCTTGCTCGCGGAACTGGCGCCGGAAGCGATGCCACGCCTCGGCGCGCAGCAGATCATGGTCGCCTTGCCGCCACGCAGCCTGCAGGTGTTTGCCTGATGAGCGCGAACCTCGCGCTGCCGATACCGCACAAGCAGGTTCGGCAGACCTCCCGTGCCGAGATCGGCGACCGGGTGTTTGTGGTCGGCGGCAAAGTGCTGTTGCTCGTGTTGCTCGGCATCGCAGTGTTGATGCCGTTGCTGGCGATCTTTTGGCGCGGCTTCAGCTCCGAAGCCGGGCAGGGTGGTGGTCTGGTCGCCGCCCGTGAATTGGTGACCAGCGAGAATTTCCACTGGTTGCTCGGCAATAGCCTGAAAGTTTCCCTCAGCGTTGCAGCCATTGTCGTACCGCTGGCCTACCTGTTTGCCTACGCCCTGCAACGCACGTTGATCCCCGGCAAAGGCATCTGGCGCGGCATGTCGCTGTTGCCACTGATGGCGCCGTCGATGCTGCCGGGGATCGCGCTGGTTTACCTGTTCGGCAACCAGGGCATGTTGCGTGGGTTGCTCTCGGACAATATCTACGGCTTCTGGGGCATTGTGCTCGGTGAGGTGATCTACACCTTCCCACACGCTTTGATGATTTTGCTGTCGGCGCTTTCCTTGGCGGATGCGCGGCTGTTCGACGCGGCGTCGAGCATGGGCGCCAGTCCGGCGAAAGCCTTTCGCAGCATCACTTGGCCGGCGACCCGTCAGGCGGTGTTCGCGGCGTTCTGTCTGGTATTCACGTTGACCATCACCGACTTCGGCGTGCCCGTGGTGGTCGGCGGCGACTATCAAGTGCTGGCGCTGGAAGCCTACAAAGCCGTGGTCGGTCAGCAACAGTTTGGTCGCGGCGCGTTGATCGGCATGGTTTTGCTGCTACCGGCGCTGTTCAGCTTCGGCGTCGATGCCTGGTTGCGTCGGCGTCACGGCGACTCCATGAGCGGTCGGGCCCAAGTGTTCAAACCGGCGCCGTCGAAACTGCGGGACGGTTGCTACCTGGCCATCGTGCTGCTGATCTGCGCGGTGTTGCTGCTGGTGTTCGGCATGGCGGTGTTCTCGTCGCTGGTGAAATTCTGGCCGTACAACCTGTCGCTGTCGCTCAACCATTACCAGTTCAACGACACCGCTGGCGGCGGCTGGCTGGCCTATGGCAACAGCGTGAAGATGGCGTTGTGCACGGCGCTGATCGGTAGCGTGTTGATCTTTACCGGCGCGTACCTGATGGAAAAAACCAAGGGCCAACGCGGACTGAATCTGACCCTGCGCATGCTCAGTTTCGTACCGATGGCGGTGCCGGGTCTGGTGCTGGGGCTGGGTTATGTCTTCTTCTTCAACCTCAACGGCAACCCGCTGCACGTGCTCTACGGGACCATGACCCTGCTGGTGGTCTGCACCATTGCTCACTATTTGACCACCGCGCAAATGACCGCCACCACCGCGCTGCGCCAGCTCGACGCCGAGTTCGAAGCCGCCGCACTGTCGCTGAAGGCGCCGTTGTATCGGCATTACCTGCGGGTCACCGTGCCGATCTGCCTGCCGGCGCTGCTGGACATCGTGCGCTACCTGTTCGTCTCGGCCATGACCACCGTCTCGGCGGCGATCTTCCTCTACAGCCCCGACACCATCCTCGCGGCGGTGGCGGTGCTGAACATGGACGACGCCGGCAACGTTGGCGGCGCGGCGGCGATGTCGACCCTGATTCTGTTCACCTCGGCGGGCGTGTCCCTGCTGCTGGCCTGGGCCTCGCGCGGTTTGCTGCGCCGCTCCCAGGCCTGGCGGCAGACCGCGCCCGGCAATTGATTTGCTGCTCCTGAAAACCGAAAGCCCCTCAACTCAAAGACAGGAAAAGATCATGTTCAAGCCCCTGGCCCTGGCCGCTGCTGTCCTCACCGCTTTCAGCCTGAACGCCTTCGCGGCGAAAACCGAGTTGACGGTGTACACCGCTCTCGAAGCCGAACAACTGAAGACCTATAAGGACGCTTTCGAAAAGGCCAACCCGGACGTCGAGATCAAGTGGGTGCGTGACTCCACCGGGATCATCACCGCCAAGCTGCTGGCCGAGAAAGAGCGTCCACAAGCCGACGCCGTGTGGGGCCTGGCCGCGTCGAGCCTGGCGATCCTCGATCAGCAAGGCATGCTGCAAAGCTACGCGCCGAAGGACCTGGGCAAGATCGGCGGCAACTACCGCGATGCCGCCAACCCGCCAGCCTGGGTCGGAATGGACGTGTGGGCCGCGACCATTTGCTTCAACACTGTCGAAGCCGAGAAACAGGGCCTGACCAAACCCGTGAGCTGGCAAGACCTGACCAAGCCTGAGTACAAAGGCAAGATCGTCATGCCCAACCCGGCTTCGTCCGGCACCGGTTTCCTCGACGTCAGCGCCTGGCTGCAAACCTTCGGCGAGAAGCAGGGCTGGGCCTACATGGACGGCTTGCACCAGAACATCGGCCAGTACGTTCACTCTGGTTCCAAGCCTTGCAAACTCGCGGCGTCCGGGGAGTTCCCGATCGGTATTTCCTTTGAATACCCGGCCGTACAGCTGAAGCGCCAGGGCGCGCCGCTGGACATCATCCTGCCGAAAGAAGGCCTGGGCTGGGAGATCGAAGCGACTGCGGTGATCAAGGGCACGGCCCATGAAGACGCGGCGAAAAAACTCGCGGACTTCTCCGCGAGCCCGGCGGCGATGGAGCTTTATAAAGAAAACTTCGCGGTCCTCGCGCAACCAGGGATTGCCAAGCCGCAGACCGAATTGCCGGCGGATTACGAGCAGCGTTTGATCAAGAACGACTTTGCCTGGGCTTCGAAGAATCGCGACGAGATTTTGGCTGAGTGGCGTAAGCGTTATGACGGTAAGTCCGAGAAAGTGGTCGCCAAGTAAGATCTCTATCGGCTGACGGGCCTCTTCGCGGGCAAGCCTCGCTCCTACAGGTTTTGTGTCGTATGGAAAAAATGCGAACGGCGCAATACCTGTAGGAGCGAGGCTTGCCCGCGAAGGCGGCTTCGAATTCAGGACACCTTTAAATGACACAACACAACGACATGCTCATCGTCGGCGCCGGCATCCTGGGCCTGTCCCACGCCTACGCCGCCGCCAGACACGGCCTCAAGGTCACGGTTTTCGAACGCAGCGAAACCCCGTTGGGCGCCTCGGTGCGCAACTTCGGCCAGGCCCTGGTCACCGGCCAGCCACCCGGCCCGATGCTCGAACTGGCCAAGGCCAGCCGCGAGATCTGGGGCCAGTGGGCACAACTCGCCGGCCTGCACCTCAAGCGCAACGGCTCATACCTGTTCGCCCGCACCGAAGCCGAAGAACACCTGCTGCAAGCCTTTTGCAACGGCCGCGCCGTGGAGCACAGCTACAACGTTGAACTGCTACGCGGCGCCGCGTTGCGGGATTTGTACGGCGGCCAGTTCAGCCATCACCGCGCCGCGTTGCACGGCGTGGACGATCAGCAACTGTATTCCCGCGAAGCGATTCCGGCGCTGATCGACTACCTGCGCCGCGAACTCGGCGTCGAGTTTCACTTCTCCACTCTGGTGCGCGACATCGAACCGGGTCGTTTGCACAGCACCGCCGGCAGCTTCAGCGCCGGGCAGATCATCGTCTGTTCCGGCCACGATTATCAGACCCTGCTGGCCGAGCCGATTGCCGAGCTCAACCCGCAAATCTGCCGGCTGCAAATGCTCCGCGCCCGGCCGCAGATCAATTTGAATCTGCAACACGCGTTGCTCACCGGATTGAGTTGCGTGCATTACGGGGCGTTCGCCGACCTGCCGGAAGCCGCAGCGGTGCAGGCGCAAATCCTGCGCGATGCGCCGCACCTGCACGACAACGGCATTCACCTGCTGATCAGCCCAACGCCCTATGGCGAGTTGATCATTGGTGACTCGCACCATTACGGCCGCGATCCGTCGCCGTTCAACGCCGAGCAAGTGGACGACTGGATGATCGAACTGGCCGAGCAGACCTTGGGTTGTCGGATTCAGGTGATCGAGCGTTGGCAGGGCGTCTATGGTTCGAAGGGGCCGGGACCGTTCTCGTTCCTGCGTCCGCAACCCGGCGTGAGCGTGGCACTGATGCACACCGGCGTCGGCATGAGCGTCGGCCCGGCGATGGCCGAGCGCAACGTCGCCCTGTTGCTGGGAGAAGTGTGATGGCGAGTGTGGAGCGAGTGGTCGACGAGGTGTTCGCCCTGTACGAGCGCTTTGGCGACAGCGATTACATCGGCGAACCCGTGTCGCAAATCGAGCACATGTCCCAAGCCGCCGAATTGGCCATGGCCGAGGGCTACGACGATGAAGTGGTGCTGGCGGCGTTCTTTCACGACATCGGACATATCTGCGCCGAGAGCGCCGAGAACATGGGCGGCTTCGGCGTGGTCAGCCATGAACGCCTCGGCGCGGATTACCTGCGCCGCGCCGGCTTCAGCGAACGCATGGCGCGGCTGGTGGAATACCACGTGCAGGCCAAGCGTTATCTGACGCTGAAAGAGCCGGGGTACTACGAGCGACTCAGCGAAGCCAGCCGCCGAACCCTGGAATATCAGGGCGGGGTGATGACGGCGGCGGAGGCCGAAGCGTTCGAGCGCGATCCGTTGTGTGCAGTCAGTTTGCGTATGCGGCAGTGGGATGAGCAGGCCAAGGAACTGTGGGTGCCGGTGCTGGAGCTCGACATTTTGAAGCGCAAGGCGCTAGGGCTTTTGTCTGGCGTGGCGTGCTGAACCGTCTCACACAGGTTTGGGAAACGTTGCATGGATCGCACTGCGTCATGGGCTCATGCTGGGTTTTTTGCAGGGAGACGCATGGATGCGTGACTTGAACGTAATTGCCCAGGATCGAAACGGGGACGGTAAGGCCGATACGTTGCTTTATCGGTTTTATGAAGATGACCAGTTGCAGCGCGAGGCGACGGAGGCTGACCTTCGGCGGCTCAAGGTGTTTGGCAAAAGCTATCTGAAGTGCGCGTGGTTCAATGCTGGAGACGGTGAGGAACGTTATCTGCGGATCTTCTCGCAGAATCTTTCTGGCGACGGCACACCTGAAATCGTGCATCTGCATTTTCGTGAGGGGCCGGTGATTGTCTATAAGGCTGCGGCTCAGGATCTGGATAACGATGGTGGGCTGGAGTTGATACTGGCGTCGGATGTGGACAATGACGGGCGTTCGGATCGCACGGATCGGAGTCGGGTGACGGCGTTGGTGAAGCAGTTTTTGAAGGTGGGTTGGTAGCGGGTAAACGTCGAGTCCGAGTTGTGGCTTTCGCGGGCAAGCCTCGCTCCTACAGGGTTTGTGTCGTTCACAAATGTTGCGCCCGACACACCCCTTGTAGGAGCGAGGCTTGCCCGCGAAGAGGCCGACCCAGAAACCGAAAATTCACAGCTGCTGCGCCAACCCCTCAACCTGCTCCTGCCGTTCCGCCTGACTCAATTTCGCCTGCGGATTCAGCGACGACCACTGCGGGTGCGCCCGTGCCTTGTTCAGCGCTTCAGGCAGCTTGCCTTCGCGCCAGGTCTTGTCCTGGGGCGTGGCCACCTGGATGCTGTCCATCGCCGCATGCCCGCGCTGGTTCAGGGCTTGCACCAACTGCCGCTGACGCAAAGCCAACAACCGCAGCACGCTGTCATCGACGGTCAGTTCGCGCTGACCCTTGATCTTGCCCAGCAAGCGACTGCCGTAACTGCGGGCGGTTTGCAGCGCGCCGCCGGCAATCGCTCCGGCGAGTGCCGCTACGCCGAGGGTCAGGCCGCCGACCAGCAGGTCCACGCCAGCACCGGCCGCCGCCCCCGCCGCAATACCACCGCCCACCCGCACCCCGAGTTGTTTGAGGGTTTCTGGATTGAACAGATCATCGCCCCAGCGCCCATCAAGCAGCGGCAAATCGCTGGCCGCAGCATCTTGGGGGCGGAAGGCATAGAGCTTGAGCAAGGCTTCGACGCAACGCTGTTCCCGTTGGCGCATGGCTTTGCGCAGTTCGCTGATTGCTTGCTGTTCCTGTTCGGCCTCGCTGATCACGCTGCGGCGGCACGCGGCACAGTCGATCAACAATTCCGCAATCAGCTGCGCCGCACTTTGCTGGCGAGCCAGTCGCTGGGCCTGTTGATCGTTGATCAGGCGTTCCAGTTGCGGACGGGCATTTTCCAGCAGCAGCGCGAGGCTTTCATACAGTCGGCGTTCGCCATCCTCCGGCGGGGCGACGCTGTCGAAGCGCACCAGCGCGTGCAAACCCAACCGCGCCAACGCTTCACGCCAATCCGGCTCGCGATGATTGGCGCTGCTGACGAAATTCAGCACCGGCAGCAATGGTTTGCCGCAACTGGCCAACACTTCCAGTTCATCGCGGTACTTGGCCAGCACCGGTTCCCGGGCGTCGATCACATACAGGCCGGCGTCCGAGGCCAGCAGTTGGCGCAGCACCTTGGCTTCCTGTTCGAAGCGTTGCCGGGCTTCGCTGCCCTCAAGGAACCGCGTCAGCCGCGCCGGGCCATCGAGGCGTTCGCCCGGACGTTCCAGGCGTTCGAGGTAGTCGAGCAGGGCGATGGCGTCTTCCAGGCCCGGCGTGTCGTAGAGATCGAGCAGCGGCTCGCCGTCCACCGACAACCGTGCACCTTCAACGTGCCGCGTGGTGCTGGGTCGGTGGGACACTTCGCCGAAACCGACGTCCCGGGTCAGGGTACGCAGCAACGAGGTCTTGCCGACGTTGGTGTGGCCGACGACCGCGAGCTTCAAAGGCTTAATCATGACCGGTCTCCAGCCAGTTCATCGGCGCGCAATCGGCGAAGGGCAGTTCCAGTTGTTGCAGCGCCACGTGCCAATCGCCGAGACGCGCAGCATCCAGCGCTTCGCCGGGCGGCGCTTGCAGCAGCCAGATCCGGGTGGCCGTGGCATTGCGCGCCAGTTCGGCGATCAACGCCAGGCTGCCGCGATCCGGCGAGCGGCGCGGATCGCAGGCTATGGCGAGGCGTGCCGGGGGAAAGCGGCTGAGTTGTTCGAGGAGCTTATGGCGGGATTCGCGGCTGTCGAGGATGCCGGCGTCGCTCACGGATTTTGGCAGTGGCGGCGGCCATGGACGTTGATTGTCCAGTTCGATGGCCACCAACAGCGCGCCTTCGCTGTGCAGATCACTGACGGCGCTTTCGACGCGGTGAAGCTGATCCGGAGCGGCATCGCTGATGCCCAGGCGTTCGCTGGTGGGCATCAGCCGCTCGCGCAATTGCGCATAGCCGGGCAGGTTCAGGTCCAGGCGCAATCCAGCCTGACCGGTTTTCCAGCGCCACAGGCAAAACAGCGCCAGCAGCAGGCGCGGCAGCACGCCGTAAACCACCAACACGCCGACCAGCCAGGTCGCCCAGGCCTGGCGAGCGCTTTCGATATTGAGCGCGGTGTCGCCGCTGGCGCGGATCATCTCCACGGTCGGCACGTTGAAGCCGAGCAGCGCCGGCAGGGCTCCGAGGGCTTGGGTCATCGCGACAAAGGTGTCAGCGCTGAGCAAGGTTGTTTCCCAGACGAAGCCATAGCGTCGGGTCGCCATCAGCGTCAGCAGAATCGCCAGCGCGCTGAGCATCGCCAGCAACCACAGGCTGTTGACCAGCACACCAACCGCCCAGCGATTGAGTTTGTGCCGTTGCAGCAACAGCAACAGGGCCGGGGCCAGTTGCGCGGCTTTGGCGTCACGGGCGAGTTTTTCGCTGAGCCACAGCCACAGCCGTCCGAGGGTGGCGCCGTGTTCACCGGCGAACACCAGACCCAAGGCCCAGCTCAGCAGCAGAATCAGGTTCAACCCGAGCAAACTGCCCAAGGCCCAGAACACATTCACCGAAACCTGTCCGTCACCGAGTGCGGCAAACGCCAGTCCGGCGCCGCTGACCACGGCCAGTATCGCGAGCAGCAGCAGCGCCAGTCGCGCACCTTGCAGCCAGTGTTTGAGGGCGTTGGTCATTCCGTCGCGTTCGGCCAGCCACAGGGCCCGGCGTTGTATGCGGCTCGACAGGTCACCGCCAGCGGTGCGGGCCAGTCGATTGGCTTCCAGATCGTCCAGAGGGCCGGCGTGTTCTTCGCGCAGGCGAATGGTTTCCGTCAGCCAGAGGTTATTCAGTTCAGTCACGCGGCATCCCGTCGCTCAAATGAACGGTGAGCATAACCGCTGTGGCGCTTATCGGGGAAAGGGAGGCTCTGGTATCCTCGCCGGCATGACTAAATCACTCCCCCTCAGCCTGATCGCAGCCCTCGGTGAAAACCGTGTGATCGGCGTCGACAACTGCATGCCCTGGCACTTGCCGGGGGACTTCAAATACTTCAAGGCCACCACCCTGGGCAAGCCGATCATCATGGGTCGCAAGACCTGGGATTCCCTCGGCCGTCCGCTGCCGGGCCGCTTGAACATCGTGGTCAGCCGTCAAGCGGATCTGGTGCTGGAAGGCGCCGAGGTTTATCCGTCGCTGGAGGCTGCGGTGGTTCGCGCCGAAGCCTGGGCGAAAGAGCAGGGCGTCGATGAGTTGATGCTGATTGGCGGGGCGCAGCTGTATGCCCAAGGCTTGGCACAGGCCGATCGGCTGTATTTGACGCGGGTTGCGCTGAGCCCGGAAGGGGATGCGTGGTTTCCGGAGTTTGATTTGAGCCAGTGGAAGCTGGTGTCCAACATCGAGAATCCGGCGGTGGATGACAAGCCGGCGTACAACTTTGAGGTATGGGAAAAAGCTTAAAAGCTTCGCGGGCAAGCCTCGCTCCTACAGGGTTGGCGCAATGGCGCATAACCTGTAGGAGCGAGGCTTGCCCGCGAAGGGCCCCGCTCAGTCGCTAAAAATCTTAAGCCTGAGCCAACTCCGCATGCTCATCCGCATCCAGCAGCTCTTTATCCGTCTGCTGCATGATCTGGCTGGTAATCGCCCCCGCCGTGATCGACCCACTGACGTTCAAGGCCGTGCGGCCCATATCAATCAGCGGCTCAACCGAAATCAGCAACGCCACCAGTGACACCGGCAAGCCCATGGCCGGCAGCACGATCAACGCGGCAAACGTCGCGCCGCCACCCACGCCCGCCACACCGGCGGAACTCAGGGTCACAATCGCCACCAGCGTCGCGATCCACAGCGGATCGAGCGGGTTAATGCCCACGGTCGGCGCCACCATCACCGCCAACATTGCCGGGTACAGGCCGGCACAGCCGTTCTGGCCAATGGTCGCGCCGAACGAAGCGGCGAAACTGGCGATGGATTGCGGGATGCCCAAACGGCTGGTCTGGGCTTCGATGCTCAGCGGAATGGTCGCGGCGCTGGAGCGGCTGGTGAACGCGAACGTCAGCACTGGCCAGATCTTGCGGAAGAAACGCAGCGGATTAATCCCGGCTGCCGACACCAGCACACCGTGGATCACAAACATCAGCCCGAGGCCGATGTACGACACCACGACGAAACTGCCGAGCTTGATGATGTCTTGCAGATTGGAGCCAGCGACCACTTTGGTCATCAGCGCCAATACGCCGTACGGGGTCAGCTTCATCACCAGACGCACCAGGCGCATCACCCAGGCTTGCAGGGTGTCGATGGCGTTGATCACTTTCTGACCTTTCTCGACGTCATCTTTCAGCAATTGCAACGCGGCGACCCCGAGGAACGCGGCGAAGATCACCACGCTGATAATCGAGGTCGGCTTGGCGCGCGCCAGGTCGGCGAACGGGTTCTGCGGGATGAACGACAGCAGCAATTGCGGCACATTCAGGTCCGCGACTTTGCCCGCATAGTCGGTCTGAATGGTTTGCAGGCGCGCCATTTCCTGGGTACCGGCGACCAGGCCTTCGGCGGTCAGGCCGAACAGGTTGGTCAGGCCGATGCCGATCAGTGCCGCGATGGCGGTGGTGAACAGCAGCGTGCCGATGGTCAGGAAGCTGATCTTGCCCAGGGACGACGCGTTGTGCAGACGGGCCACGGCGCTGAGGATCGAAGCGAACACCAGCGGGATCACGATCATTTGCAGCAGCTGCACGTAGCCGTTGCCGACCAGATCGAACCAGCCGATCGACGCTTTCAGCACCGGGTTGCCGGCGCCGTAAATCGTGTGCAACGCCACGCCGAAGACCACGCCCAATACCAGCGCGAGCAGGACTTTCTTGGCTAAGCTCCAAGAAGTGTGACGGGTTTGCGCCAGGCCAAAGAGCAGGGCGAGGAACACCAGCAGATTGAGAATCAGCGGCAGATTCATAAAGACTCCATAGACTTGTGCCAGCCACCTTCTTGTGTGACTGCGAACCGGCAAGCCTAACAGCTTGATATCTAATGAATTAATACCAAAAACAGAGGTGAACTGTCGTTTTTGGAATAAGCCGGTGTCGCTGGCAGGGATGCAACTGGCGCGATGTGGATGCAAGCGGTCGCGGGCAGACGGGAACTGTCACAGTTTTTTGTTAGCGTCGATGTCTTTGAATCAGGTCTCTTTATAAGGAAGCATGCAGATGAAGTTCGCACCGAAAATGCTGGCTGCTGCACTCTGCCTCGGTCTCGCCGGCCAGGTATTTGCCACGGATTTGAAGCATTGGCCAGCCGATCAGGCCAAGGCGCTGGACGCGATGATCGCGGCCAATGCCAACAAGGGTAACTTCGCGGTGTTCGACATGGACAACACGAGTTACCGCTACGACCTCGAAGAGTCGTTGCTGCCGTTCATGGAAAACAAGGGCCTGATCACCCGCGAGAAACTCGATCCCTCCCTGAAACTGATTCCGTTCAAAGACACGGCCGACCACAAGGAAAGCCTGTTCAGCTACTACTACCGCCTCTGCGAAATCGACGACATGGTTTGCTATCCATGGGTCGCCCAAGTGTTCTCCGGCTTCACGCTTAAAGAACTCAAGGGTTATGTCGACGAGCTGATGGCGTCCGGCAAACCAGTGCCGAGCACCTATTACGACGGCGATGTGGTCAAGACCATCGACGTGCAGCCGCCGAAAGTTTTCACCGGCCAGGCCGAGCTGTACAACAAACTGATGGAGAACGGCATCGAGGTCTACGTGATGACCGCCGCCTCCGAAGAACTGGTGCGCATGGTCGCGGCCGATCCGAAGTATGGCTACAACGTCAAACCGCAGAACGTGATCGGCGTGACCACGCTGCTCAAGGACCGCAAGACTGGCGAACTGACCACCGCGCGCAAGCAAATCACCGCCGGCAAGTATGACGAGAAGGCCAACCTCGACCTCGAATTGACCCCGTACCTGTGGACGCCAGCGACCTGGATGGCCGGCAAGCAAGCGGCGATCCTGACCTACATCGATGAATGGAAAAAACCGGTGCTGGTGGGCGGCGATACCCCGAGCAGCGACGGCTACATGCTGTTCCACAGCGTCGACGTGGCCAAGGGCGGTATTCACTTGTGGGTCAACCGCAAAGACAAATACATGACCCAGATTAACGGCATGATGGCCAAGCACGCAGCGGCCCAGGCCAAGGAAGGGTTGCCGGTGACGGCGGACAAAAACTGGGTGATCGTGAAGCCTGAAGAGATTCAGTAAACCCACACAGATCCAATGTGGGAGCGAGCCTGCTCGCGAAAGCGGAGTGTCAGTCGCCATCTCTGTTTCTGACATACCACTTTCGCGAGCAGGCTCGCTCCCACAGTTTGATCTTCAATGTCTGTGGGATTTTGCCCAGACAAAAAAATGCCCCGCACTTGGCGGGGCATTTTTTTTGCGGCGACTAAGGCTTACAGCCCGTCAAGCATCGCTTTGTTACGCACGGCACCCTTGTCGGCACTGGTGGCCAGCAGGGCGTAGGCTTTCAGCGCGGTGGTCACTTTACGTGGGCGCTTCTCGACTGGCTTCCAGCCTTTCTGATCCTGCTCGACCCGGCGTGCCGCCAGTTCTTCATCGCTGATCAACAGGTTGATCGAACGGTTCGGAATGTCGATCAGTACCTTGTCGCCATCCTGCACCAGACCAATCGCGCCGCCAGCAGCGGCTTCTGGCGAAGCGTGACCGATGGACAGACCCGAGGTGCCGCCGGAGAAACGACCGTCGGTGAGCAGGGCGCAGGCTTTGCCCAGGCCTTTGGATTTCAGGTAGGACGTCGGGTACAGCATTTCCTGCATGCCCGGGCCGCCTTTCGGGCCTTCGTAACGGATGATCACGATATCGCCGGCCTTCACTTCGTCAGCGAGGATGCCGCGTACGGCGCTGTCCTGGCTTTCGAAGATCTTCGCGTTGCCTTCGAACACGTGGATCGACTCGTCGACGCCAGCAGTTTTCACTACGCAACCGTCGAGGGCGATGTTGCCGTACAGAACGGCCAGGCCGCCTTCTTGCGAATAAGCGTGTTCGACACTGCGGATGCAGCCGTTTTCACGGTCGTCGTCCAGGGTTTCCCAACGGGTCGACTGGCTGAATGCGGTTTGCGTCGGGATGCCCGCCGGACCGGCCTTGAAGAAGTGATGCACGGCTTCGTCGGTGGTCTGGGTGATGTCCCACTTGGCGATGCCTTCGGCCATGCTCTTGCTGTGCACGGTCGGCAGCTCGGTGTGCAGCAGGCCGCCACGGGCCAGCGATCCGAGGATGCTGAAGATGCCGCCGGCACGGTGCACGTCTTCCATGTGGTACTTCTGGATGTTCGGCGCGACTTTGCACAGTTGCGGTACGTGGCGCGAGAGGCGGTCGATGTCCTTCAGGTCGAAGTCGATCTCGGCTTCCTGGGCGGCGGCCAGCAAGTGCAGGATTGTGTTGGTGGAACCGCCCATGGCGATGTCCAGGGTCATGGCGTTTTCGAACGCCTTGAAGTTGGCGATGTTGCGCGGCAGTACCGACTCATCGTTATCGCCGTAGTAACGCTTGCACAGGTCGACGATGGTGCGGCCGGCCTGCAGGAACAGCTGTTCGCGGTCGCTGTGGGTGGCCAGGGTCGAACCGTTGCCCGGCAAGGCCAGGCCCAGGGCTTCGACCAGGCAGTTCATCGAGTTGGCGGTGAACATGCCGGAGCACGAACCGCAGGTCGGGCAAGCGCTGCGCTCGTACTCAGCGACTTTCTCGTCAGAAGCGCTGGAGTCGGCGGCGATCACCATGGCATCGACCAGGTCGAGGCCGTGGCTGGCGAGTTTGGTCTTGCCGGCTTCCATCGGGCCGCCGGAAACGAAAATCACCGGAATGTTCAGGCGCAGAGCGGCCATCAGCATGCCAGGGGTGATCTTGTCGCAGTTGGAGATGCAGACGATGGCGTCGGCGCAGTGGGCGTTGACCATGTACTCGACGGAGTCGGCGATGATCTCGCGGCTCGGCAGCGAATACAGCATGCCGTCGTGGCCCATGGCGATGCCGTCATCCACGGCGATGGTGTTGAATTCTTTCGCTACACCGCCGGCGCGTTCGATCTCGCGGGCGACCAGTTGGCCCAGGTCCTTGAGGTGGACGTGGCCCGGTACGAACTGGGTGAACGAGTTGGCAATGGCGATGATCGGCTTCTTGAAGTCGTCATCTTTCATCCCCGTGGCGCGCCACAGTGCGCGGGCACCGGCCATGTTGCGGCCGTGGGTGGATGTTTTCGAGCGGTAATCAGGCATGGAGCACTCCGGGCGGCTAATCAGGTATCAAAGGGGAGTGAGCTTCTATTGACGTCTGGAACACTCAGAAATGGCCGTGTGTCCGGAAGTTGCCGATGACTTTGCGGGATCGCCGCTTGCCTCAGCCTGAGCTCATAAACCCGCCGGGGGATGAATGGCGATGAATCCCGCGATTCTACACCGCTGGCGTCAGGAGGGAATGCCGGAAAGTGTTGATCCAGCGCTGACGCAGCATGTGGGATGACGACCGGCAGCTTTCACCCGACCGACAGCACCCGGTGACGCCGGGTAATCAGTGCATTCAGGCCGATACCGAAGGCGCTTAACAGGAGAAAACTGAGGGCCAGGGTCGTCTGCAAGTCGGTACTGCTCAGGTTGATCAAGGCGCTGATCAGCCCGCCGAAGATGAACACCAGCGTGTTGCCCGCTGCCGCCGACGTGCCTGCCTTGTCCGGAAACACCTCCATGGCTTTGGAGGTCGCGACAGGGCGGGCAATGGTGGTGCCAGCCGTGCAGATGATCATCGGGACCAACACGGTCAGGGTCGAAAGCCCCAGCCATGTTGAAAGCATGAGCATCATCAGGCCCGAAAAGAAGATCAGGCCCAGGCCCACGATGATTTGTGTGTTGGGGGTGATCCGGCCACCGATAAGCCGGGCGATGATGCCGCCGATGATGTACGCCAAGCCGTAGAGCAGCAGCGTCAGTGAGAACGCATAGGGCGAGAGCTGCAACTGGTCCATGAAGATCAGCGGCGAAATGACAATAAAGGAGAAATGGCAGGCGAAGGCAATCGAGGCAATCAACCAGTAGCCCAGAAACCCGGCATCGCGGTAGACCACGCGGTAGGACTGGACGATGCTCTGGCGTATGACGTTGGTCGGTCGCTGGTTCTCCAGGAAGAAGCACGCTTTGAGGAACACGGCGCCGGCCAGCGCGATAAAGGCCACAAAGCTGCCGGGCCAGTCCAGGGCTTGTTGCAGCAAGGTCCCGGCCAGGGGCGAAATGGAAATGAAGATCCCGCTTGCCGTCACCATGAGAATCCTCAGGCGGTCCCGCTCCTTGCCTTCGAACAGGTCTTGAACCAGGGCTTGAGTGAGCACAAAACACCCGCAGCCGATGGCTTGGACCAGCCGGAACAACAGGAACCAGGAATACTCGGTGGACAACAGGCAGCCCGTCGCACCGATGATCGACACCGCCATGCCCGCCAGCAGCAGCCCTTTACGTCCGATGGTGTCCGACAACGGCCCGATCAACAGTTGGGACACGGAGATACCGACGGCGAACAGGCTGATGGAAAACGCGATGTCCGCCGGGGTGGTCCGGAAATGTTCCGCCAGTGCCGGAAAGGAGGGCAACAGGACATCCAGCGGAAAGACCCCAAGCAACACCATGGTCATCAACAGGATGACGGCGGCACGGCGTTTTTTGAGACTGACAGCCGATTTTCCTTCATCCATCGACAAGTCCTGCCTGCATGAAAAGTTGCTGATTGCTGCGCAGGTCGAAGAACCCGGCGTTGCGTAAGGCCTGGAGCGTAGCACCCGCCCCTGAGCGAGCCCGCTGGACTACGGCCGGCGAACCTGCCAGTCCGCCAAGAATCTCTGCAACACAGGTGCCATTGAGCCCCGCGCTGTTCAGGCTTTCCTTGAGCCAACGCTCATCGACTTCAAAGAACACCAGAATGATCTCCACCAGCCATTTGGCGGCGAACGTGCGTTGACTGCTGGTCAGGGTCAGCCATAGATAATGGAATACCTCTGAGAAGTAGCGACTGTGACGCGCCTCGTCAGTGAGGTGGTCCCTGAGCATTTCCTGGACGCAGGACACCAGCGTGTCGCGACAAACCTCGAGCAGTTCCCGGGCGATGATCGTCTCCGAGACGAAGCCGACCAGAAACCAGGCCAGCGTCTTGTACCGGTCCGGGGTTTGCTCGAGCAGGGCGTTCAACCGGGTTATCCGGTGTGGCATCACCGGCCGCTGGGTGATGCCGTAATGACTGGCAATCTGCTCGGCGAGGCTGTTGGAAAACAGCGCGTGAAAACCCTCGTCGGTGTAGAGCTGCAAAGCGGCGGTTTTCATTCGCTGCGGAATGCTTATACCCAGTTCACCGTGGGCGATGGTTTCCACCGAGCGGTTGACGATGCGGTGCTCCAGCAGGGTGGTGTAGTCGAGGAAATACACCAGGTGATTGGCCGATAAACGATGGATAACCGGTTGACCTGCCGCTTTGATGCTCGGGTGACTCAGATAGGGCAGAAAGGTTGGCGGGAACCAGTGCCGCGTTTCCAATTGCTGTTCCAGGTCCGACGGCAACAGGTAGGCGTGTTCGCTGGCCCGGACCGAGGCTCGGGTATTCCAGTCGCCCAGGGTGAAACGCTGTGCCCAGAAGTCCGGGAGAGAGGAGGCGCTGGTCATTGTGGCGGGCCCTCGTTCAGCAGCGCTTTCAATTCCTTGCACATCGCTTGCCCGTCGCTCAGGCCGCAGCCGACAAAAAACAGCGGTTGTTCCGCGCTGTTCTCAAGCCCTAGTAGGGTTTCAACCTGATCGTCCGTCAGCGCTCCCGTCAGCCAGGTGCCCAGGCCCAGTGCGGTGGCCACTAATTGGAAGGTCTGGGAAATATGACCCGCCTCGACGTAGGCCATCCGGTAAGCCCGGGAGTGTTGGTATTTCCACCACAACTTGTCGAAACGTGCGGTGATGAACAGGCCAACGGGCAGGTTGTTGATGAAGTGTTGCCCGCACAGCAACTGGCCCAGGGGCGAAGTTGGCAGCGCGCTGACGAAGCTCAACGCGTGATCAGCCGGATGGTAGGCATAGAGCCCAGGCTCCAGGCCGCTGACGTTTTGTACATGCAGGAAACCTTCACAGGCATTCAAACCTCCGCCCGAAGGGCTGCTACGGCGTGCGGTCAAGCCTGCGGCGACCGTCTCGTCGATATCGTCCTCGCGCTCCTTCAGGTAGCCGAGAGACAGATAAAGCAACGTACTGATATCGCCGAGGGACACCGCTGCTCCGGTGAAAGAGCGGCAGGTCTTCCGCTTCACCAGCGCATCGGCCAGGCTATCGGCCGGTAACCCTGCGGGCGCGGGCAGACTGATCAGCTCGCTGGTCGGCCGGTGCACGAAACCGGTGTCAGGTGCACTGGAGGTCAATACGTCGTTGCAATGGTCCAGATAATGTCTCGACCATTCATAAATATTCTGTGGGGTATATTCGCAAGGTATGTTCTTGGTGCCGATGTGAAATATCTTTGATAGTTCATCCCAGCCCCATTCGTTAGTGCTTTGTATTGAAGTTGTGAGTATTCCAGTGTTCAGGAATTGAGTGTCTATTATATTGAGAGTATCGAACGATTCAGGATTGTCGATCAGTTGTGCAAGTCGTGTTGAATACTCAAGATTCAGTTCGAATTGTTTGTGGCTTCGGTAATCCCAGACGATTTGGCCGGGCGTGCGCGGCAGTATGAATAGATGCGGGTTTATATGCATGACGGGGCGGTTCACTCTGGACTGGGCCATAGAAAACGCTGGGTAAGCCGGCACTCCCCAGCGTCTCAGTTACTTAGCGGGCTTTGGAGGCGACCAGAAAAGCCAGGTTAGCGATTTTGTTGGTTTCCAGAGTAATTGCTTTCATGTGTTGAACTCCTTGTAAGTGATAGTGAGTGCCACTCCTTGGTGACAACTCAATCATAGTTTGTAATGAGTTCTTATCAAGGGGGAATTCAGTAGGAATGTTCCAGTAATTTTGTGGGAGCTGTCTTCAGGTCTAAGTTAACTTGTAGGCCGTATTCTTTAGAATAAAAGACGCAGGGAAACTTCCTGCACGTCAGTAGGACGGCAAGTGTAAGAAATAGAAGAATTCAGGGGAGGTAATCGTCGCTGGAAAGCAAACGGGGAGCCTGCTGGCTCCCCGTCAAACCCGCGTCATCAGCTGTTTGGCAGCAGGCGGCAGGTGATGCTCTTGATGTAGCGAGTTTCGGCGATGGCCGGGTGCACCGGGTGATCCGGGCCTTGACCGCCACGTTCCAGCATCTGGATGTTGCGATCCAGGTGACGGGCGCTGGTCAGCAGGATGTTCTGCAGGTCATCTTCCGGCAGGTGCATCGAACACGAAGCGCTGACCAGGATGCCGTCCTTGCTGAGCAGGCGCATGGCTTGCTCGTTCAGGCGACGGTAGGCGCCTTCACCGTTTTTCATGTCTTTCTTGCGTTTGATGAACGCCGGCGGGTCGGCCACGATCACGTCGAAACGCTCTTCGCTGGCTTTCAGCTCTTTCAGGGCTTCGAACACGTCGCCTTCGATGCAGGTCATTTTCTCGGCGACGCCGTTCAGCGCGGCGTTGCGCTCGACACCGTCGAGGGCGAAGGCCGATGCGTCGACGCAGAACACTTCACTGGCGCCGAACGCGGCGGCTTGCACGCCCCAGCCGCCGATGTAGCTGTACAGGTCGAGCACGCGTTTGCCCTTGGCGTAAGGAGCCAGGCGCGCGCGGTTCATGCGGTGGTCGTAGAACCAGCCGGTTTTCTGGCCTTGAATGACCGGTGCTTCGAATTTCACGCCGTTCTCTTCCAGCGCAACCCACTCCGGCACCAGGCCGAATACGGTTTCGACGTAGCGGTTGAGGCCTTCGGCATCACGGGCGGCGGAGTCGTTCTTGAACAGAATGCCGCTTGGCTTGAGCACTTGGGTCAGCGCCGCGATCACGTCTTCTTTATGCGCTTCCATGGTCGCCGAAGCGATCTGTACCACCAGGATGTCGCCGAAACGGTCGACCACCAGGCCAGGCAGCAAGTCGGAATCACCATAGACCAGGCGATAGAACGGCTTGTCGAACAGGCGATCACGCAGGGACAGGGCGACGTTCAGGCGATGCACCAGCAGCGATTTGTCCAGCGGCAACTTGATGTCGCGCGACAGCAGGCGGGCGCAGATCAGGTTGTTCGGGCTCATGGCAACGATGCCCAGCGGTTTGCCGCTGGCGGCTTCGAGGATCGCCTGGTCACCGGCCTGAAAGCCGTGCAACGGGGTGGCGGCCACGTCGATTTCGTTGCTGTAGACCCACAAGTGGCCGTTTCGCAGGCGTCGG
Organism: Pseudomonas sp. NPDC087342; assembly: GCF_044744265.1. Taxonomy (NCBI): domain Bacteria; kingdom Pseudomonadati; phylum Pseudomonadota; class Gammaproteobacteria; order Pseudomonadales; family Pseudomonadaceae; genus Pseudomonas; species Pseudomonas sp. NPDC087342. The sequence continues at coordinate 29,624 of NZ_JBIUXZ010000016.1, forward strand.
TCGGCGTTGGCTTTAAGGCGCAGGCTAGGCAGGGACATGACGTCGCTCCGGAAAAAAGAGCGGGAGTATAGCGTGTTGCGCAAGGCCCCGGCTCGGCAGATAGACCTGTGGCGCTGTGGGGAATTGGATGAAATTTTCGCCGATCTGCCGGCCACGGTGTCGGATCCAACTTCATAAGGGTTAGAATCGGCGCCTGTCCCAGAGTGTGTACTTATGTCCCAAGAGCTGACTTCCGAACAGATTCAACAGTCCCTGCAAGGGATCAGCGTGCCGGCCCAGCCGCAGATCATGGTGGATCTGCAGATGGAGCAGTACATGCCTGATCCGGACCTGGAAGTGATCGCGAAGCTGATTGCCCAGGACCCGGGCCTCTCCGGGGCGTTGCTGAAAATCGTCAACTCGCCGTATTACGGCTTGAGTAACAAGATCGCCTCGATCCAGCGTGCGGTGAACCTGCTGGGCAGCCGTTCGATCATCAACCTGATCAACGCGCAGTCGATCAAGGGCGAGATGAACGACGACACCATCGTCACCCTGAACCGGTTTTGGGACACGGCCCAGGATGTGGCGATGACCTGCCTGACCTTGGCCAAGCGCATCGGCTCCCAGGCCGGCGATGAGGCGTATGCACTAGGTTTGTTCCACGACTGCGGCGTGCCGCTGATGCTCAAGCGTTTCCCGGATTACATGAAAACCCTGGAAGAGGCCTACGCCAGCGCGAGTGCCGAATGCCGGGTCGTGGACACCGAGAACCGGGTCTACAACACCAACCATGCCGTGGTCGGTTACTACACCGCCAAGTCCTGGCGTCTGCCGGAACACATCAGCGCCGCCATCGCCAATCACCACAATGCCCTGGCGATCTTCACTGACGAGTCTTCGCGCAACAGTCAGCTGAAAAACCTGCTGTCGATCCTGAAAATGGCCGAGCACATTTGTGCGTCGTATCGGGTGCTGGGCAACCAGACCGAGGACCACGAGTGGAACAGCATCGGTCCTTTGGTGCTCGATTATGTCGGCCTCTCGGATTACGATTTCGAGACCCTCAAACAAACGATTCGTGACCTCGGCGCTCATCACTGAGTGACCGGTCTTTCCTGAGAACAGCATGCCTGAACTGCCAGAAGTCGAAACCACCCGCCGGGGCATCGCCCCGCACCTGGAAGGCCAACGGGTCAGCCGGGTCATCGTGCGTGAGCGGCGTCTGCGCTGGCCGATTCCCGAAGACCTGGACGTGCGCCTGTCCGGTCAGCGCATCGTGCTGGTGGAGCGCCGCGCCAAGTACCTGTTGATCAACGCCGAGGTCGGCACGTTGATCAGCCATCTGGGCATGTCGGGCAATTTGCGCCTGGTGGAAGTCGGCACGCCGGCGGCCAAGCATGAACATGTGGATATCGAACTCGAGTCCGGCCTGGCCCTGCGTTACACCGACCCACGTCGGTTTGGCGCGATGCTCTGGAGCCTCGACCCGCTCAATCACGAATTGCTGCTTCGCCTGGGGCCGGAGCCATTGACCGACCTGTTCGACGGCGAGCGACTGTTCCAGCAATCCCGTGGGCGTTCCATGGCGGTCAAGCCGTTCATCATGGACAACGCGGTGGTGGTGGGTGTCGGCAATATCTATGCGACCGAAGCGCTGTTCGCTGCCGGTATCGACCCGCGCCGTGAAGCCAAGAGCATTTCCCGGGCGCGCTACCTGAAACTGGCGATCGAGATCAAACGCATCCTCGCCCATGCCATCGAGCGCGGCGGTACGACGTTGCGCGACTTTATCGGTGGCGACGGCCAGCCGGGCTATTTCCAGCAGGAACTGTTCGTCTACGGCCGTGGCAGCGAGCCGTGCAAAGTCTGCGGCACGGAGTTGCGCAGCGTGACCCTGGGCCAGCGCGCCAGCGTCTTTTGCCCGCGCTGCCAGAGCTGAGACGTCCGACGGTCTATAGTCAGTGTTCTCACTGCCTAGCCGAAGGACCGTGCCATGAATTCGTTTCGAACCTTTGCCGTTTTCGTGCTGCTGAGCGTTGCTGTGCCGACGCTGGCGGCTGAAAACGGCAGCGGCGACCCGCGTTACACCATCCAGAACCCACCGGCCTACGCCATGATCGGCGACTTGCTGATTGCCCGACCTTTGCTGGTGGCGGCGACGGTGATTGGTGCGGGGGTGTTTGTGGTGTCGTTGCCGTTTACCGCACTGGGTGGCGGTGTGGGCGATGCGGGGCAGGCGTTGGTGGTCGATCCGGCGAAAGCCGCGTTTGTGCGGTGCCTGGGGTGTATCGGGGAAGGGTTTGAGCAGCGGGAGTGAAGGCAGTTGGATTTTCGGTGTGGCGGATGGCCTCATCGCGAGCAAGCTCGCTCCCATAGATATAGCGCGGTCCATGTAGGAGCGAGGCTTGCCCGCGAAGGCGTCCTCACAGACGCCAAAAAGACTCAAGCCTTACCGGTAATGATCCGATACTTCTCCATCAACTGCTCTTCAGTCTCCGGATGCGCTTCGTCCAGTGGAATGCAATCCACCGGGCAGACTTGCTGGCACTGCGGCTCGTCGTAGTGGCCGACACACTGGGTGCACAGGTTCGGGTCGATCACGTAGATCTCTTCGCCTTGGGAAATGGCGGCGTTCGGGCACTCGGGTTCGCAGACGTCGCAGTTGATGCAATCGTCGGTGATGATCAGGGACATGCTAACTCCAGCCGGGGCGGCAGGCCCGGGCGCAATAAACCAATGCGCGCAATTGTGCCGCATTGGCGCCCGCAGTGCACGCGGGCGCCGCTTGAGCGGTCGTTACTTCTTGAAGCGCTCGGTGAGGGCGTCCGCCACCGCTGGGTGGACGAACTTGGTGATATCGCCGCCCAAGGCTGCGATTTCACGGACTAGCGTCGACGAAATGAACGAATAACGCTCGGAAGGCGTAAGAAACAGGCTTTCCACATCCGGCGCCAACTGGCGGTTCATGTTGGCCAGCTGGAATTCGTATTCGAAGTCCGACACCGCGCGCAAACCACGCAGGAACACGTTGGCATTCTTCTCTTTGGCGAAGTGCGCGAGCAGCGTCGAGAAGCCGACGACTTCAACGTTGGGCAGATGTTTAGTGACCTCGCGGGCCAGCTCCACACGCTGTTCCAGGGGAAACAACGGGTTTTTCTTCGGGCTGGCAGCGACAGCGATGATCACGTGATCGAACAGGCGCGCGGCGCGTTCGACCAGATCGCCATGGCCCTTGGTAATAGGGTCGAAGGTACCTGGGTACAACACTCGGTTCATCGCGTCGTCCTGGCGGGAGTCCGTTGGGGACTCGGATGGTATCGCAGCCTTCCCGGTCGGGAAAGTCGCCTGTTAGGTAAGAAAGCACTATAGACGATGGGAATATTGCGATTTTTCATGGGTTTTTCAGGCGTTCGGCCAACGCTGTCGCCAGTTGCGCGGTCAGCCCGTACACCGACAATTGCGGGTTTGCGCCAATGCTGGTGGGGAACAGCGAGCCATCGTGGATCGACAGGTTGCTGATCTGATGATGCCGGCCGAGGCTGTCGGTCACGGCGTTTTTCGGGTCTTCACCCATCGCGCAACCGCCCATCACATGGGCGCTGCCCAGGCGTGTGCGATACAGCTCAAGGCTCAGTCCGTCGATCAAAGTGCGGGCTTCGGCGAGGGTTTTCACATAGCGCGCGTCGGCGTGCATCGGCATCACCGCTTTGGCGCCACCGGCAAACTGGATCTCGGCCATGCTGTGGAACGCCCGACGCAAACCGTCCCAGGCGTAAGGTGAAACCTGATAATCGAGCACCGGCGTGTTATCGCCGCGCAACTCGACGTTGCCGCCAGGGCTGTCCGGGTGGAAACCGTCGCGCAGCAACGCCAGCATGGCGTGGGTGTGGGGCAGGTTTTCCATGTGCTGCGAGTTTTCCTGGCCGAAGCCGCCAAGCAACGTTGCCGCCAGCGCCGGTTGCAGCGGCGGGACTTCGAGCTTGTAGGACATTTTGCCGGTGGTGCCGTCCTGCCATTGGAAATGGTCGGAATAGATCGACTGCGGCGCCCCGTAGAACGGGTTGATCACCTCGTCGAACAGCCCGGCGGACATGTTCACCAGATGCAGGAAGGTCCGGGTGCCCAGGCGTTTGTGCGGGTCGGGCGCATCGGAACGCAACAACAGAGCGGGACTGTTGATCCCGCCACCGGCCAGCACGTAATGCCGCGCATTGACCGTGATGCGGCGACCGGTAGGCGCGACGCAACGCTCGTCCATCGCCACGCAATCCAGGCCGGTGACCTTGCCATCCTTGATCGACAGTTTCTCGGCGCGCGCCAGGTAAAGCAGCTCGCCACCCTTTTCCAACGTCGCGGGAATGGTCGTCACCATCATCGATTGCTTGGCGTTGGTCGGGCAGCCCATGCCGCAGTAGCCGAGGTTCCAGCAGCCACGCACATTGCGCGGGATCACGTGCCAGCTATAGCCGAGTTGCTCACAGCCTTTGCGGATCACGTCGTTGTTGGCATTGGGCGGAACCATCCACGGTGCGACGCCCAGGCGTTGTTCCATTTTTTCGAACCACGGCGCCATCTCGGCGGGACTATGACCTTTGACGTTGTGTTCCTTGGCCCAGTGTTCCAGGGTCGGGTCCGGGGTGCGAAAGCTCGACGTCCAGTTGATCAACGTAGTACCGCCGACTGCCCGGCCCTGCAGGATGGTGATCGCGCCGTCCTTGCTCATGCGGCCGATGCCTTCCTGATAGAGGCTGGCGTAGGCCTGGTCTTCGAGCATCTTGAAGTCGCTGCTGGTCTTGAGCGGGCCTTCTTCGATCAGCAGCACCTTGTAGCCAGCGGCGCTGAGGATTTCCGCCGTGGTCCCGCCACCGGCGCCGCTGCCGATGATGGCCACGTCGGCTTCCAGGGTCAGGTCCTGGGTCAGTTGCGAACCGTTGTAGGTTTTCCAGCCACGGGCCAGGCCTTCGCGGAACGGATCGGGTACGGGCATGTTTGGGTTCTCTTCTTATTTTGGATTTGCTGGTGAAGCGGCGGGCGGCAAGCCTTTGTAGGAGCGAGGCTTGCCCGCGAAGGGGTCGCCACGGTCTCAAACGGTGGGAGGCCCCGGATACCCGCAATGCGCCCAGGACTCCGCCCGGCTGTACCACGCCATCATCACCAGTTGCAGCAATGAGCTATGCCCCATGCGCAGCAAGCTCAACGAACTGTTTTCCCAACGATCGAGGAAATGCCGGATCTCATCGACGGACGCATTTTCCCAGCTGCCCCAAATCCCGGTCAGCGGCCCGCGAGTCACGGCCATCCCGAGCACATCGAACAATTGCCGGGTCAGCTTGAGCATTTCCGGCGAGAGATGATTAAGGCCGTTATCCAGGGTTTTCAGGGTGCCATCGACCGCCGCCGGCATTTTCTCGCGGGCCACGGCGCCATCGAGCATCACCGGGATCAGCGCCCGCAAAAACAGCAGGTCGCCGCTGCGCAGAATCGCAAAACCGTCAGCGGAAATACTCGACGAGCAACCGCTGAGGCTTGCCCCCAACCCGGCCGTGGCCAGGAAGGCGCTGGCGCCGAGGCTGAATTTCAGCAGGCCGCGCCGTGACAGCGCGGGTGTATCGGACAGGCTTGGGCTCATTATTGTTATTACCCGGCGGTGAGGAGCGTTAGCGGATAAACAGTTTCTGAATCAGTTTCTGGATCGCTTTGCCGTACGGCGGGTAGATCAACTTCGCCGCGTTGAAGCGCTGTTTGATCAGCACACCCTTGGCCTTGCTGAAGGTCAGGAAACCTTCGTGGCCGTGGTAATGGCCCATGCCTGAAGCGCCGATGCCGCCGAATGGCATGTCGTCCTGGGCCACATGCAGCAGCGTGTCGTTCAGGCACACGCCGCCGGAATGGGTTTCGTGGAGTACGCGATTCTGTTCGCGCTTGTCGTAGCCGAAGTAGTACAGCGCCAGTGGGCGAGGGCGTTGATTGATGTAGGCAAATGCCTGGTCCAGATCGCTGTACGGCACGATTGGCAGCAACGGGCCGAAGATTTCGTCCTGCATCACCGTCATGTCGTCACTGACATTCAACAGCAGGCTATGGCCCATGCGCCGGCCCTGGCCCTGGTCGAACAACGGAATCAGCAACGCACCCTTGCTGGTGGCATCGCTGAGATAACCGTTGAGCCGCGCCAGTTGTCGGTCATTGATGATCGCGGTGTAGTCCGGGTTGTCGGCCAGTGTCGGATAAAACCCGCGAACTGCCTGGCGATAGGCTTCGACAAAAGAACCGACGCGCTCTTCCGGCACCAGCACGTAGTCCGGGGCGACACAGGTTTGCCCGGCGTTGAGGGTCTTGCCGAAAGCGATGCGTTCGGCGGCGTCCTTGAGCGGCACGTCGCGGGAAACGATGGCCGGGGACTTGCCGCCGAGTTCGAGGGTCACCGGCGTCAGGTTTTCCGCCGCCGCGCGCATCACGTGTTTGCCGATGCTGGTGGCACCGGTGAACAGCAAGTGATCAAACTTCAGCCGCGAGAACGCGACGCCGATATCCGCTTCGCCGAGCACCACGCAGACCAGGTCTTGCGGGAAGACCCGGGCGAGCAATTCCTTGAGCAGCAACCCGGTGGCCGGCGTGGATTCGCTGAGTTTGAGCATCACCCGGTTACCTGCCGACAATGCTCCCACCAAAGGCCCGATGGCCAGGTACAGCGGGTAGTTCCAGGGCACGATCACGCCGACCACGCCCAGCGGTTGATAAACCACTTTGGCTGACGCCGGTTGAAAAGCGATGCCGACCTTACGCCGCGACGGTCTCATCCAGCCCTTGAGGTGCTGGCTGGCGTAGTGGATGCCATGCAGGCTCGGCATCAGCTCGGCGAGCAGGGTTTCGTCGGCGCTGCGATGGCTGAAATCCTGGCTGATCGCATCGATCAATGCCTGCCGTTCATTGCTCAACAGATCGCGCAATGCCTTGAGCCATTGCTGGCGTTGGGCGGCCGCTGGCATCGGGTTGGCGGCGTAGGCGACGCGTTGTGCATCGAACAAAGTCTGGAGCTCGTCCAACGGCTGCTGTAGGTTCTGCAAATAAGCAATGTCGGCGGACATGGTCGGCTCCGGATTTATTATAATTAGGCACTTTTTAGAGTCTGTGCTCTAAAAAGTCAAATGACTTCCTGACGCACCTTTGTTTTATCCACTCCCGGATAGGTCGTAAGATGCCCGTCATCGCACTCTGAATTAAAGCTCAAGCCATGGCCCCACGGATCAAAACCAGCGAGCGCATCGTGCAGAACAGCCTGGAGCTGTTCAATCAACAGGGCGAGCGCAGCATTAGCACCAACCATATCGCTGCCCACATGGAAATTTCCCCGGGCAACCTGTACTACCACTTCCCCAACAAGCAGGCGATCATCGCCGTGTTGTTCAGTGAGTACGAAACCCTGGTGGACAGCTTCTTGCGTCCGCCCCAGGGGCGCGCCGCCACGGTGGAAGACAAGCGCTACTACCTCAAGGAACTGCTGTCGGCGATGTGGCGCTACCGGTTCCTGCACCGCGACCTCGAACATTTGCTCGAGAGCGATCCAGACCTGGCCGCCCGTTACCGGCGTTTTTCCCAGCGCTGCGTGATCCAGGGCACGGCCATCTATGTCGGGTTCGTCGAGGCCGGCATCCTGAGCATGGACCGCGTGCAGATCGAATCCCTGACGATCAATGCCTGGATCATCCTCACCTCATGGGTGCGTTTCCTGTGCACCACGCGGGAAAACTCCAATCACTTGAGCGAGCAGGCGATCAAGCGCGGGGTCTATCAGGTGTTGGTGCTGGAAGCCGGGTTTGTCACCGATCAGGCGCGCGCCGAGGTCAATGCACTGTTCGAAGAGTTTTACGTGCCGCTGGCCCAAGCCCTGGAAGATGTGAAGTAGGATCAAGCACCGACTTAAGCACAGGAGCCCGTTATGCCCATTGCGCAACTGATCAGCCCGCAAGCGTTGGACCAGAAAAAAGAGCAGCCGGGGCTGGTGATTCTGGATTGTCGTTTTGCCCTCGAAGACCCGGACTACGGACAGCGAAGCTATGCCGAAGGGCATATCGCCGGGTCGAGCTTTGCCGATCTGGAGCGTGATCTGAGCGGGACGATCGTCAAGGGCGTCACCGGGCGCCATCCGTTGCCGGAGCCCGATGACCTGATCGAACGCTTGCAAGCCTGGGGCATCAACGCCGACAACGAAGTGGTTTTGTACGACGATGGACCCGGTGCTTTCGCGGCGCGGGCGTGGTGGTTGCTGGCCTGGCTGGGCAAACGCGATGGTGTGTTCATCCTTGATGGCGGGCTAAAAGCCTGGCACGCGGCGGGGTTGCCGTTGAGCCTTGATGCGCCTTCGGTTGTACGTGGCACCTTCAACGGCACGCCGGATGCTTCGGTGGTGCTCAGCGCCGAACAACTCCAGCAACGTCTCTGCCAACCGGCACTGACCCTGCTCGATGCCCGCGCGTTGCCGCGCTTCAAGGGCGAAGTGGAGCCGATCGACCCGATTGCCGGGCACATCCCCGGTGCGCAATGTGCGGCGTTCACGGAAAACCTGGGCGGCGATGGGCGCTTCCTGCCGGCCGATCAACTCAAGCAGCGCTTTGCGGCAAAACTCGGTGATCGTTCGCCGACGGAATTGGTGGCGTATTGCGGCTCTGGCGTGACGGCGTGCCACAACCTGTTTGCGTTGTGCCTCGCGGGTTATCCGTTGGGGTCGTTGTATGCGGGGTCGTGGAGCGAGTGGATCAACGAGCCGACGCGGGGCATCGCCACCGGCGAATAACCCCACACCCCTTGTAGGAGCGAGGCTTGCCCGCGAAGGCGGAGTGTCAGTCAACATTAATATCGACTGACCCACCGCCTTCGCGGGCAAGCCTCGCTCCTACATTGGGCCTGCGCCAGTCTTAATCTCTGAATACTGTTCGGGCACTGCGATACGCCCCCGGCCCCACCCCGTAAACCTGCTTGAACTGCCGGCTCAGATGACTCTGATCGGCAAACCCCAACTGCGTAGCAACCTCCAGCGGCAAACACCCACCCTGTAACAACGCCCGCGCTCGGGCGATACGTTGCTGCATCAGCCAGGTGTGCGGCGGCATGCCGGTGGCACGGCGGAATACGCGGGCGAAGTGGAAGGGCGACAAGTTCACCGCACTCGCCAGCTCTTCCAGCGAAGGCGGCGCCGCCAGTTGCGATTGCAGCAAGTCCTTGGCCAGGGTCACTGCCCGATGTTCCTTGCCGGGTTTTCCGGCAATCGGCACGGCGGCATGCCGTTGCAGCAGCGACAGCATCATTTCGCGCCAGGCCGTTTGCTGTTGCAGCGCCGTGGACGGGCTCTCCAACAAGCGGTGCAACTGACAAAAACCCTTCACCAGATCCGGATCGCGATACAGCGTGGCACCGAACGCCGGCAACTCGGTGGTCGGCAATTCCAGTTCGGCCAACAACGACAGAATCTGTCCGCTGTCCGGATAAAACGCCCGGTACAACCAGCCGTCCTCCGTGCCTTTATGGCCTGTGTGCAGTTCATCCGGGTTGATCAAGACCAGCGTGCCGCTGCCCGCCAGATGCTCGGCGCCGCGATAGCGATAACGCTGGGCGCCGGCCATGATCATGCCGATGACATAGCCGTCATGCACATGGGGCGCGAAGCGGTGTTCGATGTAGCGCGCGGATAACAGCTCGACTCCGGCCAGTGGTGCCGTTTGCCAGAAACGAATCGACTCGCCCTGATCGGTGTCCATGGTCTTACTCGCGACCTGCAGCGGTCAGCCACTGGGGAATGCGACGTTCCAGGTAGTAACTTGGTTGTCGGAACGATCCGTCGACAAATCCCACATGCCCGCCCTTGGCCTGCAATTCGAATTGAGTGCAAGCGGACAATTCATCGGCCAGCGGCAAGCTGTGAGGGAATACGAACGGATCGTCGGCCGCCTGAATGATCAGGGTCGGCGTGCGAATTTCCCCCAGGAAATAACGACTCGAGGCGCGGCGATAATAGTCCTCGGCGTCCACAAAACCGTTCAATGGCGCGGTGACCCGGCCATCGAAATCCCAGAAGGTGCGCATGTTTTCCAGAGAGCCCAGTGCAGCCAACGCGGCCAGGCCATCCTCGCGCCCGTCATGCTGGAATTGACGCTGCTTGTTCTTGATGTAGGCCACCATCTCGCGCATGAAATGCGCCTGATAGACCTTGGAAAATCCCTGGCCGATGCGATCGGCACACTGATCGAGGCGAAACGGTACCGACACCGCCACGGCACCAAGCACGCCGCTGTCACTGCCGGTTTCACCCAAATGCTTGAGCAGCACGTTGCCGCCCAATGAGTAACCCACCGCGTACAACGGCGCGAGCGGTCGTTTGGCTTTCAGGTGCTGGATGGCTTCGGCCAGGTCTTCACTGGCGCCGGAGTGGTAGCTGCGCGGCAACAGATTCGGTTCGCCCGAGCAACCGCGCCAGTTCAGCGCGACGCTGGCCCAACCTTGATCCCCGAGGACTTTTTGCAGACCCGCCACATAAGGCGAGTTCGACGAACCGGTCAGCCCGTGTAACACCAGCACCAACGGCGCCGTGGCGGTGTGCGGACCGTGCCAGTCGAGGTCGAGGAAGTCGCCATCCTCCAGCCAAAGACGTTCACGTTCACGTTCGATATGCGTGGTTTTGCGCCATAGCGGTCCCCACAAGGTTTGCAAGTGCGGGTTACTGAGCCCGAAGGCCGGGGTAAAGCGTTCTGGCGGATGGGGCACGATTGCTCTCGATGCAGCGGTGCGCAACCGGTGCGCACCTTTATCAGGCTAGTCGATTATTCAGCGATCTTCGCCGTACGCTGCCACAACGCGTAGTAAACCCGACCGGATTTCTGTTCCCGGTGCAGGCGCCAGTTACCCGGCAAACCCAATGCCGATGGGGCGTTTTCGCTTTCGGTATAGACCCAGGCGTCATCGGCCAGCCACTGACGCTCTTCGAGCAAGGCGCAAACGCCCGGCAACAGGTCCTGGTTGAACGGCGGGTCGAGGAACACCACGTCATACGCCGTCGCAGTCTGGGTTTCCAGGTAGCGCAAGGCATCGGCGGTCTGTACCTGGCCGGTGGTGCAACGCAGGGTACCGAGGTGTTCCTTGATGCTGGACACCGCGATGTTGCTCGCATCCAGCGCCTGGCCCATGGCGGCGCCACGGGACAGGGCTTCGAGGAACAGCGCGCCGCTGCCGGCAAACGGATCCAGCACCTTGGCCCCGGCGATGTACGGCGCGAGCCAGTTGAACAGGGTTTCACGCACCCGGTCCGGGGTCGGGCGCAGGCCCGGCGCGTCGGGGAAGCTCAGCTTTCGGCTGCCCCATTCACCGCCGATGATGCGCAGTTGGTTCACGCCGTTATGCACGTTGTGGACAGGTTTTTTAGGACGCGATGGACTGGCCATTAATGCTCCGGAACCCCGAGCGGCTGCTCGGTGGGTTTATCAGATGGGGCCGGTAACGGCTTTTGCGGCACGGTCGGGCCAGCGGTGACGATGACCATTTTGTCCGTGCTCAGGTGTTTGTTCAGTGCGGCTTTCACCTGCTCGACGGTCAGGCTCTGGGACTGCTGCATGAAGTCTTCAAGATAATTCAGCGGCAAGTTGTAGAAACCCATGGCGCCGAGCTGACCGACGATATCGGCGTTGCTGGCGGTGGACAGCGGGAAGCTGCCGGCCAGTTCACGCTTGGCGTCGTCGAGTTCTTTCTGGGTCGGGCCGGTTTTAAGGTAGTCGGCGAGCACGTCCTGCACCAGTTTCAGCGTGCCCTCGCTCATTTCGGCGCGGGTCTGCAGGTTGATCATGAACGGACCACGGGCCTGCATCGGGGTGAAGCCCGAATAGACGCCGTAGGCCAGGCCGCGCTTCTCGCGCACTTCGCTCATCAAGCGCGTGCCGAAGCCGCCGCCACCCAGGATCTGGTTGCCCAGGGACAGTGCTGCGTAGTCCGGGTCATCACGGTCGATGCCCAGTTGCGCGAGCATCAGGTTGGTCTGCTTGGACGGGAACTCGATGTGGCCGATGCTCGCCTGGGGCTCGACCGGTTGCGGGATTTTCGCCAGGGCCGGGCCTTTCGGCAGGGCGCTGGAGACTTGCGCGGCAATCGCCTCGGCCTCGGCGCGGGACAGGTCACCGACCAGTGCAATCACCACGTTGCCGGCGGCGTAGGCTTTCTCATGGAAAGCGCGCAACTGCGCCAGAGTGATCGCCGGAACGGTTTTCGCCGTGCCGTCGCTGGAGTTGGCGTAAGGATGATCGCCGTACAGACGTTTCATCAGCTCGAGCCCGGCCAGTTTGCCGGGGTTCTGCTTCTGGTATTCGAAACCGGCGAGCATCTGATTTTTGATTCGTACGAACGAGTCGGCGGGGAAGGTCGGCTTGCCGATCACTTCAGAGAACAGCTGCAAGGCCGGCTCGCGCTTGTCCGCGGCGCTCAAACTGCGCAGCGACGCGACCGCCATGTCCTTGTAAGCACCGTTGCCGAAGTCCGCGCCCAGGCCTTCGAAGCCTTGGGCGATAGCACCGACGTCCTTGCCGGCCACGCCTTCGTTGAGCATGGCGTTGGTCAGCAGCGCGAGACCGGGTGCGTTACCGTCCTGGCTGCTGCCGGCGGCGAAGATCAGGCGCATGTCGAACATCGGCAGCTCACGGGCTTCGACGAACAACACCTTGGCGCCTTCGGCGGTGGTCCAGCTCTGCACGTTCATGTTGCGGTGGCTCGGGGCCTTGCCGTCGAGTTCAGCCAGCGATTGCAGCTTCTGGCTGGACTTGGCTTTGTCGAGGGCTTCGCTGGCCGTGGAATCATTTGGGCGCAACAGGTAGACCGTCGCCGAACCGATCAACGCCACCAGGATCAGCCCGATCAGCGCCAGGCGTGGTTTTTTACGCTCACTCATGAGTCGTCTCCAGTGGAAGTACATGGGCGACGCTGAGCCGTTCGCGGGTGAAATACAGCTTGGCGGCTTTCTGGATGTCTTCGGGGGTGACGCTTTCCAGGTCGGCCAGTTCGGTGTCCATCAATTTCCACGACAGGCCGACGGTTTCCAGTTGGCCGATGGCGGTGGCCTGACTGGTGATCGAGTCACGCTCGTAGACCAGGCCGGCAATCACCTGAGCCCGCACGCGCTCCAGCTCTTCAGCCGAAGGCGCGGTGGTTTTCAGCTGCTCAAGCAACTTCCACAGACCGGCTTCGGCCTGGGCGATGGTTTTGTTCTTTTGCGTGTTCGGGCTGGCGGACAGGGTGAACAGGCTGTCGCCACGGGTGTAGGCGTCGTAGCTCGACGAACCGCCGGACACCAGCTCTTCGCCGCGCTCCAGTTGCGTCGGGATACGTCCGCTGTAACCGCCATCGAGCAGGGCCGAGATCAGGCGCAAGGCATTTACCGAGCGCTTGTCTTCGGCGGTGGCGATGCTCGGCACGTTGAAGGCCAGCATCAGGCTCGGCAACTGGGTCTGCACGTGGAGGGTGATCTGCCGTTCGCCGGGCTCGGCCAGTTCCAGCGGGATTTTCGCCGGTGGCACGTCGCGCTTGGCAATCGGGCCGAAGTAACGCTGGGCCAGGGCTTTGACTTCATCCGGGGTCACATCGCCGACCACCACCAGCGTGGCGTTGTTCGGCACGTACCAGGATTTGTACCAGTTGCGTAGTTCTTCGACCTTCATGCGGTCCAGGTCAGCCATCCAGCCGATGGTCGGCGTGTGATAGCCGCTGGCCGGGTAGGCCATGGCCTTGAAGCGTTCGTAGGCCTTGGACATCGGCTTGTCGTCGGTGCGCAGGCGACGTTCTTCCTTAATAACCTCGATCTCGCGGCTGAACTCGTCGGCCGGCAGTTTCAGGTTGGCCATGCGATCAGCTTCCAGTTCGAAAGCCACGCCCAGACGATCGCGGGCCAGAACCTGATAGTAAGCCGTGAAATCGTCGCTGGTGAATGCGTTCTCTTCGGCGCCAAGGTCGCGCAGGATCAGCGACGCTTCGCCAGGGCCGACTTTATCGCTGCCCTTGAACATCATGTGTTCCAAGGCATGCGACAGACCGGTCTGGCCTGGGGTCTCGTAGCTGGAACCAACCTTGTACCAGACCTGGGAAACCACCACCGGCGCACGATGGTCTTCGCGCACGACGACCTTCAAGCCGTTGTCGAGGGTGAATTCGTGGGTCGGTTGTGGATCGGCAGCCAGGGCCGAGAGGGGCAGACAAACTGTGCTGAGCAGCAGGCCTGCAGCGCGGCGGGCTAGAGCATTCATACGTTTTTAAACCTGTTGAGCTGCCCGCTTGTTCTTAGCGTCAGCGGGCGAGAGGGTGCTAGGATACTGATCCGTTTTACTGGCGGCCACGCCTGTGAGCCTTTTATCGGCGCGCAGGTTGTATGGGTTCTCGGCAGAAGCTTTGAGTTTGTCAGCTAGACTCTGCGTTTTCGCCGACGATGCCGGTCCAGTCCTTCGTATTAGTCGACCTTTGAGGTGCCGTTGGCACTTCGATAAATTGTTGCGCGTGAACAAGCTGGGTCAATCGCAGTCTGTTCTGCATCGAATATTTATTTGCCGGGGCGCCCTTTGGCGCGTCGCTACCGTGAGATAGCCGTCCTCCATGTTTGGTTCCAACGACGACAAGAAGACCCCAGCTGCGGCTGGCGAGAAGAAAAGCCTGTTCGGATGGCTGCGCAAAAAGCCGCAGGAACCCGTCGTCGAACAGCCACAGCCCACTCCTGAGCCCATTCCAGCGCCGGTAATAGAAGAAGAGCCGACGCCGATCGTTCTGCCGAGCGTAGAGCCGGTATTGCAACCGGTTGAGCTTGAGCCCGAGCCTCAAGTCGACGTCGCGGCCGAGTTGCCGCTCACGCCAGCCGCTGAGCCATGGCTGACATTGCCGGTGGCGGAAGAACCGGTGGCGTTGGTCGAAGACGAACAGGCGCCGCACGTTACTCCACCGATTCCAGCACCGATTGTGTTTACGCCTGAGCCGGTTCATGTGCCAGTGGTTGAGCCGGTCATCGTGGCCGAGCCTGCACCGGTGGTTCCAGAGCCTGTCGTGCCGGTATTCGTGGCGCCTGTTGCGCCGATTGTTCAGGCGCCAGGGCCTGCACCTGCACCTGCACCTGCACCTGCACCTGTCGTTGCTGCACCTGTCGCCATCATCGAAACCCCGGCCGAGCCGCCGCGTACCGAAGAAACCAAAGCCGGTTTCTTCGCCCGCCTCAAGCAAGGTCTGTCCAAAACCAGCGCCAGCATCGGCGAAGGCATGGCCAGCCTGTTTCTCGGCAAGAAGATCATCGATGACGAACTGCTTGAAGACATCGAAACGCGCCTGCTGACCGCCGACGTTGGCGTAGAGGCGACATCGGTGATCATTCAGCGCCTGACCCAGAAAGTTGCGCGCAAAGAATTGGCCGATGCCGACGCGCTGTACAAATCCTTGCAGGCGGAGCTGGCAGCAATGCTCAAGCCCGTCGAGCAACCCCTGAAAATCCACTCGCAGAACAAGCCGTTCGTGATTCTGGTGGTCGGCGTCAACGGTGCCGGCAAAACCACCACCATCGGCAAACTGG
This sequence comes from Pseudomonas sp. NPDC087342, assembly GCF_044744265.1. Lineage (NCBI taxonomy): Bacteria > Pseudomonadati > Pseudomonadota > Gammaproteobacteria > Pseudomonadales > Pseudomonadaceae > Pseudomonas > Pseudomonas sp. NPDC087342. The sequence continues at coordinate 45,177 of NZ_JBIUXZ010000016.1, forward strand.
CGAAGAAGCTGCAACTGGAAGGCAAGAAAGTCATGCTCGCCGCCGGTGACACCTTCCGCGCCGCTGCGGTGGAGCAATTGCAGGTCTGGGGTGAGCGCAACAAGATCCCGGTGATCGCCCAGCACACCGGTGCCGACTCGGCTTCGGTTATCTTCGATGCCGTGCAAGCCGCCAAGGCCCGTGGCATTGATGTGCTGATCGCCGACACCGCCGGTCGTCTGCACACCAAAGACAACCTGATGGAAGAACTGAAAAAGGTTCGCCGGGTCATCAGCAAACTGGACGACGACGCGCCGCACGAAGTGCTGTTGGTACTCGACGCCGGTACTGGCCAGAACGCGATCAGCCAGGCCAAGCAGTTCAACCAGACCGTGCAGTTGACGGGCCTGGCGCTGACCAAACTCGACGGCACCGCCAAGGGCGGGGTGATTTTCGCCCTGGCCAAGCAGTTTGGCTTGCCCATCCGCTACATCGGCGTCGGTGAAGGCATCGATGACTTGCGTACCTTTGAAGCAGAACCCTTTGTCCAGGCATTGTTTGCCGAGCGGGAGCGTTCATGATTCGTTTCGAACAGGTCGGTAAACGCTACCCGAACGGCCACGTCGGCTTGCATGAGCTGAGCTTTCGAGTCCGTCGGGGCGAATTCTTGTTTGTCACCGGCCATTCCGGCGCCGGTAAAAGCACACTATTGCGCCTGTTGCTGGCCATGGAACGTCCGACCACCGGCAAATTGCTGCTGGCCGGGCAGGACCTGGGCACCATCAGCAACGCACAGATTCCTTATCTGCGGCGGCAGATCGGCGTGGTGTTCCAGAATCACCAGTTGCTGTTCGATCGCACGGTGTTCAACAACGTCGCGCTGCCGTTGCAGATCCTCGGCCTGTCCAAGCCCGAGATCGCCAAGCGGGTGGATTCGGCCTTGGAGCGCGTGGCGCTCTCGGACAAGACCGATCTGTACCCCGGCGACCTGTCCACCGGTCAGCAACAGCGCGTCGGTATTGCCCGCGCCATCGTGCACCGTCCGGCCTTGCTGCTGGCGGACGAACCGACCGGTAACCTCGACCCGCGCCTGGCGGCAGAGATCATGGGCGTGTTCGAAGACATCAACCGTCTGGGCACCAGCGTGCTTATCGCGAGTCACGACCTGGCCCTGATCGCCCGCATGCGCCACCGCATGCTGACCTTGCAACGCGGCCGCTTGATCGGCGACGGGGAGGCCGGCGTATGAGTGCGACTCGCAGCCCCAAGGTTTCCGAGCGTGTAGCCCCGAAAGCTGCCGACCCGCAACCGCAAAAGAAAAAACGCGACGATGACGACGGCCCGGACTTCGCCACGCTGCTGCGCGCCTGGATCGAAAGCCATCGCGCCAGCCTGCTGGACAGCTTGCGCCGGTTGGGCAAACAGCCGATCGGCAGCTTCTTCACCTGCATGGTGATGGCGGTGGCCCTGAGTTTGCCCATGGGGCTGTCACTTTTGCTGAATAACGTCGAGCGGCTGGGCGGTTCCTGGCAGCGTGCGGCGCAGATTTCCCTTTATCTGGAACTCAACGCCAGTCCGGAACAGGGCGAGTCGTTGCGCGAGCAGATCAAAGGCATGCCCGGCGTTGCTGATGCTGAATATGTCGGCCGCGATCAGGCGCTGGAAGAGTTCCAGCAGCAGTCCGGTCTGGGCGAGGCGCTCAAGGAGCTGCCGGAAAACCCGCTGCCGGGCGTGGTCCTGGTGACGCCGAACGAGGTCGACAAGCCCACGCTTGAAGCATTACGACAAAAACTTTCCGAGCTGCCGAAGGTACAACAGGCACAACTTGATCTAGTCTGGGTCGAGCGTCTGGCTGCCATCCTCAAGCTGGGCGACCGGTTTGTCTTCGGTCTGACCGTGCTTTTGGTGTCTGCATTACTTTTGGTGATAGGCAATACCATTCGTCTTCATATTGAAAACCGCCGCACAGAGATAGAAGTGATTAAACTCGTCGGCGGCACGGACAGCTACGTACGCAGGCCCTTTCTGTATATGGGCGCGCTATATGGCTTCGGTGCGGGGATTCTGTCCTGGGGCGTCTTGGCGTTCGGCCTGAACTGGCTGAACGACGCAGTGGTTGGTTTGGCCGGCTTGTACGGCAGTAATTTTGCGCTGGCCGGAGTGCCAGTTGCCGATGGTCTGTCGCTCTTGCTTGGCGCGGTGCTGTTGGGTTATATCGGTGCATGGATTGCAGTCGCACGTCATCTCAGGGAGTTGGCGCCGAAGTAGTATCTTTTTGCGCGTATTGACCTTTCGGTTTTTATGGGAACTTGTCCTTTGGTTTCCGGTCAATTTTCGCAGTGCTGAACTGCACGAGTTATGTAAGTCGGAGGTTTTTTCGTATGACCACTTCTTTGCAACCTGCTTATGCTCTGGTCCCAGGCGCAAACCTGGAGGCCTATGTGCACACGGTGAACAGCATTCCATTGCTGACGCCGGAGCAGGAGCGTGAACTGGCCGAGAGTCTCTATTATGAGCAGGATTTGGGGGCGGCTCGGCAGATGGTGCTCGCCCACCTGCGTTTTGTCGTACACATTGCCCGTAGCTATTCCGGCTACGGCCTGGCTCAGGCTGACCTGATCCAGGAAGGTAACGTCGGCCTGATGAAGGCTGTTAAGCGTTTCAACCCGGAAATGGGTGTGCGCCTGGTTTCGTTCGCTGTGCACTGGATCAAGGCGGAAATTCACGAGTTCATCCTGCGCAACTGGCGCATTGTGAAAGTCGCGACCACCAAGGCTCAGCGTAAGCTGTTCTTCAACCTGCGCAGCCAGAAGAAACGTCTGGCGTGGCTGAACAACGAGGAAGTCCACCGTGTGGCGGAAAGCCTCGGCGTAGAGCCGCGGGAAGTGCGCGAGATGGAAAGTCGCCTGACCGGCCATGACATGGCCTTCGACCCGGCCGCAGAGGCTGACGACGACAGCGCTTTCCAATCGCCGGCCAACTATCTGGAAGACCACCGGTACGACCCGGCCCGTCAACTGGAAGATGCCGACTGGAGCGACAACTCCAACCACAACCTGCACGAAGCGCTGGAAGTGCTGGACGACCGCAGCCGTGACATCCTCTACCAGCGCTGGCTGGCAGAAGAAAAAGCTACGCTGCACGACCTGGCGCAGAAGTACAACGTGTCGGCCGAGCGTATTCGTCAGCTTGAGAAGAGCGCGATGAACAAGCTCAAGTTGTCGATCGCCGCCTAACCGGCGAACCGCCAATAAAAAACGCCCCGATCAGTGATGATCGGGGCGTTTTTGTTGGTGCCGTTCAACCGAACCCCTGTGTAGGAGCGAGGCTTGCCCGCGAAGGCGTCGTAACAGCCGCCATCATCATCGACTGAGATGACGCCTTCGCGGGCAAGCCTCGCTCCTACAGAGATCGCGTCAAATCATTGAGCCCAAGGCGCACGCCGCGAATCATTGAGCCCCACCAGATAGCTGTCGCCACCCAACTGACTCATCTGCTGACGAATCCACCCGGCCCGCCGCGCGACATAGTTGGTCGGATGACTGGCGCTCCAAACCCTTGGATTGGGCAACACTGCCGCCAACAAACTCGATTGCTGACGGCTAAGACCTTTAGCGCTCACACCAAAATGATGCCTAGCCGCCGCTTCAGCGCCAAACACTCCGTCATCCCATTCAACGCTGTTCAGGTACACCTCAAGAATCCGCTGCTTGGGCCACAACACTTCGATCAACCCGGTAAACCAGGCTTCCAGGCCTTTGCGCAGCCAGCTGCGGCCGGACCACAAAAACAGATTCTTCGACACCTGCTGGCTCAACGTACTGGCGCCGCGAATCGTGCCGCCGCGTTCGTTATGGGCAAACGCCGCTTGAATCGCGCCGAAATCAAAACCCCAGTGCTCAGAAAACTTCTGGTCTTCGCCAGCGATCACCGCGACTTTCAGGTCGTCGGAGATTTCATCCCAGGGTTTCCAGGTGCGTTGCAGATCGATGGGCTCGCCATCGAACCAGGATTCGACCTTGCGCTCGACCATCAGCGCCGTGCCCGGTGGCGGCACTACGCGAAAAATCAGAACCAGCAACACGCTGCCGCCCGCGAACCAGAGCAGGGCCTTCGTGAATCGTCGCAAAATTAAACGCAGCATAGAGATGGCTTGGCCGAACCCGTTGAGCGGGCCATTATACAGACCCTGTTGATCGAGTCTGACTGGAGTTCTTCATGCTGCGTGGCTTTCTGATGCTGGCCGCTTTCTTCGGCTTCACCGGCGTTGCCCTTGGCGCGTTCGCCGCCCACGGCTTGAAAAACCGTCTGACGCCGGAATACCTGGCGATTTTCCACACTGGCGTCACCTACCAATTGGTGCACACCCTGGCGCTGCTGGGCGTGGCGCTGCTGGCAACGCAGATTCCGGGTCGCTTGATCACCTGGGCCGGCGCGTCCTTTGCTATTGGCATCCTGCTGTTTTCCGGCAGTTTGTATCTGCTGACGATCACTGGCGTGAGCAAGCTCGGCATCATCACGCCCTTCGGCGGCCTGGCATTTCTTATCGGCTGGTTCTGCCTGGGCCTCGCCGCCTGGCGGTTAAGCTGACCCTGTAGGAGCGAGGCTTGCCCGCGAAGACGTAGTGTCAGTTGATGAAGAGGGTGCCTGACACCACGCCTTCGCGGGCAAGCCTCGCTCCTACAGAGATCGTGTTTCAAGACGAATGGCTTGGGTCAGTCTGACCGATCGGGCTAGAATGCCTGCCCCTAAAAATGATGGCGGCTTCTTGCATGCGCATTCAGTTGAACGGCGAATCCCTTGAACTGCCCGACGGTGAAACCGTTGCGGCCCTGCTGACCCGTCTGGATCTGACCGGACGCCGGGTGGCGGTCGAACTCAATCTGGATATCGTCCCGCGCAGCCAGCATGCCGACACCACGCTGAACGACGGCGACAGTGTCGAAGTGGTGCACGCCATCGGCGGCGGCTAGTCGCCAAACACTGTGAAAACTGCTCCGCTCGGAAATACTGAGTTAAAAACAGGCTCGGAATGCTCATTTACAACCCGTAAACTCCGCTTCCTCGCCTGTTTTTGCCTTGTCTTTCCTTCGCTCGCGACGTTTTCACAGCGTTTGGTTAATAAGGAATTCTGCAAGAACCTCACCCCTACAGAGGATTTCCCATGAGCATCGTTCGTAGCGACAAGCCCTTCGTCCTGGCCGGTCGTACTTACCAGTCGCGTTTGCTGGTTGGTACCGGCAAGTACCGCGACATGGAAGAAACCCGCCTGGCCATCGAAGCCTCGGGTGCCGAGATCGTCACCTTCGCCGTGCGCCGCACCAACCTGGGCCAGAACCCGGGCGAACCGAACCTGCTCGAAGTCCTGTCGCCGGATCGCTACACCTTCCTGCCGAACACCGCCGGTTGCTTCGACGCTACCGAAGCCGTGCGCACCTGCCGACTGGCCCGCGAGCTGCTCGGCGGCCACAACCTGGTGAAGCTGGAAGTGCTGGCGGACCAGAAAACCCTGTTCCCCAACGTGATCGAAACCCTCAAGGCCGCCGAAGTGCTGGTCAAGGAAGGCTTCGACGTGATGGTCTACACCAGCGATGACCCGATCATCGCCCGTCAACTGGCGGAAATCGGCGTGATCGCCGTGATGCCGCTGGCCGGTCTGATCGGCACGGGCCTGGGGATCTGCAACCCGTACAACCTGCAGATCATCCTTGAAGAAGCCAAAATTCCAGTGTTGGTGGATGCCGGTGTCGGCACCGCCTCCGACGCCACCATCGCCATGGAACTGGGTTGTGAAGCAGTGCTGATGAACTCGGCCATCGCCCATGCCCAGCAGCCAATCATGATGGCGGAAGCCATGAAACATGCGATCGTTGCAGGTCGCCTGGCCTACCTCGCCGGCCGCATGCCGAAAAAACTCTATGCCAGCGCTTCCTCGCCGCTGGATGGTCTGATCAAGTAAGAGCCATTGATGACTGAATCGAACGAAACGCCTATCCAGCCGGAAGAAGGCGAAGAGCGCCAACACCGCCGCATCAAGAGTTTCGTGATGCGCGCCGGGCGCATGACCGAAGGCCAGCAAAAAGGCCTGGAGCAGGGCACGCCGCTGTTCGTCCTGCCGCTGGCCGACGCGCCGGTGGACTTCGACCAGGTGTTCGGCCGCTCGGCGCCGCGTTCGCTGGAAATCGGCTTCGGCATGGGCCATTCGCTGCTGGAAATGGCTGCTGCCTCGCCGGAGCAGGATTTCATCGGTGTGGAAGTTCACCGTCCGGGTGTCGGCGCGCTGCTCAATGGTGTGCTGACTCAGGGCCTGACCAACTTGCGGGTCTACGATTGCGACGCGATCGAAGTGCTCAATAATTGCATCGCCGACAACAGCCTCGATCGCCTGATGCTGTTCTTCCCGGATCCGTGGCACAAGAGCCGTCACCACAAGCGCCGTATCGTTCAGGCGTCGTTCGCTGAACTGGTGCGCAGCAAGTTGAAGGTCGGCGGCATTCTGCACATGGCCACCGACTGGGAACCGTATGCCGAGTACATGCTGGAAGTGATGAGCGTCGCGCCGGGCTACCGCAACCTCGCCGAAGACGGCAAATGCGTGCCACGCCCGACCGAACGCCCGATCACCAAGTTCGAACGCCGTGGCGAACGACTTGGGCATGGCGTGTGGGACCTGAAGTTCGAAAAACTGTCCTGAGCGACCTGAAACCTGTAGGAGCGAGGCTTGCCCGCGAAGGCGCCGTATCAGTCACCATCATCACTGACTGACACGACGCCTTCGCGGGCAAGCCTCGCTCCTAAGGGTTTTTTTGTGCGTGAGATTCAGCGGCGGTCTGCGACGACGCCGATCAGCACCAGCACCACCAACAAAACCGGCGCCAGGCTGTAGTTGTTGAACTGGCTCAGGCCTTTGATGATCCACGGCGTGGCGTAGATCAGTGCGACGCCGCTGCCGACCATGCACAGCAGGGCCATCAGCGGGACGCGCAAGGCGCCGGCGATGCCGCCCAGGCGTTGTTCGACCCAGCCTTTGATGTCCGCGCCGAACAGCACCAGCAGGCAGCCCACCAGCGCCAGCGAGATTTCCGACAGGTTGCTGCGGCTCCAGCGGGACACGGTGGCGAGCAGGTCGAGGATCAAATCCATTGGTTTTCCCTTAAGGCTGAAATCAGCTCAGAAATGTCTGCAGCAAGTCATTGAGAAACAGTTGTCCGCGCTCGGTGGCCGCAAGACGTGACGGTTCGACCTGCAACAGGCCGCTTTGTTCGGCTTCCCGGCGACCTTCGGCGAGGCTTTCCAGGGGCAGGCCGGTGCGTTCCGGATACAGGCGCGATTCCACGCCTTCGGTCAGGCGCAGGGCGTTCATCAGGAAGTCGAACGGCAACTCGTCATTGGTCAGCGCCTTCTCGCCAGCCTTGAAGCTTTTGGCCGGGTTGAGGTAATCCTTGGGCAAACGCGTCTTCCAGGTGCGGACGATGCGCCCGTCCGGGTGGCTGAGCTTGCCGTGGGCGCCGGCACCGATGCCGATGAAGTCACCGAAACTCCAATAGTTGAGGTTATGCCGCGCCGGGCGACCGGGCTGGGCATAGGCCGAAACTTCGTATTGCGCGTAACCGTGCTCGGCCAGCAGCGCTTGCCCGGCTTCCTGAATGTCCCACAACGTGTCGTCTTCCGGCAGCGTCGGCGGCTGGTTCCAGAACACCGTGTTCGGCTCCAGGGTCAGCTGATACCAAGACAAGTGAGTCGGCTTCAGGGCGATGGCCTGGCGCAGGTCGCTCAGCGCATCGTCCAGGGATTGATCGGGCAAACCGTGCATGAGGTCCAGGTTGAAGTTGTCGAACCCGGCCTGACGGGCCATGCCCGCGGCGCGCATCGCTTCGTCGCCGTTGTGAATCCGTCCCAGGGCCTTGAGTTTCTCTTCCTGAAAGCTCTGGATGCCGATCGACAGGCGATTGATGCCCAGCGCACGGTAGGCGACGAACTTCTCTTGTTCGAAGGTTCCGGGATTGGCTTCCAGGGTGATTTCGATGTCGCTGGCAAACGGAATCCGCTGTTCGACACCTTTGAGCAAGCGGCCCAGGGCCTCGGCGCTGAACAGGCTCGGCGTGCCGCCACCGAAGAAGATCGAGCTCAGCTCACGGCCGTAGACCGCGTGCAAATCCTGATCGAGGTCGGCCAGCAGCGCGTCGACGTACTCTTCTTCCGGCAGCACCGGGCTGGCGGTGTGGGAGTTGAAGTCGCAATAAGGGCATTTGCGCACACACCACGGGATGTGGATGTACAGCGCCAGGGGCGGCAGCGTAGGCAGCGCGGCCCGAGGCGATTGTGCGGCGCCACCGAAGATCAGTGGCGACGCGGATGAGTCGTGGGTCATATCAAGCCTAGACGCTGGCGCAGCAGATCCATTGCACGGGCGCGGTGGCTGATGAGGTTCTTTTCGCTTGGGCTCAACTCGGCGCTGGAGCAATCGCGAGACGGCACCCAGAACAGCGGGTCGTAGCCAAAACCGTGTTCACCGCTGGCCGCCGGCAGAATGCGCCCGTGCCACAGACCTTCGCACAGGATCGGCAACGGATCGTCGGCGTGCCGCACCAGCGCCAGGACGCAAACGAACTGCGCGCCACGCTCGGCTTCAGGCACGTCTTTCATAGCGTCGAGCAGCTTGGCGTTGTTCGCTGCATCGCCCTTGCCGTCGGCATAACGAGCGGAGTAAATCCCCGGCGCACCACCAAGGAAGTCCACCGCCAGCCCCGAATCGTCGGCCAGTGCCGGCAGACCGGAGATACGCGCGGCATTGCGGGCCTTGAGGATGGCGTTTTCGACGAACGACAGGCCGGTTTCTTCAGGCTCGATGCTGCTGAACTCGCCGATCGAGCGCAGTTGCACCGATGCGCCGAGCATGGCCTGGAGTTCCTTGAGTTTGCCGGCGTTATGGCTGGCCAGTACGAGTTGCGTGAAGTTCATCATTCGCCGGGGAAAAGCTCTTGGTTGAAGTTGATGGTGTTGATTTTGTCGCCGTTCTGCACCTTGATTTCAAAGGTGCGGACTTCCTGCTGTTCAACCGGATATTGCGCGATGTAATAGACCGCGCCTTGTTCGGTGATCTGTTTGAATTTCAGTGGCACGCTTTGGCTGGTGAGGTCTTTGATCGTGCCGTTGACCTGGGCGATCAGCGGCTTGCCGTCCTTGATCACCGAGACGTTGATCACGCCTTGGTTCTTGCTGCGCACCAGCTCCGCCGCTTTGGCGATGTCCGGTGTCAGGAACGTGGAGTTGAAGGTGTTGTAATGCACCGTCACGTCGCCAAAGGTTTCCTGGCGCTCGCCCTTGATGACGTCGGCGGCCATGGCAGTGACGCTCAGGCAGGCAGTAAGTAGAAACAGCGCTAGACGACCCATGATCGTTCTCCTTGAAATGGCGTGGTTCAGACCGCGACCTTGTGATCTTGCAGCCCTGGGCTGCTGACGCGGTAGATACCGATCTCACCTAATAGATTAGGCCATAGCTTACTGGCCCACCCGTGTCGGTGCTGTTGATCCACGGCAAGCCGATCAATGACCTTCGCTTCACGTTCGCGGCACAACTCTTCAAAGTCGCCGAAAGTGCAGAAGTGGATGTTCGGCGTGTTGTACCAGGTGTACGGCAGGAACTCGGACACCGGCATCCGCCCCTTGCTCGCCAGGTACCAGCGGCAGCGCCAGTGACCGAAATTGGGGAACGTGATGATGCACTGGCGACCGACCCGCAGCATTTCGTCGAGGATCCTGTCCGGGTAATGCACGGCTTGCAGGGCCTGGGTCATGACCACAATGTCGAAACTGTTGCTGGCAAAGTTGCCGAGGCCCTTGTCCAGGTCCTGCTCGATCACGTTGATGCCCTTGGCCACGCACTCGGCGATGTTGTCCGCGTCGTTTTCCAGGCCATAGCCGGTGACTTGCTTGTTGTCCCGCAGCCAGGTCAGCAGTTCGCCGTCGCCGCAACCGAGGTCGAGCACGCGGCTACCGGCGGGAATCCATTCCTGGATGATTTCCAGATCAGCTCTCATGGCTTACTCACAAACTAATTCGGTTCATGTAATTGCTGAACGCCTGCAGATAGCGCGGGATCGGAATCAAGAAGGCGTCGTGGCCTTGCGGAGCGTCGATCTCGAGGTAGCAAACGTCTTTTTTGGCCGCCATCAGCGCGTCCACCAGTTCCCGGGAGCGGGCAGGGGAGAAACGCCAGTCGGTGGTGAAGGACATCACACAGAACTTGGACGTGGCGCCAGCGAAGGTTTTCGCCAGGTCATCGTCGAAGTTCGCCGCCGGGTCGAAGTAATCCAGCGCCTTGGTCATCAGCAGGTAAGTGTTGGCGTCGAAACGCCCGGAGAACTCTTCGCCCTGATAACGCAGGTAGCTCTCGACCTGGAACTCGACGCTGTGGAAGTCGTAGTTGAGCTTTTCGCTCTTCAGGCCACGGCCGAATTTCTCGCCCATGGAATCGTCGGACAGGTAGGTGATGTGCCCGACCATCCGCGCCAACATCAAGCCGCGCTTGGGAATCACGCCGGCTTCCTGGAACGAACCGCCGTGGAACTCGGGGTCGGTGAGGATTGCCTGGCGCGCCACTTCGTTGAACGCGATGTTCTGCGCCGACAGCTTGGGCGCCGAGGCGATGGCCAGGCAATGCCGCACGCGGTCGGGGTAAGTGATGGTCCACTGCAAGGCTTGCATGCCGCCGAGACTGCCGCCGATCACCGCCGCCCACTGGCTGATGCCGAGCAGGTCGGACAGGCGCGCCTGGCTGTGCACCCAGTCTTCCACGGTCAGCACCGGGAAGTCGGCGCCGAATGGCTTGCCGGTCTCCGGGTTGATACTGCTCGGGCCGGTGGAGCCGTTGCAGCCACCGAGGTTGTTCAGGCTGACCACGAAGAACTTGCTGGTGTCGATCGGTTTGCCGGGGCCGATGCAGCTGTCCCACCAACCGGGTTTGCGGTCGTCGGGGCTGTGGAAACCGGCAGCGTGATGGTGGCCGGACAAGGCGTGGCAGATCAGCACGGCGTTGCTCGCCGTGGCGTTCAGCGTGCCGTAGGTTTCGTATATCAGGTCATAAGCTGGGAGCGAACGGCCGCAGGCCAGGGCCAGGGGTTCACTGAAGTGCGCCACTTGCGGCGTCACCAGACCAACAGAATCGGCGGGAAAGGCAGTTGGCATCGACCCTGCTCTCGTTGAAATGAGGCGTAAGTCTAAAGACCGCTGCCCTTAGCAGCAAGCGAACGGCAGGCCTGATTTCATTCAGTTGGACCGAGGTGCGGCATTCGCGGGCAAGCCTCGCTCCTACAGGGAATCGCATAGGTCCTGTAGGAGCGAGGCTTGCCCGCGAAGAGCGATAACGCGGTCAGCGCTCTGGATCAGATCAGCCCAAGCAAACCCTGCGGCATGAACGCAAAGTACGCCAGGCGCGGGATCAGCCAGCTCTGCAGCAACTGGATCACGATAAACGCGAAGATCGGCGAGATATCCAGGCCGCCCAGGTTCGGAATGATCCGACGGAACGGGGCGAGTACCGGTTCAGTAATCTGAGCCACCAGTTCGGCGCCCGGATTGTGGCTGCCCGGGGCGACCCAGGACAGGATCACGCTGATGATCATCGCGTAGAAAATGATGTTCAAGAACAGCGAGAACAGCGCGATCAGCGCCCAAGGCACCAACAGCAACCAGTCGACCATGAAGCCTTTGAGCAGCAGGATCACCGCGATCAGCAGCATTTGAATGATCAGCGCCAGCACCAGCGACGACATGTCGAGCCCGAACATGCTCGGGATGACCCGGCGCAGCGGCTTGAGCAGCGGTTGAGTGGCTTTGACGATGAACTGGCAGAGCGGGTTGTAGAAGTTCGCCCGAACCAATTGCAGGATGAAGCGCAACAGCACGATCAGCAGGTACAGGCTGCCCAGCGTCTTGATGATAAAAACGGCAGCGTCATTGAGTCCGAGCATCATTGATTCCTTTGTAAGAGCTGATTAGCGACCCAGTTGTTCGGCCATCTCGGCCGAGCGATGTGCGGCGGCGCCGAGTGCCGTTTCGACCAGGGCTTCGAAGCCCCCGGCCTGGAACGACTTGATCGCTGCTTCCGTGGTGCCCGCAGGCGAGGTCACGCGGCGACGCAGTTCCGCGGCATCCACGTCACTGGCAACCGCCATGTGTGCGGCGCCGAGGGCGGTTTGCACGGTCAGTTGCGCGGCGACGTCCGCCGGCAGGCCGAGTTTCACGCCCGCCGCAGTCATCGCTTCGATCAACAGGAAGAAGTACGCCGGGCCACTGCCGGAAACGGCGGTGACCGCGTCCAGTTGCTGTTCTTCGTCCAGCCACAGTGCGATACCGACGGCGGACAACAAATCTTGAGCCTGTTGGCGTTGCTCGGCCGTCACTTCAGCCGTGGCGAACAAACCGCTCACGCCCTGACGCAGCAGCGCCGGGGTGTTGGGCATGCAGCGCACGATTGGCTGAGCGCCGAGCCAGTTGTTCATGCTGGCGCAGGTGATGCCCGCCGCGATGGATACCACCAGTTGATGCGGCTTGAGGCTGGGGCGAATGGCTTCGCACACGGCTTTCATCGCCTGCGGTTTGACCGCCAGCACGACTACATCGGCGTCCTGGATGGCGTCGGCGTTGTCGGCGAATACTTCGATGCCGTGTTCGGCGCTCACACGAGCGCGGGTGTCAGCGCCGGGATCGCTGGCGCGGATGTGGGCCGCGTCCAGACCTTTGGCGCGCAGGCCACCGATCAGGCTGGCGGCCATGTTGCCGGCACCGATAAAGGCAATACGAGTCTTGCTCATGTCAGGTCCTTATAAAGAGAGGAGTCAGCCATTGTTCAAGGCTGGCCATGCATTTGTTGAGAGCTGCGAGCGCCAAACAGGGCTGTACCGATGCGGACCCACGTGGCGCCCATGGCGATGGCCGACTCGAGGTCGTGGCTCATGCCCATGGAAAGCGTGTCGAGCGGCAGTTCGAGGCTGGCTTGAAGGTGCTGCACGGCAGCGAAAGCGGCGTCCTGGGCGGCGCGATCGTCAGTCGGCTCGGGGATCGCCATCAACCCGCGCAACTTCAGGCGCGGCAATTCGCTGATGGCCTTGGCCAGGGCTGGCAGGTCGGCCGGGGTGCAGCCGGACTTGCTGTCCTCGCCGCTGACGTTGACCTGGATGCAGATGTTCAGCGGCGGCAGATCGGCAGGACGTTGTTCGGACAGGCGTTGTGCGATTTTCAAACGATCCACGGAATGCACCCAAGCGAAGTGCTCGGCGATAGCGCGAGTCTTGTTCGATTGAATGGGGCCGATGAAGTGCCAGATCAAGGGCAGGTCGGCCAATTCGAGCTGTTTGCCCAAGGCTTCCTGCAGATAGTTCTCACCAAAGTCCCGCAGCCCGGCGGCGTAGGCTTCACGCAGGGCTTCGGCGGGCTTGGTCTTGCTCACGGCCAGCAGCTGGACGCTGTGCTCGTCGCGATTGGCAGCTTGGGTCGCTGCCTGGATACGCGAACTAACCTGAAGGATGTTGTCTGCTATCGTGGACATCAAATCCTGCCTGAAAAGTGCCTGCACTCGATCATGCGGCGTTAAAAGTCGACTCAGATGCTCATTGACTGACGTCAACTCCGCGTCTTCGCCAACTTTTGCCTTGCCTGATCATCGCTCGGCGACTTTTCAGGCGAGGATTCGGCGCCGGCGGTCTGAAGGTTCGCGGCATTCTACTGGAATTGAGGAGCGCTATGGATATCACTGAGCTGCTGGCATTCAGCGCCAAACAGGGCGCGTCCGACTTGCACCTGTCTGCCGGCCTGCCACCGATGATTCGCGTCGATGGCGATGTGCGGCGCATCAACCTGCCGGCCCTGGACCATAAACAGGTGCACGAGCTGATCTACGACATCATGAACGACACCCAGCGGGTGGACTTCGAGAAACACCTGGAAACCGACTTCTCCTTCGAAGTGCCGGGCGTGGCGCGTTTCCGGGTCAACGCGTTCAACCAGAATCGTGGCGCCGGCGCGGTGTTCCGGACCATTCCGTCGAAGGTCCTGAGCATGGACGACCTCGGCATGGGCGATGTGTTTCGCAAGATTACCGAAGCCCCCCGTGGCCTGGTGCTGGTGACGGGCCCGACCGGTTCCGGCAAGTCCACCACCCTGGCAGCAATGATCGATTACCTGAACAACCATCGCCATCACCACATCCTCACCATCGAAGACCCGATCGAGTTTGTGCACGAATCGCGCAAATGCCTGATCAATCAGCGCGAAGTCCACCGCGATACCCGCAGTTTCGCTACCGCGCTGCGCTCGGCGTTGCGCGAAGACCCGGATGTGATTCTGGTGGGGGAGATGCGCGATCTGGAAACCATTCGCCTGGCGTTGACCGCCGCTGAAACCGGTCACCTGGTGTTCGGCACGCTGCACACCACGTCGGCGGCGAAGACTATCGACCGGGTGGTGGATGTATTTCCGGGGGATGAGAAGTCGATGGTGCGCTCGATGCTGTCCGAGTCGTTGCTGGCGGTGGTGTCGCAGACGCTGGTCAAGAAGATTGGTGGCGGACGGATTGCGGCGCACGAGATCATGCTCGGTACGTCAGCGATCCGTAACCTGATCCGCGAGGACAAGGTGGCGCAGATGTACTCGTCAATTCAGACCGGGGGCAATCTGGGGATGCAGACGCTGGATATGTGCTTGAAGGAATTGGTGACCAAGGGCTTGATCAGCCGCGAGCATGCGCGGGAGAAGGCGCGGTCACCGGATAACTTTTGATTGGCCCAGAAACGCCTTCGCGGGCAAGCCTCGCTCCTACAGGATGGTTATGTGCCGCGAAAATGGCGCATGACCTGTAGGAGCGAGGCTTGCCCGCGAAGGGGGTCTCAAGAACGATGAAAGCCGTTAATCAGCGCTGAACGACGCGCATCTGGTTCGGTTCTTTCGGCAGAACCCGCTTGGCCACCACATAGTGGCTTTCCCAATACGGCTTCTTCAGCGTATCGATGGACACCGCTTTGCCACGGCGTGGCGCGTGGATGAAGCGATCGTTACCCAGGTAAATGGCAACGTGATTGACCCGACGGCTCTTGATGTTGAAGAAAATCAGATCGCCCGGCTTCAGATCCGCGCGATCGACTTTCTGGCCATGACCGCTGGCCATAGCGTTCGAGGTGCGTGGCAGATCGAAAGTCGCGTCGTTAAACGCGTATTTCACCAGGCCACTGCAATCGAACCCTTTACTTGGGCTGCTGCCGCCCCAACGGTATGGAGTACCGAGGACGTTGACTGCACGACTCAACACGTTGCTGCTTTGCTTGGTCGCCATCGGCGGCACCAGCTTGGCGTTGGCGGTGGCCAGCGTGGTGGAGCGTTTCGCGGTTTGCTTGTTTTTGCTCGAAGGAGCAGAAACATGGGATTTCGGGGTGTAACCATTAACGTTAGGAAGACGTTGCTCACGATTGGTGGCGTGGGCGGCCAGTGGCATCAAAAGGCAAATGGTTAGCCATGTCTTGAAAAATGGACGCATTAGGCAAGGCTCATATGGGTTAGCGCGCAACTTTATAACAGCTTTTTTGACCCTTCCGAGGCCGTTGGTCGATTGGACCTTGGGGTCAACGGAACCAAATAAGCAGCGAGTTGACGCAATTGTCGGACAGAGTGCTTGTACTACAAGGCTTTGGCGGGAGTGAAGGTAGCATTTGCCATACGTCGGACGCCTGTAAAAAAGTCACAAAGAATTCAACAATATTTATCTATCGTGTGAATCGAGGACCCTCATGAACACCTATCAACACCCCGTGGCCTATCAAGACACCCACAGCAAACTGATCGGTTACCTGCTGTGGATTTTCGGTTTTACCGGGGCTCACCGCTTCTATTACGGCAAGCCGGTGACCGGGACGATCTGGTTCTTCACTTTCGGTTTGCTGGGCATCGGCTGGCTGATCGACCTGTTCCTGATCCCGTCCATGGACCGTGAGGCCGACCTGCGCTTTGAGGCCGGGCCGATCGAATACAGCGTGGCGTGGATTCTGCTGACGTTCCTAGGGGTATTCGGCGTACACCGGATGTATCAGGGGAAATGGCTCAGCGGCTTGCTGTACCTGGTGACGGGCGGAGTGTTCTTCCTGGGGGTGTTGTTTGACTTCTGGACGCTCAATACCCAGGTGTCCGTAGTGAACACCATCAGTAACCGGGCAGCTTCGCGTTAAGCCCTTCGCGAGCAAGCCCGCTCCCACAGGATTGATGCGGTACTTGTGGGAGCGAGCCTGCTCGCGAATGCAGGTGGCACGGACTTAAGTCTGTTGACCAGTCCATCCGCCAAAACTATTTGGCTGTTTTTAATAGTTGGATTTGAAATGCACCAAATGCGAGCGCAGTGAAACTATAAGAGATTGCAATAATGATATGGTCAGGAATGAACCAGTAAGTTATACAGCCGGCGAGAATTGCCGACGATAGTATCGCAGCGATCAGTGATAATGCAGTAAGCAGAATCTTTCCCGGAAAATGGACTTTGGCTTTTTTACTACTGAAAACCTGCAGTAAATGCATGGCCAATAGCGTTATGCAAATAATAAACATCGCACCTATTGGCAGACCGATCGAGTCCTTGCCAATTCCGTATAACCCCGCGGTAAGGTTATTCACTACGGTGAATATGCCTATGGCGGAGGTGATCAAGAGAAGCACTGGATAGGCGTAATGCATTTGGTTACTGAGCTTTTTCATTTTCAGGGCTGCCTGGCAATGTAAGTCCATTTTTCATGTGCTGCTCCTTTGTATTGCGTCTCTGTATATAGAGAGTTGGTTGTGTGGTTCTCCTTGGGTTGTTTGAATGCTAGATGGTCGGCTGAATATTTTCATCTGATAACTTGTAGGGTGTTTCTTATTGTTATGAGGCTCTTTTCATTTGGATTGTGAGACGTCAGAACTTTCGTACTGATAAGTGGCTGTTTTCTTTACGGCTTGAAGGGATGTTCTTGTTACGGATGAGTTGATGACGATGTGACGCGAGGATGTCAGCCCGTAGATGAGAGCTAGTTGGTAATGAGAACGCTGAATGACCTAAGGACCAAGGCGCCTTCGAGTAAGCCTTCGCGAGCAAGCCCGCTCCCACAGGATTAATACAGTCCTTGTGGGAGTGGGCTTGCTCGTGAATACAGGCGACGCGGTCTTAAGCCTGGTGGCTAATCCGCCCATCCACCAACGTATACCGCACCACACTCGGCAAGCTGTGGCCAATGAACGGGCAGTTTTCGCCTTTGGATAGCCAGGTTTCCCCGGCTACGGTCGAGGCCGCTGGGTCGAACAGCACGATATCCGCCGCGCCACCCACCGCCAACTTGCCCGCCGGCAGGCGTAAAGCCTCGGCAGGGCCGGCGCTCAGGCGCGACAGCAGGGTCGGCAGATCGAGTAGACCATCCTCAACCAGCGTCATCGCCAGTGGCAGCAGCAGTTCAACGCTGCTGATCCCCGGTTCAGTCGCGCCGAACGGTGCCAGTTTGGCGTCCCGTTCGTGGGGTTGGTGATGGCTGGAAATGGCCGAAACCACACCGGACTTCACCGCTGCACGCAAGCCATCGCGGTCGGCGCGGGTGCGCAGCGGCGGCTGGACGTGGTAGAGGCTGCTGAAGTCGATCAGGGCTTCATCGGTCAGGATCAGCTGATACAGCGCCACATCGGCAGTCACCGGCAATCCACGGGCTTGGGCCTGGGCGATCAGGGCCACTCCGCGAGCGCTGGTGAGTTGGCTGAAGTGCGCACGCACGCCGCTTTGCTCGACCAGCAGCAGGTCCCGGGCCAGGGCCACGGTTTCGGCGGTTTCCGGGATGCCTGGCAAGCCAAGGAAACTCGCGGTCGGGCCTTCATGGGCCAGGCCACCTTCGGCGAGGTCATGGTCCTGTGAGTTGAAAATCACCGTCAGGTCGAAGGTCGCCGCGTATTCCAGCGCCCGGCACAGGGTGCGGGTGTTGCGGAAGCTCTCCAGACCATTGCCGAACGCTACGCAGCCGGCATCGCGCAGGGCAACGAGCTCTGCAAGCTGCTCGCCGTCCAGGCCTTTGCTCAGGGCGCCAATCGGGAAGACTTTGGTGTTACCGGCCTCGCGGGCGCGGTCGAGGATCAGTTCGGCCACGGCCGAGGTGTCCAGCACCGGTTTGGTTTTCGGCGGGCAGCACAGGCTGGTGACGCCACCGGCGGCAGCGGCGCGAGTTTCGCTGGCAATCGAACCTTTGCGGCTGTAACCCGGTTCGCGCAGGGCGACGTTCAGGTCAACCAGGCCGGGCGCGGCGACCAGACCTTTGGCATCAATGGTCTCGACCGGAACAAAACCGGCTGGAGCGGCACCGAAGGCGACAATCTTGCAGGCTTCAACATGAATATCGGTAACTTGATCCAGACCCGAGGTTGGATCGATGACGCGGGCGCCGAGAATGCTGAGCTTCACTGGGCGTTCTCCTGCTCGAATTGGCGCTGGGCAGTCTGCCCGCTCATGGCCATGGACAACACGGCCATACGAATCGCAATACCGTAGGTGACCTGATTGAGGATCACCGAGTGCGGGCCGTCGGCCACCGCCGACTCAATCTCCACCCCACGGTTGATCGGCCCCGGGTGCATGACGATGCAATCCGGCTTGGCCCCGGCCAGGCGCGCGGTGGTCAGGCCGAAGAGGCGGTAGAACTCGCCTTCGCTCGGCAGCAGGCCGCCGGTCATGCGTTCACGCTGCAGGCGCAGCATGATCACTACGTCGACGTCTTTCAGGCCTTCGGTCATGTCGGTGTAAACCTTCACGCCGTATTGCTCGATGCCGATCGGCAGCAGGGTTTTCGGCGCGATCACGCGGATGTCCGGGCAGCCGAGGGTTTTCAGCGCGAGCATGTTCGAGCGCGCGACCCGCGAATGCAGGATGTCGCCGACGATGGCCACCGAGAGGTTTTCGAAGCCGCCCTTGTGCCGACGAATCGTCAGCATGTCGAGCATGCCTTGGGTCGGGTGCGCGTGACGGCCGTCGCCGCCGTTGATGATCGCCACTTGCGGGCACACGTGTTCGGCGATGAAGTGTGCCGCACCGGAATCACCGTGGCGCACGACGAACATGTCGGCGGCCATGGCTTCCAGGTTGCGCAACGTGTCGAGCAGGGTTTCGCCCTTGCTCGCCGAGGACGTCGACACGTTCAGGGTGATCACGTCCGCCGACAGGCGCTGGGCCGCCAGTTCGAAGGTGGTGCGAGTGCGGGTGGAGTTCTCGAAGAACACGTTGCACACGGTCTTGCCGCGCAGCAACGGGACTTTCTTCACCGCCCGGGCGCCGACTTCGAGAAACGAGTCAGCGGTGTCGAGGATTTCCGTCAGCAACTCGCGGCGCAAACCGTCGAGCGAGAGGAAGTGGCGCAGCTGGCCCTGATCATTGAGCTGCAGCGGGCGCTTGGTTTCTAGAGGCGTCATCGCGAGGGGGACTCTCAATAGGGCGAATTAAAGGGCGAGGTCTTGCAGTTCGAGTACGAGCGGCGAGGGGCCGGACAGCTTCACCCGTTCGTGGGCGGCCAGCTCCAGCGTCGCGCCGACCACGTTCGGACGGATCGGCAGCTCGCCGGCGTCCAGGTCCAGCAGGCACACCAGCGTCACACTGGCCGGGCGGCCGTAGTCGAACAATTCGTTCATGGCGGCGCGGATGGTCCGGCCACTCATAAGCACGTCGTCGATCAGCACCAGGTCCTGGCCTTCGATCTCGAACGGCAGGGCCGACGGGCGCACTTGCGGGTGCAGGCCGTTCTGGCTGAAATCGTCGCGGTAGAAGGAGACATCGAGGGTGCCGAGCGGCGAGTCGCTGCCCAGTTCATCGAGCAACGCCTGGGCGACCCAGACGCCGCCGGTACGGATACCGATGTAGCGCGGTTCGCTGATGCCACGGTGTTCCAGGTGTGCCTTGAGACGGATCGCCATCTGGCTGATCAGTTCGGCGGGATTGGGCAGGCTCATGGTTGCTCCTTCTTGGGCCCGAGCCGGTGCGTGCGGGGTTTGGCTCGGGTTGTCGCTATAGAGAGGCGTGGTGACGACTCTTCAGGATTCGAACAATGCGGTGTTTTCGTCGAGCCAGCCTTGCAACAGCAGGGCGGCGGCGATGGCATCGACCGGGTTGTCGCGGTAACTGCCTTTTTGCCCGCCACGATCACGCCGCTCGCCTTTGGCCTCAAAAGTGGTCAGGCGTTCGTCGTGGGTATAGAAGGGCAGGTTGTAGCGGCCGTTGAGGCGGCGGGCGAACTTCTCGGCCCGCAGGCACATGTCGCTGGGCGTGCCGTCCATGTTCAGCGGCAGGCCAACCACCACGGCGTCGGGTTTCCATTCCTTGATCAGGGCTTCGACCTGATTCCAGTCGGGAATACCGTTTTGTGCCTTCAAGGTGCACAGCTCGCGGGCCTGACCGGTAATCACCTGGCCGACCGCTACGCCGATCTGTTTGGTGCCGTAGTCAAAACCCAGAATCAGTCGCAGGGCCATCAGGCGTGGCCCGCCTGGCTGGTCAGCAGGCTGAGGTTGATCCCCAGGTGCCGGGCCGCCGCTTCGAGGCGCGACTCGCTGCTGGTGTTGAACAGGATGTCGGCGTCGTACGGGCAGGTCAGCCAGGCGTTGTCGGCCAGTTCGGCCTCCAGTTGCCCGGCTTCCCAGCCTGCGTAACCGAGGGTGATCACGCTTTTCGCCGGGCCGACGCCGTCAGCGATGGCGAACAGCACGTCTTGGGAAGTCGATAAGGACAGCTCGCCTTCCAGATCAACGGTCGCCTGGAAGGTTTTCCCCGACGGGTGCAGGACAAAGCCGCGATCAGTCTGCACCGGGCCGCCGATAAAGATCGGCACGTGCTGGCAGAGCACCGGGGGCTCGATGTCAGGACGCAATTGTTCGAGGATATCGGCCAGGTTCAGGTCTTGCGGACGGTTGACCACCAGCCCCATGGCGCCATTGGCCGTGTGCTCGACGATGTAGGTCAAGGTGTGCGCAAAGTTCGGGTCGGCCATGTGCGGCATGGCGATCAGGAAGTGATGCTTGAGGTAGCTGGGGCTGACGTTCTTCATGAGCGCTAGTGTGGCGTTGGAGGGGCGAACTGACAAGCTGGGGATGCACAGGAAATGCTTGCGTGAGTGTCTTTTTGATTCGGGTTTGCTTGAGGGCCTCTTCGCGGGCAAGCCTCGCTCCTACAGGGACGGTGATTACTTTGTAGGAGCGAGGCTTGCCCGCGAAGGCGTCGGCCCGAACACCACAAATCCATCGATCAGTTACTGGAGAGCTTGTCGCCGCGAGCGAATTTCCAGGTGCGGATGATTTCCAGGCGGTCGATGTCCGACAAATCCCCGGTAAACGGCGAAAACGGTGCCGCCAGCCGCACAATCCGCTGGGCTGCCTGATCCAGCAACGGTTGCCCGGAGGACTCCAGCACCAGCACTTCATACAGCGAACCGTCGCGGTTGATCGAGACCATCAAACGCAAATTGCCGTAGATCTGCTTGCGCCGTGCTTCGTCGGGGTAATTGAGGTTGCCGATGCGCTCGACCTTCTTGCGCCATTCGTCCTTATACCAGGCGCCCTTGTCGCGCATGGTCGAAGCCGCACTCAAACGGTGAATCCGCGGGCGCTTGGCGTACAGCTGTTGTTCGTTGGCCAGTTCCGCTTCCAGGCTGGCGATGTCGCTGGACAGTTGCGAGCTGTCGAACGTCGGCGCGGCCACGGCGGGCTTGGGCGGGGTCTTGGGTTCTTCGTTTTTGGCGGCGGCTTTTTTCGGCTTCGGCGCGACGGTGGTCACGGCGGCCTTGGGCGCGGCTTCCTGCACTTCAGGCTTGGCGGCCGGCGGCGGGGTGACTTTCTGCACCTTGTTGTCCTGGAACGGCGCGACCTCGGTGGTCTTGGGGATCGCCTTTTTATCCAGGGTGCCGCTGCCTTCCTGATTCTCTTGAGCAAGAAAATCGGCTTTTTTGGGCTTGGTTTCGCTTTTGAAAGTGGCGAGGGTGATTTCCAGGGTTTTGCTGATCTGCTTGGGCTCGACCATCGAAAAGCCGACGCCCAACAGCAAGGCCAGGTGAATCAACGCCGCGAGAAACAGGGTAAAACCGAGGCGATCGGCCGGGCGCACGCCAGTATGGGCGAGTTCAGCGGGCAGATCGGACGGGAGCGTCATAACAAAAAACCAACATCACGTTTTTCCGGGCTCGGCATGATAACGCAATGTTGGTTTTTAGCTTCAGGCTTCAAGCAGCAAGCGACAAGCTGTCTGTCGCGCGCTTCAAGCTTGCGGCTTGAGGCTTGCAGCTTGCAGCTTCTTCTCTATGGCATCCATCAAAAGGCCACCAATGTCGGTGCCAAACGCGTTATCAATCTCGCGAATGCAAGTCGGGCTGGTGACGTTGATTTCGGTCAGGTGCTCGCCGATTACGTCCAGGCCAACGAACAGCAGGCCTTTCTCACGCAGGGTCGGGCCGACTTGTGCGGCGATCCAGCGATCCTTGTCGCTCAGCGGACGCGCTTCGCCACGACCACCGGCGGCGAGGTTGCCACGGGTTTCGCCAGCCGCCGGAATCCGCGCCAGGCAGTAATCCACTGGTTCGCCGTCGATCATCAGGATGCGCTTGTCGCCATCCTTGATCGCCGGCAAGTAGGCCTGGCCCATGATCTGCTGGGTGCCCAGCGCGGTCAGGGTTTCCAGAATCACCGACAGGTTCGGATCGCCCGCGCGGTGACGGAAGATCGACGTGCCGCCCATGCCATCCAGCGGCTTGAGGATCACATCGCCGTGCTTGGCGGCGAATTCACGCAACACGTCGGCGCGGCGGCTGACCACGGTCGGCGGCGTGCACTGCGGGAACAGCGTAGCGAACAGTTTTTCGTTGCAGTCGCGCAGGCTCTGCGGCTTGTTGACCACCAGTACGCCGGCGCGCTCGGCTTGCTCCAGCAAGTAAGTGGAGTAGACGAATTCCATGTCGAACGGCGGATCCTTGCGCATCAGGATCACGTCCAGATCGCTCAGCAGCGCGTCGGTCTCGGCTTCCAGTTCGAACCACTTCTCAGGGTTGGCGAAGACTTTCAGCGGCCGCATCCGCGCCCGTGCTTCACCTTCGCCCTGGTACAAATCCTTCTGTTCCATATAGAACAGTTCCCAGCCGCGCTTCTGCGCAGCCAGCAGCATGGCCAGCGAGCTATCCTTTTTATAGGAAATGCTGGCGATAGGGTCCATGACAATCCCGACGCGAACGCTCATGGGTTTTTCCTCGAAATGGGGTGGTCCGAATGGACACGAAAAAGTGGCGTCAGAGTGGCGCTGAGTGTGTTCCCGGTCAAGGAAAAACCTCTGCGCGGGTCGGCCGATAGATTGGTTATTGAGACTGTGCTAAAAAGGTCGCCATGTCGCGCTGGCCCTTCAGTATCAAGGGTTTCGAGCCGTCAAACGGACAAATTGTTTCTCAAAGGCGACGGTAGAGCATTTATGGAACAGCATTCCAGCGCCTTGAAGGTCATGGTGATCGATGATTCGAAGACGATCCGCCGCACCGCCGAAACGCTGTTGAAAAACGTAGGCTGTGAAGTCATCACGGCCATCGATGGTTTCGATGCGCTGGCCAAGATTGCCGACAATCACCCGGGCATTATCTTTGTCGACATCATGATGCCGCGTCTGGATGGTTATCAGACCTGCGCTTTAATCAAGAACAACAGTGCGTTCAAGTCCACGCCAGTGATTATGCTGTCGTCCAAGGACGGGCTGTTCGACAAGGCCAAGGGGCGCATCGTCGGCTCCGACCAGTTTTTGACCAAGCCTTTCAGCAAGGAAGAACTGCTGAACGCGATCCAGGCCCATGTTCCGGGCTTCGCCGCCGTTTTGCCGCAGTAGGACACGCACAGTGACGCTCGGCCAGCGGGCCCGGCGTTGACAAGAATGGGGAAGACCATGGCACGTATTCTGATCGTCGATGATTCGCCGACTGAAATGTACAAACTGACCGGCATGCTGGAAAAGCACGGTCATGAAGTGTTGAAAGCCGAAAACGGCGCCGACGGCGTGGCCCTGGCCCGCCAGGAAAAACCCGACGCCGTGCTGATGGACATCGTCATGCCCGGCCTCAACGGTTTCCAGGCCACCCGCCAGTTGACCAAAGACCCGGAAACCGGGCACATCCCGGTGATCATCATCACCACCAAGGATCAGGAAACCGACAAGGTCTGGGGCACGCGCCAGGGCGCCAAGGACTACCTGACCAAACCGGTCGACGAAGACACCCTGATCAAAACCCTGAACAACGTGTTGGCCGGTTGATCCCCCGGCCATGACCGAGTCGCTGACGGCTTTCGAACTGCTGCTGCAGATCGACCAGCGTTGTCGCGTGCTGGCGGCGGACTTGCCGTCCCAGCCAACACGCCAGGACAGCTGGAGCGGCATCGGTTTTCGCCTGGGCGAGCACTGGTACGTCGCGCCGATGGGCGAAGTCAGCGAAGTCCTGCATGAACCGCGCTGCACCCAACTGCCCGGCGTCAAACCCTGGGTCAAGGGCGTGGCCAATTTGCGCGGACGGCTGCTGCCGATCATGGATATTTGTGCCTTCTTTTCGGAAAAAGAGCTTGGGCATGAGTTGTCGGGGGGGCGCAAGCAGCGGCGGGTGCTGGTGGTGGAATACAAAGACGTGTTTGCCGGGTTGATGGTCGATGAAGTCTACGGTTTGCAGCACTTTGCCCAGGACAGCCTGGAAGCGGTGCCGTCGAACGAGTTGAATGGCGCGATTGGCGCGTTCGTCCAGGGCCGGTTCCAGCGCGAGCAGAGCTGGCAAGTGTTCAGCCCGTTTGCGTTGGCGCAGTCCCAGGACTTCATGCATGTCGCGGTGTAATCCCAATCCTGTAGGAGCGAGGCTTGCCCGCGAAAGCGGTTATTCATTCAACATTAATGTCGACTGACACGACGCCTTCGCGGGCAAGCCTCGCTCCTACAGGGGATAGGTTGAATTGGGCAGGACAGGCGAGGACCGATGACAAAAGCAAAAACAGGCAAGCCAGAAGGGTCGCGCAGCCGTTCGCAGATCATCGTGCTGTTTATCGCGCTGATCATCTTCATCATGCTGCTGTTCGCCAACTTCGCTTACCTCAATACTCAGGCCACCTACGACAAACAGTACATCGGCCACGCCGGTGAGCTGCGCGTGTTGTCCCAGCGTATCGCCAAGAACGCCACCGAAGCCGCCGCCGGCAAGGCTGCCGCGTTCAAGCTGTTGAGCGATGCGCGCAACGACTTTGCCCAGCGCTGGGGTTACCTGAAGAAGGGCGACCCGAGCACCGGCCTGCCGCCCGCGCCGTCCACCGTGCGCCCGGAAATGCGCGCCGTGCAGCTGGACTGGGAACGCCTGCTGAAAAACACCGACGCCATTCTCTCCAGCGAACAAACCGTGCTGTCCCTGCATCAGGTCGCAGCAACCCTGGCCGAAACCGTGCCGCAGTTGCAGGTCGAGTACGAAAAAGTCGTCGAAATCCTCCTTCAACGTGGCGCTCCGGCGGCCCAAGTGGCGATGGCCCAGCGTCAGTCGTTGCTGGCGGAACGTATTCTCGGCGCGGTGAACACCGTGTTGTCCGGCGACGAAAACTCCCAGCAAGCCGCCGACGCCTTCGGCCGCGATGCCGCACGTTTCGGCCAAGTGTTAACCGGCATGCTCCAGGGCAATCCCGCGCTGAAAGTCAGCCAGGTCGAAGACAAGGACGCCCGCGCCCGTTTGACCGAAATCTCCGAACTGTTCGAATTTGTCTCCGGCTCGGTGGATGAAATCCTCGAAACCTCGCCCGAACTGTTCAAGGTCCGCGAGTCGGCGACCAGCATCTTCACCCTGTCGCAAACCCTGCTCGATGAAGCCTCGCACCTGGCCACCGGTTTCGAAAACCTGGCCGGCGGGCGCAACACCGACACCATCGGCGGCTACGTGCTGGGCTTGCTGGCGCTGATGTCGATCATCCTGATCGGTCTGGTGATGGTGCGCGAAACCAACCGTCAGCTCCAGGAAACCGCCGAGAAGAACGAGCGCAACCAGAACGCGATCATGCGTTTGCTGGATGAGATCGAAGACCTCGCCGACGGCGACCTGACCGTGACCGCGTCGGTGACCGAAGACTTCACCGGCACCATCGCCGACTCGATCAACTATTCCGTCGATCAACTGCGCGATCTGGTGGCGACCATCAACCTCACTGCCGGGCAAGTTGCCGCCGCCGTGCAGGAAACCCAAGCCACTGCGATGCATCTGGCCCAGGCCTCGGAACATCAGGCTCAACAGATCAGCGAAGCCTCGACGGCAATCAACGACATGGCGCAGTCCATCGATCAGGTTTCGGCCAACGCCGCCGAATCCTCTGCGGTGGCCGAGCGTTCGGTGGAAATCGCCAACAAGGGCAACGAGGTTGTGCACAACACCATCCACGGCATGGACAACATTCGCGAGCAGATCCAGGACACCGCCAAGCGCATCAAGCGTTTGGGCGAGTCTTCCCAGGAAATCGGCGACATCGTCAGCCTGATCGACGACATTGCCGACCAGACCAACATCCTCGCGCTCAACGCGGCAATCCAGGCGTCCATGGCCGGTGACGCCGGGCGCGGGTTTGCCGTGGTGGCCGACGAAGTGCAGCGGCTGGCCGAGCGTTCGTCCGCCGCGACCCGACAAATTGAAACCCTGGTCCGGGCGATCCAGACTGATACCAATGAAGCGGTGATCTCCATGGAGCAGACCACCACCGAAGTGGTGCGCGGCGCGCGGCTGGCGCAGGATGCCGGTGTGGCCCTGGAAGAAATCGAAGGCGTGTCGAAGACCCTCGCGGCGCTGATCCAGAGCATTTCCAACGCGGCGCAGCAACAGACGTCGTCGGCCGGGCAGATTTCCCTGACCATGAACGTGATCCAGCAGATCACCACGCAGACGTCGTCCGGCTCGACGGCGACCGCCGAAAGCATCGGCAACCTGGCGAAAATGGCCAGCCAGTTGCGGCGCTCGGTTTCGGGTTTCACCTTGCCGACCGAGCCCAAGCAGGCCACGGACAATGCGTGAACGCCTGCGGGCGTATGAATTGCTGTTGTAGGAATAGAGAGCGGAGTGGTTATGGGTGATCGGCACGACTATGTGGCCCTCGAATGGGTCAAAGGCGAGATTGCCGAAACGCTGAAGCAGGCTCATCAAGCGTTGGAACAACTGCTGGATGACCCGCAGGCGACGCACGCGCTGGGCGAGTGCCTGACGTGCATCCATCAGGTTCACGGCAGTTTGCAGATGGTCGAGTTCTACGGCGCGGCCCTGCTCGCCGAGGAAATGGAGCAACTGACCGCTGCCCTGCAACAAAACCGCGTCAGTCATCGCGATGAAGCCATTCATCTGTTAAGACAGGCGCTGGGGCAACTGCCGATCTACCTCGACCGGGTGCAAGGCGCGCGCCGCGACTTGCCGCTGGTGGTGCTGCCGCTGATCAATGATCTGCGCAGTGCGCGCGGTGAAAGCCTGTTGTCGGAAACCAGTCTGTTCAGCCCGCAATTGCCGGAGTTGTCGCCCCTGGACGACGCAGAACTGGCGCGGCTCGAACCGGCAGACTTGCCCAATGTGCTGCGCAAGTTGCGGCAAATGTTGCAGATGGCCTTGGTCGGTTTGCTTCGCGAGCAGGATGGCGAAACCAATCTGGATTACCTGACCAAAGTCTTCGCGAGGCTTGAAGCGTTGTGCGGTAACGCGCCGCTGAGCCCGTTGTGGCAGGTCGCTTCGGCGTTGGTCGAAGGCCTGCAAAAAGGCGCGATAGCCAACAGCCCGGCGCTGCGCAGCCTGTTCAAGGACGCCGACAAGGAACTCAAACGCTTGCTGGAACAGGGCATGGCCGGCGTCAATCAGGCGCCGCCGCCCGAGCTGCTGAAAAGCTTGTTGTTCTACATTGCCAAAGCCGAACATCCCACCGGGCAGATGCTGACCATGAAAGATCGCTACGGACTGGACGATGCGCTGCCCGACAGCGCGATGGTCGACGAAGAACGCGCACGCCTCGCCGGCCCCGACCGCGATGCCATGCGCTCGGTGCTCGCCGCGCTGTGCGAAGAACTGGTGCGGGTCAAGGAACGCCTGGACCTGTTCGTGCGCAGCGACCGCCAGCACACCTCGGACCTCGAAAGCCTGCTCGCGCCCCTGCGGCAAATCGCCGACACGTTGGCGGTGCTCGGTTTCGGCCAGCCGCGCAAGGTGATCATCGATCAACTGGCGGTGGTGCTAAGCCTCGCCCAGGGCCAGCGCGAACCCAACGACGCAATCCTGATGGACGTGGCCGGCGCCTTGCTCTACGTCGAAGCCACGCTGGCCGGAATGGTCGGCACCGTGGAACCTGAGAGCCAGGAAGAAAGCCGCCTGCCGACCACCGACCTGACCCAGATTCACCAGATCGTCATCCGCGAAGCTCGGATCTGCCTGCAACAAGCCAAGGACATGATCGTCGACTACATCGACGCCGATTGGGATCGCCAGCAACTGCAACCGTTGCCAGCATTGCTGACCCAAGTGCGCGGCGCATTGGCGATGATTCCGCTGACCCGTGCCGCGAGCCTGATCGAAGCCTGCAACGGCTTTATCCGCGAACACCTGCTGGTGGACACTGACCATCCCGGCTGGCAGCAACTCGACAACCTGGCCGACGTCATCACCAGCATCGAGTATTACCTGGAACGCCTGAACGACGACCCGCAAGAGGCGGACGAACAGCTGCTCGACGTCGCTGAAAACAGCCTCGCCTCACTCGGTTTTTTCCCCAGCGAAAAACTCGTGCCGGTGCTCGAAGACGTGCTCAGCCCCAATGAAGCCCAGGTCATGCAGGACCTTCAGGAACTGGACGATCCCGAAACCGTGCAATCCCTGGCGGCTGTATTGGCCAGCCCGGTGTCCGCCGTCAACCCGCCCGCGCTGAACACGCCGGGCAGCCTGTTGCCGCCGCCGTTCGGCGAAGAACCGGTGGACGATGAACTGCGGGAAGTCTTCCTCGAAGAAACCGACGAAGTCTTGGAAGTGCTGCACGAATACCTGCCGCGCTGGTCGGCCAACACTGACGACGCCGCTGCCTTGAGCGAACTGCGCCGCGCCTTTCACACCTTGAAAGGCAGCGGCCGGATGGTTCGCGCATTAGTGCTGGGCGAACTCGCCTGGGCCATGGAAAACCTGCTCAACCGGGTGCTGGAACACAGCGTTAAACCTGGGCTCGCGGTGCAACAACTGCTGACCGATGCACTCAATCTGTTGCCGGAACTCATCAGCGAATTCGCCGCCAATGCCCAGCGCCAGCGCGACGACGTGGACCGCTTGGCCGCCCGGGCGCATGCCTTGGCCAAGGGTGATGAATCGCTGTTCGACGAGGATACGCAAGACGTCGCGGCCCTCGATCCGTTGTTGCTGGAGATCTTCCGCAACGAGGCCGAAACCCACCTCGCCAGCCTCAATCGCTTCCTTGATCAAGCCGCCGAACACGTGCCGCTGCAGGCCAGCGACGAATTGCAGCGCGCCTTGCACACCCTCAAGGGCAGCGCGTCGATGGCCGGCGTATTGCCGATTGCCGAACTGGCCGCGCCGCTGGATCAACTGGCCCGCGAGTACAAGGCGCACCTGATCGCCCTCGATCTGGATGAAGTCGAATTGCTGCTGGAAGCCGAAGGGCTGTTTCGCCTCGGTTTGCGTCAGCTCAAGACTGATCCGCTGGCGGAGATTCCCGACGCGCGCTCGCTGATCGAACGCACCCACGCGCTGCTGGACGAACGCCTTCAAGCCATCCTCACTGCGCCGAACCGGGCGTTACGGGTCAAGCGCGATCCGCAACTGATCAACAACTTTCTGGCCCAGGGCATGGACATCCTGCTCGACGCCGAAAGCCTGTTGCAGCGTTGGCAGCAGCACCCCGGCGAGCGCCAGGAACTCAGCGCGTTGCTCGACGAACTGACCACCCTCGGCGAAGGCGCGCACCTCGCCGATCTGCACCCGGTAGATGAACTCTGCGAAGCCTTGCTCGACCTGTATGGCGCGGTGGAAGAGAGCAGCCTGGCGGTCAGCGACGCCTTTTTCCATGAAGCGCAAAGTGCCCACGAAGCGCTGATCAACATGCTCGACGAACTGGCCGCCGGCCAGGAAGTCAGCCCGCAACCGGAACGCGTGCGGGCCTTGCGCGGGTTGCTCGATACCAGCCTCGACCCGTCGGCCATGGGCCTGATTCGCAGCGATGGCAGCCGCACCCTGAGCATTCGCGAACTCGGTAGCGCCACCGCTGAGCTTTCGCACACCGCGACGCAGATTGAACACGACGACGAAATCGTTTCGATCTTCCTCGAAGAAGCCGTGGACATCCTCGAAAGCGCCGGCCAGGCGTTGCAGCGCTGGTTGAGCGACCCGGACAACGCCGCGCCGCTGTCGTCCTTGCAGCGGGATTTGCACACCCTCAAGGGCGGCGCGCGGATGGCCGAGGTCGAGGCGGTCGGTGACCTCGCTCATGAATTGGAAAACCTTTACGAAGGTCTGGTGGATCGTCGCTATAGCCACAGCGAAACCCTGGCGCGGCTGCTGCAAACCAGTCACGACCGCTTGGCGGTGCTGCTTGAGCAACTGCAAAACCAGAAAGCGCTGGGTGATCCGGACGAGCTGATCGCGGCGATTCGCGAGTTCCGCCAGGGCAACACCGTCACCGCTGAAACCGTCGAACCGGCCCACGAACATGATTCACCGGGGCATGACCCGGAACTGTTGGAAATCTTCCTCGAAGAAGGTTTCGACATCATCGAAAACTCTGGCGCGGCGCTGGTGCGCTGGCAGGCCGAGCCGTCGAACCGTCAGGAAGTCGAAACCCTGTTGCGGGATTTGCACACGCTGAAGGGCGGTGCACGAATGGTGGAAATCGCCCCGATCGGCGATCTGGCTCATGAGCTGGAATTCCTCTACGAAGGCCTGTCGGCGGGCGTGCTGCAACCGACGGCGGCGCTGTTCACGTTGTTGCAAAGCAGCCACGACCGCTTGGCGCAGATGCTCGACGCCACCCGCGCCGGCCAGCCTTGCCCGCCGGCGGATCGGCTGATTGATGCGATCAAGAATTTCAGCCATCCGGTCGTTCCCGAAGCCCCGGTCGTCGCGCCGGTGGCTGCCAAAATTGAAGTGCCGGCACCTGATGCTGGCGCCGACATGGTCAAGGTTTCGGCCGAGTTGCTCGACGATCTGGTCAACCTTGCCGGGGAAACCTCGATCTTCCGTGGCCGCATCGAACAGCAGGTCAACGACGCCCGCGTGGCACTGAGCGAGATGGAAACCACCATCGAGCGGATGCGCGATCAACTGCGGCGCCTCGACACCGAGACCCAGGGCCGCATTCTCAGCCGTCAGCAAGTCGAAGCCGAACGCCTGGGCTACGAAGAATTCGATCCGCTGGAAATGGACCGCCACTCGCAATTGCAGCAACTGTCCCGGGCGCTGTTCGAATCCGCCTCCGACCTGCTCGACCTCAAGGAAACCCTCGACCGGACCAATCAGGACGCGGAAAACCTGCTGCAACAGCAGGGCCGCATCAACACCGAATTGCAGGAAGGCCTGATGCGCACGCGCATGGTGCCGTTCGAACGGATGCTGCCGCGCTTGAAACGCATCGTCCGTCAGGTCTCCAGCGAGTTGGGCAAGGACGTGGAATTCGTTGTTGGCAACGCCGAAGGCGAGATGGATCGCAACGTGCTGGAACGCATGGCCGCGCCGCTGGAACACATGCTGCGCAACGCTGTGGACCACGGTTTGGAATCCGCTGAAGTGCGGATCGCGGCAGGGAAACCGGCTCAGGGTCGTATCACGCTGGACCTCGCGCGCGAGGGCGGCGACATCATTTTCGACATCCGCGATGACGGCGCCGGTGTGCCGCTGGACGCGGTGCGGCGCAAGGCAATCAAGCGCGGCATGCTGGCGCCGGACAGCGACATCAGCGACCGCGACGTGCTGCAATTCATCCTGCAACCGGGGTTCTCCACCGCCGAGAAAATCACCCAGATTTCCGGGCGCGGCGTCGGCATGGACGTGGTGCATGAAGAAGTGCGGCAACTCGGCGGCAGCATGTTTATCGATTCTGTGCCGGGGCAGGGCGTGCATTTCCGCATTCGTTTGCCGTTCACCGTGTCGGTCAATCGTGCGTTGATGGTGCAGTGCGGTGAGGATCAATACGCGATCCCGCTGAACACCATCGACGGCATCGTCCGCGTGCTGCCCAACGAACTCGAAGGCCATTACCGCCTCGATCCGCCGACCTACAAATACGCCGGTCAGCACTATGAACTGTGCTACCTCGGCGAACTGCTGAAAACCAGCACCCGCCCGAAACTGCTGGGCCAGAGCCTGCCGTTGCCGGTGTTGCTGGTGCAATGCAACGAACGGCACATCGCCGTGCAGGTGGATTCGATGGCCGGCACCCGCGAGATCGTGGTCAAAAGCCTCGGCCCACAATTTGCGGCGGTGCAGGGCTTGTCCGGGGCGACGATTCTCGGCGATGGCCGGGTGGTGCTGATTCTGGATTTGCTGGCGCCGATCCGTGCCATGCAAACCCGCGTGCCGCAACGGCCGGTGACCCAGGATGTCGAGGCCGAACCGCACAAGCCACTTTTGGTGTTGGTGGTGGACGACTCGGTGACCGTGCGCAAGGTCACCAGCCGCTTGCTCGAACGCCACGGCATGAACGTGCTGACCGCCAAGGACGGGGTCGACGCCATGCTGCTGCTCGAAGATCACCTGCCCGACGTGATGCTGCTGGACATCGAAATGCCGCGTATGGACGGCTTCGAAGTCGCGACCCAAGTGCGCGCCGATGAGCGTTTGCAGCACCTGCCGATCATCATGATCACCTCGCGCACCGGCCAGAAACACCGCGACCGCGCCATGGCCATCGGCGTCAACGACTACCTCGGCAAGCCATACCAGGAATCGGTGCTGCTCGAAAGCATCGCCCTGTGGAGCAAAACCCATGCTTGAGCACCGCACCAGCAACCTCACCGGGCTGTTGCTGCCCTTGGCGGACCGCAACTTGATCCTGCCCAACGTCGCCGTCGCGGAGTTGATCGACTATCAGCCTGCGGCCTTCGATCTTGATACGCCGCCGTGGTATCTGGGATTGGTGACGTGGCGGGATCGGGAGATTCCGTTGCTGAGTTTCGAGTCGGCGTGTGGCAACAAAGTGGTGATTGGCGAGCGCGTGCGCATCGTCATCCTCAATGCCCTCGGCGGGCGGCCGGAGTTGAAGTTTATTGCGCTGCTGGTGCAGGGGATTCCTCGGTCTTACAAGCTCGATAGTCAGTTGAGTTATGTGGACGTGCCGTTGTGTCCGCTTGAGCAAGCGGCGGTGCAGGTGGGGGAGCAAGTGGCCAAAGTGCCGGATTTGCTTGCGCTGGAAGAGTTGCTCATCGCAGCAGGCCTGGCCCACTGATCGTCTGAAGGGCCTCTTCGCGGGCAAGCCTCGCTCCTACAGGGTTTATGTCGTTCGCAGAATTTGTGTACGACATGACCTTGTAGGAGCGAGGCTTGCCCGCGAAGGCGGCCTTCAATTCACCACAAAATCAACGGCTAAACCTTACCCTCAGCCATCGCCTCATGGTAATTCAGCACCCGCTCCACCAATAACTGCACACCATCACTCAAACGGCTGATCCCCAGGACGACCGAACGGCGTGAACCTTCCACATCGTCCGCCAGGCCAGCCGCAATTGCGCTGATGGACATCAAATCTTCGGAAGCATTGGCCAGCATGGCTTCAGGGTCGTTGACACCTTGGGCGACGGCGAAGAGGTGGTACTTACGGTGGCTGGAGCGTTTTTCTTCAGCCGGGGGGAAGTAATGGGCGAAGGCGCGGTCGGCGGCTTCTTTCATTTTTTCTGCATCGAGGGATGCTTGGGAATCGGTGCCGGATTCCGGGGGATTGGGGTTAGCTTTGAACATAGTGAATCTCCGTACAGGGGTGAAGCTGGCCCATTTGGTTTCCAATCGAATGGGTGGCAGCTGTACGCGGTTGGAAACCCGGGGTACGGTGACCCGGCAGACCCTAAGGTCTTCCGCGCACAGCCGCCATAACGGAGTGCACACATTAAAGGTGCGCAAGCATACGTTATGAAGGACGCTTTTGCGTCCCGTACTCATGGGGTTTCCAGCCCCGGTCGCTGAATTGGCAGCGACCCCCAAACGATAACGATCAACGCAAAACCCCACCAGTCAGCGGGTTCCCCCATTGCTGTAGGCAACAACGCCAGACCACGTAGCCGCTCACCCCTCCTGCGACGCAACTTTTAAACACAAATCCCCATTTGGCTGGGAAGGGTTGAAGAGTCCCAAAAAGGGACTGATCGGTCCTTTTTTGGGACTGATCGTTCCCACGCGGAGCATGGGAACGATCGGGAACTGCGGTGATTGTTCTGGCCTCTTCGCGGGCAAGCCTCGCTCCTACGGGGTTATGGTGTTCGCGTAATTTGTGTACGGCATAAACCCTGTAGGAGCGAGGCTTGCCCGCGAAGGCGTCAGTACAGCCAACCATTACCCTAACCGTAACAATCCAACACTCTGCTTGATTGATGCCCCACACCCAACCCTCCTAAGGTGACCCCACGACAGCGAACCCGTGGAGTGGTCATGACAACAACAATATCCCCCGACGCGCGATGGACGCGGCGGCGCAGCGAGAAGCAGCGGCGTCTTGAGTTGGTCAAAGGCCTGGCCGACGGTGTGGTGTTGCCTACCGAGAACATCGTCGCGGCGCTGGAGGCGTTGATTCTGCCCGGCGACCGTGTGGTGCTGGAGGGCAATAACCAGAAGCAGGCGGATTTCCTTTCGCGCTCCCTGGCCAAGGCCGATCCGGCCAAGCTGCATGACTTGCATATGATCATGCCCAGCGTCGGTCGCTCCGAGCACCTCGATTTGTTCGAACGCGGCATCGCTCGCAAACTCGATTTCTCCTTCGCCGGCACCCAGAGCCTGCGCATCAGCCAGTTGCTGGAAGACGGCCTGCTGGAAATCGGCGCGATTCACACTTACATCGAACTCTATGCGCGGCTGGTGGTGGATCTGATCCCCAACGTCGTGCTCTCGGCCGGTTTCATGGCCGACCGCGCCGGCAACATCTACACCGGCCCGAGCACTGAAGATACTCCAGCGCTAATCGAACCGGCAGCCTTCAGCGATGGCATCGTCATCGTCCAGGTCAACCAATTGGTGGACGACGTCACCTACCTGCCTCGCGTCGATATCCCCGCGTCCTGGGTCGATTTCGTCGTGGTGGCGGACAAGCCGTTCTACATCGAACCGCTGTTCACCCGCGACCCGCGCCACATCAAGCCTGTGCACGTGTTGATGGCGATGATGGCGATTCGCGGGATCTACGAAAAACACAACGTTCAGTCGCTGAACCACGGCATCGGTTTCAACACCGCCGCGATCGAATTGATCCTGCCGACCTACGGCGAATCCCTCGGCCTCAAAGGCAAAATCTGCCGCAACTGGACGCTCAATCCGCACCCAACCCTGATCCCGGCGATTGAAAGCGGTTGGGTCGAAAGTGTGCATTGTTTCGGCACTGAACTGGGGATGGAAAACTACATCGCCGCCCGGCCCGACGTGTTCTTCACCGGGCGCGACGGCTCCCTGCGGTCCAACCGCATGTTCTGCCAATTGGCCGGGCAATACGCGGTGGACCTGTTTATCGGCGCGACCCTGCAAGTCGATGGCGATGGCCATTCCTCCACCGTAACCCGTGGACGCCTCGCCGGTTTCGGTGGTGCGCCGAACATGGGCCACGACCCGCGCGGTCGCCGCCATGGCACGCCGGCCTGGCTCGACATGCGCCACGACGATGCGCCGGAAGCCTTGCTCGAACGCGGCAAGAAACTCGTGGTGCAAATGGTCGAGACGTTCCAGGAGGGCGGCAAACCGACCTTCGTCGAAACCCTCGACGCGGTGGAAGTGGCGCGCAAAAGCGGCATGCCCCTGGCGCCGATCATGATCTACGGCGACGACGTCACGCACCTGCTGACCGAAGAAGGCATCGCCTATTTGTACAAGGCGCGCTCGCTGGAAGAACGCCAGGCGATGATCGCTGCGGTCGCAGGCGTGACGGTGATCGGCATGCGCCACAACCCGAAAGACACCGCACGCATGCGCCGCGAAGGCTTGATCGCCTTGCCCGAAGACCTCGGCATCCGCCGCACCGACGCCACCCGCGAACTGCTCGCGGCGAAAAGCGTGGCCGATCTGGTGGAGTGGTCCGGTGGCCTCTACAACCCGCCCGCCAAGTTCAGGAGCTGGTAAATGCACGCACTTAACCTGCAACCCAAAACACTGACCCTGGCCGATCGGCTGGCGGATTTGGCGGTGGACGCGCTGATCGATGAAGCAGACCTGTCGCCGAAACCGGCGCTGGTGGACCGTCGCGGCAATGGCGCCCACACCGATTTGCACCTCGGGCTGATGCACGCTTCGGCGTTGTCTCTGTGGCCGGCGTTCAAGGAAATGGCGGAAGCTGCCATAGAATTTGGCGAAGTCGGATTGCCGTTGCGCGAAGCCCTTGGGCGGATCGGCCGGGAAGGGGAGCAAGCGATGCTCTCCACCACCAGCGGTGTGAATACCCATCGTGGGGCGATTTGGGCCTTGGGGCTGTTGGTCGCTGCCGCTGCACTTGAAAACACAAAGGCCAGCGCCGTCACTCTGTGCGCCGCACGTTTAGCCTTGCTCGATGACCGCTATGCACCACGTCCTCTAAGCCACGGCGCCCAAGTCGCCCAACGCTACGGCGCACGCGGTGCCCGTGAAGAAGCTCAACTTGGCTTCCCTTCGGTGCTGCAACGCGCACTGCCCCAACTCCAGCGCAGCCGCGCTTTGGGCCACGGCGAACAGAACGCTCGCCTCGACGCCTTGCTGGCGATCATGACCCGACTGGCCGACACCTGCGTGCTCTACCGCGCCGGCGAACAAGGCCTGCAAACCATGCAACTCGGCGCCCAAGCCGTGCTCGATGCGGGCGGCAGTGCCAGCCTCGGCGGTCGTCGGCGCTTGCATGAACTGGATGAACAACTAATCGCGTTGAACGCCTCGCCGGGCGGCGCTGCTGATTTGCTCGCCGCTTGCCTGTTCATCGACCGCATCGAATCCGGAGCTTTCTGATGGAAACCTTATCCTTTGAATTCCCCGCCGGGCAGCCGCCCCGGGGCCGGACGCTGGTGGGCTGTGTCGGCTCGGGCGATCTGGAAGTGCTGATCGAACCGGGTCAGGCCGGCAAGCTGACCATCCAGGTGCAGACCTCGGTGAATGGTGCCGAACAACGCTGGCAGCATCTGTTTGCGCGGATGTTCGACGGCCAGACACCGCCGGCGATGGCGATTGATATCCATGACTTCGGCGCGACGCCGGGCGTGGTGCGCTTGCGGCTGGAACAAGGCTTTGAGGAGATTGGCCATGACTGATCTCCTCAACAAGCACAGCTTCGTCGAACTCGGTGCACGGCAACGGGCGAAAGCCTTGCTCGACGCCGGCACCTTCCGCGAATTGCTCGATCCGTTTCAACGCATCATGTCGCCATGGCTGTCGCGCCAAGGCGTGGTGCCGCAAGCCGATGACGGCGTAGTGATCGCCAAGGGCAGCATCGGCGGATTGCCGGTGGTGATCGCAGCGATTGAAGGTTCGTTTCAGGGCGGCAGCCTCGGCGAAGTCGGCGGGGCGAAGATGGCCGGTGCGCTGGAATTGGCGGCTGAAGACAACCGCAAAGGCATTCCGACCCGCGCCGTGTTGCTGCTGGAAACCGGTGGCGTGCGCTTGCAGGAAGCCAACCTTGGGTTGGCGGCGATTGCGGATATTCATGCAGCGATTGTCGATTTGCGTCAGTACCAGCCCGTTGTTGGCGTGGTGGCGGGCAGCGTCGGTTGTTTCGGCGGGATGTCGATTGCCGCCGGGTTGTGCAGCTATTTGCTGGTGACTCAGGAAGCGCGGCTTGGGTTGAACGGCCCGCAGGTGATCGAACAGGAAGCCGGGATTGAGGAATACGACTCGCGGGATCGTCCTTTCATCTGGAGCCTGACTGGTGGCGAGCAACGGTTCGCCAGTGGTTTGGTGGATCGGTATGCCGCCGATGACGTGGCGCAGATTCAGCAGCAGGTCAGTGAATTGCTCAAGCAAGGTTTGCCGGCGCAGCAACGTAGCCAACAATCCGAGCTGTTCCTGCAACGCTTGGCACGACTGGATGCCGAACCGCAAATCGAGCCGTCGGTGGTTCGCGATCTGTATCAAGGAGAGGGCGCATGAGAGGTTTGAACTGGTTCAATGCTTTGAGTGCTGGCGCCAAACCGGTCGAGGGTTTGCCGGCTTCTTTGAAGGTTGCCGACGGCTCGTTGGGCGATCAATCGGTGCGGTTTATTGCCGTGGTGACTGACCCCGACAACCGCTTCGCCCGCGCTCGCAATGGCGAGGTCGGATTGCTCGAAGGTTGGGGTTTGGCCAAAGCCGTGGATGAAGTGATCGCCGCTGACGTTGATAAGCCGAACAAGCGCGCCTTGATCGCCATCGTCGATGTACCGAGCCAAGCCTACGGCCGTCGCGAAGAAGCTCTCGGGATTCATCAGGCATTGGCCGGTGCGGCGGACAGTTACGCTCGCGCACGTTTGGCCGGTCACGCGGTGATTGGTCTGCTGGTGGGCAAGGCGATGTCTGGGGCGTTTCTCGCTCACGGGTATCAAGCCAATCGCCTGATCGCTCTGCGTGATCCGGGCGTGATGGTGCACGCGATGGGCAAGGCGTCTGCGGCGCGGGTGACCTTGCGCAGTGTTGAAGAACTCGAAGCCCTGGCTGCCAGTGTGCCGCCGATGGCGTATGACATCGACAGCTATGCAAGCCTCGGCTTGCTTTGGGAAACCTTGTCGGTGGAACAGATTGAACAGCCGACGGCGCAGGATCTGACCCGCGTGACGGAATGCCTGAATCAGGCGATCAGCGATGTCGCCGAGAAGGGCCGCGACCTGAGCAGTCGCTTGGGCGCCAGCAACCGCGCGGCATCAAGCAAGGTTCGCGAACTGCTGAGAGCGCAGTGGTGAACACGTTTCTCGCGCACGACTTGCTCTGGGGCATGACCCCGGCGCAGTTGCCTGCGGATGCGCCCGAGTGGGTGATTAAGCCCCTCGGTGCCGGTCAGCCTGTAGTGGTTCGGCGTGCCTTGGGCGTGCCGGGTCAGGTCGCGGTCGGGGTGCGTGGGCCATTGCGCGAGCAGCGTTATGCGACGGTGATGTCGGTCGATTCGATTCAGCGTCGGGTCAAACCGGAAGAGCTTTGCCATGTCTCGATTGATCGGGATCTGCCGGCCTTGCGTGCCCTGGCGCAACTGCGGGCGATGCTGGATGCCAGCGGTTGGGTCTGGGGCATCAGCGGCAGCGCCGGGTTTGAATTGGCCAGCGGTGTTGAGGCCTTGCATGAGCGCAGCGATCTCGACTTGATCCTGCGCACACCGCAACTGCTGGACCGTGAACAGGCTCGGGAGTGGGTGAAGATTTTCGACACCTGCGCCTGCCAAGTGGACATGCAGTTGCAAACGCCGTTGGGCGCCGTCGCCTTGCGCGAATGGGCCGGCCCGGCACGTCGGGTGCTGCTGAAAAATGCGCGCGAAGCCTGTCTGGTGATCGACCCGTGGAACCCACAGGAGCAAGCCGCATGAGCAGCCTGCTGGTGTTCCCCGGCCAGGGCGCGCAGCAGCCGGGCATGCTGCAGCGTTTGCCTCGGGAAACGCTGAACGAGGCGAGTGATGTCCTGGGCGAAGACGCGTTGCTGCTGGATTCCGCCGAGGCGCTGAAGACGACGAGGGCGGTTCAGCTTTGCCT
This sequence comes from Pseudomonas sp. NPDC087342, assembly GCF_044744265.1. Classification (NCBI taxonomy): domain Bacteria; kingdom Pseudomonadati; phylum Pseudomonadota; class Gammaproteobacteria; order Pseudomonadales; family Pseudomonadaceae; genus Pseudomonas; species Pseudomonas sp. NPDC087342. Next base: position 85,032 of record NZ_JBIUXZ010000016.1, read on the forward strand.
GTTGATCGCTGGCGTCGCGGCTTCACGGCAATTGCAGGCACCAGCGGATTACGTGGCGGGATTGTCCATCGGCGCGTATCCGGCAGCGGTGGTCGCTGGCGCATTGAGCTTCATCGATGCGCTGCATCTGGTCAGCCTGCGCGGTGAACTCATGCAGCAAGCTTATCCACAGGGCTACGGCATGACCGCGATCATCGGTCTGGATTTATCCACAGTGGAAACCTTGCTGGCGCAGGTTCACAGCGCTGATATGCCGGTGTACTTGGCCAATATCAACGCCGATAACCAGGTGGTGATTGCCGGCAGTGACGAAGGGATGAAAGCCGTGGCGCTGTTGGCGAAAAGTCGCGGTGCCGGGCTGGCCAAACGCTTGGCGGTCAGCGTGCCGTCGCACTGTCCTTTGTTGGACGCTCCGGCCAAAACCCTGGCCGAAGCCTTCGCCAAAGTGACACTCAAAACACCGACGATGGGTTACCTGAGCGGCAGTCGCGCCCGGCCCATCGTCAATATCGAAGCCCTGCGCGATGACCTCGCTTTCAACATGTGCCGCGTCGTCGATTGGCGCGGCACGGTGCAAAGCGCTTATGAGCGTGGCGTGCGTTTACACATCGAACTGCCGCCCGGTGCGGTGTTGACCGGGCTGGCGCGCCGGGTGTTCGAGCAGGGCACCGTGATTGCCTTCGACGGTGCTCGGCTGGATACCTTGCAAGCGCTGTTGCGTGAGGAGGGAAGCCGCCAACTTTAGAACACCGACTCAGGCTTGCGAAGCACAAAAACAACAACTTCGACGATGCACTTTGAGGACTACAACAATGATTATTTACGGTGTGGCGCTGTTGGCGATCTGTACGCTGGCAGGGGTGATCATGGGCGATGCGCTGGGCATGTTATTGGGCGTGAAGTCCAACGTCGGCGGGGTCGGGATCGCGATGATCCTGTTGATCTGCGCGCGGTTGTACATGCAAAAACGTGGCGGCATGACCAAGGATTGCGAGATGGGCGTCGGCTTCTGGGGCGCGATGTACATTCCGGTGGTGGTGGCGATGGCCGCGCAACAGAACGTCGTGACCGCGTTGCACGGTGGTCCGGTGGCGGTGTTGGCGGCCATCGGTTCGGTGGTGATTTGCGGCTGCACCATTGCGCTGATCAGCCGGACTCACAAAGGCGAACCCTTGCCCGATGAACCGGCGGAAGTGACCCCGCTCGGCACCCCAGTAGGAGGTCGCTGATATGTGGGAACTCATTGATAAAGGCCTGACCGCCAATGGTCTGGTCACCGCATTCGCATTCGTCGGCATCATCATGTGGGTGTCGGTGGTGTTGTCCAAACGCCTGACTTACGGGCGGATTCACGGCTCGGCGATTGCCATCGTCATTGGCCTGGTGCTGGCCTGGGTCGGCGGCACCATGACTGGTGGGCAAAAAGGTTTGGCAGACCTGACGCTGTTCTCTGGCATCGGCTTGATGGGCGGCGCCATGCTGCGGGACTTCGCCATCGTCGCCACGGCGTTCGAAGTGCAAGCCACCGAAGCGAAAAAGGCCGGGTTGGTCGGCGCGATTGCGCTGCTGTTGGGCACGGTGCTGCCGTTCATTGTCGGCGCGAGCATTGCCTGGGCCTTCGGTTATCGCGATGCGATCAGCATGACCACCATCGGCGCGGGCGCGGTGACGTACATCGTCGGGCCGGTGACCGGGGCGGCGATTGGTGCCAGTTCGGATGTGGTGGCGTTGTCGATTGCCACGGGTTTGATCAAGGCGATTCTGGTGATGGTCGGCACGCCGATGGCGGCGAAATGGATGGGCCTGGATAACCCGCGTTCGGCGATGGTGTTTGGTGGGTTGGCCGGGACGGTGAGCGGTGTGACGGCGGGGCTGGCGGCAACGGATCGGCGGTTGGTGCCTTATGGGGCGTTGACGGCGACGTTCCATACCGGGCTTGGGTGTTTGTTGGGGCCTTCGTTGTTGTACTTCATTGTTCGCGGGATTGTGGGGTAGGGCTTTGGTTCTTTGTTGAATGTGCTGGCGCCTTCGCGGGCAAGCCTCGCTCCTACAGGTTGTGTGTTGTGGCCCAATCCATGGCACACCCCGATCCTGTAGGAGCGAGGCTTGCCCGCGAATGTCGCGACGCAGTTTCAAGCCTGGCGATTCGCATACATCCGACACTCCGCCAACAACGCCAGCAAATTCGGATCGCGCTCCTTGGCTTTCAGGAACACCACGCCAATGTGCTGCTGCAACCGGTACTTTTCCTGCAACGGAATCAGCTTCACCCGGTTCTCATACACCACCGCAATCCTCCCCGGCAGCAACGCATAACCCACCCCCGAGCTGACCATGCTCAGCAGGGTGAAGATGTCGTTGACCTGCATCGCCACTTTCGGCTCGAACCCCGCCTGCTTGAACACCCGGATCCCGTCCTGGTGCGTGGCGAAGCCCTGGGTCAGGGTGATGAAGGTTTCGTCGCGCACTTCCGCGAGGTCGACTTCGGTGCGTTGGGCAAACTTCGAATCCGCCGGGGTGGCGAGGAAAATGTCGTCGGAGAACAGCTGGATATGCTCGCAATCCGGGTCGTTGATGCTGTCGTCGAGGGACACCAGGATCGCGTCGACTTCCATGTTCTTCAGCTTGTAGAGCAGGTCGATGTTCGAGCCGAGGATCAGGTCGATGTTGAGTTCGCTGCGGCGGATTTTCAGGCCCATGATCAGCTGCGGCACGGTCTTCACCGTCAGTGAATACAGCGAGCCAAGCTTGAAGCGTTCCGCCGAGAACCCAGCGGCTTCGCGGGTCAGGCGCACGCTTTCGACCACGTCCTGAATCAGCTTCTGCGCCCGTTCTTCCAGCACATAGGCGCTTTCCAGCGGCGTCAGGTTGCGGCCTTCGTGCTTGAACAGCGGGCAGCGCAGGGCACTTTCCAGCGAATGGATGGCGCGGTGCACGCTGACGTTACTGGTCTGCAACTCGGCGGCGGCACGGGCCAGATTGCCGGTGCGCATGAAGGCGAGGAACACCTCGAGTTTTTTCAGGGTCAACTCTTCGTCGATCAGCATGGGCCGCACTCTTATTCGAATGGCTCGATTGTGCACGCATGTTGGGAATACGGGGATATGTGTCCTGAAACATTGCGCTTTTAGTCTCAAGGGTTGAGCCTTGCGCCATGTTGTAACGAATTTTGAGGAAAGCGATTCATGTATCACGGGGAAAGATTGAACGCCTGGACGCATTTGGTCGGGGCGGTGGCGGCGACGGTCGGGGTGGTGTGGATGCTGGTGATTGCCAGCATGGACGGCAGCCCGTGGAAGATCGTCAGCGTGGCGATTTACGGATTTACCTTGATGGTGCTCTACAGCGCCTCGACCGTGTACCACAGCGTGCGCGGGCGCAAGAAAGAGATCATGCAGAAGGTTGATCACTTTTCGATCTACCTGCTGATCGCCGGCAGCTACACGCCGTTCTGCCTTGTGACCCTGCGTGGGCCGTGGGGCTGGACGTTGTTCGGGATTGTCTGGGGGCTGGCGCTGATCGGCATCCTGCAAGAGATCAAGCCGCGTTCGGAAGCGCGGATTTTGTCGATCGTGATCTACGCGGTGATGGGCTGGATCGTGTTGGTGGCGGTCAAGCCGCTGCTGGCGGCGTTGGGCAGCACAGGTTTTGCGTGGCTGGCGTCGGGCGGGGTGTTGTACACCGTGGGGATTATCTTTTTTGCCCTGGACCATCGCCTGCGGCATGCCCATGGGATCTGGCATTTGTTCGTGATTGCCGGGAGTTTGCTGCACTTTGTCGCGATATTGTTTTATGTCTTGTAGACCGCGTTGTGGCCATTCGCGGGCAAGCCCGCTCCCACAATCAAGCGATCCAGCTGCGCCTGCGCCCGTCGGCTGAAGATCTGCAACAAGTCGCTCAAGGTGTGGGGCGGCGGTTCGTCGGCGCGGGTCACGGCGTACAGGGTGATCGGCAGCGCCGGCGCCAGGGGGCGAATCGCGGTGGTGGCGGGGGAAGCCCCGAGCGCGGTGAACGGGTCGATGACGGCTAACCCGGCACCGGACTCCACCATCGCTCGCGCCAACGAATAAGTCTGCACGGCGATGCGCACCCGGGGTGGCGGATCGACCGCTTCAAGGTAGCTGTCGAGCCTGGCGGCCAGCGGGTCGGCGCTGGACAGGCCAATCAGCGGCGCACCGGCCAACTCGATCAATGGCAACGGTTGCCCATGGCTGGCGACGGGCCAATAGCCCAGCGGCGCCAGCGCTACCAGCATTCCACTGGCCAGGGTTTGCGCCTTCAACCCCGGATGATCCGGCGGCTGCAACGTCAGGGCGACATCCACTTCGCGCATCAACAGGTTTTGCATCAGCTCACGGCTATGGGCACTGGACAGTTCGCAAACAATGTCCGGGTAACGTTGTGTCCACTCGTTGATCGCCGGTGGCAGCAGCGACAGTGCCAACGCCGGGATCGCGCCGATCCGCAGGCTGTGGCCCGGCTCACGGCGCAGGCTCTGGGCCAGGCGCCGCACGCCTTGCAGGCTTTCGGTGACCTTATCGACCTCGCGTTCAAGCTCCAGCGCTTCGGGCGTGGCCTGCAATTTACCGCGCACCCGCAGAAACAACGCAAAGCCCAATTGCTGTTCGGCGTGTTGCAGCACTTTGCTCACTGCCGGCTGCGAGACGTGCAGCAACTGTGCGGCGCCACTGACCGACCCGGTCTGGCGAATGGCTTGGAAAATCTCGATGTGGCGCAGGCGCATGGCAAGTCCATAACCTTTGTTTATGGGTCAGCCATCTTTATGCATTGTTCAACGACTGTCACCTGGTCCTAACCTGAGGCCTGATTCAACAACGGTTAAGGACAGACATGGCTCAGCGGGTTTGCATCATCGGCGGCGGCGTCATCGGGCTGACAACGGCTTACGCACTGGTTCGCGACGGCATTGACGTGACGCTGGTCGAGTCCCGGGACTCGCTGGCCAGCGAAACCAGTTTCGCCAACGGCGGCCAGTTGTCCTACCGTTACGTCGCGCCATTGGCCGATGCTGGCGTGCCGCTGCAAGCCATTGGCTGGATGCTGCGCGGTGACTCGCCCCTGAAGCTGCGTCCACGGCTGGACCCGGCGCAATGGCGCTGGATGGCCTCCTTTCTGGCGGCCTGCCGGCGTTCGGTTAACCAGCGCAACAGCGCGCATTTGCTGCGCCTGGCGCTGCTGAGCCAAGCCACGCTGCAAGGCTGGCGCGACGAAGCTCGCCTGGGCGGTTTCGACTGGCGGCGCAACGGCAAACTGGTGACGTTTCGTGAAGCCGCGAGTTTCGAGCATGCGCGCCACGGTTTGGCTGATCCGCAACAGCAACAGGTGTTGTCCCGGGCCGAATGCGCCCAACTGGAACCGGCACTCGCCGAGGCGCCATTCGTAGGCGCGATTTACACCCCCGATGAAGAAGTCGCCGACTGCCACGCGTTCTGCCAGCAATTGGTGGCCCGGCTCAAGGCGTCGGGGCGTTGCGAGTTTTTGCTGGGTCAACAGGTCACCGGCATTCGCCAAACGGGCGGCGCGGTGCAGGCCATCGAAATGGGTTCGCAAGTGCTGCCGGTCGAGCAACTGGTGATCGCGGCCGGGCATCGCAGCCCGGCGCTGGCGTTGCCCGGTATGAACCTGCCGCTGTATCCGCTCAAGGGCTATAGCCTGACCGCGCCGATTCGCGCCGAACATCGCGCGCCGGACCTGAGCATCACCGATTACAACCGCAAGATCGTCTACGCGCGCATCGGTGCTCAACTGCGCGTGGCCGCGATGGTCGACATTGTCGGCTTCGATCCTGCGCTCGATCCCAAGCGCCTGGCGCTAATCAAACGTCAGGCCGAGGACACCTTGCCTAATGCCGGCGACTACGACGCTGCCATCGAATGGGCCGGCATGCGCCCGGCCACGCCCAGTGGCGTGCCGCTGATTGGCGCCACGGCGTACCGCAACCTTTGGCTCAACCTCGGCCATGGCGCGCTGGGTTTCACCTTGGCCTGCGGCAGCGCGCGACTGCTCAGCGATTTGATGATGCAGCGCGCACCTTCGATTGAAATGCACGGCCTCGCGCCTCGCCTGACTTGACCTTGATAAGGAAGAAACGATGAGCATCAACCGAATCAACAGCAACAGCCGACTCTCTGCCGCCCTGACCTTTGGCGAACTGGTGTTTCTCTCGGGGCAGGTGCCCGGCGACAGCCGCGACGTCAGCGGCCAGACCGCCGAGGTGCTGGCGAAAATCGATACGCTGCTGGCCGAGGCGGGCAGCGACAAGGATCACCTGCTCAGCGCGACCATCTACTTGAGCGACATTGGCCGCGATTTCGCCGCCATGAACGAGGTCTGGTCACACTGGTTGTCGCCGGACAAGGCGCCGACCCGCACCACATTGCAGGCGCAACTGGCTCGCCCAGAAGTTCTGGTGGAAATCACCGTGATCGCTGCCCGCCGCTAATCGCCCCACCCACAACGGAGAATAACAATGCAAAAAATCACGTTGATCGGCTGCACCCTCGGCTTGCTGCTCGCCAGTCAGGCCCACGCCAGTGAAGCGCCGCTGACCGGCACGCTGAACAAGGTCGCCAATGCCAAGAGCATCACGCTGGGCTATCGCGATGCGTCGGTGCCGTTCTCGTATGTGGGTGATCACTCGGGGCAGCCGATGGGCTATTCGGTGGATCTGGCGAGCAAGATTGTCGAGCGCATCAAGCAAAAGCTTGATCAGCCTGACTTGCAGGTGAAGTACAACCTGGTGACCTCGCAAACCCGTATTCCGTTGGTGCAGAACGGTACGGTCGATCTTGAGTGCGGCTCCACCGGGGTGACGGCCGAGCGCATGCAACAAGTGGCGTTTTCCTACGGGTTTATTTATGTGAAGGGGCAGTTGCTCACGGCCAGGGACAGCGGCATCAAAAGCTTCGCCGACCTGCGCGGCAAGAATGTCGTGACCACCGCCGGCACCACCAATGAGCGGTTTTTGAAGAGCTACAACGTCGATCACAAGATCGACATGTTCGTGATCAGCGCCAAGGATCACGGCGAAGCGTTCCAGATGTTGCAGTCGGGAAGGGCGGCGGCGTTTTATATGGACGATGCGCTGCTCTACGGCGAGCGGGCCAAGGCTCGCGATCCGCATAACTGGGTCGTGGTCGGCGAAGAGCAATCGCGGGAAATCTACAGCTGCATGGTGCGCAAGGGCGACCCGCAATTTCTCGAGTTGGTGAACTCGACGCTTGCCGATCTGTACAGCTCAGGGGAAATCAACGGCATCTACAACCGCTGGTTCCAGCAGCCGATTCCGCCTAAAGGGCTGAACCTGGAGTTTCCGATGACCAGCGAGTTGAAAGCGATTATCGCCAAACCGGTGAGTGATCCGGTGCAATAGCTCCGGAACGATCAAAATCGATAATGCATCCTGTAGGAGCGAGGCTTGCCCGCGAAGGCTTCACCTCGGTTTTTGTGGTGTCGCTGATGACGCCTTCGCGGGCAAGCCTCGCTCCTACAGGGGATGATGTTTTAGAAATCACCCCAAAGCTGTTGGGCAACCGCCAACGCGACTACCGGTGCGGTCTCGGTGCGCAACACCCGAGGCCCAAGCCGGGCGGCATGGAATCCAGCCCCTTTGGCCTGATCCACTTCAGCATCTGACAACCCACCCTCTGGACCAATCAGGAACGCCAAAGTCTGCGGCTTGGCATGACTCACCAACGGCTCCGCCACCGGATGCAGCACCAGTTTCAATTCCGCTTCGGTCTGCTTCAGCCAATCCGCCAACAGCAGCGGCGGATGAATCACCGGCACCCGTGAACGCCCGCATTGCTCGCAGGCGCTGATCGCCACTTGGCGCCAGTGCATCAGGCGTTTGTCGGCGCGTTCGTCCTTGAGGCGGACTTCGCAACGGTCGGTGAAGATCGGGGTGATTTCCGTGACGCCCAGTTCGGTGGCTTTCTGAATCGCCCAGTCCATCCGCTCGCCACGGGACAAGCCCTGGCCGAGATGGATCTGCAACGGCGACTCGACCTGCCCGATGAAGCTTTCATCGAGCTGCACCACCACGCGTTTCTTGCCGACTTCCACCAGCGAACCGCGAAACTCGTGGCCCGAGCCGTCGAACAGTTGCACCGCATCACCCTCGGCCATGCGCAGCACGCGGCTGATGTAATGGGCCTGGGCCTCGGGCAGTTCGTGCTCGCCGGTGCTCAGGGGGGCGTCGATAAAGAAGCGGGACAGTCTCATCTTGGGTCTCTAAAAAATTGGGTCGAAATCGCTTTTGTGGCTGCTGACTATTTGTGGCGAGGGGGCTTGCCCCCGTTGGGTCGCGAAGCGGCCCCAAAACCTGCCGCCGCGTTTCTCCAGTTAAAACGCATCAGCCGGGTTTACGACTGCTTCGCAGCCGAACGGGGGCAAGCCCCCTCGCGACAGGGTTATTCAGTGACTGTTAACCCGGATCACGGAAACCGGGGTGAAAATCTTCAGGCACCGACACGCTGACGCTATTGCGGGTCGCAATATCAATCCCTTCGCTGGCCACTTCCGCCAGGAAATCAATCTGCTCCGGGGTAATCACGTAAGGCGGCAGGAAGTACACCACGCTGCCCAACGGACGAAGTAAAGCACCTCGCTCCAACGCATGCTTGAACACTTTCAAGCCACGCCGCTCTTGCCACGGATAGGCTTCCTTGGTCGCTTTGTCCTTGACCATCTCGATGGCCAGGACCATGCCGGTCTGGCGCACTTCCGCGACGTTCGGGTGATCGACCAGGTGCGCGGTGGAGGTGGCCATGCGCTGGGCCAGGGCCTTGTTGTTCTCGATGACGTTGTCTTCTTCGAAGATATCCAAAGTCGCCAATGCCGCCGCGCACGCCAGCGGATTGCCGGTGTAGCTGTGGGAATGCAGGAAGGCGCGCAGGGTCGGGTAGTCGTCGTAGAAGGCGCTGTAGACGTCATCGGTGGTCAGCACTGCCGCCAATGGCAGGTAGCCGCCGGTCAGGGCCTTGGACAGGCACAGGAAGTCCGGGCGGATGCCGGCCTGTTCACAGGCGAACATCGTGCCGGTGCGGCCGAAGCCGACGGCGATTTCATCGTGGATCAGGTGCACTCCATAACGGTCGCACGCTTCGCGTAACAGCTTGAGGTACACCGGGTGATACATGCGCATGCCGCCGGCGCCCTGGATCAATGGCTCCAGAATCACCGCAGCGACGGTGTCGTGGTTCTCGGCGAGGGTCTGTTCCATGGCGGCGAACATGTTGCGCGAGTGTTCTTCCCAGCTCATGCCTTCGGGGCGCAGGTAGCAATCCGGGCTCGGCACCTTGATGGTGTCCATCAGCAGGGCTTTGTAGGTTTCGGTGAACAACGGCACGTCGCCGACTGCCATCGCCGCCATGGTTTCGCCGTGGTAGCCGTTGGTCAGGGTGACGAAGCGTTTCTTGTTCGGCTGGCCGCGATTGAGCCAGTAGTGAAAGCTCATTTTCAGCGCGACTTCGATGCAGGATGAGCCGTTATCGGCGTAGAAGCATCGGGTCAGGCCTTCCGGGGTCATCTTTACCAGGCGTTCGGACAGCTCGATCACCGGCTGATGGCTGAAACCGGCGAGGATCACGTGTTCCAGTTGATCGACCTGATCCTTGATGCGCTGGTTGATCCGCGGGTTGGCGTGGCCGAACACGTTGACCCACCAGGAGCTGACAGCGTCGAGGTAGCGCTTGCCTTCGAAGTCTTCCAGCCAGATGCCTTCACCGCGCTTGATCGGGATCAGCGGCAGCTGTTCGTGGTCTTTCATCTGGGTGCAGGGGTGCCATAACACGGCCAGGTCCCGTTGCATCCACTGATTATTCAGGCCCATTTACAGTCTCCTCGAGGCGGTCCGCGGCGGGCGCGGGCAAACAATCGCGCAAGCCTATGCAATGCATCGCGCGGGGACAACCCATTGTGTCGATTGAGCTACTTTGTAAGGGGCGATAGACGTCGCTGGCGGCGTTTTGATGGCTGACGTATTCTTCGCGGTTCTTTGAGTCGTCTGGCTCGCAAAACCGTTTTTTCTCGTGTATTTCCGGAGTTCGCTGAATGTCTGCTGGTTGGCTGCGCGCCTGTGCGCTGGTGATGTTGGGGCTGTTCAGCGTTTCGGCGCTGGCCAAGGATAAAACGGCGATCGTGATCGGCGGCGGGCTTTCGGGCCTCACCGCGGCCTACGAGCTGCAAAACAAAGGCTGGCAGGTGACTCTGCTGGAAGCCAAGCCAAGCCTGGGCGGTCGCTCCGGCATGGCCACCAGCGAGTGGATCGGCAACGACAAGGCCCAGCCGGTACTGAACAAGTACGTGTCGACGTTCAAGCTCGGCACCACGCCAGCCCCTGAATTCGTGCGTACGCCGGGCTACCTGATCGACGGCGTGTATTTCACTGCTGCTGACCTGGCTACCAAGGACCCGGTGACTGCCGAAGCGCTCAAGCGCTACGAAAAAACCGTGGATGACCTGGCAAGTTCGATCGAAGACCCGCAAAACCCGGCAGCGAACAACACGCTGCATGCCCTGGATCAGATCAACGTCTCCAACTGGCTCGACCGTCTGGCATTGCCAGCCACGGCTCGCCAATTGATCAACCAGGAGATTCGGACCCATTACGACGAACCTTCGCGCCTGTCGCTGCTGTACTTTGCTCAGCAGAACCGGGTTTACCGGGGTGTTTCCGACCGTGACCTGCGCGCTTCGCGCCTGCTCGGCGGCAGCCCTGTACTGGCTCAGGCCTTCGTCAAACAGCTGAAAACCATCAAGACCAGCTCCCCGGTATCGGCCATCACCCAAGACAAGGACGGCGTGACCGTCAAAGTCGGCAGCGTGGGCTACCAGGCTGACTACGTGGTGGTTGCGGTGCCATTGCGCGCTCTGAGCAAAATCGTCATGACCCCGTCGCTGGATGCCCAGCACATGGGCGCGATCAAGGGTACCAACTACGGCTGGCGCGACCAGATCATGCTGAAGTTCAAGACGCCAGTATGGGAAAGCAAGGCGCGGATGTCCGGCGAGATCTACAGCAACGCCGGCCTCGGCATGTTGTGGGTAGAGCCGGCGCTGAAGGGCGGCGCCAACGTGGTGATCAACCTGTCCGGCGACAACGCCCGGGTGATGCAGGCCTTCGGCGACAAGCAGATGGTCGATCAGGTGCTGATCCGTCTGCACGCGTTTTATCCACAGGCCCGTGGTTCGTTCACCGGCTATGAAATCCGCCGCTACAGCACCGACCCATCGATGGGTGGCGCTTACCTGGCCTTCGGCCCGGGCCAGATCAGCAAATACTGGCGCCTGTGGGAGCGTCCGCTGCAACGCGTAGCGTTTGCCGGCGAACACACCGACACCTTGTACCCAGGCACTCTGGAAGGCGCATTGCGCACCGGCCAGCGTGCAGCCGGTCAGGTTGAAGACCTGGCGGCCGGCAAGTCGTTTGAGCCTGTGAAAGTTGTTCCAGCAGCCACCGCTGCAGCGGCCGGCGCAGTCGCGGCGAAGAAAGGCAACTTCTTCACCAACCTGTTCGGTGGCTCGTCGGATGACGACAAGAAGCCAGAACCGGTCAAGGCGCCAGAACCAGTAGCTCCGCCTGCACCGACACCTGCTCCAGTGCCAACCCCGGCCCCTGCGCCAGTGGAAGCACCGAAGCCTGCGGCACCGGTCAAAGCCGAGCCAGCGAAAAAAGCGACCAAGCCTGCGGCGAAGAAACCTGCGGCGAAAACCGAGGCCAAAAAGGCTCCGGCCAAACCTGCAGCGAAGAAAGCTGAACCGGCGAAGAAGCCAGCGGCCAAGCCCGCTGCAACGACCCCGGCAGCGACCGATACCAAAGCGCAGTAAGGCTTTGAGTTGATAGAAAGCGCGGCAGCGATGCCGCGCTTTTTTTATGCCTGAAGAAAGCCGTTATCAAGAATCGAATAAACCTTCTGGTGGAGGTGTTCTTTGATTGGACGTCTTTTCTTTTCACACATTGGGTCTTTAATCTTTCCTTAACTGATGCATTACAGACTCTTGATCGTATTTCTCGATATTTCAAAGCGAAATTTTCCGCTTTAAATCGATAGATAACTCGATAGTCTTGGTCGCAGTTCTCACGGGATATGGGCAATGCAGCTACGTAACTCTTCTTCTCGCTACGGTTGGGTCAGCGTTTTACTGCACTGGGGCGTGGCGTTGGTGGTCTTCGGGCTGTTCGCGTTGGGCCTGTGGATGGTTGGCCTGGATTACTACAGCACCTGGCGCAAAGACGCGCCGGACCTGCACAAAAGTATTGGCCTGACGCTGTTCGCCATCATGCTGCTGCGGGTGTTGTGGCGTTTCATCAGTCCGCCGCCGCCAGCATTGCAGAGCTATAGCCGCATGACGCGCCTTGGCGCCAAGTTCGGCCATGCGTTCCTGTACATCAGTCTGTTCGCTGTGATGATTGCCGGTTACCTGATTTCCACCGCAGACGGTGTCGGTATTCCGGTGTTTGGCCTGTTTGAGATTCCTGCGCTGGTGTCCGGACTACCGGATCAGGCAGATACCGCCGGTGTGATTCATCTGTATCTGGCATGGCTACTGGTAATTTTTTCCGGTCTCCATGCGTTGGCAGCATTGAAGCACCACTTTATCGACCGTGATGCGACGCTGATGCGAATGCTCGGCCGCAAAGCTTGAAGTTCAACCTCGACTCCAAAGGAATAGAAAGCATGTTGAAAAAGACTCTCGCCGCTCTGGCAATCGGTTCTGCTCTGCTGTCGGCAAACGTGATGGCTGCTGACTACACCGTCGACAAAGAAGGCCAGCACGCCTTCGTCGACTTCAAGATCAGCCACCTGGGCTACAGCTTCATTACCGGTACTTTCAAGGATATCGACGGCAAGTTCAGCTTCGACGCTGCCAAGCCTGAAGACAGCAAGATCGAGTTCAATGTGAACACTTCCAGCGTGTTCACTAACAACGCTGAGCGTGACAAGCACATCGCCAGCGGTGACTTCCTGAACGCGAGCAAGTTTGCTAAAGCCACCTTCGTTTCCACCAGCGTCAAATCCACCGGCAAAAACGCCGCTGGCAAAGACACTGCTGACGTGACCGGCGACCTGACCATTGCTGGTGTGACCAAGCCAATCGTGGTCAAGGCGACTTTCCTGGGTGAAGGCAAGGATCCATGGGGCGGCTACCGTGCAGGCTTCGAAGGTACTACCAACCTGAAGCGTTCCGACTTCGGCAAGCAGAAAGACCTGGGCCCATCGTCCGATGCGGTCGAGCTGTACATCACCTTTGAAGGTGTCAAAGCGAAGTAACTTTCGCCGCTTCAACAAAAACGCCCCCGATCTCGCGATCCGGGGCGTTTTTTTATGCCTGCCAAAATTTGCATGACCATCGCATATCCCCTGTGGGAGCGGGCTTGCTCGCGAAGGCGTTGTATCAGACAAATCTCAGTTAACTGACAGACCGCTATCGCGAGCAAGCTCGCTCCCACATGGTCTTCAGTGCACACGGCTTGTGTATGACCCAATTTCCTGTAGGAGCGAGGCTTGCCCGCGAAGGCGCCATCAGACACGCCACAAAAATTGAGTCGCCTCCTTCGCGGGCAAGCCTCGCTCCTACGGGTTTGTGGAGTGCACAAAAAAATGCCCCGGATCTCGCGATCCGGGGCATTTTTGTTTACTTCAAAAACTCAGCGATTGCGGGTCAGCAAGGCTGGTTTTTCGCCGCGCGGGCGACCTGGCAGTTGATCCAGTTGCTCAGGAGTCGGGAACCGATCGGTTTTCGACTCTTTATGGATGATCTTCGGTGCCGGGCCACGCGGGTTCTGCACGGCCGGTTCCGAACGAGGCTGGTCGTCACGGGCCGGGCGGCGGTTGCGGGACTCTTCGCGACGGGCCTGACCGTCACGTGGAGCGCCGTTGCGTGGGCCGCTGCGCTTGGCTGGCGGGGTGCCGGTGGTGGCGCCGTCGCTGCTGCGTGGACCGCTTTGGCGACCCTGCGGCTTGCCGCCGGTGCGCGGAGCACCTGCACCAGCGCCAGCTGCCGCACCTTGTGCCGGAGCACCCGGGCGACGACCACGACCCTGGGCCGGTTTGGCCTGAGGCACGTAGTCAACGCGGTTACCGAAGTTATCCACATCGTCATCCAGGAACTCGTCCGGAGCACGATCAGCGGCGGCAGCGCGTGGCGCCGGACGCTGTTGCTCGCGCGCCGGGGTGCCTTCGCGTGGTTTGTGTTCACGGGCCGGGCGATCGCCACGGCCAGTGGCAGCAGGTTTTTCCTTGCCGCCCTTGTCCTTGCCTTTGTCTTTACGACCGCCGCCACCGCCAGTGCCGGTCGGACCGTCGCCGCGCGGGCCACGTGGGTTGCGCGGGTTACGCACATCCGGACGCTCGCGGACTTCTGGTTTCTCGGCTTCTACAGCGCTGGAGTCGAAGCCCATCAGGTTGCCGTCGGCAATCTTCTGCTTGGTCATGCGTTCGATGCTTTTCAGCAGTTTTTCTTCGTCCGGGGCCACCAGCGAGATCGCCTCGCCCGAGCGGCCGGCGCGGCCAGTACGGCCGATACGGTGCACGTAGTCTTCGTCGACGTTCGGCAGCTCGAAGTTGACCACGTGTGGCAACTGGTCGATGTCGAGGCCGCGAGCGGCGATGTCGGTGGCAACCAGGATGCGCACTTCGCCGGCCTTGAAGTCGGCCAGGGCTTTGGTGCGAGCGTTCTGGCTCTTGTTACCGTGGATGGCAACGGCGCTCAGGCCGTGTTTGTCCAGGTACTCGGCCAGGCGGTTGGCGCCGTGCTTGGTGCGGGTGAAGACCAGAACCTGTTCCCAGGCGCCAGCGGTAATCAGGTGCGCCAGCAGCGAACGCTTGTGGCTGGCGGCCAGGCGGAACACACGCTGTTCGATACGCTCGACCGTGGTGTTCGGCGGCGTGACTTCGATGCGTTCCGGGTTGTGCAGCAGCTTGCCGGCGAGGTCGGTGATGTCTTTGGAGAACGTCGCCGAGAACAGCAGGTTCTGGCGTTTGCTCGGCAGACGGGCGAGGACCTTTTTCACGTCATGGACGAAGCCCATGTCGAGCATGCGGTCGGCTTCGTCCAGCACGAGGATTTCCACGTGGGACAAATCGACGCTGCCTTGGCCGGCGAGGTCGAGCAGGCGGCCAGGGCAGGCCACCAGCACGTCAACACCGCGGGACATGGCCTGAACCTGTGGGTTCATGCCGACGCCGCCGAAAATGCAGGCGCTGACGAACTTCAGGTCACGGGCATAGACCTTGAAGCTCTCGTGTACTTGAGCCGCGAGTTCGCGGGTAGGGGTCAGGACCAGTACGCGCGGTTGGCGCGGGCCGTGACGCTGGGATTTGTCCGGGTGACCGTTGGGGAACAACCGCTCCAGAATCGGAAGGGCGAAGCCGCCGGTTTTACCAGTACCTGTCTGAGCCGCGACCATCAGGTCGCGACCTTGCAACACGGCGGGAATGGCCCGCTGTTGCACCGGAGTAGGCTCGGTATAGCCCGCTGCCTCGATGGCGCGGACTAAAGCCTCGGAGAGACCGAGGGAAGCAAAGGACATGAGTAATCCTGTTTTAGTTAGGGCTTGGCCCAATGGGAGTCTTGCCTGGCGCGAATGGCGTTTAAGAGGAACGCAATCCCGTCCGGTCCTGCTGGGTTTCGAAGGCTCGTCTGGAGCGCTCGCGCGGGCTGAAAAGCTGCGCTGTAGCGGGGTCGAGATGCCTTGAACGATTCCGAGCGTCCGGGCGTGAGCCTGGCGGGAAGGCCGGAGTATAACAGAGCAATCACTGCGCGCCGCTTTCCTGCTGCTCAACGGTTTTCTCGCGGACGGCGGTGGCGGTTGTAGCTTTGATATCGGGGCCGGGACTTGCGCCATAACGGGCGCTCAGCTCCGCATACGCGGGCTCGCGCTTGAAACGCTTGAGTTCGGCGCCAAAGCGCTGCACCAGCAAATCCATGCCGGCGTTGCGCCGAACCGCCAGAAATTGGCTCTGGTGGCTGATGATCGTGGGGTTTTCGGTGATCTGATCGCGGATCTTCAGCTCATCCAGCAAATGTTGGCCGACCCGGCGATCAGTGATCAGCAGGTCGATCCGTCCGCGCAGCAGTTTGCCGAAGTTGGCTTCGTGGGTCGGCGCAGGCTCGCGGGTAAACAGCGTCGAGCCGCTGAAGTCCTCGCTGTACAGATAACCTGGCGAAGTGCCGATGGTCAGGCCTTTCAGGTCATTAAGGGTGCTGAACGGATGCGGCCGCTCGTTGGCGTAGAACATCACGAACTCGACTTCAGAGAGCGGTTCGCTGGGGTAAAGCAGGGTGGCGTCACGCTCATCGCTGTGGAAAATATCCAGCGCACCGTCGGCCTGGCCGGTGTCGAGCATCGACAGGCAACGCTTCCACGGCAGGAACTGCCATTCCACTTCAATCCCCAGGCGTTTGAAAACGATGGCCGTGGTTTCGTAGTCCAGGCCCAGGGATTTGCCGTTTTCCTCGTACACGTAAGGTGCCCACGGCTCCGTGACAATGCGCAATTTCTCGCCCCGAGCGGCAAAGCTCAGGCAAGTGAAAAGAAGCACGGTCAGGAGCTGCGAGATCAAAGGCATGGCTTGAGATTACGACGAGAAACCGTAAAGAGCCAGAAACTGGCCGCAGAAGCTCTACCTCAGTGTGTTGCCGCACAATAAAAGGGCGTTGAAAGCAAAAGATCGCAGACTTCGCCAGCGCCTACAGGGATTACACAAACCCAATGTAAGCGCTGCCGAAGGCTGCGATCTTTTGATCTTGCTTGTACGACTTTTACCGCGGCAGCTTCAGGTTATTCCACACCGCCAGACTCGGTTCAGCCTGGTTCAACGTGTAGAAGTGCAACCCTGGCGCGCCACCTTGCAGCAGGCGTTCGCACATCTCGGTGATGACTTGCTCACCAAAGCCTTGAATGCTCTGGGTGTCGTCGCCGTAGGCTTCCAGTTGCTTGCGGATCCAGCGCGGGATTTCCGCACCGCAGGCATCGGAGAAGCGCGCAAGTTTGCTGTAGTTGGTGATCGGCATGATCCCCGGCACGATCGGGATGTTCACGCCCATCGCCCGTACACGCTCGACGAAGTAGAAGTAGCTGTCGGCGTTGAAGAAGTACTGGGTGATTGCACTGTCGGCGCCAGCGTTGGCCTTGCGCACGAAGTTGTTCAGATCGTCTTCGAAATTGCGCGCCTGCGGATGCATTTCCGGGTAGGCGGCGACTTCGATGTGGAAATGATCGCCGGTTTCTTCACGGATGAATTCAACCAGGTCGTTGGCGTGGCGCAGTTCACCGCTGGCCATGCCCATGCCCGAAGGCAGGTCACCGCGCAGGGCAACGATGCGAGTAATGCCGGCGGCCTTGTATTGCGTCAGCAGGCCACGCAGGTCGTCCTTGCTGTCGCCCACGCAAGACAGATGCGGTGCGGCAGGGACTTTGACTTCGCTTTCGAGCTGCAACACGGTGTTGATGGTGCGATCACGGGTCGAACCGCCAGCGCCATAGGTGCAGGAGAAGAAATCGGGGTTGTAAGTTGCCAGCTGACGGGCAGTGGCGAGTAGCTTTTCATGCCCAGCGTCGGTCTTCGTAGGGAAGAACTCGAAGCTGTAGCGACGGTCTTGGGACATGGTCATATCCTTGGAAACGCTTAAGCCTTGCAGGCGCTGCGCTTACTGTAGGAGCGAAGCTTGCTCGCGAATTCTGGCACCGCGGTGTTTCAGGAACACCGTGGTGAAGAGTTCGCGAGCAAGCTTCGCTCCTACAGAGCGATGAGTCCGCCCCACAATGCAGGGCGGACATCAGGACCGATCAGT
Source organism: Pseudomonas sp. NPDC087342 (assembly GCF_044744265.1). Lineage (NCBI taxonomy): Bacteria > Pseudomonadati > Pseudomonadota > Gammaproteobacteria > Pseudomonadales > Pseudomonadaceae > Pseudomonas > Pseudomonas sp. NPDC087342. The sequence goes on from NZ_JBIUXZ010000016.1 coordinate 102,852, forward strand.
AGCGGTATGCGTGCGGCTTGAACGGACCTTCGACGGTCACGCCGATGTAGTCGGCCTGGGTCTTGGTCAGTTGAGTCACGACGCCGCCGAAACCGCGGACCATTTCCAGGGCCACTTCTTCGTCGAGTTTCTTCGGCAGTACTTCAACCGTCAGGCGCTCGGCTTTCTGGGCTGGCGACAGGTCGGCGTACTTCTGGCCGAACAGGAAGATCTGAGCCAGAACCTGGTTGGCGAACGAACCGTCCATGATGCGGCTCGGGTGACCGGTGGCGTTACCCAGGTTAACCAGACGGCCTTCGGCCAGCAGGATCAGGTAGTCGTCGTTCTGGGCATCGAATGCGCCAGGACCGGTACGGTGGATTTTGTGAACCTGTGGCTTCACTTCTTCCCATGCCCAGTTCTTGCGCATGAAAGCGGTGTCGATTTCGTTGTCGAAGTGGCCGATGTTGCAGACAACAGCGCGCTTCTTCAGGGCTTTGAGCATGTTCGAGTCGCAAACATTGACGTTGCCGGTGGTGGTCACGATCAGGTCGATCTTGCCCAGCAGTGCTTTGTCGATGCTTTCTTCGGTGCCGGTGTTGATCCCGTCGATGAACGGCGAAACCAGTTCGAAACCGTCCATGCAGGCTTGCATGGCGCAGATCGGGTCGACTTCGGAGACTTTAACGATCATGCCTTCCTGACGCAGGGACTGGGCCGAGCCCTTGCCCACGTCACCGTAACCGATGACCAGCGCTTGCTTGCCGGACAGCAGGTGGTCGGTACCGCGCTTGATGGCATCGTTCAGGCTGTGACGGCAGCCGTACTTGTTGTCGTTCTTGCTCTTGGTGACCGAGTCGTTGACGTTGATGGCCGGGATTTTCAGTTCGCCCTTGGCCAGCATGTCCAGCAGGCGGTGAACGCCAGTGGTGGTTTCTTCGGTGACGCCGTGGACGCGGTCCAGGATCGCCGGATATTTCTTGTGCAGCAGCTCGGTCAGGTCGCCGCCGTCGTCGAGGATCATGTTGGCATCCCAAGGCGCGCCATCTTTCAGGATGGTTTGCTCAAGGCACCACTCGTACTCTTCTTCGGTTTCGCCTTTCCAGGCGTAAACAGCGATGCCGGCAGCGGCGATGGCAGCAGCGGCCTGGTCTTGAGTCGAGAAAATGTTGCAGGACGACCAGCGAACTTCGGCACCCAGGGCAACCAGGGTTTCGATCAGCACGGCAGTCTGAATGGTCATGTGGATGCAGCCGAGAATCTTGGCGCCTTTGAGTGGCTGCTCACCGGCGTATTTGCGGCGCAGACCCATCAGGGCTGGCATTTCGGATTCGGCGATGATGGTTTCGCGACGACCCCAGGCAGCCAGGGACATGTCGGCAACTTTGTAATCGGTAAAATCTGCAGGCGTGATAACAGCGCTCATGATGAGCCTCCATTCGTAATGTATGCGAATGGGCGCCGTTGTGCGTTTAGTGTCCGGTCGATGAGACCAGGCAACGCCCCATCCGAGCCTGACAGGTTTGACCTGCTGCAGCGCCCCTCGGACAGGTGGCGGGAAAACGGTATCAATGAAAAGTTACCGTTCTGAAACGGTGGCGATTATAGCGGGCTAATCTCATCTTCTAAAGGGTTTCTGTTGGTCAATGTCTGAACGGTAATCGAGACCATAGTGGATGCTTAATAGAGCTCTAGGTCGGGCTCTGCCATGATGGCGCCCATCATTCGGCAAGACGCTCAGGAGTGAATATGAATTTCCACACCCGCAAATGGGTAAAACCCGAAGACTTGAACCCCAACGGCACGCTATTCGGCGGCAGCCTGTTGCGCTGGATCGACGAAGAAGCGGCGATCTATGCGATCGTCCAGCTGGGCAACCAGCGCGTGGTCACCAAGTACATTTCCGAAATCAACTTCGTCAGCGCCTCGCGCCAGGGCGACATCATCGAACTGGGCATCACCGCCACCGAGTTCGGCCGCACCTCCATCACCCTGACCTGCGAAGTGCGCAACAAGATCACGCGCAAAAGCATCCTCACGGTAGAGCGCATGGTCTTCGTCAACCTCGGTGAGGACGGCTTGCCGGCACCGCACGGGCGGACCGAGATCCTGTACGTCAAAGACCAGTTCAAGGATGAAGTCGCCAGCGAGTAATGCGAGCCCTGTAGGAGCGAAGCTTGCTCGCGAAGGCGTCATTTGCCTCACCACCAAAACCGAGGTGGGCCCTTCGCGGGCAAGCCTCGCTCCTACAGAGAAGGTTTCGTTGGGCGTTCAGTGAACAGCTCCGAACCCCGCGTGTCGTACGTACATGACACGCCACCGGTTCCGGAGCTCCATGGACACTCAAAAAGACGGCAAGACCCCGAACCTCTCGGCTGAAGAACAGCATGACGTCGAAAAGAACCAGCCGCCCCGTGCGGCGGTGCTGCATGAAATCATCCGCACCCAGGGTGATCAGGAACTCGAGCGCAGCGTCGCCGCCCTTTGGTGGTCGGCCCTCGCAGCGGGCCTGACCATGGGCCTGTCGCTGATGGCCATGGGGTTGCTCAACTCCCGGCTGCCGGACGGTGAAGGTTTCAAGGTTATTGCCAGTTTCGGCTACTGCGCGGGTTTCCTCGCGGTGATCCTGGCGCGCCAGCAACTGTTCACCGAAAACACCCTGACCGCCGTGCTGCCGGTCATGACCAAGCCCACGCTGAATAATTTCGGTCGTTTGATCCGTCTATGGGGCGTCGTGCTGTTTGGCAACCTGTGCGGCACGTTGCTGGTGGCCTACGTGATGCTGCACCTGCCGATTTTCGATACCAAGACCGACCTGGCCTTCCTCGAGATCGGACGCAAGATCATGGAAAACAGCGCCAGCCAGATGTTCGCCAAAGGCATCATCTCCGGCTGGATGATCGCCACCATGGTCTGGATGATTCCGTCCATGGAGAGCGCCAAGATGTGGATCATCATCCTCATCACCTACCTGATGGCGCTGGGGGATTTCACCCACATCGTGGTCGGTTCGGCGGAAGTGTCGTATCTGGTGTTTGCCGGCGAGTTGCCGTGGAAGGATTTCTGGCTGGTGTTCGCCGGGCCGACGCTGGCCGGCAACATCATCGGCGGCAGCTGCATCTTTGCGCTGATCAGTCATGCGCAGATCCGCAGCGAAAGCGGGCCGCCGAAGCTGGGCACGGATCAGCAGGCCGATCCGCGCAAGCTCAAGAAGTAATCAGTGATGCTCAGCCTGTGCCGTTGGCGCAGGCTCATCCTTGGTCACGTGCTTGACCAGTTTGCCGATGCTCAAACCCTGCAACAGGATCGACGACAACACCACAATGTAGGTGATGCTCAAGATCAGATCGCGTTCCGGGCCCAGCGGCAACGCCAGGGCCAGCGCCACCGAAACACCGCCGCGCAAACCACCCCACGTCAGAATCCGGATCGTCCCGCGCGGCACCGTGCGCCAGCGCCGCAGCAGCAGGATTGCCGGGGCCACTGTCAGCAGGCGCGACAGCAGAATGGCCAGCGCCAGCAAACTTGCGGCCAGTACGTGCAGCCAGTTGAACGGCAGCAGCAACAGCTCCATGCCGATCAGCGCGAACAGCAAGGCATTGAGCATGTCATCGAGCAACTCCCAGAAACCGTCCAGGTACTTTCGGGTCATGTCGTTCATCGCCAGGTTGCGCCCCAGGTTGCCGATGATCAGGCCGGCGACCACCATCGCAATCGGTGCGGATACGTGCAGTTCCGAGGCCATGGCCGAACCGCCGATCACCAGCGCCAGGGTCAGCATCACTTCGATCTGATGCTGCTCGATGCTCTTGATCATCAGGTACACCAGATAACCGATAAGCCCGCCGAACAGCACACCGCCAATCGCCTCGTGGACGAACAGCATGGCCGTGGCGCCGACGGTCGGGGTTTCACCCAGTTGCGCGATGCCGAGCAACACGGTGAACACCACCACCGCCGTGCCGTCATTGAACAGCGACTCGCCGACGATCGTGGTTTTCAGCGGCTTGGACGCGTTGGCAGTCCGCAGCACGCCGAGTACTGCGATCGGATCGGTGGGGGAAATCAGCGCGCCGAACAGCAGGCAATAGAGGAAGCTCACGTGCCAGCCGAACAGGGCAAAAATGTAATAGGCGAGGCTGCCGATCACCGCCGTGGCGATCAACACACCGAACGTCGCCAGTAGACCGATGGGCCAACGGTAACTGCGCAGGTCGTTCAGGTTGACGTGCAACGCGCCGGCGAACAGCAGGAACGACAGCATCCAGTTCATCAGCAGATCACCGAAGTCGATCTGGCCGATCAGTTGCTGCACACGTTCTTCCAGGCCTGGGTAACCGATGAAGCTCAGGCCTTGCAGCAGCAGGGAAAACATCAGCGCGGTGACCATCACGCCGATGGTCGGCGGCAGGCCGATGAAACGGAAATTCACGTAGGTGAGGAGGGAGGTGAGGCAGATAAACGCAGCGACAAGTTCAAGCATCCGGGGTCCTTTGGATGAGGGGTGAGAAATCGGGGTTGAGGCAGTTGGATCGAGTTGGCTTCTTCGCGGGCAAGCCTCGCTCCTACAGGGGATTGTGTAAGTCCTGTAGGAGCGAGGCTTGCCCGCGAAAGCAATCTCAGGAGCAACGCAATTATTCAGCCGGACACATTGACCGCAGTCGCGCCACGACGTTGCAGGTAGATATAGAAAAGCGCCGTCAGCACCGTCAGGCCACTGACCAGCGCGCCGGTCCATGGCAAGTCGGCCAGGTCCGCGCCGCTGGCAACCACCAGCCCGCCAATCCACGCGCCGGCGGCATTGCCGAGATTGAATGCACTCTGGTTCAACGTCGAACCCAGGTTCGGCGCTTCATGCGCCTGATCGATGATCAGCAGTTGCAGGATCGGGCACAGGGCGAACGCAAAAATCCCCCACAACACCAGCGTAATTGCCGCCGGAATCACCGAATGGCTGGTCTGGCTGAACGCCGCCAACACCACCATGACCGCCAGCGCCATGCCGACCAGCGAAGGCAGCAAGCGACTGTCTGCCAGCCGACCGCCAAGCATGCTGCCCGCCGTCAGGCCGACGCCGAACAACAGCAACATGAGGGTCACGCCGTGGGGACTGACGCCGGTGATGTCTTGCAGGATCGGCGCGATGTAGGTGAACACGCTGAACAGACTGGTGGACGCCAGCACGCTCATGCCCAAGGCCAACAACACATTGACCTTGCCCAGCACCTTGAACTCACTGGCCAGGTTGGCCTTGTCCATGGCGATGTCTTTCGGCAGCCAGACCCACTGGGCAATGGCCGCGATCACACCGATCACTGACACGGCCCAGAACGTCGAGCGCCAACCGGCGTACTGCCCGAGTGCGGTGCCCAGTGGCACGCCGAGCACATTTGCCAGGGTCAGGCCGGTGAACATCATGGCAATCGCCTGGGCGCGTTTGTTTGGAGCGACCAAACCTGCCGCGACCACTGAGCCGATACCGAAGAACGCGCCGTGGCACAGCGCGGTGACCACCCGGGCGGCCATCAGCGTCGCGTAATTCGGCGCCAGTGCACACAGAATGTTGCCGAGGATAAACATCAACGTCATCCCCAATAGCGTGGCTTTGCGTGGCATGTTGGCGGTGCCGATCGCCAGGATCGGCGCGCCGAACACTACGCCCAGGGCGTAACCGGTGATCAGCAGGCCGGCGTGGGGAATGCTCACGGCGAGGTCGCGGGCAACATCGGGCAGTAAGCCCATGATGACGAATTCAGTGGTGCCGATGCCGAACGCGGCAACAGCGAGGGCAAGCAAGGCGAGTGGCATGCGCAAGGTCTCTGTCGGTAGTCTTGACGCTCTGATCAGGCATACGCAGGCCATCGACCGTTCTCGAGGAGGACGGGCGGGGGCAGAAATTATTGGAATTAGTCTGTGCGCAACTGAGTGCGGCGTGGTCGCTTGCAGTATAAACAGCTGCGGACATATGGCGAATCAATTATCTGCCTGCCTCTTGTCGGAGCGAGGCTTGCCCGCGAAGGTGTTCTTGAGATTGCCTTCGCGGGCAAGCCTCGCTCCTACGGGGGCGCGGCGGGCAACAAAAGGAGTGGGCCGTGCTTGCAACAGCACTGGTGTTGGTGGCGGCGCTGTTGCATGCGGCGTGGAATACCCTGATCAAATTCAGCGCCGAGCGGTTGCTGGTAGTGGCTTGCATGGACAGCGTGGCGATGTTGTTTGTCGCCGTGATGCTGCCGTTCGTGAACCTGCCGCCCATGGAAATATGGCCATGGATTCTGGCATCGGCAGCGTTCGAGTTGCTGTATCGCTATCTGCTTATTCAGGCCTATCGGGTCGGTGACTTGGGGCTGGTCTATCCGCTGATGCGTGGGTTGTCGCCACTGGTGGTGCTGGCGCTGACGCTGATCTTCGCCGGGGAAGTGCTGACGCATCAGCAGATCTTCGGCATTTTGCTGATCCCGTTCGGCATGCTGTGCCTGCTCTGGCAGGGCGGTGGCGGTGCACGCTTGCCGTGGTCGATGCTGCCGGTGGTGGCGCTGATCGGCCTGTGCATCGGCTGTTACACCTTCATCGATGGCCAGGCCTTGCGGCGCTGGTCGCATCCGCTGGACTACCTGGTCTGGGTCACGCTGCTCAGTGCCTGGCCTTTCCCGTTACTGGCGTTGGTACGCAAACGTCCGGCGTTCATGCTGTTTTGGCGTGAGCAGTGGCGACTGGGGCTGGCGGTCGGGTTTTGTGTGTTGTTCAGCTACGCTTTGGTGCTGTGGGCCATGCAACTGGGCTCGATTGCCGAAGCGGCGGCGCTGCGCGAGATCAGCGTGATCCTGGTGGTGTTGTTCGGCATGCGCTACTTGAAAGAACCTTTCGGCCGGCCACGGCTCTTAGCCTGTGGGTTGGTGCTGATCGGCATGCTGGTGATGAAGTTTTGACTGGCCCCCGAATTTTTTAAATTGAAGAAGGGACTGCTTTATGACGGTTGCTCTGTGGTGCGTTTTGATCGCGATTTTCCTGCCGTATATCTGCACGGCCGTTGCCAAGGCCAGTGGCGGGTACCGGTTGCAAGACAACCATGATCCCCGGGACTTTCTTGAGTCGCTGAATGGTTTCGCCAGACGGGCGCATGCGGCGCAGTTGAACAGTTTTGAGGTGATGCCGGCGTTTGCGATTGCGGTGATCGTGGCGCATCTGGTGGGCACGGCGCAGTTGGTGACGGTCAACGTGCTGGCGGTGCTGTTTATCACCAGTCGGTTGCTGTACATCATTTGTTATCTGGCGGACTGGGCGATCTTGCGGTCGCTGGTGTGGTTTGTGGGGATGGGGTTGATTGCTAGTTTCTTTTTTGTGTCGGTCTGAGGCTGGCTGTCGGGATTTTTGGTGGTAGTTAGGTCCTCTTCGCGAGCAGGCTCGCTCCCACAAGGGAAATGCATTCCTTTGTGGGAGCGAGCCTGCTCGCGAAAGCTATCGAACGGCCAATAAAGGGCTCAAGGCTTCACCGCATCAGCCACCTGAGGAACTGTCGGCAACGCCGCACCCTTAGGCCACAACATCCAGATTTGCCCCTGCTGTTTCATGTCCCCGGCCAGTTGCCCGGCCGCTTCGCCGGTGCCCCAGAACAGGTCCGCCCGGACTTCGCCGGCAATCGCGCCGCCCGTGTCCTGAGCGGCTACCGGGCGAACCAGTGCGCTGCCGTCCGGTTTGGTGGTCGATAGCCACAACAGACTGCCCAACGGAATCACCTTGCGATCCACCGCCGCGCTGTAGCCAGCCGTGAGTGGAACGTTCAGCGAGCCGCGCGGCCCTTCGTTGCTGTCCGGGTTTTGGGTGAAAAACACGTAGCTGGGGTTGCTGCCGAGCAGTTGCGGAATACGCGACGGATTCGCCTTGGCCCAGGCGCTGATCGCGCCCATGGTCACGTCTTCTTTCTTCAGCTCACCCTGATCCACCAGCCAGCGGCCAATCGGCCGATACGGGTGGCCGTTCTGGTCGGCATAAGCGATACGCAACTGGCGACCACTGTCGAGCTGGATACGCCCGGAGCCCTGGATTTGCAGGAATTGCAGGTTCATCGGATCTGTCAGCCATGCAACGACCGGTGCCTTGACCCCTTTGCTCTCAATGGTGGCGGCGTCGTCATATGGCTTGAGCACGCGACCTTCAAGTCGGCCGCGCAGGCGCTTGCCCTTGAGTTCCGGGTAAATACTGTCCAGGGACACAATGATCATGTCCTCGGGTACGCCGTAAACCGGGATGTTTGCCACTTCAGTCTGGGTCAGGCTGCCGGGGTACACCGGTTCGTAGTAACCGGTGATCAGGCCGTTGGGATTGTCGTTGGCGGCGCGCAGGCCGTAGACGTCCAGGTTCTGTTTGAGGAAGCCGCGAATCTCTCCGGCGGTTTGCGGCACATTCGCCGACGCCGCGCAGGTCGAGCCCCAGACCGGGTCGGCCTTGAGTCGGGTGCAAGCGCTGCGCCAGGAGCCGAAGCCCGCTACAAGGTCGCTATCGGACACGGCCGGCAAGGCTTCCCAGGTTGCGCTGGAATAAGTGGCCAGGGCGTGGGTTTTCGGGGTGTTGTTTTCGCCACCGGTGCAGCCCGCGAGCACGGCCACCATCGGAAGGGTCCAGGCGAGGCGGGGGCGCCATGCCTTGAAACGGCTGTTCATGGAGAATTTCCTTTGACGGTTGCCTGAGTGCTCCATGCGCTCAAACAACCCTTATTGATAATAGGGCTATTGGTCTTTAACGATGACGCGAGGATACTGGCCGCCGTTCCCCGTGACCTGAAGCCACCATGACTCTTAAAAGACTTTCTGTTGTATTGCTGGCCTGCCTGACCTTGTCTGCCTGCGGCGGTGTTGACCCGAACTCTCCGCTGGGTCAGCGCAAGGCGATTTTCAAGCAAATGCTCAAGACCGGCGAAGACCTGGGTGGCATGTTGCGTGGTCGTATTCCGTTTGACGGTCCGAAGTTCGCTGAAGGCGCGACGAAACTCGACGCGTTGTCGCATGAGCCATGGAAACATTTCCCGCAGGTGCGCGAAGAAGATCACACCAGCGCCAAGGACAACGTGTGGCAGCAGCAGGCACGCTTCCAGGAAATGGCCCGCACCCTTGAAAGCGCCACCGGTGAATTGGTGATCGCCAGCCAGGTCCAGCCGTACAAGGCCAGTAACCTTGGGCCGGCGGTGCAGAAAGTCGAAGATGCCTGCAGTGCGTGCCATAAACAGTTTCGGGATCATTGATCGAACGATGTGCGTTCCCTGTGGCGAGGGGGCTTGCCCCCGTTGGGCTGTGAAACGGCCCCAGAATCAGCAAGCGCGAATATAAAGCAGACCGCGTTCGCCCAATTGACGACTGCTGCGCAGCCGAACGGGGGCAAGCCCCCTCGCCACAATGTCACCCGCGCTTACTTATCCAACTCATCCAGCGCTTCCTGCAATTCCTTGCGGGATTCGGCGAGTTTGTCTTTGCGTTTGTTGATCTTCTCGGCATCGCCCTTGCTCATGGCCTTGTCGAGATCGGCCTGACGTTTGCTGACTTCATGCTTGGCGTCGAGCACCTTGTTCTCGCGTTCCTTCTTCAAGGAGGCGTCGGTGCAGTGCGCGGTGACTTCGTCCAGGGCGGTCTGGAGACCGGCTTGCTGATCGGCATTGCCGTGGCTCTTGGCCAACTCGATCTGGTTGACGATGCCTTGTTTCTTGGCGGCGCAACCGGTCAGTTCCGGAATTTCTTCGGCGGCCATCAGTGGGGTGGCCAACACGCCGCAAACGGCCAGCAGGGCGAGCGGTGAAAGTAGTTTCATAAAAGCTCCATGCGCAAAGGCAATCGGGTCGATGTGGCAATGGGCTGTTTGAGCGCAGCGCCACCGTTGGGTTCCCAGGCTGACAAGCATTGTTGGTCGCTAAAAACCGTCGATGCCTGCCACACGTAATGTTTCACTCAAGGCCAGGACCTGCGGGTCGCGGAAAAACGCGCTCAATTGCGCTGCGCGTCCCGGGCCGATGCCTGCTTCGGCTTGCCATTGTTCGTTGCTGCGTTGAGCCAGGACCTGCCACGAATCGGCGAGCTGCGCCTGACCCGTCGGTGGCAAGCCCAACGCTTTTAGCCAGCGAGCGAAAGGACGTTGCCGGGCACTTTCAAAACTGTTTAAAAGACGAGCGCTGCTGCGCTCGCCGAAGCCATCAATGTTAGCAAGCTCTTGAGCATCGAGGGTCAACCAATCCAGCAGGGTGTTCAGGTGGCCTGTTTCGAAAAGTTTCTCCCAGGTGCCAGGGCCGACGTGGGGCAGGGCCAGCCCCTGCTTGCCGCTGAGCCAGGTCAGCCGCGCAAGGAATTGACTCTCACACCCCGGTGTCGGTTGCCAGCAACTCAAGTGATGAAATTCCGACGCCAGCGGTGCATTCACCTCAAGGCGTTCGGTGCTGCGCAGCACCACATCATCGAGCCTTGGAATGGTCAGGCCCGCGAGGCTGATGGCGACCTGATCGCCGGGGCGAATATCCAGTTGCTCCCAGCGTTGCAGAGAGCTGACGCTCACGCGCTTGATCTGGCGGTCATCGAGTTTCACTGGCGCAAGCTCCAGCACTGGTGTGATCCGTCCGGTCCGACCGATCTTGAAATTGACTTTGCGCACCTCGGCCAGCGCCTGGGCAAAAGGGTATTTCCAGCCGACGCTCCAATAAGGCGGCCGCGCCTGCCAGCGCTCGGCGGACGGGCGCTGATCCTGGCGCAGGACGATACCGTCGCTGGCGAAGGGCAGCGGGGAGCGATACCAGTGATCACGCCAACGTTCGGCGTCGGCGAAGGCATTGATTGGCTGACTGAAGGCCTCGGTGGTGGGGAAGCCCAACTCACTCAGCACCGCTACCCTGGCAGGCAAACTGGCCGGGCCTTGCGGCCAATTCCAGACAAACAGACCGATCCCGGCAGCCTGCTCGGCACTCAGCGTATTGCGCGCCATCAATCCCGCAACGGTTGCCCGGGCGTTGAGGCTACCGGCTTGGGCTTGCAAGTGATCGGTCAGGCGCCAGTAGAGTTCGCCTTGCACCAACAAGTCCAGCGGTCGGGCCAGTTGCCGGGGAATGGCGGCGATCTGGTGGGCAGAAACCGTCCAGTCCTGGCCGTTGATTCCATCGCCTCGACTGATCGCCTGATGCAGCAAGCCTTTGCGATAAATCAATGACACCGCCACGCCATCGACCTTGGGTTGAATCCAGACGTCCTTGCGCTCACGCAACCAGTGTTGGACGCCGCGCCCATCGTGGATTTTTTCCAGACCAGTGTGGGCTATGGGATGAGGCACCTTGCCGCCCGCCGTTCGTAGCGGCTCGGCAGTGGCGCCGAGGTTGAAGCAGGTGCGCCATTGCGTCAGACGGACGCGGGACTGGTCGTAGAGTTCGTCTGCAATCAGTGAGCGACCGTTGCGGTGGTAGTTCTCGTCCCATAAGTCGATTTGTTGTTGGGCAGAGTTGATCTCGGCCTGGGCACGGGCGGGAGGCCAGTCTGGGCAGTCGGTGGCGCTGGCGGTCAGGGATGTCAGCAGGAGGGCGAAAAACAGGCGCAGGTTGGGGAGCATCTAGAGCGTCCTTGCTCGTTGGGATGCTTGAAGGCTAGGTCAGTATTGGGTGGTGCGCAGGGTGGGTGTTTTACTGGATGTGGCAGAGTGACTCGACCGGCCTCTTCGCGAGCAGGCTCGCTCCCACAGGGGAATGCGGCAGCCAATAAAAAGCCCCGCACGGCGCGAACCGTGCGGGGCTTTTGGTACCGCCGGGAAGGTCTTACAGGCCGGCAGCAGCGCGCAACGAATCGGCGCGGTCGGTCTTTTCCCAAGTGAAGGTGGTGAAAGTATCGTCACCGACAGTCTTGGTTTGCGGAGTGCGACCGAAGTGGCCGTACGCAGCGGTTTCCTGATACATCGGGTGCAGCAGGTCGAGCATGGTGGTGATTGCGTATGGACGCAGGTCGAACACTTCGCGAACCAGTTTGACGATTTTGTCGTCGCTGATTTTGCCGGTGCCGAAGGTGTTCAGCGAGATCGACGTAGGCTGGGCCACACCGATCGCGTAGGAAACCTGAATCTCGCAACGCTCGGCCAGGCCGGCAGCGACGATGTTCTTGGCTACATAACGACCGGCATAAGCCGCCGAACGGTCAACCTTCGATGGATCTTTACCCGAGAACGCGCCGCCGCCGTGACGAGCCATGCCGCCGTAGCTGTCGACGATGATCTTGCGACCGGTCAGGCCGCAGTCGCCAACCGGGCCACCGATGATGAACTGGCCAGTCGGGTTGATGTGGAACTGGGTGTCTTTGGTCAGCAGTTCGGCAGGCAGCACGTGCTTGACGATCAGCTCCATCACGCCTTCGCGCAGGTCTTTGTACGACACTTCAGGGTTGTGTTGGGTCGACAGTACAACGGCGTCGATACCGACAACCTTGCCGCCTTCGTAACGGCAAGTCACTTGCGACTTGGCGTCCGGGCGCAGCCAAGGCAGCAGGCCGGATTTACGGGCCTCGGCTTGCCTTTGCACAAGCTGGTGCGAGAACGTGATCGGTGCTGGCATCAGCACGTCGGTTTCGTTGCTGGCGTAGCCGAACATCAGGCCCTGGTCGCCGGCGCCCTGATCTTCAGGCTTGGCGCGGTCAACACCCTGGTTGATGTCAGGGGACTGCTTGCCGATGATGTTCATCACACCGCAAGTGGCGCCGTCGAAGCCGACATCGGAGCTGTTGTAGCCGATGTCCAGGATGACGTTACGCACGATTTCTTCCAGATCGACCCAGGCCGACGTGGTGACTTCACCTGCGATGATTGCAACGCCGGTTTTGACCAGAGTCTCGCACGCCACACGGGCGAACTTGTCTTCAGCAATGATGGCGTCCAGCACCGCATCGGAAATCTGGTCGGCGATTTTGTCCGGATGCCCTTCAGACACGGACTCGGAGGTGAAGAGGGAGTATTCGCTCATCTCGATGTTTTCCTGAATTTACCGATGGTGAGTGTCGCCAGTCGGCCGCTGAAAATGGCGGACCTGGATCTGGAAACCATTGCGTAAGCCTACATAGAGGCTTTCCCCGGGAACGAGTCCCGCAGCGGTGGCCCAACGGGCCAAATCGTCCTGTTCAATCCCCAACGACAGATCACCGCAGGCCTGCCTGGCCCAAGTG
>NZ_JBIUXZ010000017.1:0-6564 GCF_044744265.1 Pseudomonas sp. NPDC087342
CAGCGTGTCGTTCAGGCTTTGCCTGGGCAACCATTGGCCGCCGCCCGTGAAGCGGACTGCGACCGGCAATTGATTCAGCAGAACGGGCTTTGGCAAGTATTGCCGCTGGCTTCTTGAGTTTTCCTGCCGGCGGCTGCCGGCACCAAGTTTGCGCGACTGAGGACAAGTGTGAGGGGTAAGAAGGTCGTAGTCCTGGGCACCCAAGGGGGTGATGAGGGCAATGGCAAGATCGTTGATCTGCTGACCGAACAGGCTGCCGCCGTAGTGCGCTACCAAGGTGGCCACAACGCGGGTCACACCCTGGTGATCGACGGCGAGAAAACCGTCTTGCACCTGATCCCGTCGGGCGTGCTGCGCGAAGGCGTGCAGTGCCTGATCGGCAACGGTGTGGTGGTTGCACCGGACGCTCTGCTGCGCGAGATCATCAAGCTGGAAGAGAAAGGTGTACCGGTGCGCGAGCGCCTGCGTATCAGCCCTTCCTGCCCGCTGATCCTGTCCTACCACGTAGCGCTGGACCAGGCGCGTGAAAAGGCCCGTGGCGAGCTGAAGATTGGTACGACCGGTCGCGGCATCGGCCCGGCTTACGAAGACAAAGTCGCCCGTCGCGGTCTGCGCATCGGTGACCTGTTCCATCGTGAGCGTTTCGCCGCCAAGCTGGGCGAGTTGCTGGATTACCACAACTTCGTCCTGGTCAATTACTACAAAGAGCCAGCGATCGACTTCCAGAAGACTCTCGACGAGTGCATGGAATACGCCGAGCTGCTCAAGCCGATGATGCTTGACGTCACCGCTGAGCTGCACGAGCTGCGTCGCGCTGGCAAAGACATCATGTTCGAAGGCGCCCAAGGCTCCCTGCTGGACATCGACCACGGGACCTACCCGTATGTCACCAGCTCCAACACCACCGCGGGCGGCATCGCCACCGGTTCGGGTTTCGGTCCGATGTACCTGGATTACATCCTCGGCATCACCAAGGCCTACACCACTCGCGTTGGTTCGGGTCCGTTCCCGACTGAGCTGTTCGACGACGTTGGCGCGTTCCTGGCCAAGCGTGGCCACGAGTTCGGCGCTACTACCGGCCGTGCCCGTCGTTGCGGCTGGTTCGATGCCGTCATCCTGCGTCGCGCTATCGACGTCAACAGCATCTCGGGCCTGTGCCTGACCAAACTGGACGTGCTGGACGGCCTGGAAACCATCAACATCTGTGTTGGCTACAAGAACCAGGATGGTGCAGTGATCGACGCACCGACTGACGCCGACAGCTACATCGGCCTCGAGCCAGTGTACGAAGAGATGCCAGGCTGGACCGAATCCACCGTTGGTGCCAAGACCCTGGAAGAGCTGCCGCAAGCCGCTCGCAACTACATCAAACGCGTTGAAGAGTTGGTCGGTGCGCCGATTGACATTATTTCGACGGGCCCGGACCGCAACGAGACCATCGTTTTGCGTCACCCGTTCGCTTAATAAGTCGTTGATGTAAAACACAAAGGCCCCTTAATCGGGGCCTTTGTCGTTTATGCCCGTTGGGCGGCACGACCTTTGCTGTAATTATGCCTTCTGGCGTGCCATCAATTTAATGGCGTCAAAGCAGAGGGATAATCCCGTGTCAGCCATTCTCTCACTGTTACAAAGCCGTCTTCTGCGGCCCGTGTTCGTTACCCTTGGTATCGCCCTTTTGGTGCAAGTGCTGGTTGCCGTCGCCCTGACCCGGAGCACCGTCACTGCGCTGGAGGCCGATCTAGGCGTGCGCCTGGGTGCTGACAGTCAAAAACTCTCTGGTGAACTGGAGCAAGCGGGGCGTGAAGTCACGTCGAGCCTGGACAGCCTTTCGACCAATACCCGTCAGCGACTCACCGCCGGCCTGTCTTCGCGTCTGAAGGACGAGCAGGCGCAATTGCGTGGGACATTGGAAAAAGACCTGAAGGACTCCGCCAATGATATGGCGCAGCTTCTGGCCTCGGTCGCACCCCGCGCCATGTGGGACAGCGACGTTCCAACCCTGTCCGAATTCGCCCGCCGGGCCCAGCGCAATCCGAACGTGTTGTTCGTGATCTACGACGACGCCACCGGCCAGCACCTGACCCGCTATTTGAATCGCGAGAACCCGATCAACAAAGCGCTGCTGGAGAAAGGCCAGGGCGAGCGCGCCTTGGACAAAGTGCTGGATGCGGCGAAGAACGATCCGTCGGTCTACTACCTCGAAGCCTCGATCAGCCCCAATGGCGTAGAAATCGGCAAGGTCTTGATGGGCGTTTCTACCGCTTCGGTGGAGGTCGATCTGGCAGCGCTGGACAAGCGCTTTGCCGCGCTGATCGCCAGCAGTGATCAACTGGTCGGCGACAGCCTCAAAGGCGCGGCGGCTGATAGCGCCGCAGCGATGGGCGCGCGTCTGAAGTCGGCGCAGTCCACGGCGTCTGAAATGCAGGCCAACACCACCAGCACCGTGCAACAAGCGGCGGGCACTTTGCGCTGGCGCATCGGCATGGGCCTGGCGGTGGTCGGTTTCGGCGTGTTGCTGTTGCTGGCCGTGGTACTGGGTCGTCGCGTAGTCAATCGCCTGAAAATGCTGATTGCCGCCATGGATGATCTGGCGGCGGGCGAGGGTGACCTGACCAAGCGTGTGCAGATCAACAGCAAGGACGAAATCGGCGACATGGCCTCGGCGGTCAATCGCTTTGTGGATAAGTTGCAGCCGATCGTGCGCGAAGCGGGCGACGTGGCCCAGCGCACCGGCGTGGAAATCGGCGCCATGACCTTGCGCAATGCCGGGGCCGACGCGGCTGCGGGCATGCAGCGCGATGAAGTGGCCGAGAGCCTGCGCGCGTTGTCGCAAATGGCTGATGAAGCGCAGTCGGAAAGCCACGCGATGCAAGCCGCGTTGCAGCAAGTGGTGGATATTCGTTCGGCCACCGATGAGAACACCCGGACCTCGGCGAAAGTCGGCAGTCTGATCGAAGCATTGGCCGGGCAGGTTGATACCGGTGCGAAAGTCATCGAGCGTCTGGCGCAGCAGAGCGAGCAGATTGAAGTGGTGCTGACGGTGATCCACGGGATTGCCGAGCAAACCAACCTGCTGGCGCTCAACGCGGCCATCGAAGCGGCGCGTGCCGGTGAGACCGGTCGTGGGTTTGCCGTAGTGGCCGATGAAGTGCGGGCGCTGGCGAGCAAGACGCAAAGTTCTACCGGCGACATCCAGGCGCATATCGTGGCCCTTCAACAAGGAGCGCGTGAGGCGGTAGCGGCCATCGGTCAGGCCGGGCGCCAGGCCAGCGAAGGGTTGCTGGTGTTGCGTGACAGCGCTCGGTTGCAGCAGTCAGTGCAGGCCTCGGTCGAGCAAGTGCATGCGGCGATAGGCCTGGCGACCCAGGCAGCGGCGCATCAGGCGCAGGGCGCGCAAGCGGTGCGGGGTCGGGTTGAGACGATTCATGCGCAGGCTGAGAAAGCGGCCCAGGCGGTGGTGGAAACCACGGCCAGTGGCAAAGTGCTGGATGGGTTGGCGGCGCAGTTGAAGGCTAGCCTGGGGCAGTTCAGGGCTTAGGATTTGTATTGGTCGGGCTGACGCCTTCGCGGGCAAGCCTCGCTCCTACATTGGTTACGCGACCCCTGTAGGAGCGAGGCTTGCCCGCGAAGCTTTTCAACGGCTCAAATACATCCGGGTTGTTAACAGGTACACAGGCAACCCCGACACCAAAATCAACAACGCCGCATACGGCGCCGCCGCCGCAAACTCCACGTTCGCGGTATGCGCCCAGACTTCCGTTGCTAGAGTGTTCAGCCCGGTCGGGCTCAGTAGCAGCGTCGCCGTCAATTCCTTCATCGCATCCAGAAACACCAGCGCAAACGCCGCGCCCAACGCCGGGAAGATAATCGGCAAGGTCACCCGGCAGAATGCACTGAACGACGATGCGCCCAGTGTGCGAGCCGCTTCTTCCAGTTGCGGCGCAGCCTTGTTCAGCGCCGTGCGAATCGGTGCCTGAGCCAGCGGCAGGAACAACAGCGCATAAGCGATCAGCAGTAACATCGACGTCTGGTACAGCGCCGGCACATAGTGCAGGGCGAAATACACCAGGGTCAGCGCAATCACCAGGCCTGGCAGCGCATGCAGCAGATACGGCAAGCGCTCGGCCCAGATCGCCAGTTGGCCTTTGTAGCGCACCACCAGCAACCCAACCGGCACCGCCAGAATCAGGCACAGTGCGGCGCCACCCAGCGACAGTGCCAGGGACGACAGCAAAGCCTCGCTGATCGCCGCCACCGGAAACGCTGCCGATGAGCCGACCGCCAGCCAATACGCGAGCATCCCCAGCGGAATCCCGCTGCCGATGATCGCCAGTGCCAGGCAATAAACCTGTCCGGCGGCGGCCCAAGGTCCCAGGCGAACCTGCTCTGCATGCCGCGCCGCACCCTGACCAGTACGCACGTGCCGACCTTTGCCGCGCACGCGCAATTCCAGCCACAACAACACCAGACACAGCGCCAGCAGCACCGCCGACAACATCGCTGCGTTGGCGTTGCTGAATTCCAGCTCGAACTGTTGATAGATCGCGGTGGTGAAGGT
Organism: Pseudomonas sp. NPDC087342; assembly: GCF_044744265.1. Lineage (NCBI taxonomy): Bacteria > Pseudomonadati > Pseudomonadota > Gammaproteobacteria > Pseudomonadales > Pseudomonadaceae > Pseudomonas > Pseudomonas sp. NPDC087342. The sequence goes on from NZ_JBIUXZ010000017.1 coordinate 4,559, forward strand.
TTGCAGGCCGATGATCGACAGCGCGCCGAACTCCACTAGCATGTGCAGCGCAATCAATAGCGAGCCAGCCAGAAGCGACGGCCAGAGCAACGGCAGGGTGATCCTGAAAAACACGCCCCAGCGATTCTGCCCAAGGGTGCGGGCGGACTCTTCCAGTGATGGATCAAGATTGCGCAGGGTCGCCGCCACCGGCAGAAACACCAGCGGATACTTGGACAGGGTCATCACCAGAATCGCCCCGCCCAAACCTTCGAAGTGCGCGCTCAAGGAAACCCAAGTGAAGCTGCTGACAAACGCCGGCACAGCGAACGGCAAGCACAGGATCACGCCCCACAGTCGCCGTCCCTTCAGATTGCTGCGCTCCAGCAGCCAGGCCAGCGACAAACCGATCACACCGCACGCCACAGTGACGCCGACCATCAGCGACAGCGTGTTGCGCAGCAGGCCAAACACATACGGTCGCCACAACAGGTGCAGCGCCTCTGCCCAGCCTGCTTGCCAGGTCTTGAGCCCGACATACGCCAGTGGCAACAGGCTGAGGACAACCAGCAGCAGCACCGGCAACAACAACCAGATTGACGGCCGCTTGCGCCGTGGCACGTAACCCCCGCGCGCGGCGGGGGCGGAAAGCGATGCGCTCATCAGTTCAAGCCAACGTCACGTTCCAGGTCCAGGGCTTCTTCGGCATTGCCGAGATCGGCTGGCGTGACTTTCGGCGCTTCGAGTTCGCTGAACGGCTTGAGCCCGCGATCCGATTCCATGCCTTTGTGCAGCGGATATTCGGCGGTGGTCTGGGTGATCACACGCTGGCCTTCTTCGCTGGCCATGTAGGCGAGAAATTGCTGGGCTTCTTTTGGATGTTTGCTGGACTTCAGCACGGCAGCGCTGGAAACCGTAATCAAGCCGCCGACGTCGCCGCCGGTGAAGTAATGCAGTTTCGAGTCGAGCTGGCCTTTTTCACGCTGCAAGGCAAACCAGTAGTAGTTGTTCACCAGCACCGTGGCGACTTCGCCGTTTTCCACGGCCTTCAGTGCCACCATGTTGTTGCTGTAGACCTTGCCGAAAGCGCGCAGGCCGGTCAGCCATTCTTCGGCAGCGTCCATGCCGTGGGTCTTGATGATCGCTACGGCTTGTTCCTGGAACGCGCCGCTGGTAGGCACGAAGCCGACCTTGCCTTGCCATTTGGGGTCGGAGAATTCCATGACCGATTTGGGCAGGTCTTTTTCGTCGATCAGTTTCGGGTTGAAAGCGACCACGCGGACCCGGGCAGTGATGCCGATCCAGGTGCCGTTGCCGGCGACGTAATCTTTCGGCAGGACGGCGAGGGTGGCGGCGTCGGTCTGGGCCAGCAGGCCTTGTTCGCCGAGTTTGTTCAGCGGCGGCGACTCTTCGGTGTAGATCACGTCGGCGGGGGAGCGATCACCTTCTTCGACGACCTGGCTGGCGAGCTGGTTGCTGCTGCCCTTGCGCACATTGACGTGAGTCCCGGTCTTGGCTTCGAAGGCTTTGGCGACAGCATCGCCGACTTCCTTGTGCTGGCCGTTATAGAGCGTCAGGGAAACCGGGTCGGCGGCTTGGGTGAGGGGAGTGGCGAGGGCCAGGCCGAGGAGGGTGAAGGTCAGACTTCGGCGCAGGGTATTTCGAAACATCATTCGCAGGGTTCCTCACTGTCGCATTGCAAAAACTTGCAACAATGATAAACGATATTGTTTCTCAAGTGCGCTTTGCGGGGCTGGCGAGGCTTTGCTAGAGGGGGGGGAGCGGGCCTTTGTAGCAGCTGGCGAAGCCTGCGTTCGGCTGCGCAGCAGTCGCGAAATCAGAGAATGCGGTCATTCGGAAGAAACGGGTGCGCAGGTTTACGACTGCTGCGCAGCCGAACGCAGGCTTCGCCAGCTGCTACAGGAGGGTGTGGGCTTGCGCAGTTCCGGGGTTTTTGAAAGCCAGAAACGCAAAAACCCGCTTTCGCGGGTTTTTGTGAAATTTCAGATCGACTCTGAAATTTGAAT
>NZ_JBIUXZ010000017.1:6662-11032 GCF_044744265.1 Pseudomonas sp. NPDC087342
ATTGGTGCCCAGAAGAAGACTCGAACTTCCACGACCTTGCGGTCACCAGCACCTGAAGCTGGCGTGTCTACCAATTTCACCATCTGGGCAGTATCAGCAACGTTGCCGCTGTTGATGTGGCGCACTATACGTAGAGCTTTTTAATCTGTAAACCCCTGATTTGGTTTTAATAAATCAGAAGCCCTAAATGCAAAAAACCCGCTTTCGCGGGTTTTTGTGTGAGCCTTGAAATTGATCTAATCTCAAGCTCGAAATTGGTGCCCAGAAGAAGACTCGAACTTCCACGACCTTGCGGTCACCAGCACCTGAAGCTGGCGTGTCTACCAATTTCACCATCTGGGCAGTATCGGTAACGCTAGTGCGTCGTCGATGGCGCGCACTATACGGAGCGTCTTTTTAACTGTAAACCCCTGCCACCAAAAAAACCTGGAAAATTTCGCCAATGGCATTTAATTCGGTTTCTCGGTGTCGATAAAGGGCTTTAGATGGGCTGTCACAGTCTGAAATTTCCCGTTTCATTACGCCTATGCCAAACTAACCCGCATATAGACAAGGTGAAAACTCTCTAATGGCCGATTGGCAGTCCCTCGATCCCGAGGCCGCTCGTGAAGCGGAAAAATATGAAAACCCTATTCCTAGCCGCGAACTGATCCTTCAGCACCTTGCTGATCGAGGTTCGCCTGCTAACCGCGAGCAACTGGTCGAGGAGTTTGGTCTTACCACAGAAGACCAGATCGAAGCCCTGCGTCGCCGCCTGCGCGCCATGGAGCGCGACGCTCAACTCATCTATACCCGTCGCGGCACGTATGCGCCGGTTGACAAGCTCGACCTGATCCTGGGCCGCATCAGCGGTCACCGTGACGGCTTCGGCTTCCTGGTCCCGGACGACGGCAGTGACGATCTGTTCATGAGCCCGGCGCAAATGCGTCTGGTGTTCGACGGCGACCGTGCCCTGGCGCGTGTTTCCGGCCTCGACCGTCGTGGTCGCCGCGAAGGCATGATCGTCGAAGTCGTGTCCCGTGCCCACGAGACCATCGTCGGTCGCTACTTCGAAGAAGGCGGTATCGGCTTCGTCGTCGCGGATAACCCGAAGATCCAGCAAGAAGTGCTGGTCACCCCGGGCCGCAACGCCAACGCGCAGATCGGTCAGTTCGTCGAAGTGAAGATCACTCACTGGCCGACGCCACGCTTCCAGCCGCAAGGCGACGTGGTTGAAGTCGTGGGTAACTACATGGCGCCGGGCATGGAAATCGATGTCGCCCTGCGCGCGTACGATATCCCGCACGTATGGCCTGAGGCGGTGTTGAAAGAAGCCGCCAAGCTCAAGCCTGAAGTCGAAGAGAAAGACAAAGAGAAGCGCATCGACCTGCGCCATCTGCCGTTCGTGACCATCGACGGTGAAGATGCGCGCGACTTCGATGACGCGGTTTACTGCGAATCCAAGCCAGGCAAGCTGCGCCTGTTCTCCGGTGGCTGGAAGTTGTACGTGGCGATTGCCGACGTCTCCAGCTACGTGAAGATTGGTTCGGCGCTGGACAACGAATCCCAGGTTCGCGGCAACTCGGTGTACTTCCCCGAGCGCGTGGTGCCGATGCTTCCTGAGCAGTTGTCCAATGGCCTGTGCTCGCTGAATCCGCACGTCGATCGCCTGGCCATGGTTTGCGAGATGACCATCTCCAAATCTGGCGAGATGACCGACTACTGCTTCTACGAAGCGGTGATTCACTCCCATGCTCGCCTGACCTACAACAAAGTCAGCGCGATGCTCGAAACGCCGAAACTCACGGAAGCACGTCAGCTTCGCGGCGAGTACACCGACGTTCTGCCACACCTCAAGCAGCTTTATGCACTGTACAAAGTGCTGCTGGGCGCTCGTCACGTGCGTGGCGCGATCGATTTCGAAACCCAGGAAACTCGGATCATCTTCGGCACCGAGCGTAAGATCGCCGAAATCCGTCCGACCGTGCGTAACGATGCGCACAAGCTGATCGAGGAATGCATGCTGGCGGCCAACGTGGCCACCGCTGAGTTTCTGAAGAAGCACGAAATTCCTGCGCTGTATCGCGTGCACAACGGTCCGCCACCGGAGCGTCTGGAAAAACTGCGCGCCTTCCTCGGCGAGCTCGGCCTGTCCCTGCACAAAGGCAAGGACGGCCCGTCGCCGAAGGATTACCAGGCGTTGCTGGCGAGCATCAAGGACCGTCCGGATTTCCATCTGATCCAGACCGTCATGCTGCGTTCGTTGAGCCAAGCGGTGTATAGCGCTGATAACCAGGGCCACTTCGGCCTGAATTACGAAGCCTATACCCACTTCACCTCGCCGATCCGCCGCTACCCGGACTTGCTCACGCACCGGGCGATCCGCAGCGTTATCCACTCCAAGCAAGACACGCCGCACGTTCGCCGTGCCGGTGCGATGACCATTCCGAAGGCGCGGATTTATCCGTACGACGAAGCGGCCCTGGAGCAACTCGGCGAGCAGTGCTCGATGAGCGAGCGCCGTGCCGACGAAGCGACCCGCGACGTGGTGAACTGGCTCAAGTGCGAGTTCATGAAAGATCGCGTGGGCGAATCGTTCCCGGGTGTGATCACCGCCGTGACCGGTTTCGGCCTGTTCGTCGAGCTGACCGACATCTACGTCGAAGGCCTGGTGCATGTCACCGCGCTGCCGGGCGACTACTACCACTTCGATCCTGTGCATCACCGCCTCGCCGGTGAACGTACCGGTCGCAGCTTCCGCCTCGGCGACACCGTTGAAGTACGCGTGATGCGCGTCGACCTCGACGAACGCAAGATCGACTTCGAGATGGCTGAAAAGACCATCAGTGCGCCGATCGGTCGCAAGAAGCGCGGTAACGAAAAAGCTGAGCCAGCCGCCAAGACTGCAGCTAAAACCGCCGCAGAACCGGCCCCGGCGAAAACCGGTCGTCGTCCTGCCAAGGAAAAAGCGCCCGAAGCTTATCGCCCGAGCGATGCAGCGGCGAAAAACGCCGAGCTGCGTAAAAGTCGTGAACTGAAACAGGCGTTGCTGTCTGAAGCGAAAAGCGGCGGTAAAGCGGCGTCTGGGGGAAAGACCGGACGGTCGGCGCCTGACAAGGCTCCCGGCAGCAAGCCGAGCAAACACCGTAAAGGCCCGCCAAAATCGGGCTCGGCTCCAGCTGCCAAAAGCGGCGGGGCGCGTAAACCTAAGGCCAAGTCATGAGTCAGTTGGAAAAAATCTACGGCGTGCATGCGGTAGAAGCGTTGTTGCGTCACCACCCAAAACGCGTCAAGCAGATCTGGTTGGCTGAAGGCCGCAGCGATCCGCGGGTTCAGACCCTGATCCAGCTGGCAAACGACAATCGCGTGCCTGTCGGCAACGCCGAACGTCGCGAGCTGGATGCGTGGGTCGAAGGCGTGCACCAAGGCGTGGTCGCGGACGTGAGTCCGAGCCAGGTCTGGGGCGAGGCGATGCTCGACGAGCTGCTCGATCGCTCCGAAGGCGCACCGCTGCTGCTGGTGCTCGACGGCGTGACCGATCCGCACAACCTCGGCGCTTGCTTGCGTTCGGCCGATGCGGCCGGTGCGCTGGCGGTGATCGTGCCGAAAGACAAGTCGGCCACCCTGACCCCGACGGTACGTAAAGTGGCCTGCGGCGCGGCGGAAGTGATTCCGTTGGTTGCCGTGACCAACCTGGCGCGCACCCTGGAAAAACTCAAGCAGCGTGGCTTGTGGGTCGTCGGTACGGCGGGCGAGGCTGAGCAGAGCCTGTATCAGCATGACATGACCGGTCCGACCATCCTGATCATGGGCGCGGAAGGCAGCGGCATGCGTCGCCTGACTCGTGATCTGTGCGACTACCTGGTGCACTTGCCGATGGCCGGCAGCGTCAGCAGCCTCAACGTTTCCGTAGCGACGGGCGTCTGTCTGTTCGAAGCCCAGCGCCAGCGCAGTGTAAAAGCTGCTGCCGGAACCGGCAAAAAGTCCTGAGTCAGCTGTAATCCCTGTGGGAGTGAGCCTGCTCGCGAAAGCGGCGTAACATTCAGCATCAATGTTGAATGTTGTGCCCCCTTCGCGAGCAGGCTCGCTCCCACAGTGGTTTGTGGCGAGGCAAAAAATGGCGGCTGAACGAACTGTTCAAATAATCACCAATTGCCTTGCACCTCTCCTGTCCCTTCTCTACAATTGCGCCCCTTGCTGTGACGGCAGGCACGCATGTGTCTATCGCAAGCAAGTCCATAAGTGTCATTCACTCCTTGTCTGACCGCTTTTGAGCGGCAGGCTACAACCCGTAAGGAGCATTCATGCGTCATTACGAAATCATCTTTTTGGTCCACCCGGATCAAAGCGAGCAAGTCGGCGGCATGGTAGAGCGTTACCCCAAGCGGATC
>NZ_JBIUXZ010000017.1:11042-11333 GCF_044744265.1 Pseudomonas sp. NPDC087342
ACCGCTACAACGATGCAGTGATCCGTAACCTGGTCATCCGTCGCGAAGAAGCCGTTACCGGCCAATCCGAGATGCTCAAGGCTGAAGAAAACCGCAGTGAGCGCCGTGAGCGTCGCGACCGTCCTGAGCACTCCGACGCCGAAGGCGTTGACAGTGATGACAGCGACAACAGCGATAACGCTGACGAGTAATCCACGGACCTTTTGAGGAGCCTATTACATGGCACGTTTCTTCCGTCGTCGTAAATTCTGCCGCTTCACCGCTGAAGACGTGAAAGAGATCGATTACAAA
>NZ_JBIUXZ010000017.1:11343-66366 GCF_044744265.1 Pseudomonas sp. NPDC087342
CGAGAACGGCAAAATCGTTCCAATCAGTATCACCGGTAACAAAGCTCGTTATCAGCGTAAGATGGAAAACGCTATCAAGCGCGCCCGCTTCCTGGCCCTGCTGGCCTACACCGACAGCCACGGCCGCTGAGACCGGGCAGTCGACACGTAGCAAAGGATTGAATGCATGCGCGCCATAGCTGAGTTCATCATGCGCGGCCGTGTGCAGGCCACTCTGGTAGTGGCTGGATGCGCGACATTGCCGTTGTTGTATTGGTTGGGTGCTGCCGCTGGATGCCTCGTGCTCCTGCGGCGCGGATTGAAGGACGCCATTGGCGTACTTGCTCTGGGACTGCTGCCGGCCTTGGTCTGGTGGCTTTACTCCGATGACCCACGGGCACTTCTGGTGCTGCTGGGGTCTTCGAGCCTTGCGTTGGTTTTGCGCGCAAGCGAGTCCTGGAACCGCGTGCTGCTGGTCAGCATAGCGATGGGAGTGGTGTTTGCAGTGGTGCTGGGGACAGCTTTTGCTCCCCAAATCGAGATGCTGGCGCAGGCCTTGATAAAGGTCATGCCGTCGCTACTCGGTGATGTCTACCAGAAGTTGTCGGTAGATGAGCAAGCGCGTTTCGCGTCCCTGATTGCACCGGTCCTGACCGGCTTGATTGCGGCCTTGTTGCAAATCGTCAGTGTGCTGAGCCTGCTTGTCGGGCGCTACTGGCAGGCGTTGTTGTACAACCCGGGTGGATTTGGTCGCGAGTTTCGCGCCATCCGATTCCCGCTGGGGCTGGCGATGTTACTGCTGGCGTTCATGCTGCTGGGGCCGAACTTCGGTTCCCAGTTGGCGATGTTGACGCCGTTGTGCAGTGTACCGCTGGTATTCGCCGGGCTGGCCCTGATTCACGGGCTGGTGGCGCAAAAGCGACTGGGCCGATTCTGGCTGGTCGGGTTGTACGTAACGCTGTTGCTGTTCATGCAGCTGATCTATCCGTTGCTGGTGGTCTTGGCCATCGTCGACAGCCTGATTGATTTTCGCGGTCGTCTGCAGTCGAAAGACGCCGATAACGCGAACGGTGAAGGTTAAAAGTTAAGAGGATTTTCACATGCAACTGATCCTTCTGGAAAAAGTCACCAACCTGGGCAACCTGGGTGACAAAGTGAACGTTAAGGCTGGTTACGGTCGTAACTACCTGCTGCCTTACGGCAAAGCTACCGCTGCGACCGCTGCCAACGTGGCTGCGTTCGAAGAGCGTCGCGCTGAGCTGGAAAAAGCCGCAGCAGACCGCAAAACTTCGGCTGAAAACCGCGCCGCCCAACTGGCTGAGCTGGAAGTGACTATCACTGCCACCGCCGGTGACGAAGGCAAGCTGTTCGGTTCGATCGGTACTCACGACATCGCTGATGCACTGACCGCCTCTGGCGTTGAAGTTGCAAAAAGCGAAGTTCGTCTGCCGAACGGCACTATCCGTAACGTAGGTGAATTCGACGTAGCCGTGCACCTGCACGCCGAAGTTGAAGCCACCGTACGCGTTGTCGTGGTAGCAGCTTAAGCAGCACTTGTCGGCTGGCACCCTCGGGTGCTTGCCGGTAACATCGGGCACGATCCTGTTTACAGGTCGTGCCCTTTGTCTTTCTGTAATCCCTGCTTTTCATAAAATAACCAAGTGGCCATGAACGATATCTCCGCTCCTGAGCAATACGATCTGCAAACTGCTGCCCTGAAGGTGCCGCCGCATTCCATCGAGGCCGAACAGGCCGTGCTCGGTGGTTTGATGCTGGACAACAACGCCTGGGAACGCGTGCTCGATCAAGTATCGGACGGCGATTTCTATCGACATGACCACCGCCTGATCTTCCGTGCGATCGCCAAACTGGCGGACATGAACTCGCCAATCGACGTCGTGACCCTGGCCGAGCAATTGGACAAGGAAGGTCAGACCTCGCAAGTGGGTGGCCTCGGTTACCTCGGCGAACTGGCAAAAAACACGCCGTCCGTCGCCAACATCAAGGCGTATGCCCAGATCGTCCGTGCGCGGGCGACCTTGCGCCAACTGATCGGCATCGCCAGCGAGATTGCCGACAGCGCCTTCAACCCGGAAGGCCGCACCGCAGAAGAAATTCTCGACGAAGCCGAACGGCAAATCTTCCAGATCGCCGAGGCCCGGCCAAAAACCGGCGGCCCGGTGAGCGTGAATGACCTGCTGACCAAGGCCATCGATCGCATCGACACCTTGTTCAACACCGACAACGCCATTACCGGCCTGTCCACCGGCTACACCGACCTCGACGGGATGACCAGCGGCCTGCAGCCGTCCGACCTGATCATCGTCGCCGGCCGTCCGTCCATGGGTAAAACCACCTTTGCGATGAACCTGGTGGAAAACGCCGTGTTGCGCAGCGACAAGTGCGTCCTGGTCTACTCGCTGGAGATGCCAGGTGAATCGCTGATCATGCGTATGTTGTCGTCCCTGGGCCGTATCGACCAGACCAAGGTCCGGGCCGGTCGCCTCGACGACGACGATTGGCCGCGCCTGACCTCGGCGGTCAACCTGCTCAACGATCGCAAGCTGTTCATCGACGATACGGCGGGTATCAGCCCTTCGGAGATGCGCGCGCGGACCCGGCGCCTGGTGCGTGAGCATGGCGACGTTGCCCTGATCATGATCGACTACCTGCAATTGATGCAGATTCCAGGCTCCGGCGGCGACAACCGGACCAACGAGATTTCCGAAATCTCCCGTTCCTTGAAAGCCCTGGCCAAGGAATTCAATTGCCCGGTGGTGGCGCTTTCGCAGCTCAACCGCTCCCTGGAGCAACGGCCGAACAAGCGCCCGATCAACTCCGACCTCCGGGAATCCGGAGCGATCGAGCAGGATGCTGACGTAATCATGTTCGTGTACCGGGATGAGGTGTATCACCCGGAAACCGAGCACAAGGGCATCGCCGAGATCATCATCGGTAAGCAGCGGAACGGTCCGATCGGTACGTCGCGACTGGCATTTATCGGTAAATACACCCGCTTCGAAAACCTCGCGCCGGGTAGCTACAACTTCGACGACGAGTAATGTACTCGTCGTCTGGTCGGGCCTCTTCGCGGGCAAGCCTCGCTCCTACAGGTTCTGTATTGGATTGAGATTTGGCGAACGCCACATGACCTGTAGGAGCGAGGCTTGCCCGCGAATGAGGTCAGCACCAATTTCCGACCATAGCCGTCGGAATTGGTTATTTTTTGTGCTATATTCCGCGCCCGCGAAATTCAATGAAAGCCAACACCGGTTATCGACATGATGCAAGCAGCCAAGCCGTTATTTGACTATCCCAAGTACTGGGCCGAATGTTTCGGGCCAGCGCCATTCCTGCCCATGAGCAGGGAGGAGATGGATCAGCTTGGCTGGGATTCCTGCGACATCATCATCGTCACCGGCGATGCGTACGTTGACCATCCGTCGTTCGGCATGGCGATCATCGGCCGGCTGCTGGAGTCGCAAGGCTTCCGCGTCGGGATCATTGCCCAGCCGAACTGGCAGTCCAAAGACGACTTCATGAAGCTCGGCGAGCCGAACCTGTTCTTCGGTGTCGCGGCCGGCAACATGGACTCGATGATCAACCGCTACACCGCTGACAAGAAAATCCGTTCCGATGACGCCTACACCCCTGGTGGCCTGGCGGGCAAACGTCCGGATCGCGCGAGCCTGGTCTACAGCCAGCGCTGCAAGGAAGCCTACAAAAACGTGCCGATCGTCCTCGGTGGCATCGAAGCTTCCCTGCGCCGCATCGCCCACTACGATTACTGGCAGGACCGAGTACGCAACTCGATCCTGATCGACGCCAGCGCCGATATCCTGCTGTACGGCAACGCCGAGCGTGCGATTGTCGAAGTCGCCCAGCGTCTGTCCTACGGTCACAAGATCGAAGACATCACCGACGTGCGCGGCACCGCGTTCATCCGTCGTGACACGCCGAAAGACTGGTACGAAGTCGATTCCACGCGCATCGACCGTCCGGGCAAGGTCGACAAGATCATCAACCCGTACGTGAATACCCAGGACACCCAGGCCTGCGCCATCGAGCAGGAAAAGGGGCCGCTTGAGGATCCGGAAGAAGCCAAAGTCGTTCAGATTCTGGCCAGCCCGAAGATGACGCGCGACAAGACTGTGATTCGTCTGCCGTCGGTTGAGAAAGTCCGTGGCGACGCGGTTCTTTATGCTCACGCCAACCGCGTGCTTCACCTCGAAACCAACCCGGGCAACGCCCGTGCGCTGGTCCAGAAGCATGGCGAAGTCGACGTCTGGTTCAACCCGCCGCCGATTCCGATGACCACCGAAGAAATGGACTACGTGTTCGGCATGCCTTACGCACGGATTCCGCATCCGGCGTACGGCAAGGAAAAAATCCCTGCCTACGACATGATCCGTTTCTCGGTGAACATCATGCGTGGCTGCTTCGGCGGCTGCACCTTCTGCTCGATCACCGAGCACGAAGGCCGGATCATCCAGAACCGTTCCGAAGAGTCGATCATTCGCGAAATTGAAGAGATCCGCGACAAGGTCCCAGGCTTCACCGGCGTCATTTCCGACCTCGGCGGCCCGACCGCGAACATGTACCGCATCGCCTGCAAGAGCCCGGAAATCGAATCCGCGTGCCGCAAGCCATCGTGCGTGTTCCCTGGCATCTGCCCGAATTTGAACACCGACCACTCGTCGCTGATCCAGCTCTATCGCAGCGCCCGTGCCTTGCCGGGTGTGAAGAAGATCCTGATTGCTTCCGGCCTGCGCTACGACCTCGCGGTCGAGTCGCCGGAATACGTCAAGGAGCTGGTGACCCACCACGTCGGTGGCTACCTGAAGATCGCCCCGGAACACACCGAGGAAGGTCCGCTCAATCAGATGATGAAACCGGGCATTGGCAGCTATGACAAGTTCAAGCGCATGTTCGAGAAGTATTCCAAGGAAGCCGGGAAAGAGCAGTACCTGATTCCGTACTTCATCGCCGCCCACCCGGGCACCACCGACGAAGACATGATGAATCTGGCCCTGTGGCTCAAGGGCAACGGCTTCCGCGCCGACCAGGTGCAGGCGTTCTACCCGTCGCCGATGGCCACCGCCACCGCGATGTACCACTCGGGCAAGAACCCGCTGCGCAAGGTCACTTACAAGAGCGACGCGGTCACTATCGTCAAGAGCGAAGAGCAGCGTCGTCTGCACAAGGCGTTCTTGCGTTACCACGACCCGAAAGGCTGGCCGATGCTGCGTGAAGCGCTGACCCGTATGGGCCGCGCCGACCTGATCGGGCCGGGCAAGAACCAGTTGATCCCGCTGCATCAGCCAGCGACCGACAGCTACCAGAGCGCCCGTCGCAAGAACTCGACGCCGGCTGGCAGCCATAAAGTGGCAGGCGAGAAGACCACCAAGATCCTGACCCAGCACACCGGCCTGCCGCCGCGTGCCAGCGATGGTGGCAACCCGTGGGACAAGCGTGAACAGGCCAAGGCTGCGGCGTTCGCCCGCAACCAGCAAGCTGCCAAGGAGCGTAAGGACGCGGCCAAAGGCAAAGGGCCCAAGCCTGCGCGCAAGCCGGTTGTGCCGCGCTAAGTTTCGCCAGCGCTGACAAAACGCCAACCTTCGGGTTGGCGTTTTTTTGCCTGTTGATCGTTGTTGATCGTTCCAACGCTCTGCGTGGGAACGCCTCATGGGACGCTCCGCGTCCAGTGACGCGGAGCGTCACGGGCTGCATTTCCACGCAGAGCGTGGGAACGATCAGAACCCCGGCAAGACCTATCACCCGTCAGTGATTGCTCCTGCCTTTCAATTTCAAGGAAGAAATCCATGGCTCGCCGCAAGAAACCCCTCTCGCAACAACAATTGACTGCCGACAAGCTCATGCAGTTGAAATTCGCCCATTGGCTGGCCTGGCAACCTTATGCGAGGCGTTACGGGTGGATTCATGTGGCGGTCATGATGATGACGATTTTCGCCATGTCGTTGACCGGCACGGTGTTCGGCGAGGTATTTTTCCCACGGGATTACCCGATGATGGAGTACATCCTGATCGGCATGATGGGCGGGTGTTTGCTGATGTCAGGGTGTTTCATCGCGTTGATTCGTGGCTACCCCAAAGCAGTCTGGGGCTTGTTCTGCATGCTGGTGTTCTGCCTGTCGAGCACATTGCTGGCGATGCTCGAAGCAAGCCATGTGGGGTTTACCTGGATCCCGGCGGTTCCGTCGCTGATCGGCTTGTACTTGATGAGCAAGCGTCGCTATCAGCGCGCGATCCTGGTGTTGCAGGTGGGCGCCCGCATCCGTCAGCGGATCAAGCGTCTTGAAGCCAGCCTGAAACCCCATCGATGAACCCCGGCAGTCATGCCTTGCGACATTTGCGTGCAATCCCCTCCAACCAAATTCCCGCGTCGCCCGATTTTGGTGCTGTACTGCCTTAAGCAATCTATGAAAGCGCCAGCGCTGCGCGATGGCATAAGTCTTGCGCGCTGTCGAATACGCTTAAGGCTCGCAGGAGGCACGCCGTGTCGATTCATGTCGCATTGCATCACGTCACACATTACCGCTACGACCGCGCCGTCGAGCTCGGTCCGCAGATCGTTCGCCTGCGCCCGGCAGCCCACAGTCGCACGCGGATTTTGTCCTATGCGCTGAAAGTCTCGCCCGAGCAGCATTTCATCAACTGGCAGCAAGACCCCCAGGGCAACTACCTGGCGCGCCTGGTGTTCCCGGAGAAAACCAATGAGCTGCGGATCGAAGTCGATCTGCTGGCGGAAATGGCGGTGTTCAACCCGTTCGATTTCTTCCTTGAGCCCTACGCGGAAAAGATCCCGTTCACCTATGCCGCCGATGAGCGCAAGGAACTGGCGCCGTACCTGGAAACCTTGCCCCTGACGCCGAAGTTCAAGGCCTATCTGGACGGCATCGACCGCACGCCGCTGCCCAGCGTGGATTTCCTCGTCGCGCTCAACCAGCGCTTGAGCGAAGACATCGGCTACCTGATCCGCATGGAGCCCGGCGTTCAAACCCCCGAACACACCCTCGAACACGCCTCCGGCTCTTGCCGCGATTCGGCGTGGCTGCTGGTGCAATTGCTGCGCAACCTCGGGTTGGCGGCGCGTTTCGTCTCCGGCTACCTGATCCAGCTCACCGCCGACGTCAAAAGCCTCGACGGCCCCTCGGGCACCGAAGTGGACTTCACCGACCTGCACGCCTGGTGCGAGGTCTACTTGCCCGGCGCCGGCTGGATCGGCCTGGACGCGACGTCAGGGCTGTTTGCCGGTGAAGGACACATTCCGTTGGCGTGTAGTCCCGATCCGGGCTCTGCGGCACCGATCAGTGGCTTGGTGGAACCGTGCGAATGCGAGTTCACCCACGAAATGTCCGTGGAGCGGATTTGGGAAGCGCCGCGGGTCACAAAGCCCTACACCGAAGACCAGTGGTTGGCGATCCAGGCGCTGGGTCGGCAGATCGATGCCGACCTGCTGGAAGGCGACGTGCGCCTGACCATGGGCGGCGAACCGACCTTCGTCTCCATCGACGACCCGGATGGCGCGGAATGGAACACCGCCGCGCTCGGCCCGGACAAGCGTCGGCTGTCTGCCGAACTGTTCCAGCGCATGCGCAAGCACTACGCGCCCAAAGGCCTGGTGCATTTCGGCCAGGGCAAGTGGTATCCCGGCGAACAACTGCCGCGTTGGTCGCTGAACTGCTATTGGCGGCGGGACGGCGTGCCGATCTGGCACAACAGCGCGCTGATCGCCGATGAGCAGGAAGACTACGGCGCCGATGGCGAACTGGCCGGTCGTTTTCTCGCGAGTGTCGCTGAACGCTTGAAAATTCCGACACGCTTCGTGTTCCCGGCCTACGAAGACAATTTCTATTACCTCTGGCGCGAAGGCACTTTGCCGCTGAACGTCAGCGCCGAAGACTCACGACTGGAAGAACCGTTGGAGCGTGCGCGCCTGCGCAAAGTGTTCGGCCAAGGCCTGGACAAAGTCATCGGCCAGGTCCTGCCGCTGGCGCGCACCGCCAAGGGCGATCAGTGGCAGAGCGGTCGCTGGTATCTGCGCGACGAGCACTGCCGGTTGGTGCCGGGGGATTCGCCGCTGGGTTATCGCTTGCCGCTAGGGTCGCAGCCTTGGGTGAAAGCCGCGGAATATCCGTTCATCTACCCAAACGACCCGAATCAGGAATTCCCGGCGCTTCCAGACACTCAGCAGTTGAACAGTCCGGGCACGCCTGCGGAAGCGATTGAACGGGATATTGAGATCGACGAATCCGCCGATTGGCTGACCCGCACCGCGTTCTGTGCCGAAGCGCGGGATGGCCGCTTGTACCTGTTCATGCCGCCACTGGAACGGGTCGAGGATTACCTGGAACTGGTCACCGCTATCGAAGCCACCGCGCAGGAACTGCATTGCCCGGTGTTGCTGGAAGGCTATGAACCGCCGAGCGATCCGCGCCTGAGCAACTTCCGCATCACCCCGGATCCGGGCGTGATCGAGGTCAACGTGCAGCCGTCCGCCACGTGGGACGAGCTGGTTGAGCGCACCGAGTTTCTGTACGAAGAAGCGCGCCAGACCCGGCTGACCACCGAGAAATTCATGATCGACGGCCGGCACACCGGCACCGGCGGCGGTAACCATTTCGTACTGGGTGGCGCCACACCGGGTGACTCACCGTTCCTGCGTCGTCCGGACTTGCTGCGCAGCCTGATCAGCTACTGGCATAACCACCCGTCCTTGTCCTACCTGTTTTCAGGACTATTCATCGGCCCGACGTCCCAGGCACCACGGGTGGACGAGGCGCGTAACGACTCGTTGTATGAACTGGAAATCGCCTTCGCACAGATGCCGAAACCGGGAGAAGAGTGCGCGCCGTGGTTGGTGGATCGGTTGTTGCGCAACCTGCTGATCGACGTCACCGGCAACACTCATCGCGCCGAATTCTGCATCGACAAACTCTATTCGCCGGACGGCGCCACCGGGCGTCTCGGCTTGCTGGAATTGCGCGCGTTTGAAATGCCGCCCCATGCGCGCATGAGCCTGGCGCAGCAATTGTTGCTGCGGGCGCTGGTGGCGCGGTTCTGGCGCGAGCCTTATGCACCGCCGAAACTGGCACGCTGGGGCACCGAGCTGCACGATCGCTTCCTGTTACCGCACTTTATCGAGCAGGATTTCGCCGATGTGATCGTCGATCTCAACGCTGCCGGTTACCCGGTGCGCGCCGAGTGGTTTGCCGCGCATCTGGAATTCCGCTTTCCCAAGGTCGGCGATTACGCCGTCAGTGGCATCGAGCTGGAAGTGCGCCAGGCCCTTGAGCCTTGGCATGTGCTGGGCGAGGAGGGCGCGGTCGGTGGCACGGTGCGTTATGTGGATTCGTCCCTGGAGCGCTTGCAGGTCAAAGTCACCGGACTGGCGCCGCAGCGTTACCTGCTGACGTGCAATGGCATTCCGGTGCCGTTGCAGCCGACCGGTCGGGTGGGCGAGTTCGTCGCGGGCGTGCGGTTCCGCGCCTGGCAACCGTTCAACTGCCTGCAACCGACCATCCCGGTCCACGCGCCGCTGGTGTTCGACCTGCTCGACACCTGGATGGAGCGTTCGCTGGGTGGCTGTCAGTACCACGTCGCCCATCCGGGCGGGCGCAACTACGACAGCCTGCCGGTGAACGCCAACGAAGCGGAGAGCCGGCGAATGGCGCGTTTCTTCCGAATCGGACACACCCCTGGGAAACTTCCTATACCGAACGTGACGATTAACGACGAGCTGCCGATGACACTCGATTTGCGACGTTTCTAAGCCCTACACGACGCTCGGATTTTTCGTATATCCGAGCGTCATGAGCCTGCGTTAGTCTGACCGTTCTTTGCTGTCTGCCGAGCTTTCCATGCCTGACCTGCTTGACCGCTACCCGCTGACGGCGGGCACTTATCACGAACTGCTCGACGACAGCGGCGCGGTGCGTCCGCACTGGCGTCGGCTGTTCGACCAATTGCAGCGCAGCACCCCGACGCAACTGGTGCAGCGCCAGGCGTTGCTGACCCGGCAAATCCAGGAAAACGGCGTGACCTACAACGTCTACGCCGACCCCAAGGGCGCCGATCGTCCGTGGGAACTGGACCTGTTGCCCCATGTGATCGCTGCCGATGAGTGGCAGCAACTGTCCGCCGGGATTGCCCAGCGGGCGCGCTTGCTCAACGCGGTACTGGCGGATCTGTATGGCCCGCAGCGTCTGATCGCCGAAGGGCTGCTGCCGGCCGAGCTGGTGTTCGGGCACAACAATTTCCTGTGGCCGTGTCAGGGGATTTCTCCGCCTGACGGCGCCTTTCTGCATCTGTACGCCGTGGATCTTGCGCGCACCCCGGACGGTCGCTGGTGGGTGACGGCGGACCGGACCCAGGCGCCGTCCGGTGCCGGTTATGCGCTGGAAAACCGCACCATCGTGTCTCGGGCTTTCCCCGAGTTGTACCGTGATTTGAAGGTGCAGCATCTGGCCGGGTTCTTCCGTACGTTGCAGGAAACTTTGGCCCGTCAGGCGCCGAGTGACGACGAAGCACCGCTGATCGTGCTGCTGACGCCGGGGCGGTTCAACGAAAGCTATTTCGAACATTTGTACCTCGCACGCCAGCTCGGTTATCCGCTGGTGGAGGGTGGCGACCTGACGGTGCGCGATGCCACCGTCTACCTGAAAACCTTGAGCGGCCTGCGCCGGGTGCACGCGATCATGCGGCGCCTCGACGATGACTTCTGCGACCCGCTGGAACTGCGCACCGACTCGGCGCTCGGCGTGCCGGGTTTGCTGGAGGCCGTGCGTCAGGGCCGGGTGCTGGTCGCCAATGCCCTGGGCAGCGGCGTACTGGAATCGCCGGGGCTGCTGGGTTTTCTGCCAAGGATCAATCAATTCCTGTTCGGCGAAGAACTGATCCTGCCGTCCATTGCGACCTGGTGGTGCGGTGAAGCGCCGGTGCTCGCCCAGGCCTTGGAAAAGTTGCCGGAATTGCTGATCAAACCGGCATTCCCGTCCCAGAGCTTCACGCCGGTGTTTGGCCGTGATCTGAGTGAAAAACAGCGTCAGGCGCTGGCTGAGCGCATGCAGGCGCGGCCTTACGCTTATGTTGCGCAAGAACTGGCGCAGCTGTCCCAGGCGCCGATCTGGCAGGCCGAGGACGGTCAACTGCAACCTCGGGCCATTGGCATGCGCGTTTACGCGGTGGCCAGTCGCGACGGTTATCGGGTATTGCCCGGCGGCCTGACCCGAGTCGCCGCCGAGGCTGACGCCGAAGTGGTGTCGATGCAGCGCGGTGGCGCGAGCAAGGACACTTGGGTGCTCGGCGAGCGGGCGCCAAGCGGCGAGCAATGGAAAACCCAGCGCACCATCGGCGTCCACGATCTGGTGCGGCGCGATCCGTATCTGCCGTCGCGGGTGGTCGAGAATTTGTTCTGGTTTGGTCGGTACTGCGAGCGTTGCGATGACAGTGCGCGGTTGCTGCGGGTCATGCTGGCGCGTTACGTCGATGGCGATGACCCGCAAGCGCTGGAAGCGGCGGTGGACCTCGGGGAACGCTTGAATCTGTTGCCCGAGGAAGGCGAATTGCCGGAACGTTTGCTGGCGGCGTTGCTCGGCGATGACTGGCCGTTCAGCTTGCGTTCCAACCTGCAACGACTGCAGTGGGCGGCCTCGCAAGTGCGCGGCAAGCTCTCCCGGGAAAACTGGCAGGCGCTGGTGGAATTGCAGCGCGAGGCCATGGAGCTGGAAACCGAAGAGCCGGATTTCGGCGAGTTACTGGACTTCCTCAACCGCTTGGTGATGTCCCTGGCGGCGCTGTCCGGGTTTGCCCTGGACGATATGACCCGGGACGAAGGCTGGCGTTTCCTGATGATCGGCCGGCGCATCGAGCGTTTGCAGTTTCTCAGCAGCAGCCTCGCGGCATTCCTGCGCGGTGCTGGTGCCTTCGATCAAGCCGGGCTGGAATGGCTGCTGGAACTGGGCAACAGCAGCATCACCTACCGCTCACGCTATCTGGCGGTGGCGCAGTTGATTCCGGTGCTCGACCTGTTGCTGCTGGATGAGCAGAACCCGCACGCGGTGCTGTTCCAGTTGAAACTGGTGACCCGCACATTGAAGCGCCTGAATGACGATTTCGGTGCGCCGCGAGAGGCGGGGTTGCCACGGTTGGTGGAGCGCTTGATGCACTTCGATCTGGGCTGCCTGGAGAACTCGCTGTTTGGCGAGGCCAGCGTTCACGCAGCGGTCGAGGGCTTGGCCGATTTGCTCCAAGAAATCGCCGATGCCAGCGGCCAGGTCTCGGATCGTCTGGCCTTGCGCCATTTTGCCCATGTCGATGATGTCAGCCAGCGCACGGTGTCCGTCTGATGAATGCCCGTTACCAGATATTCCACGACACCCATTATCACTACGACAGCCCGGTGTCCCTGGCCCAGCAACTGGCGCACCTGTGGCCGCGCCCCTGCACCTGGCAGCGCTGCACCGCGCAGGCGTTGCTGATCAGCCCGGACCCGACGACCCGTCGTGATGAGCTGGACGTGTTCGGCAATCCGCTGACCCGCCTCGCTTTCGAGCGCCCCCACGATGAATTGCTGGTGAATGCCGAGCTCACCGTTGAAGTACTGGCCCGGCCGGTCCTGGATTTCAATCTGTCGCCGGCCTGGGAAGAAACCCGCAACGCGCTGACTTACAGCAGCCAGCCGCTTTCACCTGAGCTGCTGGAAGCCTGTCGTTATCGTTTCGAATCGCCGTACGTGCACTTGAAACGCAACTTCGTCGACTTCTCCGAAAGCTGTTTTCCTGCGGGACGACCGCTTCTGCTGGGTGTTCAGGCGTTGATGGAGAAGATTTTCAGCGAGTTCACCTTCGATGCCGAGGCGACCCAAGTCGCCACGCCGCTGGTGGAAGTACTGGAGCGTCGGCGTGGCGTCTGTCAGGACTTCGCACACCTGATGCTCGCGTGCGTGCGCTCGCGCGGTCTGGCGGCGCGCTACATCAGCGGTTATCTGCTGACCCAGCCACCACCGGGCCAGCCGCGACTGATCGGCGCCGATGCGTCCCATGCCTGGGTATCGGTGTTTTGCCCGGTGCTTGGCTGGGTGGATTTCGACCCGACCAACAATGTGCAACCGGCGCTGGAACACATCACCCTGGCCTGGGGCCGGGATTTTTCCGATGTATCGCCGTTGCGCGGGGTGATTCTTGGCGGCGGCAACCATGACCCGGAAGTTCGAGTCACCGTGATGCCACTGGATTGATCGAGATCCCCTGTGGGAGCGAGCTTGCTCGCGATGGCGGTTTGTCAGACACATAAGTGCTGGATGTGCCGCTCTCATCGCGAGCAAGCTCGCTCCCACAGGGGAGATGTGTTGTATTCGCTGGAGAGGAATTTTCATGTTCCCGGTTTCAATCAAAGGCGTCCTGCAATCCCCCGAAGGCCTTGTCGTGCTGATGCTCAACGAGCGTGACGAATGGGAATTACCCGGCGGGCGAATCGAGCTGGGCGAGACGGCACCGGACTGCCTGGCACGGGAAATCGTCGAGGAGCTGGACGTCGAAGTGGGGGTGGGGGAGCCGCTGGATTCGTATCTGTTCGAGGTGATCCCCGGCAAACACGTATTTATCTCGACCTACCGCTGCCAGTTGCTGGGCGGATTTGTGCCGAAAGTCAGTCATGAACATAAGGAGATCGGGCTGTTTGATCCGGCGAATCTGCCGGCCAACTTGCCCAAGGGGTATCGCGATTCGATTCACAAAGCGTTGGGCCTGTGAGGGTCAGCAGCGGGGCTGCTGACCCTGGACACAGATCCGGTGAGCCTGATCAGATCATCGGGCCCTGAGGGTCTCAGGCGTCGGGCGCCTGATCTTTCGGTGCATCAACATCATCTTCTGCCGCCACTTCACCTTCTGCATCCGGGTTCAGTGCTGCTGCTTCTTCTTCAGCTGTAGCTTTCTTGCGCTGAAGCTTTTCCTCTTTCTTCTGCTCCTTGGCCAAGTCTCTCTGACGTTTGGCGAAGGAATAATTAGGTTTAGCCATGGGCGATCCTCTGGGGTCGAAGGTGAGGTTGAGCGGCGCATATTCTGCCCTGTATCGGTGCCTAGCCGTTAGCTGGGTTTTTGCTCGGCCCATTTTGGCAGGATCGAGGGTTGCCAGGCGTCCAGTGCATCGAGCAGGGTTTGCGGCGATTCGCTCACTTGCAGCATGTCACGGTGTGGTGCGCGAACGAAGCCTTCGCCGACGATATGATCAAGAAAAGCGGTCAATTGGCCATAGAAACCGTTTACTTCGAGCAAACCGAGCGGTTTTCCGTGGTAGCCGAGCTGACCCCAGGTCCAGACTTCGAACAGTTCTTCCAGCGTGCCGAGGCCGCCGGGCAGCGCAATAAACGCGTCGCTGAGTTCAGCCATCCGCGCCTTGCGCGCATGCATGCCGTCCACGACTTCAAGACGCGTCAGGCCGCTGTGACCGATTTCCTTGTCCTTGAGGCTTTGCGGGATGATCCCGATCACTTCCCCACCGGCCGCGAGTGCCGCATCGGCGACGATCCCCATCAGCCCGACGGCGCCGCCGCCATAGACCAGCGTCAGCTTGCGCTCGGCCAATGCTCGCCCGAGGGCGACAGCCGCTTCACGATAAGCCGGGTTGGTGCCGGTACTGGCACCGCAAAATACACAAACGGATGCGATAGACATGCCTTACTCCGTGGTCAGAATGGCCACAGAGTAAAGGCAGAAATCCGTCGATCCAAGGGTTAAACCTCGCGCTGAGGTGTTTCGTAAGTACCGCTGGCGCCACAGGCGTAGGCGGCGAGCAAACTGCGTAATAAGCTGTTGATGGACATGACAGGCGCTCCTTCCAAGTGATGAAGACTTGAGGATAGGGCCGACCCAGACGTCTGGCTGTTAGTTTGTTTCGATGAGTGTCATAGCCCGAAAGTTGTATACAATTTTTGACTCAGGTCATAGGAACTTGCGAAGTTTTCAGGCAGTCTTCTGTCCATTCGCGATTTTGTTAACCCTGCCTTGGAGATTCACCATGTTTGCAAAACTTGCTGCGGTATCCCTGCTTACACTGGCAAGCGCTCAGTTGATGGCTGCGGAGTGCAAGACCACCGTCGACTCCACTGACCAGATGTCCTTCAACACCAAAGCCATTGAAATCGACAAGAGCTGCAAGACCTTCACCGTCGAACTGACTCATTCGGGCAGCCTGCCGAAAAACGTCATGGGCCATAACTGGGTGCTGAGCAAAGAGGCTGACATGCAGCCGATCGCCACCGCAGGCCTGGCCGCCGGCATCGACAAGAACTACCTGCCGGAAGGCGATGCACGTGTGATCGCGCACACCAAGATCATCGGTGCCGGCGAGAAAGATTCGGTGACCTTCGACGTGTCGAAACTGGCGGCTGGCGAAAGCTACGGTTTCTTCTGCTCGTTCCCTGGCCACATCTCGATGATGAAAGGCACGGTTACCCTGAAGTAATCGAATCGCACGCATAAAAAAAGCGTCCCGATCGGGACGCTTTTTTTGTGCCTGCCGAAAGACTGAGTCATCGTTCTTCGCGGGCAAGCCTCGCTCCTACAGGGTTGGCGACGTTCCGTGATAGTGGGAACAACACTGAACTGTAGGAGCGAGGCTTGCCCGCGAAGGCGTCGGCACGGACACCTCAGCAATCAAGGCGCAAACGGCATCACGCGCTTGTGATGGGTCTTTTTGTACGTATCACAGATGATCTTGAACGCTTCCTCACGCACCGGCTCGCCGTGCAGGAACGCGTCGATCTCGGCATAGGTCACGCCGTGGGACGCTTCGTCCGGTTTGCCCGGCGACAGGTCTTCAAGGTCGGCAGTCGGGATTTTTTCCACCAGCGATTCCGGCGCGCCGAAGCTGCGAGCAATCGACCGCACCTGGTTTTTCACCAGCCCGCTCAACGGGGCCAAATCGCAGGCACCGTCACCGAACTTGGTGAAGAAGCCCATTACCGCTTCCGCCGCGTGGTCAGTACCGATCACCAACCCGTGGGCTGCGCCGGCGATGGTGTACTGGGCGACCATGCGCATCCGCGCCTTGGTGTTGCCGAGCACGAAATCCACCGACACCGCGTGCTGGCCTTCGAAGGCCGCGACTTCACCGGCCAGGGATTTGACTGCCGGGCCGATGTTTACCGTGTGACGTTCGTCCGGGGCGATGAAGTCCACCGAGGCCTGGGCGTCGTGCTCATCGAATTGCGTCTCGTACGGCAGGCGCACGGCGATGAACTTGTAGCTGTCATCACCGGTGCGGGTGCGCAGTTCGCGCATGGCGCGCTGGGCCAGCAGGCCGGCGGTCAGGGAATCCACGCCGCCGCTGATGCCCAGCACCAGGGTCTTGAGTCCGGAATTGACCAGGCAATCCTGAATGAAGGTAATCCGCCGGGCGACTTCAGCCTCGAGGGCGGCCTGATCGGCGAACGGCGGCTGGACGTTGAGCTGTTCAGCAATCTCACGCTGTTCGGCTTGCATGAATTCACTCCTTGCTAGAAATACTGGGAAGGGCAGGTACTTTGAAAACATGTCGCAAATAGGCGACGAAATTCGGGTCTTTGCAGTGAGTCTTGCCTGGCTCGTCGGAGATCTTCGCCACCGGTTGGCCGTTGCAGGCGGTCATTTTAAGCACGATGCTCATCGGTTCAACACCCGGAATATCACAGGTCAGGTTGGTGCCGATGCCGAAGCTGACGTTGATCCGACCCCGCAGCGCGCGGAATATTTCCAGCGACTTGGGCAGCGTCAGGCTGTCGGAGAACACCAGCGTCTTGCTCATCGGGTCGATGCCGAGCTTGTGGTAATGGGCAATCGACTTTTCGGCCCAGAGCACCGGATCACCGGAGTCATGGCGCAAACCGTCGAAGAGCTTGGCGAAATACAGGTCGAAATCACCGAGGAAGGCGTCGGTGGTGATGCAGTCGGTCAGGGCGATCCCCAGCAAGCCGCGATACTCGCGGACCCAGCAATCGAGGGCGGCAATCTGGCTGTCGATCAAGCGCGGGCCGAGTTGCTGATGCGCCATGATCCACTCGTGGGCCATGGTGCCCAGTGGTTTCATGTCCAGCTCGCGGGAAAGATGCACGTTGCTGGTGCCGACGAAGCGCCCAGGGAAATCGTGCTTGAGCACGTTCACCACTTCTTCCTGCACACGGTACGAAAACCTGCGCCGCGTGCCGAAATCGGCTACCTGCAATTCGGATAATTCGTCGCTGCTGGCGTTGGCGGTCAGCCAGTCGAACTTGCGGTAGAGCTGCTCGCGCGCCTGCTCGAGGACGACTTCGCGGTAGCGATAGCGGTTACGCACTTCGCTGACGATTGCCAGCATCGGCACTTCGAACAAAATCACATGCAGCCACGGCCCACGCAGGCGGATGAACAACTCGCCGTTTTCGATGCCGGTGTGGACGTAGCGCAGATTGAAGCGGAATAACCCGAGAAAGCGCAGGAAATCCGGCTTCATGAAGCTGATGCGCTCGAGGAAACTCAACTGGTCGGCGCTCAGGCTCAACTCGGCCAGGCGTTCGATCTGGTAACGGATCTCCGCCAGGTACGGGCGCAGATCCTCACTGTTACGGCAACGAAACTCCCATTCGACTTCCACGTTAGGGTAGTTGTGCAGCACCGCCTGCATCATCGTCAGTTTGTAGAAGTCGGTGTCGAGCAGGTTCTGCACGATGCGATCGCCAAATACGCTCTCGCTCATAAGGGAATCTCCAGGCTGGCCGCGGCCCGTGGTCGCGACGTTTCAGCTGTATCAATGAATGGGGCTAGTGGCGCATATCCGTGGCAGTTATTGCCAGCGATTTTTTAGACCGCCATAGATTCCTGTGGGAGCGAGCCTTTGTGGCGAGGGAGCTTGCTCCCGCTCGGCTGCGCAGCAGTCGTCGATTTCAGGGCCGCTGCGCGACCCAACGGGAGCAGGCTCCCTCGCCACAGGTATTGAGTGCGACCCTAGAGTTGTGGGGTATCCGGGCTATCAATCTGCTCCAGCATCCACTTCACAAAGTCCCTAACCTTGGGCACTTCCGCCGAATGCTCGGGGTACGCCAGGTAATACGCGTCGGAACTCGGCATCGCATGCTGCCAGGGTATGACCAGTTTGCCGTCGGCCAATTCCTCTTCCACCAGAAACCGTGGCAACAGCGCCACGCCGCAGCCGACTTGCGCGGCGCGGATGCACATATAAAAGGTTTCGAAGCGTGGGCCGTGGTAGCTGTGTTCGGTGTGGTAGCCCTGGCTGTCGAACCAGTCGTGCCAGGCCTGGGGCCGGGAGGCGTTTTGCAGCAGGACCAGGTCGGTGAGTTGCGTCGGATCGGTAAACGGCGTGCCCGGCAGGCTGCCCGGCGCGCACACCGGCACCAGCTCTTCGCCGAACAGCTTCAGGCTTTCGGTGCCGGGTCGCGAGCCCTGGCCGAAGTAGAACGCCAGGTCGCTGCGACCTTGCAACAGGTCGTCGGCTTC
The DNA here is from genome assembly GCF_044744265.1 of Pseudomonas sp. NPDC087342. Classification (NCBI taxonomy): domain Bacteria; kingdom Pseudomonadati; phylum Pseudomonadota; class Gammaproteobacteria; order Pseudomonadales; family Pseudomonadaceae; genus Pseudomonas; species Pseudomonas sp. NPDC087342. Next base: position 29,811 of record NZ_JBIUXZ010000017.1, read on the forward strand.
CTGCTCGCTGCACAAATCGAGGTGAATCGACGGATGACGCAGGCGCCAGCCTTTCAGGCGCGGCACCAGCCAGCGTGCGCCGAAGGTCGGCGGTGTTGAGACGCGCAGGACTTCGGTGTCACCGCCGTAGGAACGCAGGTAGTGGGTCGACATCTCGACCTGCGTGAGGATTTTTCGTACCTCCACCAGGTACAAATCACCGGCAGGGGTCATTTGCAGGCGTCGGCGCACCCGGCGGAACAGCAGGTGCTGCAACAACTCTTCGAGTTGCGCGACCTGTTTGCTGACGGCGCTCTGGGTCAGGTTCAGCTCTTCAGCGGCCCGGGTGAAGCTCAAATGCCGGGTCACGGCCTCGAAACACTGCAATGCGGTGATCGACGGCAAGTAGCGTTTATTCAGCATGGGTGGTCCTTTTTCTTGTATCTCTATGCTTTTCTTAACCGACAGATGCGAAGCATGAATAAACGGAATGATATCTCGCTTAATGGTCGTTTGTTGGCTCGTCTCGGGGGCGCTACAACTACAGGTCTGATCAGCCGTGAAATTCCGGCTGCACGATTTCCGTTTTCTGCTTGAGGAATGACCCATGGTTGCCGCATTGCTTGATCGTCTTGGTGTGAACCCGGCCCTGTACCAGAACGGCAAAGTGCCCGTGCATTCGCCGATCGATGGCAGCCAGATCGCTGCCGTGAACTGGGAAGGTGCCGCTGAAGTCGAGCAACACATCAGTCGCGCAGATCATGCGTTCGAATTGTGGCGCAAGGTCCCGGCACCGCGCCGTGGCGAACTGGTGCGCCAACTGGGCGATATCCTGCGTGAATACAAGGCCGATCTCGGTGAGCTGGTCTCCTGGGAAGCCGGCAAGATCACCCAGGAAGGCCTGGGCGAAGTTCAGGAAATGATCGACATCTGCGACTTCGCCGTCGGCCTGTCCCGCCAGTTGTACGGCTTGACCATCGCGTCCGAGCGTCCTGGCCACCACATGCGCGAAACCTGGCATCCGCTGGGCGTTGTCGGCGTGATCAGTGCGTTCAACTTCCCGGTTGCGGTCTGGGCCTGGAACACCACGCTGGCGCTGGTTTGCGGTAACCCGGTGATCTGGAAACCGTCGGAAAAAACCCCACTGACCGCATTGGCCTGCCAGGCACTGTTCGACCGCGTGCTGAAAAACTTCTCCGACGCACCGCCGCACCTGAGCCAAGTCATCATTGGCGGCCGCGATGCCGGCGAAGCGCTGGTCGATGATCCGCGTGTCGCGCTGATCAGCGCCACCGGCAGCACCCGCATGGGCCGTGAAGTGGCGCCGAAAATCGCCGCGCGCTTTGCTCGCAGCATCCTTGAACTGGGCGGTAACAACGCAATGATCCTCGGCCCAAGCGCCGACCTGGACATGGCCGTTCGCGCAATCCTGTTCAGCGCCGTCGGCACCGCCGGCCAGCGTTGCACCACCCTGCGTCGCCTGATTGCCCACGAATCGGTGAAAGAAGAAATCGTCACCCGCCTGAAGGCTGCTTACTCCAAAGTGCGCATCGGCAATCCGCTGGAAGGCAACCTGATCGGTCCATTGATCGACAAAAACAGTTTCGAAAACATGCAGGAAGCGCTGGAGCAGGCTCTGAGCGAAGGCGGCCGGGTGTTTGGCGGCAAGCGTCAACTGGAAGACAAGTTCCCGAATGCCTACTACGTGTCCCCGGCCATCGTGGAAATGCCAGAACAAAGCGACGTGGTTCGCGATGAAACCTTCGCGCCGATCCTTTACGTGGTGGGTTACACCGATTTCGCTGAGGCCCTGCGCCTGAACAACGCTGTACCGCAAGGCCTGTCGTCGTGCATCTTCACCACCGACGTGCGTGAAGCCGAGCAGTTCATGTCGGCGGTGGGCAGCGACTGCGGCATCGCCAACGTCAACATCGGCCCGAGCGGCGCGGAAATCGGCGGCGCGTTTGGTGGCGAGAAAGAAACCGGCGGTGGCCGTGAATCGGGCTCCGACGCATGGCGCGGCTACATGCGCCGCCAGACCAACACCGTGAACTATTCGCTGGAGTTGCCGTTGGCGCAGGGGATTACGTTCGACTGATGGGCCTCTTCGCGGGCAAGCCTCGCTCCTACAGGGTTGTCGACGTTCCGTGATTGTGGGAACGACACTGAACTGTAGGAGCGAGGCTTGCCCGCGAAGCTTTTGCTTTGTTGTTTGTTAGGTTTCTGATTGGAGTCTGGCAATGCCGTTACGCGAAGAGTGTCTGTGGGAAAAACTGACGCCACAAAGGCCCGACAATGCGGCGCTCAAGGGTGAAGTGAAGGTCGATGTCTGCGTTATCGGCGCCGGGTTTACCGGGCTGTCGGCGGCGGTGCATTTGTTGGAGGCGGGTAAAAGCGTCTGCGTGGTGGAAGCCCATCGCGCCGGGCATGGCGGGTCTGGACGCAACGTCGGGCTGGTCAACGCCGGGATGTGGATTCCGCCGGACGAGATCGAAGCCGGGTTCGGCGAAGCGGTCGGCAGTCAACTCAACCGCATGCTCGGTGCGGCACCGTCCCTCGTGTTCAGCCTTGTGGACAAGTACAAAATCGATTGCCAATTGCGCCGCGAAGGCACGCTGCACATGGCGCACAACAGCCGTGGCGAAGCGGATTTGCGCAGTCGTGAAGAACAATGGAAACGTCGTGGCGCCCCGGTTGAGTTATTGACCGGCCAGGCCTGCGAACAAGCCACCGGGACCAAAAAGATCGCCGCCGCGTTGCTGGATCGACGTGCTGGCACGATCAACCCGATGGCCTACACCACCGGGCTGGCCAAAGCGGCCATCGCCCTCGGCGGTCAACTGTTCGATCATTCTCCGGTGACCCGACTCGAACGTCAGGGCCAAAAGTGGTCAGTGCAGACCGCGCAAGGTTCAGTACTTGCCGATCAAGTCGTGATCGCTTCCAACGCCTACACCGAAGGCGACTGGACTGAACTGCGGCGCAATTTCTTCCCCGGTTATTACTACCAAGTGGCCTCGGTCCCGCTGACCGACGACGCCGCGCAACAGATCCTGCCCGGTGGCCAGGGTTCCTGGGATACCCGCCAGGTCCTCAGCAGCATCCGTCGCGACAAAGATGGACGCCTGTTACTCGGCAGTCTCGGCAATGGCAACCAGAAACCGACCTGGTTTCTGAAAGCCTGGGCCGATCGGGTCCAACAGCATTATTTTCCCTACCTGAAACCGGTTGAATGGGAATGCACCTGGACCGGCTGCATCGCATTTACTCCCGATCACTTGATGCGCCTGTTCGAACCGGCGCCCGGTTTAGTGGCAGTCACCGGTTACAACGGCCGGGGCGTGACAACTGGCACGGTGGTCGGTAAAGCCTTTGCCGACTATTTGTGTAACGGAAATCCTCAAGCGCTACCGATTCCGTTCGCACCGATGCAGCCCCTGGCCGGTGTCGGCCTGCGCAGCTGTCTGTATGAGGCCGGTTTTTCGCTGTATCACGCAGGCCAGTGCTTGCGGATCGTGATTTGATTGTTGAAATGTGTTGCTGGAAGCGGCGCTTTTTCGCGTAGCGACTAGCCTGTAATGGTGCGGGTTGTAGCAGTACCGCACCAGCAGTGTGCACTTCGGTGACGCACGTTGTTACAGGCTGGTTGCACGTCGTTTAGTGCCGCGGTTGCAATGATGGCGCGTGCGGGTTGCGCCTTTTTAAAATAATGGTTTCACCTCCCGCGGTTTAGACGGTTGCACGCCCAATGAAAATGGGATCGAAACAGTCGAAATAACAATAAAGCAGCGACTTTTTTCAGAATAAAAAACCGATGGCACGGCCCTTGCTCTGAGCAACCAGAGAAGTCGCAGTGCCAACTAAAAAAAAACCTTGGAGCACCACCTCATGTCCCAGACGTTTTACAAGAAAGGCTTTCTGGCCCTCGCAGTGGCAACTGCGTTGGGTGTTTCTGCGTTTGCACAAGCTGATGTGAAAATCGGTGTGGCAGGTCCAATGACTGGCGCCAACGCGGCATTTGGCGAGCAGTACATGAAGGGTGCACAGGCAGCAGCCGACGCGATCAACGCATCGGGCGGCGTCAACGGGGAAAAAATCGTACTGGTGAAGGGCGATGACGCCTGCGAACCGAAACAGGCTGTGACGGTCGCCAAGGACCTGACCAACCAGAAAGTCGCTGGCGTAGTCGGTCACTTCTGCTCCTCGTCGACCATCCCGGCCTCCGAGATCTACGACGAAGCGGGCATCATCGCGATCACTCCAGGTTCCACCAACCCACAAGTTACCGAACGCGGCCTGAGCGCCATGTTCCGTATGTGCGGGCGTGACGACCAGCAAGGCATCGTGGCCGGCGACTACATCGTCGACGTGCTCAAGGGCAAGAAAGTTGCCGTACTGCACGACAAAGACACCTACGGCCAAGGCCTGGCAGATGCCACCAAGGCTCAACTGGTCAAGCGCGGCGTAACGCCAGTGCTGTACGAAGGCCTGACCCGCGGCGAGAAAGACTTCAGTGCCGTGGTTACCAAGATCCGTGCGGCCGGTGCCGACGTGGTCTACTTCGGCGGCCTGCACCCAGAGGCGGGTCCACTGGTTAAACAGCTGCGTACCGAAGGCCTGAAAGACGTGAAATTCATGTCCGATGACGGCATCGTGACCGACGAACTGGTGACCACCGCTGGCGGCCCGCAATACGTCGACGGCGTGCTGATGACTTTCGGCGCTGACCCGCGCCTGCTGCCAGACAGCAAAACTGTCGTAGACGCTTTCCGCAAAGCCGGCACCGAGCCTGAAGGTTACACCCTGTACGCCTACGCTTCGGTCCAGACCCTGGCTGCTGCCTTCAACGGCTCCAAGTCCAACAGTGGCGAAAAAGCTGCCGAATGGCTGAAGAAAAACCCGGTCAAGACCGTCATGGGCGAGAAGACCTGGGACAGCAAGGGCGACTTGAAAGTCTCCGACTACGTGGTTTACCAGTGGGACAAGGACGGCAAATACCACCAGCTGGAAAAACAGAAGTGATATGACCTGCTGATTTGCCCGGCGCCTTGTGCGCCGGGCAGTCAAAGAACATGTCCGTGCAGTACCTGTCTTTTCTCGTAGAGCTGCACATAACCGTGTTGCACTGGTGGCTGAACCCCGGTCCGTTGCAACCCGCTTCTGTGCAGTCTCTCAAATGCGTGAGATTGCGTTATGGATGGTATTTTCCTGCAGCAACTGGTCAACGGCCTGACCCTCGGGTCGGTCTATGGCCTGATCGCCATCGGCTACACAATGGTCTATGGCATCATCGGCATGATCAACTTCGCCCACGGCGAGGTTTACATGATTTCCGCTTACCTCGCGGCAATCAGTCTGGCTCTGCTGGCTTACTTCGGTATTGAATCCTTCCCTCTGCTGATGCTCGGCACACTGGTCTTCACCATCATCGTCACGGCGGTGTATGGCTGGGTCATCGAGCGCGTCGCCTACAAACCGCTGCGCAACTCCACACGACTGGCACCGCTGATCAGCGCCATCGGTATTTCCCTGATCCTGCAAAACTACGCACAGATCGCCCAGGGCGCTCGCCAACAGGGTGTTCCAACCCTGCTGACCGGTGCATGGCGCGTTGAAGTGGGCACTGGCTTCGTCCAGCTGACCTACACCAAGATCTTCATTCTGGTGGCAGCGTTCGTCGGCATGGGCCTGCTGACCTATGTCATCAAGTACACCAAGCTCGGCCGCATGTGCCGCGCCACCCAGCAAGACCGCAAGATGGCCTCGATTCTGGGGATCAACACCGACCGCGTGATTTCCTACGTGTTCATCATCGGTGCAGCAATGGCGGCCCTCGCCGGCGTACTGATCACCATGAACTACGGCACGTTCGACTTCTATGCAGGCTTCGTTATCGGGATCAAGGCGTTCACCGCCGCGGTACTCGGTGGCATCGGTTCGCTGCCTGGCGCGATGCTCGGCGGGATCATCCTCGGGATTTCCGAGTCGCTGTTCTCTGGTCTGGTGAACTCGGACTACAAAGACGTTTTCAGCTTCTCGCTGCTCGTTCTCGTTCTGGTCTTTCGGCCCCAAGGCCTGCTCGGCCGTCCTCTTGTGTCGAAGGTGTAAGCGATGTCTTCAACCACTAAAAAAACCATTGATCTCAAAAGAAGCCTGGTTGACGCGATTCTTGCCGGCCTCGTTGCCCTGATTGTGTTCGGCCCGATTGTCGGCGTGGTCCTCGACGGCTACGGCTTCAACCTGCAACCGACACGGGTGGCGTGGATTGTCGCCATCGTCATGGCTGGCCGCTTTGCCTTGAGCCTGTTCCTGCAAACCCCCAAGGGCCTGAGAATCCTCGAAGGCTTTGAAAGCACCGGCTCCGGGGTTCATGTACTGCCACCCGATTACAAAACCCGTTTGCGCTGGATTGTGCCGCTGGTGATCGTTATCGCCGTGGTGTTTCCGTTCTTCTCCAACTCCTACCTGCTGGGCGTGGTCATCCTCGGGTTGATCTACGTGTTGCTGGGCCTGGGGCTGAACATCGTGGTCGGCCTGGCCGGCCTGCTCGACCTCGGTTACGTGGCGTTCTACGCCATCGGCGCCTATGGCTTGGCGCTCGGTTACCAATACCTCGGTCTGGGTTTCTGGACGGTGCTGCCGCTGGCGGCGATTACCGCTGGCCTGGCCGGTTGCATCCTCGGTTTCCCTGTGTTGCGCCTGCACGGCGATTACCTGGCGATCGTGACCCTGGGCTTCGGTGAAATCATTCGCTTGGTCCTCAACAACTGGCTGTCCCTGACCGGCGGCCCGAACGGCATGCCGGCGCCATTGCCGACGTTCTTCGGTCTGGAGTTTGGCAAACGCGCGAAGGACGGCGGGGTGCCTTTCCATGAGTTCTTCGGTATCGCCTACAACCCGGACGTGAAGTATTACTTCATCTACGCGGTGTTGTTCCTGGTGGTTCTGGCCGTGCTGTACATCAAGCATCGCCTGGTCAAGATGCCGGTCGGCCGCGCCTGGGAAGCCCTGCGTGAAGATGAAATCGCTTGCCGCTCCATGGGCCTGAACCACGTACTGGTCAAGCTCTCGGCGTTCACCATCGGCGCATCGACTGCCGGTTTGGCGGGTGTGTTCTTCGCGACCTATCAAGGCTTCGTCAACCCGACTTCGTTCACCTTCTTCGAATCGGCCCTGATCCTCGCCATCGTGGTACTCGGCGGCATGGGCTCGACCATCGGTGTGGTCATCGCGGCGTTCGTGCTGACGGTTGCCCCGGAACTGTTGCGTGGCTTCGCGGAATACCGCGTGCTGCTGTTCGGCATCCTGATGGTGTTGATGATGATCTGGCGACCGCGCGGCCTGATTCGAATCAGCCGTACCGGTGTGACCCCGCGTAAAGGAGTAGCGCCATGAGCGAAGTCGTACTCTCGGTCGAGAAGCTGATGATGCACTTCGGCGGCATCAAGGCGTTGAGCGATGTCAGCCTCAAAGTCCACCGCAACTCGATCTTCGCCCTGATCGGCCCCAACGGCGCTGGCAAGACCACCGTGTTCAACTGCCTGACCGGTTTCTACAAGGCCTCGGGAGGCAAGATCGAACTCAGTGTGCGCGGCGAGAAGACCAACGTTATCCAGTTGCTGGGTGAATCGTTCAAACCGGTGGATTTCGTTTCACCGAAATCCTTCTTCAGTCGTATGTACTACAAGATGTTCGGCGGCACCCACCTGGTGAACCGGGCCGGCCTGGCGCGGACCTTCCAGAACATTCGCCTGTTCAAGGAAATGTCGGTGCTGGAAAACCTGCTGGTGGCCCAACACATGTGGGTCAACCGCAACATGCTGGCGGGCATCCTCAACACCAAGGGTTACCGCAAGGCCGAAAGCGATGCGCTGGATCATGCGTTCTACTGGCTGGAAGTGGTCGACCTGGTGGACTGTGCCAACCGTCTGGCTGGCGAACTGTCTTACGGCCAGCAACGCCGTCTGGAAATTGCCCGCGCCATGTGCACGCGGCCGCAGATTATCTGCCTCGACGAACCGGCCGCCGGCCTCAACCCTCAGGAAACCGAAGCGCTGAGCGCGATGATCCGGCTGCTGCGCGACGAGCACGATCTGACCGTGGTGCTGATCGAACACGACATGGGCATGGTAATGAGCATTTCCGACCACATCGTGGTGCTGGACCACGGCATCGTCATCGCCGAGGGCGGGCCTGATGCCATTCGTAACGACCCGAAAGTGATTGCGGCCTACCTCGGCGCTGATGAAGAGGAAGTGGTGCTATGAGCCAACCCATCCTCGAACTGAAGGATCTGGACGTGTTTTACGGGCCTATCCAGGCCCTGAAGAAAGTCTCGCTGCACATCAACGAAGGCGAAACCGTCAGCCTGATCGGCTCCAACGGTGCCGGCAAGTCGACCCTGCTGATGTCGATCTTCGGCCAGCCCCGGGCGGCTGACGGGCAGATCATCTACCAGGGTGTGGACATCACCCACAAATCGTCCCACTACATCGCGTCCCACGGCATTGCGCAGTCGCCGGAAGGGCGGCGGGTGTTCCCCGACATGACCGTCGAGGAAAACCTGCTGATGGGCACGATTCCAATTGGTGACAAGTACGCCAAGGAAGACATGCAGCGCATGTTCGAGCTGTTTCCGCGCCTCGAAGAACGACGTACCCAGCGGGCCATGACCATGTCCGGCGGCGAGCAGCAGATGCTCGCCATCGCGCGTGCACTGATGAGCCGGCCCAAGCTGTTGCTGCTCGACGAACCAAGCCTGGGCCTGGCGCCGATCGTGGTGAAACAGATCTTCGCGACCCTGCGGGAACTGGCGAAAACCGGCATGACCATCTTCCTGGTCGAGCAGAACGCCAACCATGCGCTGAAACTCTCGGATCGGGCGTACGTGATGGTCAACGGCGAGATCCGCCTCACAGGCACCGGCAAGGAGCTGCTGGTGAATGAGGAAGTGCGGAACGCTTATCTCGGCGGGCACTGATTCTTTGCAGATGTAATCCACAGCCCCGACGAGCAATCGCCGGGGCTTTTTTACATCCTAAGAACACTACAAATCCCTGTGGGAGCGGGCTTGCTCGCGAAGGCGGCGTTTCAGCCACTTTGATGCTGGATGTGCCGCCGCCTTCGCGAGCAAGCCCGCTCCCACAGGTGTCTGTGGTGTGCTTTCGGGAAATTGTGGAAAACAATATTCACAAGCTCTCAAACCGCGACATAAAGCCGCTGCAAATAGTTGTTTTGTCACAGTTTTGACTTGTCCCCGTTTGCTGTGGAGCTGGCTGTGAATAACGTGGGAGTAGCTGGCTGAACGCCTTTAAAACCGTGGCTTTCAGGCGTGTAGTTGTTTTTTGATCAGGCGTTTTTCCCTGGGCATGAGCCGCCGTTGTCAACCTTTTTGTTGTGGGTCAAAAGTGCCAGATCCGAGGTGTGCCAGCCTGTGGATAAGTCTGTGGTTAAACTCTGGAAAGACTCGGCTGAGGGCCGTCGTTGCTGGCTTGGCGCCATCGTCGGTTTGTGCGGCGGATCGTGCAAAATGCCATGGGCTACACGGTGGCCTCTTGAGGGTCAAGCAAAAAAGTTTCTATTCTGCTCGCAAAGCCTTATACACAGCGGCTTCCAGCTTTTGCACTTGCCCCCAAAGACTGTGGACCGGCCTGTGGATAACGTGCGCGCACATGGCTGCAAGCCACGGCGGACAAGGCGTGGCTGTGGTTGGTTGTTTTTCGTACACATGCGCGGTTTTTGTAGCAGCTGGCGGAGCCTGCGTTCGGCTGCGCAGCAGTCGTAATCCATGCAACGCTACTTTCACTGTTGATCCGTATTGGGCGACTGCTGCGCAGCCGAACGCAGGCTTCGCCAGCTGCTACAGGGATTGTCGATGGCCCATCGAGTTGTGCTGGTTGCCGGTAAGGGCGAGGCCGGGCATGCTGGCTGCTGATTTTCTATTCCAATGGCTGATGATCAGCCGAAGCAAGGAGAACACGATGTCCAACACCCTGTTTATCACCGGCGCGACGTCCGGTTTTGGCGAAGCCTGTGCCCGTCGTTTTGCCGAGGCTGGCTGGAAACTGGTGCTGACTGGCCGTCGTGAAGAGCGCCTCAACGCCCTGTGCGCCGAGTTGTCGAAGCAGACTGAGGTGCATGGCCTGGTGCTCGACGTGCGTGACCGCAAGGCCATGGAGGAGGCGATTGCCAACCTGCCGCCATCCTTCGCCAAGCTGCGCGGGCTGATCAACAACGCAGGCCTGGCCCTGGGCGTAGACCCGGCGCCCAAGTGTGATCTGGACGACTGGGACACCATGGTCGATACCAACATCAAAGGCCTGATGTACAGCACTCGGCTGCTGCTGCCGCGCCTGATCGCCCATGGTCGTGGCGCGGGCATCGTCAACCTCGGCTCCATCGCCGGCAACTACCCGTACCCGGGCAGCCACGTGTATGGCGCGAGCAAGGCGTTCGTCAAACAGTTCTCCCTGAACCTGCGCTGCGACCTGCAAGGCACTGGCGTGCGCGTCAGCAACATCGAACCAGGCCTGTGCGAGAGCGAGTTCTCCCTGGTGCGTTTCGCTGGTGACCAGGAGCGTTACAACGCCACCTACGCTGGTGCCGAGCCGATCCAGCCACAGGACATTGCCGACACCATTTTCTGGGTCTTGAATGCGCCAGCGCACATCAACATCAACAGCCTGGAACTGATGCCGGTGAGCCAGACCTGGGCGGGTTTTTCGATTGAGCGAAATGGTGGCAAGGCGTAATTGTGGCGAGGGGGCTTGCCCCCGTTGGGCTGCGTAGCAGCCCCTAAGCCAAGCGCATCGGTTTGCCAGATATGCCGCATTCTCAGGTTTGCGGCTGCTGCGCAGCCGAACGGGGGCAAGCCCCCTCGCCACAAAACCGGGCAAAACAGCGCATAAGGTAGACTCCTCCCCCAACAACCCCACCGCACCCCGCGGTTTTCAAGGTTTTCAGAGGAGGCTACGTGAGTAACCGAGGTGAGCAGTCGCTGCTCAAACAATCGACGATCCTGATGTTCGCCGTGGCGATCGCCGGGATCGTTACCGGTTTTATTTCGGGCGCCCAATCCATCCTGTTCGATGGTTTCTTCTCGTTGATCGCGACCTTTATCAAGGTCCTGATGCTGATCACCGCCAAATTGATCGCCAAGGAAAGCAACCACCGCTTCCAGTTCGGTTTCTGGCATCTGGAGCCGATGGTGTTGCTGATCGAAGGCAGTTTCCTGTTTCTGATCGCGATCTACGCCTTTCTCAACGGTGTGTTCGGCATTATCAATGGCGGCCGTGAAATCGAGCTGGGGCTGGTGATCATCTACGCGGCGGTGTTTACCGTTGTCGAGTTCGCGTACTTCTTTTACGTGCGCCATCGCAATCGCAAGCTCAAATCCACGCTGATCCAGTTCGACAACATCAGTTGGCTGGTGGACGCGATGCTCTCGGTGGGCCTGCTGGTGAGTTTCCTCACCGCGCTGCTGCTCAAGTCCCAGGGGTACGGCCAGTGGGCGGTGTACGTCGACCCATTGATCCTGATTCTGTTGGCGCTAAGCATGTTGCCACCGGCCTTCAAAATCCTGCGTCCGGCGCTACGCGACGTGTTGGGAATAGTGCCGGATCAACTGAATGACAAAGTGCGTCAGGTGATGGACGCGGCCAAGGTCGAGCATGGTTTCGACGACTACATCTCTTACGTGCAGAAGCACGGACGGGCGCGGTTTATCGAGATTCATGTGGTGTTGCCGGCGGATTACCGACTGGAAAGCGTGGGGCAACTGGATGTGTTGCGCGAGGATATTTCCGCGAAGTTGGGTCAGGCGGATGCGGCACGATGGCTGACCATCAGTTTTACCGGGGACAGGAAGTGGATTGCGTGATCAATAGGTGATCGTTTTGAGGGCCTCTTCGCGGGCAAGCCTCGCTCCTACAGGTTATGTGTCGTCCGCATTATCGCGTTCAAACATAATTCCTGTAGGAGCGAGGCTCGCCCGCGAAAGCAATCTGTCAGTCAGCGCAAATACTCGACCAACCCGCGATAACAAGTCGCCAAATGATAAGGCGTGGTCGAAGGCATGTCCTTGCGACTCACTTCGCCCACGGCATCACGACACTCATACCAGCCACCCTCATGCAGGAACTGCTGCTGCAACGCCTGCAATTGGCGCAGCACCGCTACTTCGCTGCTCGGCCGCAAGGTCAGCGCCCGCAGATACTCGGCCTGGGCCCAGATTCTCTCCGTGCCATCCTTCGGGCAGCCATCCAGATCGAGCATTGCCCGAACCGCGCCGGTCTGTGGATCGACACCCAATTGCTCAGTAAACGCAAAAGCGCGATCCAGAGAAGCATGCAGCGCCGATCCACGCAGCAATGGCGAGGATTCCAGCAGGAAATACCATTCGAATTGATGCCCAGGTTCGAACCAGTTATCCACAGCCCCGAGGGGTTTTTCCATCAGCACGCCGGTCTGCGGATCGATGAAGTGCTTCTGCATCGCTGTGCATAACTCGACGAGTGCGCCTTGGGCGGCAGCGTCTTCGCGAACGGAAAGGGTCGCGAGGAAGGCTTCGGCCAAATGCATCAGCGGGTTCTGCAATGGTCCGGTCTGGAGCGAGGACCAGTCGCGCTCAAGGCACGCTTCGTACAGACCGTCGTCCGTGGCGAAGCGTTGGGCTACAACTTCCAGTGCGGCGTTGAGCACCGACTCGACCAGCGGTTCACGCACCTTGTCCCAGTAATGGGCACAGGCGAACAGGATGAAGGCGTGGGTGTAGAGGTCTTTGCGCTGGTCCAGCGGCGCGCCTTGCGGGTCGATGCTGTAGAACCAGCCGCCGTGCTCGGCATCGTGGAAATGCTGCTGCAAGGAACGGAACAGCGCCGCCGCACGTTCCTGAGCTGCCGGCACCTGGCCGATCAGGCTCGAGAATAGATACAGCTGACGGGCGCAGGCCATGGCGCGATAGCGTTGCGGTGGCAAAGGTTGATGCCCGGCGTCCAGCGCTTCATATGGCAGCGCCATCTCGGCATTCCAGCCGGGGCCTTGCCAGAGCGGCACGATCACGTCCAGGAAGTGTTGTTGCACCGAGGCGAACAGGGCGGTCAATTCAGGCTGGGAGGCAGAGCGGGAAACAGGTGGCATTGGCTGGCGTCGTCACGGCAGGGGCGATTGCGCGACATGTTAGCAGCCTGAGAGAGGCGGTGTCTGTCAGGCCGCCTTCGCGAGCAGGCTCGCTCCCACATGGGAACGCATTCCAATGTAGGAGCGAGGCTTGCCCGCGAAGAGGCCAGAACAGCCAACAAAGAATCAGCCCGCGAGCAACCAAACCCCAGTCGCCGCCGAAGCCGCACCCGCCATACGAATCAACGGCGCCGCCGCTTGCGGCAGAACACGAACCACCGCGTAACCCAAACCATGCAACGCCGCAGTCGCCGCCACAAATCCTGCGGCATACGCCCAAGGGCTCGACATGTCCGGCAATTCCAGACCGTGGGCCACGCCATGGAACAACGCAAACAACGCCGTCGCGCCAACGGCCACGCTCAACGGCGGACGCACTGCCAGCGCCACAGCCAGGCCCAGCGCCAGCACCGACGCGGCAATCCCGCTTTCCATTGCCGGCAGGTTCAGTCCTTCAAAACCCAGCAAACCGCCGATCAACATGGTGCCGACGAACGTGCACGGCAGCGCCCAACGCGCCGCGCCTTTTTGCTGCGCTGCCCACAAACCCACGGCGACCATCGCCAGCAAGTGGTCGATGCCGCCAATCGGGTGGCTGATGCCGGCGATCAAACCATTGTCGCCATGGCCCGGGTGGGCGAAAGCGATAGCCGGAGTAAGCAGCAGGGCCAGGGCGCCCAGGATGCGTTTCAGTGTCATGGATAAGCTTCCTTGTTGATAAGTCGTGATCAGGCTGCGGTCAGCAGGCCCTGGCGTTCGATGAAGGCGATGATGTCTTCCAGGCCCAGGCCGGTCTTCTGGTTGCTGAAGACGAACGGCTTGCCGTTGCGCATGCGCTTGGTGTCGCTGTCCATCAGTTCCAGCGAGGCGCCCACCAGTGGCGCGAGGTCGACCTTGTTGATCACCAGCAGATCGGATTTGCAGATCCCCGGCCCGCCCTTGCGCGGCAACTTGTCGCCGGCCGAAACGTCGATCACATATATCGTCAGGTCCGACAGCTCCGGGCTGAAGGTCGCCGAAAGGTTGTCGCCACCGGACTCGACGATGATCAGGTCCAGTCCTGGAAAGCGCCGGTTCAACTGATCCACGGCTTCAAGGTTGATCGAAGCGTCTTCGCGGATCGCGGTGTGCGGGCAGCCGCCGGTTTCCACGCCGATGATCCGTTCTGGCGCCAGGGCTTCATTGCGCACCAGAAAATCGGCGTCTTCGCGGGTGTAGATGTCGTTGGTCACGACGGCCAGGTTGTAGCGATCGCGCAGGGCCAGGCACAGGGCCAGGGTCAGGGCGGTTTTGCCGGAACCGACCGGGCCGCCGATGCCGACGCGCAGAGGTTGTGTGTTCATATGATTCTCCAAAATAAAAGGCCCTAAGAACGGAACAGGCGGCTGTACTGGCGCTCATGGGCCATGCACGCCAGGGACAGGCCGAACGCGGCGCTGCCATAGTGTTCGGGATCGATTCGGGTGGCGTTGTGCTGGGCTTCCTGCAACAGCGGCAGCAACTGACTGGTCAAGCGCTGGGCGGCTTGCTGGCCCAGGGGCAGGGTTTTCATCAACACCGCCAATTGGTTTTCCAGCCAGCTCCAGAGCCACGCGGCCAAAGCGTCTTGCGGACTGATGCCCCAAGCGCGAGCGGCCAGGGCCCAGCCGAGGGCCAGGTGCGGTTCGGGACGTTGTTCGAGAAAGGCCCGGGCCGGCGCGTCGAGTTCCGGCAAACCGTTGAGCAGTTGCTGCAACGAATAGCCCATCTGCCGACTTTCCTGATGCAACTCGCGGGTTTCGCGGCTGGCGCGATGTTCCTCGCAGCGTTGCAGCAATTCGGCCCAGTTATCGTGCGAGGCGGCCACGCAATGGGCGAGCAGCAGCGGCGCTTCGAAGCGGGCGAGGTTCAGCAACAACTGATCGCTGATCCAGCGCCGGGCGCTGTCGGCATCCGTCACGCGGCCGTTATCCACAGCCATTTCCAAACCTTGGGAATAGCTGTAGCCGCCAATCGGCAACTGCGGACTGGCCAGGCGCAGCAGCGCCCAGGCTGGGTTCATAGACGTACGCCGAACTGGTGCAGCTTCGGCGGATAGTTGAAGTCTTCGTCACCGTGGCGCGAGTGGTGATGGCCGCCACCGTAGGCACCGTGTTCCGGCTGGAACGGCGCTTCTATGTTTTCGACCTTGGCATCCAGCTGTTCGAGCATGGCCTTGAGCACGTAATCGTCGAGCAGGCGCAACCAGCCGTCACCAACTTGCAGGGCCACGTGGCGGTTACCGAGGTGATAGGCGGCGCGGGTCAGTTCGAACGCATTGGCGCAGGTGACGTGCAGCAGTTGTTCGGGGCGGGCGCAGACGCGGACGATGCGTCCGTCTTCGGCCTGGAGACACTCGCCGTCATACAGCGGTGGCTGGCCGCGCTCCAAAAACAACCCGACGTCTTCCTGCTCGGCACTGAAACAGCGCAAGCGGCTTTTGCTCCGGGCTTCGAAGGTCAGGTGCAACTCGGCGGCCCAGACGGGTTGAGGGTCGATTCTGCGGTGAATCACCAGCATCGGAAAGCTTCCAGCAAAGGACAATGCTCAGGCTAGAGCAAGGGGCTTGCCAATCGGGCGATACGTAGGAAAACCCTGTCGGAGAGTAGTAGTTGTTGCAGGATGTTGCAGTGTTTTGAGTCATGTTGGTGCGTGAAGGATTCTTCATGCACCAAATGTGGGAGCGGGCTTGTGTGGCGAGGGGGCTTGCCCCCGTTCGGCTGCGAAGCAGTCGTAAAATCTGAGAGGCGCGGTGCTCTGATAGGACGCGAGGGAGCGCTGCGCACTCCAACTGGGGCAAGCCCCCTCGCCACACAAGCTCGCTCCCACAGGGTTTATTCCGTGCTGCCGAGACCTTGCCAATGCTTGAGGCCGATGAAGATAAATCGCAGCTGCTGAGTGATTTTGGCCTGAGGCGTCAGGTGCTCGGGCAACGCTTCAAGCGGCGGATCGATGATATCCGGCAAGGTCGCAAACACACTTTTAACAATCAGGTCAGCCATCACGCTCAGCCCGGCAATGTCCAGATGCTGCAACTTGGGCATCAATGACAAATCCGCCGCGAGGTCGGAGCTGATATCTTCGCGCAAGCGGCCAATGGCCTGGCGCACCGGTAGCGAGCCACCGTACTGCTCGCGGGCGAGAAACAGGAATTGCGAACGGTTGGCGCTGACCACATCGAGAAAGATCCGCACCGACGCATCAATAATGCCGCCCATGACGAATTCGTTGTGGCGGACCAGGCGGATGGTTTCGCGGAAGGTCTGGCCGACTTCACTGACCAGCACCAGGCCCAGTTCGTCCATATCGGCAAAGTGCCGGTAGAAACCGGTGGGCACGATCCCGGCGGTTTTCGCCACTTCGCGCAGGCTCAGGCTGCCGAATCCTCGGCCGCATTCCATCAAATGGCGGGCGGCGTCCATCAGGGCGTTGCGGGTCTGTTGTTTCTGTTCGGCGCGGGGCAGCATCGCAAGGGTGTTTTCTGGAGAGGACAGCGGCGCACTCTAGCAAATCGGCTTTGCCGGCGTCGAACGGGGATCGGGGGTCAAGCGAGGAGAAGTGTGGCTCTATATAAAGTCAAAAGCCCAATCCGGGGATTGGGCTTTTTTTCAGGGCCGCCATGGGCTCAGCTCAAAGCGCTGTTGCGTTCGATTACACGGTCACCACCACCTTCAGCAAGGGTTTGGCCTTGTGGGGTGCGGTCCGAACCATCAGCAGCGAGGGTTTGGCCCTGTGGAGTGCGATCAGAACCGTCGGAAGCCAGGGTTTGGCCTTGAGGGGTGCGATCGGAACCGTCGGCAGCCAGGGTTTGGCCTTGTGGAGTGCGATCCGAACCGTCAGCAGCAAGGGTTTGGCCTTGTGGAGTGCGGTCGGAACCGTCAGCCGCCAGAGTTTGACCTTGTGGGGTTTTGTCGTAGCCGTCTTGGGTGATCAAGCCTTTTTCTTTCAGGCGATCATTACCACCTTCGGCAAGGGTCTGGCCTTGTGGAGTGCGATCCGAACCATCGGCTGCGACGGTTTGGCTGAACACCGAGTGGCTGTCTTTGACTTGTGGTGTGGCTTGATCAGCAGCTGGCAGAGCAAAAGCGGTGCTGGCTAGCATCGAAAGGGTAAGGCTAAGCAGTAATTGGCGTTTCATGATGGGTTGCTCCTTGGGAGGGCGATAAAGTGGGTACGAGGGCAATGCTACTCTCGATAAGTCGATATAAAAGTTCATAAACGCAATGGTAATAATCAACAGAATTGATTGTTTGACGCAGAGGCTCTAGAACGGGCGTTTCCGGCGGGCCGTTTTGCACTGAGGTGGGTATTTTCGACTCACTCGTGCCGCACAAAAGTGCGGGACCGGTAACGCCAGAAGCGGGCGCACTGTGTCCGCGGCCGATTATTTGAGCGTTAAGAGGCATTTCAGTTAAACCTGCGAGCCATTTCCCAGTCGTAGATTTCATGGCAGGCCGGTTCTGGCCTACCGTTTCAAACGTGCGTCGCAGTCAGGGCGCTCAGTCGTATTCAGGAGCCCTGTGCAATGACGCGCACTTCAAAAATAATTACTTGGACCTTCGCCAGCCTGGTTGTCCTGCTGGCAATACTGGTTCTGATCATCGTGTTCTTCGATTGGAACCGGATCAAACCGCCGCTCAATGCCAAAGTCTCCGAAGAACTGCATCGTCCGTTCGCCATTAATGGCAACCTCGCGGTGGTGTGGCGGCGCGAGCTCGATGAAGGCGGCTGGCGTGCCTGGGTGCCGTGGCCGCATGTGGTGGCCGAGGACCTGAGCCTGGGCAACCCGGACTGGTCGAAGCAGCCGCAGATGGTCACCCTCAAACGCGTCGAGTTACGCATCTCGCCGCTGGCCTTGTTGGCGCAACGCGTGGTGATCCCGCGCATTGACCTGACCGAACCGAATGCCGACCTCCAGCGCCTGGCCGATGGCCGCGCGAACTGGACGTTCAAGTTCGACCCCAAAGACCCGAACGCCGAACCGTCGAATTGGGTGGTGGACATCGGTGCCATCGGCTTCGACAAGGGCCACGTCACCCTTGACGACCAAAACCTGAAAACCCAGCTCGACGTGCTGATTGATCCGTTGGGCAAACCGATTCCGTTCAGCGACATCGTCGGCGACAAAGCGGCGAAAACCGCAGTCGAGAAGGGCGGTGCTCCCCAGGACTACGCGTTCGCGATCAAGGTGAAGGGCCAATACCACCAACAGAAACTCGCCGGTGAAGGCAAGATCGGCGGCCTGCTGGCGTTGCAAGACGCGGCCAAGCCGTTTCCGCTGCAAGCCCAGGTGAAGATCGCCGACACCAGCGTCGAACTGGCAGGCACCCTGACCGACCCGCTGAACCTCGGCGCGTTGGACCTGCGCCTGAAACTCGCCGGCAGCAGCCTGGCCAACTTGTACCCGCTGACCGGCGTCACTCTGCCGGACTCGCCTCCTTACGCCACCGACGGTCACTTGACCGCCAAGCTGCATGACTCCGCCGGTGCGCAGTTCCGCTATGAAGGCTTCAACGGCAAGATCGGCAACAGCGACATTCACGGTGACCTGGCTTACGTCGCCAATCAGCCACGGCCCAAACTCAGCGGTTCGCTGGTCTCCAATCAATTGTTGTTTGCCGACCTCGCGCCGTTGATCGGCGCCGATTCCAACGCCAAGCAGAAGGCTCGTGGCGGTGAAAGCAAGCAGCCGACGGACAAGGTGTTGCCGGTCGAGGAGTTCAAGACCGAGCGCTGGCGGGATATGGACGCGGATGTCGAATTCACCGGCAAGCGCATCGTCCACAGCGAAAAACTGCCGTTCACCGACCTCTATACCCACTTGGTGCTGACTGACGGCGTGCTGAGCCTGGAGCCCCTGCGTTTCGGCGTGGCCGGCGGCAAGCTCGATGCGCAGATTCGCCTCAATGGCCGCACCGAACCTTTGGAAGGCCAGGCGAAGCTCACGGCGCGGGGCTTCAAGTTGAAGCAGTTGTTCCCGACCTTCGAACCGATGAAAACCAGTTTTGGCGAGCTGAACGGCGACGCCGATATCTCGGGTCGTGGCAACTCCGTGGCCAAGTTGCTGGGCACGTCCAACGGCAAGTTGAAAATGCTGATCAACGACGGCGCCATCAGCCGCGAGTTGATGGAGCTGGCCGGGCTCAACGTCGGCAACTACGTGGTCGGCAAAATCTTTGGCGACAAGGAAGTGAAGATCAACTGCGCAGCGGCGGACTTCGACATCAAGACCGGCCTGGCGACCACGCAGTTGTTTGTCTTCGATACCGAGAACGCGATCATCTACATCGATGGCACCGCGAACATGGCCACTGAGCAACTGGACTTGACCATCACCCCGGAATCCAAGGGCTGGCGTTTGATTTCATTGCGCTCGCCGCTGTACGTGCAGGGCAAATTCATCAAGCCGAGTGCCGGGGTGAAAGCTGTGCCGTTGTTGCTGCGCGGTGCGGGGATGGTGGCGCTGGGCGTGATTGCTGCGCCTGCGGCGGGGTTGCTGGCGCTGGTGGCGCCAAGTGGTGGCGAGCCGAACCAGTGTGCGCCGTTGCTGGAGCAGATGAGGGCGGGCAAGGCGCCGGTCACCGTTAAGCCAACCAAGTAAATCTATGGCGTCTGTGAAGACGCCTTCGCGGGCAAGCCTCGCTCCTACAGGTTCGATGATCCCCTGTAGGAGCGAGGCTTGCCCGCGAAAGCGATCTACCAGGCGCTACAAATCTTTCAGAATGTCAGCCATATCGTCCGCATGCTCTTCTTCCTGAGCCAGGATGTCTTCGAAGATGCGCCGTGTGGTCGGGTCTTTTTCGCCGATGTACTGGATGATCTCGCGGTAGCTGTCGATGGCAATCCGCTCGGCGACCAGGTCTTCGTAGACCATCTCCTTGAGGTTGTTGCCGGCCACGTATTGAGCGTGGGAGTTTTTTGACAGCAGGTCGGGGTTGAACTCCGGCTCACCGCCCAGTTGCACGATGCGCTCGGCCAGACGGTCGGCGTGTTCGGCTTCCTGGTTCGCGTGTTCGAGGAATTCGTCGGCGGCCACGTGGGCCTTGAGGCCGTTGGCCATGAAGTAGTGGCGCTTGTAGCGCAATACACAGACCAGTTCAGTGGCCAACGATTCATTGAGCAAGCGCAGCACCTCGTCTAGGTCGGCGCTGTAGCTTTCGGTCACGGCACCGTTTTCGACGTTCTGGCGGGCGCGTGCACGCAGGGTGGTTACATCAGACAAATGCATGTCGCTCATCTCGATCTCCTGGAGGCTAATCCGGTTTGCGTCACGCCTCTGGGGACGTGATCGCTACTTAAGGTGTGAGTTATGAGCGCTGCAGAAAGTTTTATGTAATTGAACCAGCGGTCAGCCTTTGTTGATCTGGATCACGCAAGGCATGCCCTGACGCCCGCGCCTCCTCGCGCAGCCATTCGAAAAACGCCCGCACCGGCGGATGCCGTTCGCGCCCCGGCACGCACAGCGCGCTGTACCCGGCGCCATCGATCTGAACCTCACCTTTGTAAGCCACCAGCAGCCCGTTGGCGACGCTCTCGGACACCAGGATATTGCTCGCCAGTACCAGCCCTTGCCCGGCGATTGCCGCTTGCAAGGCGTAATGCTCTTCGTCGTATTCACGCACCGCCGGATGCCCGGCCAGCCAGGTTTCGCCGGACTGTGCACACCAGGCCTCCCAACTGTACGCGTCAAATTTCGCATGACACCACCGCACGCTGATGAGTGTCGGTACCTGGCTGGCCGCCAGGGCGACCTGTTCGGCGGAGCCATAGACACCAAAGGACTCGTCGAACAGGCACAGTCCATAAAGGTTCGGGTAGCCGTCGAGGGTGTAGCGCACCACCAGATCGACACTCGCGTCCTGATGCAAATCGATGACGTCACAATGGGTGTCCAGCCGCAGGCTGATATGCGGATACCGCGCATAGAAGCGCCCCAATCGCGGCACCAGCCACAGCGCAGCGAACGCGGCGATAGTAGAGATCGTCAGGCTCGTGCCACTGCGTTGCGGGCGCAGCGTGTCGACGCTCTGCGCCACTTCCAGCAAAGCCCCGTGCAGGCTCTGGAACAACCGCTCGCCGCCCTGCGTGAGGCGCACCTGTCGCGGCAGCCGTTCGAACAGCGCAATGCCGAGCCAACTCTCCAGCGAACGAATCTGATGGGAAATCGCCGTGGGCGTCACCGACAGTTCCTCGGCGGCGGCCTTGAAACTCAGCAAGCGCGAAGCCGATTCGAAAGCGCGCAGGGCGGTCAGCGGCAGCGAGGCGAACATTGAATACTCCATGGATGAAATGGATTCATCCTGAATGACTTTTGCTCATTTGAAGAGGGACTGCTTTGCACGACAGGCTGCAAGCCATTCAAGTGTAGTTCTTTAGGAGATTCAGATGAGTTCAGTTCTTGTAATAGATGTAAGCCCCGGTGACGAGCGTGTTCATTCCCGGCGCTTGGTCGAGGAGTTCTAAATGGCCTGGTTTTTTTTGCTGATCGCTGCCGGGTTCGAAATCACTTTCGCCATGAGCATGAAGTACTCCGAAGGCTTCACTCGGCTGTGGCCGTCGGTGATCACCGTCGTGGCGGCAATTGCCGGGATTTACTTCCTGACCCTGGCCATGCGCGAGTTGCCGGTGAGCATCGCCTACCCGATCTGGACCGCCATTGGTTCTCTAGGCACAGTGTTTCTCGGCTTTGCGCTGTTGGGCGAAACCCTGACCGTGGTGAAGCTGATATCGGTCGGGTTGATCGTGACGGGCGTCGTGGGGCTGAAGTAAAGCGTGTTTGGCGGATGTCATAGACTGGTCATGTTCGCTGGCGATGCTTGGCTGATGTCTTGCATCCCGCCTTGCGTCACCTCACCGATCACAAGGATGTCCGCCCATGTCGCAAGGTTCCGCCACGCGTTACCCGTTGGTGCTGGTCCCCGGAATGCTCGGGTTTATCCGCGTGCTTTTTTATCCGTACTGGTTCGGGATCGTCGCGGCGTTGCGCCGGGGTGGTGCGAGCGTGTTTGCGGTGCAGGTGTCGCCGCTCAATTCGACCGAAGTGCGTGGCGAGCAGTTGCTGGCGCGGATCGACGAGATCCTGCGGGAAACTGGCGCCGAGAAGGTCAACCTGATCGGCCACAGCCAGGGCTCGCTGACCGCGCGCTACGCCGCCGCCAAACGCCCGGACCGCGTGGCTTCAGTCACTTCGGTGGCCGGGCCCAATCACGGCTCGGAACTGGCGGACTACCTGCACAAACATTACCCGGCGGACAGCGCCAAGGGCCGGGTGCTCAGCGTTTTGCTGCGGATAATCGGCGCCTTGATGAGCCTGCTGGAAACCGGCTATCGCGGACCGAAACTGCCGGTGGACATCAATGCTTCGCACCATTCCCTGACGACCGACGGCGTGGCGCAGTTCAACCAGCGTTATCCACAGGGCTTGCCTGAAACCTGGGGCGGACAGGGGCCGGAAGAGGTCAACGGTGTGCGTTATTACTCCTGGTCCGGCACCTTGCAGCCGGGCAAGACCGATCGCGGCGGTAATCTGTTCGACGGGACCAATCGTTTTTGCCGGTTGTTTGCGACAACGTTCGTGCGCGAAGCCGGGCATTGCGACGGGATGGTCGGGCGCTATAGCTCGCATTTGGGCACGGTGATTGGCGACGAATATCCGCTGGATCATTTCGATATCGTCAACCAGTCGCTGGGGCTGGTGGGGAAGGGCGCGGATCCGGTGCGATTGTTTGTCGAGCATGCGGCGCGGTTGAAGGCGGCCGGGGTTTAACCTTCAGACCGAGTCATCGTTCTTCGCGGGCAAGCCTCGCTCCTACAGGTAAGGTGACCTCTTGTAGGAGCGAGGCTTGCCCGCGAAGGCGTCAGCTCAGGCAACGCTAATCTTGCGGCCCAACACCGTGGTCCACCGCTCCGAAAGAATCACCCCACCCAACGTCAACATCCCACCGACCAAGTGATACATCGCCAACTGCTCATGCAGCACCACCGCCGCAATCAGTGCGGTAATCACTGGCAGCAGGTTGAAGAACAGCGTGGTCCGGCTCGGGCCCAGGCGCACCACGGCTTGCATCCACGCCAGTGGCGCAATCATCGAAGCCAACAGGCAGGCGTAGAGCACCAGCGGAATATTCTGCAGGGTCAGGCCGGTCTTCGGCGAAATCACAAACAGCGGAAACAGCACCAGCACCGCCACCCACACCTGCATATACAACAACACCAGCGGCGGCAGGCGCAGCTGCCATTTTTTCAGCAGCGTGCTGTAGATCGCGTAGGCCAGGGTCGCGATCAGCATCATTGCGTCGCCCAGGTTCACTCCATGTTCCAGCAACGCACCCAAGCTGCCCGACGACACCACCACCAAAACACCGGCGAACGACAACACCGCGCCGGCCAGCGCCCCGGCGGTCAGGCGTTGGCCGAGGCTGATAATCGCCATCGCCAGGGACATCAGCGGCATCAGCGACAGGATGATGCCCATGTTGGTGGCCGTGGTCAGGCTTGCGGCGAAGTAGGCCAGGCTCTGATAGACCGCCATGCCGAGCACGCCGAGGATGAAAATCTTGCCCAGGTTCGGGCGGATCAGCGGCCAGTGGGCGATCACCGGTTTGAGCATGAAGGGCGTGAACAGCATCCCGGCCAGCAGCCAGCGATAGAAGCCGATCTCGGCGGGGAAAATCGCGCCGGCCGACATCTTGGTGATCACGGTGTTGCCGGCCCAGATAAAAATGGCCAGCAGGGGATACATGTATTGCATGAGGGAAAAACCAGAACGTTGATGAGGGGCAATTATCCGCTTGTCTGGATGCAAGCCTATACTGCGATCCAGACAATCGGCCCCGGATGACGGACAGCATGAGCAGTAAACACATCGATCTGCTGGATTTCAGCGAACTGCCGGCCCCGGTGTACTTCCGCTACGCCGATTTCGACACCCACGAATACGCCTCGGCCCACCGACATCCGTGGGGCACGCTGGAGTATTCGGCCAACGGCGTGTTGCACATGGAAATCGGCAACAGCCGCTTCATGTCGCCGCCGCAGTACGCGGTCTGGGTGCCGCCGCAGACCGAGCACAGTTTCTACAGCAACCAGCCGATCAACTACCGCGCGGTGTGCCTGGCGCCGTCGCTGTGCCGCGACCTGCCGCAACAGGCCTGCACCCTGGCGATCAGCGACATCCTCAAGGCGATCCTCAAGGACTTCGCCGCCCGTGACGTGAAAATCCCGGAGCACGAAACTGACGTGCGCCTGGCCCAAGTACTGGTGGACCAGTTGCAACAGGCGCCCGAACACGCCTGTTATCTGCCCTACGCGCGCAATCCGGGTTTGCTCGGAATACTCGAAGCCTTGCAAGCCGAACCTGGGGATAACCGGCCATTGGCCGATTGGGCGGCGCAGATTCATGTCAGTGAACGCACGCTCGCCCGGCAGTTCTTGCGTGAGTTGGGCATGAGTTTCGGCGAATGGCGGCAACGCCTGCGGTTTCTGGCGGCCATCGAAGCGCTAGACAGCCAGCGCAGCATTCAGAACATCGCCTTCGACATGGGTTACAGCACCGGTTCGGCATTTATCGCGATGTTTCAGCGCCAGGCCGGGTGCACGCCGGAGCAATACCGGCGCAGTCATCTTGAGACAAGGTGAAGGTGTAACGGGGTTTGTCTACACTTCAGGGCGAGGCCGCATCCATCGGTGCGGCAACAAGGAGAAAACTCCATGAAGATGTTGCGTGTCCCTTTGTTGATGATCGGTTTGCTGCTCTGCTCCCAGGGCTTCGCCGCCACGGCCCAACAGAACAAAATGACCACCTGCAATGCCGACGCTACCGCGAAAAGCCTCAAGGGCGATGAGCGCAAGACATTCATGAGCACGTGCCTCAAAGCGGCCCCGGCCGCCAATGACGCGAAAACCCTGACCCCGCAGCAAGAGAAGATGAAAACCTGCAACGCCACGGCCGCCACCCAGGCGCTCAAGGGCGATGCGCGTAAAGCGTTCATGAGTGATTGCCTGAAGAAAAAGTAGGTATTGGTCCGGAAAATGTGGGGGTCTGAGGGCCTCTTCGCGAGCAGGCTCGCTCCCACATTTGCCCGGTGAACACAGATCCATTGTGGGAGCGAGCCTGCTCGCGAAGAGGCCAGTCAGGGCACTGAAAAAAGCCGTCAGTCCCCCGACCAAGGTCGACCTACACAATCCCTAGTGCTGGCCCCGGATCGCTGGCAGACTGCCCATCCTTTTACGCCGTTCGTTTTGAGGCTGTATGCCAACGTTTTCTCAACGTCACGTCTTGCTGTTTATCAGTTGGGTCATCATCTTCGGTGGTTTGCTGCTGGTCCTCCCTCTGCGCCTGCTGCCCAGCCTGCTGGCCGGGCTATTGGTGTTCGAACTGGTCAACATGCTTACGCCGCAATTGCAGCGGCTGATCGAAGGTCGCCGCGCCCGTTGGCTGGCCGTGGCGTTGCTTGGCACGTTGGTGGTCAGCGTGCTGGCGTTGATCTTCGCCGGTGCAATCAGCTTCCTGCTGCACGAAGCGGAAAACCCCGGCGCTTCCCTCGACAAATTCATGCACGTGGTCGACCGCGCCCGCGGGCAACTGCCGCCGTTCATCGACGCCTACCTGCCGGCCAGCGCCGCCGAATTCCGCGTGGCTATCGGCGAGTGGATGAGCAAGCACCTCAGCGACTTGCAATTGGTGGGCAAGGACGCGGCGCACATGTTCGTGACGTTGCTGATCGGCATGGTGCTGGGCGCGATCATCGCCTTGCAGCGGGCACCCGACGTGACCAAGCGCAAACCGCTGGCCGCTGCCTTGTTCGACCGCTTGCACCTGCTGGTCCAGGCGTTTCGTAACATCGTGTTTGCGCAGATCAAGATTTCCCTGCTCAACACCTTCTTCACCGCGATCTTCCTTGCACTGATCCTGCCGATGTTCGGCATCAAGCTGCCGCTGACCAAAACCCTGATCGTGCTGACGTTCCTGCTCGGCCTGCTGCCGGTGATTGGCAACCTGATGTCGAACACCCTGATCACCATCGTCGGATTGTCGCTGTCGATCTGGGTCGCCGTGGCGGCGCTGGGTTATCTGATTTTTATCCACAAGCTCGAATACTTCCTCAACGCGCGCATTGTTGGCGGGCAGATCAGTGCCAAGTCGTGGGAGTTGCTGCTGGCAATGCTGGTGTTCGAGGCCGCGTTCGGCCTGCCTGGGGTGGTGGCGGGGCCGATTTATTACGCGTATTTGAAGAGTGAGTTGAAGCTGGCGGGGATGGTGTAATCAGGTAGAGGTGTAGTGCCTGAGCTGGTGCCTTCGCGGGCAAGCCTCGCTCCTACAGGGGATCGCACAAATCCTGTAGGAGCGAGGCTTGCCCGCGAAGGGCACCACTCGGTCCTGGATCAGTCCATCGAGCCGTAACGCTTCATCGCCTCAATCGCCAAACCGCTGCCGATGCTGCCAAAGATATTCCCTTCCACATGCCGCGCGTTCGGCAGCATTGCCGAGACGCTGTTGCGCAGCGCCGGAATCCCGCTCGAACCGCCGGTGAAGAACACCGTATCGACCTGATCAACCCGCACGTTGGCATCGTTCAGCAGTTGCGTGACGCTGTTGCGCACGCGTTCCAGCAGGTTGTCGATGGCGGACTCGAACAATGCGCGGGTCAATTCAACGCTGAGGCCCGGCTCGATACGGTCCAGCGGCACGTGGCGGCTGTCGGCGTGGGTCAGCTGGATCTTGGTTTCTTCCACTTCCATGGCCAGCCAGTGGCCGGCGCGCTGGTCGATCAGCTTGAACAGGCGATCGATACCGCCGGTGTCTTCGATGTCGTAGCGCATGCTGCCCAGGGCCAGGGTCGACTTTTGCGAGTACACCGAGTTGATGGTGTGCCAGGTCGCCAGGTTCATGTGGTGGCTGGTCGGCATGTAGGCGCCGCTCTTCATGCGGCTGCCGTAGCCGAACAGCGGCATTAGGCCTTGCAGGCTCAGTTGCTTGTCGAAATCGGTCCCGCCGATGTGCACGCCGCCGGTGGCGAGGATGTCATCGTGGCGGTTGTCGTGCATACGGCGCTCGGGCGACAGGCGCACCAGCGAGAAGTCGGACGTACCACCGCCGATGTCGACGATCAGCACCAGCTCTTCTTTTTCGATGGTCGACTCGTAGTCGAATGCCGCTGCAATCGGCTCGTACTGGAACGACACGTCTTTGAAGCCGATGGCACGGGCTACGTCGACCAAGGTGTTTTCAGCTTCCTGGTCGGCCAGTTCATCATCGTCGACGAAAAACACCGGGCGACCCAGCACCACTTCTTCGAACTCGCGACCAGCGGCGGTTTCGGCGCGCTTCTTCAACTGGCCGATAAACAGACCCAGCAGGTCCTTGAACGGCATCGCCGTGCCGAGGACGCTGGTGTCGTGCTTGATCAGCTTGGAACCCAGCAGGCTCTTGAGCGAGCGCATCAACCGGCCTTCGTAGCCTTCCAGGTACTCGTGCAGCGCCAGCCGGCCGTACACCGGGCGGCGTTCTTCGATGTTGAAGAAGACCACCGAAGGCAGGGTGATCTTGTCGTCCTCCAGCGCGATCAGCGTTTCCATGCCGGGGCGCAGCCAACCGACGGTGGAGTTGGACGTGCCGAAGTCGATACCACAGGCACGGGCTGGGGATGCGTTTTTCATGTCTTTCGAGTTCCGGTTAAAAAACGGCCGCGCAGTGTATGTCAGTGCGGCGAAGATTCGAAGGCCGACTATCCGCTAAATCACCATCAATAGCGCCTTGATAAGCTGGCCGGATGCCCCAAACTTGTCTGCATCGACCCTGGCAGCCATTCGGCGGTCGCAAGAACCGCCAGCCGCTGCCGATAAACTTCTGATGCGCTGCCCGGTCACAATCTTGAGATCGGTCAACCCGGTGGCTGTTAATACGCGCATGCTGCCGGCAGTGGCGCGATTTGATAACGGATGGTGATCCTTAGATGGACTTCAAAGACTATTACAAGATTCTCGGTGTGGAACCGACCGCTGACGATAAGACGATCAAGGCCGCCTATCGCAAGCTGGCTCGCAAATACCACCCCGACGTCAGCAAGGAAAAGGACGCCGAGGCCAAGTTCAAGGACGCCTCGGAAGCCTATGAAGCGCTGAAAAGTGCGGACAAGCGCGCCGAGTACGACGACTTGCGCAAATACGGCCAGCACGGCCAGCCGTTCCAGGGCCCGCCGGGTTGGCAGGGACGTGGCGGTGGCGGCGGTTTCGGTGGTGGTCAGGACACGGGCGATTTCTCGGACTTCTTCAGTTCGATCTTCGGCAACCGGGGTCCTGGTTTTGGTGGTGAGTCGCGTCGCAGTGCCGGACGTCGAGGGCAAGACGTGGAAATGGAACTTGGGATTTTTCTGGAAGAGACCCTCTCGAACGAATCGAAGAAGGTCACCTTCCAGGTGCCGCAATACAACGCGGCCGGCCAGCATGTGAGCAACACCCCGAAAAGCCTGAACGTGAAGATCCCGGCCGGTGTGACCGACGGCGAGCGTATCCGCCTCAAGGGCCAAGGGGCTCCGGGTGTCGGTGGCGGCGCCAATGGCGACCTGTTCCTGATCATCCGTTTTGCGCCGCACCCTAAATTCGACGTCGAAGGCGAAAACCTGATCATCACTTTGCCGCTGGCGCCGTGGGAACTGGCGCTGGGCGCGGAAGTGGCGGTGCCGACCCTGACCGGCAAGATCAACCTCAAGGTCCCGGCCGGCAGCCAGAACGGCCAGCGCATGCGCGCCAAGGGCCACGGTTTGATGAACAAAAAGGGTGAGCGGGGCTTCCTGTTCGTGCAACTCAAGGCTGTGATGCCTAAAGTCCTGGATGATGAAACCAAGGCGTTGTGGCAGGAACTGGCGAAGAAAGCCGCGTTCGACCCGAGAGAAAATTTTTGATCCGCTAGAACCATGGAGCTACTGACTATGAGCAGTCCCCTGATCGTTCAACTGGACATGGCAGAATTCTGTGAGGCGACCGACCTGTCGGACGTCTACGTGATCGAAATCGTCGAACACGGCATCCTCGAACCTCAGGGCTCCGCGCCCAAGGACTGGCGTTTCAACGATTACGAACTGGCCCTGGCCAAGCGCGCCGCCAAGCTGCGGCGCGATCTGGAACTGGAATGGGAAGGCGTCGCCCTGGCGCTGGACCTGCTTGAAGAAGTCCAGCAACTGCGGGCGGAGAACCGGATGCTCAAGCAGCGGTTGGGGCGGTTGGTGGTTGAGTAGATAGTCTGAAGTTGCTGTGTTGTCTATTCGGCCGCTTTCGCGAGCAAGCTCGCTCCCACAGGATATGCGTTGTACAAAAATTCCCTGTGGGAGCGAGCCTGCTCGCGAAGAACGATAACGCGGTCCGTCGGCATTAAACCTTTCTAGGCAACACCACCGTAAACAACGTCCCCTCCACCTCATTGGAACTGACTTCTATCGTCCCCTGATGAGCGTTGACCACTTCCTTGACGATAAACAATCCCAACCCAAGGCTGGTCGACGGCTGCCCGAGTTCTTCGCTGGCCGTGCGCACCAGCGGGTCGAAGATCGTGCTGAGCGCATCCTCCGGAATCGGTACGCCAAAGTTATGCACCGTGAGGCGCACCGCGTAGGGTTCGCCGATGAGGTTCACCGTGACATCGCGTTTGTTCGTGCCATGTTGCAACGCATTGCCGATCAGGTTCTGCAGCAGCTGAGCGATACGCCCGGCATCCCAGTTGCCTCGGGTGTCGCCGCTGATAGTGAGCATGGGATCGCACTCGGGATTGCCGGCGCAGGCCTGGGCGATCGCTTCATGCGCCGCGTCGGCCATGTCCATCGGCTTGGGGTCGATCGGCAGGCTCTTGCCCAGGCGACTGCGCACCAATTCCAGTAAATCCGCGACCATCACCGACATGTGCCGGGTGCCGCGCTGAATGTGGTGCAAACAGGCCAGTGCGTCGCCTTCAAGATTGACTTTGCGCTGCAGCAACTCGGTGGACATGCTCACTGCTTGCAACGGTGCGCGCAGGTCATGGCCGAGGATCGCGAGGAAGAGGTCCCGCGAGTGGTTGACCTGCTCGGCATAGGCGGCGGTCGATTCGGCCAGGGCTTCGTCGATGGCTTCGTTGAAGCGGATCATGTCCTGGAAGTACGCCAGGTCCGGGGCTTGCAGGCTATTGACCCACAGGCGAATCACGCAGGCCCGCAGATGGCGGAACTCGGACGTCATCTGCACCAGATCGAAACCGACGTTGTGCCGCAACTCGCCATGGCTGGCGGCGGCCTGATCCAGGCTGGGGGTTTTTTCCGGACCGTCGCCCATGGCCTTGGCGGCTTGTTCCTGGGCGGTCTGGGCGGTGTTCATGTCCCGCGCGGCCGCCAGAAGAATCGAGCTGGCGTGATCGCGCAAGGTGATGCGATCAAGGTTTTCGTCCGGCGTGATGACGCGGGCGAATTGCTCCCACTCATCGACGATACGATCAACCTCAACCACGATGAATTCGCTTAGGCGCATGGACGATGGTTCCGAACAAAAAATGACCGTTGATGGCGCAGCATCTTAGCCTCTTCACGGCCGGGTAAACACTGCTGAATGCGTGGGTGCAGGGCGAGTGACCTGGCAGGTGGTATTTATATATATCCGGTATTTCATTTATTAAAGTGTCCGCAGGTTTTTAACGCTGTTGTCCGCAGGATTTTGATCTTTTATTAACGGACTCTGCTCGCTAGCCTGATGCCTCCAATAATCATGGAAGGTTGTTGTTATATGGCTGATATACGGAACATCAGGGAGGATGCAGCGACTGTCACTGAAACCATGACACTCGGTTTTCATATCGATCGCATCAAACAGGCGATCCAGGATTCGCACGGGATGATGCCGCCAGATAGCCTGCTGGCTAATGAGGACGGCGTGACCGAGTTCTTTGCGCCGTGGTATCTCAAGGCTCGTAAGATTGACCGCGATGCACTCAAGGATCTTTACAGTCGGCGCTGGCTGCTTCAGGGATACCTCGATAAGTTGTTGGATAAGTTTGAAACTGATATTCGAGACTTCGCCGAGCCGCTACTAAATAAAGCATTAAAAGATCAGTGGGATATTGAGCTGGATGTTCGCGTGGCCGAACTGCGTTTATATGTCCCCAGTAAAATTATCTTCGGCATTGATCGAGGGGCTGACCATTTCAAACAAATGACCCTGCTCGATGCGGCGCTGCACAACTTCGAGGCCGACGAAGCCGAGCCGGCGGCGTTCCGCGATGGCTCCGGCGTGTTTACCCTCGATGCGGAAAACGCGCCCTTGCGCCACGCCATGACCGTCGCGCAATTTGTCACGCTGTGCCGCACGCTGGACCTCGGCGCGCAATATCAGACTCATCTCAAAGGCATCCTGACCCCGACGTCGGCCGCCGCGCGGATGGAGTTGCAACTGAGGTCCGTCACCAGCGACAAAGCCGCGTTCAAACTGGCCGCACTGTTGGCGCGGCTCAAGGGCGAGGTCAGCGCCCACGGTTTCGGCGCGCTGCTGAAAGTGCACGACGGCGAACCGGATAATTCCTGGTATGGCGCGCCGATGCACTGCCACCGTCTGTCGCTGATGGGCTTCAGGCTCGGCGGCATCGTGCTGTTCAGCGCCGTAGCCGAACCGTCGCAGTTAAAGAAGGCAATTGATGCACTGACCTCTGAACAGTTGAAATTCTGGAGCGAATGGTCGGATCGCATTCCGGTGCTGCCGGGCAAGGAATATGAGCTGTTCAAACTGATCAAGGCGTTTTTCGCCAATGGTCCCCAGGGCATGTCCGAGGAACTGGCGCGCAAGGATGATCTTCATCGGCAAAACCGTCTGGCGGGACGGCTGATCGCCTACATACCCGGCGACCCGCAGCACCCGATCAAAGAGTACGACTCGTTCACCGACTTTATGCAGACCCTGGTCAGTCAACTGCGCGGTGTCGAGTATCAGCAGTTTTTCAGCCGTTTCGTCGATCAGAAGGACAAAGGCGTATTTTTCGCCCGGGTCAACGAACGCCTCAAGACCTTTAAATGGGCGCAACGAAAACCTCTGGACATGGGCCCCTGGTGGCGTGAGACACCTATCGAGAACGCCAACCCGGAACCGCTCACCCATGTCATCAGCGGCAACGTATGGAGTGCGTTGTTCACCACCCGACGGGACAAAGCCATTGCCGATGCCCGGCGTATTGCGGTGCCAACCGGCGACGAAGATGCGCAAACACGCTGGAAGCGCCTGACCGGTTATCTGGACATCGCCTGGAACGTGTTCAACTTTGCCGGGATGCTGATTCCGGGTGTGGGCGAAGCGCTGCTCGCTCTCATGGTTGCGCAATTGGTCGAAGAACTCGCCGAGGGCTTTGAAGACTGGAGCAAGGGCGATCGCGAAGAAGCGGCGGGGCACATCAGTTCGGTGCTGATCAACGGCGCGCAACTGGCGCTGATGGGCGCCGGGCATGTGCTGCCAACCGGGGCCGCGCTGTCGATACAGCCCTCGCCGTTTGTCGACAACTTGAAATCAGTGGAGCTGCCCGACGGCAAGACAAGCCTGTGGAACCCCGACCTGACGCCGTATGAACGACAGATTCCGCTACCCAATAACGTGCGGTCGAATGAGACGGGTCTGTTGCTGCACGACGGCGAGACCGTGCTGGCGCTGGATGACAGACACTACGCAATCAAGGAAGGCCCGAACAGCAACGGCCATCGCATCCGCCATCCCTCGCGCGCCAACGCGTACGAACCGCAAGTGGCCCACAACGGTGCTGGCGCCTGGACCAGCGAACTCGATCGACCTCAGCTTTGGGATGAAGCCAAAGTCTGGCGGCGTTTCGGGGCTGCGTTCGAAGAACTGCCCAGCGCCCGCCAGGGACAGGTACGGATCGTCAGTGGCGTCGATCACACCCGATTGCGCCGGATGCACGTCGAACAGGAAAGTCCGCCAGCGTTGTTGATCGACACGTTGCGGCGGTTCAAGGCCTATGGCGAGGCCGAGGCACTGGGGCCGCAGATTTTGCAGAACAAATTCGAATCGCTGTACAAGGCTGGTGAAGTGACGGCGGATGCTCGGCAACTGCTGCTGCAACGGGAATATCCGACGATGCCAGGCGCTGTCGCGCGTGAAATGCTCAAGCGGATTTCGCCCGAAGACCTGGCATTCATCGATCAAAAAGATCGTCTGCCGTTGCAGGTCAAGGCCTTGGCAAAACGTGCCATGGCCGAGGTGCGGACGGTGCGCGCCTACGAAGGTTTGTATCTGGAGGTGCTGGCGAACGCCGACACTGAACGGCTGGCGCTGCACAGCATGGCGGCGCTGCCCGGCTGGTCATCGTCCGTGCGCATCGAAGTTCGCGAGCTCTCGATCATGGGCAAGTTGCGCGACAGTGTCGGACCGCCGGATGCCGCGAACCGCAAGGTGCTGGTACTCAATGAGGAGGGAGCATTCGAAGCACGCGATCATCGCGATCAGCACCTGCACGGCGCTGACGATATTTATAGCGCTGTGCTGCATGCGTTGCCGGATGCCGAACGCGAGGCGTTGGGCTTTGAAATTGTCGAAGGCGCCAGGCTCAAGGAAACGGTGCAGAGGCAACCGCTGGCTCAAGAAGAACTGAGCTCGATTCTCGAGGATTACCCCACGTTCAAGCCGGCCTATGACCCGGAACACATGAAGCTCCCCGGTGGCATGTGGGGATACCGATTCAACCCTTCCCCGGCCACGATTCGATACCGTGCCAGTTGCTTGTATCCCCAATTCACCGATGTCGATCTTGACGAGATGATGAGTCGGTTTTCTGCAAGGGGCGAGCTCGTACAACAGATAAGCGCGCTCGAAGACGAGTTCGATGCGTTCAGCCGAGTCATGAATCGTTGGGTCAACCAGTTCGGCGAGGCGCCGCGTTTCAGTCGCAGTGGTTTATCCGAGTTCGAGTCGCGCAACCAGATCTACAAGACTCTTCGTCAATGCTGGCAACGCACCGGTCCCCGTGGCGCCGAGGTCACGGGGGAAGCGCATTCCCAGGCACTTGACCTGAGTGTCATGGACCTTGGAAAACATCTGGAAAGCATGCCGGTACTGAGTGCGAACTTCGACCATGTGACGAATGTGAACCTGGCGGGGAATGGCTTGCGCGACAGCCACGCGACGTTTGTGCATCACTTCCGTCAGGCGCGCCAGTTGGACCTGCGCAACAACCGGATGACCCGCCTGCCATCGGTAATCGGCGGCATGAGGCATCTCACCAACCTGCTGTTGAGTAATAACCAGATTGTCTTGACCGTCGAGGCGGTGAATAGCCTGCGGGGCCTGACGCAAATGCGCTCCATGTCACTGATGGGCAATCCGCTGGGCCTGCTGCCCGATATCAGCCGGATGCGCCACTTGGTCATGCTGCAAATGAGCAATACCGGGGTGAACACCTGGCCGACAGGGCTGTTCCTGCAAGTGCGGCCACGGCATTTTTTCCTGGACTTGCGCGAATGCCCGATCAGCCTGATTCCCGACGTCGCGCCGGGTTCGTTCCGTGCGGAACTGCTGGCGCGCACACACATCAGCCTCGAGCCGCGCTGGATGTCTGCACAAACCCTGGAACAGTTGAAGCTGTACGTCGAATCGGTGGGGCTGGACCCGGAACGCCCTTTTGCGCCATTAGGGCCGCTCGACAGCATCAACTGGAGCGCCGGTCTGAGTGAACCGCGGTGGCAAACCCTGCAACCGATCTGGGACAACCTGGAAGACGAGTTCAGCTCGTTTCCGTTTTTCGAAAAGCTTCATCAGCTCACCAAAACCGCGGATTTCAAAGCGGTCGACAGCACCTACCGAATCGGCCTGAGTGCCAAAGTCTGGCGCATGATCGAAGCCATGGCCGAAGATGACGCGCTGCGCGACAAGATCTTCGCCGAAGCGGTCGCGCCGACCGAATGCGTCGATGGCTTGACCCAATGGTTCAACGCCATGGGCATCGAGGTGATGATCCACGAGGCTTATCAGTTGCAGAACGCGGACCTGGTCAAGGCCGGGTTGGTGCGTTTGGCCAAGGGCAAGACGCGGTTGCAACAGGTCGATGCGATTGCCCGTCGGCATATTTCCGAACGGCTGGCGGTGGGGGAGACTTACCGACGGGTCAATGCTGAAGGTCAGGTCACGGGCACGATTGATGAAGTCGAGGTCCACCTGGCGTTCATGACGGATTTGGCCGAGCGCCTGAACCTGCCCTGGCAGGCGCGGGGCATGCAGTTTCGCAAGATAGCCGGCGTGACCCCTTCGATGATTGAAACGGCCTATCAGCGGGTGTTGGCGCTGGAGGAAGGCGATCTTCTGCGCGATGCGATCGCTGAATTGCCCTTCTGGAAAGCCTATGCCGAGGGCAGCAATCGGCGGCTGTTCAGCGCATTCCGGCGCAAGCTGGAAGCCCTCACCGACTTCAAGATGGCCATGGACGAACGGGCTGACGCAGTCGATCTAACGCCTGAAGCGCGAGAGCGTTTGAAGGAAAGAATCCGCGTGTTGGCCGCTGAACTGGGCAAGCCGGAAAGTGCCTTCGCACCGGGTCAGGTGATGACCGATGAGGCGTTCGACAGCGAGTACAAGAGCGTGCTCGACGAGATGGAGCAGCTACTGAAAAAACTGACTCAGGACGCGATGGACTGGGCACGACTGGACAAGGACGACGCGCCGTTTGCGTAATGAAACCTGGCATTGATCAAGCCCCGATGTGCGCATCGGGGCTTTTTTTTTGGCTTAAAACAGAAAGTAACGCTGGGCCATCGGCAGGACTTCCGCCGGCTCGCACCACAGCAACACACCGTCGGCCTTGACCTGATAGGTCTGCGGATCGACGTCTATGTTTGGCAGATAATCGTTGTGGATCAGGTCGGTTTTCTGCACCTCTCGGCAGCCTTTGACCACGGCGATTTTCTTCTTCAAACCAAGCGCCTCGGGCAATCCCGCTTCCTGCGCAGCCTGACTGATAAAGGTCATGCTGGTGGCGTGCAGCGAGCCGCCGTAGCTGGCGAACATCGGGCGGTAGTGCACCGGTTGTGGCGTCGGGATCGAGGCGTTGGCGTCGCCCATCAGGCTGGCGGCAATCGCGCCACCTTTGAGGATCAGCGTCGGCTTGACCCCGAAGAACGCCGGGCGCCACAGCACCAGGTCGGCCCATTTACCGATTTCAATCGAGCCCACTTCATGGCTGATGCCGTGGGTGATCGCCGGGTTGATGGTGTACTTGGCGATGTAGCGTTTGGCGCGGAAGTTGTCGTTGCCTTCACCGTCCTGGGGCAGCGGACCGCGCTGCTTTTTCATCTTGTCGGCGGTCTGCCAGGTGCGGGTGATGACTTCGCCGACGCGGCCCATGGCCTGGCTGTCGGAGCCGTTGATCGAGCAGGTCAAG
>NZ_JBIUXZ010000017.1:66376-109426 GCF_044744265.1 Pseudomonas sp. NPDC087342
ATCGAGAACGCGCCGAGGTCGTGGAGGATGTCTTCGGCGGCAATCGTCTCGCGGCGGATGCGGCTTTCGGCGAAGGCCACGTCCTCGGCAATGCTCGGGTCCAGGTGATGGCAGACCATCAGCATGTCCAGGTGTTCGTCGATGGTGTTGCGGGTGAATGGCCGGGTCGGGTTGGTCGAACTCGGCAACACATTGGCAAAGCCGCAGGCCTTGATGATGTCCGGCGCATGACCGCCGCCCGCGCCTTCGGTGTGATAGGTGTGGATGGTGCGGCCCTTGAAGGCGGCGAGGGTGGTTTCGACGAAGCCGGATTCGTTGAGGGTGTCGGTGTGGATCGCGACCTGCACGTCGTATTGATCCGCCACGCTCAGGCAGTTGTCGATGCTCGCCGGGGTGGTACCCCAGTCTTCGTGCAACTTGAGGCCGATGGCGCCGGCCTTGACCTGCTCGATCAACGGCTCCGGCAGGCTGGCGTTGCCCTTGCCGGTGAGGCCGATGTTCATCGGGAACGCATCGGCGGCCTGGAGCATGCGCGCCAGGTGCCACGGCCCGGAGGTGCAGGTCGTCGCATTGGTGCCCGTGGCCGGGCCAGTGCCGCCGCCGATCATGGTGGTGACGCCGCTCATCAGCGCTTCTTCGATCTGCTGTGGGCAGATGAAGTGAATGTGCGTGTCGATGCCGCCAGCGGTGAGGATCATGCCTTCACCGGCGATGACTTCGGTACTGGCGCCGATAGCGATGGTCACGTCCGGCTGCACGTCCGGGTTGCCGGCCTTGCCGATCCCGGCGATGCGCCCGTCCTTGAGGCCGACGTCGGCTTTGACGATGCCCCAGTGATCGACGATCAGCGCGTTGGTGATCACCGTGTCGACCACTTCAGCGGCGAGCAGTTGGCTCTGGCCCTGGCCATCGCGGATGACCTTGCCGCCGCCGAATTTCACTTCTTCGCCGTAGGTGGTGAAGTCTTTTTCGACTTCGATCCACAGCTCGGTGTCGGCCAGGCGCACCTTGTCACCGACGGTGGGGCCGAACATATCGGCGTAGGCTTGTCTGGAGATTTTCATGTGCTTGCCTTGGAAAATAATTGAATGGGAGATCGCATTCGCGGGCAAGCCTCGCTCCTACAGGTCATGTGTCGTTCGCGGAATCGGAATTCAACACGAACTCTGTAGGAGCGAGGCTTGCCCGCGAAGAGGCCGGTACGGGCTGCACACGACTTAAAGGTCACCCATGATCCTGCCGGCAAACCCGAACACCCGCCGATGCCCGGCCAAATCCACCAGCTCGACCTCGCGGCTTTGCCCCGGTTCGAAGCGCACGGCGGTGCCGGCCGGGATGTTCAGGCGCATGCCGCGGCTGGCGGCGCGGTCGAAGGTCAGGGCGTCGTTGGTTTCGAAAAAATGGTAATGCGAGCCGACCTGGATCGGCCGGTCGCCGCTGTTCGCCACCTTCAGGCTAATTGTGCGGCGGCCGACGTTGAGTTCGATGTCGCCGGGCTGGATCTGGTATTCACCGGGAATCATCCATTCACTCCTTGCAGAATCTTGTAGTAGAGGGCGGTCGGCCGGTAGTTGCCGGCGGGATCGCAAGCGTAGTCGGGAATCTGGCCGGCGCGGGTGTAGCCCAACGCCTGGTAGAAGTCTTCGGCGGGGGAGCCGGCCTCGGTGTCGAGGTAAAGCATGCCGCGTTTGTGCTGGCGGGCGGCGAGTTCCAGGGCGCTCATCAATTGCTGGCCGAGGCCGCGACGGCGCGCATGTTCACGCACCAGCAGTTTCTGCACCTCGGCACGGTTCAGGCCGTTGGCTTTCTGGCACAGGGTCAACTGGACGCTGGCCTGCACCTGCT
Organism: Pseudomonas sp. NPDC087342; assembly: GCF_044744265.1. Classification (NCBI taxonomy): domain Bacteria; kingdom Pseudomonadati; phylum Pseudomonadota; class Gammaproteobacteria; order Pseudomonadales; family Pseudomonadaceae; genus Pseudomonas; species Pseudomonas sp. NPDC087342. The sequence continues at coordinate 68,222 of NZ_JBIUXZ010000017.1, forward strand.
CATCCTTGACCACCACCCACAGCAGCACGTTGCCCTTGTTCAGGTTGGCCTGGACCTCATCGAAATAGGCCCGGGCCTGAGTCGCATCGAGGTCGGCCATGAAACCGACGCTGGCGCCATAACCCACGGCGTCCAGCAGCAAATCGATCAAACCCTGGCGATAGTGCGCAAAGCTTTCAACATTCACGCGACGCAGTTGGGCGGCGTTCATCGGTGTTACTCCTTGTTGGCGTTCGGCGGCTCCGCGCCAGGATTGAGGGTCAGTTGCATGAAGGTCAGGTCCAGCCAGCGACCGAACTTGGTGCCCACTTGGGGCATCTGCCCGGTGATCAGGAAACCGGCGCGCTCATGCAGACGAATAGAAGCGGCATTGCCGCTTTCGATGGCGGCGACCATCACATGCTTGTCGCAGCCCCTGGCGCGTTCGATCAGCTCGACCATCAATTGCGGGCCGAGGCCGTTGCCGCGCTGGTCGCTGCGCACATAGACCGAGTGCTCGACGGTGTGGCGAAAACCGTCGAACGGCCGCCAGTCACCGAATGAAGCGTAGCCCAGCACCGTGTTATCACCGTCAACGATCACCAGGATCGGATAACCCTGGGATTGCCGGGCGCTGAACCACGCCTGGCGGTTGCCCAGGTCCACGGCCTGTTCGTTCCAGATCGCAGTGGTGTTGAGCACCGCGTCGTTGTAGATGTCGCGGATCGCCGGCAGATCGGCGTGCAATGCATCGCGAATGAGATAAGTCATGGCGCGGCCTCAAGCGATCGGTTGGTGGACGGTGACCAGTTTGGTGCCGTCGGGGAACGTCGCTTCGACCTGGATCTCCGGGATCATTTCCGGGATGCCTTCCATCACTTGTTCGCGGCTCAGAAGGGTGGTGCCGAAGTGCATCAGCTCGGCCACGGTGCGACCGTCACGAGCGCCTTCGAGCAGCGCCGCGGAGATGTAGGCCATGGCTTCCGGGTAGTTGAGTTTCACGCCGCGAGCCAAACGCCGCTCGGCGACGAGGCCGGCGGTGAAGATCAACAGCTTGTCTTTTTCGCGTGGGGTCAGGTCCATCGTTGGGAATCCATATCGGCAGTTAAAAGGTCACGCATTCTTTTGTAGGAGCGAGGCTTGCCCGCGAAGCTTTTGGCGGCCTTGAGGTCCCCTTCGCGGGCAAGCCTCGCTCCTACAGGGAGTTGTGTTTCAGGTGCTCCAGATTCTTGGGGGGACGGCTTCTCGTCCGAGTAACGCAGGTCTGAGCAACCGCCACAAATCTATAAGCCAACCCCGTGCCAACAACGCTTCGCTGGCCAGGCAGCGCGCCACCAACAGTCCCGGCAACTGGGTCAGATCCCCGCGTACGTCATTGGGCAGCGAGCGGCAGGTTTCCAACAAATCACTGTCGATCTCCCCGGTCACCAGCAACGTCGCAAACACCGGTTGCCCATCCAGGCCAATCGGCGAGTCGAGCAAACCATCGCTCCCGACAATGCGCTGGCGTTCGTGCCAGAGCAACTGGCCGTCGCGGCGAATGTCGAGTTTTGCCTGGAAATGCCCAAGGTCGAAGCGCTCGCCACTGGCCGGGCGACCCAGCGCCACAACGTCCCAGTAGAACAGCCGGGCATCGCCTTCAAGGTTGATCGAGGTGCTGAGTTCGGCCTGGGCCGCGCTGAAGATGATCGTTTCCTGGGGCAACCATTCCAGTGTCGCACCGGCCGCCACCTTCAAGTCGAGCTGCTGATAAGCGGGGCCGGCCGCGCGATACCACTTGGCGGCGCCGGGGCTGGTGATTTGCGCCCAGGCATCGGCGCCGACGCTGGCGCTGATGTCCAGCCGATCACCCCCGGCAATCCCGCCCGGCGGGTGGACGATGATGTGCTGGCACACCTCGGGCCCTTCGGCGTACAGGTGCTTTTGCACGCGCAGCGGGCCTTGATGCCGGCGCAGGACCGGGCGTGTGCTCACGCCGAAACGGGCGTAGCCCAGCTCCAGCTCGGCGTGCCAGCTCGGGGTAAACAGGACAGTGGGTAAAGGTAAATTCATGATTTCTGATTATCGTTAGGACGCTACAGACTAGATCGTAACCAGTCCGCGCACACCTTCGGCTTCCATATTTTCACCGCGACCCTGTTGCACGATCTCGCCCCGGGACATCACCAGGTACTGATCGGCCAGTTCAGCGGCGAAGTCGTAAAATTGTTCCACCAGCAAAATCGCCATGTCGCCGCGAGCGGCAAGCTTCTTGATCACCGCGCCGATTTCCTTGATCACCGACGGCTGGATGCCTTCGGTGGGTTCGTCGAGGATCAGCAGGCGCGGACGGCTGGCCAAGGCCCGACCAATCGCCAATTGCTGCTGTTGGCCGCCGGACAAGTCACCGCCACGTCGTTGCTTCATTTGCAGCAGCACCGGGAACAGCTCGTAGATGAATGCCGGGACTTCTTTCGCCTCACTGCCGGAGAAACGTGACAGGCCCATCAGTAGGTTTTCTTCCACGGTCAGTCGCCCGAAAATCTCCCGGCCCTGGGGCACGTAGGCGATCCCGGCATGCACCCGTTGGTGCGGCTTGAACGTGGTGATCGGCTTGCCTTCCCAATTCACCGCGCCCTCCTTGGACGGCAGCAAACCCATCAGGCATTTGAGCAGGGTGGTCTTGCCCACGCCGTTGCGCCCGAGCAGGCAAGTGACTTCGCCGACCTTCACGTCAAACGAGAGACCGCGCAGGATGTGGCTACCGCCGTAGTACTGGTGCAGCTTGTCGACTTGCAGCATTTTTGAATTCTCCTAAATCCCCCGTAGGAGCGAGGCTTGCCCGCGAAGGGGACCTTAAGGCCGCCAAAAGCTTCGCGGGCAAGCCTCGCTCCTACGGGAGCAAAATCATCTTCCGAGATAAACCTCGATCACGCGCTCATTGTCCTGCACCTGTTCCAGCGATCCTTCCGCCAGCACGCTGCCCTGGTGCAACACGGTGACGTGGTCGGCAATCGAGCCGACGAAACCCATGTCGTGTTCCACCACCATCAGCGAATGCTTGCCGGCCAGGCTTTTGAACAGCTCGGCGGTGAATTCGGTTTCGGCGTCGGTCATGCCCGCCACCGGCTCGTCGAGCAGCAGCAATTGCGGGTCCTGCATGAGCAGCATGCCGATCTCCAGAAACTGCTTCTGACCGTGGGACAACAAACCCGCCGGGCGATTGACCGACGTGGTCAGGCGAATGGTTTCCAGCACTTCAGAGATACGGTCGCGTTGCTCACCGCTCAATCGCGCGCGCAAACTCGCCCACACCGATTTGTCGGTTTTCTGCGCCAGCTCCAGGTTTTCGAACACGCTCAAGGCTTCGAACACCGTCGGCTTCTGGAACTTGCGACCGATGCCAGCCTGGGCGATTTGTACTTCGCTCATCTGCGTCAGGTCCAGGGTTTCACCGAACCAGGCCTTGCCGTGACTCGGGCGAGTCTTACCGGTGATCACGTCCATCAGCGTGGTCTTGCCCGCGCCGTTGGGGCCGATGATGCAGCGCAATTCGCCGACGCCGATGTACAGGTTCAGGCTGTTCAACGCCTTGAAACCATCGAAGCTGACGCTGATGTCTTCCAAGGTCAGGATCGTGCCGTGGCGCGTATCCAGGCCAGGGCCGACACGTTGGCCGAAGCCGATGCTGTCGCGGCTGGTGCCCGCGTCCTTGTTCGGTTCCACCGGGAAAAACGCGGGTTCGAGCATAAATTCCGCCGTCGCTGTAACTCTCATTGTTCGCCCCTTTTCTTCAGCAGACCGATCACGCCTTTAGGCAGATACAAGGTCACGACGATGAACAGGGCCCCGAGGAAGAACAGCCAGTATTCCGGGAAGGCCACGGTGAACCAGCTCTTCATGCCGTTGACCACACCGGCGCCGAGCAACGGCCCGATCAGCGTGCCGCGACCGCCCAGCGCCACCCAAACCGCTGCTTCAATGGAGTTGGTCGGCGACATTTCGCTCGGGTTGATGATCCCGACTTGCGGCACGTACAGCGCACCGGCCAAGCCGCACAACACCGCGCTCAACACCCACACGAACAGCTTGAAACCGCGTGGGTCGTAGCCGCAAAACATCAGGCGGTTTTCCGCATCTCGCAACGCGGTCAGCACCCGGCCGAACTTACTCTGCGCCAGACGCCAGCCGATAAACAGGCTCGCCACCAGCAACACCACCGTGGCGAAAAACAGCACCGCACGCGTCCCCGGCTCGGTAATGCCAAACCCGAGAATCGTGCGGAAATTGGTAAAGCCGTTGTTGCCGCCAAACCCGGTTTCGTTGCGGAAAAACAGCAGCATCCCGGCGAAGGTCAGGGCCTGGGTCATGATCGAGAAATACACACCTTTGATCCGCGAACGGAAGGCGAAGAAGCCGAACACCAACGCCAGCAGTCCCGGTGCCAAAACCACCAGGCACATGGCCCAGAGGAAACTGCTGGTGCCGGTCCAGTACCACGGCAATTCGGTCCACGACAGGAAGGTCATGAACGCCGGCAAGGCATCGCCTGAAGCCTGGCGCATCAAGTACATGCCCATCGCATAGCCGCCGAGGGCGAAGAACAGACCGTGACCGAGGGACAGCAAACCGGCGTAACCCCAGACCAGATCGAGGGCCAGGGCGACGATGGCGTAGCAAAGAATCTTGCCCACCAGCGTCAGCGTGTAGGCCGAAACGTGGAAGACGCTGACCGGCGATAGCAGCGACAGCAGCGGTAACGCCAACAGCAAAACGAGGATCACCGCACCCACGGAGATCGTGACTTTGGGGCCGGCCTTTTGTGAGGCTGTGACGATAAGAGGCTGGTTCATCAGTCGATCACCCGTCCTTTCAGTGCGAAGAGGCCTTGCGGACGTTTCTGAATGAACAGAATGATCAGCGCGAGGATCAGGATCTTGCCGAGTACGGCACCGATTTGTGGTTCGAGAATCTTGTTGGCGATACCGAGGCCGAACGCCGCGAGCACGCTACCGGCCAACTGGCCGACGCCGCCAAGCACCACCACCAGGAACGAGTCGATGATGTAGCTCTGGCCGAGGTCTGGGCCGACGTTGCCGATCTGGCTCAGCGCCACGCCACCGAGGCCGGCGATGCCCGAGCCGAGGCCGAAGGCGAGCATGTCCACACGTCCGGTCGGTACGCCGCAGCACGCGGCCATGTTGCGGTTCTGGGTGACCGCACGCACGTTCAGGCCCAGGCGGGTTTTGTTCAGCAGCAGCCAGGTCAGCACCACCACAAACAGCGCGAAGGCGATGATCACGATACGGTTGTAGGGCAGCACGAGATTCGGCAGCACTTGAATCCCGCCCGACAACCACGCCGGGTTCGCCACTTCAACGTTCTGCGCGCCGAACAGCAAACGCACCAACTGAATCAGCATCAGGCTGATGCCCCAAGTCGCGAGCAGGGTTTCCAGCGGGCGGCCGTAGAGGTGACGAATCACCGTGCGCTCCAGCGCCATGCCGATGGCGGCGGTGACGAAAAATGCCACAGGCAATGCGATCAGCGGGTAGAACTCGATGGCTTGCGGGGCGAAGCGCTGGAACATCAGCTGCACCACATAAGTCGAGTAGGCGCCGAGCATCAGCATCTCGCCGTGGGCCATGTTGATCACGCCGAGCAGGCCGAAGGTGATCGCGAGGCCGAGGGCGGCGAGCAGCAGGATCGAACCGAGGGACATACCGCTGAACGCCTGGCCGAGCAACTCACCGATCAGCAGTTTGCGTTTGACTTGAGCGAGGCTGGTTTCGGCGGCAGTGCGCACGCCGGCATCGGCTTCGACGCCGGGTTCGAGCAAACCTTCGAGGCGCGTGCGGGCCAGCGGGTCGCCGGTTTCACCGAGCAAACGCACAGCGGCAAGACGCACGGCGGGGTCGGTGTCCACCAGTTGCAGATTGGCCAGTGCGAGGCTCAGGGCGGCGTGAACGCTTTCATCTTTTTCGCCAGCCAGTTGCTGGTCGAGGAATTTCAGCTGCGCCGGTTTGGCGCTTTTCTGCAATTGCTGCGCGGCGGCCAGACGGATTTTGGCGTCGGCGGCGAGCAATTGGTGGCTGGCCAGGGCGGTGTCGATCAGACCCCGCAGGCGGTTATTCAGGCGCAGGGTTTTCGGTTGGCCGTCGACGGTCAATTCGCCTTGTTGCAGGGCGTTGATCAGTTCGACACGGGCCGGATCGGGCTGCGCGGCCCAGGCTTCCAGGAGTTTGGCTTGCTGCACGGGATTGGCCGCGACGAAGTCTTCGGCGTCGCCGGCGTGGGCGGCCATCGGCAGCAGGAGCGCGAGGGCAAGAAATAGACGATAGAGGGACATGGCAACGTCCTGAAAGGCGATGAGGAACCTTGTAGGAGCGAGGCTTGCCCGCGAAGGGGACCTCAAGGCCGCCAAAAGCTTCGCGGGCAAGCCTCGCTCCTACAGGTTTCGTGTGAGTTCAGTCAGGTGCCTCAGTTGCTCTTCACCGCATAATCCGGCTTCTTGTCGTTGCCATCGATAAACGGGCTCCACGGCTGGGCGCGGATCGGGCCTTCGGTTTGCCACACGACGTTGAACTGACCGTCGGCCTGGATCTCGCCGATCATCACTGGCTTGTGCAGGTGGTGGTTGGTCTTGTCCATGGTCAGCGTGTAACCCGACGGCGCGGCAAAGGTCTGGCCGGCCAACGCTTCGCGGACCTTGTCGACGTCGGTGGACTTGGCTTTTTCAGCCGCTTGCGCCCACATATGAATGCCGACGTAGGTGGCTTCCATCGGGTCGTTGGTCACCGCTTTGTCGGCGCCCGGCAAGTTGTGTTTCTTGGCGTAGGCTTTCCAGTCAGCGACGAATTTCTTGTTCTGCGGGTTCTCGACCGATTCGAAGTAGTTCCACGCCGCGAGGTTGCCCACCAGCGGTTTGGTGTCGATGCCGCGCAGTTCTTCTTCGCCTACCGAGAACGCCACGACTGGAACGTCGGTGGCTTTCAGGCCCTGGTTGGCCAGCTCTTTATAGAACGGCACGTTGGAGTCGCCGTTGACTGTGGAGATGACTGCCGTCTTGCCACCGGCCGAGAATTTCTTGATGTTGGCGACGATGGTTTGGTAATCGCTGTGGCCGAACGGGGTGTAGACCTCTTCGATGTCCTTGTCCGCCACCCCTTTGGAGTGCAGGAACGAGCGCAGGATTTTGTTGGTGGTGCGCGGGTAGACGTAGTCGGTGCCGAGCAGGAAGTAACGCTTGGCGCTGCCGCCTTCTTCGCTCATCAGATATTCAACTGCCGGGATCGCCTGCTGGTTCGGCGCCGCGCCGGTGTAGAACACGTTTGGCGACATCTCTTCGCCTTCGTACTGCACCGGGTAGAACAGCAGACCGTTGAGTTCTTCAAACACCGGCAATACCGATTTACGCGACACCGACGTCCAGCAACCGAACACCACGGCCACTTTGTCCTGGGTCAGCAACTGCCGGCCTTTTTCAGCGAACAGCGGCCAGTTCGACGCCGGGTCGACCACTACCGGTTCCAGCATCTTGCCGTTCACGCCGCCCTTGGCATTGATTTCGTCGATGGTCATCAACGCCATGTCTTTGAGGGATGTTTCGGAGATCGCCATGGTGCCGGACAGGGAGTGCAGGATGCCGACCTTGATGGTCTCGGCGGCCTGGACAGTCCAGGTCATGCCCATCGCGGCAATGCTTGCCGTGAGTGTGAAAGCCTTGATCAAGCTGCGACGCTTCATTGTGCGATCTCCGTGAACATTAGTATTTTTTTTGATTGGCAGAGGCGGACTACTGAAGGCTGTTTTGCAAGGGCTGTGCCTGGTCGGGTTTTGGCAAGGAAATGTCGTGTTAGAGCGGTCGCGCGGGGATGGCGGCGCACCAGGAAGGAACGCCGAGGATGCACTGGTGCGCCTGCTTGCGCCAGATTGGGGCGAAGGTGTTGCAGGCAACACTAAACAAATGTGGGAGCGAGCCTGCTCGCGAAAGCGGTCTGCCTGTCACAGAGATATTGGATGTACCGCCATCTTCGCGAGCAAGCTTCGCTCCTACAGGGGATTTGTGTCGGGAGCGGAATCTGAGAGCGCCGACGAACCGTGTAGGAGCTGAGCTTGCTCGCGAAAGCGGTGGGTCAGTCGATATTTATTTTGAATGTCGGACCGCATTCGCGAGCAAGCTCGCTCCCACAGGGTTTAGTGTTGGTTCTGGAGATCAGCGGCGGCGCATGAGGCCGATGAAGAACAGGCCGCCGATGGCTGCGGTAGCGACGCCAATCGGCAAGTCTTCCGGGGCGATCAGGGTGCGGGCGGCGACGTCGACCCAGACGAGGAAAACGCTGCCGAGCAAGACGCAGACGGGCAACAACCTACGATGCTCAGCGCCCACCAACCGCCGCGCAATGTGCGGCACCATCAACCCGACAAACCCGATGGACCCGCTGATCGACACCAGCACCCCAGTCATCAGCGAAGCAATCAAAAACACCCGCAACCGCACCGTGCGAGCATTCAAGCCCAGCGTCACCGCCGTCTGCTCACCCGCCATCAACGCATTCAATGGCCGGGCCATCCCGAGCAACAATACCAGCCCAAGCAACACGCTGACCGCCGGCACCGCCAGCAACTCCCAGCGCGCCAACCCGAGACCGCCGAGCATCCAGAACATCACCGCCGAACTTGCGCGGTGATCGCCCATGAACAGCAGCAAATTGGCAATCGCCATCATCACAAACGACACCGCCACGCCGCACAACAGCAGGCGATCACTGTCCAGCCGCCCGTTGCGATTGGCGATCATCAGCACGATCAACATGCTCGCCAGCGCACCGATAAACGCCGCAATCGGCAAGGTCAGCAACCCGACAATCTCCCCGACATGCAGCACCACAATCACCGCGCCCAACGTGGCGCCCGAGGTCACGCCGAGCAGGTGCGGGTCGGCCAGCGGATTGCGCGTCACCGCTTGCAGCACCGCACCGATCAACGCCAACCCGGCACCCACCAATGCCCCGAGCAACATGCGCGGCACGCGGATCAGCCACACGATGTGTTCCTGCCCGGCGGCCCAGTCCGGCACGCCGACACCGAAGATCTTGTGCAGCAAAATCCGCCACACCACGTCCACCGGCACCCGCGCCGGGCCGAAGCCCAGGGACACCACGCACGACACCAGCAACAGCGCGCCGAGTGCGATCAGCAGCAAGGCATAGCGACGCTCGATCATTCGCCGTGGAACCCTTTGGCCAGGGTTTCAACCGCGAGTACGTTGTCGATCCCCGGCGTGGCCTGCACGTACGGGATGACAATAAAGCGCTGGTTCTTGATCGCGTCCACCGATTGCAGCGCCTTGTTGTTGAGCAGGAATTGTTCTTTCTGCTCGGCGGTGACTTCGCCGTAGTCGACGATCACGATCACCTGCGGATTGCGCTCGACCACGTTCTCCCAATTGACCCGCGTCCAACTGGCCTCGACGTCATCGAGAATGTTTTGTCCACCGGCTGCATCGATCAGCGCTTGCGGCATGCCGAGACGGCCAGAGGTCATGGCCCGGTCTTCGCCGCTGTCATATAGAAAGACGCGGGGTTTGTCGGCGGGCAGATCCTTGCGCACCTCTTCAACTTGCGCCTGCATATCCGCGATCAGGGCGTTGGCGCGGTCCTGCACGTCGAAGATTTTGCCGAGGTTGCGCAGGTCGTTGTAAGTGTCCTCCAGCGTGGCCGCCGGGCGCTTCATCACGAAGGCGCAGGACTCGGTCAGCTCGTAGACATTGATGCCCAGCGGCTGCAGGGTTTGCGGCGTCAGGTCACCGCCGACGCGCATGCCGTAATCCCAACCGGCGAAGAAGAAATCGACGTTGGCGTTGAGCAGGGTTTCCACCGACGGGTATTTGGCCGCCAATTCCGGCAAGCCATTGAGGATGGTCTGCATTTCGGGCGTAACCGACTTCCATCCCGTGACGCCGCTGTAGCCGGCCATGCTCGGTTTGAGGCCGAGGGCGAGCATCATCTGGGTCATGTTGATGTCGTGGCTGACCGCGTGTTTCGGCGCTTGCTTGAACGTCACTTCGCGATTGCAGCTCTGGACGGTCAGCGGGTATTTCGTGGCCTCGGCAGAGGCGTGGGCAGCGCCCAGCAACAGGGCGACGCACAGCAGGGAACGCACAGTCATGGTTGGGTTATCCAGGTGATTCGGGGGTAGCCGTGGAGGGGGTGGTCATCGATCAGCGCTTCGACGCCGAATACATCGCGCAGCAGCGGGGCGGTCAGGACTTCTTTCGGTGTGCCGCTGGCGACGATGCGACCGTGGTTGATCACGTACAAACGATCGCAGAAAGCAGCGGCCAGATTCAGGTCGTGAATGCTCGCCAACGTGCCGATATTCAGGCGTTTGACCAGTTGCAAAAGCTCAAGCTGATAGCGCGGGTCGAGGTGGTTGGTCGGCTCGTCGAGGATCAGCAATTGCGGTTGCTGGGCCAGGGCTCGCGCCAGGATCACTCGCTGCTTTTCACCGCCGGAGAGGGTGGCGAAGGCATGGTCTTCGAAGCCTTGTAAGCCAACGGATTCCAGTGCTTGATTGGCAAGGTTTCGATCTTCGAGGGTGTCACCGTCGAACAGGCCTTTGTGCGGCGTGCGGCCCATGGCGACCACTTCCTCGACGGTGAGGCCGAAGGCATCGGGGAATTCCTGCAACACGACGGCGATGCGTTGTGCGCACCAGCGTGAGGATTGTTTCCAGACGTTGTGGTGATCGAGCTGGACCTCGCCGCTCTCGGGTTTGCTGAAGCGATAGGCGCAGCGCAACAGGCTGGTCTTGCCGCTGCCGTTGGGGCCGATCAACCCGACAAATTCACCGGCAGCCACGTGCAGCGAGGCGTCACGCAGTTGGAACTGGTGATGGCAGTGGCCGTGGCCCAGGGGTGTCCAGGCGAGGTTTGTGAGGTTGAGCGAGGTCATGCATTTACTCTGAAATATTGGGTGTTGCTGGTGACGCCTTCGCGGGCAAGCCTCGCTCCTACAGGGGTTGTGTCAGTCACAGAATTTGCGAACGACACAACCCCTGTAGGAGCGAGGCTTGCCCGCGAAGAGGCCATTGAATCAAAAGGTGTAATCAGCCGTGACAAAGAAAGACCGCGGCTCCCCAAGTATCCACTGCTGCCCCTCATTGTATTGGCTTTGCGCATACTGCCGGTCAAACAGATTGTTCACCTGCAACCCCAGCGTCGTATTGCGCAGCGCTTTCCAGGACAGCGTCGCATCGACCACGGTGTAGCTCGGCAACTCATTCTGATTCGCCATGTCCGCATAACGCGCATCCACATAGCGCACGCCAGCACCGGCTTTCAGGTCTTGGTTGATCGCTTTGCTCAGCCACAGATTGGCGGTTCGGCGCGGAACATCGCTCGGGCGGTTGCCGTTGTACGAGACGGTTTCACTGTTCACTACCGCCGAAAAATCGTCGTACTTTGCCTTGACGATGGCGGCGTTGGCTTGCAGTTGCCAGGCGTGGGGCAGTTGCAAATCTAGGCTGGCTTCGATGCCATTCGACGATTGCTGGCCGACCTGTTGCTTGAGTGTCGGGTTGCCCGGATCGTCGGTCAGCAGTTTCTTTTTGACGATGTGATACGCCGCCAACGTGAACTCGCCGCGCTGATCCCAGAACAATTGCTTCACACCTATTTCGGTCTGCTTGGCAGTGGCGAGGTCGTATTGCTGCTGGCTCGGACTCAGGGAAATCAGGCCGCCGACGCCGTCGGTGCTGGTGGCGTACTGGCCGTAGAACGAGGTGTCCGGTGTCAGGGCAAATACCAGCCCGGCCTTCCAGTTATTGCCGGTCAGGGTCTTGTCGCTTTGGCTGCCGTCTACCAGGTTGTCGCGATCCACATGCACGTAGTCGCGGCGCACACCGGTCACCAACGACCAGCGCTCACTAAGCTGCGTGCGGTTTTCCGCAAACACCGACATCTGTTTGGTCGTGGACTGGAATTGACTGCGATACGGATCGGCACTTTCAAAGCGACCCGGTTGCGGGTGGTACAAGTCCACCGGTTGCCCGTTCGGCAGCACGTCGTTGAACGGCGAGTTGCTGTCGAGCTGGAAGCGGATGCGGTTGTAATCGACGCCGGTCACGGTCTGGCTGTCGAGGCCGAACAGGGTGTGTTTGAAGGTGACGGTCTGGCGATCACCGATCTGTTCCTGGGTGTGGCCGATGCCGAAATAACCGCTGCGGCTCAGTTGCTGGGTGTCGCGGTCAAAGTTGTAGTTCTCGGCGTTCTGCCAGCGACGCTGGGCCTTGAGGTAATATAGTTCGTTGCTCGAACTGACGTTATCTGAGATCTGCCATTCGCTGGTCAGCCGCGTCCACTGGTCGTTGTAGTGCTGCTTGTCGTTACTGACGTTGTAGTTCTTGTCCCGCAGGCTGTTCTTGAAGTGGCCATTGATCAGCGGCGTGCCGAAGTAGTTCATCGGCTTTTGATCGCCGTAATCGTGGGCCAAGGTGAACGCCAGATCGTCGGTCGCCTGCCAGCGCAGGGCGGCGCTGATGAAGTCGCTGGAGGAGTCACCGCGATCCACCCAACCATTGCTGCGCAGGCGATTGAGGTTCAAGCGATAGCTCAAGGTGTCGGTCAGCGAACCGCCGCTGTCGAAGGCTTGCTGCTGACTGTCGTAGGAACCGTAGCCGACCCGCAGGTGGTTTTCGATCTCGCCGTCGAAGGGCTTTTTCGGGATCACATTGACCACCGCGCCGGTCGCGCCTTCGCCGTACAACACCGACGCCGGACCGCGCAGCACATCGACGCGCTCCACCGACCAAGTATCCACCGGGAACGTCACCGTGCCCATGCCGGAGTACATGCGGTTGCCGTCATACAACTGCATCACCGAACCCTGCCCGGTAAACCCTCGCGCCGACAACGACGTGCCGCCATCGCCGGGCGTGCCGGTGCGGCTGATACCGGTGCTGCGCGATACCGCGTCCTGCACGCTGCGATCACCACGGGCGCGGATCTGTTCGCCGGTCAGGCTTTCGACACTGGCCGGGGTTTCCATCGCCGTGAGTTTCAGGCGCGAACCGGCGGTGGTCGGCGTGTTCAGGCTGACGCTTTCATCATCGACGGCGGTCGCGGTGATGGTGCCGGTGGGCAGAGTCAGCGGTTGCGCCTGGGCACTGCTGTTATTCAGGGCGAGCAGGCAAAGGCTGGACAAGAGGTACTTGTTCATCGGGGCGGTGAATCACTTCTGCAAAGAAAACCCGCAACAATCCTGTTGCGGGCAGGGCGGTCCATTTGCGTTATACAGTAACACTAAAAATGGCCGGGAGATAAGCGCGCGAAGTCTACAGATCCCTCTAATGCGCGCATCTCGCCTGATTCATGATGACGGTGAGGTGGATTCAGTTTGCCGGTTGAAACGCGACAGCAGCAGCCGATCCAGCACCCACACGACAATCAGCGAAGCCCCCACCAGCGGAAAAATCACCGCCAGCACGAGCATGATTGCCACCCCGGTTTTCCATTTCGGCAGGTCATGGCGCAACGGCGGAACGCCGAATTTTCCCTGTGGACGACGCTTCCACCAGATCACCACGCCACTCACCGCACTGAGCAGAATCATCAGGCAGATCAGCAGCACAATGATCTGATTGAACACACCGAACATCTTGCCTTCATGCAGCATCACGCCGATTTCCGTGGCGCGGGCGACGCTGCCGTATTGCTCGAAACGCACGTCGGCGAGGACGTCGCCGGTGTATTGATCGACGTGCAGGGTGGCGTCGTTGCGCGGGTCATCGGCGAACACCGCGATGGTGAATACACCGGTGGCGGTGGTCGGCAAGGTGATGCTGTAACCCGGCTCGACCTTGCGTTGCACGGCGATGTTTTGCACATCTTGCAGGCTGATGGTCGGCGCGGCGGGACCAGCCGGTGCTGCGCCGTGGGCCATGTGTTCGGCGTGGTCGCCGGACATCGGCATCGGCGTGTTTTCCATCGCCCAAGGCACGGTCTGGCGGGTAGCGCTGTTGAGGCTGCGGGCCTCGACGTCGGACTTCGGCACGTTGTCCCACATCGCCGCCGGGAAGGTGTTCCAGACCTCGGCGTATTGCTTGCCCCAGAAGCCGGTCCAGGTCATGCCGCTGAGCAGCATTACCAGTAGAAATGCCGCGCCCCAGAACCCGGTGACCGCATGCAAATCACGCCACAGCACACGACCTCGACTGTTCAAGCGCGGCCACAATACACCGGCATACTGACCCCGCGGCCACCACAGGAACACGCCGGACACCACCAGCACCACGCCCCAGCCAGCAGCGAGTTCCACCAGCCGATCACCGACGGTGCCGATCATCAACTCGCCATGAATCGACCGGGCAAGGGCTTGCAGGTTTTTCTTGGCGTCTTGCTCGCCAAGGATGTCGCCGTGGTACGGGTCGATGAAGACGTTGAGCTCGTGGCCGGCATTGATCACCACAAACTGCGCGCTGCGTTCCGCGTTGGGTGGTGGCAGGTATTGTTTGATCTGGCCCTCTGGATACGCCGCTTTCACCCGCTTGAGCAGGTCATCGGCGGACACCGCGTGATGCCCGGCCGGGACGTTCATCAGGCTGCCGTACATCAACGGATCGAGTTGCGGTTTGAACAGGTAGATCACGCCGGTCAGGGCCAGCATCACCATGAATGGCGCGACGAATAACCCGGCATAGAAATGCCAGCGCCAGGCCAGGTTGTAGAAATTCGGTTTGGGCTGTTTCATCGGTTGTGCTCCGCTTTGGCATGGATCTGTTTTAGTTGTTGATGTGCGGTTCCTTCGCAACCCATCGCGAGCCAGCTCACCCTTCAAGTTTTGCGCTGTCCCTGTGGGAGCGGTGCTGGACCTGTAGGAGCGAGGCTTGCCCGCGAAGCTTTTTAGAAACTCATATCCACCTTGGTCCAGAGCGTGCGCCCCGGTTCGTTGATGGCTTGTGGATCATTGGCCGGGTAGCCGAAACCGGCATTCCCCGCCAGGTTCAAGTGCTCGGCGTACGCCTTGCCGAACACGTTGTCGACGCCGGTGCTGACCTTCCAGTTCTTGTTGATGCGGTACGCGCCGTTCAGCGAGAACACGCCGAAACCCGAGCTCTTGTCGAAGTCCTTGCCGACCACGTTGCCCTTGTTCTGGTCGATGCGGTTTTGCGCCGCGACTACGCGCCACAGCGCCCCGGCACTCCAGTTGTCTTCGCTGTAGGTCAGGCCGAAACGTGCATCCAGCGGCGGCATCTGCGGCAGTGCCTTGCCGTCGCTGCTGTTCTTGCCCCAGGCGTAGGCCAAGGTCGCGTCGGCCTTCCAGTTCGACGTCAGTTTGTAAGCCGCACCCAATTCACCGCCCATGATTCGCGCGTCGATGTTCTGCGCTTGCGAGGTGGTGCCCATCATTCCAGGCGTGTAGTTGAACAGGATGTAATCGCGCACTTGGCCGACATAACCCGAGGCCCAGGCTTCGAGGTCTTCGGTCTTGTATTGCAGGCCGAAGTCGAGCTGGGTGGTTTTCTCGGGCTTGATCGAATCGAAGGCATTCACCGAACCGGCAGGCCCGGCATCCGGTGAAAACAGCTCCCAGTAATCCGGGAACCGTTGGGCGTGACCGAGGCCGGCGTAGAGCGTGGTCGGGCTGTCGGCCAGGTCGTGCTCGTAGCGCACGAAACCGCTGGGCAGGGTGTCGGCGCGGGTTTTGTCTGCCGTCGGATTCGGCATGCTCATCATCCCGGCGTCGACGGTCTGCCGATAATCCTTGGCCGAGGCGCGGTCCACTCGCGCGCCGGTGATCACGCGATCACGGTCGGCGGCGTACCAGGTCAGTTCGCTGAACACGCCGTAGTTATGGAAGTCGGCGTCCTTGGTGTAGGGCAGTTCCTTGTAGGTGTCGATGCCCATGCTGCTGCGCTGGCGATGCTCGTTGGTCTGCGCATCTATCCCGCTGATCAACTGCACATCGGCCCAGCGCCAGGTCGCCTTGATCCGCGCGCCGAGGGTGCGGCGGTCGACGTTGGAGGCCATCGGCCCCGCCATCATCCCGGTGCCAGATGGTGTGCGCAGGGTGTAGTTGTCCATCACGTGGTCGGCGTAGTTGTAATAGACCTGCGCTTCGACCTTATCCAGCACGTCGCCGATGTTGGACTTCTCGAAGCGCAGCCCGAGGCTTTCGCGCTTGAACTGCGAACCGTCCATGCCTCGTCCGGCGTAACGCGCTTCACCATCGCCCTTGCCGGCGGTGAGTTCCAGCAGGGTGTCGGCGTCCGGGGTCCAGCCGACGGCGACATCGCCGTTCCACTTGTCGTAGCGCGACGCCACGGTGTCGTTGTTGCCGTCCTTGTAGTCGTCGGAATGCGCGGTGTTGCCGATTACCCGTACATAGCCCAGAGGCCCGCCAGCCGCGGCATCCACCACTTTGTCGAAGCGACCGTTGGAGCCGGCCAGGACGCTGGCGTTGACCCGGGTGCCGAGTTCGCCGAAGTGTTCCGGTTCGCGATCAAACAGGATCGTGCCGGCGGAGGCGCCCGGTCCCCAGAGCACGGTTTGCGGGCCTTTGATCACGGTGAGCTTGTCGTAGGTTTCCGGCGAGATGTAAGAGGTCGGCGCGTCCATGCGACCGGGGCAGGCGCCGAGCATCATGCTGCCGTTGGTGAGGATATTCAGCCGCGAGCCGAACATGCCGCGCAGCACCGGGTCACCGTTGGTGCCGCCATTGCGCACCAGGGCGAAGCCGGGAATGGTCTTCAAATAATCGCCACCGTCGCTGGCCGGCACCGGTTGGCGCGGATCCTTGGGGTTGGTGACGACGGTCAGCGGCGAACTTGGGGCGATGGCGGTGATCACCGTCGGGCTTAATTCTTCGGTGTGACCGGCGTGTTCATCGGCCAGCACCATCGGCGACAGCAAAACGCCGCACAGGAAAGCGGTGGCGTGGGTGCAACTCAAGCGTGTGTCAGCAGAAAACCTGGACATGACAATTTCCATCGAACAGTCGTAAACGACACGGCCGACAGCCTGCGCAATCCCGGAAGGTCAAGGGTGGTCCATGTGGGAGCGAGCTTGCTCGCGATAGCTAACTGACAGGCAACACATGTGTTGAATGTGCAACCGTCATCGCGAGCAAGCTCGCTCCCACAGGAACTGTATTCAAACCCTTGACTGACCGGTATCGAGCCTTTGGCTATCTTCTAAACCGTGTGAAATCGGGGTGGGTGTTTACGACGCGATGGGTGGAGCGCGGGTTCGGGCTCCGGGGAAGAAGGTTTGCCGGGCGTGGCCCAGGCGAGGGGAGGGTGTGGTGAAAGTGGCGGTGGGCGTTGAATCGAAGGCGACGAAAGTCTGACCGCCAGTCAGCGCCGGGCAGTTGAACAGCAGGCTGCAATAGCCGCATTTTTCCCAGAGCGCGTGGTGTTCTGCTTGCGGTGGGCAGTGTTCTTCAGCCTGTTCACCGTGCCCGTCCATGTTCATGTCCATCGACATGTTCATGCTCATGGACATCGAGGCGCGCTGATCCATCGGCATCGACTGGGAAATCAGTGGGCCGATAAAGATCATCAGCATGGCGAACAGGCTGATCCAGCTACCGCGGGTCAGTCCTGACGACTGACGACGGTGTGTGGAGGACCTGGCGCTAAGCGGGCGCATGGCGTTGGCGGCTCAGGCGATTACTGGGCGTGGGCGTGCATTTGCAGGTCTTCCGGCGGCTTCTTCTGCACTGAAACGTCAACGGTCACGTCACCGGACTTTTCAAAGTGCATGGTCAGCGGGAAGCGCTTGCCGTCGCTCAACAGGCTGCGGTCTTTCAGGTTCAGCAGCATTACGTGATAGGCCATCGGCGCAAAGGTGATATTGCCGCCAGCCGGGATTTCGACGCTCGGCACCTGCTGCATTTTCATCAGGTCGTTTTGCATGACGTGCTCATGCAACTGGGCGACTTCGGCAATCGGCGAGTCGACGCTCAGCAAGCGGTCAGCGCTTTTTCCGGTGTTTTGAATCACGAAGTAAGCCGCCACGGTGGGCGCGTTGGGAGGCAACTCTTGCGACCACGGATGGGCGATTTCCAGCTCGCCGGCCTTGTATTCATGGGCATTGGCAAAGCAGGCAGGCAACAGCAACGCGGCCAGGACGATGAGTTTGTTCAACATGGCAGTTCTCCAGAACGATTCAAAACGCAGGTCAATTGCGAGAAGGAATCACACCAGAGGGGAAGCGCGGGGGTTGAGACTCGGCCATTGCTGGCGCGGTGTGGGTGTATCGAGAGAAGCGGCGGGCAGGCTGCGATTGGCCTCGAACCGCGCGAAATACAACTGCGGCACATGCCCAGGCAGAGCCACCAACGGCGCGGAACCCGAGCAACACCAGCAATGCTGCATGTTGGAATGATCGTCGTTCTGCGGGGCTTTCTGTTCAATTTTGCCCAGGGAAATCGCCACCATCTTCGTGCCGCTGGACGTGCAGAAAGAGCCCCACAACAACTGCTCGGCGGGTGACTTCGCCGACTGCGCCATCGCACCCGTCATCGGCATGGCGAGCATATTGAACAGCACTGCAAAGCAGGCGATCCAGGCAAATGCGAGCCGTTGTCGGGACATGGGACAGATCCGGTTGGGTGGGCGATCAGGCGCGGCTATTTAGCCTGATCAGGGCCGATAAGTAAAAAAGCGGCGTGCGGTGTGGTGTCGCAGCGCCTCGATCAATAGGAGCAACAACCTGCGAGCAATTTCCGGCTCACCGTTATGAAAGAGTGTAGCGACTTCGATTCGGAGTGCCTGGGCAAATTGCGAGTCACTTTGGATTCTTGCCTGGATGGTCTGTGTGACGTCCTTGACCGCTGCACGATTGAGGCTCCCATCGCCTGGGTCTTCGTCTTCACAGGCCTTGATGTAATTGAATAGATCGGCAGGTGTCTGGAGAAATTCGGTGATATCGAAACGAGCGAATTTTTCTGACATTTAGCTCTCTGGGAAGGTTGCTCATGGGTGCTCAGGAACATAGAACAGGGCCTGAAATACCACCAGTCAGTCGATTAGGACGATTTTGTGTGTAAGGTCCGATAGAGAGGTAGGGCGTTTCGCATCCCTGTAGCAGCTGCCGAAGGCTGCGTTCGGCTGCGCAGCAGTCGCCAATCCTGTCACTGAGGTTTACCTGAACACCGCGTTGCCAGAATTACGACTGCTGCGCAGCCGAACGCAGGCTTCGCCAGCTGCTACAGATATGGGGGGACTCGACTCTGAGGGCAGTCAGTACCGCCGTCACCGACCCAAACTCCCGCTCAACCCCCGCCAAAACCGGCCGCTTCAACACCAACACCGGCACCCCACGCTCCCGTGCCACTTCCAGTTTCGGCTCAGTCGCGGTGCTGCCGCTGTTTTTGCTGATCAGCACGTCGATCTGCCGACGTTCAAACAGTTCGCGTTCTTCCTCGATCACAAAAGGCCCGCGTGCGCCGATGACTTCGCAGCGTTCGTTGCCGGGGTAAACGTCGAGGGCGCGCAGGGTCCAGAATTGCTCGGGCGGGATTTCGTGCAGGTGTTGCAGTGGTTCGCGACCGAGGGTGAACAGCGGTCGGTGGAACGGCTTCAGGGCTTCGATCAATTGCGCCCAGTCGCTGACTTCGCGCCAGTCATCGCCGGGCTGTGGTTGCCAGGCCGGGCGTCGCAGGGCCCAGCACGGGATGCCGCTCAACTGCGCGGCGGTCGCGGCGTTCTGGCTGATTTGTGCGGCGTAGGGGTGGGTGGCGTCCAGCAGCAGTTCGATGCCTTCATCGCGGATGAATTGCGCCAGACCTTCCGCGCCGCCGTAACCGCCAACGCGAACCTGACAGGTCAAATCCGTCGGCACACGACCGACGCCAGCCAGGCTGTAAATGTGTTCCGGCCCGAGGGTACGAGCGATGGCCAACGCTTCCGTCACGCCACCGAGCAGCAACATCCGCTTCATTGAAAAGCTCCCGCATGGCCAACAATCCCACCCTGACGATCAATCGCAAACACCTCGACCTGAACCTGAGCCGGCACCACACTGCGAGCAAACTCCAGCGCATGCCGACACACTTCATCCCCCAGCGCGATGCCAACAGCACTGGCCATGGCCAACGCCTGCTGACTGGTATTGGACTCGCGAATCGATTGCTGCAACGCCGCATCAGCGCCAATCGCCGCCGCCCATTCCGCCAGTTGCGGCAGGTCGATGCTCGAATGCCGACTGTGCAGATCCATGTGCCCGGCCGCCAGTTTGCTGATCTTGCCGAAGCCGCCGCAAATACTGAGTTTATCCACAGGCACTCGGCGCAAATGTTTGAGCACCGCGCCGACAAAGTCGCCCATTTCGATCAGGGCGATTTCCGGCAGGTCGTAGACCCGGCGCATGGTGTCTTCGCTGGCGTTGCCGGTGCAGGCGGCGATGTGCAGGTAGCCGTTGGTTTTCGCAACGTCGATGCCCTGGTGGATCGAGGCAATGTACGCCGCGCAGGAAAACGGTCGGACGATGCCGCTGGTGCCGAGGATCGATAATCCGCCGAGAATCCCCAGGCGCGGGTTCATGGTTTTCAGTGCCAGGGCTTCGCCGTTCTCGACATTGACCGTGACTTCGAAACCGCCGCTGTAGCTCAATTCTTCAGCCAGTAAAGTCAGGTGATCGGTGATCATCTTGCGCGGTACCGGATTGATCGCCGGTTCGCCAACGCCCAACACCAGGCCCGGCCGGGTGACGGTGCCGACGCCGCGGCCAGCAATAAAACGAATGCCGGGCTCGGTGCCCAGACGCACGTGGGAATAGAGCAACGCGCCGTGGGTCACGTCCGGGTCATCCCCGGCGTCCTTGATCGTGCCAGCCTCGGCACCGTCGTCGCGCAAACGGCAAAACTCCAGGCGCATCTGCACTTGCTTGCCTTTGGGCAGGACGATTTCCACCGCATCCGCCGATAGGCCGCTGAGCAACAGGCGTGCGGCGGCGAGGCTGGTGGCGGTGGCGCAGCTGCCGGTGGTCAGGCCGCTGCGCAGGGGCGCGGGTTGTTCGGCGGTTTCGTCACGCATCGAGCGGTTTCGTCACATCGAGCAAGGTAATTGGTAGCGCCTGACGCCAGGTATCGAACTCGCCCAACGGCTGCGCCTGGGCAATGTGGATGCGGGTCAGCTCGCCACCATGTTGTTCGCGCCAGGCCATCAGGGTCATTTCGCTTTGCAGCGTGACGGCGTTGGCGATCAGTCGGCCGCCAGGTTTCAGCGCGGCCCAGCAAGTGTCGAGCACACCTTCGCGAGTTACGCCGCCACCGATGAAAATCGCGTCCGGAGATTCGAGCCCGGCCAATGCTTGCGGCGCGCTGCCGCGAATCAGTTGCAAGCCCGGAACGCCAAGTGCATCGCGGTTGTGTTCGATCAACAATTGCCGACCGTCATCCGCCTCGATGGCCAGAGCCCGACAGCTCGGGTGCGCGCGCATCCATTCGATGCCGATCGAGCCGCTGCCGGCGCCAACGTCCCACAACAGTTCGCCGGGTGTCGGCGCGAGGCGGGCGAGGGTGATGGAGCGCACGTCGCGTTTGGTCAGTTGGCCGTCATGCTGGAAGGCGGAGTCGGGTAACCCGGCCAGTCGGGACAAGCGCGATGTGTGCGGTTCGGCGATGCATTCGATGGCGATCACGTTGAGATCGGCAACCTCTGCGGTCCAGTCGCTGGCAACACTGTCGATACGCCGTTCTGCATCACCGCCCAGATGTTCGAGGACGCTAAAACGACTCGGCCCAAAACCCCGCTCACGCAGCAACGCCGCGATGGCCGCCGGGCTCTGCCCATCATTACTCAACACCAACAACCGCACCCCACTGAACAGGTGCGCATTGAGCGCCGCAACCGGTCGAGCTACCACCGAAAGCGTCAGCACCTCCTGCAACGGCCAGCCCATCCGCGCCGCCGCGAGGGAACAGGAAGAGGGCGCCGGCAAGATCAGCATCTGCTCCGCAGGCACTTGCCGCGCAAGGCTGGCGCCGACGCCAAAGAACATCGGATCGCCGCTGGCCAGCACGCACACCGGCTCGCCATGGCGCTCCAGCACCGGGGCAAGGGAAAACGGACATGGCCACAATTGCCGCTCGCCACGGATGCACACCGGCAGCAAATCCAGTTGGCGCTGGCCGCCAATGATCCGCGAAGCGCCCAGCAGCGCCCGTCGGGCGTTCTTGCCCAGGCCCTTGAAGCCGTCTTCACCGATACCTACTACTGTCAGCCAGGGTGACATCTACCGTCCTCAAAAAAAGTCCGCAAACGGACTGTTCCGACGGGCAGGCTTTTCATGCCGTCGAACAAAGCAGGCATAATACCGCGCCTTCGCCCGCGAAGCGCCTTTCCCACATAGCCGGCCGCCCCCTTGAACGAACGCCCGATGTCCCAAGCCTTACGCCCCTCGGCCTGCCCGGGGTTGCTGCGTATTGTCCAGGCGCTGGATGGCGGGATCTGCCGGATCAAGTTGAATGGCGGCTCGATCAGTGCCGAGCAGGCTGACGCGGTGGCCGATGCCGCCGAGCGCTTCGCCGGCGGGGTGATCGAGGCGACCAACCGCGCCAACCTGCAGATTCGCGGGATTGGCAGCGAAGAGACGGCATTGATCGAGGGCCTGTTGGCCGCCGGATTGGGGCCGAGGACGGCGGCGGGCGATGATGTGCGCAACCTGATGCTCAGCCCGAGCGCCGGGATCGACCGGCAGATGCTGCTCGATACGCGCCCGTTGGCCGAACAGATCCTCGCCAGCCTGCAAAGCCATGAACGTTTCCACGAGCTGAGCGCCAAGTTCGCCGTGCAGCTCGATGGCGGCGAAGCGCTGGCGATGCTCGAACATCACCATGACCTGTGGCTGAGCGCCGTTGAACAAGATGGTGAGTGCCTGTTGGCTTTCGGTCTGGCCGGTTGCCCGACGGAGATGCCGATCGGTGCGGTGCGGCTGGAGGATGGTCACGCACTGGTGATCGCGGTGCTTGAACTGTTCCTCGACCTGGCCCGCCCCGAGCAGACGCGCATGCGTCATCTGCTGGCCGAGCAACCGGTGGCCGGGTTTATCGCGCAATTGGCCGAACGAGTGCCGCTAGTGCCCTTCACCAGCGTGCCGCGTGCCTCAAGCATGCCGCCGATCGGTGCTTATCCACAGCGTGAACCCGAGCGTTTCTATGTCGGCGCAGTTCCGCCATTGGGCCGACTCGACGCCGCCATGCTCCGGGGCGCCGCAAAATTCGCCCGTTTACATGGCGATGGCAGCCTGCGGTTTACACCATGGCAAAGTCTGCTGCTGCCCAATATCCAAGAGCGCGACGCCGCTGAAGTTATCCACAACCTGGAAACTCTCGGCCTGCGCTGTTCGGTCGACGATGCCTTGGCGCATCTGATCGCTTGCACCGGTTCCGCCGGTTGCGGCAAAGGCCTGGCGGACACCAAGGGCGATGCCCTGCAATTGGCGGCACTGCTGCAACGTCACGGTCAAATCCAGAATGTGCATCTGTCTGGCTGCTCGCGTTCCTGCGCGGCCGCGCACGTTGCGCCAGTCACTTTGCTGGCAGTGTCACCCGGTCACTACGACCTCTATTTTCGCGATGCAGCGCTGCCGGGTTTCGGCGCGCTGCACGCACGCAACCTTACTATTGAAGCGGTCGCGACCTTGCTCGACGCCCGCTCACGGAGCCCCCTAGATGCTTGATTACATCCGCGACGGTCAGGAGATCTATCGCAACTCCTTCGCGATCATTCGCGCCGAGGCCAACCTCTCGCGCATCCCGGCCGACCTGGAAAAACTCGCCGTGCGGGTGATCCACGCCTGCGGCATGGTCGAGGCCATCGACGGTCTGCAATTCTCCGACGGCGCCGGCAAGGCCGGGCGCGATGCGCTGGCGGCCGGTGCGCCGATCCTGTGCGATGCGCGGATGGTCAGCGAAGGCGTGACCCGTGCGCGCCTTCCGGCTAACAATCAAGTGATCTGCACTTTGCGCGACGAGAGCGTTCCAGAGCTGGCCCGCGAGCTGGGCAACACCCGCTCCGCCGCTGCGCTGGAACTGTGGCGCCCGTACCTGGAAGGCAGCGTTGTGGTGATCGGCAACGCACCGACCGCGCTGTTTTACCTGCTGGAAATGATCGACGCCGGCGCGCCGAAACCGGCGCTGATCCTCGGCTTCCCGGTGGGCTTCGTCGGTGCCGCCGAATCCAAGGCCATGCTCGCGGCGGACAGTCGCGGTGTGCCGTTCGTGATCATGCAAGGTCGGCTGGGCGGCAGCGCCATGGCCGCCGCCGCTGTCAACGCCCTCGCTACGGAGATCGAATGATGCAGCAACCTGGACGCTTGATCGGCCTGGGCGTGGGCCCCGGTGATCCTGAACTGATTACCGTCAAAGCCCTGCGCCTGCTGCGCGAGTCGCCGGTGGTGGCGTACTTCGTCGCCAAGGGCAAAAAAGGCAACGCGTTCGGCATCATCGAAGCGCACCTGCAAGAAGCGCAAAACCTGTTGCCGCTGGTGTACCCGGTGACCACTGAAGCGTTGCCGGCGCCGTTGTCCTACGAACAAGTGATCAGCGATTTCTACGACACCGCCGCCGAGCAGCTCGCCGAACACCTGGATGCCGGCCGCGATGTGGCGGTGATCTGCGAGGGCGATCCGTTCTTCTACGGCTCCTATATGTACCTGCACGATCGCCTGGCCGAGCGTTACGTCGCCGAAGTGGTGCCGGGCGTGTGCTCGATGCTTGGCGGCGCCTCGGTGCTGGGTTCGCCGCTGGTGTATCGCAATCAGAGTTTGTCGGTGTTGTCCGGCGTGCTGCCTCATGAAGAACTCAAGCGACGCCTGGCCGATGCCGATGCCGCAGTGATCATGAAGCTGGGGCGCAACTTTCCCAAGGTGCGCCAGGTGCTGGAAGAACTGGGCATGGACGGGCGCGCGCTGTACGTCGAACGCGCAACCATGGCCAACCAGAAAATCGTTCCGCTGGATGAAGTCGAGCCGATGTCCTCGCCGTACTTCTCGCTGATCATCGTCCCCGGTGAACGGTGGCAAGGGTGATGGGTCGTCCTGCACCAGCGATTGTCATTCTTGGCAATGGCAGCCTCGCCACGGCGCGCAGGATTCAGCAGCGCTACCCGGACGCCGTGATTCACGGTCTGGCCGGGCGGGTTGACGGCGCCGACCGTACCTATACCGAGTTCGGCGCGACTTTGCGTGAGCTCTACCAGCAGGACACACCGATCATCGCCCTGTGTGCGGCCGGCATTGTCATCCGCACCCTGGCGCCATTGTTGCTGGAGAAAGGCGCCGAGCCGCCGGTGCTGGCCGTGGCCGAGGACGGCAGCGCCGTGGTGCCGCTGCTCGGTGGCCTGGGCGGGGTGAATGTGTTGGCGCGGGAAATCGCCGCCGCGCTGGATGTCGCCGCAGCCATCACCACCAGCGGTGAACTGCGTTTCGGCACCTGCCTGCTCAACCCGCCCAGTGGTTATGCCCTCGGCGATCTGGAGTTGGGCAAGCGCTTCGTGTCGGACTTGCTCGCGGGCGAATCCGTGCGCATTGAAGGCCCGGCGCCGTGGCTGGCCGAGGCGCAGTTGCCGGAGAATCAGCAAGCGCGATTGGCGATTCATGTCGGGCATGCCGAGCGCCAGCCGAATGCCAATGAGCTGCTGATCTACCCGCGCAATGTGCTGGTGGCGGTGACGACGGGAACGGCAGAAGCCATTCGTGCGGCGTTGCATGACGCGAACATCGCAGTGCAATCGCTGGCCTGTTTGTTGGCCGATGAACGCGACATGGCCAACAGCGCATTGCGCGAAGCGGCGCTGGAACTGGGTGTGCCACTGCGTTTCGGCGCTCGATCCGGGACGGCGCTGGAACAGGGTCGGGATGCTGTGCCGGCGCTGCTGACGGCTATCGAAGTCGACGGCTCGATGGCCATCGTGGTCGCTGCCGAACCGCTCGATCCACTGCTGATCGGCCGCCCGCGCGGTCGTCTGGCCGTGATCGGTCTGGGCCCTGGCGCTGCTGAACTGATGGTGCCGGCGGTGAAAGCAGAGCTGGCCCGGGCCAACGATGTGCTGGGTTATGAAACCTACGTGCGCATGGCCGGGCCGTTCCGCGCCGATCAAGTGATGCACTGCACCGACAACCGCGAAGAAATGCAGC
Organism: Pseudomonas sp. NPDC087342; assembly: GCF_044744265.1. Lineage (NCBI taxonomy): Bacteria > Pseudomonadati > Pseudomonadota > Gammaproteobacteria > Pseudomonadales > Pseudomonadaceae > Pseudomonas > Pseudomonas sp. NPDC087342. The sequence continues at coordinate 94,323 of NZ_JBIUXZ010000017.1, forward strand.
GTGCCCGTCACGCCTTCGAACTCGCGGCCCAGGGGCGTTCGGTGGTGGTGGTGTCGTCCGGTGATCCGGGCGTGTTCGCCATGGCGGCGGCGGTTTTGGAAGCCTTGCACGAATCGAGCGATGCGAACTGGCACAACGTCGATCTTGAAATCCTGCCCGGCGTTTCCGCTTCCCTGGCCACGGCGGCCCAGGCCGGTGCGCCGCTGGGGCATGACTTCTGTGTGATGTCGCTGTCGGACAACCTCAAGCCGTGGTCGATCATCGAGAAGCGCCTCGACCTGGCCTCTCAAGCCGACCTGGCCCTGGCTTTCTACAACCCGATTTCCCGATCACGTCCATGGCAATTGGGCCGCGCACTGGAGATCGTCGCACAACATCGCACCGCCGCAACACCGGTGGTGCTGGGCCGTGACATTGGCCGTCCGGGCCAGACGTTGCGCGTGACCACGCTGGGGCAATTGACCCCGGATCAAGTGGACATGCGCACCATGGTGCTGATCGGCTCGTCCACCACGTGCGTGTTCCCGCGTGCCGAGGGGGGCGAATGGGTTTATACGCCACGTTGGTATGGTGATAAGCCCGTCGGTTAACCAACTATTAAAACGCCTCTTTTGAGGCGTTTTTTTATGGGACTCTGTTATATCCGGTATGGGTTATTCAATCCCGTATTGCCGGTGCTTGAGTTTCAAGTTGTGTAGACACTAATTGAATATCTTTGCGATTTGATAAGTGGGGTCTGAGTCGATAGTTTGGCTTTCAGTTGCTCCGCCTTTCAGCGTTGAAAGATGGATTATCGAAGAATAGTTCTGCTGGGTTAACTCGTTATAAATGTTGCACTGCCGTTCGTTTTATTTTCGTTCGGCTGTGCTCGATTGATATGTTTTGTTAAATATGGATGTTTAACTATGAGTCAACAGGAAGTTGTGAGTAGTCGTGAATATGTCGGTATTGCCGACCTTCTAAATCGTTCCGAATTGGAGCGCATACTGACGCCGTACAAGAAGGCTGATCAGTACGAGGCTATCCTTCGCTATTACCAGGGTTGCATCGACGCGCAGGATGACCAGAGCTTGCTTCGCCCACTGGCATTGCTGAATGAAGCGTTAGGCTCGTTGGCGCCCGCTGTACGCCGACGTCGAGATACGGAAGACGAGCGCTCCCCCGGTGACGCTGCCGAAGCGGTACAGGAGCTTCATCAGAAGGTCAGTGATTACGGCTCCCGAGTGACTCAAAGTGTAGAAGCATTGAAAAACGCGATGCCGGAAGTACCGAAAAAACTGCACTTTGTCTGGCTCGGTGGTGGCATCGGGGACATCCAGCGCGACTACATCAATGTCTGGAAGCAAGTGATGGTCAAGGATGGCCATAAACTAATGCTGTGGTATGACGGCGATGCGCTACTGGCTTATGAGACAAATCGAATCATTGTCCAGGCGGCGAAAGCCGACGCCATGGCGGCCGGGGATATAAACCTTGCATCCCCCACCGATCTTGGCGACCTGTATATAGAACGGTTGATGCCGCTGAAGGAGCAACTTTATACCCATATCCTGAATGCAATGGCTCGGGGTCAAAGCGCCGATGAGGCGCGAATCGACCTGTTGGTCCGTGGCTACGCACAAGACGAAGAAGTCCTCAGGGCTTTGCGCGAAAAACATCTTCTCAGTATTGCCGCCCTGGCAAGTGAAGATCTGCTGCTATGCGATCTTCATTTGCTGGAAGCGCCGCTACGCGTCGAGGATATCTACCAGCGGGAAATAAACTTGCGAGGTAACTTTGCAGGCGCTTCCGACGTCGTGCGTACGGAAGTTATGTTTATTGAAGGGGGGCTTTATTCCGACGTGGATAATCTCCCACCTCTGATGCAAAAACTGGGCGGTGTGGACATCAGCACATTGGGAGAAGAGGCCCGGCTAGGCGTTTTGCAGTTACTGCTGGATCACAACCCTGAATGGATGCCTGGCCGTCAAAGTTTAGCGGCCCGGTATACAAAGTATTTCAATTCCATTCCTCTGCATCAACGTGCTGCTCTGGAGGCCTTCGCCAAAAGCCGACCGGCGTTGAATGATGTGTTTCATGTCCCGGAAAATCGTCAAGCCCGACCGAATGGTCTTCGCGCCGTGGCAGTGAAGGAAACGGTTAATAACTCGTTTCTGATGGCGCATCCGGGGTCTGCGACGGTCGGTGCGGTTATCGATCGTTTCCTGCTCAATTATGAAGTGGTGAAGACCACGGCACGCAGGGCTGTCGAGCAAAAAGTCAGTTATTCCAACTTGCCGGCAATGGATAAACTTGCATTCACAGCGGCACTAAAAATCATCGGTCCGCCGGACAGTATTGAAGAAGAGATCGCTCTGAAGTGGATGGCCAGGGGGGCTGCCCAGTATTACAGCGATGGCATTTATCCAGATAGCCAACTCACCGTCCATTTGACTGGGCCGGACGCGATGCTCGCCGGTATAGGCGATTATGAAAAACGCAACTTGACGCCGAGGTCGGCCGAAGAGTTGCGCGTGTTCGTTGCTATCAAGGGTAACGGCACGGTGAATCGGCAAACCGAAGAGGAGCAGGATCACTCCTGGAAGGAGCAGACCCTATCGGAAGAACAGTGGTTGATCGATGAAAAAAAACGCTGGCAGGAAGGCAAGTTTCAGGCGCGCTACAAAGGCGACATGGCCGAGTTGCTTAAACGCCAGACCATCGAGTTTGACGCCGGCTGGCCGTTAATCGAAGGTCGACACGTGTTGTCGACCGCCGTTCTCCAGCGATTGCTTGACCACCTGGGCGAGCCCTTCCTGAGGGCTATGAGTCAGGGCAGCGATGCCAGCGTGACGTTTGAAAAACTCTTGCCGCTCGGGTTTGACGATCGCCAGGTCATCATCGCTCAAGACGTCAGGGCGTTCCCGCCCGCATCGGTCAGCGATGCCAAGACCCAGGGTTTTTCCATTATGGAAGTGTTGGAACGCCTGGCGGACGGCTCAATGCTGACAGAGCAATTGAGCGCCGCCCAACGCTTGTTGCTCGGTCAACTGTTGGGACTCGAGTCGCTGGACAATCGCAGCTTCGTGGCGGCTGCGGACGAGCTCGGCCAACTGGTCAGAAAGGTCAGCGATAAAGGCGTTGCTGGACGTTACGCAGTCATCGAGGAGCAGCTATTCAAGTACAAGGCTGCTGAATTCATGGCAGGTTTTGAAAAAACGGTCGAAGAGCCTATGGCTCACGACGTCAACGCACTGTTGCTGAAGTACAGCGCCATGGAAAAACCGCTGAGCCTGCGCCAATTGGGGCAACAGGTGGCTCGTATCCAGCAAGTGGCAAAAGCCGAATTCCGTGAACGGCTTGCCGAACGCTCTGGCGAACTGCAGGGCAGCTTCACCGAGGGTAACGCTCGGTTTGTCCCCCAGGATCTGCTGTTCGATGGCTTCGGTGACACCATCGGTCGGCGGTGTTACCCCTTGGTGCTCGTCATGGCGGCAGCGATCGCCAAGGGAAACGCGGCGGTCGAGACTTTGCGCGAACGTTTCTTCATGAGCATTGTGGAACCTGAGGACAGCAGCTCGAAAAGCTTTGTGCGCGCCATCGAATCGCTGCACGGTGTGGAGGTGGATGAGGTTGGCACTCCGCCGCGAGTCAATCTGCAGCAAGTGGTGGATTTGCTGAAGGCCCGGACAGCGACCAGCACGCTAATGCTCAACTCCGACAACCACGCCATGTTGGTGGCCAAGACCTGGATCGGTGAACGCGCTGCCTATCACTTCTACGATCCGAACCTTGGTGTTTTCGAGTTTGCGCACCCCGAAGGTATGCTCAGTGACCTCAAGAACTTCTTCGAAAAAATGGGCATGGCCGATTATTACAGCGCCTATGTCGAGCGCGGCCAACCGACGTTTGATCTGGTCGAAGTGCAAAGCGACCGGATTGCGCAGTGGGAGCTGTCCTCGGGTGTGCGCGTCGAAGACGTGCTGTTGCCTGGCACATTGAAAGAGTTGGATGCTGTCGGTGGCCGAAAACGCCTGGCCAGTGCCCGGGGCGAGTCGCTGGTGAGTAATTCGCGACTGGGCAAAAGCCTGATGGAGCTGGACAGTCATTGGTGGGGCCAGCAAATCACGCAGGCCAGCCAGGATCTGCAAGCCAAAAACCAGCTGACTGCCGACTTTATCCCATTGTTTGAAACCCTGGAAATCACTCCGCGGGGCGACTATCAACTGAGCCTGATCAAACCCGAAAAGCCCGGCATCCCCGAGCAACTGGTGCGCGTCACCACCGACGATCAGCGCTTCCTGCGCATCAAGAATCACCTCACCGAACTCTTCGACAAACTGACCACGCGCCGGACCAGCGCGCTCGATCCGACCGGCGTTGGTGCGGTCCACACACTCAACGCCGGGTTTGCGATCCAGGCCTTGATGAATGCGTTACGTGGCCGCGAAGGAGATGATCGAAGCCTGACGTTGGCGGTGCGTCTGCACGCTTATGTGAACTACGCGCAGATCGTCCATGGCCTGGTGATCGATATGGTTGGCGTCGTCAGTCTGGTGCGTCAGGGTCTGGCCCAGGAGCGCTTGATCGCACAGACCAGTTCCACGGTGGCCAGCGAAGCGCTCGGGCATGTGGCGGGTGAAGGCGTCGGCACGGTGTTGGGCATGGTTAATGTCGGGTTCGATGTTTACCAATTGAGCCAGGCGGACAACGATGTGGATGTCGCCCGGTTTGGCACCCAACTGGCCTTCGACTGGGCCAGTCTGGTGCTCGGCGCTGCGGGCATGGGCGCGGGGCTGGTGTCGGCTGCCACGGTGGCGGCGTTTTTCGGTGGGGCATCGGTGATCGTCGGTGGACTGGCCGTCGGTGTCGGCGCATTGGCCCAGGGCTTTGCCATGGTGGCCGAACGGTCCAAGCAGGTCGGGCTGTTTTTCCATGAGCTGGATCAGGCCTATCGCGGTGAGCCCTTCAGCTGGAGCGCACAACAGAACGCCTGGCAGGCGCACCCGAAACTGGTGGTCCAGAGCCTGGACCTGCGCAGCGGCGTGGTGACGTACGACAGTCAGCGCCTGTTCCCGTTGCGCGATCATTTCGGCGTTCCGGATTACGATGTGGATTACGACCGCGCGATCAACCTGCGTGAAGGTCTCGAACTGCCCGGCTCTGGCACATTCCGCCCGGCGGTTGGCGAGGTGATTATCCTGCCGTGCACGCCTCAAACATATTACGGCTACGACTACCACACGCTGCCGTTCTCCTCCTTGCGGCATGACCAGGGCTTCGATATCGCACGCCGTCTGGAGACGAAGAAGCCGAACGGGCAGTGGCAGTTCCTGTTTACGTTCTATTCCTTCCCGGGCGAGTACATTCTGCAGAATATTTACCCGTCCTACCGGCCTCACACCACGACAGTGATTCAGGTCCGGCTCGACGATGTGCCGCGCACGCTGGTCGTGCCGACGCTGCTCAAAAGCTGGCATGGCCGGATCACTTATGAGATCGAAGTCAGCGATGCGCCTTGTGCACTTATGCTCAACCAGGGAGTGGATGTTCGACTCAAGTCGTCGAACCTGAAGACATTGCAGTGGACGCTGCTGGCAACCTGGGCGAGGGAGATTGACGTACAGTTCCTGAACGGCGGGGTCTTGAGAGTCGGCGGGGTCAACATCACCTGCCACGGCGAAGCTATTTTTGATACCACGCTGCTTTTGTCGGGCAACAATCGCTTTCGGGTCGACCATCGCCAGCAGGTGTTGATCCCGCTGGAAGTGGATGCACTGTCGGGTGCTGATGCCCCGACATTGCGATCGCACTTCAAGGCGTTGGCCCGGGAACACCGACTGGAGCAACCGTACACGCCTGTGCACAATTTCCTTATCCCGTTCGATGACGCCAAGGAAGAACGCCGCACCACCGCCTACTACGATTCGGCGGAGGACCGTTTCCTGTACATCCAGGACGACGACGTCATTGTGCCCGAGGATCCGCTGTTGGGCGCGGTGGTGGAGGGCGCTGCGTATTTCTATCACCCGCAAAGTGCCGAGGTGATCAGGACCGATGTGGTCAGTGGCCTGATCAGTCACCGCTATCGGTTGATGCTCAAGCGTGGAGAGTTCGCCGTCACGCAGTGTTCAGCAGTGCCCGGCGGGGTCAGGGTGGTACAAGAATTCATCGAGGGCGATCAAAGCTACAGCCTGGAATATCTGCTCACCGACGAAGGCGTGTTTCTCACTTCGCTGACTCGCGGTCTCGACACCACTTGGGAGGACGTTCTGGGGCTGTCGCCGACGCTGGCGGACTGGAAGCCGCTGTTGGACGATTACACTGCGTGGCCCGCCGAGACCTCGACAGAGCGCTTCAAAACATCGAACTGGCAGCTGGGTGCTTTTGTTGCCATTCACTGGAAACCGGAAGAAGGCCGCTCCGACATGAGTTGGGTGCGCAGCAGCGATGGCTTGATTATTCGACCGCCGCCCCAGCGACGTCACCTCCGGGGCTGGAAGGATTCGGAAGCGGACTACAACCAGTCAAGCCTGCTGGCGCCGGCGGGTACGGAAGGGGATGTGTTTGTTGTGTACAAACGTGGCAGCTCGCGCCTGTGCGTGCAGCGCCGTTCCATCGTCGATGAACAGGTCAAGCTGTCAGCCGAGTGGAAGACACTCAAGGAACTTAAAAGCGTCGTGGTGACGAAGGAAGGTTGCCTGGCCCTGACCGAGGAGGGGCTGTTCTACGATTTGACGCCCGAAGGCGAATTGCAACTGGGCGGGCTGACCGAAGTATGGCTCAAGGATCGGCTGCAATGGTGGACGCAGTTGCCGGCGCTGGTAGCCGACGTTCCTTTCACCACGCTGGCCTTGATCGGTTTGGACAATGCTCGCGGTGATGCGCGCTTGTGCGCCTGGTACCTCGAAGGTCGCCTGGTGCTGGCCGACCTGGGCCATGGCAAGGAAGTGCGGTTGTTGGGGACCACCCCGGATAACGCGGCGTCCTGGCTGTTTGACGTCGCCGCTGGCCAGATCTATCGCCAGCCCTTTATCGACGATAAACAACTGCCGAACGCCTTTGGTGGCGGCACTCGATTATTGATCTCTGATGCGCTGCCAACACTGCAACCACTGTGGCGCCCGTGGACCTTCGCCGACGTGACACGTCGGGGCGCTGGCCTGCTGGCCACGACCGTTGAAGGCATCCAGATGGAACTGAACTATAACGAGCCTGCATTGATCACCGGCGTCGACAGCCAATGGGTGCGCGAACACGCCGACGCCTTGGGCGAACATCTCAAAGCGCTGGTAGATAGCACACAGCGTTGCGCCCCGTTGCTCAATGTGGCTCATCCTGTGCGCCAACAATGGTTTGTCAGCAGTAGCGGGCGTTTGATCGACGCAGCCAACGTGCCGCGTCCCGAGTCATCCGTTGCACTGGGCACTCAGCGGTATACCAACGTCTTGCTGTTCGATGCGGCCGACGGCTTTTTGCGCCGCTATCCGCTTACCGGCACCATCGGTCCAATGAGCTATGTGCAACGCAACGCCGATACGCTGACGGTGCAAAGCAACCTGACGCTTGATGATGTGCTGCCATTGATTCCCGACGATGTCAGGACTTTGATCCTGCGTCTGGGCCATACCGGTGCGAAGTGCCGACTGTCAAAAGCGGCCTGGCGGCGGCTGGAATCGGTGATCGTCGATTGCCGACCGCCATTGGGCAAGCAAGCGGCACTGGTCAAACTGGACTGGACACTGGACTCGCCGGAGCAACTGATCGTCAGCGTGGTGGATGAACACCTGGTGATGCACGATCCCGTCACGTGCCACAGCCTGATCTTCCGTGAAGCCTGTGCGAAAGATGTCACGCTACGCGGCGAGTTGCTGCTGTCGATAAATGGATATCAGCCTTTTACCATTTCGTCGCTGGTGAGCAAGCCAGGTACTACGGCTGGCATACCACTCAAGACGCTATTAATGATTCGGCAGGTTGCAGCTGCTGAAAATCAGGTGTGATTCCTAAACGCTGAGCATGCTTACGGATCCCCTTCACATGGTTTTTGACGTGTGGAGGGGCAGCGCCGCAAGATGTGAAGTCACTCAGATGAGTCAGAGTAAAACCAGGGCCGAGGACAATAAGTTCCTCGGCCTTGTGCATTCATGGCACCAGATAACCCTTCACCCCGGTGAAGATAATCTGCGCCGCCAGTGCGCAGACGAACAACCCCATCAAGCGGCTGACAATCTGCAAACCCTGATCGCCAAGAATCCGCTCGATGCGGTTCGACAGATAAAGCACCACCCCCACCGTAAAACTGGCCAGCGCAATACTGAGAATCGCCGTGAGCTTGTCATCCCAGTGTGGCTGACTTACACCCATCACCAGCAGCGCACCGATGGTGCCGGGGCCGACCGTCAGGGGAATGGTCAGCGGCACGATGGTGACGTCCTGCTGCACGTTGTCGGTCTGTACTGCCGACTTGCCTTGGGCCATGCCCAGCGCCGAGATGAACAACACGCTGCCGGCACCGATGCGGAACGCGTCCACCGTGATGCCGAACACACTGAAAATCACTCGCCCGAACAGGTACAGCAAGACACTGGATACCAGTGTCGCGACCGCCACTTTCCAGGCCAGGCGCCGTTGTTCCTTGCGCGAATAACCGCGGGTCAGACTGATGAAACAGGACAATACGAAGAACGGGCTGTAGAGCACCAGCATCTTCAGGTAAACGCTGAACAACACGTGGAGCATGGGTGCTAGCTCACTGGCGGGGGAAGTCGAGGGGGAGTCTATCAGGCGCTACAGCGTCTGTCGGCTCAGGACGTTTGCGCCGCCGCCCGGTTCTGCTGATCGCGCTGGGCCACCCAGTGTTCGATCAGTTCGCGCAACTGCGACAGCTCGACCGGTTTAGCCATGTGCCCGTCCATGCCGGCCTGGCGAGCGCGCTCTTTATGCTCGGCGAGGATATGCGCGGTCAGCGCCACTACGGGGGTGCGAATCCGCTGATTGCCGACTTCCCATGCGCGCAATTGTTGGGTCGCGGAGAAACCGTCGAGGATCGGCATTTCGCAGTCCATCAGCACCAGGTCATAGCGCTGGGCTTTCATCGCCTGCAAGGCTTCTTCGCCATTGCTGGCGGTGTCCGGTTGCAGGTTGAGCTTGCCCAGCATGCCGCGAATGACTTTGGTCGAGATGCTGTTGTCTTCGGCCACCAGGATGCGGAAATCACTCGGTACCTTGACCGGCAGGGTAGGGCCGACCGGCAGGTGATGCGACACGGCCAGGCCTTTGTTGCGCTGGTTCAGTTCGTCCGCCAGGGTGGTCTTGAGGGTGTAGCCGGCCACCGGTTTGGCGAGGATGCGCTTGATCCCCGAGTTGCGGGCAATGATCTTGCTCGGCGCATTACTGATGCCCGTCAGCATGATCAGCAGGATGTCGTGATTGAGGCTCGGGTCTTCCTTGATCTTGGCCGCCAGTTGCATGCCGGTCATGCCGGGCATGTTCTGGTCCAGCAGGACCACGTCGAAGTAATCGCGCAAATGCGCCTTGGTGCGCAGCAAGGCCAGGGCTTCCTTGCCGGAGGGTACGGCGCTGACGTTCAGGCCCCAGGCGCTGCACTGTTGCACCAGCACTTTGCGGCAGGTGTCGTTGTCGTCCACCACCAAGACGCGGGCGCCTTGCAATGGGCTGTCGAGATCGGAGGTCGGGTGTTCGAGGCGGTCCGGGTCCAGCGGCAAGGTCAGCCACAGAGTGCTGCCCTGATTGGCGCCGCTCTTGATCCCGAACTCCCCTTGCATCAGGCGAATCAGTTGCCGGGCGATCACCAGCCCCAGATTGCCACCCAGGCGAGTCGCCGAGAGGAAATGCTTGCTGTGCAGTTCGGCGTGCATCAGCGCATCGCGCTCTTCGGCTTCCATCGGCACGCCGCTGTCCTGCACGGCGATGCGCAGACGCGGTTTGGCGCTGCGGTCGTCGAGGGCGACGACGATCAGGATCTCGCCCTCGTCGGTTTTCTTCAGGGCGTTTTCCAGCAGGCTCAGCAGGGTCTGGCGCAGACGGGTCGGGTCGCCGCTGATCACGCGCGGCACTTGTGGCTGGATAAAGCTGATCAGTTCGACGTTCTGCTGCTCGGCCTTGGCGCGGAAGATACTCAGGCAATCTTCGATCAGGGCATTAAGGTCGAATTGCACGTCGTCCAGTTCGATTTGCCCGGATTCGAGCTTGGAAATGTCGAGAATCTCGTTGATCAGTGTCAGCAGTTCGTTGCCGGCGCTGTGGATGGTTTGCACGTAATCGCGTTGCTTGACTGACAGCGGTGTGCCCAGCAGCAGTTCGGTCATGCCCAATACGCCATTCATCGGCGTGCGGATTTCGTGGCTGATCTTGGCCAGGAACTCGGCCTTGGCGTTGATCTCGGCATTGCTCGCGGCCAGGTCGCGGCTGACGCTGAAACGGTCTTCGGTGATGCTGCGCTGACGTTCGCCCAAGGCGATGCTCATCAACAAGCCACTGATGCAGATGAAGGCCAGCAGGGTGATGATCAGGCCTTGCGGCGCCACCAGGGTCAACCCCAGCAGCGCGGGCAAAATGATCAGCGCGCCGATGTTGAACACCACCATCGCCGCGACGAACAGCCGGGCCGGGCGATAGCCTTTTTGCCAGTGGAAGGCGCTGACGAACAACATGCTCAGGCCCGCGAGTGCGACCAGGGCGTAAGTGATGATGTTCAGCGGCAGGGTGTTGACGAACAACAGCAGCAGACCGGCGACTACGGTGAACAGAATGTCCCCGAGCAGCAGTTTGTTCAGCGGATGCGGACCCAGTGGTGCAAAAAAACGATAGGCGAACATCAGCCCGCACGGTGCGGTCAGCAACAAGGCGAGATAAGCGCCCGGCGTCTGGATCGCATGCCAGTCCGGCAGCCACGGCCCCGCCAGGTTCAGCAGCAGGATCAGGCTGAGCATCAACAGGAGTTCACACGCGGCAAGCCACAGGCTGCTGCGCGAGCGCGTATAGGCGTAACGCACGATGTTGTGCAGGATCAGCATGGCGAGGCAGCCGAACAGCAGGCCGTAGATCAGCGTGAGGTTCTGGTTGGCCGCAGTCATCACTGCCGATTGCAGGGTGATGTAAGGCCGCAACTGGTGCTCGGAAACCAGCCGGACGTAGACATCGAGGGTTTTGTCGCTCAGGGGTAGCGGCAACATGAAGTCGCTGCTGGGCAGTGGCCGATTAACCTGAGGTTGTTGGGTGCCAGTGTTCAGTTGCTCGACCAGCGTATCGCCGTCCAGCACATACAGGTTGAGGTGCGACAGGTCGGGGGCGAACACCCGCAGCAATTGTTCGTGTTTGCCGGGTGCCAGCTTGAAACGCAGCCATAACGCACCGTCGGGCTCGGCTGCGGTGAGGCGGTCGAGTTCGATGGGGCTGAATTGATTGATGAAGCGTGCGGAGCGGATGTCGCTCAACGCCAGGTCGCCCTGTTCGTCGAGCAATACCGACCAGCCACTGCCTTGCGCGGCCTGGGCCGGGAGCATGCAGAGCAAGGTCAACAGAGTGACGGTAAGTCCTATGGCAATCCTGAGCCAGCGCACGGCGAAATCCCTTCGTAGGTTGATGCCAGAATATAACTATGCGCGGCGCCGGAATAGTCCGGCAAGGGCATCAAGCCCTTGCCTGGCCGAATGGATGCCTTATTCCTGATTTTCGCCACGCTCGCGGGCAATGGCGCGGTAGCCAATGTCCTTGCGATAGAAGCTGCCTTCCCAGTCGATCTTGGCCGCCAGCTTGTAAGCCTGCTGCTGCGCCGCATCAACACTGGCGCCCATGGCGGTGGCGCAGAGCACCCGACCACCGGCCGTTACAACCTGACCGTCCTTGAGCGCAGTACCGGCGTGGAAGACTTTGCCTTCCAGTGCCGCGGCTGCGTCCAGACCGTTGATCGCCACACCTTTAGCGTAGTCGCCAGGATAGCCGCCAGCGGCGAGCACGATGCCGACGCTCGGACGTGGATCCCATTGCGCTTCAACTTTGTCCAGGGCTTGCGCCAGGGCCGCTTCAACCAGCAACACCAGGCTCGACTGCAAACGCAGCATCACCGGTTGGGTCTCAGGGTCGCCGAAACGGCAGTTGAACTCGATAACTTTTGGGTTACCGGCTTTGTCGATCATCAGGCCTGCATAGAGGAAGCCAGTGTAGACGTTGCCTTCATCGGCCATGCCGCGCACGGTCGGCCAGATCACCAGGTCCATGACGCGCTTGTGAACTTCGGCGGTCACGACCGGGGCAGGGGAGTAGGCACCCATGCCGCCGGTGTTCGGGCCGGTGTCGCCATCGCCAACACGTTTGTGGTCCTGGCTGGTGGCCATCGGCAGTACGTTCTTGCCGTCGACCATCACGATGAAGCTGGCTTCTTCGCCGTCGAGGAATTCTTCGATCACCACGCGGGAACCGGCGTCGCCGAATGCGTTGCCGGCGAGCATGTCGCGCACGGCGTCTTCGGCTTCAGCCAGAGTCATGGCGACGATCACGCCTTTACCGGCGGCCAGGCCGTCGGCCTTGATCACGATCGGTGCGCCTTTTTCGCGCAGGTAGGCCAGGGCCGGCTCGATCTCGGTGAAGTTCTGGTAGTCGGCGGTCGGGATCTTGTGACGCGCCAGGAAGTCCTTGGTGAACGCTTTCGAACCTTCCAGCTGGGCAGCGCCTGCGGTCGGACCGAAGCAATCCAGGCCACGGGCGCGGAACAGGTCGACAACACCGGCAACCAGCGGGACTTCCGGACCGACGATGGTCAGGGAGACGTTCTTCTCGGCGAAATCAGCCAGTTGCTCAAGGGCCAGCACGTCGATGGCGACGTTCTCGCACTTGGCTTCAATGGCGGTGCCGGCGTTGCCCGGAGCAACGAAAACCTTCTGCACGCGTGGATCCTGAGCCACTTTCCAGGCCAGGGCGTGTTCACGGCCACCGCTGCCAATGATCAAAACATTCATTTCAAAAAACCTCGGATGACGCTAATTCTGTGGAGCAGCCTCAGCTGCTTGGCTAACGGCATACGGCATCTGCCATACACCGAACCTGTAGGAGCGAGGCTTGCCCGCGAAGGCATCACCTCGGTATTGCTGTTGCACCGCGGCGTCCCTTTCGCGGGCAAGCCTCGCTCCTACAAGAGCAATGATTAGTGACGGAAGTGGCGCATGCCGGTGAACACCATAGCGATGCCAGCTTCATCAGCCGCGGCAATCACTTCCGCATCACGCATCGAGCCGCCTGGCTGGATCACTGCGGTAATGCCAACCTTGGCTGCGTTGTCCAGGCCGTCGCGGAACGGGAAGAATGCGTCGGAGGCCATCACCGAGCCTGCCACTTGCAAACCGGCGTGTTCAGCCTTGATCGCGGCGATGCGGGCGGAGTTCACGCGGCTCATCTGGCCAGCGCCGACACCGATGGTCTGGCGGTTCTTGGCGTAGACGATGGCGTTGGATTTAACGTACTTGGCGACTTTCCAGGCGAAGATCAGGTCGTTGATTTCCTGCTCGGTCGGGGCACGCTTGGTCACGACTTTCAGGTCTTCGCTGCCGATCATGCCGATATCACGGCTCTGTACCAGTAAACCGCCGTTGACGCGTTTGTAGTCCCAGGCAGCGGCGCGGTCAGCCGACCACTCGCCGCAGGTCAGCAGACGCACGTTGGCTTTGGCGGCCACGATCGCGCGGGCTTCTTCGCTGACGGATGGGGCGATGATCACTTCGACGAACTGACGCTCGACGATCGCCTTGGCGGTCTCGGCATCCAGTTCGCGGTTGAAGGCGATGATGCCGCCGAATGCGGATTCGGTGTCAGTGGCGTAAGCCAGTTCGTAAGCCTGGCGGATGCCGCCTTCGGCGTCCGGGCTGACGGCAACGCCGCACGGGTTGGCGTGCTTGACGATCACGCAGGCTGGCTTGACGAAGCTCTTCACACATTCCAGCGCAGCGTCGGTGTCGGCCACGTTGTTGTACGACAGCTCTTTACCTTGCAGTTGGGTCGCGGTGGCGATACCGACTTCGGCCGGCTTGGCTTCCACGTAGAACGCCGCGCTCTGGTGTGGGTTCTCGCCGTAGCGCATTTCCTGAGCCTTGACGAACTGGCTGTTGAAGGTGCGCGGGAACTCGCTGCGACCTTCGGTGCTGAGGGTTTCAGCGGCCTGGTTCACGGTGCCCATGTAGTTGGCGATCATGCCGTCGTAGGCAGCGGTGTGTTCGAAGGCCTTGAGCATCAGGTCGAAACGCTGAGCGTAGGTCAGGCCGCCGGCCTTGAGGCTTTCCAGGACATTGGCGTAGTCGCTGGCATTCACCACGATGGCCACGTCTTTATGGTTTTTGGCCGCCGAGCGGACCATGGTCGGGCCGCCGATGTCGATGTTCTCGATGGCGGTCGGCAGGTCGCAGCCTGGCTTGTTGATGGTGGCTTCGAACGGGTACAGGTTGACCGCAACCAGGTCGATCGGCTTGATGCCGTGCTCGTTCATGATCGCGTCGTCGATACCGCGACGACCGAGGATCCCGCCGTGGATTTTCGGGTGCAGGGTCTTGACCCGACCGTCCATCATTTCCGCGAAACCGGTGTAATCCGCGACTTCCACTGCGGCGACGCCGTTGTCGCGCAGCAGCTTGAACGTCCCGCCGGTGGAGAGGATCTCGACACCCAGGGCTTCAAGCTCCTTGGCGAATTCGAGGATCCCGGTCTTGTCGGAGACGCTGATCAAGGCGCGGCGGATCGGCAGGCGGGTAGTCTGGTCGGTCATTTCAATTTCCATCAAAAGCAAAGGAGTCAGCAAAAAAGGCGACCGTTTTTACGCGGGCGCCTTTCTGGTTTGATTGAATGCTTACAGCAAATCGTACTGCTTGAGTTTCTTGCGCAGCGTGCCTCGGTTCAGCCCGAGCAGCTCGCTGGCCTTGGTCTGGTTGCCCTTGACGTAGTTCATCACGCACTCGAGCAGGGGAGCCTCGACTTCGGAGAGCACCAGGTTGTACACATCCGTGACGGCAGCGCCCTCAAGGTGGGCGAAATAATTGTGCAGCGCCTTCTCGACACTCCCGCGAAGGGACTGTCCTTCTTCGCTCGGCGTATTGAGGTGCTGTTTCAAATTCAAGTTG
>NZ_JBIUXZ010000018.1:0-108989 GCF_044744265.1 Pseudomonas sp. NPDC087342
GGGTTGCAGGACGTTCTTGCCCAGCATGCGCTGGTAGCGAGAAATGACGTCGCCGATGGTGTAGTTGCGCACGTGCCCCATGTGTAGCTTGCCGCTGGGGTAAGGGAACATCGACAGGCAGTAGAAAGTCTCCTTGCCTGGCTGTTCACTGACTTCAAAGGACTTTTGCTCGTCCCAGAACGACTGGGCGGCGGCTTCGATTTCACGGGGCTGATATTGTTCGTGCATGGCTACTTTTGAACTGAATAGGGGTGGCCTAATCCTCTTCAATGCAACGCCGGACGGTGATCACGCCAAATCGGCGGTTCGGTGTCCAGGCGAGCTGGAAGTGGAGTTACAGGAAGCGCCGTAGCATACATGACCGCACTCTATCGAGGGAAACCCTGATTACAGGCACAAGACCCCTTCAAACCTGCCGCGAGGGCCGTTGGTCGCAGGGTTCAGCCGGTTTGTTCATGGAAGCTAAGCTCCTAAATGGGGAGTGAGTCTTATCTTCAATGAGGTGAGGGATGGTTGAGTCACAACGCAAAGTTACAAAACCGGAGCTGTATGAGCGACTGATCGATCGTCTGGGGATGGCCCTGGATGCGGCAAAAACCGCTGATCGGTTGCGTGATGAACGTCCCCTGGAGCTGGAGTTGCGTGGTTTGAGCCCCGCAGAGTTTGCATTGGTCAAGGCGTATCTGGATCGCAGTGAACGTGAAACCCACGGATGCTTGTCTGAAGCAGTGAAGCAACTCGACGCACCACGTTCGGCCAAGATCATCTGGCTCAAGGACAAAACACCCGGCAGGGACGCGGTAAAGGTCCGGTCTCTGCAATTCAAGTAAGGGCACTTGAAGCCATGCCACATGGTTTTTTGAAGCATAGTCCTTCCGTATTAGTTGTCGCATTGCGTCAACCCACTTAGGCTTCGGGCATCTCTGGAGATGCTCGATGCCTTTTCGTTATTTCGTGAAACAACTTCTATTGCCCCCTGGCATTCTTTTGCTGCTGCTGGCGCTTGCCTGGTGGTTGCGCCGCTCCCGGCCGCGACTGGCCGGATTGTGCTTTGCATTGGGGTTTGGCGGCTTCTGGCTGATGAGTTTGCCGGTGGCGGTGCAATGGAGCGCCAAGGCTTTGGAACGTGAGCCAGCGCTGGCGCTGGATGAGTGGGCAACCCTGGGCCAGCGCGCGGATGCGATCGTGGTGCTGGGATCGGGCCGCGAGCGGGGCGATTCGGCGTGGGGTGCGGACCAGCCGACGGGCGTAGGCCTGGAACGTCAGCGCTATGCCGCGCGATTGGCCAAGGCGTCTGGCCTGCCGATCCTCACCAGCGGCGGCCTGCACTACGACACACCGCCGACGGAAGCCAAGTTGATGGCAGATTCATTGCTCGATGATTTCGGCGTGACCGTGCGTTGGCAGGAAGGGCGCAGCCGCACGACTTGGGAGAATGCGCAGTTCAGTGCCCAGGTGTTGTTGCCGGAAGGGATTAAACGCGTAGTGGTGGTGACGCAAGCCTGGCATATGCCGCGTGCGGTCTGGAGTTTCAGGCAGGCGGGATTTGAAGTGGTGCCCGCGCCGGTGGGGTTTCTGGGCGTGGACAATGCCCGGCCGCTGGGCGGCTGGATGCCGGAGTTCAAGTCGATCTGGCAGAGCGGGCAGTTGCTGAATGAGGCGGTGGGGCAGGTGGGGTATTCGGTGTTTTACCGCTGAAGATCAAAAGATCGCAGCCTCGTTTCACTCGACAGCTGCTACAGAGCACGCACTCCCCTGTAGCAGCTGTCGAGTGAAACGAGGCTGCGATCTTTTGCAGGCGCCGCGATTAAACGGTTTTCGCCATCCGGCTGGCAATCAACGCCCAGCCAAACAACAGCACACACACAATGATCAGCGGCCACGAACGCCATTCAAGGTACGGCGTCAGGTTGTGCATCGGCACCACTTCGCCATACAGAATCCCTTGTTCGAACTGCGGAATCTGCGCTGTGATCTGCCCGAACGGGTTGATCAGACCGGTCACGCCATTGTTGGTGGCGCGGATCATCCAGCGGCCAGCCTCCAGCGCGCGCATCTGCGCCATTTGCAAATGTTGCAGCGGGCCGATGGATTTGCCGAACCAGGTGTCGTTGCTGATGGTCAGCAGCAGATCGCTGCGGGCGGCCAGGCTGGCGGCGAATTCCGGGTAGACCACTTCATAGCAAATGAATGGTGCGATCTGATAACCCTTGGCTTGCAGCATGGCCTGATCGGCCGGTCCGCGAGCAAAGTCCGACATCGGCAGATCGAAGAACGCGATCAGCCCGCGCAACACATCCTGCAACGGAACGTACTCGCCGAACGGCACCAGTTTCTGCTTGAGGTAAGTGCCGTCGCCTTCACCGACCACGGTGATGCCGTTGAAGAAACGGCGCTCGTGCCGCACTTCCTGGCGAATCGGCACGCCGGTAATCAGCGCGGTCTTACGTTCTGCGGCGAAGTTTCCCATCATGCTCAGGTAGCCCTCGGCGGACTCCTTGAGCACCGGTACTGCGGTTTCCGGCCAGATCAGCAGGTCGACGCGCTTGGAGCTGAAGCTCATGTCGCGGTACAGCGCCAACTGCGCGTTGAGCTGCGCCGGGTCCCACTTCATGCTTTGTTCGATGTTGCCCTGGATAGCGGCGACGCTCAGCGCCGGGCCGGCAGGGCTGGTCCAGGCATGTTGCTTGAGCGCGATGCCCGCCACCCATGGACCGGCCAGCAATACAACACCAGCCGCAATAAAGCCTTTGCGGTCTGTGCGAATCAGCCGTGGAGCGTTCCAGATCAGCGCTGCCGTCAAGGCCAGGACGAAGGAAATCAGCCACATCCCGCCAACCGGTGCGAGCCCGGCCAATGGGCCGTTGAGCTGGCTGTAACCGGAATAGAGCCAAGGGAAACCGGTAAGAAACCAACCACGAAACGCTTCCTGACCCACCCACAGCGCGGCAAACGCCAAGGCATCGGCCAGCGGCGCTTCGTTACGACGCAACCAGCGCGCCCAGATCCAGGCGGGCAGGGCGAAGAACCAGGCAATCGCGGCGGTGAAGATCAGCATCAGGAAACCGGCCAGCAGCACCGAAGCGCCGCCGAAGTTGTGAATGCTGTAGTAGATCCAACTGGTGCCGGCGCCGAACAGGCCGAAACCGAAACACCAGCCACGGCCCAAGGCCTGACGAGGACTCAGTTCACGCAGACCGGCATAGAAGAAACCGACCGCCAGCAATGCCAGCGGCCAGATATCGTACGGCGCCAACGCCAAGGTGGTGATTGCACCGGCCACCACGGCCAGCAGATTACCGGGCCAGCCGGGACGGGTCAGACGGTGCATTTCAATCCTTAGGAATTACCGGGCAATTGGAGTCAGGCGCAGCAAATGAATCCGACGGCTGTCGGCGTTCAGGATGCGGAAACGATACGGGCCGATTTCAGTGATTTCGTTGCGTTTTGGCAAGTGCCCGAACGCGCTCATCACCAGGCCGCCCACCGTGTCGAACTCATCATCGGAGAACTCGCTGTCGAAGAACTCGTTGAAGTTCTCGATCGGCGTCAGCGCCTTGATCAGGAAGTCACCGCTGGGCAGTGGCTTGATGTAGCTGTCTTCTTCGACGTCATGCTCGTCTTCGATGTCGCCGACGATTTGTTCCAGTACGTCTTCGATGGTCACCAGACCGGCCACGCCGCCGTATTCGTCGATGACGATGGCCATGTGGTTGTGGTTGGCGCGGAACTCACGCAGCAGCACATTCAGGCGCTTGGACTCCGGCACGAAGGTGGCCGGGCGCAGCAGGTCCTTGATGTTGAAGCTGTCGCCGTTCTCCTTGAGGATCAACGGCAGCAAGTCCTTGGCCAGCAACACGCCCATCACGTCATCGTGGCTTTCGCCGATCACCGGGTAGCGGGAGTGGGCCGAGTCGACCACGGCGGGCAGGAACTCGCGAGGTGTCTGGGTCGCCTTGATGCTGACCATTTGCGAGCGCGGGACCATGATGTCCCGTACTTGCAGGTCGGCAACCTGGATGGCGCCTTCGACGATGGCCAGCGCTTCGCTGTCCAGCAGTTTGTTTTGGTGTGCGTCGCGCAGCAGCTCCAGCAGCTCCTGGCGGTTCTTCGGCTCGTGGGCAAAAGCCTGGGTGAGCTTACCCAGCCATGACTTCTGCCCGTTGCTCGATCGATCTTCGCTCATAGCGATTACTCTGAATCCTTTGTTGTAACGATAGGGGATGTTTCGGTTTCGTCGTCCGCATAAGGGTCGGGATAGCCCAACTCGGCAAGCAACGTTCGTTCCAGTGCTTCCATTTCCTCGGCTTCCTCGTCATCTATATGGTCGTAACCAAGCAGATGCAAGCAGCCGTGAATGACCAGATGCGCCCAGTGGGCCTTTAGTTCCTTTCCTTGTTCCGCGGCTTCGCGCTCGACCACCGCCACGCAGATCACCAGATCGCCCAGCAATGGAATATCGAGAAACTCATCGGGAACATCGGCCGGGAACGACAAAACATTGGTGGCGTAGTCTTTCTGCCGCCAGGTGAAGTTCAGTTCGCGGGCTTCTTCTTCGTCGACCAAGCGAATGGTCATTTCGGAATCAGCGGTGCGCTGGCGCAGGGCCAGTTCGCACCATTGGCGGAACTCGGCTTCGCTTGGCGCAGGTGCTTCAGTGGCCAGTTGCAGATCAAGCTCAAGCATCGTGGCGTTTATCCTTGGGCGCTTCATCGGCAACGCGATTCTCGAAGCGCTCGTAGGCTTCGACAATGCGTTGCACCAGAGGATGGCGCACGACGTCCTTGGGCATGAAATGCGTGAAGCTGATGCCCGGCACGTCCTTCAGGACTTCGATCACATGGTGCAGCCCGGATTTCGTGCCTTTCGGCAGGTCGACCTGGGTGATGTCACCGGTGATCACGGCAGTGGAGCCAAAGCCGATCCGTGTCAGGAACATCTTCATCTGCTCGACGGTGGTGTTCTGGCTTTCGTCGAGGATGATGAAGCTGTTGTTCAGCGTGCGACCGCGCATGTAGGCCAGCGGCGCGACCTCGATGACCTGGCGTTCGATCAGCTTGGCCACGTATTCGAAGCCGAGCATTTCGTAGAGCGCGTCATACAGCGGGCGCAGGTACGGGTCGATCTTTTGCGACAGGTCGCCGGGCAGGAAACCGAGCTTTTCGCCCGCTTCAACCGCCGGGCGCACCAGCAGGATGCGACGAATCTGCTCGCGTTCCAGCGCGTCTACCGCGCAGGCAACAGCCAGATAGGTCTTGCCGGTACCGGCCGGGCCGATGCCGAAATTGATGTCGTTACCGAGGATTTCCTTCACGTAGCGCAACTGATTCAAGCCGCGAGGGCGAATCATGCCTTTCTTGGTGCGCAGTGCGACGGAGGGTTCGGCGGGGGAGACGTTGTCCAGCTCTTCGACGGCCGATTCCTGCAGGAACAGATGAACCGTATCCGGCGACAGCTCCGTACCTTTGGTTTCCCGGTACAGACGGCGAATCAGATTTTCCGCGGAAGTGGTGTGCTTGGGTTCGCCGATCAGTTCGAACTGGTTTCCGCGATTGCGGATCTCGATGGTCAGGCGCTGTTCGATCAAGCGCAGATGCTCGTCGAATTGCCCGCACAGATTGGCGAAGCGGCGAGCCTCAAAGGGCTCGAGGATGAAGCGATGTGGTTCGATGGGTGCGTTCAAGGTCGTATTTAGCCGCCCTGGGGCAATTAAGATGAAATCAAGGATAACGCCAGAGGGCTGGGTGCGAAAGCTCTTAAATAAGATGCCGGACTTTGGTGCTTAACCTGTGGCGAGGGGGCTTGCCCCCGTTCGGCTGCGAAGCAGTCGCAAAATACTTGGGACCGCTTCGCGATCCAACGGGGGCAAGCCCCCTCGCCACAAAAGCCCGACATCCACAGGGGGGGCGGTGTTATTGGATCAGCGAGCCCCGCAGCGAGTGCGGCTGTGCGGCATCGATGTGCACGTCGGCGAACTGGCCAATCAGGGTTGGATTGTCGCAGCGGAAGTTGACGATACGATTATTCTCGGTCCGGCCTTGCAGCTCGCCAGGGTCCTTTTTCGAATAATCGGTAACCAAAATACGCTGGGTCGAACCGACCATTTGTCGGCTGATCTCGAAACCCTGCTGATTCAAGCGATGTTGCAGCGCGTTCAGGCGTTCTTTCTTCAGCTCTTCCGGCGTCTCGTCGGCCAGGTCTGCCGCCGGAGTCCCCGGGCGTTGGCTATAAACGAACGAGTATGAGAAGTCGAAACCGACGTCTTCGATCAGCTTCATGGTCTGCTCGAAGTCTTTCTCGGTCTCGCCCGGGAAGCCGACAATGAAGTCTGAGCTGATGCAGATCCCCGGCACGGCGGCGCGCAGCTTGCGCAGTTTGGATTTGTATTCCAGCGCGGTGTGGTTGCGCTTCATCGCTGACAGAATGCGGTCCGAACCCGATTGCACCGGCAAGTGCAGGTGTTTCACCAGCTCTGGCACTTCGGCGTGGGCCTGGATCAGGCTGTCGGAAAATTCCAGCGGGTGCGACGTGGTGTAGCGAATCCGGTCGATGCCATCGACGGCGGCGACCACACGGATCAGCTCGGCGAGGTCCGCCAGGCGCCCGTCGTGAGTGGTGCCGCGATAGCCATTGACGTTCTGCCCCAGAAGGGTCACTTCACGCACGCCGTTTTCGGCGAGGTGAATGATCTCGGCGAGTACGTCATCAAACGGCCGGCTGACTTCTTCACCGCGGGTGTAGGGCACCACGCAGAAGGTGCAGTACTTGCTGCAGCCTTCCATCACTGACACATAGGCGCTCGGCCCGTCGATGCGCGGCTCGGGCAAGTGGTCGAACTTTTCGATTTCCGGGAACGAGACGTCCACTTGCGGCAGCTTGGTGGCGCGGGCGGCGTCGATCATTTCCGGCAAGCGGTGCAGGGTCTGCGGGCCGAACACCACGTCCACATACGGTGCGCGATCGCGGATGGCGGCGCCTTCCTGGCTGGCCACGCAACCGCCAACGGCAATCACCATGTCCGGATTGGCGAGTTTCAATTCGCGCCAGCGGCCGAGCTGGGAATACACCCGGTCCTGGGCGCGTTCGCGGATGGAGCAGGTGTTGAGCAGGATCACGTCGGCATCTTCAGCGCGAGCGGTGACTTCCAGGGCCTGGTGTTCACCCAGCAGATCGACCATGCGCGAGCTGTCGTACTCGTTCATCTGGCAACCGTGGGTTTCGATGTAAAGCTTCTTGGCCATGGACAGAGTCATCACGTGATTCAAAGAACCGCGCATTATAGGGAACATGTCCCAAGGTTCCTACCGTTGTGCGTCCGGCGGCTATGCTATAGTTCGCGCCCTCATTTTTATCCCCAATGTGTTGCCCGCCCACCATGACCAAACGTGAAGCCCCAATCTACAAGGTGATTTTCCTCAACCAGGGCCAGGTGTACGAAATGTATGCCAAGCAGATCTATCAAAGTGATCTGTGGGGCTTCCTGGAAGTGGAAGAATTCGTCTTTGGCGAGCGCACGCAAGTGGTCGTCGATCCGAGCGAAGAGAAACTCAAGGCTCAGTTCGAGGGCGTGGTGCGCAGTTTTGTGCCGATGCATTCGATTGTGCGCATCGACGAAGTCGAGCGCCTGGGCACGCCGAAAATCAGCGAAGCCCGTGGCGCGGTCGGCAATGTGATGCCGTTTCCGATGCCGATGCCTGATAAGTAAGACCGAGTCGCTCCCTTCGCGGGCAAGCCTCGCTCCTACAGGTATGCGTTGTTTTCACGGCTTGCATCAAACCTGTAGAAGCGAGGCTTGCCCGCGAAGAGGTCAGAAAGATCGAAGCTGAACTTAAGGCAGCGGCGAAAACGGCGTACGCCCATCCGCGCTTTGTAATTCCATCAGGTATTTACGGAAGATTTGCCCCAGCACTTGGGTAGCAACTTCCAGATCTTCGCGGGGCATTTTCTCGGCGACTTCGTCGGCGGTGTCCAACGCATCTTCTGCGCCGTTGACCGCGGCCATTTTCAGCACGATATACGCCTGAACGTTATTGGCCGGCACGCCTTCGCCGTGGAAGAACATGGTGCCGAGTTTGAATTGCGCCTGGGCGTGGCCTTGCAGAGAGGCTTTTTCGAAGAACGCCAGGGCTTTATTGAGGTCACGCGGCGTGTTTTTGCCGTCGTAGTAGAACTCACCCAACTCGTATTGCGCTTGCGCATCCCCCTCATCCGACGCTTTCTGGCAGGCGGCAAGCGCTTGCGTCAGATCTTGCGGCTGAGTATTGAGGGTGCAGCGACCCATCGCTGGGATCAACAACGAGTTGCCGCCTGCTTGTGCGTGCGCGAGCAGGGGCTGAAGGAGCAACAGGCAGCCCAATGCAAGGGTGCGGCCGGTGCGGTTCATGGGAATCGACTTACCTCTGAAGGGCGCGCGGACCCATCGAGGGATCCAATAAGCGCGCATTATGAAATAAGCAGGGCCAACCTTACAAAGTCTTTACTCGTTTTTCTGCTGCGCGGGGAATATATCGCCCACTTTGCGGGAGATTATTGGCACAAGGGTGGGAAAAGACACAGGAATGTAGGTAAAAGCTGACGCTGGCAATCGCCAACGTCAGCGGCACAGCATTATTTCAGTGCGGCGAAAGCGCGTTCAGCGGCATCCAGGGTCAGTTTCAACTCGGTTTCGCCGTGGGCGATCGAGGTGAACCCGGCTTCGAATGCGCTCGGCGCCAGGTACACGCCACCTTCCAGCATCAGGTGGAAGAAGCGCTTGAACAGATTGGCGTCGCTGGACATCACGTCATCGAAGGTCACGATGTCGTCGGCGCCACTGAAGTACAGGCCGAACATGCCGCCTGCCTGAGTGGTCACGAATGGAATGCCCGCCGCATCGGCGCGTTGTTGCAGGCCGTCGAGCAGGCGGCTGGTGTAGTCGCTCAACTCGGCGTGGAAGCCCGGACGGCTGATCAGGCGCAGGGTAGTCAGGCCAGCGGCCATGGCCAACGGGTTACCGGACAAGGTGCCTGCCTGGTACACCGGACCCAATGGCGCGATGTGCGACATGATTTCGCGCTTGCCGCCGAAGCAACCCACCGGCATACCGCCACCGATGATTTTGCCGAAGGTGCTCAAGTCTGGCGTCACGCCGAAATGCGCCTGGGCGCCGCCGAGTGCCACGCGGAAACCGGTCATCACTTCGTCGAAGATCAGCACCACGCCGTGCTTGTCACACAGCGTGCGCAGGCCTTCGAGGAAACCCGGTGCTGGCGGTACGCAGTTCATGTTGCCGGCCACCGGCTCGACGATGATGCACGCCACATCCTGGCCGACTTCGCCGAGCATGGTTTCCACCGCGTCGATGTCGTTGAACGGCAGGGTCAGGGTGTGTTTGGCGAAGTCAGCCGGTACGCCTGCCGAACTCGGTACGCCTTGGGTCAACAGGCCGGAACCGGCCTTGACCAGCAGGCTGTCGGAGTGACCGTGGTAGCAGCCTTCGAACTTGATGATCGCATCGCGGCCGGTGAAACCACGGGCCAGGCGAATCGCACTCATGGTCGCTTCGGTGCCGGAGCTGACCATGCGCACCATTTCCATCGATGGCACGATCGAGCAGACCAGGTCGGCCATCTCGGTTTCCATCGCGGTCGGGGCGCCGTAGGACAAGCCGTGTTCCAGCTGTTTACGCACTGCGTCCAGCACGTCCGGGTGGCTGTGGCCGAGGATCATCGGGCCCCAGGAACCGACGTAATCGACATAACGCTTGTCGTCTTCGTCGGTGACGTAGGCGCCTTCGGCGTGTTTGAAGAACAGCGGCGTGCCGCCAACGCTCTTGAACGCGCGAACCGGCGAGTTCACGCCACCGGGGATGTGTTTTTGGGCATCGGCAAACAGGGTTTCGGAACGAGACATGATCGGGCTCTCAAATCGGATTTTAAGCTACTTAATAGAAAGCAGTTCGTTGAAGGCGCGGGCGCGGCGGGTCACTTCAGCCGTGCTCTCGGCGCCAAACAGGCCATGCACGACAGCCAGCAGATCGACCCCATGGGCCACCAGCGGCGCGGCGTTTTCCAACGTGATGCCGCCAATCGCGCAGATCGGCAGGTGCAGTTTGCTGCGGGCCTGATCGAGCAGGTCGAGGCTGCACGTCGGGGCGCCGGGTTTGGTGTTGGAGTTGAAGAAGCGGCCGAAGGCGACGTAACTGGCGCCTTCCTTGGCGGCTTGTTCGGCGAGTTCGAGTTGCGCGTGGCAAGTCGAACCGATGATCGCCTGGCGACCCAGCAGCGCGCGGGCCGGGGTCAACGGGCCGTCGGTCTGGCCCAGATGCACGCCGACGTTCAGGCGCGCGGCCAGTTCGGCGTCGTCGTTGATGATCAGCTGAGTCTTGTAGCGGTCACACAAATCGCGCAGGGCTTCGGCCTCGCGCAAACGCCGGGCCTCGTCGCTGCTCTTGTCGCGGTATTGCAGCAGCGTGACGCCGCCTTCCAGCGCCGCCTCCACGTACGAAAGAAATTTACCGGCCAGTAACTGGCTATCGGTAATGGCATACAGGCCACGTAGTTTCATCGGGCAAGCCTCTGCGCATTACGCATCAAGAGTTACGAACAAAAATCCAGCGGCAGGCGGCGCGGCACGAATTGGCCTTTGCCCAACTGCTCGGCATCCCGCAGGGTGCGCCACGTGTAGTTAAGCGCGGTCTGCACGGCGCTGGCGAGGTTTTCACCCTGGGCCAGACGACCGGCCAAGGCGCTGGCCAGTGTGCAACCGGAACCGTGATAACTGCCGGGCAATCGCTGGCAGGTGAAGGTTTCGCGGCGACCGTCGCGGCTGTACAGGCGATTATGGATTTCGTGTTCGTCGCCATGGCCGCCGGTGATCAGCAGGTGTTTGACGAAGGGCAGGAGTTTTTCCGCGCACTCGTCCGCGGTGCCGTCAGGCAGTTCGGCGAGGATGCGCGCTTCGGGAAGATTAGGGGTGGCAATGATCGACAGCGGCAGCAGGCGTTCGCGCATGGCGTAGCCGACTTCATCCTTGCCCAGGCGTCCGCCGCCACCGGCACGCAACACCGGGTCGCAGACCACCGGCAAATGCGGGTGCGCCGAGAGCAGTTCGACAACCGTGTCGACCATCTCCAGGGAACCGAGCATGCCCAGTTTGACGGCCGCGACTTCGGAGTCGTTGAGCACGGCATTGGCCTGGGCCAACACCCACTCACGATCGAGGACGCGGAAGTCAGTGACGTTGACCGTGTCTTGCACAGTCAGGGCAGTGACGGCCGGGGCCGCATGACAACCCTGAGCGAGCAGGGCTTCGATATCTGCCTGCAAGCCGGCGCCACCACTTGGGTCGTGGCCGGAGAGACAGAGGACAACGGGGCGAGAGCTGTAGATATTCATGGTGCGCGAGCTTACCACCAGTCGACCAGCGAGTCATGACGGCCCACGTAGCAGCTGCCGAAGCTGACGCCCGGCCTCGTACCTGCTGCTGAACGTGACGCCGATCCCCGTAGCAGCTGCCGAGCAGCGCGAGGCGGCGTTCGGCGGCGAAGCCGTCGTCAAACCTGATCACTCGGTCTTGCTGAAACACCGCGTCGCCTGATTTCACGACGGCTTCGCCGCCGAACGCAGCCTCGCGGGCTCGGCAGCTGCTACGAGCAAACAGCTCTATCTCAGGGTGTGGCGCTGGAACGCCCGTTCTAGAGCCTCTGTAGGAAAAATTTCAATGGTGCTCAATGGCCATCAACGGCTATGCTAGAGTGGATCCAAACCAATAACAGGTAATACCGGTTTTACGTCTACTCAAAAGGAAAGGGGGGGCTTCCTGACTAAACCGGACAGGCCACGCTGGGGCTTAAATGCGCTATTTGCTGATGTTGCTGTTGTGCTTGCCCCTCCTGGCGAGCGCCGTTGAATTTGACGAATTCACCCAGAGCCTTCCCATGGGTCGAACCATGCAGGTGTACGAAGACGCGGGCGGTCAGGCGAGCATCGCCGATGTGCGTGCGCAAGCCGTCGCCGGAAACTTCAAGACTCACGATAAAGCCACCCTCAACGCCGGTTATTCGCGTTCGGTGTTCTGGCTGAAAATCGACCTGCACTACCGCCCGACCAATCCGCAGGCGCAGCGGACCTGGTTGCTGGAACTGGCCTATCCGCCCCTCGATCACCTCGATCTGTATCTGCCGGATG
This sequence comes from Pseudomonas sp. NPDC087342, assembly GCF_044744265.1. Lineage (NCBI taxonomy): Bacteria > Pseudomonadati > Pseudomonadota > Gammaproteobacteria > Pseudomonadales > Pseudomonadaceae > Pseudomonas > Pseudomonas sp. NPDC087342. Next base: position 12,168 of record NZ_JBIUXZ010000018.1, read on the forward strand.
CTGGCGGCGACTATCAACTGATCCGCCGCACCGGTGATGCCCTGCCGTTTGCCAGCCGCGAATTTCGCCAGAACAACTACCTGTTCAATCTGGACTTCAAGCCCGATCAGGCGCGAACCGTTTACTTGCGCCTGCAAAGCCAGGGCTCGATCCAGGCGCCGGTGACCTTGTGGTCAAGCACCGCTTACCTCGAAGAACAGCCCGTGCGTCTTTATGTACTGGGCCTGATCTACGGCGTGTTGCTGGGGATGGTGGTCTACAACCTGTTCATCTACCTCAGCGTGCGCGACACCAGTTACCTCTATTACATCTTCTATATCGCCTCGTTCGGCCTGTATCAGCTGTCGGTGAACGGCGCGGCGGTGGAGTATTTCTGGCCGGACAACCCTTGGTGGGCCAACGCCGCGACGCCATTCTTCATTGGTTGCGCCGGGCTGTTCGGCAGTCAGTTCGCCCGCAGCTTCCTGCAAACCGCGCAACACAGTCGCTGGCTCGATCGCGTGCTGTTGGCGCTGATCGCGTTTGGCGCGGTGGTGGTCGGGTTGTCGCTGATGACCAGTTACGCCCTGGCCCTGCGCCTGGCAACCACGCTGGCGTTGATCTTCACCGTGGTGATTTTTGCTGCCGGGATCTTCGCCTGGGCACGCGGCTTACGCGTGGCGCGCTATTTCATCATCGCCTGGTCGGCATTTTTGCTCGGCGGCGTCGTCAATACGCTGATGGTGCTGGGTTACTTGCCGAACGTGTTCCTGACCATGTACGCCAGCCAGATCGGCTCGGCGATCGAAGTGGCGCTGCTGTCCCTGGCGCTGGCCGATCGCATCAACGCCATGCGTGAGCAGCAGGCGCAAACCCTGTTCGATGCCGGTCAGAAGCTTGAAGTGTTGAACCAGCAACTGGCCCGCAGTAACAAGCTCAAGGACGAGTTCCTCGCGACCCTGACCCACGAACTGCGCACGCCGATGAATGGGGTGATCGGTTCGCTGGAATTGATGCAGACCGTCGAGATGGACCCGGAACTGGAGCAATACCAGCAAACCGCCGCCGGCTCGGCGCGGGACATGATGCGCATGGTCAACGGCATCCTCACCCTGACCGAATTGCAGGCCGGCAAGCTCAAGGCCTACCCGGACACCTTCAGCCTGCGCGGCGTGGTCGAGGCGTTGCGCGTGCAGTTCGAGGGCAATGCGTCGAGCAAGTCCCTGGACCTCAAGGTTGAAGTCACGCCGGGATTGCCGGATCGCCTGCTGGGTGACAGCAGCAAACTGGCGCAATGCCTGGAATGCCTGCTGGACAATGCGATCAAATTCACCCGGGTTGGCGGCGTGGCGCTGCGGGTGACCGGCAAGACTGTGGAAGAGGGGCGACTGGCCCTGTCCTTTGCGGTGATCGACACCGGTATTGGTTTTACCGACTTGGGGGAGGCGACGATGTATCAGCGCTTCTTCCAGCTCGACGGCTCGATGACCCGCGAATACGGCGGTCTGGGCGTTGGCCTGGCGATTTGTCGGCAACTGGTGGAATTGCTCGGCGGACGCCTGACCCACCGCTCCGAACCGGGGCGTGGCAGTCGTTTTCAACTGGATGTCGAGGTTGATTTGCCGGTGGTGGAAGCAGTGCCTGCGTCCTCGATGACCCGCGACACCTCGCGTCTGCGTCTGCCTCAGGACTGCACCGTGCTGCTGGTCGATGACAACAGCATCAACCAATTGGTGATGCGCGGGATGTTACTCAAACTCGGATTCCGGGTGCGCACAGCCGACAGTGGCGCGGCCGCACTTGACCATTTGCAGCGTAACGTCTTCGATGCGGTGGTGCTCGATTGTCAGTTGCCGGCTCAGGACGGCGCGTCCCTGTGCTGCCAGATCCGTGGCTTGCCGGGCTGTGCCGAGGTACCCGTATTCATGGTCGCGCAGAGTATTGATCGGGAACATTGCCCGACGGGGGCGCTGATCGATTACCTGAGCAAACCGGTTAAATTCGAGGATTTGCAGGCGGCGCTTTATCGTCGGGTGCTTTGTCCGAAACAAGGTGAAAGCGCCGACATTTAGGCAGGTATGACACTTTGTTCAGCCAAGGGCCGGTGCTTAACTGAGTTCCTGGCTGACCAAAGGAGCCCCGTCATGAACCTGCATCAGTTCGCCGAAACCCACGAAGTCACCAACCAGCCTCCGTCGCTGGACGGCACCAATCTTTACCGTATCGACCTACCATTACAGGAGTGGTCGCGACGTTTTGGTGCCGGTTGGGCCGAGTCGCGGATCGACGCTTACGGCGCTCTGGCCGGCGGGCCGCTGATGGAGGCCGGGTTCCTGGCCAATCAGAATAAACCGGTATTCGTCAGCCATGACCGTTATGGGCATCGCATCGATCTGGTGGAATTTCATCCGGCTTATCACGAACTGATGCGCACTGCGGTCGAACACGGGTTGACCTCATTGCCTTGGGCGCATCCGCAATCCGGCGCGCATGTCGCCCGGGCCTCCATGACTTACTTGCACAGCCAGGCCGAGGCCGGCAGCGGTTGCCCGTTGACCATGACCTTCGCCAGCGTCCCGGCAATGCGCCTGCAACCGAATCTGGCCGAGCAATGGCTGCCGAAAATCCTCGCCACCGAATACGACCCGCGCAATGTCGGCATGGCCCACAAGGCCGGTGTCACCATCGGCATGGCCATGACCGAGAAACAGGGCGGCACCGACGTGCGGGTCAACACCACCAAGGCGTATCCGGTCGGCGCCAGCGGGCCGGGCCAGGCGTATGAACTGGTGGGGCACAAGTGGTTCTGTTCGGCGCCGATGTGCGATGCGTTCCTGACCCTGGCCCAGACCGACAAGGGCCTGACCTGTTTCCTGTTGCCGCGCCATCGCCCGGACGACACGCGCAATCAGTTCTACATCCAGCGCCTGAAAAACAAACTCGGCAATTGCTCCAACGCCTCCAGTGAAGTGGAGTTTCGTGGCGCGCTGGCGTGGATGATCGGCGAAGAAGGCCGGGGCGTGCCGACTATCATCGAGATGGTTGCCATGACCCGCTTCGATTGCATGGTCGGTTCCAGTTCGCTGATGCGCCAGGCCCTGACCCAGGCCAGTCATCACTGCGCTCACCGCACGGTGGGCGGCAAGTTGCTCAGCGAACAACCATTGATGCAGAACGTCCTCGCCGACCTGGCCCTGGAAAGCGAAGCCGCCCTGGCGCTGAGCCTGCGCATGGGCAAGGCGCTGGATCATCTGGATGACAGCCACGAAGCCAAATTCGCCCGGCTGGTGACGGCGGTGGGCAAGTACTGGATCTGCAAACGCGCGCCGGGAATGATCAACGAAGCCGCCGAATGCATGGGCGGCGCCGGTTATGTCGAAGAAAGCATCCTGCCGCGCCTGTACCGCGAAGCCCCGGTGAATTCGACGTGGGAAGGTTCCGGCAACGTGCAATGCCTCGACGTGCTGCGGGCCTTGTCGAAAGAACCGGGCGTGCTGGATGTGCTGTTCAGCGAGCTGGGCGATGGGCATGGCGACAAGCGTCTGGCAGCGCACATCACGCAATTGCAGGCGGCATTCAAGGACACTAGCGACATTCAATACCGCGCGCGGCAGTTGACCGAGGATATTGCGCTGGGGCTTCAGGCCAAGTTATTGCTGGAGGCTGGCAACTCAGCGGTCAGTGATGCATTCATTGCCAGCCGCCTCGGCTCGGCGGGGCGGGTGTATGGCGCGTTGCCACGAGGGCTGGATGTTGAGGCGATCGTCGCTCGTTCAACTCCGCATCTGTGATCACCACCAAGCCCCTGTGGGAGCGGGCTTGCTCGCGAATAGGGTGTGTCAGTCGACATCAATGTGGCTGACCCACCGCCTTCGCGAGCAAGCCCGCTCCCACAAGGGATCTGTGGTAATCATGGCATCAGGGTCAGCATTCCACTGTTCCCGTCCGACGACGATGCAGGCAAGATGAAGGTCTGCAAGTCAGAACACAGGAAGCTGATCGTGACCGAAGCGTTTATTGTTGTTCAAACCGCCGAACAAGCCGTAGACCGGCTCGCCGCCCTGCATGAGCAGGCTACTTCTGCGCTGAATCAGGCGCTCAAGCGTTACCTCAAGGATCGTATCGAACCGGACGCCGAGCAGCGTGCGATGTTTCGTTATCCCGAATTGCGCTTGACCTACCTCTGCCAGGGCGAAGTCCCACAGACCACCCGTGCCTACGCCAAAGTGCAGTTGCCGGGGACCTACAGCGTCACCGTCACCCACCCGGCAGCCTTTCGTAAATATTTGCTGGAACAGCTGGTGCCATTGATGCACGACTTCACCGTCACGGTGGAAGTCGGTGTGAGCAAGCAGAACATTCCGTATCCGTACGTGGTCGAGCAGGGCGATGAACTGGCCGGCTCCGGTGTGACCGCCGCCACGCTGGCGCGGGTGTTCCCGAGCACCGACCTGTCCGCGGCCACCGATGGGATTGCCGATGGCTTGTACGACTGGGAAAACACCGATCCGCTGCCCTTGGCCCTGTTCGATGCGGCGCGGGTGGATTTCTCTCTGCGTCGATTGGTGCATTACACCGGCAGCGACTGGCGGCATGTGCAGCCGTGGATCCTGCTGACCAACTACCACCGTTATGTCGACCAGTTCATCGTGCATGGCCTGGAGCAGTTGCGCAGCGATCCGCGCTTCGTGCGCATGGTCTTGCCGGGCAACGTGATCATCGAAAAGAGCATGGATCACGGCGAAGCTTCGGCGATTGCCGCTGGCGTGGTCTGGCACCGTTACCAGATGCCGGCCTATCACCTGATCGCCAGCGATGGCCACGGCGTGACCCTGGTAAACATCGGCGTCGGCCCGTCCAACGCCAAGAACATCACCGACCACCTGGCCGTGCTGCGTCCGCATTGCTGGCTGATGATCGGTCACTGCGGCGGCCTGCGTCAGTCCCAGACCATTGGCGACTACGTATTGGCTCACGCTTATATGCGCCGTGACGGGATTCTCGACCGGGTGGTGCCGCCGAACATTCCGATCCCGGCCCTGGCCGAAGTGCAGATGGCGTTGCAGCAAGCGGCGGCCAACATCACCGGCGAGAAGGGCGACGAGCTGAAGAAACGCCTGCGCACCGGCACCGTGCTGACTTACGACGATCGTAACTGGGAATTGCGCTGGGCCCAGGAACGACCGCTGATCAACCTGTCCCGCGCCGTGGCGGTGGACATGGAAAGCGGCACCATCGCTGCCCAGGGTTATCGCTTGCGGGTGCCGTATGGCACGTTGTTGTGTGTTTCGGACAAACCGCTGCACAGCGAAATCAAGCTGCCGGGTTCGGCCAACGCCTTCTATGAGCGTGCGGTCAGCCAGCACTTGAAGATCGGTATCGAGGCGGTGGACCTGTTGCGCACCGAACTCAATTCGTTGCACTCGCGCAAACTGCGCAGCTTCGACGAGCCGCCGTTCCGCTAACAGTCATGGTCATTTAGCGGTCAGGGCACTAGCATTAGCAGCCCTGACCGTTAGATGTTCTCTTTCCTCATGTCTCGTCCCCAACGTCCCGTTTCCCGCCGCCCTGGCGCGAAACCTGCGCCATCCTCATCAGCCCCGCGCCGTGTCGCCAAAGCGCCACCGGCCGAGCCGAAACTGATTCTGTTCAACAAGCCGTTCGATGTGCTGACGCAATTCAGCGACGGCGAAGGGCGGGCGACGCTCAAGGATTACATCGAGATCCCCGGGATCTACCCGGCCGGACGCCTGGACCGCGACAGCGAAGGTTTGCTGCTGCTGACCAACGACGGACAACTGCAAGCACGGATCGCCGACCCGAAACACAAACTGGCCAAGACCTATTGGGTGCAAGTGGAAGGCGAGCCGAGCGCCGAGCAATTGCAGCGCTTGCGCGATGGCGTCGAGCTGAACGACGGCATGACCTTGCCCGCCGAGGCGCGGCAGCTTGAAGAGCCCGAACTGTGGCCGCGCAACCCGCCGGTGCGCTTTCGCAAAAGTGTGCCGACCACTTGGCTGGAACTGGTGATTCGCGAAGGTCGCAACCGTCAGGTGCGGCGCATGACGGCGGCAGTCGGCTTGCCGACCTTGCGTCTGGTGCGGGTGCGGATTGGCGACTGGACGATCGAAGGGCTCGATCAGGGTCAGTGGAAGGAAGTGCCGGCGCGGTTATGAATGGTTTTCGATGTACGCGATGACCACGCTTTTGATGATGAACGCGAAGATCCCCAGGCCCAGCACGAAGAACAGGATCATGGTGCCGAACTTGCCAGCCTTGGATTTTTTCGCCAGATCCCAGACGATGAAACCCATGAAAATGATCAGGATGCTGACCAGGCCAGTCATCATCCACTCTTCAAAAACTGCAGGATCCATCGAACATCTCCAGCGCGGGCGGGGCTAAAAGGGCGGGGCGAGTATACGCCTATGGGGAATGACCGGGCATTGACCTGCGGCAGTGTGTCGCGGTCATTCGTCGCCTGTGCCGGCCTCTTCGCGGGCAAGCCTCGCTCCTACGGGTTGTCGTCGAGTCACGATTTCATGAACGACATCAAACCCTGTAGGAGCGAGGCTTGCCCGCGAAGGCGTCCTCAGCCACGCAGATGCGTCAACGGCAACTCAGTACTGTTCAACACCTGATTCAACACAAAACTCGACCGCACACTGGTAACGCCCTCAATTCGGGTCAAATGCCCCAGCAGCAGTTTCTGGTAGTGATCCATGTCCGGCACCACCACCTTGAGTTGATAATCCGCATCCATCCCCGTCACCAGGCTGCATTCCAGCACCTGCGGCAAGGTACGGATCGCCGCTTCGAAGTTTTCGAAACGCTCGGGCGTGTGGCGGTCCATGCCGATCAATACATAGGCCGTGAGGCTCAGGCCAAGCATCTTGCGATCCAGCAAAGCCACCTGACGCGAGATGTAGCCGTCGTCTTCCAGCTGTTTGACGCGGCGCGAACAAGGTGAAGGTGACAGGCCGATGCGTTCGGCCAGCTCCTGGTTGGAGATGCGCGCGTCGCGCTGCAATTCCGCCAAAATGCTCAGGTCGTAACGGTCGAGTTTGCTCATCAATCAGTCCTTTGTCGTAACTATTGCGGCGGATTATCTATCCAGGGTTAAAAATTGCGCAAGTGATGTTTATTTCAGCAATCTTCGCAATCCTCTGCCGACGCCTCAGGCCTATTCTTATTACCAGAATCACTGCTCGGACAAACAGTCCACAGCGACTCGCCCAATCAGGCCAGTCGCGGCCGCCACCCCCATCGGGGATGTGCCGGCCCCCGAGCTACACACTGTCCAGAAGACGGCGTGAGGTGAGCCGACGTCATAAGCGTCGAGCACGGACGAAGTTCTCAAAGGGAGGCCGACGGGTCTCCCTTTTTTATTGCCTGCGAAATAAGTTGCGTGACTGATAACCTGTTGCAGAACCGGCCTGTGCTTTTCCAGTCTTACGTACAGGCCCTAACCCGCAGTGAGGAAAAGCATGAAGTCGCGCATCTGGCGTTTGGCCGGTGTTGGTTTGCTGTGTGTAAGTGTCACTGCGCAATCGCTGGCCGATGAGCCGCAGAACCGAGGGCCCGAAGGTGTACCGCACGGGCGCGATCATGAACGCAATGATCAGGGCCATGGCGGCAACAACCAGCCACGCCCGCAGAATAACCCTCAACAGAATAATCAGCCGCGGCCGCAGAACAATCCGCAGCAAAATCAGCCGCGCCAGCAGAACAACGAAATCATTCGTGGCGATAACAGTCGCCAGTTCGAGCACAACGGCCAGAATCAGAATGGCCAGTGGCAGAACCGTCAGCCTCACGATGCCAACACCCAGGTTCGTCCTGCGCCGCCACCCCCGCAACTGCCTGCCAACAGTCTGCCGATCCAGGGCCGGCCCGACACCGTGCGCCAGACCCAGCAACCTCGGTACGGCAATTATCAGGACATCCCGCGACGCAACGATAACAACCAGCACTGGCAGGGCAACAACCAGGGCCCGCGTCCCGATGACCATCGCTGGGAAGGTCGCCCGAACGGGCATGGCAACGGCTGGGGTCCCGGTCCGCAGTACCGTCCCGGGCAAATGGTCGATCGCTTTCCGGACCGTAACTTTCGCGTGCCGTATCGAGGTCAGGATTACTTCTACTCCGGCGGCTACTGGTATCGCCCGCAAGGTCCGCGCTACGTAGTGGTGCAGCCACCGCGCGGGATTCGCGTGCACTACATGCCCGATTACGCGCGTGAAGTGTGGATCGGCGGGGCGCTGCTGTTTCTCGCGGCCGGCTCTTACTACGCCTACGAAGAAAGCACTCAGGATTATGTGGTGGTCGAGCCGCCAGTCGGCGCTCCGCAACCGCAACCGACCAGCAACGGCATTGACGTGACGGCGTATCCGGCCAACGGCCAGTCGCCGCAGCAAGTCGCCCAGGACGGTTACGAGTGCTCGCAATACGCGGTGCAACAGAGCGGCTTCAATCCGCAAACCGCGACGTACCAGCCAGATCCGTCAGTCGTGCAAGCCTACCGTCAGGCCCAGGGCAACTGCCTGAGCAGTCGCGGTTATCAGGTGACGTTCTGAGCCTTCGCCGCTAACACCACTTCCTGCGGGTCGGCGTGCACCAGCACTTCGGCTCGCGGGTAAGCGGCGTGAATCGCATCGGCGGCTTGATCGCTGATGCCATGGGCGACTGACAGGGTCAGCTCCCCCGGCAATTCCAGGTGCAACTGCACAAACCAATGGTTGCCGGAAATCCGTGTGCGCAAATCATGCGCGCCCAACACTCCCGGCACACCGCACGCCAGTTCCAGCATGTGCTGGCTCACGTCAGGCGGCAGCTCTTCATCCATCAGCACCGCAAAACTTTCCCGGGCGATCTGCACCGCGCTCCAGAGGATGTACGCCGCAATTCCCAGACCAAACCAGGCATCCAGTGAATGCCAGCCGAACCCGGCCAGTATCAGCGCCACCAGAATGCTGCCGTTGAGCATCATGTCGGAGCGGTAATGCAGGGAGTCGGCGCGCACCGCATTGGAGCCGGTTGCCTTGATCACCCGATGTTGCAGCATCAGCAACGCCAGGGTCAGCGCGAGGGAGAAAATGATCACCCCGATGCTGATCCAAGGCGCGCCCACCGGTTCCGGATGCTTCAACCGATCAAACGCCTGAAAGGCAATCAGCACCGCACTGCCACCAATGAACAACGCCTGGGCCATGCCCGACAGCGATTCCGCTTTGCCGTGGCCGTAACGATGATCGTCATCGGCCGGGCGCAAGGCGTAATGCACCGCCAGCAAGTTGAGCAATGAGGTGATGCCGTCGAGGGCCGAGTCGGTCAAGCCGGCGAGCATGCTCACCGAACCGCTCAGCCACCAGGCGATGGCTTTGGCGACGATCAACGTGCAGGCCACCGCCACGGAGGCGCGGGTCGCCAGCTTCAGCAGGCGAGCGTGTTCGAGGCTGGTGGTCATAGGTGCGGCAGTTCCTTTGAGTGCACGGAGTTACGCGGCAGGTTGCAGGCCGAACATGGCCAGTTGCTGGCTGCTGCCCTTGTGCTGGATCAGGCGTGGGTCATCCAGCGGGAAGCTGCGGCCCAGTTCGGTTTCCAGAATAGTCTGCAACTTGCGGTTATCGACCTGGCCGTCCGGGCCGATCGCTTCCTTGAGTTTTTCCGGCGCGACCTGGGCAGTCTTGCCTGGCTCGAAATAAATCGCGCCGGTGGCGAAGTCGACGGCAAACGCGATCAGGCCAGGGACGATGTAGAACAACAGGCCCACGGCATCGAGCACGGCAATGGCCGGGTCGATCTTGCCGTCGATCTGACCGCGACGATCCGGGTAGAAAATCGAACCACAGGCGGTCACCTGGGTCAGCAGGGTGGCGACCAGAACACCGCCAATCAGGCGAAAGGGAACACGCATAGGAAATCTCCTGGGTCATTTGAAAACGAATGGGCGTCTATATGAATTAGGACTGTGATTAACGCCAGACAGTTCGCCGTTATACTCGGCCCGGCAGGGCGTGCCCACCGTAAATTAGCGCCGTGTCTCAGTCCTGCGGGAGCAGCGTGAAGTTTATCGCTCCCAATGCGAGCACAAGATGACGCTGCACAGATTCGTTCGCTCAAAGCTCGGGTCCTTGAATGCGAGGAAATCGTCGTTGAACGTGCCGAAAGTGCTGCCCGGCCGGTGCTTCATCCCGTGATAAAACTCGTCGATCATCTTGTGTGCAAAATCGGTTTCACGCGGATAGGCGCTAATCACCGATTGCCGTTGTTCGTCGGTGAACTGCTCAAAACCACGCCCCGCCACGTCCATCCCGGCGCCGGCCTGCAGCAGGGCGATCTCTGGATGCATGTGTTGCGGAATGCCTGGCGTCGTATGCAGGGCGACGGCGTTCCAGACTTTTTCTATATCCCGCTCGCCAATGCCATGATTGCGCAGAAAATCACGCGCGGCATTCGCGCCGTCCACTTCGAAGCGAAGTTGACTCTGCCCGTACGCCGAGGTCAGGCCGATGTCATGGAACATCGAGGCCACGTAAAGCAGCTCGTGGTCGAAAACCAATTCCCTTTGCCGACCGATCAGGGCGCCCCAGCAATACACACGGGTCGAGTGGGAAAACAGTAACTCGCTTTCAGTGTCGCGAATGAGCTGCGTCGCTTCGTGCGCTAATGGGCTGTCGGGAATGCTGATGTCGACACGGGTGTTGATGGCCATGATGTTGCTTATCCTCCGATCTCAATACGCGTCAGTGCGAGCGCGCACGACAGCCTCACACGGCAGTAGCCTGTGGGACTCGTCGAGCTCCCTGGCGTGATGGGTTCCCCATTCGATCAACGACTCTAGAATCGGCCGCAGGCTTTCGCCCAGCGGGGTGAGCAGGTATTCGATGCCCTGGCGATCTTGGGAGCTGGGTTGCCGACTCAGCATGCCGTGTTCCTCAAGCGCCCGCAGTTGCTCGATCAGGACTTTCTGTGAGATGCCGGCAATCCGGTTTTCCAGGTCACAAGTGCGTTGCGGGCCATCCAGCAGCACATGCAGGATGACCGCTTTCCAGCGCCCCGAGAGGACGCCCAGCGCGCGCTCGATGGGCAGGCCCGGAAGTCTATTGATTGTCTTCATATGCAACCACTGACTAAACGGTGTGTAGATGGGGATGATGGGCGAAAAGTAGGCTTTCCTTCCGATCCATTCGACCGAAGGAAACCTATGATAAACCTGTTCGAATCACAACTGCTTGGCGGCACCGTTCTGCTGAAGAACCGGATTGTCATGGCGCCCATGACGCGCACGCGGACCTCTGAAGGTGACATCCCGAATGAGCTGATGGCCACTTATTACGGGCAGCGGGCCAGTGCGGGCCTAATCGTGGCCGAGGCCACCGACGTTGCTCCATCCAGCAACGGCTACGCGTTGACCCCAGGCATCTACACGCCAGCCCAACGGCGGGGCTGGCGGTTGGTGACAGATGAGGTTCACCGCAAGGGCGGCACGATATTTTTGCAGTTATGGCACGTCGGCCGGATGGCCCACCCCTCGCTCATGCCGAACGGCGAGGCACCTTGGGGCGTAACCGCGGAGCGGGCGGAGTCGCAGGTGTTTGCCCACGGCCCGGATGGCAAGTTGGGCCATATCCCCGCCGGCACGCCAAGGCGCCTGAGGACGGAGGAAGTGATGAGGTTGGTTGACACTTTTTCCAAAGACAGCGCCCACGCCCGCGAGGCTGGATTTGACGGTGTCGAAATCCATGGCGCCAACGGTTATCTGTTCGAGCAGTTCATGAACTCGGTGCTCAATACCCGCACCGATTGCTACGGCGGCGCCAGCGTGGAAAACCGTACACGCTTCCTGTTGGAAGTCGTTGAAGCGGCGGTGCGTGAGTTGGGCCCGGGCCGCGTTGGCGTGCGCCTGTCGCCGTTCGGCAGGTTCAACGGTATTCCGGCGGACCCTCTGACCGAGGAAACCTTGCTGTACGTGGCCGGACAATTGGGCCGTCTCGGCGTCGCCTATCTGCATCTGGTCTACGAGCTGATGCCTGAGGCGAACATGGAAGTTGCCGAGTTCAAATCCCACCACCTCGACCACGCGCTGCTGGCCAAGGTCCGGGCGGCGTTTCCTGGCACGATCATCTGGTGTGGTGGCTTCACTGATCGCCAGGGCGCCGAGGAAGCGCTCGACACCGGATTGGTCGATCTGATTGCCTTCGGCAGACCCTATATCGCCAACCCGGATCTGGCCGAGCGTCTCAAGTACGACTGGCCGTTAGCCGAAGCGGACCGATCAACGTATTACACCCGGCAGGGTGAAGTGGGTTACACGGACTTCCCGGCCTATTCCAGTCAGTAATGTGCTCGCGCCGTTATACTGCTCCGTCTGCCCGGGAGCCACCATGAATTCTTTGCCCATCGATGCCGCTCTGCCGGCCCTTCTCCAAGCCTTGACCGATCGCAACGAGGTGGTCTTGCAAGCACCGCCCGGTGCCGGTAAGACCACCCGCGTTCCATTGGCCGTGCTGCATGAAACGTGGCTGGGTGGGCAGACCATCCTGATGCTGGAACCCCGTCGGCTGGCAGCGCGGGCTGCTGCGGAAAGGTTGGCGAGTGAGTTGGGGGAGAAGGTCGGCGAGACGGTAGGCTATCGAATTCGCCTGGAAAGCCGCGTGGGTCCAAAGACTCGCATCGAGGTCGTGACCGAAGGCATTTTGGCGCGTCGACTTCAAGAAGACCCCGCGCTGGAAGGTGTTGGGCTGGTGATTTTTGACGAGTTCCACTCACGCAACCTGGATGCGGATCTCGCGTTGGCGCTCACGCTTAATGGCCGTGAATTGCTGCGCGACGAGTTGCCCCTGAAAGTGCTGGTGATGTCAGCAACATTGGAAGGCGATCGCATTTCACGATTGCTCGACGACGCTCCGGTGATCACCAGCGAAGGCCGGATGTACCCCGTATCGACGATTTGGGGGCGGCCATTTCGGCCCGGTGAGCCAGTCGAGCCGCGAGTGGTCCAGGCCTGTCTGGATGCAATCGATGAGCAAAGCGGCAGCATCCTGGTGTTCCTTCCGGGGCAGATGGAAATCCGCCGCGTCCATCAACAACTGATCGAGGCGCTCGGTGAAAACCCGCAGGTGCTGCTCTGCCCATTGCACGGTGAACTCGACCTGGCTGCGCAACGCGCCGCGATTGATCCGGCACCAGCCGGTAAACGCAAAGTGGTGCTGGCCACCAACATTGCCGAGACCAGCCTGACCATCGAAGGCGTGCGCGTGGTCATCGATGCGGGGCTGGAACGCGTGCCGTATTTCGATCCGCGCAGCGGCATGACCCGCCTCGATACGCAGCGCATTTCCAAGGCCAGCGCCACCCAGCGCGCGGGCCGGGCCGGACGGCTGGAGCCGGGTGCCTGTTACCGCTTATGGTCGCAGGATCAGCACGAGCAACTGGCCGCCTACGCCAGCCCGGAAATACTCTGCGCCGACCTCGCCGGACTGGCCTTGCAACTCGGCCGCTGGGGCGTGACGCCCGGGCAATTGGCCTGGCTCGATGTGCCTCCGGCCGCCGCGTATGCACAGGCACAGGATCTGCTCGAACGCTTGGGCGCACTGGATGGCGAGGCACTGACTCGTCATGGTCAGGCCATGGCCCAGCTGCCGGTGCATCCGCGCATCGCGCATTTGCTGTTGCGCGGGCAGGCGTTAGGTCTGGCGGACATGGCGTGCGACGTCGCGGCACTGCTTGGCGAGCGAGACATTTTGCGCGGCGCCGGCGCCGATCTGCACACTCGATTGGTCCTGTTGTCCGGCGAAGAACGCGCTGCTCGCGGCGCCCAGGGCGGCGTGCAGCGAGCGCGTCAATTGGCGCGGCAGTTTCGCGGCCACTTGCGCGGCAAAACCTCGGAGCCGGTCAGCGATCCCGATCATCCGCGCTGGCTCGGCGCTCTGCTGGCGTTGGCCTATCCGGATCGAGTCGCGCAACAGCGCCGGGCCGGCGGTGCGGAATATCGCTTGGCCAACGGGCGTGCGGCATTGTTTACCGAGGCCGACAGTTTGATGAAACAACCCTGGCTGGTGATCGCCGATCTCGGCAGTCGTCAGGGCCAGCGTGAAGAACGGATTTACCTGGCGGCGGATTTCGATCCGGCGCTGTTCGATTCAGTCTTGGCCGAGCAGGTGCGCAACGTCGATCAACTGGATTGGGACGAGCGCGAAGGCGTGTTGCGGGCCGAGCGGCAACGCAAGGTCGGTGAGCTGATCCTCAGCCGCGAACCCTTGACCGGGCTCGACGAAACCGCACGCAGCCAGGCGCTGGTGAATCTGGTGCGGCGCAAAGGCCTGGAGCTGCTGCCATGGACTCCGGAATTGCGTCAGTGGCAAGCGCGGGTGGCGTTGTTGCGCCAGTTGGACTTGGGCGCCAAAGGTGAAAGTGAATGGCCGGACGTCAGCGACGCCGCGCTGCTTGAAAAACTCGAACACTGGTTGATGCCGTATCTGGGCAAAGTCTCGCGACTCAGCCACTTCGCCAATCTGGACCTGTCGAGCATCGTGCATAACCAGTTGCCGTGGCCATTGCCGCAACGCCTCGATGAACTGGCGCCGCATCATTTGAGCGTGCCGTCGGGCTCATCGATTCGGTTGGACTACAGCGAGCAACCGCCGATTCTGGCGGTGCGTTTGCAAGAGCTGTTTGGCTTGGCCGAAACCCCGCGCATTGCCGGCGGCCGGCAAGTGGTCAAGCTGCACCTGCTGTCCCCGGCGCGGCGGCCAGTGCAGGTGACTCAGGATTTGGCGAACTTCTGGCGCAGTACCTACGCCGAAGTGAAGAAGGATTTGAAGGGGCGCTATCCCAAGCATTACTGGCCGGATGATCCGTTGGTGGCTGAGGCGACGGCGCGGATCAAGCCGCGCAAGCCCTGATGCCCGCTGCCCGGTGGCGTGGTTGACGCGCGTAGTCACGGGACCCATCATGCAAAACGAGCCTGACTGTCATTTCTTAATCATGCCCAATATCGAAATCGCCAAAAAACCTGCCAGCCCACCGGGACGTGGACGTCCACGAGAGTTCGACGTCGATAGCGTTTGCGAGGTCGTTGCACAGGTCTTTTGGGCGCGTGGCTATCGCGGCACGTCATTGGATGAAATCTGCAAGGCGACGGGGTTGATGAGGGGCAGCCTGTACGGTGCTTTTGGTGACAAGCATGGGATGTTGCTGGCGGCGATCGAGCATTACAGCAACGGTTCTATCGCCCAGTTGGCGGCGCGACTGAACACCATCGAGCCTGCCGATCAATCGTTGAGGGCCGCGTTGATGCATTACACGCGCTCGGCTTCGGCGCTGGAAGAGTTGGATGGTTGTTTCATCGTCAACACCACCCTGGAAATGATGCCGGAAGACACCGCCCTGTATGCGCGCATCGAATCCTTCATGAGCCGGACCCTGACCTTGCTGACGGCGACGGTCATTCGTGGTCAGTCTGAAGGGGTGTTCAACGCGGCGCTGGATGAAAAGACCGTGGGGGATTATCTGCTGTGCATGATCCAGGGGTTGCGGGTGTTCGGCAAAATGGTGCACGAGGAGTCGCGATTGACGGCCATCGTGGACATGTCCATGGCGTCCATCGCACGTCGATGACCTGCATTCGCTGCGCCGAATACACCGATGGCCGCCTGATTGGGGCGGCCATCGGTGCAACTTCATGCGCGTTCTAGCTCATCAGACTTTCTTGAATACATATTGATAAACGCTGCTGGAGACCTTCAGCTCGCCATCCTGCCGGCAATATTTCTCGATGAGCTCACTGGCCGCGTGCTTCAAGGAATCATCGCCGACCTGTTGGGCGATGTTCTTGTAGCGCAGGGTGCGCGTGTAAAAGTTCAGCACGGCGTCCGCGTCCGGGAACACCATGGTGCCGTCGAACCAGGGTTTTTTAACCAGTGTCAGTGATTGCGGCACGAACCTCATGATGTTGGCTTCGCAGAAGCTGTTGGTGCCTGGGGCAGTCAAGGCCGGGCCATCGAACGGGAACCCGAGTGTGAGCAGGGCGTGGTCCTGCAGCCGATTCAATTCACGCATCCAGTCGAAGTCGGCGGTCAGCAGGGCGATGTGTCCACCGGGCTTGACCAGGGTCGCCAGTTTTTCGAACGCCACTTTGATGTCCGGCACATGGTGCAGCACCAGGTTGGCCAGGATCAGATCGAAACTCCCTGGTTCAAACGGTGCGTCCTCGATAGACGATTGAATGAAGCGGTGGTTGCCCGGCAAGGCTTCCACGCGTTCACGGGTGGCTTGCACCATTTCGGGGGAAATATCGATCGCCGTGATGTTGACGTCTTTCGAGCGCGCCACCGCATCGCTGAAGCGGCCCAGGCCAGCACCCGCATCCAGCACTTCGGTGAACTTCAGCTCTTTGAGTTCTTCGGCATACCATTGGCTGATGGAGTTCTTAGCCAGTGTTTCCCATGAGTCTGACCGCTGCTTGTAGTCTTCTGTCGTTGCGTAATGCGCTTCCAGGTGCTTGCGATCAAAGTAAGTATTCAGGCCCATCTTCAACTCTCCTTGCTGGTTTTTGTTTAGGTATGAACGAGGTGTAGCCAGTGCAGCCAATGTGAACGGTCGGGGTCCGTCAGTTCAGCGCGTTCAGGCGCTGAGCCGGTACGGCCTGGTTGTTGGGGTGTGCGCGGATAAACGCGGGTTCGACCATGCTGTTGCCGACAACCCGGGCCAGGTTCGGCCATGGGTCGATGGGCAGTTCCAGGCGCTGGGCCGCATAGACCTGAGGCGCCAGCGCGATGTCGGCGAGGGTCAAATGGTCGCCATGGGCGAAGCGCCCGGTCGTGGCGCTGCGGTCCAGCAGCGTCTCGATCGCCGTGAAACTTTCCTTGAGCCAGTGGTGCTGCCACTGGCGAACCTGATGCTCGTCGGCACCGTGCTGCGTTCGCAGGTAATGGCCGACGCGCAGGGTGGTGACGTGGTGGGTGTCGGCGGCGATCAACTGGTACAGCGCCCGCACCCGTGCCCGGCCGGGTGGGTCCGGCGGCAGCAGCGGCACCTGCGGATAGACCTCATCCAGATACTCGATGATGGCCTGCGACTGCGTCAGTACCAGACCATGCAGTTCAAGGGCTGGCACCAGGCCTTGCGGGTTGACGCGCAAGTAGGGTGCCTGGCGATGCTCGCCCCGGGTCAGGTCGTGCTCCATCGAGATGTAATCCAGCGCCTTGAGGTTCAAGGCAATGCGCACCCGATAGGTCGCCGATGAGCGATAGAAGCCATGCAATCTGATCAAGAGCTGCTCCTTGAAAGCGCCGCCGCCGAGCGGCTGGATTCATCATTGGCCGATGCCGGAAAGGAAAGGTGAGAGTGACTGCTGATCGAGTCCCACAGGCCCAGGACACACCGTTGGGCATCGAGGGTCTGGCGCGAGGCGATGCCCGGACGAGGCAGGGCATGGGTGTAGAAATGCTGGCCTTCGACGGGGTAACCGATCGCCCATAGACGCTTTTCTGGCTTGCCCTGTGCACTCAGGGGATGCAGATCGGCGTCGATGTCGATCCCGCCTGGGTGGTAGTCGCCGTTGCGGTAGGGCTGAATCAGCCCGCGAGACAACAGGTTCTTGGTCAACGCAGCGCCATCGCTCAAGGGCGAATAAGCGTCCAGCCGCGCAATGACCAACGCATCGGCATAACGTTGCTCAGTGTGTTGCGGGTAGTGGGTGTCGATCCTGAATTGGCCGCGCTCGGCGTCCATGCTCAATTGCGCACCCGGGCCTCCGGCGATATCGATCAGGCCGGCCTCGCGCAATGCCAGGTACTCGAAGTTGCGCTGCCTGGGCGGCCCGAATGAGACACGGTTGGTGATGGCGTTGAACTGCTCCACGAAGAATCGATGGGAGTCAGGCGTCAGGCCGCTGTATTCGACGGCCACCCGCAACGCTTCGCGAGTGTCTCGAAGCACGTCGGTGGCGGCTTTCACCGGGCTGCCGATATTGCCCTTGAGCGCTTGATCCAGATCGTCGCGGACCAGGGCTTCAAAAAATCGTCCGAAATCCTCCTGGCTGGCGAATGCCTGACCGTCGAGCGGCCACAGAATCCGGTTGATCGCCGCCCGTTCTTCGGCACTCGGCTCGAAGCTTTCTGGGGCAACCGGTTGGCCGGTGGCGGCCACTCGATAGGCGTACGCCATTTCCTTGATAACCAACGGCAACACGTCTTGGCGAAAATCCAGTTGCGCACTGCCGGTGCGAGCCAGCACCCGTTCGCGCTGTGCCAGCATGGCGGCCGGGGTGAAAAACTGCGCCACGTGCTTGCCGGTCAAACCTTTCTGATTGATGCCGCGGGAGGCAAAAGGCAGGCAGTTGCGAGAGAACAGCAGCAAGCCGGGTTCCTCGCCAGACGGCAGATACTTCAGTCGCCCTTGCTGCTCGACGTAACGCCCGCCACGGCCCAGCGTCAGTGCCGAAATAACATCGTGGGCGGTCAGGCCGAAACCCTGGATGGCCACGGTTGCCTGGGGCGCAATCGTGTTCAGGTCTTGCACGGGGTAAGGCGTGGGGAAATAGCCCAGGTGCGGATTTCTGGGGGCCTGCTGTACGGCAAATGTCGAAAACGCCAGGTCTTGAGCCGTCGGCTCGCGGTTGCCGTGGCCCGTGGTGATCACGGCATAGTCCACCTGACTGACTTCACCGTTATCCAGGACCACGTCGTAGCCTTCGTGCCGGGGGATCAGGTCGATGACGTTGTGGGGCCTCGGGTTGAGCGTGATGGTCGAAGGCAACTGCTGCGCAAGATGGTTATAGAACCAGGCGAGGTATTCACCCAGCAGGCTGCGCGGCAGGTGGTCTGCGTCAGTGATCGGTTCACTGCTGTCGACGCAGGTACGGCAAAACAGTCCGCCGATGCGGCGGTAACCCTCCAGGCGCGCCCATTGCACAAGGGACAAACCCTGCCCGGCGGCGCCCGCGATGCTCGACGGTGCGAACATCGTGACCTGGGACGACACCGTATTGATCAACAGGTGGTCCGGTTGCTGTGAATCGTGGACCCCTTCCCCAAGTGGCCGGCGGTCGAAAATATCAACCTGTAGCCGCTTGCCGGCCGGCAGCGTGCGTGCGTGTTCCAGCATTCTTTCCAGCACAGTCAGGCCTCTTGGCCCCATGCCGATAATTGCCACTTTAATCAGCTGCATTGTTCGAACCTCCATGCTCTGCGCCAGCCCGGTGTGAGCCCTTCATTCATTCGCCCAAGGGGCCGCATCCAGTGCCAGGGTGGAAACCGGCTGCTCGTGCAAGGCGACGATGTCCGGGTCGCCCTGCCAGGTCGGAAAGCGCAGGCGAACCGCCGGGTCGTGACCAGGAATAATGTGTTGCGGCCCATCGGCCAGATGTTCGATGCGCTGGTGACCATCCAGCATGTCGGCCACGTCGAGCACGATCGGGAATGGCCGGCGCGAGCGCAGGTTGTCCCAGTAATGCGCGGCATCGCTGGCCAGCACTACGAAGCCGCGAGCGGTATGCACCCTGACCACTTGCAGGCCCGCGGTATGGCCGCCGAGCAAATGCACGCTTATGCCAGGCGCAATGGTTTTGTCGCCGTCGGCGAACTCCACCCGGCCGGCATACAGACGCTCGATCGCCGAGGCGACGTCCCGCGCTTCGAAGGGTTTGCGCAGCGGCACATGGCACATGCATCGGCCGGTGCAATAGGCCATCTCGGCTTCCTGCAAATGCAGGCGCGCGTTGGGGAACGCATCGATGTTCCCTGCATGGTCGTAGTGCATGTGGGTAATGATGATGTCTTGTACCGCACCCGCATCAATGTCCAGGCGCTCCAGCAATTGAACCGGCGATTGCAGGTACGTGCGCTTGCGACGTGCGGCCATTTCGGCGCTGAAACCGGTATCGACCAGCAGAGTGCGCTGGCTGTCCCGGATGACCCAGACATAGAAGTCCAGCGGCATCGAAATATCATCGTGGGGGTCGTCGCCCATATAGTTTTCGGCACTGCGTCGTTCGCCATGGGTGGCATAGCGCAGGGCAAAGACTTCGTATTGGGGGAGCGGCGCGTCAGACGCAGGAGCATTCATTCCATGACTTCCAGCAGGGGTTCGTCGTCATCGAGCAACTCGACCAGGATTACGTCGTCGTTGGCGGCAAAGTGTTGTTCGAAGAAGAAATGTTTTTCGCCAAAGGCCGGCACAAGATCGTCAAGCCAGGTGGCTTCGGGGTCGAACTTGGCGAAGAACGGACGGCGCACCCACAACGGATTACGCGCCTGCAGAAACTGCAGGACGAAGACCTTTTCCCCGGCGATTTCGGTGATCCCGTCAATCATGACCTTGCCCGGGAACGCGCTCATCGAAGGGCCTCTGACCGTGCGCGCCAGGCCCGAGACGATGCGGTAAGCCTGGGTAAAGATTTCATAGGCGCGAGCCAGCGGCAGGTTGAAGTACTCGCTGGGGCCGGTGTCGCGTTCCACGAACATGTAATAAGGAATGGCCCCCAGGCGAACCGCGGTGGTCCACAGCTCTGCCCAGTCCTCCGGCGCTTCGTTGACGTGCCGGATCAGCGGCGCCTGGACGCGGATGGTCGCGCCGGTGGCAATGATGTTGCGCACCGCTGCCTGTGCGATGGGGTGCTTGAGTTCACGCGGGTGGTTGTAATGACCCATGATCGCCAGGCTTCGTCCGGCGGTGACGACGCTCTCGAACAGGTCCAGCAGGTCGTGCGAATCTTTGTCGCTGATGAATCGCTGGGGCCAGTAGGCCACTGACTTGGTGCCTATACGAATGTTCTGCACATGCGCCAGTTCGTCCGTGAGCAACGGCTCGATATAGGCCCGCAGCGCCCGGGCGCTCATGACCAGCGGGTCGCCGCCGGTAATCAGGACGTCGGTGACTTCGGGGTGCAACTTCAAGTACTCGACCAGATTCTGCGAGCATTTGGCATTGAACTTCAGGTCTTCCATGCCAACGAACTGCGGCCAGCGGAAACAGAAGGTGCAGTAGGCGTGGCAGGTTTGCCCGGCGCTGGGGAAAAACAGCACGGTCTCGCGGTATTTGTGCTGGATGCCCGCCACCGGTTTGCCGTGCAGGAGCGGCACGTTATGGGTCATCTGGCCAGCGGGGTGCGGGTTCATGCGCTGGCGAATAATACTCACCTGCGCATCAATGGCCGCCTGCGGTGCACCGGTCGCCAGGAGATCACGCAAGGCCACGTATTCGTGCTCACGCAGCATGTCGCGATGGGGGAAAGTCAGCCGATAGATCGGATCATCAGGGATGTTGTCCCAGTCGATCAATTCGTCGAGCACGTAGTTGTTGACCCGAAACGGCAGCACCAGGGAAACGACGCTGATCACCTCCCGCTGCTCCTCCGTGAAGAATGCCCACTGCGGCGCCTTGCTGATGGTTTGCCGGGTATAGGGTTTGAACGTCCACACTTGGTTATCTTCCATGAGCCCTCTCCTGAAGGATGGAAATCAAAACTAAAGGCCGGCAGGTGCCGACAGTCCTCGGGGGTGAAAATGCCGCAGGGTTTAAAGATCCAGCGTGACGTCGTACTCACCCAGCCAGGTATTCAGGCCAATGGCCATTTCCATGCCAATCCGGTTCTGACGCGCCGAAGAAGCGCCGACCTCGGTGCTCAGCACCTGCTGGATACGTTGGCTGTCCAGCAGTGGCCGGGCCGGTGCATTGGGGTCGTTGGCAATCTGGCTCATCGAGGCGCGCAACTGGCGCTCGTAGGCCGGATCCTGGGTTGCCGGGTAGGGATTCTTGACGCGGTCAAGAATCGACGCCGGCAACAGATCCTTCACGGCGGCGCGCAGGATGCTTTTCTCCCGGCCATCGAAGGCTTTCATTTCCCACGGAATGTTGAAGGCGTAATCGACCAGT
This sequence comes from Pseudomonas sp. NPDC087342, assembly GCF_044744265.1. Classification (NCBI taxonomy): domain Bacteria; kingdom Pseudomonadati; phylum Pseudomonadota; class Gammaproteobacteria; order Pseudomonadales; family Pseudomonadaceae; genus Pseudomonas; species Pseudomonas sp. NPDC087342. The sequence goes on from NZ_JBIUXZ010000018.1 coordinate 34,026, forward strand.
CGGTGGTCGCAAAACGGCACCCTGACCTCCAGGCCTACCGCCATGCTCATGCGGTCCTTGCGGTCCAGCATGATCTGCATGCAGCGCGTCAGGTGAACGTAGGTTTCCTGGCGCATACGCCGGTTAACCGCGCTTTCTGCGGCCAATACCGGGACTTCATTGACGGCCTGGGCGTAGCTGTCCTTCAGGAACGTCGGAATATCAAGCTGCTTGACCAGGCCTGGATCGAGGAGGGCCTTGCCATCGAAATATTTGCCAGTGGCTGACGTCATCCAGCCAAAGGTGTTCTCGGCAATGGCCTGGGGATCGTGAAACCAGCGGTAGCCGCCAAACAATTCGTCTGCCGCTTCGCCTGACAGCGCGACGGTGGAGTGTTTGCGCACTTCCTCGAAAAGCCGATAGAGCGAAGGCCACATGTCGCCCCAGAACGCGGGCGGCAGATCCAGCGCGCGCACGACTTGAAGGTGCAATTGCGGGTCAGCCATCAGCGCGCTGTCGAGAATCACTTCTTCGTGGGTCGAATGAATCATCTCCACCAGCGCCTGGACGAAAGGCGCATCCGGCGTGAGGTTGAAGTTGTTGGCGACAAAGTCCTGGCCGTGGTCGCGGAACTCCAGGGAGTACGAGCGAATATTGTCTTTGCCGTTTTGCAGAAGCTTTTTGGAAGCCAGCGCGGTGATGATCGAGGAGTCCAGGCCGCCCGAGAGCAGGCTGCACAACGGCACATCCGCCACCACTTGGCGCCCGACGATGTCTTCGAGCAAGTCGCGGGTGTGGCTGATGGTCTGGCTGAGACTGTGCTCGTGCTCACGGGCCTGCAATTGCCAATAGCGCTGCCGGACAAGTCCATTGCGGGTGACCCGCACCCACTCGCCGGGCAGTACTTCACGCATGCCTTCGAAGATTGCACGGCCCGGGGTTTTGACCATCTCGAGGATTTCACGCAAGCCATCGGCCTTGACCCGGCGCGGCACCAGCGGATTGGCCAGCAATGCCTTGGGTTCGGAGCCAAATACCAGGCCGTCACGGGTCAGGTAATAAAACAGTGGCTTGACGCCGGCGCGGTCGCGCACTAACAGCAACTGTTGGGTGCGAATGTCCCAGATGGCAAAGGCATAGATGCCGTTGAGCCGGTCAACAAAGGCTTCGCCCCATTCCAGATAAGCCACCAGCACGACTTCCGTATCACTGCGTGTCTCGAAGCGGTGGCCGCGAGATTGCAGTTCAGCGCGCAACTCCTGGAAGTTGTACACCTCGCCGCTGTAGGTGATGACGGCAGCATTCTGGCCGGTCTTGCCCTTGGCCAGCATTGGCTGACGACCTCCTTCAAGGTCGATCACCGACAGGCGCCGATGACCCAGGCCCACTGGCCCATCGATCCACAAGCCTTCAGCATCCGGCCCGCGCAACGCCATGGTATCGGTCATGTCCTGCAATACCTTGCGTTGTAAACGCAGGTCCTGGCCGTACGAAACCCACCCTGTGACTCCACACATACCGTGCTCCCTGTATTTTTATTGTGTATGACCGCGGCACACGCGCACACGAACAGCCTCCGTTGAATCAACGGAGGCCGATCTTTTAAATAGCGTGTTTGTATATATAAAACTTAGTTTGTTGCCAGTACGCGTTTAGCGGGTGCAAATATAAAGACGCTGATGGCTGCCAGTAACCACACACTAATACCGCCATATAACATCAGGATGCCAAACCCATGAGTTAATGCGTCATGCATGGCTGTCGAGGGTAATACGGCATTAAGTGTCGGGCTGATAAACGTACTGCCGGCCGCAACGGATTCCGCTAACGCACGCAAGTGAGTGCTGTCGACGGAGCCCGGTAACAGTTGTTTCAACTGCGTATAAACAGCTTGGGAAAGAATAAGCCCCATCAATGCAATATTGATGGCCAGTGAAATCATGCGGGCACTCATATCGATGCCCGATGCCATGCCGGCACGGCTGCTGTCTACGGAACCGGTGGTGGAGTTGGTCACCGGTGTGTTGGTGATGCCCAGGCCGATACCGGCCACCAGGCAGCCAGGCAGCATGGTCAACCAACTGGCGTGTTCCAGGCTGCTGCCAAACTTCATCAGCATAAAGCCCAGGCCGATGGTGAACAGCCCGCAAGGAATCACAATGCCTGGGCGGTAGCGCAGGGCCAGGCGCTCACCGACGGGCGGGAATACCAGGGTCGGCAAGGTATAAGCGAGCAAGGCCAGACCCGCCATGACCGGGTCGTAGCCCAGTCCGCTCTGGAAGTAGATGGGCAGGTAGATCATGAACGGCCAGAAGCTGAAATTCATGCCGATCGAACCCATCAGCGCACCCGAAAAATTCCGAATCTTGAACACCGAGAAGTCGAACATCGGGTGGGGATGGGTCTTCTCGGCATACAGAAACAGCGCAAAACTGATCAGCGTCGCGGCCAGCACACCCAATGACTGCGGGCTGTCAAAGCCCAGGGTCGGGCCTTGGGTAATGAAGTACGCCAGGCCGAATACTGCCAGTGACAAGGTGACAATCCCCATGCTGTCCAGCTTCCTGGCCTGTGGATCCCGGGATTCCGTGACACCGACGAACACCAGCAGCAGGGTCACCACAGCGATCAGCACGTGAACCAGAAATACCCACTGCCAGTTGGAAACGGCGAGGATCATGCCACCAATGATCGGGCCGAAACCAAGGCCGACACCAAACACGATGCCCCAGACGCCGAAGGCTTTACTGCGCTCGCGCCCTTCCTGGAATTGATGGGAGAGGATGGCGACCTGGGCGATAAGCATCGCGCCACCCGCCAGTCCCTGGAGGAAACGACTGGCGATGAGCACCGCCACGTTCTGGGCCATGCCGCAAATCAATGAAGTGATGCCAAACGCCAGGATACTGATAATGAACACACGCCGACGGCCAAATCGGTCGGCCAGTGTTCCGGTGGCCATCATGATGGTTGTGCAGGCAATGGTGTAGGCATTCATGATCCATTGCATTTGTTTAAAGTCAGCCTGCAAGACTGTTTCCAGTCCCGGCAGAATAACCGGCACGCTGGATATCTCCAGGCCAAACATGAGGGACGCGAGGCAAATAGCCGCCAGGGCTATATTATTTTTAGATCGGTGCGTAAGAGACACGGGTAAGCTCCCTGCAATTATCGATTAACGAGAATTGACATTTATCGAATGTACGAATGACAACTTGCCGACAGCGAAAAACGCTTTAACGTGCAGCGGCGCCTTGTACCTTAAGTTGTGAGCGCCGGATCCAGGCCGCCACACTTCGCAAACTGATTGCAATGACTAACAGACTTACGCAAAGGACGACGTGAAGTTCCACGGTAGGTCGATGTAGGGTGTAAATGGTGAATGCAGAAATGAACATCGACCAGAGATAGTAACTTCCTACCCGATGCAGCCATTTCCAGGCGGATTTCCCCAGCCACGCAGCGGTTCGATCGAACGACGTGGCGACCATCGCATACATGAACAGGTAGCCGATGGCGCCGAGGATGCTGAAGGCGAAGGGTGGTTTAGCCGTATCGAACAGCGCGGGTGCTGCGATGGCGAATGCGATGACCGCTGCCATGTGCACGGTGTGCGCGGCAGCGAAGGCCACCCCCAGGTAGCGCCGGTTACGTTTCAACCAGTGGGTGCGAGGTGCCGGCCATAGTGTGTGCAGCGCGGAAGCTGCGAATGCCGTGCAAAACAGCACCAGTGCAAAACGTGCGGAGAATACAGCCACCGCGCGCACTCCCACCACATCAGGCTGAGCGACCCCGATTGCCAGGGTGACAGCCAATACCACCGTCGTCAGGCTGGCGCACAGGTACCAGCCTTCCTGCCATTTTCCGTAATAGCTTGGGGTCGTCATGCCGACTGCTTCCAATGAATACACGTCCATGTTCCTCGAGTCAGCCGCTGGGTGGGTCGCGCTGACCAGAGTTTATTGGATCCAATAGATCCAGCTGGCGATGAACATATGACTGAGCATTCAATATGTCAAGATGTGTACGAGGAGGGTGTTTGGCGATGATCGCCCGGTTTTATTGGGCTCCAGGCAGATTTGTCGGAGATTTTTCACATAAATACCGACACGTATTTATTTTTTAGCGGGTAATTATTGAATATTTATTCACTATTGTTGACCGCAGATGGCCGCAGTTCCCCAGCCTGCAACAGGCAGGTGCAGATGTCGGGGGCCGCGGGTGGTCATCATTTTTGGCTGGAACAGCCGAAGGGTTCTACGGCGCTGCCGGCAACAAAAACCGTGCAATCACCGGCAAATGATCTGAAATCCGCAACGTATCGTCCTGCCGCACCGTTGCTTCGACCCGTTTGATCCGTGGACTGTAAAACAGGTAATCAACCGTCCGGTCCGGACCATTCAAGCCAGGGTCGTTCGGGTAATGCGTGAGCCACTGCGCCCGATCGACGCCGCTGGCTTCATTGTTGGTGGGGATCATCGGGTATTTGTCCCACAGCACATGCAGGGCGCTGTCGGCGGAGTAGGGCGTGCGCTGCTCGGCGGGCAGGCGTCGGTACTGACCCAATGGCAAGAGATTGAAGTCACCGCCGATCAACCAAGGCGTGCCGCGACCCTCGTATTTGTCGAGGGCCTTGGCCACCGCCGTCACCTGCGCTTGCAGGGTGTCATCGGGTTGGCGGACACGGTCCAGATGCGTGTTGAGCACCGCGATCTGCCCGCCATCGCTCAACGGCAGGTACGTCACGAGCAAGGCATTTTTCGGTTTGAACTGACGGCTGATGAAGTTGGCGGGCGCCACTGGCAGTTGCAGGCGTTCGGCATGTTCGATCTGGTAACGGCTCAGGGTGGCCAGTTGCCGGCCGACGCTGCCGAAGATGTGCGGCTCAGGGACGAAGTCAGCCTTCCAGTCGAAGGCGTGGGCGCTGCAGGGGTATAGGTCGGCGACTCGTTCCTGCAACAGTTTGAACTGATTCTGATAATCGCTGGCCTTGGCGCCGTCATCCAGTTCTTGCAGCAGGACCATGTCCGGCTGCTCGTCGCGAATCACCCGCGCCACTTCATCGAGGCTGAAGGCCATGTCTTCGAGGGTGGGTTTTTCGTCGTCGCCCTGGGCCAAGTCGTTCCAGAACACATAGCGTTTACCCGCCAGGTACTGGACGTTCCAGGTCATCACTTTCAAGGCCTGCCCGGGCACCAGGGTGGGCGCCTTGGCATTGCAACTGACGGGCAACACTTCCCTGGCTTCGGGCCGCCACGTGACGCTGTAGATCAACAGGCCCACCAGACCGAGGATAATCAGCAGGCCCAGCAGGGTGTAGCGCAGTAGACGGGTCATTGGCTCGGCTTATAGCGTTACAAAGATGATCCCGAGCATACCCGAGAGCGGCGTCCGCGCCCAAGGGTAGAGCGGTCAGATGGGTCTATCGGTTTTGTCAGGCACTTCGCCGATCAACATGAACAGGCGGAACAGCACCACGCTGGTGAACAGTTGCAGGAAGCTGTGGGCGCTGTCGATCAGCAAGCCAAGCACCGGATTTTGTGGCTCCGGGTACATCTCCAGACTGGCACCCTTGAGCAGCCACAACGGCGCCATCACCGCGAGGATGCACACCAGGATGCGCAGGAAATGGCCGCGAGTCAGGCGCAGGCTTTCCTTCATCGCCGCCAACGGACCCATGCCGCGCAGCACCAGCAGGTACTCGGCGAAAGCCAGGGTCACCATCAGCCAGATACCCGGCAGGAAGTACAGCGACAGGCCCAGCAGAATCAGCAGCGTGTTGAGCGCCGTGAGCAGGGCGAAGCGTGGCCACAAGGTGGCGGAAGTGGCGAGCAGGTCGCGGATGCGCGGCGATTCGCCACGGCTGCGAGCGTCGAGAAACAGAATCAGCGCTGCGGTGTACAGCGGATACACCAGCAAACCGACGATCACGCTGTAACCGGGGAAACCGTCCGGGCCGGCGGTATTGTCGACCATTTGTTGCAAGAACGCTTCGAACATCACCAGCGGCAGGCACAGTTGCACGATCTGGCCCAGATTGCGCTTGAAGAAATACAAGGAGTCACGCAGCACATCGAACGGATTCATCAGTCGGTATCGCAGGTTAAAAGCAGTCCCACACTTTAACCGATGAAGCGCTGGGGGGCGCAAACGTAAACGTTCGGTAAAGAGCATTGAAACATCCTGTATCAGCCCCATAACTGAGAGGCACCTTATCCACCGTGGATGAGGACGACGATATTCCCGGCAATCTACGAGGTCGCCATGAACAGCGAAGAACAAACCCTGATCGATGGACTGTTTTCCCGGCTGCAACAGGCCGAAACGGATTCAGCCCCGCGTGACGCCCAGGCCGAGGCGCGGATCAAGGAGCACCTGACTCGCCAGCCCGCCGCGGGCTATTTCATGACCCAGGCGATTCTGGTGCAAGAGGCTGCGATCAAAAGCCTCGACGAACAGAACAAGCAGCAAGCCCAGCAAATCCAGCAGTTGCAGGCCGAATTGCAACAGGCCAAGGCTTCCGCGCCGGCGCCGAGCAGTGGCGGTTTCCTGTCGAGCATCTTCGGTGGCGGCTCCCGCGATCCGCAGCCTGCGCCGACGCAAAGTGCTCCGCCATCCACTGGCGGCTGGCGTGAGCCGGCACGGCCGTCGTTCAACTCGCAGCCGCCACAGCAGAACCTCGGTGCACCACAACAGAACTACGGCGCCCCGCAGCAAAACTACGCGCCGCAACAGCAAGCGCCGGTCGGTAGCGGCTTCCTCGGTGGCGCACTGAAAACCGCTGCTGGCGTGGCTGGTGGCGTGATGCTGGCACAGGGCATCAGCAGCCTGTTCCACAGCAACCAGCAACCGCAGGAAATCGTCGAAGTCATCAAGGAAGAGCCAGCCCAGGTCAACGACCACAGCGGCAACGACTGGAACAACGACCAGAATGTGGCCGGCAACGATTCCAACGATCAGGGCAATTTCACTGACGCCGACTACAGCGATGACAGCTCGTCATTCTTCGGCGGCGATGACGACGACTCCTTCGTCTGACCCACCACTCGTCCGGGGCGCGCACGTGCCCCGGGCCGATTATTCGCGGAACAATCCTTCGGGCTGGCATACTGGGCGACTTTTCGGGCCTCGTGCCGGATTCAAGCCTGCGCCTGTGCGCCAAGAGGGAAAATGCGATGAAGAAAATCGCAGTGTTCGCCGACGTTCAAAACCTCTATTACACCGTGCGTCAGGCCTATGGTTGCCACTTCAACTATGCCGCGCTGTGGGCTGATATCAGCAAGCAGGGCGAGATCGTCGAGGCGTATGCATACGCCATCGATCGTGGTGACAGCAAGCAGCAACAGTTCCAGCAGATCCTGCGCAACCTCGGCTTCATCGTGAAGCTCAAGCCCTACATCCAGCGCAGCGACGGCTCGGCCAAAGGCGATTGGGACGTGGGCATCACCCTCGACATCATGGACGCCGCCGACCACGTCGACGAAGTGGTGCTGGCCTCCGGCGACGGTGATTTCGACATGCTGCTGGAGCGCATCATCAGCAAGCACGGCGTGCAAGCGGTGGCCTATGGCGTGCCGGGCCTGACGGCCAACTCGCTGATCCGCGCCGCCAGCCGCTACGTGCCGATCGAAGGCGCGTTGCTGCTCAAGAATTGATTTATACGGAGTTGAAACAGGTTTGGAACGCATAGCAGTCATCGACTTTGAAACCACCGGGATCTCCCCGAGCAGCAGCTGCCGGGCCACGGAAATTGCCGTGGTGATCCTTGAACAGGGACGCATTGTCGAGCGTTACCAAAGCCTGATGAACGCTGGCGTGCGCGTACCGGCCTTCATCGAACAACTCACCGGCATCAGCAACGCCATGCTGCGCACCGCACCGTCGGCCGAGCAGGTGATGAACGAGGTGAACGAGTTCGTCGGCATCACCCCATTGCTGGCGCACAACGCCGCGTTCGACCAGAAGTTCTGGGATTTTGAACTGGGCCGGATCAAACGTACGCGGTTGCAGAACTTTGCCTGTTCGCTGTTGCTGGCCCGTCGGTTGATGCCGGCTGCGCCAAATCACAAACTCGGCACCCTTACCACGTTCGCCAGTCTGCCCAACACCGGCAAGGCTCACCGGGCCATGGCGGATGCGGAAATGGCCGCCAACCTGACGACGCATTTGGCAGAGCAACTGCGCCAGCAGCATGGGCTGCGCGAGCTGTCGCATGATCTGCTGGTCAGCTTGCAGAAAGTGCCGGCGGCGAAGATCAATGAACACCTCAAGCGCCATCGCGGGTTCTGACTGATACCCCAACAATCCCCTGACACAACACAAATCCCCTGTGGGAGCGGGCTTGCTCGCGAAAGCGGTGTGTCTGTCACATTGATGTTGGATGTGCCGACGCCTTCGCGAGCAAGCCGGGGTTCGTTTTAAAGACATGCGGTGTTTGTTGGCGGCCGGGTATAGCGGCGTTTGATAGATCGCTTCGCGGGCAAGCCTCGCTCCTACAGGATCGAGGCGAACCCGAATATCGAGAACAACATAAATCCGTAGGAGCGAGGCTTGCCCGCGAAGGCGTCATCCGCCTCACTATTTCCCTTCCAACTGCCCCAACGGCACGCGCTTTTCTATCGCGCTGGACAGCACAATCGACGTCTTGCTGAACCCGAACTTGGCAATCCGATTGATCAACTCTTCCAGCTCCGGCATCGACCCCACCGCCGCTTGCATGATCACGCACGGATCACCGGTGACCCGATGGCATTCAGTCAATTGCGGGATTTTGATCAGGTCGTCGTAGGCCTTTTGATTGCCGTGCTGGTTCAGGCGCAGTTCGATCACGCACTGGATCGGCAGGCCGATTTTCGACATGTCGACTGTCGCCTGATAACCGGTAATCACCCCGGAGGCCTCAAGTTTGGCCACGCGCTCGGCGACGGCCGGGGCGGAGAGATTCACTTTGCGCGCCAGTTCGGCGTAGGACGCCCGACCGTTTTCCAACAGGGCGCTGAGGAGCATGCGGTCGTACTTGTCCATCGTAAATTCCTGAAAATGACATGACTTTCGAAAGCACGGTTTATCGCGCAGATCTCCGTGCTTTGAAAAGTGTACCGGCGCTATAAACAGGTTTTGTAACTTATTTTTAGCGCCTGGCCTTTCTAGAATATTCGATCTCCTTGTCCTGCCTATGAGCTGCCCCATGCCTGGCTTACGTCGCTTTCCCTTGCCGTTGATCGCCGCATTCTTCGCGTTGTACGTGATTTGGGGCTCGACTTATCTGGTCATTCGCATCGGCGTGCAGTACTGGCCGCCGTTGATGCTCGGCGGCATTCGCTTTGTGATTGCCGGGACGCTGATGTACGCGTTCCTGCGTTGGCGCGGGGCGCCGGCACCGACCTGGGCGCAGTGGAAAGCGGCGGGGATCATCGGGATTTTGCTGCTCAGTTTCGGTAACGGCGCGGTCAGCGTGGCCGAGCACACCGGGGTGGCGTCCGGCGTTGCCGCACTGGCGGTGGCGACGGTGCCGTTGTTTACCTTGCTGTGCGGATATTTCTGGGGTGCGCGTAATACCCGTCTCGAATGGGCCGGGATTGTGCTCGGGCTGATCGGCATCGCCATGCTCAACCTCGGCTCCAACCTGCAATCGAGCCCGTTGGGCGCGGCGTTGCTGGTGTTTGCCGCCGCGACCTGGGCCTTCGGCTCGGTGTGGAGCAAACACTTGCCGTTGCCCCAAGGCGCGATGGCGAGTGCCGTGGAAATGCTGGTGGGCGGCGTGGTGTTGCTGATCGGCAGCGCGGTCAGCGGCGAACACCTGGACAGTCTGCCGCCGATGGAAGGCTGGGCCGCGTTGGCTTACCTGATCGGCTTCGGTTCGATCATTGCCTTCAACGCCTACATGTACCTGTTGAAAAACGTGCGTCCGGCGGCGGCCACCAGTTATGCCTACGTCAACCCGGCGGTGGCGGTGTTGCTGGGCATTGTGTTTGTCGGCGAGACCATTGGTATTGAAGAGGCGATTGCCATGGCGGTGATCATCAGTGCTGTGGTCTTGATCGGTTTGCCACAGTGGCGACGAGCTCCGGTGCGACCTGCGGCGGTGGCGCCGACAGAATCCCGTGTGAATTAGGGTAAACTGCGCGCCATCGCCTATCCGCTCTGATTTTTCCTACGGTAATCCCATGACTTTCGCCTCCCTTGGCCTGATCGAACCTTTGCTGCGCTCTCTTGAGACGCTCGGCTACCAGACGCCTACGCCGGTCCAGGCGCAAGCCATTCCGGCGGTGCTGGCCGGTCGCGACCTGATGGCTGCGGCCCAGACCGGCACCGGCAAAACTGCCGGTTTCGCGCTGCCGCTGCTGCAGTTGCTGGCCATGGAAGGGCCGAAAGTTGCCTCCAACTCGGTGCGCGCCCTGATCCTGGTGCCGACCCGCGAACTGGCCGAACAGGTTCACGAAGCCGTGCGTCAGTACGCCGAGAACCTGCCGCTTAGCACTTACGCAGTGTACGGCGGCGTCAGCATCAACCCGCAGATGATGAAGCTGCGCAAAGGTGTCGACGTGCTGGTGGCGACTCCGGGTCGTTTGCTCGACCTGTATCGCCAGAAGGCCCTCAAGTTCAATCAACTGCAAACTCTGATTCTCGACGAAGCCGATCGCATGCTCGATCTGGGTTTCTCCGAGGAACTGGGGAATATTTACCGCGTGTTGCCGAAGCAACGTCAGACGCTGCTGTTCTCCGCGACCTTCTCCGACGCGATTCGCTTGCTGGCCGGGCAAATGCTCAACGATCCGCTGAGCATCGAAGTCAGCCCGCGCAACGTTGCCGCCAACACCGTCAAGCAATGGGTCGTGGTGGTGGACAAGAAGCGCAAGCCGGAGCTGTTCATTCATTTGCTGCGCAAGGGCAAGTGGAAACAGGTGCTGGTGTTCGCCAAGACCCGCAACGGCGTCGACGCGCTGGTGGAAAAACTCCAGGGCCTGGGCATCAATGCCGACGGCATCCACGGCGACAAACCTCAAGCTACGCGTCAGCGGGCGCTGGATCGGTTCAAGGCCAGTGAAATTCAGATTCTGGTCGCCACCGACGTTGCGGCCCGTGGCCTGGACATTGAAGATCTGCCGTTGGTGGTCAACTTCGACTTGCCGATCGTGGCCGAGGACTACATCCACCGCATCGGTCGTACCGGGCGTGCGGGTGCTACCGGTGAGGCAATTTCCCTGGTGTGCGCGGATGAAGTGAATCAGCTGTCGGCCATCGAGATGTTGACCCGTCAGACATTGACCCGCCAGACGGAACAGGATTTCGAGCCTGAGCATCGGGTGCCGGATACCGATTCCAGTGGTCAGGTGGTGAAGAAGCCGAAGAAACCGAAGAAGCCAAAGACCTCCGGTGGCGGTAAGCGCAATTTGGGTAAGTGGGTTGAGAGCGGGGACGCTTCGGCGGTGGAGCCTTCGATCAAACCTGTGCGCAAAGTGCCGGTGTTTAACACTGGGCCGCGTAAGAAGAAGCCTTGATCCAGTGATGATCGTTCCCACGCTCTGCGTGGGAATGCCTCAATGGACGCTCTGCGTCCGCTGTTGGGACGCGGAGCGGCCCGGGCTGCATTCCCACGCGGAGCGTAGGAACGATCAATAAGTCGCGGCGCCTGCTAAGACGCCTTCGCGAGCAGGCTCACTCCCACATTTGATCTGTGTCATATGAAGATCCAGTGTGGGAGCGAGCCTGCTCGCGAAGGGCGCGCCGCAGTCTTCAAGCCTTACGCTTCAACCACTCCACCATCCCGAACCCCGCCGCACGCCCGCTGGCAAAACACCCCGTCAGCAAATAGCCCCCCGTCGGCGCTTCCCAGTCCAGCATTTCCCCCGCGCAGAACACGCCCGGCAGTTGCTTGAGCATCAGACGCTCATCCATCGACTCAAACTTCACTCCACCCGCGCTGCTGATGGCTTCATCCAGTGGACGGGTTTTCACCAGCGTCAGTGGCATCGCCTTGATCGCGTTGGCCAGCAACGCCGGATCGGAAAAGCACTCGGACGCCGTCAACTCTCTTAGCAACGCCGCTTTCACGCCATCGATTCCAAGCTGACTGTGCAGGTGCTTGGACATCGATCGCGAGCCGCGCGGTTTCTTCAGCGCAACCTCAACTTTATCCACAGGCCGGCCCGGCAACAGGTCGATATGAATGGTCGCTGAACCGTGCTGATTGATGGCTTCGCGAATCGGCGCCGACAGTGCATAGATCAAACTGCCTTCAATCCCCGTGGCAGTGATCACACATTCCCCAAGGCGTGGGATGTCGTCATTCAGGCCAATCGCGATATTTTTCAGCGGCGCGCCAGCGAATTTGCTGACCATCAATTCGCTCCAGGCCTGCACCTCGAAGCCGCAATTGCTCGGTTGCAGCGGCATTAGTCCTACGCCGCGCTGTTCCAGTGGCAGCATCCACGCGCCGTCCGAGCCAAGGCGCGACCAACTGCCGCCGCCGAGGGCGAGCAGGGTGGCGTCGGGTTTGACGGTGATTTCACCGTCAGGACTGGCGATACGCAAATCACCGTGCTCATTCCAGCCGAGCCAGCGATGGCGGGTGTGGATAACGACACCGGCATCGCGCAGGCGTTTTAGCCAGGCACGGAGTAGGGGAGCGGCTTTCATGTCCGTAGGAAAAACCCGGCCAGAGCTGCCGACAAAGGTTTCGATGCCCAGGTCATGAATCCACTGGCACAATTCATCGGCGCCGAATGCCCTTAGCAGCGGGGCGATTTGCGGCGCCCGTTCGGCGTAGCGCGAGAGGAACGCCGGGTAGGCTTCGGAGTGGGTGATGTTCATGCCGCCGACGCCGGCCAGCAGGAATTTTCGCCCTACGGAGGGCATGCCGTCGTACAGATCGACTTTGATTCCGGCCTGGCTCAGGACCTCGGCGGCCATCAGGCCGGCAGGGCCGCCGCCGATGATGGCGACGTGCGGGGGGAGGGAAGTCGAGGGCTGGGTCATGGCATGCGCTGCGGTATGGCTGGATTAGCGGCGCATTCTATCAGCACCATTCCCTGTGGGAGCGGGCTTGCTCGCGAAGAGGGTGGGTCAGTCGATATTAATGTTGCCTGATACACCGCATTCGCGAGCAAGCCCGCTCCCACAGGGGGTTTGTGGTGTTTGGAAAAGTGTGATCAAAAAACAGCCAGCGCTCTGTAAGCTATATGCAGCCTGGGCTGCAGGCCCTTTCACTCAGGTTATCCACAGGCAGTTCCACAGGCATTGTGGGTAAAGATTCATACCTCAATGACAACCTGATGACTGCCACACCCGTTGTGCGCTGTGATGGAGGATGCCATGACGGCGGGCCAGGGCCTGGCGGTCCTTGCTGTAGCCGCCGCCGATCACGCCGACTACCGGAATATCGCGGCCCAGGCAGTGGCGCATCACGCTTTCGTCCCGGGCGGCGACGCCTTCGTCGGTCAGCTTCAGGTAGCCCAGCGCGTCATCCTTATGCACATCGACACCCGCGTCATACAGCACCAGGTCCGGTTGATAGAGCGGCAGCAAATAGTTGAGTGCGTCGTCCACCACCTTCAAATAATCCGCATCGCCCATGCCCTTGGGCAACGGAATGTCCCAGTCGCTTTCGGCTTTGCGTGCAGGAAAATTCTTTTCGCAATGCAGGGAAACGGTCACCGCGTCCGGGGTGTTGTGCAGGATCCGTGCAGTCCCGTCGCCCTGGTGCACGTCGCAATCGAAGATCAGCACCCGATTCACACGACCGCTTTCCAGCAGGTAATGGCTGATCACCGCCAGGTCATTGAAGATGCAGAACCCGGCCGGATAGTCGTAGTGCGCGTGGTGCGTGCCGCCGGCCAGGTGACAGGCCAGACCATGTTCCAGCGCCTGCTCGGCCGCCAGCAATGAACCGCCGACCGCCCGCACCGTGCGCCGGGCCAGGGCTTCGTTCCACGGCAGGCCGAGGCGCCGCTGGTCTTCGCGGGACAACTCGCCGCTCATATAGCGTTCGATATACGCAGGGTCATGTGCGAGGGCGAGAATCTCTGCCGGACACAGTTCCGGGCGCAGCAGGTCGGCGTCCCGGACCAGGCCGCTGTCCACCAGGTGGTCGCGCAGCAGGCGAAACTTGTCCATGGGGAAGCGATGCTCCGCCGGGAAATCGGGGCTGTAGTCTTCGTGGTAGATCAATGGCAGGGGCATGGCTGATTTGTGTAGGAATGCAGGTGGGATGAGTGAAGGATCCTACCAGCGATGTAGACTCGGAGTATGGAATTGGAGGGGCACAATGGAGCCGATACTGGAACTTGAAAGCGCACGCTTGCTGTTGCGGCAATGGACCGATGAGGATTTGCCGGAGTTTGCGGCGATGTGTGCCGATCCGCAGGTGATGCGTTATTTCCCCGAGCCCTTGAGCCGACTGGAAAGTGCGTCGCTGATCGGACGCATTCGCGGGCACTTTGCCGAGCACGGTTTTGGCCTCTGGGCATTGGAGCGCAAGGACACTGGCGCTTTTATCGGCTTTACCGGATTGGGTGTGGTCGGTTTTGACGCGCCTTTCACCCCGGCCACCGAAATCGGCTGGCGCCTGGCCCGCGAGCACTGGGGCCTGGGTTACGCCAGTGAAGCGGCGTGGACCGCTCTGCGCTGCGGCTTTGACCGGTTGGCGCTGAAAGAGGTCGTCGCGTTCACCGCGCAAGCCAATCTGCCGTCGGAGAAAGTCATGCAGGCCATCGGCATGCAGCATGATTCAGCCGATGACTTCGACCACCCGAAGCTCGCACCCGAGCATCCGCTGCGTCACCATGTCCTGTACCGCATCACCCGTGAACAATGGCTGCAAACCTTGCATGGATAAGCCGGCGCGGACGTTTACAATGGTCGCCATGTTGGCCTGGGCCATTAACTGAATCGACCGCCGCAGCCAAGACTGCGCGGCATTGCTTTGTGTGAGGAGAGCCTGAATGAGCCAAGTATTGGAAGATCTGGTAGACCTGCTGACCCTGGAACCGATTGAAGAAAACCTGTTCCGTGGCCGCAGCCAGGACCTGGGTTTCCGTCAGTTGTTCGGCGGCCAGGTGCTCGGTCAGTCCCTGTCGGCGGCCAGTCAGACCGTTGAAGAGGCGCGCCATGTGCACTCGATGCACGGTTATTTCCTGCGCCCGGGCGATGCCAAGTTGCCGGTTGTGTATCAGGTGGACCGGGTGCGCGATGGCGGCAGTTTCAGCACTCGCCGGGTGACGGCGATCCAGAAGGGCAACCCGATTTTCACCTGCAGCGCGTCCTTCCAGTACGACGAAGAAGGCTTCCAGCATCAGACCGAAATGCCGCAAGTGGTCGGCCCGGAAAACCTGCCTTCGGAATTGGAACTGACTCAACAACGCGCGCATTTGATCCCGGAGCACATGCGCGAAAAATTGCTCTGCCCGAAACCGATCGAAGTCCGCCCGGTGACCGAGAAAGATCCCTACAACCCCCAAGCCGCTGACCCGATCAAGTACGTCTGGTTTCGTGCCGACGGTGCCTTGGCCGATTCGCCAGCGCTGCACAAGTACCTGTTGGCTTACGCCTCGGACTTCGGGCTGCTGACTACCTCGTTGCTGCCTCACGGCAAATCGGTGTGGCAGAAAGACATGCAGGTCGCCAGCCTCGACCACGCGTTGTGGTTCCATTCCGACCTGCGCGCCGATGACTGGCTGCTCTATGCGATGGACAGTCCGTGGGCCGGTAACTCTCGTGGTTTCTCTCGCGGCAGTGTGTTTAACCGTGCCGGGCAACTGGTGGCGTCGGTCACTCAGGAAGGCCTGATTCGCCATCGCAAGGATTGGGCATGAGCCTGGCCGAGGTGCGGCACTGGGTGTTCGACATGGACGGCACCCTGACGGTGGCCGTGCATGACTTCGCGGCGATCCGCGTGGCGCTGGCGATCCCGGCCGAAGACGACATCCTGACCCACCTCGCCGCGCTGCCTGCCGCAGAAGCCGCCGCCAAACATGCGTGGTTGCTGGAGCATGAACGGGACCTGGCGCTGGGCTCGAAACCGGCACCCGGTGCGGTGGAGCTGGTGCGCGAACTGGCCGGGCGCGGTTATCGCCTCGGCATCCTCACGCGCAATGCTCGCGAACTGGCGCATGTGACCCTGGAAGCCATCGGCCTGGCGGACTGCTTTGCGGTGGAGGATGTGTTGGGTCGTGACGAAGCGCCGCCCAAGCCGCATCCCGGTGGTTTATTGAAATTGGCCGAAGCCTGGAATGTGCCGGCGAGCGAGATGGTGATGGTCGGTGATTACCGCTTTGACCTGGATTGCGGTCGGGCGGCAGGGGCGCGGACGGTGTTGGTGAATTTGCCGGATAACCCGTGGCCGGAGTTGGCGGATTGGCATGCGGCGGATTGTGTTGAGTTGCGGCGGATGCTTTTCGCTTGAGTGGTTTGGTGTCTGGTTAATTGTCTTCGCGGGCAAGCCTCGCTCCTACAGGGGAATGCATTTCCAATTGTAGGAGCGAGGCTTGCCCGCGAAGAGGCCCTGTCAGGCAACACAAAAACTCACTGACTGAACAACACCTTCTGCCCCTCAGGCGACGTAAACATCCCATCCCCGTTATGCCCGACCCCAGGCACTTCGATCAGGCGCTGATTCACCCCTTGTGGATTTCGCCGCAGCAAATAATCAAAAAAGTTATGCCCGCGAGCCAGGCGATACGCCCCTTGGGCTTCCGCTTCGCAACCCTTGTCCAGCGCCGGGTGCTGCGGGTCGGTGTCCTGCTGCCCCAGCAGATAAGTCACATCACGCTTGATGTAAACGCTCTCAATCTGCGGCGCCGTTTGCCCACTGGCATAGATGGGCAGGTCTGTCAGACCATACTTCCAGCGATTGAAACCGGTGCAGCGCGCATGGTCGAACGCTACCGGCCGCTGCTCGTTGAAGTAGGCGTAGGACGACGGGTTGGCCACCACATAGCGGATTTTCACCCCGGCCGCCGTGAGCGCCGGTTGGTCGTGGGCCAGCAGTGCGTAGCGCTGCACCACCTGGCCGCCACCGGAGTGACCGGCGATGACGATTTGCTTCACGTCCGGAAATTGCCGGCGGTCGCTGAGCCGGTCGATGATTTGGTCGAGGGCGGCGAACGAACTCAGGGCAAATGGCGCGGTGGATACCCCGCCGGCCATCCAGTCATTCCCCTTCCAGCGCAACACACTGTCCGCCACGGGATGGCGGGTGATGTCGGTTTCATTGAGAAACTGCGGGGCGATCACCAGCGTGTTCGCGCTTTGCCCAGCCGCTTCAGCCGCCTTCTCGGCGCTGCGACGGTAGGTCTCGGCGTTGCGCAATCGCCCATGGATGATGATCAGCACCCGCTCGATTTTCGCCGGCGCCGGGCCCATGCCCACCGCCATCTCACCTTCTTTCAACAATAGGCGCCCGGGGCTGATCTCTTTAACCCCGTGCTCGTCAGCCTGGGCACTCGCGCAGGCGATCAACAACACCAACAACCATTTATGCATTTACAGATTTTTCGCCGCAAAGGTATCGCACTGGCCGACCTGGCCCTGGGCGAAACCGGTTTTGAACCAGCGCACCCTTTGCGCTGACGTGCCATGGGTAAAGGAGTCCGGTACAACGCGGCCCTGACCTTGCTGCTGCAAACGGTCATCGCCAATCGCGTTGGCGGCGTTCAGGGCTTCCTCGATGTCACCGGGTTCCAGCCAGTTCAGACGCTTCTGCGCATTGTTGGCCCAGACCCCGGCCAGGCAATCGGCCTGGAGTTCCTGACGCACCAGTAAACCACCATCGCCTTCCATCTGCCGACCTTGCTGGCGAGCGGTCTGAATTTTCGCGGAAACGCCGAGCAAGGTCTGAACATGGTGTCCGACTTCGTGAGCGATCACGTAGGCCTGGGCGAAGTCGCCGGCGGCGGAAAAACGCTGCGACATTTCCTGGAAGAACGCCATGTCCAGGTAGACCTTCTGGTCGGCCGGGCAGTAGAACGGGCCGGTCGCGGAAGTGGCCAGGCCGCACGCCGAGTTCACCCGGTTGCTGAACAGCACCAGGGTCGGGTTTTTGTACTGCTTGCCGGCCTGTTGGAAAATCTGGCCCCAGGTGTCCTCGGTATCACCGAGGATCGAGCGCACGAACTCGGCTTGCTGATCATTCGCCGGTGGCGCCTTGCGGGTCTGGTTCGTGGCCGGTGCCGATTGCTCGGTCATTTGCCCGGTCAGTTGTCCGAGGATCTGCATCGGGTCCTGGCCGGTGATCCAGCCGATCCCGACAATCAACAGGATCGCCGTCAGGCTCAGGCCCTTGCCGCCGCCGAAGCGCATCCCGCCGCCGCCACCGCCGGCATCATCACCTCGGGCATCGACCACGTTGTCGCTGCGTCGGCCTTTTTTCCATAGCATGTGGGAATCCTCGATGTGTACGTGGTGATGAGTGTTGTTGGTGTGTAGGTGCGGCGCCAGTCCGGTCGTCCATATTTCAACGTTAACCAGAAAACTACAGCGTTGTATTGAGCGTCAATCGCGCGGCAAATTCCGTCAGGCGCCGGGTATTTGTCCCAGAGACGGAAGCAGGGCGTTGTTCGCACACTTTTTTCGTTCGCCTGTGTAAGAATCTGGAACCAGGTTCTAAATTGTTGGAATTAAAATTCCAAAGGATTTCCATGACCATCAGCACCCCCCTCTCCGGTGTAAACAAACCCTTCAAAGGGATATTGCTGATCGTTGCCGCGACGTTCCTGTTTTCCAGCCATGACGCGCTGTCCAAATACCTCTCCGGTTTCTACCCGATCATCATGGTGGTCTGGGCCCGTTACCTGGTGCACACCTTGTTGATGGCCGGGATTTTTCTACCGCAGTCGGGGTTGCGCGTCCTACGCACCAAGCGACCTTTGCTGCAGTTGGCGCGGGCGTTGTGCCTGCTGGGCACCAGTCTGTTTTTCACCACCGGTTTGTTGTACATCCCCTTGGCCGAAGCCACGGCGGTCAACTTTCTTGCGCCGGTGTTGGTCACCGCGTTGTCGGTACCGTTGCTCAAGGAACACGTCACTCGTGGCCAATGGATCGCAGTGATTTGCGGTTTTATCGGCGTGCTGATCATCGTCCACCCTGGCGGCGAACTGTTCACCCCGGCGATTTTGTTGCCGTTCTGCTCGGCGATGTTTTTCTGTTTCTATCAGTTGCTCACCCGCAAGCTCAGCCAGATCGACAGCCCGACCACCAGCAACTTCTTCGCCGGGTTGTGCAACACCCTGGTGATGAGCGCGCTGGTGCCGTTCTTCTGGCAGGTGCCGACTCTCGGTCATGGGTTGTTGATGCTGGCGTTGGGGAGCTGCGGGATGACCGCGCATTTGTTCCTGACCCAGGCCTTCCGCTACGCCGCCCCGGCGCTGCTGGCGCCGTTTGGTTACTGTCAGATTGTGTTTGCCGGGCTGCTCGGCTGGTTGCTGTTTTCCCACACGCCGACGCTGACCACGGTGGTCGGGATTGCGGTGATTTGTTGCAGCGGGCTGGCGGCGGCTTGGCAGCAGAGCCGACGCTGAACGAACTGTGGGAGCGAGCCTGCTCGCGAAGGCGTTGTGTCAGTCGACATTTACTTTGACTGATCGATAGCTTTCGCGAGCAGGCTCGCTCCCACAGGGAGGGTGGTGTTTTAGTCAGTGACGGTAGGAATCTTGCGCGGTGCCATGAAGTACATCCAGATCAGCGCGATGAAGTACATCGCCGGGATCATGGTGAACAGCACGGTGTAGTTGTTATTGGTGGCCGTCAGGATGTGCCCGACCAACTGCGTCATGAACATCCCGCCAATCGCCGCACACATCCCACCGAAACCAAACACGGTGCTCATCATGTGTTTAGGCGTGTAGTCCATCACCAGGCTCCAGATGTTCGCGGTCCAGGCCTGGTGCGCACCGATGGCCAGGGAAATGGCGGCCACCGCGACCCACAGGTTGCTCGATCCGGCCGCCATGATCACGCCGATGATGCAGCAGGCGAACAGGAACATGGACATCAGCCGCGCCTTGATCGGGTTGATCCCGCGACCGATCAGGAATGAGGACAGGATCCCGCCGCCGACACTGCCGAAGTCTGCCGTCAGGTAAATGATGATCAGCGGGATGCCCATCTGGGTCACGTTGATGCCCAGGTTGTATTGCTGATTGAGGAACGGTGGCAGCCAATAAAGGTAGAACCAGAATACCGGCGCGGTCATTGAGTAGGCGAGGGCGAATGCCCAGGTGCCCCGCATGCGCAGGATGGTGGAGAACGATACGCGGGATTGTTCCGGCTCGACTTCCTTCTGGATGTAGTCCAGTTCCGATTGTTTGACGCTCGGATGGTCTTCCGGGTTGAAGTACTTCAAGGCCCAGAACAGCAACCAGATCCCGCCCAGTGCCGACATGCACAGGAACGCTGCCTGCCAGCCCCATGCGTGGAGGATCAGTGGCAACAGCATTGGCGTGAACATCGCGCCGACGTTGGTGCCGGCATTGAAAATGCCGGTGGCCACGGCCCGCTCGCCGGCCGGGAACCACAACCGGGTGGTTTTCACACAGGCCGGGTAGTTCGCGGCTTCGGTCAAACCGAGAATAAATCGACAGACCATGAAGCCTGCAGCCGACGTCGCCAGGCCGTGGGCGCCGGTGGCCAGGCTCCACAGCAGCACCGCGCAAAAGAACACGCGCTTGACGCCGACCCGGTCGATCAACCGGCCTTGCAGCACGAAGCCGATGGCGTAGCCGACCTGAAACCAGAAGTTGATGTTGGCGTAATCCATCGCCGTCCAGCTCATTTCCTTGGCCAGGATGGGCTGCATGACGCCGAGTGCGGCGCGGTCGATGTAGTTCAGGGTGGTGGCAAAAAACACCAGTGCCAGCATGCCCCAACGGGTTTTGCCGACGGCCATGGCGCCGCGGATTTTGTCGCCGATGCCACCGGAGGCAGGAGTCATGGAGGAACGCTCCATGGGAGAGCTTTGAGAAGGAGTCATGTAGGCCACCCGATTATTTTTATGTGGTGTTCTAGGTCTTTGGTAACCGAGCCTCGGCGGTTGATGACCGGACTCAATGTGCAGTGGATGTTGGGCAGTGGACAAAAAATCGTCAATTCGCCAAGGGTCATTGTGTTCGATAATCGCACATAAAACTAACTGGCTAGTACACTTTGAATTGCTGTGTGGGAGCTTGGAGCCAATAATTTACTCCAAGAAAATGCGATCCCTGTAGGAGCAAGGCTTGCCCGCGATGGCTTCCTCAAATTCGCCATCGCGGGCAAGCCTCGCTCCTACAAAGGACGTGTGCAATGCCCCCTGACAAGATGATCTCCACCACCGGGAGTCGAGATATGCAACGTTCCATTGCCACCGTTTCCTTGAGCGGTACCCTGCCGGAAAAACTCGAAGCCATCGCCGCCGCCGGGTTTGACGGGGTGGAGATTTTCGAGAATGACCTTCTCTACTACGACGGCAGCCCCCGGGAAATTAGACAGATGTGCGCCGATCTCGGGATCGCCATCACGCTGTTTCAACCCTTCCGCGATTTCGAAGGCTGCCGCCGCGATCGTCTGCCGCGTAACCTGGAACGGGCCGAGCGCAAGTTCGACTTGATGCAGGAGCTCGGCACCGACCTGGTGCTGGTGTGCAGCAACGCGTCAGCCGATTCCCTCGGTGATGAACGAATCCTGATCGATGATCTGCACCTGCTGGCCGAACGCGCCAGCATTCGCGGTTTGCGTATCGGTTACGAAGCGCTGGCCTGGGGCCGTCACGTCAATACTTATCAACAGGTGTGGAACATCGTGCGCCAGGCGGATCATCCGAGCCTCGGTGTGCTGCTGGACAGTTTTCACACGCTGTCGCTGAAGGGCGATCCGAGCGCCATCGCCGAGATTCCCGGCGACAAAATCTTCTTCGTGCAAATGGCCGACGCACCGATCCTCGCTATGGACGTGCTGGAGTGGAGTCGGCATTTCCGCTGCTTCCCGGGCCAAGGCGAATTCGATCTGGCGGGTTTCCTCGCGCCGATCATCAAGAGTGGCTACACCGGGCCGCTGTCGCTGGAGATCTTCAACGACGGTTTCCGCGCCGCGCCGCCACGGGCCAATGCCGCCGACGGTTTGCGCTCGTTGCTGTACCTGGAGGAGAAAACCCGCCAGCGTCTGGCGCAGGAAGCCAAGCCTGTGGCCAATGTCGACATCCTGTTCGAAACGCCCAAGGCCAGTGAATACAACGGCATCGAGTTTTTGGAGTTCGCGGTGGATGAAAGCCTCGGTGCCAAGCTCTCGCATTGGCTGGAGCGGCTGGGTTTCGTCAAGGCCGGGCAGCATCGCTCGAAGAGCGTCAGCCTGCTGCGCCAGGGCGATATCAACCTGATCCTCAACTCCGAACCGTACTCTTTCGCCCACAGCTTTTTCGAAGCCCACGGTCCGTCGCTGTGCGCCACCGCCGTTCGGGTCAACGACAGCGCCAGTGCACTCGCACGCGCCGTGGCCTACAAGGGCCAGCCTTATCGCGGACTGGTCGGCCCCAACGAACTGGAGCTGGCGGCGGTGCGCGCACCGGACGGCAGCCTGATTTATCTGGTGGACCAGAATGCCGATGTCTACGGCACCGATTTCAATCTGCAACCGGCGGCGACCGCCAGCGGCGGCTTGAAACGCATCGACCACATGGCCATGGCGCTGCCGGCGGACAGTCTCGACAGTTGGGTGCTGTTCTATAAAAGCCTGCTGGATTTCGAGGCGGACGACGAGGTGGTGCTGCCCGATCCTTACGGCCTGGTGAAGAGCCGGGCGCTGCGCAGCCGTGACAGTTCGATCCGTTTGCCGCTGAACATTTCCGAGAACCGCAACACCGCGATCTCACACGCGCTGTCGAGTTATCGCGGCTCCGGGGTGCATCACATCGCCTTCGACTGCGACGACATCTTTGCCGAGGTCAGCCGTGCGAAAGAGGCGGGCGTGCCGCTGCTGGATATCCCGCTCAACTATTACGATGACCTCGCCGCGCGGTTTGATTTCGATGACGAGTTCCTCAGCGAACTGGCGTATTTCAACGTGCTCTACGACCGTGATGCCCAGGGTGGCGAGCTGTTCCACGTTTACACCGAGCCGTTCGAAGGGCGATTCTTCTTTGAAATCATCCAGCGCAAAAACGGCTACGCCGGTTACGGTGCGGCCAACGTCGCGGTGCGCCTGGCGGCCATGGCCAAATCCCGAAGTGGTGCCGTACGTCAGGCAAAGTTGTAGGAAAATCGTAAACACGGGGTTAAACCACGGCCGCGCGACTTCCTTCACTGTGCAGCGCGGCCCATAATCGCCAGCCTGTGCAGTGATGGCCGTGAGCCCGCAATGACAATAACTTCAGAACTCCCCGTAGCCCCCGACGAACCACTTGTGGAGCCTCGCAAGAGTCGCAAGAACAACCCGGAAAAGACCCGCGAGAACATCCTGCAAGAGGCGATTGTCGAGTTCGTCCAGCAAGGACTTTCCGGCGCTCGCGTCGATGCGATCGCCGAACGCATCCACACCTCGAAACGCATGATCTATTACTACTTCGGCAGTAAAGAGCAGCTGTACGTCGAGGTGCTGGAGAAACTCTACGGCGATATCCGTAGCACCGAAAACCGTTTGCACCTGGCCGAACTGGCACCGGTGGAGGCAATTCGGCGGCTGGTGGAATTCACCTTCGATCACCATGACCGCAATGTCGATTTCGTGCGCATCGTCTGCATCGAGAACATTCACAACGCCGAGTTTGTGAAGCGCTCCGATGCGATCAAGGCGATGAACAACACCATCCTCGATTCTCTGAACGAGATCCTGCGTCGCGGGGCTGAAGAGGGTGTGTTCCGGACAGGCCTGGACCCGCTGGATGTGCATTTGCTGATCAGTTCGTTCTGCTTCTACCGCGTGTCGAACCGCCATACCTTTAGTGAGATATTTCAGATCGACTTGCCGGATGAAACCGTCAAGCAGCGTCATCGGGCGATGATTTGCGAGTCGGTTTTGCGCTATTTGCAGGCCTGACCTGTGGCGAGGGGGCTTGCTGTGGCGAGGGGGCTTGCCCCCGCTGGGCTGCGAAGCAGCCCCCCTCAATCATTCAACCATTCAAACTCTGAAAATGCGCCAGCATCCGTTGCGCATCCGGCACCACGCCACTGAACAATTCAAACGCCTTCACCGCCTGGAACACCGCCATGGTGCCCCCATCCAGCGTCCGGCAACCCAAGGCCCGGGCGTTGCGCAGCAGTTCAGTTTCCAGTGGGAAGTAAACAATCTCCGCCACCCACAAGTCAGTTCTCAACAGCTCCACCGGCACCGGCATGCCCGGCAGTTTTTTCATGCCCATGGGCGTGGTGTTCACCAGACCGTCAGCCACGGCCAAGGTGCTCTCCAGATCATGCCCGGCCACGGCTCGGCCAGCACCGAAAAGCTGATTGAGGTTGTTCGCCAGCGCCTGCGCCCGGCCGTCATCCACATCGAAAATGCTGAGTTGCCGGACGCCTTCGCTGAGCAACGCGTGGGCCACCGCCGCACCCGCACCACCCGCGCCCATTTGGACTACACGCTCACGGGCAACGTCCTTCAAGCCCCGGCGAAAACCCTCGGCAAAACCCAGGCAGTCGGTGTTGTGGCCGATGCGTTTTCCATCCTTCAGCACCACTGTGTTCACCGCGCCTATGCCCCGAGCCTCCGGGGACAAATCGTCGAGCAACGGGATGATCGCCTGCTTGCACGGGAAAGTGATATTCAGCCCGGTGAAGTTCATGCGCTCGGCGGCCATCAGCAGGTCGGGCAGGGCGTTAAGGTCAAGCTGCAACTGGTCGAGGTCGATCAAACGATAGAGATAACGCATGCCCTGGGCATCGCCTTCATGCTCATGCAACGTTGGCGTGCGCGAGGCCTGGATGCCGGCGCCGATCAGTCCGGCCAGTACGACAGTGTTATGTGTCATGTTGCTCATCCCTTGAAACGCAGGCTGAAATGCTCCAGCGCCAGACGATAGCCGTGGCTGCCGAAACCGGCCATCACTGCGGTGGCGATGGCTGAGACGAAAGAGTGATGACGGAACGGTTCGCGGGCGTGAACGTTGGACAGGTGAACTTCGATCACCGGCAGTTCACAGGCGACCAACGCATCGCGGATCGCCACTGAGGTGTGGGTCCAGGCTGCCGGATTGATCACGATCCCGGCGCAGCGGCCACGGGCGGCGTGAATCCAGTCGAGCAATTCGCCTTCATGGTTGGTCTGGCGGAACTCCACCGTCAGGCCGAATTCCTCGGCGGCGCGTCCGCACATCGCGGAAATGTCGGCCAGGGTTTCGTGGCCGTAAGTCGCCGGTTCACGGGTGCCGAGCAGGTTCAGGTTCGGGCCGTTGAGCACCAGAACGATAGGGGGCATCGGATTCTCTCCACTTATTATTGTTGGCATTGGCTATTGGTTTCAGCCTGTGGAGATAAATTGTACTAGCTGGTTAATTTGGTCAATTGAAGAGGCGATGTCGCAGGTTTTTGTGTGCGGTGATCGGACGGTTTGAATATTCAGCGTGGCAAATGCTCAACCAGAAAATCAATGAACGCCCGCAACCGCAACGGCACATGCCGACTCTGCGGATACAGCAGGGTGAAGGGCCGCGAGCGTCCGCCATACGGTTTGAGCACTTCCACCAGCGAACCATCCGCCAACTCTTTTTCGACGATAAAACGATAGGTCTGAAACAACCCCGCAGCGTGTTTCGCCAGGGTCACGCCGCCGAGCACGTCGTCGGAGCAACTGAGGTTGCCCTCGGCGAGAATCTCCCGAGGCTCGCCATTGTCATTGAACAGCCAGGCAATCCGCCGGCCGCTGCTGGGCAATTCGTACTGAATGCATTCGTGCTGCGGGAGATCATCCAGGGTTTGCGGCACCCCGGCGCGCTTCAGGTAATCGGGGCTGGCGATCATCACCAGCGCCGCGTCTTCCAGCGGCCTGGCGATCAAACCCGAATCCGGAATCGCCCGCACGCGGATCGCCATGTCGTAGCCTTCGCCAACAAAGTCGATGTTGCGGTTGCTGATGTGCGTCTCGACCTTCACCGCTGGAAAACGCGCGCGAAACGCCGGCAGCAACGGCAAGATCCGGTGATGGGCATAGGTCGTAGGAATACTGATACGCAGGGTGCCAGACGGTTCCTGCTGCTGGCCCATGACCTCCCTTTGCGCTTCAACCAATTGCGCCAGCGCCTGACGGCATTCCTCGTAATAACGTCGACCACTGTCGGTCAACTTGACGCTACGGGTGGTGCGGGCGAACAACCGCACCGCCAGGCGTTCCTCCATGCGCGACACCGATCGGCTCACGGCGGCCGGCGTCACTCCGGCGACCAGCGCGGCGGCGGTAAAGCTTCCAGCTTCGGCGGCCAGGCAAAACAGCTCGATGCTGCCGAGCTGAAGATCGTCGAAATGTCGCTGCATGATTGATTACGCCGGGGATCAAATGAAGGCTCGAGCTCTGTATTTATCAAATGCCCGCGCATTAATACAGCCTGTTACTACGAAAGGATTGCTTACCATTTTCCGGCGTAGCGGGCAGGGCGTTCGTGGTCTCGAAAGCTAGGCTCAGTTCAGGTGGCTGATTTGGGGAAGTCAGCGCCAGTTATCGGAATTCCAAGGAATGTCGAGTCTTGCGACTTATTAACCTAACGGATGGGTTAGCATGAGATTATTCAGCTACAAAAGATTTTCAATGGTGATCATGTTGCGCGATGAGCACTGCCCGCCACACGCGCATGTGGACGCCGGAACCTGGAGCGCGCGCTTCAAATTCAGTTTTTGGCACAACGCTGTCGAGCTTTGGGATGTGGTGCCGCTTTCGCGCCGCCCGCCGGTGGCGGTGCTGGAGGGATTGCGCCATGCACTCAGGCAACCGGCCCACTTGCGCAGGGCGCGGGGCATCTGGTGGGACAAGTTGCACACCGCCTGCCTCGACAATCAGCTGTGGGACGGGGAGAGCAACGAAGTCGTGGTCATGAAACGGCTCGCCAGCACGACCTACATGATTGGGTCGGCGTGTTACGAGCCTGATGAGAACAAGACCCTGCTGGCGCTGATAGGCGCACCGGAGGGCGTGGAGATCGAGTTATGAAAACGATATCGGCAAAACTGCAGGTGGATCGGCCAGTGACTGAAGAGGTACTGGACGAAGCAATTGAACGGGGGCGACTGCGCCACAAAAGTGCTTTGCAGGCGACGACAGTGACCTTTCAGGATGGATGCCTGACGATCCGCTTCGAGGATGGCGCTGGTGTGTTGCTGCCTGTGAAACTCTTCCCGGAGTTCGATGGTTTTGAGGCCGAGGATTTTGCCGCTCTTAGCGTCGGTTTTTCGGGCACCGCACTGTGCAATGAAGAGAAGGACCTGCACGTCTCCATCGCCGGGCTGATTTCTGCCAGCAAGCCGCTGATGAATATGGCGGCCTCGGTCATTTCCTCGCGCAATGGTCGCCAAAGCAGCGCCGCCAAGGCTGAAGCGGCTCGGGCTAACGGTAAAAAGGGCGGTCGCCCGCGCAAGGTCGAAGTCGTCCAATAAGCAGCAGCCACAAAAAAGCCGTCATCAAGACGGCTGATTTGTATCTGGCACCTGCAATCAACGCCGGGTCAGCAACACCCCGGATTCCATGTGATGGGTCCACGGGAACTGGTCGAACATCGCGCATTGGCTGATGCGGTGGGTGTCATGCAACTGGGCGATGTTGGCTGCCAGAGTCTCCGGGTTGCAGGAGATATAGAGGATGTTGTCGAAGCGTCGGGTCAATTCGCAGGTGTCCGGGTCCATGCCGGCGCGCGGCGGGTCGACGAACACACTGCCGAACTCGTAGCTCTTCAGGTCGATGCCGTGCAGGCGACGGAACGGTCGCACTTCGTTCAAGGCTTCGGTCAGTTCTTCGGCGGACAAACGCACCAGGGTGACGTTATCCACAGCGTTTTCGCTCAGGTTGCTCAGCGCCGCGTTGACCGAACTCTTGCTGATTTCGGTGGCCAGCGCTTTGCGCGCACGGGTGGCGAGGGGCAGGGTGAAGTTGCCGTTGCCGCAATACAGCTCCAGCAAATCGTCCGTGCGATCGCCCAAGGCGTCGTAAGCCCAGTTCAGCATCTTCTGGTTCACGGTGCCGTTGGGCTGGGTGAACGCGCCTTCCGGCTGGCGGTAGCTGAATGTGCGGCCGCCGACTTCGAATTGCTCGACCACGTAATCCTGGCCGATGACTTCGCGCTTGCCCTTGGAGCGACCGATGATGCTGACGTTCAGGTCCGCCGCCAGTTTCGACGCAGCGCTGTGCCAGTGCTCGTCCAGCGGACGGTGATAGCACAGGGTGATCATCGCATCGCCGGCCAGGGTGGTCAGGAACTCCACCTGAAATAGCTTGTGGCTCAGGGCTGCACTTGCTTGCCACGCTGCCTTGAGCTGCGGCATCAGTTCATTGATGCGCAGGCTGGCGATCGGGAATTCTTCGATCAGGATCGGCGTGCGTTTGTCGTCCTGGGCAAACATCGCGTAGTGACGGTCGCCGCCTTCGCGCCACAGGCGAAACTCTGCACGCAGGCGGAAGTTTTTCAGCGGCGAGTCGAATACGACGGGTTCTGGCGCACCAAACGGGGCCAGCAGGTCACGCAAACGCGTGACCTTTTCTTCGAGCTGTACGGCGTAGGCCTGGGAATCAAAAGTCATGCGTTGAACCAACCCAACTTGATCACGAACAGAATCGACAGAATCACCAGCGCCGGGTTCAGCTCACGGGCGCGGCCGGACAGCAACTTGATCACGGTCCAGGAAATGAAACCGAAGGCGATGCCGTTGGCGATGGAATATGTGAACGGCATGGCCAGCGCGGTGACCACGACCGGTGCTGCAACGGTGATGTCGTCCCAGTCTATTTCGGCCAGGCCGGATGTCATCAGTACCGCGACGAACAGCAGTGCCGGTGCCGTAGCAAACGCCGGAACGCTGGCGGCCAGTGGCGAGAAGAACAACGCGAGCAGGAACAGAATCGCTACCACGATGGCGGTCAGGCCGGTGCGGCCACCGGCACTCACGCCGGCTGCGGATTCGATGTAGCTGGTGGTGGTCGAGGTGCCCAGCAGCGAACCGGCCATGGCCGCAGTGCTGTCAGCGATCAGCGCACGGCCCATTTTCGGCATGTGGCCGTCCTTGCCCATCAGGCCGGCTCGCTTGGCGACGCCGATCAGGGTGCCGGAGTTGTCGAACAGGTCGACGAACAGGAAGGCGAAGATCACGCTGACCAGACCGATATCCAGTGCGCCCTTGATATCCAGTTGCAGGAAGGTCGGAGCCAGGGACGGTGGCATCGACATCACGCCGCCGAACGCGGTGAAGCCCATCACGATAGAGACAATGGTCACCGCCAGGATGCCGATCAGCACCGCGCCGCGCACGGCGAGTGCTTCGAGTGCAACGATCAGGGCAAAGCCCAGGGTCGCGAGGATCGGTGCCGGTTGTTTCAGATCACCGAGGCCGACCATGGTTGCCGGGTTGCTGACCACGATGCCGGCGTTGTGCAGGGCGATCAGCGCCAGGAACAGGCCGATACCGGCGGCAATCGCCGAGCGCAGGGGCAGTGGAATGCTGTTGATGATCCATTCACGGATGCGGAAGATCGACAGCAGAAAGAAGCACACCGCCGAAATGAACACTGCACCCAGCGCCACTTGCCAGGTGTGTCCCATGTGCAGGACCACGGTGTAGGTGAAGAATGCGTTCAGGCCCATGCCCGGCGCGAGTGCGATCGGGTAGTTGGCGATCAGGCCCATCACCGTCGAGCCGAAGGCTGCGGCCAGGCACGTGGCGACAAACACCGCGCCCTTGTCCATGCCGGTCTCGCCGAGGATGCTCGGGTTGACGAACAGAATGTAGGCCATGGCCAGGAAGGTCGTGACGCCCGCAAGAATCTCGGTCCGCACGTTAGTGTTATGTGCCTTGAGTTGAAACAGCCTTTCCAGCATGTCTGCTCCCCGTGGCGCGCAGTGCGCCGTGAATGTATCGACCTCAACAGCAAAGCACAGACTGCCCAGGGCGCCCGGAATTTTCTGTGGGTCGGAAAAAGCCGCGCATCATACCAGCCGCGTGGGGTAATGGCTGCGATCGTCGGCGATGTTTTGCGGTTCGCTGAACTGAGCCATACTGCGCGCCTGTTTTGGGGGAGTCTTCATGGTTCGCATCAAGCGCAATATTGTTCGGTCATTTGGGCTGTTTTTCGCGTTGCTGGCCGGTGTGCCTGCCGTTATGGCGGCGTCGGCACCGCCGTTGACCAACGTTCAGGTGCTCAAGGTCCAGTCGGCGGCGTGCGGGATTGAAAATATCTCGGCGGGGCAGGAACGCACGACCTGCGATCACGGCGGGGCGAACATCAAGGTCTATGTGCTGGAAATGGGCTACGGACGCGGACCGCGTGCTTCCATCGACGGTTTTAGCGTCGCCGGCGGGCAGACCAACGTCTGTGCCTACGGCAACGGCAACCCGACGCAATGCACCAGCACCGAGACCAGGGTTGTCGGAAAGCTTTACGTCTATGACCTGGGCGACAGGCAGGAAGGGACATTCACCTTCAGCAACACCTCGATCAACGCGCCGGGCAACACGCTATCGACGCAGCTTTACATCAAGTAACGACCGGGCGCGAACCAGGGTCAATAAAGCTGACTAAGCTTTAAGGATCATCCTGTGGACCGTGCCCATGACCTTTAGAGCTCTGATTACCCTCGCCGAGGGCATCGATGACCTGCAATGCGTGACCCTGGTCGATGTGCTGCGCCGCGCTCAAGTAGAAGTGGTGGTGGCCAGCATCGAGGGCCGGCGCATGCTCACTTGCGCCCGTGGCACCCGCCTGACCGCCGACGCCATGCTGGTGGATCTGCTGGCCCAGCCGTTCGACCTGATTGTCCTGCCCGGCGGTGCCGTTGGCGCGCAACACCTGGCGGCGCATCAACCCCTGCAACAACTGATCAAGGACCAGGCCGCCGCCGGGCGCCTGTTCGCCGGCATCGCCGAAGCCCCGGCGCTGGCGCTGCAGGCTTTTGGTGTATTGCGTCAACGACGCATGACTTGCCTGCCCACGGTCAGCAATCAATTGTCGGGCTGCACCTTCGTCGATCAACCGGTGGTGGTCGATGGCAACTGCATCACCGCCCAAGGCTCGAGCGCCGCACTGCCCTTTGCGCTGGCGCTGGTGGAACAACTCTGCGGTAAAGCCACGCGCGCGACGGTGGCGGCGGAGTTGTTGGTTTAGCGCTAAACCTGTGGCGAGGGAGCTTGCTCCCGCAGGCCTGCGAAGCAGGCCCAAACTCTCGCGCCACAGATCAATTCCTTTGAACGCTCATCCAACCCCCGAAGTCGTACCCCTTATGACGGCGGTTTGCCAAAACGCCGCGAATGTATGACTAACCGTGAGGTGTTTATGAGCGCGACCACTCCCGAGGCGGCGACGCCGTCCTTCGCACGCCATCCGTTACGCCTGACGCTTAACGGCCAGGTGCGTCAGCTCGAGGTCCTGCCCTGGACCACGTTGCTGGATTTGCTGCGCGAGCAACTTGATCTGATCGGCACGAAAAAGGGCTGCGACCACGGTCAGTGCGGCGCCTGCACGGTGTTGCTCAACGGTAAGCGGGTGAATGCCTGCCTGACCCTGGCGGTAATGTGCGATGGCGCGGAATTGACCACGATTGAAGGCCTCGCCAGCGGCGAAGCACTGCACCCGATGCAGCAAGCCTTTATCAAGCATGATGCCTTTCAATGTGGCTATTGCACGCCGGGGCAGATTTGTTCGGCGGTGGGGCTGGCCAATGAAGGTCGAGCGCAAACCACTGCGCAGATCCAGGAATTGATGAGCGGCAACCTCTGCCGCTGCGGTGCCTACAGCAACATCCGCGATGCCATCGAAGAAGCCTTGCCCGCCTGCCGCCAAGGAGGTGGCCAATGAATCCTTTCCACTACAGCAAGCCGGATTCGGTGCAGGACGCCGTGCATCTTGCCGGCCCGGCGTCGCGCTTCATCGCGGGCGGTACGAATCTTCTGGATTTGATGAAGGAAAACCTGACCCGTCCCGAACATCTGATCGATATCACCGGTTTGCCACTGCGCGAGGTCACTGAAACCGCCAAGGGTGGGCTGATGATTGGCGCGTTGGTCAGTAACGCTGATCTGGCCTGGCACCCGGTGATCGAGCAGCGTTATCCACTGTTGTCCCAAGCGATTCTGGCAGGCGCTTCGCCGCAACTGCGCAACATGGCCAGCACCGGTGGCAACCTGCTGCAACGCACCCGCTGTTATTACTTCTACGATGCCAATGTGCCGTGCAACAAGCGCGAACCCGGCAGCGGTTGCCCGGCGCGGGACGGACTCAATCGGATTCACGCGATCCTCGGCGCCAGTGCGCAATGTGTCGCGACGCATCCGTCGGATATGTGCGTGGCACTGGCTGCGCTGGAAGCGGTGGTCCATGTGCAAGGCCGCAACGGCGCAAGAATTATCGAGTTCGGCGACTTTCACCGCTTGCCGGGCGACCACCCCGAGCGCGACAACCACTTGGCCGACGATGAGCTGATCACCGCCATCGAACTGCCCGCCACCGGTTTTGCCGAACACAGCCATTACCTGAAGATTCGCGACCGGGCGTCCTATGCCTTTGCGCTGGTTTCGGTGGCCGCTGCGCTGGATTTCACTGGCCCCGTGATTCGCCAGGCACGTCTCGCCCTCGGCGGCGTGGCGCACAAGCCGTGGCGCGACGAAGCTGTCGAAAATTGGTTGGTTGGCAAAGCGGCCAGCGTCGAAACCTTCACCGCTGCCGCCGACGCGTTGCTACAGAACGCGCAGCCTCTCGAACACAACGCATTCAAAGTCAAACTGGCCCGCCGGGCGATTGTTCGCGCCTTGAGCGATGCCGCGCGGGGAGGGCAAGCCTGATGACTACGTTCACTAAACCGATGGGGCAACCGCTGGATCGCGTCGATGGCCATCTCAAAGTCACCGGTCAGGCGCGCTATGCCGGGGAGTTTCCCGAGGACGGCCTGCTGCATGGCAGTGTTGTCTCCAGCCGCATCGCCTGCGGTCGTGTGCTCAACATTGACGCGTCCAAAGCCCTCGCGCTGCCGGGCGTGGTCGCCGTGATCGATCACACCAACCGCCCGAAGATCGCCAGTTATGACAAGGACTATGAAGACGCCGACTCGGCTGACGGCTCGCCGTTTCGTCCGCTGTACAACGACCGTGTCCTGTACAGCGGTCAGCCACTGGCACTGGTTGTGGCGGATAACCTCGAACTGGCGCGCTATGCCGGTTCGTTGATCGAGATCGAGTACGACGCCGAGAGCCATCAGACCGATCTCTTGAGTCTGCAGGGCGACGCCCATCCCGCACCCGCCGAACTGCCGAAACCGCGTGGGAATTTTCAGGCCGAGTTCGCCGGTGCGGCCATGAGCCTGGATCTGAACTACAGCACGCCGATCGAACACCACAATCCGATGGAACCGCATGCCAGTACGGTGCTGTATCAGGCCGATGGCAGCCTGCACATCCACGACAAGACCCAAGGCCCGCAGAACTGTCAGTCCTACGTGCAAAAGGTCTTTGGCCTGGAGAAAGAGCAGGTCAGGATTTTCGCTGCGTATGTTGGTGGGGCGTTCGGTTCCGGTTTGCGTCCGCAGTATCAACTGCCGCTGGCGGTGATGGCGGCGCTGCACCTCAAGCGTTCGGTACGCCTCACGCTGACGCGGCAACAGATGTTTACCTTCGGCTATCGCCCGCGCACCTTGCAGCGTTTGCAATTGGGCGCGGCGGCCAATGGTCGCTTGCTCGCGGTGGCGCATACCGCCATCGGCCAGACCTCGCGTTTCGAGGATTTCACCGAGCATGTGGTGGAGTGGAGCGGCATGCTCTACCACTGCGACAACGTGCAACTGACCTACAAACTGCTGCCACTCGATGTCTTCACGCCGCTGGACATGCGGGCGCCGGGCGCGGCGCTGGGGCTGATTGGCCTGGAGTGTGCGATGGATGAACTGGCCTGCGCGCTGGCCATCGATCCGGTGCAACTGCGCCTGATCAACTATTCCGAGCGCAATCAGAACGAAGACAAACCCTATTCCAGCAAAGAACTGCGCGAGTGTTACGCCCAGGGCGCCAAACGGTTCGGCTGGGAAAAGCGCGATCCTGAACCGCGCAGCATGCGCCAGGGCCGGCAGTTGGTCGGTTGGGGCATGGCCGGTGGCGTATGGGAGGCGATGCAGCAGAAGGCCAGCGCCAAGGCCTCACTCGATCACAACGGCAAACTCACCGTCAGCAGCGCGACCACCGACATCGGCACAGGCACCTACACGGTGATGACGCAAATAGCCGCGCAGGCGTCAGGCGTTTCGCTGAAGGACGTCACCTTTGTCCTCGGCGACTCTTCATTACCCACCGCGCCGTTGCAGGGCGGATCGTTCACGGTGTCGTCGGTCGGCACGGCGGTGCAGCAAGCGTGTGAAGCCTTGAAGGAAAAACTGCTCGCCGTGGCCCGGCAAACGTCGCCGGCTTTCAGTGGCGTGACCTCGGAGCAGGCAGTGTTCGAAGACGGACAGCTGTCATTCGGTGAGGCGCGTATCCAGTTGGCCGATCTGGCCCGGGACAGTGGCGAGGATGCGATTGAGGTTCAAGTCGACGCCGAACCGGACAAAAAACGCGAAGCCTACGCCACGGCGACCCACTCGGCGGTGTTCGTCGAAGTGTTGGTGGATGAGGATTTAGGCACGGTGAAGGTCAACCGGGTAGTCAGCGCGATTGCTGCGGGACGCGTGGTCAATCCGAAAATGGCCCGCAGCCAGATCCTCGGCGGCGTGGTCTGGGGCATCGGCATGGCGCTGCATGAGGAGACGCAAACCGACCATGCGCTGGGTCGTCACATGAACCACAGCCTGGCCGAGTACCACATCCCGGTAAACGCCGATATCGGCGAGATTGACGTGCTGTTTGTCGAAGAACACGACGAGATCGTCAACGCCCTCGGTTCCAAGGGCGTCGGCGAAATCGGTATCGTCGGGGTCGCGGCGGCGGTGGCCAATGCTATCTATCACGCCACCGGCAAACGGGTGCGGGACTTTCCCGTCACCCTGGACAAGCTGCTCTAGGCCTTGGCTTCTTCGACCGCGACGTGCATGCGGTCGCGGTTGGCCAGGGTCGGGAACAGTTTGATCCAGGTCCCGGTGACCACCAGTGTACCGATGCCGCCCATGACCACGGCCGGCACGGTGCCGAACCAGTGGGCGGTGAGGCCGGATTCGAATTCGCCCAACTGGTTCGAAGCGCCGATGAACAGTCCGTTCACGGCGCTGACCCGGCCACGCATTTCATCCGGGGTTTCCAGTTGCACGAAGGAGGCGCGGATCACCATGCTGATCATGTCCGCCGCGCCCAGTACCACCAGCACCGCCAGGGAAAACCAGAACGAGGTGGACAGGCCGAAGGCGATGGTCGCCACGCCGAAGATGCCCACGGCGGTGAACATCACCCGTCCGACTTTGCGCTCCACGGCAAATCGCGCCAGGAACAGCGACATCAACAGCGCGCCCACCGCTGGCGCCGAACGCAGCAGACCCAGGCCCCAAGGGCCAGTCAGCAGAATGTCCTTGGCGAACACCGGCAACAGCGCCGTCGCGCCACCCAGCAAAACCGCGAACAGGTCCAGGGAAATCGCCCCGAGGATGTCCGGGCGACTGCGAATGAAACGGATGCCGGCCAGCAGCGAATCCATGGTCGCCTTACCCTTGTTCAACGGCGTCTGCCGCGCGGGCAGGTTGAGCATCAAGCAGCAGGCGATGATGTACAGAACAACCGTCGGGCCATACACCCAGACGCTGCCGAAGGCGTACAGCAAACCGCCGAGCGCCGGTGCCACGATGGTCGCTGATTGCTGCGCCGATTGCGCGGCGGCCACGGCCCGTGGGAACAGCGCACTCGGTACGATGCTTGGCAGCAGCGCCTGGGTGGTCGGCATCTCGAAGGAACGGGCGGCACCGAGCAGGAAGGCAAGGATGAAGATCATTTCCCGGGTGACGTGATCGGTGGCGCTGCCGATGGCCAGGGACAACGCGATCAAGGCTTGCAGGGACTGGCAGATTGCCGCGACTTTGCGCCGGTCATAACGGTCCGCGACATGCCCGGTGTGCAGCATGAACAATACGCGCGGGGCGAACTCGACCAAACCCACCAGGCCCAGGTCCAGCACGTTGCCAGTCAGTTGGTACAGATTCCAGCCGATGGCCACGGTGAGCATCTGAAAACCGCTGGCGGTAAACACCCGGGCCAGCCAGAACGCAATGAAAGGACGGTGATGACGTAACAGCAGGGGCGCTTGGCTGGGCATCTGAAGGCAGGTCTTGAGCGAGGGGAGGGTTGAGGTTATCACCAAGCTGTAACAAGAAGTTGCGCTGACAAAAATTTTAGGTAGCTAGACACCGATCTCCAAAACCCAGCGCCGATCACCTGTGGTGAGGGGGCTTGCTGTGGCGAGGGGGCTTGCCCCCGCTTGAGTGCGAAGCGCTCACAAGATTTTGGGCCTGCTTCGCAGTCCAGCGGGGGCAAGCCCCCTCGCCACAACAAGCCCGCGCCCACAGGAGATGTGTTGCTGCGGATTGCCAAAGTGATGAGGCAACCTGTCACGCGGCAAAAGACCACACCGTCCATCGTCAAAAATGGGACTACTCTTTCAACGTTGCTTGATCCAGATCAATACCCCACAAGGAATTGATCCGGCGGCCACACGGCCAGACTCCCTACGTTGTGATGTTTGTAAAAAAAGAACGAATTCGAATTCGCCACACTCCATATCCGTGGGGGCAGAGTGGGTGCAGGGTCATAAGCCCTTCAACCGGTATTACCTGACAGAGGAAGACTTATGTTCGGTTTGGAGGCACTTGATCTCGCCCGGATGCAGTTCGCGTTCACCATCTCGTTCCACATCCTGTTCCCGGCCATCACCATTGGCCTGGCGAGTTACCTGGCGGTACTCGAAGGGCTGTGGCTCAAAACCCACAACGACACTTACCGCGATCTGTACCACTTCTGGTCGAAGATCTTTGCCGTCAACTTCGGCATGGGCGTGGTCTCCGGGCTCGTCATGGCCTATCAGTTCGGCACCAACTGGAGCCGTTTCTCGGACTTCGCCGGGGCGGTCACCGGGCCGCTGCTGACTTATGAAGTGCTCACCGCGTTCTTCCTCGAAGCCGGCTTCCTCGGCGTCATGCTGTTCGGCTGGAACAAGGTCGGGCGCAAGCTGCACTTCTTCTCCACGGTCATGGTAGCCGTCGGCACGCTGATCTCGACGTTCTGGATTCTCGCGTCCAACAGCTGGATGCAGACGCCCCAAGGCTTCGAAATCATCGACGGTCGAGTGATTCCGGTGGACTGGCTGGCGGTGATCTTCAACCCGTCGTTCCCGTACCGCTTGATGCACATGGCGACGGCAGCGTTCGTAGCGACTGCTTTCTTTGTCGGTTCCTCGGCGGCGTGGCACTTGCTGCGCGGCAAAGACAACCCGGCGATCCGCACCATGCTCTCGATGGCGATGTGGATGGCGTTGATCGTGGCGCCCATCCAGGCAGTGATCGGTGACTTCCACGGCCTCAATACGCTCAAGCATCAGCCGGCGAAAATCGCGGCGATCGAAGGTCACTGGGAAAACGTCGGAGATGAACCGACCCCGCTGATCCTGTTCGGCTGGCCGGACATGAAAGCCGAAAAGACCAAATTCGCAGTCGAGATTCCCTACCTCGGCAGCCTGATCCTCACGCACTCGCTGGACAAGCAAGTGCCGGCACTCAAGGACTTCCCGCCTGAAGACCGGCCGAATTCGACCATCGTATTCTGGTCGTTCCGGGTCATGGTTGGCCTGGGCTTCCTGATGATCTTCACCGGCTTGTGCAGCCTCTGGCTGCGTAAAAGCGACAGGTTGTACACCTCGCGGCCGTTCCTGTACCTGGCGTTGTGGATGGGGCCGTCGGGTCTGATCGCAATTCTTGCGGGCTGGTTCACCACTGAAATCGGCCGTCAGCCGTGGGTGGTGTATGGCTTGATGCGCACGGCGGATGCGTCCTCCAATCACAGCTTCATGCAGATGAGCATCACGTTGATCATGTTCGTCGTGGTCTATTTCGCGCTGTTCGGTGCCGGCCTGGGCTACATGATGAGGCTGGTACGCAAAGGGCCGAAGATCGACGAAGGCAAGGAAACCAACGACGGTGGTCCTGGCCAGAAACGCACGCCGGCCCGTCCGCTGTCCGCAGCTGACGATGATGACACCGACGGTGACCACCGCCACAGCCTGACCAAGGAGATTTGAATCATGGGTATTGATCTTCCGCTGATCTGGGCCGTGATCATCATCTTCGGCATCATGATGTACGTGGTCATGGACGGCTTCGACCTGGGCATCGGGATTCTCTTCCCGTTCATCCCGGGCAAGACCGACCGTGACGTAATGATGAACACCGTCGCCCCTGTCTGGGACGGTAACGAAACCTGGCTGGTACTGGGCGGCGCGGCGTTGTTCGGCGCCTTCCCGCTGGCCTATTCGGTGGTGTTGTCGGCGTTGTACCTGCCGCTGATCTTCATGCTGATCGGGCTGATTTTCCGTGGTGTGGCGTTCGAGTTCCGCTTCAAGGCCAAGGACGACAAGCGTCACCTGTGGGACAAGGCGTTCATCGGTGGTTCGGTGGCGGCGACGTTCTTCCAGGGCGTGGCGCTCGGGGCGTTTATCGATGGATTGCCCGTAGTTGACCGCCAGTTCGCCGGCGGTTCACTCGACTGGGCAACGCCGTTCACCATGTTCTGCGGCGTAGCGCTGGTGATTGCCTACGCGTTGCTCGGCTGTACCTGGCTGATCATGAAGACCGAAGGCAAGTTGCAGGAGCAGATGCATAACCTGGCGCGGCCCTTGGCGTTCGTTGTATTGGCAGTGATCGGTATCGTCAGCATCTGGACTCCGCTGGCCCATGCCGATATCGCCGCGCGCTGGTTCACCTTGCCGAACCTGTTCTGGTTCCTGCCGGTACCGATCCTGGTGCTGGTGACCATGTACGGTCTGATCCGTGCCGTGGCCCGCAACGCGAACTACACGCCGTTCCTGCTGACCCTGGTGCTGATCTTCCTCGGCTACAGCGGCCTGGGCATCAGCCTGTGGCCAAACATTGTGCCGCCGTCGATCTCGATCTGGGACGCTGCCGCACC
Organism: Pseudomonas sp. NPDC087342; assembly: GCF_044744265.1. NCBI lineage: Bacteria > Pseudomonadati > Pseudomonadota > Gammaproteobacteria > Pseudomonadales > Pseudomonadaceae > Pseudomonas > Pseudomonas sp. NPDC087342. The sequence goes on from NZ_JBIUXZ010000018.1 coordinate 73,226, forward strand.
GCCGCAAAGCCAGGGCTTCATGCTGGTGGGGACGCTGTTCATCATCCCGTTCATCCTGGGCTACACCTTCTGGAGCTACTACGTGTTCCGCGGCAAGGTCACCCATGAAGACGGTTACCACTAGCCCCGCCCTGTAACTGTAGGAGCGAAGCTTGCTCGCGAAGGCGCCCTCACCGGCGCCATTCACCTCAGAGAGGATTGAGTCATGTCCACCAAACCTTCCCTGCACGACATCGAACAGGCCGAAAAAAAGCCGCTGTGGCAGCGGCTCGGATGGTTGGCGATGATCTGGACCGGCAGTGTCGTGGCCCTGTTTATCGTGGCCAGCCTGATGCGCATGTTCATGAATGCCGCAGGCCTGACCACCCACTGAAACACCCACAGTTCCCATCCCGATGCCTTGTGGCACGGCCTCAACCCTCCTGACGGAGGGTTTTTTTTGCCCGGGTTATTTGCGCGCCTTGAGAATCACGAATTTCGGGGTAGCCGCCACTTGCTCGACACCGCGGAACAGCCGCGCCAATTTGCTGTGATAACCCAAGTGACGATTGCCGACGATGTACAACGCGCCGCCGACCACCAAAGCCTCCCGGGCCTGTTGGAACATCCGCCAGGCGAGAAAATCGCCGACGACCTGTTGCTGGTGGAAGGGCGGATTGCACAGCACCACATCCAAAGATTGCGGTTCCTGGCCGGCCAGGCCATCGTCGGCGCGCACGATTACATCCCGTTCACCCAACGCCGCGCGCCAGTTTTCGCCGGCCGATTGCACGGCCATGAATGACTCGTCCACCAGCGTGTAATGCGCTTCAGGGTTTTGCAGGGCGCTGGCGATGGCCAGTACACCGTTACCGCAACCAAGGTCAGCAACCCGCGCGGCGCCGAGGTTTTTCGGCAGGTGCGGCAGGAACGCACGCGTGCCGATATCCAGCCCTTCGCGGCAGAACACATTGGCGTGGTTGAGCAGTTCGATCGCAGGCTCGTCGAGCAGGTAGCGCGAAGGGTAGGGCGATGCCACGGGGGTTTTGGATTGCGCGGTGGCGATCAGCAACCGGGCCTTCTTCACGGCCAGCGAGGCTTGTACCGGGCCGATGTAGCGCTCCAGCAAATCCCCGGCGGCGCGAGGCAGGTGCTTGACCATCGCCGCCGCAATCACCTGGGCACCCGGGGCCAGTTGGCCTTGCAGGCGAATCAGTTGTTCTTCAAGTAAGGCGAGGGTTTTCGGCACCCGGATCAACACCCGGTCGAACGGCCCGACAAACATTTCACTGGCCGGCACGTGCGGCACCGCGTCAAACGCCTTCGCATTGCGGATCAGGTTCTTTTCCAGCCCCAGGAAGGCCAGGAACGAATCGCCACTGCTGGTCACTTGAACCTTGCCTGCCAGGCTGGCGGCCAATGCGCCGAAACTGTCGTTGAGTACCAACACCCGAGAATCCGCCGTCGGTTGTTGCTCGGCCAGATGATTCAGCAGGTATTCGTCGGCAGCATCGAACGCTTGCAGTGGTTCATTCTGCTGTTCGGGCTGGCGGATCAGGTCGAGTTGGGCGAAAGGTGTTTCGAGCAAGGGCATGGGGCGGGGGGCTCTGGATAATCAACGGGTATCCCGCAGCCAAGGGGCGATGTAGCGGGCAGAAACGACCGAGTGGACTGCGTCGTGAAGGGTCACACGTCATCACTCTGGAAGAATCGCAAATGGTACGTTTTTTTCTATTGGATTACTCGAAGGTTTTCCCTGAATCGAACTGCTTCAAATAACGCCGTGCCTGACCGCTTTGGTCACGGCGGCAGTCTTGTTGCAGACCCCGAGTTTTTCGATTGCCCGGTGCACGTGAAAATTCACAGTGCGCTCGCTAAGGCTGAGGATTATGGAAATTTCGTACGCGGTCTTGCCATCGGCTGACAGCTTCAATACCTCGACTTCTCTGGGAGACAAATGCGGTGCGATTGGTTTCGATACGCCTTTGGGCAACGTCTTGGCGGCCAGATTGTGCAGATGACGACTGATGAAAACCGTGAAGCCGAGATTTTCATACAATTCATAAGCGCTGATCGGGCAATGGCTTCTAGCCAGACTCAGAATGCTGCAAAGACCGCTTTCCTGATCATGGATCGATTGCGACCAACCATGTTGAAGCCCTTCCTGTTGCAAGGCTTGCCACATCCAGGGCGTCTTTGAAAAAACTTCTTCGGTCCACATAATCGGCAACATGGATTGATTGCAATGAGCCACTACTGGGTCTATAGCACTGTATTTGTTTTCTTTATATTGGGTGTTCCAGCCAGGGGGAAAGTTATTTCGGCTAAAGGTGTGATCCTCTGCGCCAATAGTTTTTGATGTTATTGAAAACGCACAGAATTTATACCCCAGATTTTTAATGAAATTGAGTGAAATCTGGTACGCGATGTCAATTTCATTGGTATAAGACAGTTGCGTTAATTGCGACTCCTTCCACATTTCCATTTTAGTCCTCCATATTTATGTTTCGCTGGGGTGGCCTTTTGGATCCAGAGATCTGGCACGGACCGAGTGTAGGACTTTTCTGGTACGCACGCTCCAATTTTTTGGATATGTATGGCGTTCGAGAAGTGCATAACAGATTTTGGTGATGTAACCGAGTATGACGAAATTAAATTAATGTTGAAAAACCCTTTATGGATCTAATGGCCAGTAAGAACTATGCCCTTTATTGTTATTTAAATAACAAAAGCCCCGGTTGCTAAAGCCACTACAAATCGCCGGTGTTTAAGTCCTCGGCTTTGCGGGACACTGGGGGCACCTGTTCAATGGAGTGCCCCATGACCGCCAGTGCAGAAAAATTCACACGCCAGACTCTGCTCGACGTCCAGCCACTGACGTCGAGCCTGTTTACCCTGCGTACAACCCGGGACTCGGGTTTTCGTTTTCGCGCCGGGCAATTCGCGCGTCTGGGGGTGACCAAACCTGATGGCAGCACCGTGTGGCGCGCCTATTCCATGGTTTCGTCGCCGTATGACGAGTTTCTTGAATTCTTCTCCATCGTTGTGCCGGGTGGCGAGTTCACCAGCGAGCTGAGCCGTCTGGAAGTCGGGGATACGTTGCTGGTAGAACGGCAGGCCACGGGCTACCTGACTTTGGATCGTTTCGTCGATGGCCGCGATCTCTGGATGTTATCCACAGGCACGGGCGTGGCACCGTTCCTTTCGATCCTGCAGGATTTCGAGGTGTGGGAAAAATTCGAACGCATCATCCTGGTCTACAGCGCGCGCGAAGGCCGGGAGCTCGCGTATCAGGAATTGATCGCAGGGCTGGCGCAGCGTGATTACCTGGCGGAGCATGCGCACAAACTGCAATTCATCCCGACGGTCACCCGCGAGCAGATTCCGGGTGTTCTGAATGGTCGGATTACCACCCTGATTGAAAATGGCGAGCTGGAGCGGGCGGCGGGGCTGGAGCTGACGCCCGAGCACTCGCGGGTGATGATCTGCGGTAACCCACAAATGATCGATGACACGCGTAAATTGCTGAAGCTGCGTGATATGAACCTGAGCCTCAGCCGGCGACCCGGCCAGGTGGCGGTGGAAAACTATTGGTAATAAAAAACGGCGCCCGAAGGCGCCGTTTTTACATCGCTACACAGCCTTCAAGGCCGGTCGTTCTGAGCCTTGAGCAGATCGCGGATCTCGCTCAGCAGTTCTTCTTCCTTGGTCGGTACCGGCGGCAGGGTCGGTGCCACGGCCTCTTCACGCTTCAGGCGGTTGATGGCCTTGACGCCCATGAAGATCGCGAACGCAACGATCACGAAGTCGATCAAGCTCTGGATGAACTTACCGTACGCCAGTACCACCGCCGGGATGTCGCCATTGGCGGCCTTGAGCGTAACAGCCAAGTCACTGAAATCCACCCCACCGATCAACAAGCCGATTGGCGGCATGACCACGTCGCCGACGAACGACGAGACGATCTTGCCAAACGCGGCGCCGATGATGATACCGACGGCCATATCGACCACATTGCCTTTGACCGCGAAGGCCTTGAACTCGTTAAGCACGCCCATAGGTTATTTCCTTGTTACAGATGAGGTTGGTGAACGCAGTGTAAATCAGCAAAACGCATCCTGCTCGACACAACTGCTTACAACGCTTGCCTGCTATCGACCTGCTCATTTGCAGAAAGTTTACAAAAGGCCACCATTCGCGCGCGGTTTACCCGCTCTAGGCCGGGCCTTCCAGCATCTTTTTACTATCGCCTCGGTGTGGCATTTCTATTTAGGTTTTGGGCTGGCGGTCACTAGCCTCTGTTGAGCGCACCTGGATGCGCTTTATAAAATCAGAGGAAACTCCTATGACAACTTCCCTTGGCCTTGGGGCTTATTCCCATCGCCGCGCCCTGGGCGTCTTGAGCGCCGGCCTGCTGTCCTTTTCCGTGAGTGCCGCGACACTGACCCGCGATAACGGCGCCGCCGTTGGCGACAACCAGAACTCGCAAACCGCCGGCGCCACGGGCCCGGTGCTGCTGCAAGACGTGCAATTGATCCAGAAACTCCAACGGTTTGACCGCGAACGCATTCCGGAACGCGTGGTGCATGCCCGGGGTACTGGCGCCCACGGTACGTTCACGGTGACCGATGATCTCAGCGACCTGACCAAGGCCAAGGTGTTTGCCGGCGGCCAGAGCACGCCGGTGTTCGTGCGCTTTTCGGCGGTAGTGCATGGCAATCACTCCCCGGAAACCCTGCGCGACCCGCGCGGTTTCGCCACCAAGTTCTACACCGCTGACGGCAACTGGGACCTGGTCGGCAACAACTTCCCGACTTTCTTCATCTGTGACGCCATCAAATTCCCGGACATGGTGCACGCCTTCAAGCCGGACCCACGCACCAACCTTGACGACGACTCGCGTCGTTTCGATTTCTTCTCCCATGTGCCGGAAGCCACACGCACCCTGACTGAGCTGTATTCCAATTCCGGAACACCTGCCAGTTATCGGGAAATGGACGGTAATGGTGTCCATGCCTATAAGTTAGTGAATGTCAAAGGTGAAGTTCACTATGTGAAATTCCATTGGAAAAGTTTGCAAGGCATTAATAATCTCGATCCAAAGTCGGTCGAAAAAGTCCAAGGCAAAGACTACAGTCATATGACTAATGATCTGGTGGCTCATATAAATAAGGGCGACTTTCCGAAGTGGGACTTGTACGTTCAAGTCGTGAATCCGCAGGACTTGTCTAAGTTCGATTTTGATCCATTGGACGCCACCAAGATCTGGCCGGGTATTGCTGAGCGAAAAGTTGGACAAATGGTGTTGAACCGTAATCCGGCCAATGTGTTCCAGGAGACCGAGCAAGTTGCCATGGCGCCCGCCAATCTTGTTCCCGGTATTGAACCATCCGAAGATCGTTTGTTGCAGGGGCGAGTGTTCTCGTATGCCGATACGCAAATGTATCGCCTGGGGCCAAATGCTCTGCAACTACCGATCAACGCGCCAAAGGTTGCGGTCAACAACGGTAACCAGGATGGCGCGATGAACAGCGGCGCCAGCAGCAGCAGCGTGAACTACCAGCCAAGCCGTTTGCTGCCCCGTGAAGAGCCGCAAACCGCACGCTACAGCCAGTCGGCGCTGTCGGGCAGCACTCAGCAGGCGAAGATTCAGCGCGAGCAGAACTTCAAGCAGGCCGGCGATTTGTATCGCTCCTTCAGCCAGAAAGAACGCCAGGACCTGATCGACAGCTTCGGCGGCTCGCTCGCCACCACCGACGACGAGAGCAAGCACATCATGCTGTCGTTCCTCTATAAGGCCGACCCGGAATACGGCACCGGCGTGACCAAGGTCGCCAAGGGTGACCTGGACCGGGTCAAGGCACTGGCGGCCAAACTGGCCGACTGATCCTGTTTGCCTGAAACGCGGGGCCTCTTTCGGGGCCCCGTCAGACCAAGGAGCCTGTCCATGCGTTTTTATCTATCCCTGTTTCTGGCAGCCCTGTCGTTCAGCGTGTTTGCCGGACCGACGGCGGAGGTCGCGAAAGACCCCGCCGCGCTGAAAGCCCAATTGCAGGATTACTACTTCGATGCCGCGCGCCGTGGCGATGTGCCGATGCTCGACACATTTATCGAGGCCGGTTATTCCCTCGATACGCGAGACGACAAAGGCTACACCGCGCTGATTCGGGCGGCCTATCACGGCCAGAGTGCCGCAGTGGACCGTTTGCTCGCCGCTGGCGCCGATGCCTGCGCCCAGGATCAGCGTGGCAATACGGCGCTGATGGGCGCGATTTTCAAGGGCGAAGTGCAGATTGCCCGGACCCTGCTGGCTGCCAATTGCAGTCCCGATCAGCGTAACGGCGCCGGGCAGACGGCGGCGATGTACGCCGGGCTGTTCAACCGTGTCGAATTGCTGGATGCACTCAAGGCCAAGGGTGCCGACCTGAATGCCGAAGATCCGCTGGGCAATAGCGCCGCGCGTCTGGCCAGCGGTGAAATCCGCAACGCGCCGCCGCGCTGATCCGGCCCGGCTGCGCTATCATCGCGGTTTTTGCCGGGAGTTCAGATGGCCAAGGCCAAGCGCATGTACGGCTGCACCGAGTGCGGCTCAACCTTCCCCAAGTGGGCCGGCCAGTGCGGCGAGTGCGGGGCCTGGAACACGCTGACCGAAACCATGGTCGAGAGCGGCGGCGCTGCGGCGCCCAGCGGTCGAACCGGGTGGACCGGCCAACAAGCGCAGATCAGGACCCTGGCGGAAGTCAGCGTCGAAGAGATTCCGCGTTTTTCCACAGCCTCCAGCGAACTCGATCGCGTGCTCGGCGGCGGCCTGGTGGACGGCTCGGTGGTGTTGATCGGTGGTGATCCCGGCATCGGCAAGTCGACCATTCTGTTGCAAACCTTGTGCAACCTCGCCAAGAGCATGCCGGCGCTGTACGTCACCGGTGAAGAATCCCAGCAACAAGTGGCCATGCGCGCCCGTCGTCTCGGTTTGCCCCAGGACAAGCTGCGGGTGATGACCGAAACCTGCATCGAAACCATCATCGCCACGGCCCGGCAGGAAAAGCCCAAGGTCATGGTGATCGACTCGATCCAGACGATTTTCACCGAACAACTGCAATCAGCACCGGGCGGCGTGTCCCAGGTCCGCGAAAGTGCGGCGTTGCTGGTGCGTTATGCCAAGCAGAGCGGCACGGCGATTTTCCTGGTGGGCCACGTGACCAAGGAAGGCGCCTTGGCCGGCCCGCGAGTGTTGGAGCACATGGTTGATACCGTGCTGTATTTCGAAGGCGAATCCGATGGGCGTTTGCGGCTGCTGCGGGCGGTGAAAAACCGTTTCGGCGCGGTCAACGAACTCGGCGTGTTCGGCATGACCGACAAGGGCCTCAAAGAAGTCTCCAACCCCTCGGCGATTTTTCTCACACGGGCTCAGGAAGAAGTCCCGGGCAGTGTGGTCATGGCGACGTGGGAAGGCACCCGGCCGATGCTGGTCGAAGTGCAGGCGCTGGTGGATGACAGTCATCTGGCCAACCCGCGTCGGGTCACCTTGGGGCTGGATCAGAACCGGCTGGCGATGTTGCTGGCGGTGCTGCACCGTCACGGCGGGATTCCGACCCACGATCAGGACGTGTTCCTCAACGTGGTCGGTGGGGTCAAGGTACTGGAAACCGCGTCTGACCTGGCGCTGATGGCGGCGGTGATGTCCAGCCTGCGCAATCGGCCGCTGCCGCATGATTTGCTGGTGTTTGGTGAAGTCGGGTTGTCGGGTGAAGTGCGCCCGGTGCCAAGCGGTCAGGAACGCCTGAAAGAAGCGGCCAAGCACGGCTTCAAGCGCGCCATCGTGCCCAAGGGCAACGCACCGAAAGAAGCCCCGCCGGGGTTGCAGATTATTGCGGTGACCCGACTGGAGCAGGCTTTGGACGCATTATTCGAGTAACTCATCAAACTCCCTGTGAGAGCGGGCTTGCTGTGGCGAGGGAGCAAGCTCCCTCGCCACAAAAGCTCGCTCCCACATTTTGTATGGCACCAGTCTTCAGACTTCGATCAACGCCCCCAATTCGCGCTCCAGTTCGTCTGGATCGCCCAGGTTGAACTCAATCAACCGCCGCAGACGCTCGATGGATTCCAGGCTGATGTGTTTGCAGACGAACCCGAGCTGACCATGGTCATCGTGGGTCAGCATCACGTCCATCTTGATCTCGACGTCGGCGTTCAGATGGATGTCGACCAGGAAGTGCCAGTCCGGATTACCCAGCCAGGGCTCGGGCTTTTCGATCAGCAGGCCCTTGAGCGACAGGTCGATCAGCTTCACCGGCCAGGTGGATTCCCCCTGGCTCAGCTCGGTTCGGGCATCGAACGCAATACGTTTGAAGCGGCGGCGATCGGCAGGGTGGTCGCTCATGGCGCAATCCTCGTGAAGGTTGCCTGACTATAGACCTGCATCACCGAAGGCTGCCAGCACGGTAATGGCGCTCGACCAATGTCGGACTATGGTCTTTGGCGCCAGTAGAGCTAAACTCGAACTGGCTGTCTTTCTTGTCCACCCTGGCTGGAATAATAAAATGAAAAATAATAATAGCCTGCTACGCCATCTACCCTGGCTGCTGCTGGCAATCGTAGGAGCGTGCGCCCTGGGCGTAGTGGCATTGCGTCGAGGCGAGGCGATCAACGCCTTGTGGATTGTGGTCGCCGCCGTGGCCATTTATCTGGTTGCTTATCGTTACTACAGTCTGTTCATCGCCAACAATGTGATGCAACTCGATCCGCGCCGGGCCACCCCCGCCGTGCTCAACAATGATGGCCTGGACTACGTCCCGACCAACAAACACATCCTTTTCGGTCACCACTTCGCAGCGATTGCTGGCGCAGGGCCTTTGGTCGGGCCGGTATTGGCGGCGCAGATGGGCTACCTGCCCGGCACGCTCTGGCTGATCGCTGGCGTGGTGCTGGCGGGTGCGGTGCAGGACTTTATGGTCCTGTTCATGTCCACCCGCCGCAATGGCCGCTCCCTGGGCGACATGGTCCGGGAAGAAATGGGCCGCATCCCGGGGACTATTGCGCTGTTCGGCTGCTTCCTGATCATGATCATCATCCTCGCGGTGCTGGCGCTGATCGTGGTGAAAGCCCTGGCCGAGAGTCCGTGGGGTATTTTCACGGTGATGGCGACCATCCCGATCGCGATGTTCATGGGCATTTACATGCGCTACATCCGCCCGGGTCGCATCGGCGAAATCTCCGTGGTCGGCGTCTTGCTGCTGCTGGGTTCGATCTGGCTGGGCGGGCAGATTGCCGCCGATCCGGTGTGGGCCAAGGCGTTCAGCTTCACTGGCGTGCAGATTACCTGGATGCTGGTCGGTTACGGTTTCGTTGCCGCCTCGTTACCGGTGTGGCTGATCCTGGCGCCGCGTGACTACCTCTCCACCTTCCTGAAAATCGGCACCATCATCGCTCTGGCGATTGGCATCCTGGTGACCATGCCCGAGCTGAAAATGCCGGCATTGACCCAGTTCGTCGATGGCACCGGGCCGGTGTGGAAGGGCGGTCTGTTCCCGTTCCTGTTCATCACCATTGCCTGTGGCGCGGTGTCCGGTTTCCACGCGCTGATTTCTTCCGGCACGACGCCGAAGCTGTTGGATAACGAAGTCAATTCCCGCTACATCGGCTATGGCGCGATGTTGATGGAATCCTTTGTCGCGATCATGGCGATGGTTGCCGCTTCGGTCATCGAGCCGGGCGTGTACTTCGCCATGAACAGTCCGGCGGCCGTGGTCGGCGGTGACGTGGTGGCCGTGGCGCAAACCGTCAGCAGCTGGGGTTTTGCGATTACGCCTGAAGCCTTGCAAGCGGTGGCCCATGACATTGGTGAAACCACCATCCTGGCCCGTGCCGGCGGTGCGCCGACGTTGGCGGTTGGTATCGCGCAAATCCTGCACAGCGTGCTGCCGGGTGAAAACACCATGGCGTTCTGGTACCACTTCGCGATCCTGTTCGAGGCGCTGTTCATCCTGACCGCTGTCGATGCTGGCACCCGTGCTGGACGTTTCATGCTCCAGGATTTGCTCGGCTCCTTCGTCCCGGCGCTGAAACGCACCGAGTCCTGGACTGCCAACCTGATCGCCACCGCCGGTTGTGTGGCGATGTGGGGCTGGTTGCTGTACCAAGGCGTGATCGACCCATTGGGCGGGATTAACACCTTGTGGCCGCTGTTCGGCATCTCCAACCAGATGCTCGCCGGTATCGCGCTGATGCTTGCCACCGTCGTACTGATCAAAATGAAACGCCAACGCTACATCTGGGTGACCCTGATGCCAGCGGCGTGGTTGTTGATCTGCACCACCACTGCCGGCTTCATCAAGCTGTTCGACGCCAACCCGGCGATCGGCTTCCTGTCGCTGGCGAAAAAATACAGCTATGCCCTGGCCAACGGTCAGATCCTCGCCCCGGCCAAGGACATTACGCAAATGCAGCACGTAATCTTCAACGCCTACACCAACGCAACGCTGACGGCGCTGTTCCTGTTCGTGGTATTCAGCATCCTGTTCTATGCGCTCAAGGTCGGTATTTCGGCTTGGGGTACAAAAGAACGCACGGATAAAGAAGCACCCTTCCAGGCTTTGCCGGACGCGTGATCGAGGATTGCAACGATGTTCAATGACCTGAGTCGCCTCGGTAAATACCTCGGTCAGGCTGCGCGCCTGATGGTCGGCATGCCCGACTACGACAACTACGTCGAGCATATGCAAACCAAACACCCGGACAAACCGGTGATGAGCTATGAGATGTTCTTCCGCGAACGTCAGGAAGCGCGTTACGGTGGCAAGGGTGGGCCGAAGTGTTGCTGATTTATTGGCACTGAAGTAACGCATCACCTTGTGGGAGCGAGCCTGCTCGCGAAGGCAATCTGTCAGTCGACACTGTTGTTGACTGACACACCGCTTTCGCGAGCAGGCTCGCTCCCACATTTGTTTTTGTATTGGTCTTTAATTTTGTGAACAGGAGATTCCAGTTGTCCTCTCCCATCCCGGTAACCATCCTCAGCGGCTTCCTTGGCGCGGGTAAAACCACGCTGTTGCGCTACCTGCTCAAAGCCGAGCACGGCCTGAAAATCGCCGTGATCGAAAACGAATTCAGCGACGCCGGCATCGACACCCAGCTGTTGGGCGAAGAGCCGGTGCAAGTGATGACGCTGTCCAACGGCTGCGTCTGCTGCACCATTCACACCGACCTGACCAAGGCCCTGTACCTGCTGCTCGAACGCCTGGACAGCGGTGAAATCGCCTTCGACCGCCTGGTGATCGAGTGCACCGGCCTGGCCGACCCGGCCCCGGTGGCGCAAACCTTTTTCATCGATGAAGAACTGCGCGAGCGCTACATTCTCGACGGCATCATCACCCTGGTGGACGCCGCCCACGCCGAGACGCACCTGACCCAGACCATCGCCCAGGCGCAAATCGGTTTTGCCGATCGTTTGCTGGTGAGCAAACGGGATCTGGTGGACGAGCCGACCTTCACCGCCCTCAGCGAACGCCTGACCCGCATCAACCGTCGTGCGCCGATTCGCGTGGTCGAGCACGGCAAGATCGACCTGGCGGAACTGCTCGATGTGCGCGGTTTCAACCTCAACGCCGACCTCGGCGGTGGCGTGAGTCTGCGACCGGTGAGCAAAGCGCCGTCCATCGACCGCATTTCCAGCCTGGTGCTGCGCACCGACAAACCGCTGGATCTCGACAAGCTCAGCGAGTTCATGAACGAACTGCTGGAAGACCATGGCAAGCAATTGCTGCGTTACAAAGGTGTGTTGAGCATCGTCGGCGAGCCACGGCGCATGGTGTTTCAAGGCGTGTTGAAGTTGTACGGCTTCGATTGGGACACCGAATGGGCTGAGGGTGAGGCGCGGGAAAGTGTGATCGTGTTTATTGCCGATGATTTGCCGGAAGAGAAGATTCGGGCGGGGTTTGAGCGGGTGGCGGCGGATTGAAATTGTCAGTTTGTCTGTGATGACGCCTTCGCGGGCAAGCCTCGCTCCTACAAGGGCGGCGACATACCTGTAGGAGCGAGGCTTGCCCGCGAAGACAATCTAACCAGCAACACGACTCTGACTGAGTGTCGGTCCAGCGTTCAGCAACATCCCCTCCAGATAATCCAGATGCCGGCTCAGCAAGGTCACCGCCGCAACGGCATCCCGACGCTCCACAGCCTCCAGAATCCCCAGATGCACCTGCCACACGCAATAGTCTTGCGCCTGTGCATCAAACTGCGCAATCGCCAACGACGTCAGCGGCACCAAGCTGCAGAGAAAATGCGCCAACGGTGCATTCCCGGCCATTTCTGCCAGGCGCAAATGAAACTCCCCGGATAACCGAATCGCCGGACCGCGTGCGGTGCAGTGGCGTTCGCTGTCGATCAAGGCACGTAGCGGTTTCAAGTCTTGCGGCCGGGATTGCTGACAGGCCAGTCGCACCAGCGTGATCTCGGTTAGCCGCCGAGCATGCAGCATCTGCCGGGTCTGCTCGTGATCCAGCGACGCGACGCGGGGCCGATGGTTGGTGCGAAGGACAATGATCTGCTGATGCGACAGTCGCGTCAGTACGCCGCGAACGTCACTGCGTCGGGCGCTGAACATTTGCGCCAGGCTTTCTTCGGTAAAGCGACTGGCCGCATCAATGCGCAGTTCGAGAATCGCGTCGAAGATCTGTGAGTAGAGATCATCCGCCCGCCGGGGGAAGGGCAGGGCAGTGAGGGTTTGCGCTGAGGCGAAGCTGTTCATGGCCTGTCTCCAGTTCGGATGGTTTCAACTGCCGAGGTTGTCGTCCGGAATGTTCAGTTCGATGCCCATGCGCTGGCCTTCGCGAAGGATGTGCCGACGCATTTCGGCGCTGGCTTGGGCGCTGTTCTTGCTGCGGATCGCACGGACCACGGCTTCGTTTTCTTCAAGGCGTTCGGCCAGATGCTCAGGCGAATTGCGCAGTACTTCGGCGCTTTGCTTGAGGGCGTTGCTGGTCTGTTGCACCACGCTCTGGAAGATCGGGTTCGAGGTCAGGGTGAACAGCTCTTCGTGGAACGCGATGTAGGCGTTGACCCCGGCTTCGGCGTCGTTGGCTTCCAGCGCTTCGCGCATGTCCATCAGGGTCAGGCGCAGTTGCCCGACTTCCTTGCTGCTGATCGATTGCGCTACCAACCCGACAATGAACGGCTCAAGGGTGTAGCGCAGTTGCAGCACGTCTTCCAGGCTGGCGCCGGCAACTGCACTGTCATGATGCTGGCTGTCACTGAGATTGGCTTCCAGCACCACCACGCCTTTGCCCGGCATCGAGCGCACCAGCCCGAGGGTTTCCAGCACGATCACTGCTTCGCGCAGGCTCGGGCGGCTGATGCCCAGTTGTTCGGCCAGTTCACGCTGGCCCGGCAGCATATCGCCGGAGCGCCACTGACCCCGGGCCAGCGCGGCCCGAAGTTTTTCTACGACTGAATTGACGACCGTTGAAGTGGTAATCACTGTTGGCTCCATGGGTAATGGCTGGGGAGCCTGCCCCGAGGCAGACTCCCGCATGATTCAAAATTCCTGTTGATGCGCCGGCGCGACCGGTTTTCTCGGCTGGAAGGTATAACCCTGCTGTCCGGAAAGCACCTTGTTTGCGCGCTGGATATCGATGTCTTTTTCCCAGCGGGCGATGGCCACGGTGGCGACGCAGTTACCGATCAGGTTGGTCAGCGCCCGGCCAATGCCCATGAACCAGTCCACCGCCAGCACCAGCACCAGGCCGACTACTGGAATCGCCGGGATCGCGGTCAGGGTTGCCGCCAGAATCACCAGCGCCGAGCCGGGGATGCCGTGGGCACCTTTGGAGGTGATCAGCGACACCAGCAGAATCGTCAGCAGATCAGTCATGGCCAGCGGCGTACCGGTGGCGTTGGCGATGAAGACGATGGCCAGGGTCAGGTAGATCGAGAAACCGTCGAGGTTGAACGAGTACCCGGTTGGAATCACCAGCCCGACCGTCGAACTGCCGATGCCCAGGTGCTCAAGCTTGCGCATGATCTGCGGCAGCACGGCGTCGGAAGAGGCGGTGCCCATGACGATCATCAATTCTTCGCGCAGGTACTTGAGCAACGGCCACATCCGCAGGCCGGACAGGCGCATTACCAGACCGAGAATCAGCGACACAAACGCGGCGCAGGTCAGGTAGAACAGGCCCACCAGACTGCCCAAGTGTTGCAGGGAATCCAGGCCATATTTGCTGGTGGTGAAAGCGATGGCGCCGAACACGCCGATCGGCGCCAGGCGCACGATCATGCCCATGATGCGGAAAATCACGTGGCTGAGTTCGTTGATCAGCCGGGAAATGCCCGAGGCCGCTTCGCCCACCAGGTTCAACGCGCTGCCAAACAGTACCGAGAACAGCAGCACCTGCAGGATGTTGTTGTCCGCGAAAGCGCCGATCACCGACGTCGGAATCAGGTCCATCAGGAACTGCGTGGTGGTGTGCATGTGCTGGCCGCGCTGGGCGATGTCGCCGATATCGGCCGTGGAGAGCTGCTCCAGATGAATGTTCGCGCCGCTGCCGATACCGGTGCTGAAGGCGAACACCAAGCCGATCACCAGAGCGATGGTGGTCAACACTTCGAAGTAGATCACCGACTTGAGGCCGATGCGCCCGACCTTCTTCAAGTCGCCGGCACCGCTGATGCCGCTGACCACCACGCAGAACACGATGAGGCCGATGAGCATCTTGATCAGTTTGATGAAACCGTCGCCCAGGGGTTTGAGCTGTGCGGAGTATTCGGGAAGGGTCAGCCCGCAGACGATGCCGAGCACCAGTCCGAGAACCACTTGGAGGAAGATTGAACGCGAGCACCATCTGAGCATGGGAGGAATCCTGGTCGGTGTCCTGGCTGCCGTGCGCTTGAACGCATCAGATTCAGGACTTAATTATTGTGGTCTTACCGGTATGTCCAGTGCAGGCGCAGTCTAGGCGCTGTTTTTGGCGGATCGCAAGTGAAAAATGCACGATTGGCTTTACCGGTCTTACCAGTTGAGCGCAATGCCCCGACCTTGAGCCTTTTCCCGGTTTGAAAAAAATCCAGGCGAAAAAAAACCGGCCATCACTGACCGGTTTTTTTATCGCTGCGATTCAGCGGTGCAATTAAGCGCCGTAAACCGGCAGCTTTTTGCAGATGGCCTTGACCTTCTCACGAACGGCGTCGATCACCGCTTCGTTGTTCAGGTCAGCCAGGATGTCGCAGATCCAGCCAGCCAGCTCTTTGCACTCGGCTTCCTTGAAGCCGCGAGTGGTCACGGCTGGAGTACCGAAACGCAGACCGGAGGTCACGAACGGGGAGCGTGGATCGTTTGGCACGGAGTTCTTGTTCACGGTGATGAAAGCCTTGCCCAGAGCGGCGTCGGCGTCTTTACCGGAGATTTCCTGCTTGATCAGCGACAGCAGGAACAGGTGGTTTTCAGTACCGCCGGATACCACGTCGAAACCGCGCTCGATGAACACGCCGGCCATGGCCTTGGCGTTTTTCACCACTTGTTGCTGGTAAGTCTTGAACTCAGGCTGCAGCGCTTCTTTGAAGCAGATCGCCTTGGCAGCGATCACGTGCTCCAGTGGGCCACCCTGGGCGCCCGGGAATACGGCGGAGTTCAGCTTCTTCTCGATGTCGGCGTTGGCGCGAGCCAGGATCAGGCCGCCACGTGGACCGCGCAGGGTCTTGTGCGTGGTGGTGGTCACGACGTCAGCGAAAGGCACCGGGTTCGGGTAGACGCCAGCGGCGACCAGACCGGCCACGTGGGCCATGTCAACGAACAGGTAGGCACCGACTTTGTCAGCGATTTCGCGGAAACGCGGGAAGTCGAGGATCTGCGAGTAGGCAGAGAAACCGGCCACGATCATTTTCGGCTTGTGCTCGACCGCCAGGCGCTCGACTTCGTCGTAGTCGATCAGGCCGTTGGCATCGATACCGTATTGAACGGCGGTGTACATATTGCCGGAGGACGAAACGCTGGCGCCGTGTGTCAGGTGACCGCCGTGGGCCAGGCTCATGCCCAGGATGGTGTCGCCAGCTTGCAGCAGGGCCAGGTAAACGGCGCTGTTGGCTTGGGAACCGGCGTGCGGCTGAACGTTGGCGTAATCGGCGCCGAACAGTTCTTTGGCGCGGTCGATGGCCAGTTGCTCAACCACGTCGACGAACTCGCAACCACCGTAGTAGCGCTTGCCCGGGTAGCCTTCGGCGTACTTGTTGGTCAGTTCCGAGCCTTGAGCTTCCATCTCCGCAGGGCTGGTGTAGTTTTCCGAAGCGATCAGCTCAATGTGTTCTTCCTGGCGCTGAGCTTCTTGCTCCATGGCGGCAAAGAGATCGGCGTCGTACTTGGCAATAGTCAAATCACGGCTGAACATGGCGGTCCTCAAGGATCGGGGCAGAAAAGGGGGGCATTCTAACCCAATGGGTTTTAGATGGCATATGAAAGGACATCATGTCGCAGACAAGTGGGCTTCATGAGGGGATCAGCGGTGATCGTGCTGGCCTCTTCGCGGGCAAGCCTCGCTCCTACAAGGGACGCGGTGTTCACAAACGGTGCGTACACCCCGAAACCTGTAGGAGCGAGGCTTGCCCGCGAAGGCGTCATCCGCCGCGCTACAAATCTCAATCAAACATGAACAACGCATCATTACTGAACTGCGCTTCAAACCGGCTCGCCGGCATCGGCCGCCCGAACAGATACCCCTGAACCTCGTCACACCCATGCTCACGCAGGAAGTCGAGTTGTTCGTGGGTTTCCACGCCCTCGGCGATTACCGCCAGGTTCAGGCTGTGGGCCATGGCGATGATCGCCCGGGCAATCTGCGCATCCTGTTCGCCCGACGGCAGGCCGTCGACGAAGGTGCGGTCGATTTTCAGTACGTCGATCGGGAACTGCTTGAGGTAGTTGAGCGATGAATAACCGGTGCCGAAGTCGTCGACCGCAATGCTCAGGCCGAGGTTTTTCAACCCGGCAAGAATCTGCATCGCCTCGCTGACTTCGCGCATCAGGATACTTTCGGTCAGTTCCAGCTCCAGGCACGCCGGCGGCAGGCCGGTTTCCTTGAGGATGTTGGCGATGCGGTTGCCAAGCTGGCCATCGGAGAACTGCCGTGCCGAGATGTTCACCGAAACCTTCGGCACCCGCACTTTGGCCTGATGCCAGGTCTTGAGCTGACGGCAGGCCTCGCTGATCACCCAGTCGCCGACATCCACCACCAGACCGAGCTCTTCGAGCACCGGAATGAAATCCCCCGGCGGCACCAGGCCGCGACGCGGATGACGCCAGCGCAGCAGGGCTTCAGCGCCCGTCAGGCGTTTGCCGTCGCCGCTGAACTGCGGCTGGTAATACAGCACAAATTCGTTTTGCTCCAAGGCGTGGCGCAAGTCGCTTTCCAGCTCCAGGCGCTCGAGGGCGCTGGCGTTCATGTCCGCCTGATAGAACTGGAAGTTGTTTTTGCCGCGCTCCTTGGCGTGGTACATCGCGGTGTCGGCGTTCTTCATCAACTGGCTGAGTTCATTGCCGTCCTGCGGGCTCAGGGCGATGCCGATACTCGCCGTGACAAAGAACTCGCGACCTTCCAGCACAAACGGTTTCACCAGGCTGGCAAGAATCTGTTCAGCCACGTGAATCGCCCGGTTCAGCGCCACTTCACGGTTGATCCGCGGTTGCAGCAACAAGGTGAACTCGTCACCGCCCATGCGCGCCACCGTGTCGTCATCGTCGACGCAACCGAGCAGGCGCGTGGCCATTTCCTTGAGCATGCGGTCGCCGGCGGCGTGGCCCAGGGAGTCGTTGATCGGCTTGAAACGGTCGAGGTCGAGGAACATCAGCACCACCCACGACTTCTGCCGTTCCGCCGATTGCAGCGCGGTGTGCAGGCGATCCTGGAACAGCGTGCGGTTGGGCAGGTGGGTCAGGGCGTCGTAATAAGCCAGGCGATGAATCCGCTGCTCACTGGCCTTGCGCTCGCTGATGTCGCTGAAGAAGCACACGTAACTGGCGAGATCGCCTTCGTCGTCGAGCACCGCCGTGATGCCGACCCACGCCGGGTAATGCTCGCCATTGCGCCGTTTGAGCCAGACTTCGCCTTCCCAGGTGCTGTGCTGATGCAATTGCTTGAGCACATAACGCAGATGCGCTTCCTGTTGCTCGTCGACGGTGAGCATGTTCGGCAACTGGTCGAGGACCTGCGACACCGCATAACCGCTGACGCGACTGAACGCTTCGTTGGCCTGGACGATGTAGCCGGCCGGGTCGGTGATCAGGATCGCCGAGGTCGAATGCTCGAATACCGTGGCCGCCATCCGCAGGTCTTTCTCGGCGCGGCGCTGCTGGCTGATGTCACGACCGACCCCGAGCACGCCTTCGAAACCGCCATGTTCGTCCCAGACCAGCACCAGTCGCAGTTCGATCGGGATCTTGCGTCCGTCGGCGCGCAAGCAGTCGAACAGGAACAACTGGGTCTGCACCTGACTGCGTAACAACGCCAGTTGCTCGGGTTTATCCAGAGATTTGCTGACCCGGTCCATCAGGCTGTAGATGCCTGACAGCTGTTGCGGGTTGGCGATGGTCGATTGCCAGCCGTTCTGGAAAATCCAGTCGACGTCATAGCCGAGCACCGCTTGCACCGAAGGGCTGACGTAATTGAGCGACAGCTTGCTGTCAGTGGAGAAAATCACGTCGCTGATGCTTTCGGCGAGCATGCGGTAGCGCTGTTCGCTGTCACGCAGGGATTCACTCGCCTCGATCTGCTCGGTGATGTCCTTGGCCACACCGATGATGCGTGTGACTTGATCGTGCTTGTCCCGCGCCAGGGCTTGCTCGCGCATGTCGAAACGCCGCCAGTTGCCATCGCGATGACGGAAACGCAGCTGGCATTGCAGCAATTGCGAAAAACCGCCCTGGCGTTGGGTCTGGCGCGAGCGGTGGTAATAGTCGGCATCTTCGGGGTGCAGCAGGATTTCCCAGAAATACTCGCCCATCTGGTGCAGTTCGGTGCGGTTGTAGCCCAGCGTTTGCCCCAGATGGTGGTTGCTGAAGATCATCCGCTGGCTTATCACGTCCTGCACGTACAGGTGATCCGGCACGGTGCGCACCACGTCGGACCAAAAGCCCTCACGCTCCAGCAGCGACAGCTCGATGAGCTTGCGGCTGGTGATGTCGTTGATGCTCAGGATCACCGCTTTGTAGTCGTGTTGCTCTTCCGGCAGGCGCAGCACCAGCCACAGATGCTGGTCGCGGCCGTTGGTGTCCTGGAGTTTGATTTCCAGTTCGAGTTGTTTTTGCTGGTTGAGCACGGCTTCAAGGACTTGGTTGCCGATGGCGGTGCCATCCAGCGGACAGCCATCGATCAGCAGTTTCCAGGCCTGATCGCAGGAATTGACGTTGAGCAGTTGCAGGGCGACCTGGTTGACCTCGGTGATGCGCAATTCCTGCAGCAGTTGCAGGCGTTGTTCCGGGACTTCTAGCCAGGCCTTCAGTTGTTCAGTGTTGTTGAGTTGGGCCTTGTCGAAAAAACTTTTCAGCCCGGACAGGTCGAGCACGCACAGCGCAACGCCGGTGCCTTCGAAAATGTCCTGATAGCGGCGGCGTCCTTCATGTAGCTGACGCTGACGTCGGCGCATGTTCAGCAGCGCGATAAATGGCAGCAGGGAGAACGCCAGGCCCAGCAGGCATTTGCCGATGAACGCCGGCAGCAGTTGTTCGAGCACCTGTTGACGGTCGAACAGCCCACGCAGTTGCCAGTCGCTGCTGCTCAGGGGCACGGTCAACACGCTGTTGGCCAGGTCATCGTCGCTCAGCGTGCCCTGGCGGGTCGCCGGCAGGGCTTCATCGCGACTGATGATTTGATGATTGACGCGGTTTTCCACCAGCCACAACGGGCGAATCCCGGCTTCGCTCTGTTTGGTCAGCGAGGAGAAAAATGTCGGGGTCAGGCGCAAGGCCCAATAACCGCGAGTGCTGCCGCTGGCCTGATGCAGCAGCAAGTGCACCACGGAGCCATCGTCGGCGTTGCTGAAATAGTGGGCTTGCGAACGGCTGCGGCGCACCAGATCGCTGAGGTAGTCGGCGTCCTGGCTGTCGGCGGCGCTGTCGGTGAGAATTTTGCCGGACGGGCTCAATAACGCCAGGCTGCGCAGGTCGGGCAGCGACTGCTGCAATTTGCGCAGCAGGGCCTGCTGTTCGTCGGCGGATTGCGGTTGCTCGACGATCGGTAGCAGATTCAGCGCGATCTGCGCGTTGAGCGCCATGTTCAGGCTGACTTGCGAGGCCAGGTCGGCGGTGTAGTCGATGGTGTACTGGCGCTGGTTTTTCTGGGTTTCGCGCAGTTGATCCAGCAATTGCCAAAACAACAGCGCGAGCAGCAACAGCACGAGAGTCGCGAGTGCGCCCTTCAAAGTTCCGCGCAGGGGGGAGCCGAGCGCAGCAGCCGGTGCACGGTTGGAAAGAGGCGGCGTGACATTAGACAAACTGAAATCCTGCGGTTTGGCTGGACTGGCGCGACGTGCACTATAAGCCGGACGCCCGGAGGGCGGCTAGCATGCCTTGAGTTGTGGCTAAGTGCCAGCCCCTCCCGGCTGGACTGCCATCGGTCATTCAGGTAGCTTTGCCGGTTACGCGGGAGCGTTCCAGCTCCTAGAATCAGGTTTTTTCAGCGCGCGCGCATTGATGCTTATCAAGCGACGACGCGCACAGCCTGGCCGGGCTTTGCCTGCGCTCCAATCATTCATCTGTCACTGACCCAAGGTTCTCCATGGCTCAATACGTCTTCACCATGCATCGGCTGGGCAAAGTTGTTCCGCCGAAGCGGGAAATCCTGAAAAACATTTCGCTGTCCTTCTTCCCCGGCGCCAAGATCGGCGTACTCGGCCTCAACGGTTCGGGTAAGTCCACGCTGCTGAAAATCATGGCTGGCGTCGACACCGAGTTCGAGGGCGAAGCCCGTCCGATGCCGGAGCTGAACATCGGCTACCTGCCGCAGGAACCAATCCTGGATCCGACCAAGACCGTGCGTGAAGTGGTCGAGGAAGCGGTCAGCGTGATCAAGAACGCCCAGGCACGCCTGGACGAGGTCTACGCGGCTTACGCTGAAGAAGATGCCGACTTCGACAAACTGGCGGCTGAACAGGCCAAGCTCGAAGCCATCCTGCAAGCCAGCGACGGTCACAATCTGGATCGCCAACTGGAAGTCGCCGCCGATGCGCTGCGTCTGCCGGCGTGGGATGCCAAGGTCGAATTCCTGTCCGGTGGTGAAAAGCGTCGTGTGGCCCTGTGCCGCCTGCTGCTGTCCGCCCCCGACATGTTGCTGCTCGACGAACCGACCAACCACTTGGACGCCGATTCCGTCGCCTGGCTGGAGCACTTCCTGCACGACTTCCCGGGCACTGTGGTAGCGATCACGCACGACCGTTACTTCCTGGATAACGTTGCTGGCTGGATTCTCGAACTCGACCGCGGCGCCGGTATCCCTTACGAGGGCAACTATTCGGGTTGGCTTGAAGCCAAGTCCGATCGTCTGGCTGCCGAATCCAAGCAGCAGTCGGCCCACGAAAAAGCCATGAAGGAAGAACTGGAGTGGGTGCGCAAAGGCGCCAAGGCCCGCCAGTCCAAATCCAAGGCTCGTCTGCAACGCTTCGAAGAAATGCAATCGCAGGAATTCCAGAAACGCAGCGAAACCAACGAGATCTACATCCCGGCCGGTCCGCGCCTGGGTGACAAGGTCATCGAATTCAAGAACGTCACCAAGGGCTACGGCGATCGCGTGTTGATCGACAACCTGTCGTTCTCCATGCCTAAAGGCGCCATCGTCGGCGTGATCGGCGGTAACGGTGCGGGTAAATCCACGCTGTTCCGCATGCTGATGGGCAAGGAACAACCGGATTCGGGCAGCATCGAAGTCGGCGAAACCGTGCAACTGGCGTGCGTCGATCAGAGCCGCGAAGACCTGGACGGCAGCAAGACTGTGTTCCAGCAAATCTCCGACGGTTCCGATCAGATCCGCATCGGTAACTACGAGATTCCGTCGCGTACCTACGTCGGTCGCTTCAACTTCAAGGGTGGCGATCAGCAGAAGTTCGTCAAGGACCTGTCCGGTGGTGAGCGCGGTCGCTTGCACCTGGCGCTGACCCTGAAGGAGGGTGGGAACTACAATCTGGACGAAGAACAGTACAACGACCTCGACGTTGAAACCCAGCCAAACCTGGAAGAAGCCCTGCTGGACTTCCCGGGCGCCGCCATTGTGATCTCTCACGATCGGTGGTTCCTTGACCGCGTCGCGACTCACATCCTGGCGTACGAAGACGACTCGCAAGCGATCTTCTTTGAAGGTAACTACACCGAGTACGAAGCGGATCGTAAAAAGCGCCTCGGCGAAGCGGCTGCCCAGCCGCACCGTGTACGGCACAAGAAACTGGCCTGATATCTGGTTGGTTGCATGAAAAAACGGAGCCTTCAGGGGCTCCGTTTTTTTATGGGTTTTATTCAGATAGACCGGGGTGTGGCCTTCGCGAGCAAGCCCGCTCCCACATTTGGAATGCATTCCCCTGTAGGAGCGAGGCTTGCCCGCGACGGGGCCCTCAAACTCACCCAATCTCTATGCTCAAAACCTCAATCAGCAAATCCCCCGCCGGCCGCTTCCACAGCACTTCATCCCCCACCTGCACACCCAACAATGCCCGCCCAAGCGGCGAACCCCAATTGATCAGCCCACTGGCCGCATCGGCCTGATCCTCGCCCACCAGTTGCACACGCTGCTCATTGCCCTGCTCATCGGCAAACGTCACCCAAGCGCCAATCTGCACTTTGTCAGTAGAGGAGGCCGGTACAACCAGTTGGGCGCTTTGCAGTCGCTGGTTGAAATACCGCCAGTCGCGCTCTAGGTCGGCCTGGCGTTGCTTGTCAGCCAGTTCACCTTTTGCGCTTTGCTCATTCAGCAGGTTCTGCAGCTCGGCGAGTTTCGCTTGTAGCTGGGCGAGGCCGGCGGGGGTGACGTAGTTGGGTTGCGCGCTGACCTGCCGTTCTACCGGCTGATCGGCTTGCGCGGCGGCGTTATCTTCATTGACGAAAGCACGGCTCATGGTTTTCTCCCGTTATAGGGTTTGGGCCATGCTCGCAGGGATTTAGTTTCGACGGATGTCTGCCAGCGACTCAGGGCGAGCGAAACGCTCGGGCGGCGTCCTGGTCTTTTTGCTGTTGCCAGGCTCGGTCGCGGTCGTCCCAATGGTGGCTGCGATAGTCCTCGCGATCGCGGTTTTCCAGCATCGCCTGACACTGGCGGAAGCCATCGCTCCAGCCCTCGGCGTACTGTTTGTCCTTGAGATAACGCGGCACGTTTTTGCGAAATTCACCGGTCATCGCCCCGGCCGCCTGACGACCACTGACGCAACCGTCATCGAAGCCGTCAGCGAATGCCGGCGGGTAACCCTTGGCGATCAGATCTTCGTGGGTCGACTGGCAACCCGCGCACAACAGCAACAACCCCACCACACCCACACAACGCCACATCTCGGACTCCCGGCCGTTTGACGGCCTATAAGGGAAGTCTAGAAGTCGATTCGTCAGGCATTTGTGAAAGGGCTGTGATTAATCCGTTGGATGACACGAATCTCCCTGTGGGAGCGAGCCTGCTCGCGAATGCAATCTGTCAGTCAACGTAGATGTTGACTGACACACCGCTTTCGCGAGCAGGCTCGCTCCCACAGGGGATTGGGGGTGGGTCAGTAGTGATACCACTTCACTTCAAGCATCACTTCGTTCTCGGGGGAGGCGAGGTGGCTGAATTCTCGCTGGGCGCTCAGACGCAGGCCGAGGTTGCGCGACAATTCCCACTGCTGGTTCAGGCTCACGCTGCGGCGCACTTCGCCGTTGGTGAAGAAATCGCCCTTGGTTTCCAGGCTGAAATTGCCCAGCGGGTTTTTCCACAACACGCCACTGTTGAAACCGGCCGCCGGGGCGACGAATCCGGCGAAGTCGTTGTTGTGTTCGATGCGCACCGTGCCCAGGGCGAAGCCGAGCATGTCCTCGCCGAGTTGCCAGGTCCCGCCGGCACCGCCGTTGACGTGGCTGACCAGGGTTTCATCGTCATGTTTGCCCGGCACCCGTTCCAGGCCGCCGGTGACTTGCCAGGACAGCGGCTGCAACAGCTCATTGCGCGGGGTCAGGGAGCGGATGGTCGCCAGGTCCAGTTGCTGCAATTGCCAGTGATTGCCTTCGTACTGGCGCAGCTTCATTTGCAGGATTTCGATCTGCGCGCCCAGCGGAAAGCTCTCGGCGTTGTCGTTGAGATCGTGATAGGCCATGCGCAAGCCGTACTCGCCGAAAGCCTTGTCGCCCCGGGTGCCGATACCGGCCTGCCAGGTGCGGGATTCGTGACCGTCTTCAGGCAAACCTGGACGCGGGATGTCCAGCTCCGGCGGCGGGTTCTGATTGATCGCGCGCAGCAGTTCGAAACTGCGCTGGGCCCGTTGCGGATCGCGTTCCTGGCCGTTGGCGCGGTAGCGTTCAAGTCGGTAGGCGGCGTCGATGATCAGCGCTTGGCGATCCTTGGGCTGCGCTTTGAAGGTCGGGGCCTGCAGTTGTTTTTGATCGGCGCTGACTTTCAGCACCCAATCCTGTTCTTCACCGTTCAGCGGCTCGGCGCGGCTCAGCAATTCACGCTCGCGGGACGGGCGATATTGGATCGATTCCACCAACCCGGCTTCTTTCACGGCTTTGACGGTATCGGTCGGGATTGCCGTCAGCGGGAATTGTTCGGTCAGGCGCAGGCTCGGCCGCGCCACTTGCAGCAGTTCGAGCAGGCGATAGGAGCAGTTTTCGTCGAAGAAGAAATAGTCGAACTGGATCTGCTTGAGCTCCCAGACGTGCTCGACCATGCGCTCGGTTTCTTGCTGGGTCAGGTTGAGCCGGTATTCCCACAGATCGCGGTTCTCCAGGCTGCGGTACTCGGAGAGTTTTTCCTGATACGGCACCAGCGCAAACAACCCCGGATAGCCGCCCATCAAGCCTTTCCAGGCATACAGGATGCTGTTGTCCGAGCCTTCGATGTAGGCGCCGAAGTTGATCGCGTAGCTGAGCAGGGCGGTCTGGTCGCTTTGCACATTCGCCTGATCGATACGCAGCAGGGTGTGGCCGAACATCGAGGACGGACTGTTGAGGTATGCCGCCGGGAAAATCATCACCGCGCTGTGGGGCGCGACGTCCTTGAACCATTGCGTGAATTCGGCGCAGTCCAGCTTCGGCAAATCGCTCAGGTTGAGTTGTGCCTTGAGCCAGCGAGTGCGCGCCGGGTAGACGCATTGCGCATGTTTTTCGCCGGCGCTGGCGGGGGCGTACAACGCCTGTACCGTTGCGGCCAGTTCACGATCCGGGTGTTCATTGCCGTCGGCGGCGAGGAAGAACTTCTTGTCGCTGACATAGCTGCGCCAGCCGCCGAGTTTGGCGGTTTCGTAATGACCCAGGGAAATCCAGAAAGGGTCGTTGGCCAGTTGCTGCAAACGTTGATCGTCGATGTGTGGCGCGGCGGACAGCGGGGCGCAGACACAGAGCGCCAGCCAGGCAAGGCGTTTGAGCATAGTGGGCAACTTAAGTCGGAAGAAACAAAGACCCAAAGAGGGGCAGGTCCAAAAAACAAAAGCCGCTCCCCGAAGGGAGCGGTTGGTTCGAGCTTAAGCTTGAGTGGCGTACTTGGCCAGACGAGGATCGCTCTTCAGGACGGCCAGGGTGTTGGTATGCACGTCGTCAGCGGTCACGTCAGCTTTGCTGAAGATCTGCTGGAAGTGCTCGTGAGTCACAGCGGCGAAGTGCGCACGGTCTTCCGGCGCCACGCCCAGTACCACGGCATAGGTAGTCAGCGCTTCGCCGTTACCTTTGGCCATGTCTTCGGACAGCTCGTTCATCATGCCATTCATGGCAATCCAGGATTTGCCGCCATAGGTCAGCGCCGCGTTGGTCGAGCAACCGTTGGTACCGGAGGTCATACCAAATGTTGCGTTACCCGAGGTGCCGTTCGTGGTGGATGCCAGGAAGTGAGCCGGGGTGCCGCGCTGTCCTTCGAACAGCATGTTGCCCCAACCACAATCCGGGCCGCCTGGCGCTTGAGCCATAGCATTGAGGGATACAACGGTGAAGAGAGTACCGAGAAGAATCCGTTTCATAGCTTTGTTCTCTTTGTGTGCATACCAATGGACAAGGGGTTCTGGTGCCATCTCGACACCAGTGGGCCGGTTATTAGTTCCAGCCGCGCAGTTTGGAGTTTAGGCACGTTCCAAGGGTTCCGTGATTTTTTCCAAAACATTCGCGGTAAAACATTGATTTGCCCCCGCCCCGCCGGGCGATGGTGGTTTGTCTATGCTTTGACTTGAGGCGCGCCTTGCCAGTCGGGTATGGGCAGCGCCAGAATGCCGCTATCTGCCCCGCCTGATGTAAGGAAGCCCGATGCCTGATCCTGTTGCTGCCAGCTTGCGTCTAGCGCCCGAAGCGCTGACCCGTCCGTTTTCCGCTGAACAGTTCAGCTTCTCTACCACCAATGATCTGGAGCCCTTCCGCGGTGTGCTTGGCCAGGAACGTGCTGTTGAAGCCTTGCAGTTTGGTGTGGCCATGCCACGCCCCGGTTACAACGTCTTCGTCATGGGCGAGCCCGGCACTGGCCGTTTCTCGTTCGTCAAACGCTACCTGAAAGCCGAAGGCAAGCGCCTGCAGACCCCGGCGGACTGGGTCTACGTCAATAATTTCGATGAACCGCGCGAACCCCGTGCCCTGGAATTGCCATCCGGCACCGCCGGCGCGTTCATCGGTGACATCAACGGCCTGATCGACAACCTGCTGGCGACGTTTCCGGCCGTTTTCGAGCACCCGTCCTACCAGCAAAAGAAAAGCGCCATCGACCGCGCCTTCAACCAGCGCTACGACAAGGCGCTGGACATCATCGAACGCCTGGCACTGGAGAAGGAAGTCGCGCTGTACCGCGACGCCAGCAACATCGCGTTCACCCCGATGAGCGAAGGCAAGGCACTGGATGAAGCCGAATTCGCGCAATTGCCGGAAGCCGATCGCGAGCGTTTTCACGAAGACATTTCCGGTCTGGAAGAGCGTCTGAACGAAGAACTCGCCAGCCTGCCGCAATGGAAGCGCGAGTCGAGCAATCAACTGCGCCAGCTCAACGAAGAAACCATCACCCTGGCCTTGCAGCCGTTGCTTTCGCCGTTGTCGGAGAAATACGCCGAGAACGCCGCGGTGTGCGGTTACCTGCAAGCAATGCAGGTTTACCTGCTGAAAACCGTGGTCGAGCAATTGGTCGACGACAGCAAGGTCGATGCCGTAGCGCGCAAGATGCTCGAAGAGCAATACGCGCCAAGCCTGGTGGTCGGTCATTCGGCCAGCGGCGGCGCACCGGTGGTGTTCGAACCGCACCCGACTTACGAAAACCTGTTCGGCCGTATCGAATACAGCACCGATCAGGGCGCGCTCTACACCACGTATCGGCAGCTGCGCCCGGGTGCATTGCATCGGGCCAACGGCGGCTTCCTGATTCTTGAAGCGGAAAAAATGCTCAGCGAGCCGTTCGTGTGGGATGCGCTCAAGCGCGCCTTGCAGTCGCGCAAACTGAAAATGGAATCGCCGCTCGGTGAACTGGGGCGTCTGGCCACCGTGACCCTGACCCCGCAACACATTCCGTTGCAGGTCAAAGTCATCATCATCGGCGCCCGGCAGCTCTACTACACGCTGCAAGACCTCGATCCGGACTTCCAGGAGATGTTCCGCGTCCTGGTGGACTTCGACGAAGACATCCCGATGGTCGACGAGAGCCTGGAGCAGTTCGCCCAGTTGCTCAAGACCCGCACTTCCGAAGAAGGCATGGCACCGCTGACCGCCG
Source organism: Pseudomonas sp. NPDC087342 (assembly GCF_044744265.1). NCBI lineage: Bacteria > Pseudomonadati > Pseudomonadota > Gammaproteobacteria > Pseudomonadales > Pseudomonadaceae > Pseudomonas > Pseudomonas sp. NPDC087342. The sequence continues at coordinate 101,077 of NZ_JBIUXZ010000018.1, forward strand.
ATGCGGTAGCGCGTCTGGCGACCTACAGCGCACGTCTGGCGGAACACCAGGGGCGTTTGTCGGCGCGCATTGGCGATCTGTTCCAACTGGTCAGCGAAGCGGATTTCATTCGTCACCTGGCGGGCGATGAAATGACCGATGCCGGGCACATCGAGCGTGCGCTCAAGGCCAAGGCGACCCGCACCGGGCGCGTCTCGGCGCGGATTCTCGACGACATGCTGGCCGGGATCATCCTGATCGACACCGATGGCGCGGCCGTCGGCAAGTGCAACGGGCTGACCGTGCTGGAAGTCGGTGACTCGGCGTTCGGTGTGCCGGCGCGGATTTCCGCCACGGTGTATCCGGGGGGCAGCGGGATTGTCGATATCGAGCGCGAAGTTAACCTTGGCCAGCCGATTCACTCCAAAGGCGTGATGATCCTCACCGGGTATCTGGGCAGCCGTTATGCGCAGGAATTCCCGCTGGCGATTTCCGCGAGCATCGCGCTGGAGCAGTCCTACGGCTATGTCGATGGTGACAGTGCATCGTTGGGCGAGGCATGCACGCTGATCTCGGCGCTGTCGAAAACACCACTCAAGCAGTGCTTTGCGATCACCGGTTCGATCAACCAGTTCGGTGAAGTGCAGGCAGTCGGTGGGGTCAACGAGAAGATCGAAGGCTTCTTCCGCCTCTGCGAGGCTCGCGGATTGACCGGTGAGCAAGGGGCGATCATTCCCCAGGCTAACGTGGCGACGTTGATGCTCGACGAGAAAGTGCTGGCGGCAGTGCGCGCGGGGCAGTTCCATGTCTACGCGGTGCGCCAGGCTGACGAAGCCCTGAGCTTGTTGGTGGGCGAGCCGGCTGGTTCGCCGGACGAGAACGGTGAATTCCCTGAAGGCAGCGTCAATGCGCGAGTCGTGGAACGCCTGCGAGTGATCGCGGAAATGATCAGCGAGGAGGATCTCAAGGAAGCCGAGAAGGAGATTGCGCTGGAGGCGTTGGTCGAGGCCAAACCTGCCTGAACAATCTCGACGTAGATCCCCTGTAGGAGCGAAGCTTGCCCGCGAATGCAATCTATCAGCCGACATTAATCTTGGCTGATACACCGCCTTCGCGGGCAAGCCTCGCTCCTACAGGGTTTTTTATGCATTGGCGAAATCGACAATCAGTAGAAAAAGTGCCATCAGGCTGACGTCAATATTCACACAATGACCGCTCGGCGCCTTCTGGTTTCGCTTTGCTTGCGACACGAACTTTTCTTCTATTCTCAGCTCAAGGATAAGGACAGTAATCACTGGATCGAAACAGCCTTCCGATGGAGGCTGAATACCGGATCTACCGAGGGTCGCCGCCATGTCGCGCAACCTCTGCCTCACACGTCAATGCCTGGGTCTTGTGACCCGTATCGAGTGCGCCATCCGCCCATTGGCGGGGGATACGGGCATGTGGACCTTACTCTTCGCCGCCGGAATGGCCGGCGAACAACCTTCCGCCATCAAGGCTCAAGGCCCGTTTCATGGCCCGTTCGTGGCCGAATCTATCCTCGACACAATTGTTGAAAGCCTGACCCTGCATGGCTATGAGCTGGCCGATGATCCGCAAATCTGGAGCCTGCACCTGCAAGCCCAACTGCGGGAAATCAATGGTGGCCGTAGTCGAAGCCTGGGTGGCTTCGAGTTTCGCCCTGATCACTGATCAGCATCGGGCATCTCGGTTTTGTCGAGTTTGACCTCAAAACCATATTGCACGGTGCTGAGGTCGGTTCGTTGGTAGGTTTCCAGTCGGGTTGGCTGGCCGTAGAAATAATGCACGCCAAATAGCGCGGGGCCTTCTGCGCTCGCGTCATGTGTGACCGAAAGAATCTCTTTCAGATAGTTACCGCTGTCGTCCTTGGCGAAAAAGCGCCATTCCTGGGCGGGAAACAGCTTCAGATCAACCACCAGCGCATTGCCTTTGAGTTCCAGGCCCTTGGGCAGTTGGTTTGCGTCGAGTGATTTCTGTTCGATCGTGGCGAGGAACAGCGGCATCGAGCCCACCGCAAAGACCGGTGTTTCTGGAAACAGATTCAAATCGTAAGTAATGACCCCGCGCAACGGATCAATCTGGTAAGCCTCGGCCGGCAATTCAATCGGTTCATCGCGCTTGCCGTTATCATCGGCGGTGAAGAACGTCACCGGGCTCTCGCCGGGGCTGAAGGACGAACCGAGCAGCTCATCGTTGAAGCTGCGCGGATGATCGAACTCGATGCGCGCCGCACTCGGGTCATCCACCGACTGGGTAATGCTGACGCTCTTTTTCAGCTGTTCCTCGCCGAGTGTCGCGCCTTTGAGCCAGATCGGCGCCTGATCGTCGTACACCACCACCGGCAAGCTCAACGGCTGGATGGTTTTTTCGGTGGTGTCGTGATCAAAGCGGCGTATCGGCAGGTTCAGGTCCTTGCGCGTCACGGTGGCGCTGGAGAAGTCCAGCACACTGACTTCGAGCGTCTCGATCGGGCCGTTGAAATACACCTTGGTGTAATGCCGGGTCTGCTGCTTCTCAAACGCTCGCTGGTCTTCGTCCAGCTGTTTTTCGAGCGTCTCGGTCCAGGCTTTCTGTTGTTGCAGTTGCGCGAGTTGTTTTTGGTAAAAGGCGATTTGCGCGGCGGTTTCGTTGATTGAGCCCGAGCGCGAGAGAAACTGCCCGGTGCTGTCCTTGGCTTGCACGATCAGCGGGTTGAGCGGTGTTTCGCTGACTTCCGGGGCCAATGGCAAGGCGTTACTGAGTTCGACTTCGGCGTAGTTGGGGCCGAGCTTTAGCAGGGTGACGCTGAGGTTGTCGTTGGTGCGGGTCTGGCCGACGTCTTTTTTCGTCAGGTCGAAGCTGTACAGGCGGCGTGGCGCAACCACTTCGACCTTGCCTTGCAGGCTCACCGGTTGTGGCTGGTTCTTGTTTTCCACGTCCAGGCCATCGATGAACGGGTAGGTCACCGTCAGGTCATCGGGGTTGGTCAGGTTCGAACTGGAAGGGCTCAACTGGATGCCGGGATCGGTTTCCGACCATTCCGGCTGGAAGGGAATGACGCGCTTGTTGCTCAGGGTCACCGATTGCCATTCCAGACCATGGGGGAAGAGGAAGGCTGCGGGAATGCTGAAGTTGAAAGGGAATACCGGTTGCAGGTCGGTCAGGTAATCGGAGCTGGAGTCCTTGTGCAGCACAAACAGGCCGTTGATGTAGGTGTCCACCAGCGCTTGCGGCGTGGGGTAGTGCTTGAGCACCGCCAGCGCGTCTTCGCTGTACTCGGTTTGCAGCGGTTTGCTGTCGAGCTTGAGTTGCGCCCGTTCGAGCAACAGCAGCGAACCGCCCAGCTCGGCAACGGCGTCCTTGAGTTTCGGGTCCGCAATGGCATCCAGGGACTTTTCGAACTGCGCGGTTTTTTCTTCGAGGCTGACCTGGCGTTTCTCATCGCTGGGTGAACATCCGCCGAGCAGCAGCGCGAAGCAAAGTCCGGCACTCGTTAAAGGCAATCGCACATCCATTTCCTGTCTTCCTGTCCGGTGTCGCTAACCTGTCAATGGTTTGGACACTAGCAGAAAAACCTTGTCACAAACGCGCAGGTTGCGGATTTCCGGGCGGTTTCTGGCTGTTACATACGGCTGATATACTCGCGGCCATTTACCAGCCCTTGTGTGAGACTCAATGGAACGCTTTATCGAAAATGCAATGTACGCCTCCCGCTGGCTGCTGGCGCCGATCTACTTCGGATTGTCCTTGGGCTTGTTGGCTCTGGCGTTGAAGTTTTTCCAGGAAGTTTTCCATGTCATCCCCAATGTCTTCTCGATGGCGGAATCGGACCTGATCCTGGTGCTGCTGTCGCTGATCGACATGGCGCTGGTGGGCGGACTGCTGGTGATGGTGATGATTTCCGGTTATGAGAACTTCGTGTCCGAGCTGGACATCGACGAGAACAAAGAGAAGCTCCATTGGTTGGGGACCATGGATTCGTCTTCGCTGAAGATGAAAGTCGCGGCCTCGATCGTGGCGATTTCGTCGATCCACCTGCTGCGGATTTTCATGGACGCCAAGAACGTCGATCCCGAGCATCTGAAGTGGTACGTGATCATTCACATGACCTTCGTGATCTCGGCGTTTGCGATGGGCTACCTGGATAAACTGACCAAGCATTGATTTACACGACCCCTGTAGGAGCGAGGCTTGCCCGCGAAGAGGCCGTGTCAGACTACATTAGTTTCGACTGTAACGCCGCCTTCGCGGGCAAGCCTCGCTCCTACAGGGGCAATGTAAACAGACGGGCGGTGTGGTTTATGGCTTGTACTTTGAAGCGTCGAGGCATATGCCTGTAGGGGTCTTGATTCGTCACTGTCAGAGGTGCGCTCATGAACCTGCAAGAGCTGAATGCGTATGCCATCGCCGGGAAGGTCGATGAGCTGAACCTGATTTCGCTGGAAGGCGGGATCTATCTGCTGGAAGCGCGGATGCATGGTGCGGCGTATCCGTTGAGCGATACCCACGGCCAGATGTTTCATCTGCGTTCGGTCGAACACGCGCGCGAAGTGCTGCACGCTTTTCCCAAGCTGCAATTCAACCTGGTGCACACCTCGGTTCATGACGAGATGTGCGGGCTCGGCGCCAGTGCCGAGGAAAGCCTGAAGGTACCGATTGCCTTCCGGTCGACCTGGCAGAGCTGATCACCACGCCTGCATCTGTGCTAGTCTGCTCGCCCTTTTGGTTCCGGGCGCTCCGGGATGCGCTGTGCTCGCACGGCAAGTTCCAGGGCTGTCCGCACAGCGGAGCAGTGTCATGTCCGAAGTAAATCTGTCCACCGACGAAACCCGCGTCAGCTACGGTATCGGCCGTCAGTTGGGCGACCAACTGCGCGACAACCCGCCACCGGGCGTTAACCTAGACGCCATCCTGGCTGGCCTGACCGACGCGTTCGCCGGCAAGCCAAGCCGTGTGGGCCAGGAAGAAATGTCCGCCAGCTTCAAAGTGATCCGCGAGATCATGCAAGCCGAAGCGGCTGCCAAAGCTGAAGCCGCTGCTGGCGAAGGCCTGGCCTTCCTGGCTGAAAACGCCAAGCGTGACGGCATCACCACCCTGGCTTCCGGCCTGCAATTCGAAGTACTGACTCAAGGTGAAGGCGCCAAGCCGACCCGTGAAGATCAAGTGCGCACTCACTACCACGGCACCCTGATCGACGGCACTGTGTTCGACAGCTCCTACGAGCGCGGCCAGCCTGCAGAATTCCCGGTTGGCGGCGTGATCGCTGGCTGGACCGAAGCCCTGCAACTGATGAATGCCGGCAGCAAATGGCGTCTGTACGTGCCGAGCGAACTGGCTTACGGCGCTCAAGGCGTTGGCAGCATTCCGCCGCACAGCGTACTGGTGTTCGACGTCGAGCTGCTCGACGTACTTTAAGACCTGAACCTGTAAACCTGTAGGAGCGAAGCTTGCTCGCGAAGGCGGTGTCTCAGTCAGCGATGATGTTGAATGTGATGGCCTCTTCGCGGGCAAGCCTCGCTCCTACAGGGTTTTCAGCGTTACTCATAGTTCGATCTTGTGGTGCAGTTCATTCGACGGGCGCAACGCCCGGGCATAGCAGAACAGAAACAGATTACGCACCAGTTCCTTGAGCACCACCGGCTCGCTGGAACTCAAGCCACTGACGTCCAGGTCACCCTGATCCTGCAGCTCGTTCAAGGCTTCCTCTTCAAGCACCGCACAGACTTCCCCGGTTTCCCGATGCAGGATCCTGAGGTAGGGGTGTGGGCGGTCCAGCCAGGCATCGATCAAATAAGTCATGGGTCTCATCTCCATTGATTGGTTTCAATGAGAATAATTCTTATTCATCAAATAGCAAGGGCCTATTGGCGGTTTGTGTTTTTTTCAGGGTAAAGGTTGCGTAAGGTCAAAACGGCTGGCGTTTGGCTACTGCGAGGGATTGCGGGGCAAAGCGGGGGAGGGTGAAGCACCATCCCACGCCGGGCGCAGGATGGAGCACAGCAACTTCAGACTTTTCTGACGAACTCGGATTTGAGCTTCATCGGGCCAATGCCGTCGATCTTGCAGTCGATGTCGTGATCGCCATCGCACAGGCGGATGTTCTTGACCTTGGTGCCGACCTTGACCACCAGGGACGTGCCTTTGACCTTGAGGTCCTTGATCACGGTGATGGTATCGCCGTCCTGCAGGACGTTGCCCACCGAATCCTTTTTCACGGTGTCATCGGACGCCGCTTCGGCTTCGCCACTGGCGGACCACTCGTGGGCGCACTCCGGGCAGATCAGCTGCGCGCCGTCTTCGTAGGTGTATTCGGAATTGCATTTCGGGCAGGGTGGCAACGTGCTCACTAAAGCTCCTTGGATTGAGGATCGCTAAAAGTCGCACATTATATAGGGTTTATACGGAGGAGGGGGTGACACATGATTTGTAGGAGCGAGGCTTGCCCGCGAAGGCGATCTGTCAGCCAACATCAATGTCGACTGATAGACCGCCTTCGCGAGCAAGCTTCGCTCCTACGAGGGCGCGTGTTAGTGCGTGCGGGCTACCGCAAACTCACTCAACTCAACCAGCGCATCGCGATATTCGCTGGCCGGCAGGGCGTCGAGGCATTTGATTGCGCGGGCCACGTAATCCCGGGCCAGCGATGCGGTGTAGTCCAGCGAGCCTGAAGCTTCAACGGCCTCACGGATGCTTTCCAGGTCTTCGATACCACCTTTCTGGATCGCCTGGCGTACCAGTGCGGCCTGTTCCGGGGTGCCTTCGCGCATGGTGTAGATCAGCGGCAGGGTCGGCTTGCCTTCGGCCAGGTCGTCACCGACGTTCTTGCCCAGGGTTTCCGCGTCGCCTTTGTAATCCAGCAGGTCATCGACCAGTTGGAAGGCTACGCCCAGGTGATCACCAAACGTACGCAGGGCTTCAGCCTGTTCAGCGGTGGCTTCGCACAGGGCGGCGGCGCTATGGGTCGAGGCCTCGAAGAGCATCGCAGTCTTGCCGCGGATGACTTCCATGTAGGTTTCTTCGGTGGTGCTGGCGTCGCGGATTTTCGACAGCTGCAACACTTCGCCTTCGGCAATGATCCGCGTGGCTTGCGAAAGGATCTTCATCACTGGCATGGAGCCCAGTTCGACCATCATTTCGAAGGAGCGCGAATACAGGAAGTCGCCCACCAGCACGCTTGGGGCGTTGCCCCACATGGCGTTGGCGGTCGAACGGCCACGGCGCATGCCGGACATGTCGACCACATCGTCATGCAGCAGGGTGGCGGTGTGCAGGAACTCGATAGTGGCGGCCAGCAGGCGCAGGTCATCGCCTTCGCGACCCAGTGCCTTGCCACACAGCAACACTAATAGAGGACGCAGGCGTTTACCGCCCGCCGAGGTAATGTAGTCGCCGATTTTCGATACCAGCGGCACTCGGGAAGTCAGCTGCTTCTTGATGATGCCGTCGACGGCGTTAAAATCGTCCGCCACCGCGCGGTAGAAAGCTTGGGGTTGCATCAGCGACAGTTGCTCCAGAAGGGTTGCGCGGCATGCTAGGACCCACGTCCGCAGGTGTCAAGGTACGATGGACGGCCTCTTGCATCGCAAAGGCAGCTTGCGTACAATCGCGCACCCTGAACTTCCTGGGCAGCACCTGCCTTACGCAATTGCAATCAGGCCTTCCAGCCTTATGCAGCCATGCCAGCCAATACCTCTTCTTATAAAGAGCTGGGTGAGCAGGATTATCGGAGAAATACCATGTCGTACGCAGTAATTGTTACTGGTGGCAAGCAATACAAGGTCGCCCCAGGTGAATACCTGAAGATCGAAATACTGGAAATCGCTACTGGCGTATCCGTGTCTTTTGATCTCGTTCTGTTGGTCGCCAATGGCGATGACGTGAACATCGGCGCTCCTGTTGTTGCAGGCGCTACCGTTGTGGCTGAAGTGATC
>NZ_JBIUXZ010000019.1:0-106807 GCF_044744265.1 Pseudomonas sp. NPDC087342
ACGAAAGCTGCTGCTGGCCGTGCGCTGGACGCTGTAATCGAATCCGTCACTGGCGCTCTCAAGGCTGGCGACTCTGTTGTTCTGGTTGGTTTCGGTACGTTCTCCGTGACTGATCGTCCAGCTCGCATCGGTCGTAACCCACAGACTGGTAAGACACTGGAAATCGCAGCTGCTAAAAAACCAGGTTTCAAAGCCGGTAAAGCACTGAAAGAAGCTGTCAACTAAGTTTGATTCAGGTTTTTGCCTATCCGGGTCGGGGTCATGCCTGACCTGGCAGCGGAGCGGTAGTCCAGCCAACAAGTCGTTGATCTGAGACACCGAGGGTCGCAAGTTCGAACCCTCGGTCCGCTCCGCCAGTTACGAGAAGGCGCATCCCCGGATGCGCCTTTCTTCTATCCGGATTCTACCCACGCTCCACGGTTGCCTAATTTTGAAGTTCAACCGTTTCTGGGGGACGCATGCTGCAGAATATCAGGGACAATTCACAAGGCTGGATTGCCAAGACCATTATCGGAGTCATCGTTGCACTGATGGCTTTGACCGGTTTCGACGCCATTTTCAAGGCCACGACGCACAGCAATGATGCGGCCAAGGTCAACGGCGAAGAAATCAGCCAGAACGAGCTGAGCCAGGCCGTCGATATGCAACGCCGTCAGCTGATGCAACAGCTGGGCAAGGATTTCGATGCCTCTTTGCTTGACGAAAAAATGCTGCGCGAATCGGCCCTCAAAGGCCTGATCGATCGCAAACTGCTGCTGCAAGGCGCAGAAAAATCGAAATTCGCTTTCTCCGAAGCCGCTTTGGACCAGGTGATCCTGCAGACGCCTGAATTCCAGGTTGACGGCAAGTTCAGCCCTGAGCGTTTCGACCAGGTGATCCGTCAGCTGGGCTACAGCCGTATGCAATTCCGCCAGATGCTGGCTCAGGAAATGCTGATCGGTCAGCTACGTGCTGGCCTGGCCGGCAGCGGTTTTGTCACCGATGCACAGGTTCTGGCCTTCGCCCGTCTGGAAAAACAGACCCGCGATTTCGCCACCCTGAACATCAAGGCTGACCCGGCGGCAGTGAAACTGACCGACGATGAGGTCAAGGCTTACTACGACGAGCACGCCAAGGAATTCATGACGCCGGATCAGGTGGTCATTGATTACCTGGAATTGAAGAAGTCTTCCTTCTTTGATCAGGTCACCGTCAAGGACGAAGACCTGCAAGAGGCTTATCAGAAAGAAACCGCCAACCTGGCTGAACAACGCCGGGCTGCGCATATTCTGATTGAAGTGAACGACAAGGTGACCGAGGCGCAAGCCAAGGCCAAGATCGAAGAAGTGCAGGCGCGCCTGGCCAAAGGCGAGAAGTTCGAGGCGTTGGCCAAGGAATTCTCCCAGGATCCGGGTTCGGCGAACAATGGCGGTGACCTCGGTTACGCCGGTCCTGGTGTCTACGATCCAGCGTTTGAAAAAGCCCTGTATTCGTTGACCAAGGATCAAGTGTCGGAGCCAATCCGCACTGACTTCGGTTTCCACCTGATCAAGCTGTTGGGTGTTGAAGCGCCGGAAGTTCCGACGTTTGCCAGCCTCAAGGCCAAGCTGACCCGTGAGGCGAAAACCCAGCAGGTCGAGCAGCGTTTCGTCGAGGCGACCAAGCAACTGGAAGACTCGTCGTTCGAAGCGTCCGATCTGGCTCAGCCAGCACAAGACTTGAAGCTGACCGTCCACACTTCCGCGCCGTTCGGCCGTGAGGGTGGCGAAGGTGTTGCGGCCAACCGTGCCGTAGTCACTGCCGCGTTCAGTCCTGAAGTGCTGGATGAAGGTGCCAACAGCACCGCGATCGAGCTCGATCCGGAAACCGTGATCGTGTTGCGCGCCAAGGAGCACTTGAAGCCTTCGCAGCTGCCGCTCGAAAGCGTTGCCGCCAGCATCCGTACGCAATTGTCCAAGGAGCACGCCAGTGCTGCCGCCAAGACCAAGGCTGATGAGTTGATCGCTAGCCTGCGCGATGGCAAGACACCGCTGGACAAGGCGATTGACGGCCAGAACTGGAAAGTTGCTGCCGCCGCCACTCGCTCGCAGGAAGGGGTTGACCCAACCGTGCTGCAAGCGTTGTTCCGCATGCCTAAGCCTGCCGCCAAGGACAAGCCGACATTCAGCAGCGTGACCCTGGCCGATGGTAGCCTGGTGATCGTGCGCCTGAACGGCGTGAACGAAGCTGCGGCACCGACCGATGAAGAGAAGGCTCAATACCGTCGCTTCCTCGCGTCGCGCATTGGCCAGCAAGACTTTGCGGCCTACCGCAAGCAGCTGGAAGGCGAGGCTGAGATCAAGCGTTATTAATCGCTGATTGAGTTTCGCGCTACACAAGAACCCCGGTCGAAAGGCCGGGGTTTTTTGTGGGTGGAGCAAAATACTGCCCCGATTCATCCGGAATTCACGAAGATGTGCGACTTTTCCCACATATAACGGTCAACACACCTGTAACCGTTTTAAGACACTAATCGATGCGCACCTAAGCATCGATCTGTTGCACAATACGCCCCGGACCGTTTTCTCTCAGGATGTTCAATGTTTAGATCAATTCCCATGCGTGTTGTAGGGCTGGCACTGGTGCTGGCTGTCGCTGCCGGTTGTTCGTCGAAAAAAGCCGCCATCTATGAGCATGAGAACTTCGACGATTCCGGGACGTTTTCGCGCAGCTACCCGGTAACCGATGCCCAGACCTGCGAAGCCGCTCGTCGTGCGTTGCTCAGCCAAGGCTACATCATCACCAGCAGCGATCCGAAACTGGTCAGCGGGCACAAGAGCTTCCAGCAAACCGGCGAGACCCACATGGAGATCAGCTTCAGTGTGGTCTGTGCCGATGATGGTTCCGAAGGGCACCACGCGACCATGTTTGCCAACGCCTTGCAGGATCGCTACGCGCTGAAGAAGACCAACAACTCCGCAAGCCTGGGGGTCGGCGTGTTGGGTTCGGTCTCGATGCCGATCGGCTCGTCCGATGACTCGATGGTCAAGGTTGCCAGCGAAACCGTGTCCTCGGCCAAGTTCTACGAGCGTTTCTTTACCCTGGTGGAATTGTTCCTGCCGGCGGAAGCGAAGAAAGCGGCGCACATTGTCGAGAAGCCGAAAACCGACCTTGGCGTGCCTGAAGCCAAAGCAGCCCCGGCGGCACTCGCGCCAACCCCGGCACCTGCTGCAGAACCTGTAGCGGCTCCGGCTCCAGCTCCGGCACCTGCTGAAACAGCTCCGGCACCGGCTGAAGCGGCTCCAGTCAGTTCGGAGCCAGTCGCTCCGCCACCGGAAGCTGCACCGATCGCTCCTGCTCAAACGTCCGAACCGGCTCCAGCCACCGAGACCATCACGCCGCCGTCGCATCCGGATAACATGCCACCGCCAAGCGAACCGATCCCGGCCCAGTAAACGATCCTGGCGTTACGGGCGCGTGTCAGACGGCACGCCGCCCGTAACGAGCATCAAGCCTGATCCACGTCAAACCAGGTCGTTTTCCTACGGCCTGTATCGAAAAAATCCTGTGATAAATTCCTGACCACCTGCTACGTTTTATTGAGTAGCGGCAGAGTGTCGTGTGAACGTCATTTTTCTTTCACGCGGGCACTTTATGCTCAAGGCGCTGGTCATTTGATCAGGCCATTTTTAATGAGTGAAAGGGGGAACATCACAATGGACGATTATCAAGAAGAGTTGCTCGAGTATTCGGCGTTTGAACTGGATCCGCTGGAACCGGCCGAAGATGCTACCGAGCTTTAAGGCTTCACGCGGATTGGCGATGACTGCGGCGGTATTCGCCGGGTGTCTGGCCGTTCCAGCGCTTGAAGGCGCGTTGAAAGGCTTCGGCTGAGGCAAAGCCCAGCAGATAGGCGATTTCCCCGAACGCCAGTTCGGTATCGCGAATGTAGGTCATGGCCAGGTCGCGGCGAGTGTCGTTGAGAATTGCACGAAATTGCGTGCCTTCCTCGGCGAGTTTGCGACGCAGGGTCCAGGTGGGCAGCTTCAGGCGTGCCGCCACTTCTTCCAGGTCGGGTTCCCGGCCGCCATTGAGCAACGGCCCCAGCAACTGAGTGACCCGTTCACGCAGGCTGCGGGTGCGTGTCAGCTGTTCCAGTTCCCGTTCACACAATTGCAGCAGGTGCTTCCAGGTGCTCGGGCAGTGCTGCGGATTGCGCTGGGCGAGGCTGGCCAGGCTCAGGCGCAGTTGGTTGTGTTCGGCGCCAAACTGGATTGGGCAATCAAACCCGTTGTAGGCGTCTCGGTATTGCGGTTCGTCGAATTCGATCTCGATGCGTTCGGCGCGCAGCGGGGCGGGGCTCAGACTGGATAATTGCTGCAACCAGCCAGCAATGATCGAGTCCACCACAAAGCGGTTGTATGCGTTGTAAGGGCTGATGGAATAGAACCGCAGCCACGCGCCCTTGGCGTCTTCGTGAAAACTCGACTGGCCGCGATAGTTGGAACCGTACAAGGCTTCGAAGCGGATCAGACAGCGCGCCGCTTCCCGTACCGTCGGCGCCTGGGCGGCGGTGACGCCGGCCAGACCGGCCTGACTCAAGCGACTGAGCTGGCCCATGCGCAAGCCCAGCGCCGGGTCGCCGGTCAGCTGGATTGCGCCGTGGCCCAGGCGCATGTAGCGCGGGATCGACAGTCGTGCGCAGGCTTCACCGAGACGGGCGGCGTCGAGGCCGTACTGGTCGAGCAAGGGTTGAGGATCGGCGCCATGGCTGCGCACGGCATCGGCCAGGCTGTGAACGAAGCCCACCGACAAATCCCCGAGGCGCATCGGCTGCGGCTTCATGGTTTACAACCAGAGGTTCAGCAAGCGTGCGCCACGGGTATCGCCGTCGGCGGAGTGCTGGCCGTTGCTGCTGAGAAAACTCTGCCCGGCGCTGCCCTTGTCCCAGAACTGCCCACGCAGGAACACGCTCATGCCGGCAATTGCCTGGCTGCTGGGTGGCTGGGCGATCAGCGTCAGGCGATGCCAGGCCTGGCCTTCGCTGAGTTCACCGGCCTTGAGGCTGACGGAACCGGGTGTCGACGCGCCTTTATAACCGCGCCACGGTTTGTCCCACGTGCCATGCCCGACCACGAATGCAGGGACTGCCACCAGTTGCGCGCCCTGTTCGTCGAGTTTGCGGTAGTTGTCCGGGTACCAGCTGTCGCTGCCGATCAGAATCCCCAGGCGCCCGGCCGGGGTGTCGATCACGTTGACCGTGTGCTCGGTGTTGGCGGCGAGAGTGTCCTGTTCATCGAAGATCGGGTGCATCTGCCGTTGCGGCTGGCCGATCGGCAAACCGTCGCGACCGAACACCACGCTGCTGTTATACAACGCACCGCGACCGATTTTCAGGTTGCCATCGATGACGCTGGGCTCAGGCAACACAATGGAACCGGCCACCAGAGTGACGTGGAACTCTTTCGCCAACCCACCGAACAGCGCCTGGTAATCCTTGGCCATGCTCTTGGCCTTCATGCGCAGGTGGGCGTCATCGAGACGATTGGTGCCCTTGGCGCTGACCAGGGCGCGAACGAACTGCAACGGATTGCTCGCCGCCAGCCAGTTCATCGCTTCCTTGAGCGTGCTGGCCTGGTACAGCTCATCTTTCTCGCCGCTGACCATCAGCCAGGTGCCGACATGTTCAGGCAGCACGACGATGGTTTTTTCGTTCAGCAGGCCCTGGTCTTGCGCCTTTTGCAGATAGGCCGCGAGCTTGCGGTGCAGGCGCTCGGGGCTTTGGTAGTCGGTGGGGAACAGCTCGGGCTGGATGCCCAGCAGGTTGCCGCGATCGGCCGGGGTGCCTTGATCGACCGCCAGATTGATCCGCAGGTCCGACAGGTAATGACCCACCGGACGGTCCGCGGCCCACATCGCGTAGGTCGTAAGAGCGGCGACGAGCGCCATGGAAAAGGTCAGGTACAGAAGTTTGCGCATGGGAAAGCAGTCAACAGCCGTGTGCAGGATTCGTCGACTAGGGTAGGGCGCCCGTTGGCGCTTGCCAAGGGGCGCTGCGCATTTGGATCAATAAGTTGTCAGTTTGGGTCATTGAGTGACAGCGGTGCGACTCTTAGTCTGTGGCACATGACTGACGGGGGCCAAAGAGCTCCTGCACTTTTTCCGTGATCGCTCGATGTGGAGTTACCGATGGCCGCCGCTCATTACCCGCACCTGTTGGCCCCGCTGGACCTGGGTTTTACCACGCTGCGCAACCGTACCCTGATGGGCTCGATGCACACCGGTCTGGAAGAGAAGCCCGGTGGTTTCGAGCGCATGGCGGCGTACTTTGCCGAACGTGCCCGGGGCGGCGTTGGCCTGATGGTCACCGGCGGCATTGGCCCGAACGATGAGGGCGGGGTGTATTCCGGCGCGGCCAAGCTGACCACCGAGGAAGAAGCGCTCAAGCACCAGATCGTCACCCGCGCGGTGCACGAGGCGGGCGGCAAGATCTGCATGCAGATTCTCCACGCCGGTCGTTATGCCTACAGCCCGAAACAGGTGGCACCGAGCGCGATCCAGGCGCCGATCAACCCGTTCAAGCCTAAAGAACTGGACGAGGAAGGCATCGAGAAGCAGATCAGCGATTTCGTCACCTGCTCGGTACTCGCGCAAACCGCCGAGTATGATGGCGTCGAGATCATGGGTTCCGAAGGTTATTTCATTAACCAGTTCCTCGCGGCCCACACCAACCACCGCACCGACCGTTGGGGTGGCAGCTACGAAAACCGCATGCGCCTGCCGGTGGAAATCGTCCGTCGCGTCCGCGAAGCAGTCGGTCCAAACTTCATCATTATTTTCCGTCTGTCGATGCTCGATCTGGTCGAAGGCGGCAGCAGTTGGGAAGAAATCGTCACCCTGGCCAAAGCCATCGAGCAGGCCGGCGCGACCATCATCAACACCGGCATCGGCTGGCACGAAGCGCGGATTCCGACCATCGCCACCAAAGTGCCGCGTGCGGCGTTCAGTAAAGTGACGGCCAAACTGCGCGGTTCGGTGAGCATTCCACTGATCACCACCAACCGTATCAACACCCCGGAAATCGCCGAGCAGATCCTGGCTGAAGGCGATGCCGACATGGTGTCGATGGCGCGGCCGTTCCTCGCCGATTCGGATTTCGTCAACAAGGCCGCTGCGGGCCGTGCCGATGAAATCAACACCTGCATCGGCTGCAACCAGGCCTGCCTCGACCACACTTTCGGCGGCAAGCTGACCAGTTGCCTGGTCAACCCGCGTGCCTGCCATGAAACCGAGCTCAACTATCTGCCGGTGCAGCAGATCAAGAAAATTGCCGTGGTCGGCGCCGGGCCTGCGGGCCTGTCGGCTGCGACCGTGGCTGCCGAGCGTGGGCATTCGGTGACGTTGTTCGATTCGGCCAGCGAAATCGGCGGCCAGTTCAACATCGCCAAGCGCGTGCCGGGCAAGGAAGAATTCTTCGAAACCCTGCGCTACTTCAACCGCAAGCTGCAGACCACCAACGTCGAGGTCTGCCTGAACACCCGCGTCGATGTGGCGCAATTGGTGGCCGGAGGTTACGACGAGATCATCCTCGCCACCGGCATCGCGCCGCGCACCCCGGCGATTCCGGGTGTCGAGAACGCCAAGGTGTTGAGCTACCTGGACGTGATCCTGGAGCGCAAACCCGTCGGTAAACGTGTAGCGGTGATCGGCGCTGGCGGTATCGGGTTCGACGTCTCGGAGTTCCTGGTTCACGAAGGCGTGGCCACCAGTCTTGATCGCGCGGCGTTCTGGAAAGAGTGGGGCATCGATACGCACCTGGAGGCACGCGGCGGCGTGGCCGGGATCAAGGCGCAGGTCCATGCACCGGCTCGCGAAGTGTTCCTGCTGCAACGCAAGACCTCCAAGGTTGGCGACGGCTTGGGCAAGACCACCGGGTGGATTCACCGCACCGGTCTGAAGAATAAAAAAGTGCAGATGCTCAACAGCGTTGAATACCTGAAGATCGACGACGAAGGCCTGCACATCCGCATCGGCGAAACCGGCGAGCCGCAAGTACTGGCAGTGGACAACATCGTGATCTGCGCCGGGCAGGACCCGCTGCGTGAGCTGCAGGACGGTCTGGTGGCGGCCGGGCAGAACGTGCATTTGATCGGCGGCGCGGACGTGGCGGCAGAGCTGGATGCGAAGCGCGCGATTAACCAAGGTTCGCGGTTGGCGGCTGAGTTGTAATAGGCAGGTCAATTCTGCCAATGGCTTTCGCGAGCAAGCTTTGCTCCTACACGGTTGAGGTCATCCTCCTGTAGGAGCAAGGCTTGCCCGCGAAGGCGTCCTGTCTGCTGCTAAGATGCCGGCTCCATCCCCAGAGCCGGCCTCAATGCTTCTCCCTCCGAACGACTGGCTCCCCCAAGCCCCGCTGCAATCCCTGCACCTGGACTGGCTCACCTCCGCCGGCCTCCAGCTCGCGATCCTGCGCCTGGACCTGATCGACCCACTGATCAGCGGTAACAAGTGGTTCAAACTCATCGAACACCTCAACGCTGCCGATCAGGCTGGTGCCGACGGCATCATCAGTCTCGGCGGTGCTCATTCCAATCATCTGCACGCCTTGGCTGCGGCGGGTAAGCGGCTGGGCTTCAAGACTGTCGGCCTGCTACGCGGCCATCCACAAGACACGCCGACGGTGAAGGATCTGCAGGACTTCGGCATGCAGTTGCATTGGCTGGGTTACGCCGGTTATCGCGCGCGACATGAACCGGATTTCTGGCAACCCTGGCAGGCGCTATACCCGACGCTGCAAGCGGTGCCGGAAGGCGGCGGTGGTTTGCGTGGCGCTCAGGGCTGCATGCAACTGAAGGATCTGGTCCGTGCGCAATTGCAGGGGTTGGGCTGGAATGACTATGACGGTTGGTGGCTGGCCTGCGGAACCGGCACCACTCTCGCTGGACTGGTGTTGGCCGAGGCGGGCGCGCATCCGGTATACGGCGCGTTGGCCGTGCCGGACGATCATGGCGTGGCGCAGCAGGTTGAAGCGATTGTGCGCGAGGGCAGTTTGGTGGATCCGGCGTATGAACTGTTCGACGCCAGTCGTGGCGGGTTTGCCAAGGTTGATCCGCTGTTGCTTGAGTTCATCGAACAGACCGAACAGGCCAGCGGTATTCCGCTTGAACCGTTGTACACCGGCAAGGCGTTGCTGGCGCTCAAGCAGCAAGTCGAAGCGGGGAGATTCCCCAAGGGTACACGGCTGATCTTCATCCATACCGGCGGCTTGCAGGGCCGCCGCGGCTTCAACTGACACCAGAGATTCCCTGTGGGAGCGAGCTTGCTCGCGATAGCGGTGTACCAGTCAACATAAGTATCGACTGACACATTGCTATCGCGAGCAAGCTCGCTCCCACAGGGTTTTCATTGGTCTCAGGTATTGCGCGACACCCGCTTCGGCATCATCCGCAACAGCGTGTTATCCCCCACCACATAATGGTGATAAAGCCCGGCCACCGCGTGCAGACCAATCAGCCAATAGCCGATGGTGCCGCCGAGTTCATGCCAGCCCTGTATCCGCTTGGCCAGCACCTTGTCTTCAGAGACCAGCAACGGCAGGTCAAACCCGTAGAACATCACTTGATGCCCCTTGGCGCTGGTCACCAGCCAGCCAAGCATCGGCATGGCGATCATGAACAGGTACAACGCCCAGTGCATCAACTTGGCCAATGTGGTCTGCCAATGCGGCGAAGCGGGAAAGATCTGCGGCGCCGGGCCCAGGCTGCGGGCGAACAGGCGCAGCCAGACCAGCACAAATACCGTCAGGCCCAGCATGAAGTGCGATTCGGTGATCAGCGTGCGACCACCACTGCCTTTGGGAAAGATCCCGCGAAATTCGATGCAGGCGTAAACCAGGATCAGCAGCACCAGCATCAGCCAGTGCAAGGCGATCGACACCGTGCTGTAACGTGAGTCGGAATTCTTCCAGGGCATACGGGGCTCTCCACAGGTCAATGCTCGAAGTGCCGTTCTTGTGCGGCGCTGTGCTTTAACTGTAAGCCTGTTTTGCCGGATTTGCCTTCCTGGCGCTCTGGATCAGGTGAAAGAAACCCTGTAGGAGCGTGGCTTGCCCGCGAAGGCGTCCTTCCAGCCGACATCCATGTTGACTGTCCGGACGCCTTCGCGGGCAAGCCTCGCTCCTACAGGGGCTTGGTGAATCAGTGGGACTGCGGCATCTCGCCGTTGGCCAGGCGCTTGTTGATATCAGCGATGACCTCGGGCAAATCGGTGATCGTGTCGATCATGTAGTGCGGCCGCGAACCCTCGAACATCCCGTGAATGCGCTTGCGTTCGCTGGCCAGTTCCTCGCTGCCGAGGGCCTGATAACCCGCGTAATCCAGGCCCAGCGCATTGCCGGAGCAGATCAGCGCCACGGTCCACATGCCCGCGCGGCGGCCTTCAAGAATGCCCGGCACGGTGTCGTCGATCTTCACGCACGCCGCGACATCGTCGATGCCCAGGGCAATCACGTTGGCCAGGGCCTGAGCCGGCCATGGACGGCCATTCGGCACTTCGTCGGTGGCGACCACGTGGTCGGCGATGTAGCCGTTGGTGGCGGCCAGTTCCACGACCTTGTCCATCACCTGTTTCGGGTAACCGGAGCAGGAACCGATCTTGATCCCTTGCTGGCGCAGGTTGGCGATGGTTTCCAGCGCGCCGGGGATCAGCGCAGAGTGCTTGGCGATTTTTTCGATTTGCAGCGGCATGAAGCGTTTGTAGATGGCGGTGACGTCATCGTCGGTCGGTGTGCGGCCGAAAGCCTTGCGATATCGCTCGGCAACCTGCGGCTGATCGCACAGGGTGCGGATGTGGTCCCACTTGCCCATGCCCATCGGCCCGCGGGCTTCTTCGATGGAGACCTGGACGTCGAATTCGGCAAAGGCCTCGACAAAAATCTGAGTGGGGGCGAACGAGCCGAAATCGACCACTGTGCCGGCCCAGTCGAGGATGGCGGCCTGGAGTTTGGTTGGGTTTGCGTAGTTCATGTCTTTGATCCTGTAGGAGCGAGGCTTGCCCGCGAAGAACGATAACCAGGTGTTACTGATGGACCGCGTCGCCTGTGTTCGCGGGCAAGCCTCGCTCCTACAGGGACGGAGTCATTCTTTAATTCAGATGTCGAGTACTTCCATTTCGCGCAGCACTTCAGCAATCGCCGCCACCGCCGCGTGCATCTCGGCCTGGTTGACGTGGCCGATGCAGCCGACGCGGAAGGTTTCGACCTGGGTCAATTTGCCGGGGTAGAGGATGAAACCCTTGGCCTTGACCCGTTCGTAGAATTCCTTGAACTGGTAGCGCGGGTCGTTCGGTGCGTGGAAGGTGACGATGATCGGCGCCTGGATCGCGGCGGGCAGGAAGCTGCGCAAACCCAGTTCGGCCATGTCCTCCAGCAGCACCCGGCAGTTGTCGGCGTAGCGCTGATGCCGCGCCGGCAAGCCACCTTCTTCGTTGTATTGCAGCAGGGCTTCGTGCAGCGCCGCGACCACATGGGTCGGCGGAGTGAAGCGCCATTGGCCGGTCTTGGCCATGTAGGTGTGCTGGTCGAATAAGTCCATCGCCAGGGAGTGCGAGTTGCCGGCGGCATTTGCCAGCGACTCTTTGCGAGCGAAGACAAAACCCATCCCCGGCACGCCTTCCAGGCATTTGCCCGAAGCGGCGATCAGCGCATCGAACGGCACCTGTTGCGCGTCGATCGGCAGGGCGCCGAAGGAGCTCATGGCATCGATGATCAGGCGTTTGCCGTGTTGCGCAATGACCTGGGCAATTTCCGGCAGCGGGTTGAGGATGCCGGTGCTGGTTTCGCAGTGAATCAGCGCGATGTGGGTGATGCCCGGGTCAGCCCGCAGAAGGCGATCCACATCGGCAGCGGTGGTCGGTTCGTCTTCGGCGGTTTCGAAGGTGCTGAATGGGCGGCCGAGCACTTCGCAGATCTTCGCCAGACGTTTGCCGTAAGCGCCATTGATCAGCACCAGAACTTTGCCGTCGCGAGGCACCAGCGTGCCGATGGCGGCTTCGACGGCGAAAGTGCCGCTGCCTTGCAGGGGCACGCAGTGGTGGCTGTCGGCGCCGTTGATGATCGCAAGCAGTTGTTCGCAGAGGCTGGCGGTCAGTTGGTTGAAGCGGTCATCCCATGAACCCCAGTCGACCATCATCGCCTGGCGGGTGCGGGCCGAAGTCGTCAACGGGCCGGGGGTGAGCAGGATGGGTTCGGCAGTACTCATTCACGTGTCCTCGCAATCGATGGGATGAAGCTACGGGGCTTAAATTGCAATTTGCCGTCGCATCAATCAAATTGTTTGTTGTTATGCCAGCCATCAGTGAGGGTTATTCATGAACCTGTTCCAGCTCCGTGCGTTCGACGCGGTGGCCCGCGAGGGCGGCTTCACTCGGGCCGCCGCGCGGTTGTTCATCAGCCAACCGGCGGTCACCGGGCACATAAAGGCGCTGGAGGAGCACTACCAGATCACCCTGTTGCGCCGCACCGCGCGCCGGGTGGAACTGACGGAAGAGGGCACCAAACTGGCCGCGATCACTCGGGCGATGTTCGGTCTGGCAGAAGAGGCGCAGGTGATGCTGGAGGCCAATCGGCAATTGCTGACCGGGCGCCTGGAAGTGGCGGCGGACGGGCCGCACATGGTCATGCCGATGCTCGCCAGTTTGCGCGCGCGTTATCCGGGGATCACCGTGAACCTGCGTTTGGGCAACGCCCAGGAAACATTGGCAGCGTTGCTGTCCGAGCACGCCGACGTCGCGGTATTGACCGAGGTCGAGCCACGCAAAGGCCTGCATCTGCAAGCGCTGAGCGAATCAAGGATTTGCGCACTGGTGCCGGCCGGGCACCCGTGGGCGCAGCGGTCGAAGGATGTGCGGATCAAGGAACTGGATCAGGTGATCATGGTGTTGCGTGAGCCGAGTTCGATTACCCGGCGCACGTTTGATGAGGCGTGCAACCAGGCGAAAGTCAGTCCACGGGTGTTGCTGGAACTGGACAGTCGTGAGGCGGTGACTGAGGCCGTTGCCGCTGAACTGGGAGTTGGCGTGGTGTCGTCGGTGGAAGTCAGCCATGACCCGAGGGTCATGGCGGTGCCGATTATTGGCGATGGGTTGGTGAATCGGCACATGATTGGGTGCATGGAACGGCGGCGGGAATTGCGCTTGATACAGGCGTTTTTTGATTTGGCGCCAGGCAGGTAGACCGAGGCGCGGCCTTCGCGGGCAAGCCACGCTCCCACAGGGATTTATGCCAGACACGCATTTGGCGTACGACACAAAACCTGTAGGAGCGTGGCTTGCCCGCGAAGAGGCCAGACCTGCCTACACCAGACTCTCGCGCACCATCTCCAGAAACGTCGCGACCACTCGCCGCGAACTCTGCTCGCGCAAGCACACCAGCGTCTCCGTCAGGCGCCGCTTGCAGTCGGTAATCGGCAGCGCACACACACGCGAATCCGCACCAAACTCCGCCGCCGAAACCACCCCGACACCAATCCCCACCACCACGGCTTCACGCGCCGCTTCCCGACCTTCCACCTGAATCGCCGGGCGAATCCGAAACCCGGCGCCGGCCATTTCTTCTTCCAGGGTCTGACGCGTCACCGAACCAATCTCCCGCAACACCAACGGCGTGTCGTCCAGGTCCGCCAGGCAGATGGATTCGCGATCCGCCCACGGATGATTCCGCGAAACGAACGCCACCATCGGGTCATTGCGCAACGGCAATGAGATCAGGCGCTCGTCGCTGACCTCCCGCCCCAGCAGCGCCAGATCAGCCTGATAGTTGAACAGCCGAAACAGCGATTCATCGGTGTTGCCGGTTTCGATCTTCACGCTGATCCCGGGGTAGCGCTCACAAAACCGCGCGATCTGCGGGAGCACGTGCACCGGCGCATCCACGGCGAGGATCAGGCTGCCGGTTTGCAGTGCCCGGGAGTCCTGCAACAGCTCCTGGGCTTCGGCTTCGATGACGAACAAACGCTGGGTGATGCTCAACAAGCGCTCGCCCAAATCAGTCAGGCGCACCGAGCGTTTATTGCGGTGAAACAGCAACACACCGAAGCGTTCTTCGAGTTTGCGCACCTGGTCGGAAATCGCCGGTTGCGTGAGGAATAACCGCTCGGCGGCTTTGGTAAAGCTTCCGTGAACGGCCACGGCGTGGAAGGCTTTGAGCTGGGCGTGGGACACCGACATCGAAACCTCCAGTAACAAGCTGAACTTATATTGGAAATACGATAAATCGATTTCACTTATTAATCAGTAATTGTTTTTATCGGCCTCAGCCCCGGTGACTGGTCAGTCGAACGGCATCGGGTGCCATGAGCCTGCGCGTGCAACAGCAGGACTCATCTGACCGGTATCGCCTCAGGGAAGCAGCGGTATCGCAGTGCTCAACAATAAAAAAACAGGCGTTATTTCTCAATTTCTGCCGGCACACTCACACCCTGAGGTCAGAACCACCATGAACAAGCACATCGGCACCATCAAGCGTTGGCGCGTGCAGATCTTCGCCATCACCTGGCTCGCTTACGCCGCTTTCTACTTCACCCGCAAAGCGTTTTCCGTGGCCAAACTGGGGATCGCTGAAGACCCCACCTTCATGCTCGACAAAATGGCCATGGCCAACCTCGACGCGATCTACCTGGCGGCCTACGCCATCGGCCAATTCACCTGGGGCATCCTCGCCGACCGCTTTGGCCCAAGGGTCGTAGTGCTTGGTGGATTGCTGATTTCTGCGGCGGCGGCGCTGGTGATGGGCAGTTTCGCCACGTTGCCGATCTTTGCCACTTGCATGCTTATTCAAGGTTTGGCGCAGTCCACCGGGTGGTCGGGGCTGTGCAAGAACCTCGGCAGTTTCTTTCCCGCCGTACAGCGCGGGCGGGTGCTGGGATTGTGGAGTTCCTGCTATGCGTTTGGCGGGCTGGTCGCGTCGCCGTTCGCCGGTTGGTGGGCGTACACGCTGATCGGCACCTGGCATGCAGCATTCATTTCCAGTGCGGCGGTGGTTGGGCTGGTCGCCGTGCTGTTTTTTATTTTCCAGCGCAACAAACCGGAAGACGTCGGCTTGCCCGCGGTGGAACCTGAGCCGGAGTTGAGCGCCGAAGAGACCTACGCGCAAAGCAAGATCAGCGTGTTGGAACCGTTAAGGGAAATCCTGCGCAACCGCACCGTGCTGGTTCTCGGGCTCTCGTACTTCCTGTTAAAACCGGCGCGCTACGCGATTCTGTTGTGGGGCCCGGTGATCGTCTTTGAACAAATGCCCTCCGTGGGCAAGGTTGGCGCGGCGATTATTCCGACCTCGTTTGAACTGGCCGGGTTGCTCGGGCCGATCCTGCTTGGCCTGGCCTCGGACAAACTGTTCGGCGCTCGGCGCATGCCGGCCTGCGTGATCAGCCTGTTGGCGCTGACGGTTTCGCTGGCGCTGTTCATGGGCGCCTTGCACAGCGGCAGCGTGATGCTGGTGGTGGCGTTGTTGTTCGTGATGGGCCTGACCCTGTACGGTCCGGACTCAATGATCAGCGGTGCGGCGGCGATTGATTTCGGCACCGCCAAGGCCGGCGCCACGGCGGCGGGTTTTGTGAACGGTTGCGGTTCGGTCGGGGCAATTCTCGGCGGCTTGCTGCCGGGTTACTTCGACTCGGTCACCGTGTTCATCATCTTCGCCGGCTGCGCGATGTTCTCGGCCTTCGTGCTGATCCCGCACTGGAACAGCCGCCCGGCTGGCCTGAGTCTCGATTGCGCCTTCGTGCCCAACCAACCGATGACCATCAAACCCCTGCGTACCTGAGGAAACCCCCATGAGACCTTTCTGGCTGGACCAAGCGCTGGCGGCCGAGTCCTGCGCGCCGTGCGAGCCACTGGCGGGCGACACCCGCGCCGATGTTTGCATCGTCGGCGGCGGCTACACCGGACTGTGGACCGCGATCATGCTCAAGGAGCAAAACCCCGAGCTCGATGTGTTGCTGATCGAAGCCGACATCTGCGGTGCCGGCGCCAGTGGCCGCAATGGTGGCTGCGCGCTGTCGTGGTCGGCCAAGTACTTCACGCTGGAGCGCTTGTTCGGCGTCGAAGAAGCGGTGCGGCTGGTCAAGGAATCGGAGCGCAGCATTTATGCAATCGGCACCTTCTGCGAACAGTACGGGGTGGATGCCGATAACCGCCTCGACGGCACGCTCTACACCGCCACCAACCGCGCGCAATGCGGCTCGACCGACGCGGTGATCGCGGCGCTGGAGCGCAACGGCATCAACTCGTTCACGCAACGACCAGTGGCGGATGTGCAGCGCATGGCCGGTTCCAGCAAACACCTGGAAGGCTGGTTCTCCCCGGCGGCGGCCAGTGTGCAACCGGGCAAACTGGTGCGTGGCTTGCGCCGGGTGGCGTTGCAACTCGGCGTGCGGATTCATGAGAACACCGCGATGACTGGATTGGAGGAAGGCAAGCCAGCGGGGATTCAAACCCCGAACGGCACGGTCCGCGCGGATCGGGTGGTATTGGCGATGAACGCCTGGATGGCCCGGGCGTTCCCGCAATTCGAACGCAGCGTGGCGATTGTTTCCAGCGACATGCTGATCACCGAGCCGCGCCCGGAATTGCTGAATGAAATCGGTTTGACCAGCGGCGTCACGGTGCTCGATTCGCGGATTTTCGTGCACTACTACCACAACACCCCGGACGGCCGGATCATGCTCGGCAAGGGCGGCAACACCTTCGCCTACGGTGGGCGGATGCTGCCGGTGTTCGATCAGCCGTCACCGTATGCCGGGTTGTTGCGCAGCAGTCTGGCGGACTTCTTTCCGGCGTTTGCCGAGGTCAAGGTCGAGGCCACCTGGAACGGTCCTTCGGATCGCTCGGTCACCGGGTTGCCGTTCTTCGGCCAGATGAGCACCAGCGGTAATGTGTTTTATGGTTTCGGTTACTCCGGCAGCGGGGTCGGGCCGTGTCATATGGGCGGGCAGATTCTCGCCTCGATGGTGCAAGGCCTCGACAACCCCTGGACCCGTTCGCCGCTGGTCAACGGGCCGTTGGGTTACTTCCCGCCGGAGCCGATTCGGTATTTGGGCTCGTTGATGGTGCGCAACGCGATTCGCCGCAAGGAACGCGCCGAGGATCACGGGCGTCGGCCACGGCATCTGGACGTGCGGCTGGCGAAATTCGCGGCGGCGGCAGGGAAGGCTGATAAAGGTTGAGTCGACACAAAATCTGTGGCGAGGGAGCTTGCTTGTGGCGAGGGGGCTTGCCCCCGTTCGGCGGCGAAGCCGTCGTAAAACCTGCCGACGCGGTGTGCCTGACAAAATGCCGGGGGCCGCTTCGCGACCCAACGGGGGCAAGCCCCCTCGCCACAGTTGTCTGTCGTTTACCCCATCGGGTCAGGGCGTATCAGGGCGATTGACCAGCCAATCGAACAACAGCCGCGTATCGCCGCGCGGTGGCGGGGTCTGTGGAGGTTGTGGATTCTGGGCATTTGAAACAGCACAAATAACCGGACGATCCGGGTCACTGTCGAGAAAACTGATGAACACCTCACTTCCGGCCGTGGGCAACCCGGACGCGGCTACGGCCACGGGCAGCCAGATACCGTCAGCGTCGTGCGCATCTGGGCCCGGCCACAGGCTGACCTGGATCCGGCCCAGTTTATCGAGCATCGCCGCCTGCCCCGGCTCGCCCAGCACCCGTGCGAGTTGATAGCCGGGGATGCTCGGCCTGGGTTGCTTGAGCGCGGGTCGGAATACGGTTGACCAGGGAATCGCGCTGAACCGGTTGCCATAGCTGGACGATTCAAACGGTTCGTCCGCGAGGATCGAGGGTTGCTGTCCCTGATGCTGTATTTCGGTAAGCAACCATTGATCGTTGAAACTCGACACCGGGTGTTGCTCCACCTGCACGATCCGTCCGCTGAGCAAACCGGGCTGGTCGCTTTGGCCATGGACCTGCCGATGCTGGCAACGCAGCCGCTCCAGGGATCGATGACTGCGTTGATCGCGGTGCAATGGCCCGGTCGCGAGTCGGGTGTTGCTTGCCGGTTTGTCGGTCAGCGGATGATTCGCTGCGCCAAAACTGGCAGCGGCTGAGCTTCTGTCCTGGGCCTGAGTTTGCGGGAGGATCAGCGGCGAATCATGGCGCTGGAACAGTTCGTGGATCGCCGCAAACGCCGGTTCATCGAGGGGGTTGTCATGGAAGGGCGTCAGCACCGGCTCCTGCGGGAAGCTCAAACTGTCATCGGCCAGCACCAGCACATGCCCGTCGCGACGATGTTCGAAGTGATAGTGGATGCCTTCTTCTTCGCAGAGCCGATTCAGCAGGGCCAAGTCGCTTTCTTCGTACTGAATGCAAAAGGGCCGGACCGGATAGTGCCCGGTGTCCAATTCAAAACGGTAGCTGTGTTCGGGCAGGGCATGTTCCTCGAATAATTGCCGCAGGATGGCCGGCACGCTGAGGCGATGAAACACCCGGCGGGCAGATTGTTGTTCGAGGTTTTGCAGGTGCGGCACCAGTTCCAGTCGATAGCCGATCCGGTGCAGACCGCGATGCTCGCGACTGGCGCTGTGGAGAATGCCGTGAAAGCCCTGGTCGTCGCCCAGGCTCAGAAAGGCGGGTTGTTGCAGCAGCCGCTCGAGGTTCATGGCCGGGGCCAGGCCGATGACTTTGATCTCGAATCGATAGGGCTGGTTGAGGCCCTCACGGCCACTGAACTGCAGCACCTGCAAACTCAAATCAGCTTCGACCAGGGTCAGGGTGAAGGGACTTTCCTTGTCGTTGTGCATCGAGTGCGCTTCTGCCGTTAAATGCGAGGCGCAGAGGGTACGAAACCACGGCCCTGAATAGTCAGCGCAAACTCACTTTTCAGAATCGCCCTACAAGCCCTGTTGAAGAAGTCGACGTCACGTCGGTAAACAGGATGGATTTTTTGGTCGATTGCCAACTTTAGGCCGTATAAACTTGGCGCCATGCGTCGGCCAATAGATGTCTCGGCGCCACAGATCAAGAGAGTGAGTAATGGGCGCACAGTGGAAGGTTAAACACAAAGAAGCGGCATCCAACGCCAAGGGCAAGATCTTCGGCAAACTGGTGAAAGAAATCACCATTGCTGCCCGTAACGGCGCCGATACCGCCACTAACGCACACCTGCGTCTGGTGGTCGAGCAAGCCAAGAAAGCCTCGATGCCCAAGGAAACCCTGGATCGCGCGATCAAGAAAGGCGCGGGCCTGCTGGGCGAAACCGTGCAATACCATCGCGTGACCTACGAAGGCTTCGCCCCGCACCAGGTGCCGTTGATCGTTGAATGCGTGACCGACAACATCAACCGCACCGTGGCGGAAATTCGCGTGGCCTTCCGCAAGGGCCAATTGGGCGCTTCCGGTTCGGTGGCCTGGGACTTCAACCACGTCGGCATGATCGAGGCGTCCGCGGACAGCCCTGACGCCGACCCGGAAATGGCCGCCATCGAAGCCGGCGCCCAGGATTTCGAGCCAGGGGAAGAAGAGGGCACGACCCTGTTCCTGACCGAGCCTACGGACCTCGACGCCGTGCAGAAAGCTTTGCCAGAGCAAGGTTTTACCGTGTTGTCGGCCAAATTGGGCTACCAGCCAAAGAACCCGGTCAGCGGGTTGAGCGATGAGCAAATGGCTGAAGTCGAAGCGTTCCTGGAAGGCCTCGATAACCATGATGACGTGCAGGACATGTTTGTCGGGTTGGCGGGTTAAGCCATTCTGTCATTGACGGCTCTGTTGCCTGACAGGCCGTCTTCGCGAGCAGGCTCGCTCCCACAGTAGATCAGTGTTGATTACAGAATATGTGTACAACACCGACCCCTGTGGGAGCGAGCCTGCTCGCGAATGACCGCGCAGCGGTCACCGATTATTCAGTTCCCGCACAATCTCGCTGAAACCGGGCCGCGCCAGCACATCAGCCTGACAGCAACGCTGCTCCAGATCCTCCAGCGCCACTCGATCCGCATCGCTCAACCCCGAATCAATCCGCTCCAGCAACTCCCCCAACAACACCCCGAACGCCCTGACTTCAATGCGTTGCAACGCACGGGTTTCAACTGTGTCCGTCGTGGCATGAAACGACGCGCCACCGAAGTCGCCCAGCAAACAATCCCCGTGCTCGTTCCACAAAATATTGTGGGCGTAGAGGTCGCCATGGGTGATGCCTTGCTGGTGCAGATGCTCGGCCGCTGACGCGATGCCACGGGCCATGCGCAGAGCCACGGCGGCAGTGAAACGGGTGTCCTCGGCGTAAACGTCACGGCTGCAGGAATCCAGGCTCGGCAGTCCGGCGAGGTTGCGATAGCTCGGGTCGATCAGTTGCATCACTAGCCCGGCCTGGGCTTGCGGATGATCGACGATGCGCCCTTCGACGCGGATCAGATTGGGGTGCAAGCCGGCAGTGATGCACGCGTTCATTTCATGCAGTGGCGAACCATCGCTGGTCATCTCGCCTTTATAAAGCTTCACCGCGACTTGGGTGGCCGGCTGCTGCGCACGATCCCAAATGGCGCGATGGATCACGCCGGAAGCGCCTTCGCCAAGTTTTTGTTCCAGATGCAGCGCTGACCACGGAATGCTCGGCGTGGCATCGAGGGCGGTAGCATCGGCTTCGGTTTCCAGCGGGTTACCCGCGTAGGCCAGCCAGGTCAGCGCCGGCAGGGTCAGCAGCCACTCGGGCAGTTCGGTAAAACGGTTGGCCGAGAGACGCAGCAGTTCCAGCCGATGCAGCTGCTTCAGGCTCTCGGGCAGGTGCTGCAACTGATTGCCGGACAGCATCAGTTTTTGCATCAGCGGGCGTTCACCCAGCTCGGTCGGCAGTTCGCTGATGCAGTTGTCGGTCAGGATCAGCCAGCGCAACAGCGGCGGCAGGGCGGCGCCTGGCACCCGTTCGATGCGGTTGGCGCGAAAGCCGATCATGCTCAGCGCCGCGCATTGGCCCAGGCAGGCCGGCAGCTCGGTGAACTGATTGTCCGAGCAGAACACAATGCGCAAACGGGTCAGGCGGTGCAGATCGTCCGGCAGGCTGCTCAGGGCGTTGCCGCTGAGGTTGAGAATCTCCAGCGAATCCGCCAGGTCGAAGATTTCACGGGGAAACTCCGTGAGGCCGCAGGCCAGGTCCAATCGAGTAATGCCTGCCAGCTCGCCGGCCCGCAGTTGTGCAAGGGTATTCATGAACGGGTTCGCTATTGATCGGGAAGAAGGACGCGGGGTCCTGGAATGGGCGGCATGATAGCGGGAAGTTGTGGTGTCGGTCAGGGCCTCTTCGCGAGCAGGCTCGCTCCCACATTGGATCGCGGTCCCCCTGTGGGAGCGAGCCTGCTCGCGAATAGGTCAGTCAAACCGATTCCCGGACTTCCACCAACTGCCCCAACCGACTCCGCGTCCGCGCCAGGTCAATGGCATCCCCGCCCAGGGTTTCGCGCAACGAAGATTGCCCCAGCAACACCAGATGCTTGTCCTGATCGTACAAAACGTCGATCAGGTTGATAAACCGCTGCTGCGCCGCAATCGAACAACCGGCCAGGCTCGGCAGTTCATCAATGATCCAGTGATCGAAGCTCCGGCACAGTTCCAGGTAATCCATCACCGCTGTGGGGTGATCGCACAAATCGCTGAAGGTAAAACCGACGGTGCGTCCTTCGCAGTAGCGCGCCGGCAGATG
This sequence comes from Pseudomonas sp. NPDC087342, assembly GCF_044744265.1. NCBI lineage: Bacteria > Pseudomonadati > Pseudomonadota > Gammaproteobacteria > Pseudomonadales > Pseudomonadaceae > Pseudomonas > Pseudomonas sp. NPDC087342. The sequence goes on from NZ_JBIUXZ010000019.1 coordinate 21,644, forward strand.
CCGGGTGCCGACGGGTAATGCGATGGGGGCAGCGCGATCAGGCAGGTTCAACGCCTGACGTTGAAGGCTGGTCGCCGGCCAGATGTATTGGCCTTGGGTAAACACCTGATGGGTATGGCTTCGCGCCTGGCTTCTATAGTCATGCGGGCCGCCGACTTCCATGACTTGCATGCGCGTATTGATCAAGTCGATCACCGGTTTGAAACGCGCGTGATAGAGCGGGTTGGGCAGCAAGCCTTCCGGCGGGTAATTGGAGGTGACCAGCAGCAGGATGCCCCGGCGGAACAGGGCTTTGAACAGACGGGTGATCAGCATCGCATCGCCGATGTCGTGGACGTGAAACTCGTCGAAACACAACACCCGGCAATCCTGCAGCAGCTCATCCAGCGTCGTCGCCAGCGCGTCAGGCTGTTCGCGATACTTGAACATGCCCTGATGCAATTGCGCGAAAAACTCATGAAAGTGCAGGCGCTGTTTTTGTGCGAGGGGGATGGCCTGGAAAAAGCCGTCCAGCAGCCAACTCTTGCCGCGCCCGACTGCCCCGTGCAGGTACAGACCGGGCAGGGTTTTCGTCGATGTTCCCAACAGCGTCGTCGCATGCTGGGCCATGCAGTCGATCACCCGCTGCTGGCTGTGGCTTAGGGTGTAGCCCTGAGCGAGCGCCTTGTGCTGGAAGTAGTCGTGGATGACGCGATGGCTGGTCGGTAGCGCAACAGCCTTGCCGAACAACCGGCGCAGTGCGGGCCAACGCGGTGTAAGTCGCGAACGGATTGGCGGTCGAATGGCCACGATATTGTTACCCCCGGGTTCTTCAGGCCGGCTCACCGAGCTGCGGCGGCGTAGTGTAACCAGATGGGGAATCGCCCTACCACTTGTGTTGGCATGCAGGTGGCGCAGTGAGACAGGATTCTGCGGCGTGTACAGCTTATTTGCCGGTGGTGTTTCGGCGTTTTTCCAACAAATCGATACAAATTCCCTGTTTTTTGATGGATCCAATCCGCCCGGCAAACTGGCGAAATCCCGTTGCGTTGCTACCCTGATTTTCAGGAGTCACTCCTCACAAGGAACGGGGCCGTGAACGGACGTTGGTTTTTGGCAATCCTGGGCATGATGCTCGGCATGCAGGCATGGGCCGCAGAACTTCAGGTGCAAGTGCGCGTCGATGTGCAGCGTGGCTGCCAGTTGGTCGGGCAACAACGCAGCGCCGGCGTCGAGCAACTGGGCGTGCTGGATTTTGGCAGCACCGCGCGGCTGGATGATCCCGGCGGCCCGTTGAGTGCAGCGCTGATGAGCGAACGCCTGCCGCGCCTGGAATGCAATCCCGACACCCCTTATCAATTACGCGTCGATGGCGGCCAGCACGGTGGCGTCGGCGATGTGCGCTACATGGCGGGTGCCGCCGAACACAGCAAACCCATTCCTTACCGGCTCTATCAGGACCCCGCGCGGTTGATCCCTCTGGCGGTGAACGTCCCGATCAGCGGCCGCGTGCCGGACAGCGGTTCCGTGGATTTACCCTTGTATGCCCGTATCGAACGACTGGCGGAGATTCCCCGTGTCAGCCGTTATTCAGACCTGGTGAAAGTGACGGTCACCTGGTAGCAGCAACTGTGTAACTGCCCCCGATGGATTCGGGTGGCGCAGGGAAGGGGACGCTCCTCGTTGAGCGTCCGGGTTTCGGAGTCCTGAGGGAATTGGGATTGGCACGATGACAAGCAGACACTGGATGGTTATCGCCGTGGGCGCACTGCTATTGCTCGCCGAAGACGCCCAAGCGGCGGTCAGCGGGCAAATCAATGCGCGGCTGACCCTCATTGCCGGGTGTGAAGTGACCAATGGCGCCAGCCCGGTCAGTGATGTCGGCAGCCTCGATTTCGGCCAGCAAGGCCCGACCTGGACCAACCCGATCAAGGCCAGCCTCAGCGATAACACGGCGGGCAAACTCAACGTCGCCTGCAACCCCTCGGTCACCGGGTTCACCGTCACCATCGACGGCGGCGCCCATGGCGACGGCACCACTCGGCGCCTGAGCAACGGCAGCCAGACCCTCACTTATCACTTGTTCCTCGATGCTTCCGGCAGCCAGAGCTACAGCATCGGCCAACAACACAATTTCGCTGTCACCAGCACCGGCCAGATACCGATCCCGGTGTTTGGCGCGGTGGTGGCGAATACCCGCGCGGTACCGGCCGGTGTCTATACCGACACCCTCACGGTGACGCTCGATTGGTAAACCCGTAGAGGACGGACACCATGCACATGCTCGTATCAAGGATAGGTTTGTCATTGCTCGGCCTGACGCTGGCATCCAGCGCCGTCGCGGCCACCACGGTCACCGGCCAGATCACCTCCAGCCTGACCCTGATCAGTAGCTGTCAGGTGAACGGCGCCGGCGGCTCCAGCGGTTTGAACTTCGGTGCCTTGAACTTCGGTACGGCTAACAGCCTGTTCACCGAGGCCGACGCCCAAGTGTTGGGTGGCGGTGGCGGGGCGCTGTCGATTCTGTGCTCCAGCGGCACCACGCCAGCGGTGAAAGTCCGGGCCGGCAGTCATGACGGACAGTCTCCCGGAGGCGCTCGCGCCCTGGCCGATGGCAGCGGCAACTTCGTGCCTTACGACTTGTACACCGACGCCGGTCATTCGCAGATCCTGGCCATCGACGGGGTGATCAACCTTGCCGCCAGCACCGGGGTGGCGCAGACCGTGAATATCTACGGCAAGGCCGTGGGCAAGGCCGGATTGCCGGCCGGGACCTACACCGACACCGTCGCCGTCGAACTGACGTTCTAAGGTCATGGCCCGCCATGGATGGGCGGCGCTGGTCCTGCTCTGTGCGAGCAGCGTGCCGTTGCCGCTGGCAGCGGTGACCAGCCAAAGCTTCCAGGTCAGCGCCACGGTCACGGCCGGTTGCCTGGTAGTGGGCGGGGTGTCGAACTACGGCGGCCTGAATTTCGGCAGCCGCTCGGCCCTGGCTACCAGCACGGTGCAGGTGGCGTTGACCGGTGGCGTGCAGTTGCAATGCACGCCGGGGGTGACGCTGAACATGAGCGTCGATGGCGGCCAGTACAACAGCAGCGGCCGGCACATGCAGCGCAGCACCGGCGGCAATCGGGTGGCGTATGCGCTGTTTCGCGATGCGGCCTTCAGCCAGAGCCTCGGTATCGGCCAGAGCGTGGCGGTGGCCTACACCGATGCGAACAACATCAGCCTGCCGATTTACGGTCAGGTGCAGTTGCCGGGCAATCAGCCTGAGGGGACGTACAGCGATGTGCTGCAGGTGCAGCTGTCGTGGTAATGCGCGGTTTTGATAAGGAGTAGGCAGATGGGGTCGCAGGTCTTGCGCAGCACGGGGTTGGCGCTGGTGTTACTTGGGGTGGCGAAAGTACAGGCCGCCAGTTCGGTGCTGATCTGGCCGATCGATCCGGTGCTGGAGGCCGATCAACAGGCCAGTGCCTTGTGGCTGGAAAACCGGGGCAGCGAGACGGCCAATTTGCAGGTGCGGGTGTTCGCCTGGAGCCAGAGTGGCTTCGGCGACCAGTACCAGAACCAGCGCGACGTGATCGGCAGCCCGCCGGTGGCGAAGATCGAGCCGGGCCAGAAACAACTGGTGCGCCTGACCCGCACCCGGGAGATCCCGCCGGGGCAGGAACTGGCCTACCGCATCATCATCGATGAAATCCCCTCGGCGACACCGCCCGCGGCTGAAGACGGTAAGACTGCGGCGGCGATTCGTTTCCAGATGCGTTATTCAGTGCCGCTATTTGCCTACGGGGTCGGGCTGTGGAGCAAGGAAGACGCGACCCGCAAACGCGATCCAAAGGGCGTGGGTGTACCGGACCTGAGTTGGCGCAGCGTGGCGGTGGACGGTCGCTCGTACGTGGAAGTGCGCAACCAGGGCGCGGTGCATGCGCGGTTGACCGATGTTGCATTGAAGCAGGGCGGGCAGAGCAAACCGTTGGTGGAAGGGTTGCTCGGTTATGTATTGCCGGGGGCGGTCATGCGCTGGCCAGCGCCGGGGGCGATTGCCGGGGAATCGGCGTTGCAGGTGCGAGTCAACGGCGCGGCGCAATTGCAAAGCGTTTCTCCAGCCCGCTGACCCGTAGCAGCTGTCGAGCAACGCGAGGCAGCGTTCGGCGGCGAAGCCGTCGTAAACCCTGTAAACACGGTCTACCTGGCACACCGCACAGACTGATTTCACGACGGCTTCGCCGCCGAACGCTGCCTCGCGTTGCTCGACAGCTGCTACCAGGCACTGCAAATGGATTTAGGAGGGCACGGTCCATTGACGGGCAAAAAGCGCGAATGAGCCAGGGTTGGGCTCGCAGTTTCCAGTGTCCGTTGTGGGCTGTGACCTGCGCATGCTGGTTGATGATCGTCCCGCGCACCGAGGCCGGCGATTTACCGCCGCCGCCTAGCGGCATGGAGGCCGTGGCCGATGCACAGTTGTTTCTGGAGTTGGTGGTCAATCAGATGAATACCGGACGAGTCGTCGCGGTGGAGCAACGGGGCGGACGGTTCTTCCTGCCGGCCACGGCGCTGCGCGACAGCGGCATGAAACTGCCGGATAACATCAGCGCCGAAGTCGACCTCGACAGCCTGCCGGGCCTGCACAGCGAGTACGACAGTGCCGGTCAACGCCTGCTGCTCAACGTACCGCCAGACTGGCTGCCGGAACAGTTCGTCGGCAACCGCGAGGTCTACCCACGCACCCCGGCACTCAGCAGTTTCGGGGCCTTGCTCAACTATGACCTGTACCTCAACGACACCGACGATGCCGGCACCTACCTGGCGGCGTGGAACGAAGTGCGGCTGTTCGACAGTTGGGGCACGTTGTCCAACACCGGGCAATACCGGCGCACCTTGTCGGGGGATGCGGTCAGCACGTTGAACAACGGTTACCTGCGTTACGACACCACCTGGCGTTATTCCGATGACGAGCGACTGCTGACCTATGAGGCCGGGGACCTGGTCAGTGGCGCGTTGCCGTGGAGCAGTTCGGTGCGACTCGGCGGGGTTCAGCTATCGCGGGACTTCGGTGTACGCCCGGATCTGGTGACCTATCCGCTGCCGCAATTCGCCGGGGAAGCAGCCGTGCCGTCCTCCGTGGACCTGTTTATCAACGGCTACAAATCCAGCAGCGCCGATCTGCAACCCGGGCCCTACACCCTGACCAATATTCCGTTCATCAACGGCGCCGGCGAAGCGGTCGTCGTCACCACGGATGCCCTGGGTCGGCAGGTTTCGACCACGGTGCCGTTCTACGTCACCAGCAGTTTGCTGCAAAAGGGCTTGAGCGATTTCTCGGTGGCCGCCGGTACGCTACGTCGCGACTACGGCCTCAAGGATTTCAGCTACGGGCCGGGCGTCACCTCCGGCAGTCTGCGTTACGGCGTAAGCGATAACTTCACCCTGGAAAGCCACGCCGAAGCCTCGGACGCCCTGACCCTCGGAGGCTTGGGCGGCAACCTGCGGCTGGGCAATTTCGGTGTGCTCAACACCGCCCTCAGTCAAAGTCAGTTCGACAGCGAAAGCGGCCAGCAACTGAGCCTCGGCTATCAGTACAGCAGCCAGCGCTACAGCTTTTCGTATCAGCGGTTGCAACGGCGTGACCAATACGCCGACCTGACGGTGATCGACAGCCCCTACACGACCCTGAGCAAGCGCAGCGAACAGGCGACCCTGAGCCTCAACCTCGACACCTGGGGCAGCCTCGGTGTCGGCTATTTCGATGTGCGCGCGGCGGACGATTCGCGCACCCGTTTGCTCAACCTGACCTGGAGCAAGCCGCTGTGGCGCAACACCAGTTTCTACCTGTCGGGCAACCGCGAAATCGGCGACAGCAACTGGGCGGTGCAGGCGCAATTGGTGATTCCGTTCGACCTGCGGGGCAGCCTGGCCATCAGCAGCGAGCGCAGCAAAACCGGGCAAACCCAGCAGCGAGTCAATTACAGTCGCGCCGTGCCTACCGAAGGCGGGCTCGGTTTCAACCTTGGTTACGCGCAGGGCGATGGCCCGGCTTATCGTCAGGCTGACCTGACCTGGCGCCTGCAATCGGTGCAATTGCAGGCCGGCGTCTACGGCACCAGCGAGGCCGAAACCCGTTGGGCCGATGCCAGTGGTTCACTGGTGTGGATGGACCGCCAGGTGTTTGCGGCCAACCGGATCGACGATGCCTTCGTAGTGGTCAGCACCGATGGTTATGCGGACATTCCGGTGCGCTACGAAAACCAGCAGGTCGGACAGACCGATCGCAACGGCCATTTACTCGTGCCGTGGAGCAGCGCGTATTACCGCGGCAAATATGAAATCGATCCGCTGAACCTGCCAGCCAACGTGCGCAGCCCCAATGTCGAACAACGCATCGCAGTGCGTCGTGGCAGCGGTTATCTGCTGGAGTTTCCGTTGAGCCGGGTGATCGCCGCGAGCATCGTGCTGGTGGATGCGCGGCAGCAGGAATTGCCCCTGGGCAGTGGCGTTGTGCATGAGCAGAGCGGCACGCAAACCGTGGTCGGTTGGGATGGATTGGTGTATCTGGAAAACCTTCAGGAGCAAAACAATTTGCGGGTGACTCTGGCCGACGGGGGCACCTGTCAGGTTCAGTTCGCCGTGGACATGCAACAGGAACAGATCCCGCTGATCGGCCCGTTGGTGTGCCAATGAAGTGGATGCTGATGCTGGCGCTGTGGTTGCCGGGTTCGGCGTGGGCCTTGTGTTCGGTGGTCAGCACCACGCCGGTGGCGTTCGGTTCGTTGAGTTCGATTGCGGTGCGCACGACGTCGCAGACCAGTTCCACCACCAATGCCGGGTTGAGTTGCACAGGTTCCTTGCTGTCGTTGCTGACCACCAACGATCACTTCTACGCCACGGTCACCTCCGCGCAGACCGGGTTGCTCGGCCCGACCGGCGATGTCATCGGCTACACGCTGTACGCCAACAACTCCACCAGTTACCCGCTGACCCGAGGCGTAGCGTTCGACTTTGCGCGCAACGGCATTATCGACGCGCTGGGCCTGCTCGGCAGCGTGGTGCCGAAGACCGCGCCGATTTATCTGGGGACGACGATTGGCAGCAACGTCGCGGCGGGGATCTACACGGAAACCCTGAGCATCGCCTGGAGCTGGAATTATTGCTCCGGCATCGGCATTGGCAACGTGTGCCTGGGGCGCGACATCAACAGCGGCAACACTACGTTGACGGTCAACCTGACGGTGGCGAATGACTGCACGATTACCGCGCCGAATATCAGCTTCGGCAGCGCTCCGGTGATCAGTGCGTTTACGCCGGTTACGGGGCAGACGATCAACCTGGCGTGCACCAAGGGCAGCGCCTACACGGTGGGATTGAGCGATGGTCAGCAGGCGTTGAGTGTGGGTGGGCGGCGGCGGATGATTTCCGGGGGGAATTATTTGGCGTATGACATTTTCAAAAGCGCGGGCACGACGCGGTGGGGCAGTGTGGGCAGTGCGCGGCGGGCGAGTTCTGATGCGGAGGTGAATCCGGGGAATGGATTGGGCACCGGCAGTCAGGTCTTCAACTACAACGCAAAAATCTACACCGACCAGACCACACCGCCCGCCGGGACGTATCTGGACAGTGTGGTGCTCGACGTTGGCTTCTGATTACCGCGAACCCTGTGGGAGCGAGCCTGCTCGCGAAAGCGACGGTTCATTCAAAAGGGATGGCGGCTGACAGATTGCTATCGCGAGCAAGCTCGCTCCCACAGTGGATTGGGTGGGTTGCAATATTTGTGAACGACGCTGGCCCCTTGTGGGAGCTAGCTTGCTCGCGATAGCGGTGTGTCAGCCACATCAACGCAGACTGACACGACGCCTTCGCGAGCAGGCTCGCTCCCACAGGGGTTTTGCGGTGTTTAGCCTAATGAAACTAGCGCTCAATACTCCGATTCCACCGCGCATTCCACGCCGGGCGCTGTTCGTTAACCTGATCCCAATCAATCGCAATCGCCGTGTCCAGGTACTTCTTCATCGCCTCAACCTGGCCACGGGTTTTATCGGTGGTCGGCGTGTTGGGATTCGACGGAATCTGGTCGCCATCTTCAAGCGCAGCGGCTTGCGCGTCCGGGGTCAGCAGGAACGCGGCGAGTTTTTGCGCGAGTTCCGGTTGGGTGTTGTTGGCGATCGCGCATTCGGCGACGTTGAGCACCACGGCGCCTTCTTTCGGCTGCGCATATTCCACCGGCATGCCCTTGAGTTTCAGCGCGGTGACTTGGGTCGGGGTCAGCGGGAACAGCGCAGCTTCGTCGGTTTGCAGCATTTCGGAGATTTTCGCCGAGCTCGGGATGTACTCCAGCACGTTACGCCCCACGGTGTTCGGCCAGGCCTTGAAGCCCGGTTCGACGTCGGTTTCGCTGCCGCCCTGGATCCGGTTGAACATCAGGAATCCGTGCAGACCGAAGGTCGAGGAAGCCATCGACTGGAACACTACTTTTTCCTTGAAGCGCGGGTCGGCGAGGTCCATCCACGAGGTCGGCGCGGCCCAACCTTTTTCCTTGAACAGACGCGTGTTGTAGGCCAGCCCGGTGACGCCGAGGCTGACCGCTACGGCCTCATCTTTGATCCGGCCCTTGGCCGGGATTTGCGCCAGGGTCGGGCTGTCGGCGAGTTTGTCGCACAGGCCCATGGAGATGGCGCGGTACATGATGCCGTCGTCGAGGAACATCACGTGCAGTTGCGGGTTGCCCTTGCTGGCCTGGACCTTGGCCAGGATGTCGGCGGAGGTCCCCGGCACGATCACGACTTTGACGTTGTTGGCTTTCTCGAACACCGGCAGCACCTTGTCGGCGTAGAGCCGTTCCATGGTTCCGCCGTTCATGCCCAGGTAAAGCGTCGGTTCGGCCTGGGCCTGGGTGACCGTGAGCAGGGCGCCCATGCAGGACAATCCGAGCAGTGCAGTACGTTTGAGGTTATTCATTGGCGCGACCTTCCTCTATCAAGCAACGGAGATGGAGTGAAACCGGGTGATGGAAAACGCATCCAGCGACGTTTTTGACGCGCCGCCGCAGATGATTTCGGTGAGCGCCAGGCCCACCGCCGGGCCGATCTGGAAACCGGCGCCGGCAAAGCCAAACCCGTGCAACAGACCGGGTTGGGTGCCGCTGTGCCCGATCACCGGTTGGCGGTCGGGCAGATAACCTTCGGTGCCGCTCCAGGTGCGAATTGCCTGGGCGCCTTCAAGAAACGGGTAGAGTTCGACCGCTTGGCGGAGGATTTCCAGCACCGCGTTCTGGCCGGGGCGGGCGCGAGCGTCGTCGAGGGCGAAACCCTGGCCGCCGCCCAGCACGCAGTTACCGCGAGCGACCTGGCGGGCATAGATGCCGCCGCCCTCGACCCCGGTGCTGGCGTTCATCACCAGCGGCAATGGTTCGGTGACCAGCATCGCCGGGTGCCCGGCGTGCATTGGCACCGCTTCACCAAATTGTTCAGCCAATTTGCCGGCCCAGGCCCCGGCGCAATTCAGCAGCCACGGTGCGCGGATTTTGAGGCCGTTCGCGGTGCTGACGTGAAAGCGCTGGCCGTCGTGTTCGACTTGGGTCACGGCGCATTGCTCATGAATTTGCGCGCCGTGTCGCCGCGCTGTCTGGGCAAACGCCGGCGATACCAGACGCGGATTGGCGTGGCCGTCATCGGGGCAGAACGATGCACCGGCCGCCACATCGCCAACCCACGGGAACCGCGCGCGCAGCTCGTCGCGTTCAAGGATCTGCAAGTCGAGGCCGAAACCCCGGCTGCTGGCGGCGTAGTCCTGCAAGGCGCGCAGATCGTTGAGGCTGCGAGCCAGTTTCAGGTGTCCGCTGCGCTGGTACTCGCCGTCGATACCGATCAATTGCGGCAGTTGGGCCCACAGTTCATGGGCCTGTTGCGACAGCGGCAGTTGCGACAACGGTCGGCCTTGGCGCCGTACGCCGCCGTAGTTCACGCCGCTGGAGTGGGAGCCGCAAAAGTCCCGTTCCAGCAACGCCACGCGGCGGCCGGCCTTACTGAGAAACAGTGCCGCCGAGGCGCCGACAATCCCGCCGCCAATGATGATGGCATCGACTTCGATCATGGCTCGACCTCCAGGCCAAACGGCAGGGGTTTGATTGGCGACTGGGCGCGCAATCGACCGATCTCCGATATGGAACGCTGGCTTTCGCAGGCGATGATTTCTGCGGCAGCGGCGCCACACATCCGGCCTTGGCAGCGACCCATGCCGACCCGGCAATGGGCCTTGACCCGGTTGATCTCCCAATGACCTTCGCGCACGACCTGGCGGATCTCGCCGGCCTGCACTTCTTCGCAGCGGCAGACGATCAGGTTGTCGGCGGTGTTGGCGGCCCAGTTCTCGGGGAAGACGAAAGCTTGCTCCAGGGCTTTGCGGAAGGTGCCGATCCGTGCGAGTGAGTGTTCAAGGGCGGCGGGGCGCTCTGGCGGGATCAGGTAGCCACTGTCTTCGAGCAGGGCCAGTGCGGCGCGCTCGCCGGCCATTTCGGCGGCGTCGGCGCCCATGATTCCTGCGCCATCGCCGGCCAGGTAGACCTCAGCGACACTGCTGCGACCGGCGCTGTCACGTTGCGGCAGCCAGGCGCGGTTGAGCGGGTTCCAGGCGAATTCACAGCCGAGCAGGTCGGCGAGTTGGGTTTCGCTGCGCAAACCGTGGGCGAAGGCGACGGCGTCGCAATCGATTTGCTGTTGGCCTTTGGTGTTACGCCAGTTCAGCGATTGCACGCGCTGTTCGCCGTTGACTTGAAGCAGGCTGGCGCCCTGATGCACCGGGATGCCATGGGCGGTCAGCCAACTGCGGTAATAGAGGCCTTTGGCGAGGGTTGCCGGCTGCGAGAGCAGGCCGGGCAGGGCGCGGGCCTGGGCGCTAAAGGGCGAGCTGTCGAGCACCGCCACGACTTTCGCGCCGGCCTTGGCGTATTGATAGGCGACGAGGTACAGCAACGGTCCGCTGCCGGCGAACACCACCCGTTCACCGATCGCGCAGCCCTGGAACTTCAACGCAATCTGCGCGGCGCCGAGGCTGTAAACCCCTGGCAGGGTCCAGCCCGGCACTGGCAGAACCCGGTCGGTGGCGCCAGTGGCGACGATCACCCGGGAGAATTCGAGCCGCGTGGCGCGACCGTCACGCAAGGTATCCAGGGCACCGGTTTCGGCGTTCCACACCAGCGTGTCGGGGCGATAGTCGATCTGCTCGCGCAGCTCGTCGATGGCTTGATGAATCGCTCCGGCCTTTCGCGATTCAAAGCCATACAGCTTGACCGCCGAACGCTTGAAATTCGCCGGCTGCCGCCGATAAATCTGCCCACCACCGCGTGCGGCCTCATCCAGCAGAATCGGACGCACGCCATGCGCCACCAGCGTCTGCGCAGCACGAATCCCCGCAGGGCCAGCCCCCACAACAATCACCGGACTCATACCGGATCCCCTGTGGGAGCGAGCCTGCTCGCGAAAGCGGCGGCACATTCAAAAGGGATGGCGGCTGACAGATTGCTTTCGCGAGCAGGCTCGCTCCCACAGTGGATTTTGGTTGTCTGCAATATTTGTGACCGACGCAAAACCCCTGTGGGAGCGAGCCTGCTCGCGAAGGGGGTGGCATATCCAACAGGGATGGTGGCTGACAGATTGCTTTCGCGAGCAGGCTCGCTCCCACAAGTTGTATGGGTGTTCATAGGACGCGCCCCGGTTCGCGGTTGATATGTTGGCCGGGTTCGAGCAGGGTCGAGCAGGCTCGTACCCGGCGGCCGTCGCCCAGGCGTACCCAGCAATCCTGGCACGCGCCCATCAGGCAGAAACCGGCCCGTGGCTGTGCGCTGAAGTCGCTGCCGCGCAGGTGATCGCTGCAGGTCAGCACGGCGGTCAGCACGGTGTCGCCGAGCAGGGCGGTGGCCGGTTGGCCGTCGAGGACGAAGTCCAGGGCCGGGCGGTCGCCTTCGGCCAGTCGTTTCAACAGAGCCATGGCGCCCTCATTGTTTGCCTACCAGAACCCGATCCAGGCCATAGACCCGGTCGAGCAGAATCATCGTCAACGCCGTCAGGCCGATCACCAGTGCCGACACCGCCGCCATCATTGGATCGATGGATTCGGTGGCGTACACGTACATCCGCACTGGCAGCGTCTGCGTCGCCGGCGAGGTAACAAAGATCGACAACGTCACCTCATCAAAACTGTTGATAAATGCCAGCAACCAACCCCCGGCCACCCCCGGCAAAATCATCGGCAAAGTGATTTGCTTGAACAGCGTGAAGCGCCCGGCCCCCAACGATTGCGCGGCGTGTTCGGCGCTGCGATCCAGGCCAATCGCCGAGGCCAGCACCAGCCGCAACACATACGGCGTGATCACCAGCACGTGAGCGAAGATCAGCCAGCCGAAGCTGCCATTCACGCCCATCAGCGCAAACAACCGCAGCAACGCCACCCCCAACACCAAGTGCGGAATGATGATCGGCGACAGGAACAACCCATTGAAAAAGCCCCGTCCAGGAAACTCATATCGGGTGATGGCCAAAGCGGCGGGCACCGCAATCAATGTCGCCAAAGTCGCGGCGCAGAACGCCAGAATCAGGCTGTTGTAAAACGCATCGACAAAATCGGCGCGTTCAAAAACCGCACGGAACCAACGCAACGAAAAGTTCGTAGTCGGCAGGCTCAAAGTGTTTTCCGGAGTGAACGCCACCAGGCATACGACCACCAGCGGCGCGAGCATGAACAGCACCACCAGGGCATGAAACAGCAGGGCGAAAGGACCGTTCTTGGACATGACGAGTTATCCCAATGACTTCTTGTAGCGGCCTTCGATCATCCGGTTCCACGACAGCATGATCAGCAGGTTGAGCAGCAGCAGGGCCACGGCAATCGCCGCACCCATCGGCCAGTTCAGCTCCGACAGGTATTGGTCGTAGATCAGCGTGGCGACCATTTTCAGGCGACGTCCGCCAAGCAATCCGGGGATCGCAAAGGAACTGGCGGCGAGGCCGAACACGATCAAAGTGCCGGACAACACGCCGGGCATGATTTGCGGCAGCACCACTTTGCGCATCACCGTGAGATGACTGGCACCGAGGGACAGCGCGGCTTGCTCGGCGGCCGGGTCGAGTTTCTGCAATGAGGTCCAGACCGGAATAATCATGAACGGCAGCATCACGTGGACCAGCGCAATCACCACCGCGAACGGCGTGTAGAGCAGCTTCATCGGCGAGCCGCCGAAGGCTTGCAGGGTCTGGTTGACCAGGCCGTCGGCGCCGAGCAACAGGCTCCAGCCGAAGGCGCGCACCACCACCGAAATCAGCAGCGGGGTGAGGATCAAAATCAGGAAAATCGAACGCCACGGCGCGCCCATGCGACTGAGGATGTAGGCCTCGGGCACACCGATCACCACGCACAACAGGGTGGTTAGGCCGCTGATCCAGAACGTGCGCAGGAAGATTTCATAGAAGTACGGATCGCCCAGCAGGCTGCTGTAGTGATCGAGGGTGTAAGCGTCACCGTTGATCCCCGAGCTGTAGTCGAAGACGTTGAACGACAGCACCAGCGTCAGCAGCAACGGAATGACCAGCAGGCACACATACAACGCCAGCGCCGGTGCCGACAGTAAATAGCCTTGGCGCCCCTGAAGAATCGAAGCGAACAGACTCATGCCGACACCTCGTCCACGGTCAGCACCCGCAGCAACGCCGCGTCCCAGTCCAGGCCCACCGCCGTGCCTTCGGCCAGTGGTGCCGAGCCGTCGTTGCGGCGCACCACGCTGAGTTCGCCCAGGGTCGTCGAGACGCCATACAGCCATTGGCTGCCGAGGAAGAAGCGGCTGACGATGTTGCCTGGCAAGCGACCCTGGCCGGCATCCCGCAGATCGATTTTTTCCGGGCGCAGGCTCAGGGTCAGCTCGCCGCCGCTGCGCACCTGAATCACGCCGGCACTGTCACGCTCGCCGGACAGCAGATTGGCCTTGCCGACGAAGCCGGAAATGAACTCAGTGCGCGGGTGCTCATAAAGGGTGTAGGGCGCGTCGATCTGGGTGATGCGCCCGGCCTGCATCACCACCACGCGGTCGCTGATGGACAGCGCTTCGGATTGGTCGTGGGTGACCATCAGGGTGGTGATTCCGACTTCACGCTGGATGCGGCGGATCTCGAACTGCATCTCTTCGCGCAGGTTGGCGTCGAGGTTGGACAGCGGCTCGTCGAGTAGCAACACCGGTGGCTCGATCACCAGCGCCCGGGCCAATGCCACGCGCTGGCGCTGGCCACCGGACAACTCCCGTGGATAGCGTTCGGCGTGCTGGTCGAGGCGCACCAGTTTCAATACCCGCGCCACTCGTTGCTGCAATTCGGCGTTGGGCACTTTGCGCATCCGCAGGCCGAAGGCGACGTTGTCCTGCACGCTCATGTGCGGGAACAGCGCATAACTCTGGAACACCACGCCCAGGCCACGGCTGGCGGGTTTGGCGTGGGTGATGTCGCGACCGTCGAGCACGATGCGTCCGCTGCTGACTTCGACGAAGCCGGCGATCATTTGCAACGTGGTGGTTTTGCCGCAACCGGAAGGGCCGAGCAGGGAGACGAACTCGCCTTTCTCCACCGAGAGATTGGTGGCGACGACTGCGTCGATCGCGCCGTAGCGTTTACCGAGGTTTTCAAGTTGCACGAATGCCATAGCTGCGCTCCACCTGAGATTGTTATGCGCGGCCAGAAGGCGCGCTTTTTTGTATGGGCAGATACGAAAGGATGATGCGGGGTGCGTTGGCGCTCGACTTGGGTCGGCTGCCGCTGTTGTTCGAATCGCCCCTGTATGGACGCAGAGTAGGACGAAGAATAGGATGGGCTCAATGGCCTATTTCACTGAAGCGATGACTATTTTCAGTTTCATTCAGTGAGTAAATTCTTTATCGAGAAAACCCATGTCTGATTCCACTGAGCGGAATGAAAACAAAAATGAAGTCGGTGTCGGCGCCGTCTCTCGGCTATTTGCGGTGCTGCGCAGTCTCGGTGACACGGTCGAGGGCGGCGAGCGCGTGACGCAACTGGCGCAGCGCATCGGTTTATCGCAACCGACGACCCATCGATTGCTGCGCAGCCTGATGGACGAAGGCATGGTCGAACAGGATGCACGCAGCAAACGCTATCGCCTGAGCCTGGATTTCTTCGCCCTCGCGGCACGTGCCGGCAACACCGGCAACCTTCGCGAACTGGCGCGCCCGGCGTTGTTGCGGTTGTCGGCTTCGTTGGGGGATTCGTTGTTTCTGCTGGCGCGCAGCGGGTTTGATGCGATCTGTCTGGATCGCAGTGAAGGACCGTTTCCGATCCGCACCTTTACCGGCGACATTGGCGGGCGCGTGGCGTTGGGCGTCGGGCAGGGCAGTCTGGCGATCCTGGCGTTTCTGCCGGAAGAAGAGCGGGACACGGTGATTCACTACAACCTGCCGCGGCTCAAGGATTTCCATTTGTATGACGAGGTGTTCCTGCGTTCGGAAGTCGAGAACGTGCGGGCGCTCGGATATGCCGGGCGCAATACCGGCGTGTTGCAAGGCATGGCCGGGGTGGCGGTGCCGATTCTGGACCGTGACGGGCGAGCGGTGGCGGCGTTGAGCGTGGCTACCGTGAGTGATCGGCTGGGGCCGGATCGCTTGCCGACGGTGGTGGAAATGCTCAAGCGTGAAGCGGCGTTGATCGGGCCGCGGATTAATCCGTTTGATCCTTTGCTGCGCAGGCCTTCGCAAGTCTTCGGTCAGAACTGAGCGCAATCTCCAAACCACTACTGCACCCCTGTGGGAGCGAGCTTGCTCGCGATGAGGGCCTGACAGTCAATAATGATGTGACTGACAGACCGCCATCGCGAGCAAGCTCGCTCCCACAGGGGGAACGATCGGTCGGCTAAAACTGCACGGTTTGCTTGAGCATCCGCGCCGCCGGCGTATCGCTCGGGCTGACCATCGCGTAGTTGTACCCGGCCCCCGACCAATACTCGGCCTGCAACTCTCCATCACTGCGGCTACCCCGTGGCAGCATGTAGTTCTTCGGCCCCGGCGGCCGCACATAGAAACTGATCTTGTGCCCGCCCTGATCCTCGTAAACCACCATCGCCGCCGGCCCTTGATCGGTGCTGAGCAGGCGCCCGCTGACCGGTTTGAACCCGGCACTCGCCAGATCCGGCAAGCGATGGGCCTGGGTGAAGTAACGGTCGAGCCAGCCCTGAATGTTGCCGTCGTCGCTGACCTTGTAGTCCGCCGGCAACATGCCTTGCTGGGCAAACAGCCGGTAGGCCTGCATCGCATCGGCCATCGGCGCCTGGGTGCTGACCAGGGTCATCTCCCGCGCCTGCCAGCCACTGATCCCGCCAATACCAACCGCGATCAACAACACCGCCGCACTGGCCAAGTGTCGTCGGGACTGACGCTTGAGGCGTTGGCGAATCAGCGCCGGATCAAGCTCCGGGTTGGCCGGTTGCCGCAACGCACCGCCGAGGGCCGCGCGCAGTTGCTGGGCGTCGAGTTGCCAGGCGCGCACTTGCTCGGAAATGTCGGCGTTAGTCGCGAGAAAAGTCTCCACCAGACGTCGGTCGGCATCGCTGAGCTGGTGATCGACGTAGGCGTGCAGGTCACGCTCGCTTGGGGGCATGCTGATCATTTGAGTCTCCGCAGGGAAGGGCGGCTGATTTCGCCGTCGCTGAGTTCGCGCAAGGCCTGGCGGGCGCGGGACAGGCGGGACATCACGGTGCCAGTCGGGACGCCGAGAATCTCGGCGACCTCTTTATAGGTCAGGCCTTCCACCGACACCCAGAGCAGCAGGGCGCGCTGTTCGGTGTTGAGCTGATCGAAGGCCTGCAGGGTGGTTTGAGCAATCACGCTGCGCTCGGCCGAGGGGTGCGCATCGTCGCGGCCGGTGAAAAATTCGAGCATCCGCGCATAGCGCCGGGAGCGCCGGTGAGCGTCGAGGAACTGCCGATACAGAATCGAAAACAACCACGCGCGCAGGTCGCCGTCGGGACGTTTGTCGCTCCAACTCGACAGCGCCCGCTCCAGGCTGGCCTGGACCAGGTCATCGGCGCTGCTGGGGTTGCGCGTCAACGACACCGCGAACCTGCGCAATCTGGGAATGATTTCTCTCAGTTGTTCGTCGATATCGTTCATGAAGTTCTGGCTAGTCACTACGCTGTGGACTAGGAAGACGCCCGGGATTCGAGGTTATTCCACGTCGATAAAAATAAATACGGCGTGATGGAATAAACCGGCGCGGGGTGCGTCTGCTTGGTTCTTCTCACTTGTGGCCGATGGCCCTGGAGTCTTTCATGGTAGATCGCTCATCACCGCCCACCCGGCCACCCTTGAGTGCCGCGAGCCTGACGTTGCGTCTGGCCGGCATCGCCGTGATCGTCGCGGCAGTAGCCGGGGCTTTTGCCTACGTCAACGGCACCTTTGACCCACAACGCCTGACCCCGAAAAAACTGATCAACGTGCTGGAAACCAACAACGGCGTACACCCGGGCTTTCGGCGTAACCACTCCAAAGGCGTGTGCGTGATCGGGCATTTCGAGAGCAGCGGCGAGGCACGCAGTTATTCCACCGCCCAGGTGTTCAATGAGCCAAAGACTCCGGTAGTCGGACGTTTCGCACTGCCGGCCGGTAATCCTTACGCGCCGGACAGTGCCGTACCGATCCGCAGCCTGGCGTTGCGTTTCACCCAGTCCAACGGCCAACAGTGGCGCACCGGGATGAACAGCATGCCGGTGTTCCCGGTGGGCACGCCCGAGGCGTTCTATCAGTTGCAACAAGCGCAGTCGCCGGACCCGGCCACGGGTAAACCGAACCCGGCGCTGGTCCCCGCGTTTTTTGGTTCGCATCCTGAGGCCGGGCCGTTCCTGGCCTGGATCAAAACCGCCAAGCCGTCGGCCAGTTACGTGACGGAAACCTACAACAGCGTCAACGCGTTTTACCTGGTGAATGCATCCGGGCAGAAGCAGGCGGTGCGTTGGAGCATGGTGCCGGTGGTGAAGGACGCGGCGGGTGCCACGGCGCCTGAAGGCGCGGATTTCCTCGAAAAAGATTTGGTGCAGCGGATTTCCACAGGCCCGTTGCGTTGGCAGTTGAACATCATCCTGGCCAATCCGGGTGATCCGGTGAACGACGCCAGCAAGGCCTGGCCCGAGGACCGCAAAGTCTTGAATGCCGGGACCTTGGTGCTCGAAGCGACCCAGCCACAACTGAACGGCGAGTGCCGTGACATCAACTACGATCCGCTGGTGTTGCCGGCCGGGATCGAAGGCTCCGACGACCCGCTGCTCGCCGCGCGTTCCGCCGGTTACGCCAGTTCGTACTTGCGTCGCACCAGCGAAGTCAATCAGTTGCCCGCCGCCAAACAGGAGGCTCAACAATGAGCGCCCAACCCAAGCATTTCGTCCCGCTGGCGCGCCTGCTGCACTGGCTGATGGCACTGATGGTCATCGCGATGCTGTTTATCGGCGCGGGCATGGTGGCCTCGGTGTCCGAGCGGCATGAGTGGCTGATTCATCTGCACAAACCGTTGGGCATTGCGATTTTGCTGTTGGTGATCGTACGCCTGGCCGTGCGGTTTTCCACGCAGCAACCACCGCTGCCGGCGGACCTGCCGGGCTGGCAGGTGCTGGCGGCCAAGGCGTCGCATGTCTTGCTGTACGCGTTGATGCTGATTTTGCCGCTGCTCGGTTGGGCGATGATTTCGGCGGCGGGCGACCCGGTAATGCTCAGCAGTTCGTTGCAGTTGCCGTCGATTGTGCCGGCCAATGCGCAGGTGTTTGCGGTACTGCGCAAGGCGCATGGGTATTTGGCGTATCTGTTGTTCCTGACCGTGCTGCTGCACCTGGCGGCGGCGTTGTTTCATGGCTGGGTGCGTCGCGATGATGTGCTGGACAGTATGTTGCGAGGCAAGGATCGCGATTAATCATCCCCCGATGACTCCCCGTAGCAGCTGACGAGCACCGCGAGGCAGCGTTCGGCGGCGCAGCCGTCGTGAATCCTGCCGCCGCGGTATCACCTGAAACACCGCGGTGGCTGACTTTACGACGGCTGCGCCGCCGAACGCTGCCTCGCGGTGCTCGTCAGCTGCTACAGGTTTCCAGCGGTTGGATTTTGGCGGCCAGGGTTCGCCACCAATAGATCAGCGCTACGGCGTTGATCCCTGCCCCCAACAGACACACGCCCATCCACCCAGCCCACGCATACATCGCCGTCGAACCAATCGACCCCAGTGCGCTACCAATTGAATAAAACAGCATGTACCCCGCAGTCAGTCTGCTTTGCGCTTCCGGCCGCACGCTGTAGATCATGCTCTGGCTGGTGACGTGCACGGCCTGCAAACCCAAATCCAGAGTGATCACCCCAAGCAACAACGCCCACAGCGAAGATTGGGTGAAGGCGATCGGCAACCACGATGCCAGCATCAACAACAGCGACAGGCCGCTGGTCCATTGGCCGAGACCACGATCCGCCAGATGCCCGGCGCGGGCGGCGGCCAGTGCTCCAGCCGCGCCGGCCAGTCCGAATAATCCGATTTGCGTGTGGGACAACGACAGCGGCGGGGCGCTCAGGGGCAACACCATCGGCGTCCACAACACCATGGCGCTGGCGAAGGTCAGCAGGGCGAGGATCGCTCGTTGGCGCAGCACCGGTTCTTCCTTGAACAGGCTGAATACCGAGCCGATCAGCGCGGCGTAAGTGTGGGTCGCTTGCGGGGCTTCCTGTTTGGGCAGCACGCGAAACAACAGCAACGCCATCAACAGGGTCAAGCCTGCGGACAACAGATAAATCGAACGCCAACCCGCGAGATCCGCCATGCCGCCGGCCACGGTACGCGCCAGCAAAATCCCGACGACGATACCGCTGGTAACCACGCCCACCACGCGTCCGCGCTGGGCTGGAATCGCCAGGGTCGCCGCGTACGCCACCAACACCTGGGTCACCACCGCCAACAATCCTGTCAACGCCATGCCGATCAGCAGCCAGGCGCTGTTTTGCGCGAAGGCGATCATCAGCAACGCCACTGCCGACAGCAGTGTTTGCGTGACGATCAGGCGCCGCCGGTTGAGCAGATCCCCGAGCGGCACCAGCAACAACAGGCCCACGCCGTAACCGACCTGAGTCAGGGTGACGACGATGCCGATGGTCGCCGGGTTCATGGCGAAGGCGTCGGCCATGGCATCGAGCAACGGTTGGGCGTAATACACGTTACCGACGGCCAGTCCGCAGGCAACAGCGAACAGCAGCACCACGCCGCTGTTCAAAGAATGATTGGGCTTCATGCCAGGCTCCTGATGTGGTTTCAAAATAAAACCAGTTGTACGGTAAGCAGGCTGGTTTTATATTGCAACCACATTTGCAGTCTGCGAGCACGAGCATGGTCAAACGAACAAGCATGCAAGGCGCCGAATGCCCGGTCGCTCGGTCACTGGATGCCATTGGCGATTGGTGGTCGTTGCTGATCGTGCGCGATGCGTTCGATGGCATCCGCCGCTTTGGCGAATTTCAGCGCAATTTGGGCATGGCCAAGAACATCCTCTCGGCGCGACTGCGCACGTTGGTGGCCCACGGGATTTTTGATCTGGTGCCGGCCTCGGATGGCAGCGCGTATCAGGAGTACGTGCTGACGGAAAAGGGCAAAGGCCTGTTCCCGTTGATCATTGGCTTGCGGCAGTGGGGCGAGACGTTTTTCTTTGAGGCCGGGGAGGCACATTCACGGGTGGTGGATCGTGAACAGGGGCGGCCGGTGCGCACGTTGGAATTGCGCGCCGAGGATGGGCGGTTGTTGGGGCCGGAGGATTGTGTGCGGGTGGCGGCGGAGTGAACGTGGCTGCATGCCGGCATGCAGCCACGAAGGCAATCAACGCAACGTATCAATCATCTCCGCAACAGTCGTCAGCACATCCTTGCCCAACTGCTTGGAGCGTTTGCCCGACCAACCCGTCAACGCGTTCGGCGCATCGTTGTTATCTTTGAACGGCATCTCCAGAGTCAGCGACAGGCAGTCGAACTTCTGACCGACGCTGTTGCAGGCCAGGGTCATGTTGGCTTTGCCCGGCAAGTCACGGGTGTAGCCGTACTTGGTCTGGAAGTCTTTGGTCAGATGCTTGAGGTGATCGCGGAAGTGGGTTTCGAGCTTCTCGATCCGCGGCGTATACCCCGGATTGCCTTCACAACCGGCGGTGAACACGTAAGGGATTTCTTCGTCACCGTGGACGTCGAGGAACAGGTCGACGCCGTACTTTTCCATCTGTTGCTGAGCGAACAGGACTTCCGGGCTGATCTCCTGGCTGGCGCTCTGCCAGGCGCGGTTCAGGTCCTGGCCCATGGCGTTGGTACGCAGATGGCCGTGGAAGGCACCGTCCGGGTTCATGTTGGGGATCAGGTACAGGTCGGCGCTGGCCAGGAGTTTTTTCAGTACGGGATCGTCATGCTTTTCCAGGCGTTCGATCACGCCTTCCATGAACCACTCGGCCATGTGCTCGCCCGGATGCTGTTGCGCGATGATCCAGACCTTGCGCTGACCTTCGGCGCCGCTGCCTTTGCGCAGCAACTGGATATCCCGGCCTTCGGCGCTTTTGCCAGTGGCCAGCAGTTCAGTGCCGGCCTTGCTCAGCGCCTGTTCGATCAGCCAGTCATGGCGACCGCGGCTGTAGGGTTCGAAGTAGGCAAACCAGGCGTGGGTGGCCGTGGCTTCGAGGCTGAAGCGCAGGCAGTCGCCTTCGAAAATGGTCGGTACGCGGAACCAGTTGACGTGGTCGTAGGACGCCACGGCCTGATAACCATCCCAGGCTTTGTTGTACGAGGATTTACTGGCGTTGTTCAGGCGAAACCAATGCTCTTGACCCACATGCAGACCGCTGGCCTTGAAGTGGAACCACTGGAAATGCTGGCTGCGCGTATCTGGCTTGATTGCCAAAAGCGCTTGCAGAGGGTTGCTGATGTCCAGTACTTCAATGTTGCCGCTGTCGAAGTTGGCAGTGATGTCGAAAGAGGATTTAGCCACGGTCATAGTCGATTCCTGATTATGATTTTATGGCTGCTACTTTACACGCAAGGTGGGGATGAATCGGGGGAAAATTGCAGATGTAGCGGGGGGCGTCCTCCTTGACGCCGAAGCAGCTTAGAGACTGTGTGATTGATTCTCAAGTGCTATTTTGGATTAGTTTGGCCCAATGCTGCCGGGCTTCTCTTGCCAACGGATATTCTTTTGATATCATGCCGGCCATCGAATTAGCAGCACCTACAGTCTTCATTAGCCTGAAGCCAAAGCCAGAATAACTGGCAAAAAAAAGACCCGGCAAAAAGCCGGGTCAAAAACCGTGATTAGCCTGATGAGGAGATAGTCCAGGAGACCGACCTAAGGTCCTCTGGTCCATCGACTGATCTCGCGACCAGCTGCATGCAATAATAATCATTCTCGTTTGCAAGTCAAATGATTTTATCTGCGCGATTGGAAAATTCTTTCCCGTCCTCCTCCAATACTCATCCGCCTCAGTCGTGCTGATCGCCATCCAGGGATCGGTCGACCATCGCCTGCGCCATATCAATCATGTGCACCACCGAAAACGCCAGCGCCCGGTTTGCGCCTTGCAGGTTGTCGGCCGACTCCTGTGCGGTGGCTGCGGCACAGCGCAACAGATCGGATGCATGAACCAACGCTTCTTCACTGCTGATGTTACGGTTGACGTCGAAAAAGCGTGCCTGGACTTCCACCTCTGAAACAGCTGGTTTCAAGTAATAATCCAGCGCCCGTTGCGCGGCGGCGGTGCCTTTTGGCGAGGTGAAGGTGGTGTCGAACTGGGTGTCGGCCGTGTCGTGGCTGGGGATGGTCATGATGATTGCAAACTCCGTGATAGATTCAGATCCGTGATTCCCATCCTAGTACGTACTGTATTTGTGACCAGAGTTTTAATACTACAATTTGTGTTTTGTTGGCCGGAGGCGCCCACGTATCGTGCCGCACATGGATAAATGGATTGAATTGGTCAAGGCCAAAATGAGTGAACTCAAAATCACTCAAATAGAACTCGGAGAGCGCCTCGGGATGTCCCAGGGCGGCGTCGGCCACTGGCTGAACAAACGCCGCGATCCTGGCGTCGTCAACATGAACCGTGTGTTGAAGGCGTTGGGCATGGACTTCCTCGAAGTGGCGCTGGTGATCCGCGAACGGCTCGCCCTGGAAGAGGAAGAGATACCCCTGGCGCTCAAGTACAACCCGTACTTCCGCTACCCGGTCAGTGACTGGAAGGAGCCGGCGCAACTGCGCGATGGCGAGCTGACGGTGTATCGCAAGGAGGAACGCTTCGAGCTGACCGACTACCACTCTCAGGGCCCGGCCTTCTGGCTGAGTGTGGTGGGCGACGCGATGACCGCGCCAACCGGCATCAGCATCCCCGAGGGCATGATGATCCTGGTGGACCCGGCGATTGTGCCGGAGCCGGGGAAACTGGTGATCGCCCAGTGGCCGGACAGTTCCGAGGCGACGTTTCGCAGGCTGATCGAAGAGGGCGGGCAGCGTTACCTGGTCCCGCTCAATCCGACGTATCCGAAAGCTCTTTTCACCGAGGAATGCCGAATTATCGGTGTGGTGGTTCAGGCAACAGCCAAATTCTAATCAGATCGGTCCTCGCAATGCGTAGGACCGATCTTCATTTCACGCCTCTTCCAACTCGACCAACGCACTGCCTTCACTGACCATCTCGCCTTCCTGGCAATACAACGCCTTGATCACACCGGCATGGGGCGCACGAATGCTGTGCTCCATCTTCATCGCTTCCAACACCACCAATTGTGCCCCGGCTTCGACCGTTTGCCCGGCCTCTACCAACACGCGAACAATGCTGCCGTTCATAGGCGCGGTCAGGCCGCCCTGATGGCTGTGGCTGGACTCGACGGCAGCGATCGGATCGTAGGTTTCGACCCGGTGCAGTTCACCTTCCCATTGCAAGTAAAGACAGTCACCACGGCGAATGGCCCGATGCTGACGACGCACGCCGTCGTGCTCGGTCAGCAGTTGCTCACCCTTGAGCTGCGCGGTAGTTACATCGCCCAGAGTCAATGCGCGATCCTGGCCCTCGCAACTCAAATGCAGGGTGATCTCTTTAGGCAGCCCAGCGCGGAAACCACTGTTGATCGCCCACGGCGAACTGGTGTCATCGGCACGCGGCACTGACGGCTGACTCTGTGCAAACCCCTGGGCCGCCGCTTGCCAGAACTCATCGCAGAGGTCGGCAGGCGCTGGCAGCAGTTGCTCCTGATAGCGGGGAATAAACCCGGTATCCAGTTCCGCCGCCGCGAAGGCGGAATGGCCGACGATCCGGCGCAGGAAGTTGATGTTGGTCTTGAGCCCGCCGATGGCGAACTCATCCAGCATGCTCAACAACCGCAGGCGCGCCTGTTCACGGTCCTCGCCCCAGGCAATCAGCTTGCCGAGCATCGGGTCATAGAATGGCGAGATCTCATCACCTTCCTCGACACCGCTGTCCACGCGACGTCCCGGACCCGGTGCGGATTCGCGATACAACTCCAGGCGCCCGGTGGCCGGCAAGAAATCATTGCCCGGATCTTCGGCGTACAAACGCACTTCAATCGCGTGCCCAATCAGCGGCACTTCAGCCTGGGTCATCGGCAACGCTTCACCGCGCGCCACGCGAATCTGCCAGGCCACCAGATCGAGACCAGTGATGGCTTCGGTGACCGGATGCTCGACTTGCAGGCGGGTGTTCATCTCCATAAAGAAGAACTCGCCACGCGAATCCAGCAGAAACTCCACCGTACCCGCGCCGACGTAACCGATGGCCTGGGCCGAACGCACGGCCGCTTCGCCCATGGCCCGACGCAGTTCCGCGCTCAGGCCCGGGGCCGGCGCTTCCTCGACGACTTTCTGGTGCCGGCGCTGGATCGAGCAATCCCGTTCATTCAGGTACAGGCAGTTGCCGTGTTGATCGGCAAACACCTGGATTTCCACGTGACGTGGCTTGAGCAGGTACTTCTCCACCAGCATCCGCGAATCGCCGAACGACGATTTTGCTTCACGCTGGGCCGAGGCCAGGGCTTCGGCCAGTTGGCTGACGTCCTCGACCACTTTCATGCCTTTGCCGCCACCGCCGGCCGTGGCCTTGAGCAGCACCGGATAACCGATGCGTTCACAGGCGTCGCGGAAGGTGTCGAGGTCCTGAGCTTCGCCGTGATAGCCCGGCACTAACGGTACGCCGGCGGTTTCCATCAAGGCTTTGGCGGCGGATTTGCTGCCCATGGCGTCAATGGCCGAGGCGGGCGGGCCGAGGAAGATCAAACCGGCGGCTTCGATCGCGCGGGCGAACCCGGCGTTCTCGGACAAAAAGCCATAACCCGGATGAATCGCCTGAGCGCCGCTGGCTTTGGCCGCAGCGATCAGTTTGTCGATTTGCAGGTAGCTGTCGGCAGCCTTGCTGCCGCCCAGGTCCACGCGAATATCCGCTTCGCGGCTGTGTCGGGCATCACGGTCGATGGCGCTGTGCACGGCGACGGTGGTCAGGCCCAGGGCTTTGGCGGTGCGCATCACGCGGCACGCAATCTCGCCACGGTTGGCCACCAGCAGGGTGGTGAGAACAGGTGCGCTCATCAACGCGGCTCCTTGGTGGTTTCGGCTTGCCAGTTCGGCGGACGTTTTTGCAGAAAAGCGCGTAGGCCTTCCTGGCCTTCAGGGCTGACACGAATGCGCGCGATGGCGTTTTCGGTGTAGCGGCGCAGGGCCGGGGTCAGTCCGCCGTGGCCGACTTCGCGCAGCAAGTCCTTGCTGACGCGCATGGCCGCCGGGCTGTTGAGCAGCAGGTTGTCGATCCACTGCTCGACTTTCTGCTCCAGCTCCGCGACCGGATAACTCTCCGACAGCAAACCGATTTCCCGCGCCCGTTGCCCGCCGAAACGTTCAGCGGTCAACGCATAACGTCGTGCTGCGCGTTCGCCGATGGCTTGCACCACGAACGGGCTGATTACCGCCGGTGCCAGGCCGATACGCACTTCCGACAAACAGAATTGTGCGTCATCGGCGCCAATCGCCATGTCGCAGCAGCTGATCAGGCCCAGTGCGCCGCCAAACGCCGCGCCTTGCACCACGGCCAGGGTCGGGATTTTCAGCTTGGCGAGGTTGTACATCAACTCCGCCAGTTCCCGGGCGTCGTCGAGGTTGGTGTGGTAATCGAGTTCGGCCGATTGCTGCATCCAGGCCAGGTCGGCGCCTGCGCTGAAATGCTTGCCGCGTCCGCGTACCAGCAGGAACCGCAGGCTGGCGTCGCCCGAGACTTTGTCCAGGGCGAGGATCAGTTCGCGGATCATCTCGGCGTTGAACGCGTTGTTCTTTTCTTCACGGCTGAGCCACAGGGTCGCGAAACCTCGCGGGTCGGTCAGCAGTTCGAGGGTGTTGAAGTCGCTCATATTGGTTCGTCTCCACAACTCTTGTGGGGGGGATTGCCGGGGATGGCGATTGCTTTGCAATCGAACGGGAGCAAGCTCCCTCGCCACACAAGCCCGCGCCCACGGAACATCACATCCGGAACACGCCGAAGCGGCTCGGTTCGATTGGCGCGTTCAGCGACGCGGACAAGGCCAGCGCCAGTACATCGCGGGTCTGCGCCGGGTCGATGACGCCGTCGTCCCACAGTCGTGCGCTGGAGTAGTAGGGGTGACCCTGCTCTTCGTACTGATCGAGAATCGGCTGCTTGATCTCGGCTTCCTGCTCGGCACTGAACGCCTGGCCACTGCGCTCGGCCTGCTCGCGTTTGACCTGCACCAATACACCAGCGGCCTGCTCGGCGCCCATCACGCCGATGCGCGCATTCGGCCACATCCACAGGAAACGCGGATCGTACGCCCGACCACACATGCCGTAGTTCCCGGCGCCGAAGCTGCCGCCGATGATCACGGTGAATTTCGGCACTTTGGCGCACGCCACGGCGGTCACCAGTTTGGCGCCGTGCTTGGCGATGCCGCCGGCCTCGTATTTCTGGCCGACCATGAAACCGGTGATGTTCTGCAGGAACAGCAACGGAATGCCGCGCTGACAGGCCAGTTCGATAAAATGCGCGCCTTTCTGCGCGGCTTCGGCGAACAGGATGCCGTTGTTGGCAAGGATTGCGATCGGGTAACCGTGCAAGTGGGCAAAGCCGCACACCAGGGTGGTCCCGAACAGCGCTTTGAATTCGTCGAACACCGACCCGTCGACCAGCCGCGAGATCACTTCGCGCACATCGAATGGCTGCTTGGCGTCGGCCGAAACCACGCCGTACAACTCGTCGCTGCTGTACAGCGGTGCAATCGGCGTGCGTTGTTGCAGCTCGCCGAGCTTGCGCCAGTTGAGGTTGGCGACGCTGCGTCGGGCGAGGGCGAGGGCGTGTTCATCGCTCTCGGCGTAATGGTCGGCGACCCCGGAAATCTTGCAGTGCACATCGGCCCCGCCCAGATCTTCGGCGCTGACCACCTCACCGGTCGCGGCTTTCACCAGCGGCGGGCCGGCGAGGAAAATTGTCGCCTGGTTGCGCACCATGATTGCTTCGTCAGCCATCGCCGGCACATAAGCACCGCCAGCGGTGCATGAGCCCATCACCACGGCAATCTGCGGAATGCCCATGGCACTCATGTTGGCCTGGTTGAAGAAGATCCGCCCGAAGTGCTCACGGTCCGGAAACACTTCATCCTGACGCGGCAGGTTGGCGCCGCCAGAGTCCACCAGATAGATGCACGGCAAACGGTTTTGCTGGGCGATGGTCTGGGCGCGCAGGTGTTTTTTCACGGTCAGCGGGTAGTACGAGCCACCTTTCACCGTGGCGTCGTTGGCGACGATCATGCATTCAACGCCTTCGACCCGGCCGATCCCGGCAATCACGCCGGCCGCTGGAACGTCTTCGCCATACACCGCGTAAGCCGCGAGTTGACTGATTTCGAGGAACGGCGAGCCCGGATCGAGCAAGCGATTGATCCGCTCACGGGGCAACAGTTTGCCCCGCGATGTGTGGCGTTCTTGCGCCTTCGGGCCGCCACCTTGCTGCGCTTGGGCAAGCAGGGTGTGCAGGGCGTCGACCTGTTCGAGCATCGCCGCGCTGTTGGCAGCGAACTCCGCCGAACGGGGGTTGAGCTGGGTATGCAATATCATGGCTTACTCCGTAAGCAGCTTTAAGCCGCAAGCTACAAGCTGCAAGAAAACAGCTTCTGCTTACCGCTTGAAGCTTGCCGCTTGCAGCTGACGAAATTTATTTCGTCTCGTTGAACAGTTCGCGACCGATCAGCATGCGACGAATCTCACTGGTGCCGGCGCCGATTTCGTACAGCTTGGCGTCACGCAGCAAGCGACCGGCCGGGAATTCATTGATGTAGCCGTTACCACCGAGAATCTGGATCGCGTCGAGGGCCATTTGCGTGGCGCGTTCGGCGCTGTAGAGGATCACGCCTGCCGCGTCCTTGCGCGTGGTTTCGCCGCGCTCGCAAGCCTGGGCCACCGCGTAGAGATAGGCGCGGCTGGCGTTGAGTTGGGTGTACATGTCGGCGACTTTGCCCTGGATCAGCTGGAATTCACCGATGCTCTGGCCGAATTGCTTGCGGTCGTGGATGTACGGAACGATCAGGTCCATGCACGACTGCATGATCCCGGTCGGGCCGCCCGACAGCACGACGCGCTCGTAATCGAGGCCGCTCATCAGCACTTTCACGCCGCCATTGAGCACGCCGAGGATGTTTTCTTCCGGCACTTCGACGTCATCGAAGAACAGCTCGCAGGTGTTGGAACCGCGCATGCCGAGCTTGTCGAATTTGTTGCTGCGGCTGAAGCCTTTGGAATCGCGCTCGACGATAAATGCGGTGATGCCATGCGGGCCTTTTTCCAGGTCGGTCTTGGCGTAGATCACGTAGGTGTTGGCGTCGGGACCGTTGGTGATCCAGGTCTTGCTGCCGTTGAGCACGTATTTGTCGCCGCGTTTGTCGGCGCGCAATTTCATCGAGACCACGTCGGAACCAGCGTTCGGCTCGCTCATCGCCAGGGCGCCGATGTGCTCGCCGCTGATCAGTTTGGGCAGGTATTTGGTTTTCTGTTCGTGATTGCCGTTGCGGTTGATCTGGTTCACGCACAGGTTGGAATGCGCGCCGTAGGACAACGCCACCGAGGCCGAGCCACGGCTGATTTCTTCCATGATCACCACGTGCGCCAGGTAACCCAGGCCAGCGCCGCCGTACTCTTCCGGCACGGTGACGCCGAGCAGGCCCATGTCACCGAATTTGCGCCACAGGTCGGCGGGGAACAGGTTGTCGATGTCGATCTGGGCCGCGCGCGGGGCGATCTCTTTGGCGACGAAGGACTGAACCTGATCGCGCAGCATGTCGATGGTTTCACCGAGGGCAAAGTTCAGGGATGGATAGCTCATGGGTCACCTTTTGGCTTTTTTGTAGGGTAGGGAGGGCCGTGATCGGGTTCTCACCTTTACGTTAACGTAAGCCTGTGACGAATGGCTGTCAATCACCCTTTACGTTAACGTCAACTTGAGCGAGAGTAGAGCCAGTTCAAGATTGAAAGCGGACCAACCCTGTGGGGGCGAGCTGTGGTGAGGGGGCTTGCCCCCGTTGGGTTGCGAAGCAGCCCCAAGATTTCCGATACACCAAGATCTTGTGAGTGCTACGCACTCAAACGGGGGCAAGCCCCCTCGCCACAGGCGCTCCCACAGGTGAAAGTCGGCAGCCCATAAAAAAAGACAATAGGGGTCGTCATGGATCAACCCAGTGCAAACCCGCAGCGCAGCTACACCCGCGGTTCCCAGGACAAAGCCTTGCTGGCGATGACCATCGGCGAGCAGTTCGATCACACGGTCGCGCTGTACCCGGACGGCGAAGCGCTGGTCGTGCGTCATCAACAGCTGCGCTACACCTGGCAGCAACTTGCCGACACCGTGGACCTGCACGCCCGTGCACTGCTGGCGCTGGGTTTACAGACCGGCGATCGCCTCGGGATCTGGGCGCCGAACTGCGCGCAGTGGTGCATCAGCCAGTTCGCCAGCGCGAAAATCGGCGTGATCCTGGTCAACATCAACCCGGCCTACCGCAGCTCCGAACTCGAATACGTATTGAAGCAATCCGGCTGCCAATGGCTGGTCTGCGCCGGGGCCTTCAAGACCTCCGACTATCACGCGATGTTGCAAGGGCTGGTGCCGGAATTGGCAGAGCAATCCATCGGTCAATTGCACAGCGAACGCCTGCCGGATTTGCGCGGTGTGATCAGCCTCGACGCGCAGCCGCCCTCGGGTTTCCTGCCGTGGTCGCAACTGGCCGATCTCGCCGCCAGTGTTACGGTCGAGCAATTGAATGAACGCCAAAACAGCCTGCATTTCGACCAACCGGTAAACATCCAGTACACCTCCGGCACCACCGGTTTCCCCAAGGGCGCGACCCTCAGTCACTACAACATTCTCAACAACGGTTACATGGTCGGCGAAAGCCTGGGCCTGAGCGCCGATGATCGGCTGGTGATCCCGGTGCCGCTGTATCACTGCTTCGGCATGGTCATGGGCAACCTCGGCTGCATCACCCACGGCAGCACCATGATCTACCCCAACGATGCCTTCGATCCGCTGCTGACCCTGACCACCGTCGCCGAAGAAAAAGCCACCGCGCTCTACGGCGTACCGACCATGTTCATCGCCATGCTCGATCAACCGCAACGCGCGGACTTCGATCTGTCGAGCCTGCGCACCGGGATCATGGCCGGCGCGACGTGCCCGATTGAGGTGATGCGTCGGGTCATCAACGAAATGCACATGAACGAAGTGCAGATTGCCTACGGCATGACGGAAACAAGTCCGGTGTCTTTACAGACCGGTCCGTCAGACGAACTGGAATTGCGCGTCACCACCGTTGGCCGCACCCAGCCGCAATTGGAAAGCAAAATCATCGACGAGGCCGGCAACCTGGTGCCACGCGGCACGATTGGCGAGCTCTGCACCCGAGGCTACAGCGTGATGCTCGGCTACTGGAACAACCCGCAAGGCACCGCCGAAGCCATCGATCAGGCGGGATGGATGCACACCGGTGACCTGGCGAGCATGAACGACGAGGGCTACGTGTGCATCGCCGGACGTAACAAGGACATGATCATCCGTGGCGGTGAGAATGTTTACCCACGGGAGCTGGAAGAGTTCTTTTTCACACACCCAGCGGTGGCGGATGTGCAAGTGATCGGCATTCCCTGCTCGCGCTACGGCGAAGAGATCGTCGCCTGGATCAAGTTCCACCCCGGCCACAGCGCAACCGAAGAAGAGCTGAAAACCTGGTGCAAGTCGCGCATCGCGCACTTCAAGACGCCGCGTTATTTCAAATTCGTGGAAGAGTTTCCGATGACCGTGACCGGCAAGATCCAGAAATTCCGCATGCGTGAAATCAGCATCGAGGAGCTCCGCGAAAACCAAAGCTAACCCCAATCCCCTTGTAGGAGCGAGGCTTGCCCGCGAAGGCGTCATGCCAGCCAACATCAATGTTGAATGACAAGACGCCTTCGCGGGCAAGCCTCGCTCCTACAGGGGAATATGGGTGGAAATCTCCTTGAGTCCAATCAGAACGAATAACCGCGCATACCGCCATCCACGGTCACGATGGTCCCGGTGATGTAGTGCGCCAGCGGTGAGGCGAGGAAGGTCACGGCGTTGGCCACGTCAATCGGCTCACCGAAATCGCCGAGGGCGATGTTGCGTTCGGCGAAGTCGCGTCGGGCGTCGCCGGGATAGAGGCGGCGGATTTGCGCGGTGTCGATCAGGCCTGGCTGTACGCAATTGACGGTGACGCCGTACTGGCCCAATTGCTCGGAAAGCCCTTTGGACCACGCCACCAATCCGGCCTTGGCGACGATCGCGGCGTTCACCACTTCCGGCTCCAGGTTGCCGCTGATGTTGATGATCGTGCCACTTTTGCGCTCGATGAACTGCGCGAGCAATTGCTGGGTCAGTTGCCGATGACGGTCGAAATTCAGGGTCATGCCTTCAATCCATTCACTTTCCGGCGCATCAATGGCCATCGGGCGACTGCCGCCGGCACAGTTGATCAGAATGTCGACATGTTGCAGGCGCTCCAGCGCAGCGGCGGCAATGCGCTGAGGCGCGTCCGGGGCGACAAAGTCCTGGATCAGCGTGAGTGGCACGAGATCGCCCGCTTTGCGGATTTCTTCGACCAGGCTTTGCAGCAAGTCAGCACTGCGGGCCACGCCCATGACCTGGACGCCTTCAGCGGCGAGGGTTTTGCAGATGGCGCGACCCAGCCCCATGCTGGCGCCGGTGACCAGGGCGGTCTTGCCGTTGAGTTTCAGGTCCATGTTGCCTCCGTTCGAAAGGTAGTGGTGCAAAGTGCACCGGTGGAGCGAACGATAGGCGGCGGGATTGGAAAGAAAAATAGCGATCCTGGGTTTTCATTGTTATCAGAAAAATAACAATGCTTCAGGCCAGGCCCTTTTGCTGCAGCAGTTCACTCAGCCAATCGATGAATACCCGGACCTTGGGCGCCAGATAACGCTTGTTGGGGTACAGCACCGAAATCGGTTTCGGCAACGCCTGCAATTGCGGCAGCACCGCCACCAACTCGCCGCTGTCGAGAAACGGCTGCAACGACAACTGCAACCCGTGCAGCAGGCCCAGTCCCGCCAGGCCGCAGGCGAGAAAGGCTTCGGAGTCGTTGACCTGAATCCCGCTTTTCAAACGGATGGGCACCGTTTCTCCGTCGATGAAAAACTGCCAGTCCATGATTTTTCGCGTGGGCCCGGAAAAGTAATTCACCGCCAGATGCCGGTTCAGGTCCGAAAGCCCAGTGGGTGTGCCTTCGCGGGCCAGATAGGCCGGCGATGCACAGGTCAGCATCGGTACGGCGCCGATCCGCCGCGCAATGTTGCTGGAATTCGACAGTTCGCCCAGGCGCACCACGCAGTCAATGCCTTCATTGATCATGTCCACGGCCTGATCACCGCAACCGATCACCAGTTCGATGTCCGGGTAGCGCGCACGAAAGTCCGGCAGCGCCGGGATGATCACTTCTTTGGCCAAGGTGACCGGCAAATCCAGACGCAGTTTGCCTTTCGGGCTTTCGGCGTCATGGGAAAACGTGGCCAGGGTCGAGGCGACGTCACCGAGGATTTTCGAGCACTGTTCATAGAAGCGCTCGCCTTCGGCGGTCATGCTGATTTTGCGCGTGGTGCGGTTGAGCAGGCGGACTTCGAGGGTCTTTTCCAGTTGCTGGATGGCTTTGGTAATGGCCGGGCGATGCAGTTGCAAGGCGTCGGCAGCATTCTTGAAACTGCCGGTATCGACCACCTGGGTGTAAATCTGCATGGCCTGGAACATGTCCATAAGCGTGGGGATTCCCGGTAAAAGCCCAGAGAATAACGGCAAACCGAGGGCAGCAGGAATGTAGGAGAGGGGTAAACGCCAGAAAGCACAAAGGGGAGCCGAAGCTCCCCTTTAATTTGTCGTTGCGCGTGCTCTTTTTTTATTATTGAGGGGCGGTCTGTTGTTGTTTTTGGCAACCGTGGCCCTTTACCGCTGTTTTTGTCGATCCCCATCCGGGATCAAGAGCAAACGTATTTTTTTGAGCGCTGATCTACTTTTTCGCCTAGCGATCCAACCAGTTCGGGAGCTACCTGAGGGTAGTTTTATTGTTCTCTGCCCGGTTGCGGGTTACTCCGAAAAGCACCCTGAAAAGCACACCTTCTCCAAAAAAATCTGTTAGCTGCGTCTCTGCCGTGTTGTTTTTGTTATGTCAGAGTCGTTACGTCTTATTTTTATTAGGTTTGCCGCTTTTTTTGTTCTTGTTATGCAATAGAGATAGCAGAAGCCGTGCCAAGTTTTAAAAATCCTTATAAATCAAAAGCTTGAATTTTTGTAAGGTTTTTCGCTCGGGTAAAACCCGACAATTTGTTTCCGTGTTACTCGCTTGTCCCCCACGTTTCTTACGCAACGGTAACACCCGGACACATCCACGCCGTTACTGCGCGCTGCGAGCCTTGGCCACGCGCGAACCGGTCGGGCGACCCAGCACGCTGCAAATCTGTTGGCCCGCGAGAATCAAGGCGTCGAGGTCGATACCGGTCTCGATTCCGAGGCCGTTGAGCAGGTACACCACGTCTTCGGTGGCGACGTTACCGCTGGCGCCTTTGGCATACGGGCAACCGCCGAGGCCGGCGATAGAGCTGTCGAACACCGCGATGCCTTCGAGCAGGCTGGCGTAGATGTTGGCCATGGCCTGGCCGTAGGTGTCGTGGAAATGCCCGGCGAGTTTTTCGCGCGGCACGTCTGCCGAAACCACTTCGAACATTTTCCGGGTCGCGCCCGCAGTGCCGGTGCCGATGGTGTCACCCAGCGAGACTTCGTAGCAGCCCATGGCATACAACTCGCGAGCGACCAGGGCGACTTGCTCCGGCGCGACGTGACCTTCGTAAGGGCAGCCCAGCACACACGACACGTAACCGCGCACGCTCACGCCGTGTTGTTTGGCCGCGTCCATGATCGGCACGAACCGCGCCAGGCTTTCGCTGATCGAGCAATTGATATTGCGCTGGGAGAACGCTTCGGACGCAGCGGCGAACACCGCGACTTCCTTGACCCCGGCCGCGATGGCGTCTTCAAACCCGCGCAGGTTTGGCGCGAGTGCACCGTAGGTTACGCCGGGTTTGCGCTGGATCTGCGCGAAGACCTCGGCGGAACCGGCCATTTGCGGCACCCACTTGGGCGAGACGAAACTGCCGACTTCTATATAGCCCAGGCCGGCGGCGCTCAAGGCATCGACCAGCCGCACCTTGTCCGCGACGCTGATGGGCTGGGCTTCGTTTTGCAGACCGTCGCGGGGGCCGACTTCGATCAGGCGTACGTGGGTGGGGAGGGACATGGCAAAAGACCTGTGCTGATTGTCTGAATGTTCACAAAACTCTGTAGGAACGAAACTTGCTCGCGAAAGCGTCAGGTCAGTCGACATTGATGTTGAATGACAAACCGCTTTCGCGAGCAAGCTTCGCTCCTACAGGGGATCCGGGGTGTTTACTGAACCGGTTGCTGACTCTTGATCGTCTGCTCAAGCGCCTGGGTACAACGCTCCTGCGCCGTATCCAGTTCCAGCTTCATCTGCTCGATGTCGAGCATCTGTTGCTCAAGCTGCTCGCGCCGCTCGGCAATCTTGGTCAGCATGGTTTGCAGTTGCTTCTGATTGCCGCCGGTGGGGTCGTAGAGTTCGATCAGCTCGCGGCATTCGGCCAGGGAAAAACCGATGCGCTTGCCGCGCAGGATCAGCTTCAGGCTGACCTTGTCCCGGGGCGAATAGATGCGTTCCTGACCACGGCGCTCGGGGCTGAGCAGGCCTTGCTCTTCATAAAAGCGAATGGCCCGGGTGGTGATGTCGAGCTCGCGGGCGAGGTCGGAGATGCTGTAGGTCTGGCTGCTCATGGGCGCGCTCGAAGAAGGTCATGGCGCTAAGCTAATGTTAGGTTGACGTTTACGTCAAGGGGTATGGGGTTGTGGTGTTGCTGATGGCCTCTTCGCGGGCAAGCCTCGCTCCTACAGAGAGCTGCGCGCATTCTGTAGGAGCGAGGCTTGCCCGCGAAGAACGATGACACGTTCCAAAGCCAACGTCCTACACCTTATCGAGCTTCTTCTCATGCGCCGTCACTTGCTGGCACAACTCGATCATCTGCTCGCGCATCCAGCGGTTGGCCGGGTCCTGGTCGGTGCTTTCGTGCCAATACAGGTGAGTTTCCACCGGCGGCACATCATTCACCGGCAGATTAAATGCGTGCAGATCATGCCGACGGGCAAAACGCTCCGGCACGGTCATGACCATGTCGGTCTGCTGCAACACTTGGGACGCCATCAAATAATGCTGGGAGCGCAGGGCGATCTTGCGCTGGATCCCCATTTTCCCCAGCGCCAGGTCAACATGCCCCAAACCACTGCGGCGGCTGGAAATGTGGATGTGGGTCAGTGACAGGTAATCATCGAGGGTGAATTTCTCTTTGCCCGCCAGCGGATGGCCCTTGCGCATGGCGCACACGTATCGGTCTTCCATCAACTTGACGTGCCGCACTTGCGGGTCGGTGTTGAGCGGCGCGTCCACCGCGAAGTCAAGGCGACCGGCCGCCAGTTCCTTGGTGGTCTCGCGGCGCTTGGACAGGAAGCTTTCGATGATCACGGTCGGTGCGAGGCGGCGCAGGCGCTGGAACAGCGGCGGCAGGATCACCGCTTCGGTGAGGTCGGTCATGCTGATGCGGTAGGTCTTGACCGCCTGCAACGGGTTGAAGATGCGGCTTTCCTGCACCGACACCCGCAGCAGCGAGAGGGCGTTGCGCACCGGGCCGATGATGTTCTGGGCCATCGGCGTGGGCACCATGCCTTGGGCGGTGCGCACGAACAACGGGTCGTTGAACGTCTCGCGCAGGCGGGCCAGAGCGTTCGAGACCGCAGGCTGGGTAATGCCGACAATCTGCCCGGCACGAGTCAGGTTGGCTTCGGTGTAGATCGCGTCGAAGACGATGAAAAGGTTGAGGTCGACCTTGCTCAGATTCATTGCGCGGCACTCTTATTGTTTGGGGCTTTTTGTTGTGGCCGGAGGCCTTTGCGATCACCCGATCATATATCGGTGATGAATGTTAATACACGCCGAGAATAGGCTAGGTAAATTTTCGTAGCTGTTCTAGCATCGATTGCATGACCTAAACAACCTCTGCCCAAGAAGGTAAATGCTCATGGATTTCGCTTATTCGCCCAAGGTTCAGGAACTGCGTGAGCGCGTGACCGCGTTCATGGACACCTACGTTTATCCCGCTGAAGCCGTGTTCGAGCGTCAGGTCGCCGAAGGCGATCGCTGGCAGCCGACGGCGATCATGGAAGAGCTCAAACTCAAGGCCAAGGCCGAAGGCCTGTGGAATTTGTTCCTGCCTGAGTCCGAGCTCGGCGCCGGCCTGACCAACCTCGAATACGCGCCGTTGGCGGAAATCATGGGTCGCTCGCTTCTGGGGCCGGAGCCTTTCAACTGCTCCGCACCAGACACCGGCAACATGGAAGTGCTGGTGCGTTACGCCAACGAAGAACAGAAGCAGCGTTACCTCGAACCGCTGCTGCGCGGCGAGATTCGCTCGGCGTTCGCCATGACCGAGCCGGACGTAGCCTCGTCCGACGCCACCAACATGGCTGCCCGCGCTGTGCGTGATGGCAACGAGTGGGTGATCAACGGCAAGAAATGGTGGACCTCAGGCGCTTGCGATCCACGCTGCAAGATCCTGATCTTCATGGGCCTGAGCGACCCAGACGCACCACGCCACGCCCAGCATTCGATGATCCTGGTGCCGGTGGACACGCCGGGCGTGAAAATTGTGCGGCCGCTACCGGTGTTCGGTTACGACGACGCACCCCACGGCCACGCCGAAGTGCTGTTTGAAAATGTCCGGGTGCCGTACGAAAACGTCCTGTTGGGCGAAGGACGCGGCTTCGAAATCGCCCAGGGTCGCCTTGGCCCTGGCCGGATTCACCACTGCATGCGATCGATTGGCATGGCTGAGCGTGCGCTGGAACTGATGTGCAAACGCGCAGTGAGCCGTACTGCGTTCGGTAAGCCGTTGGCGCGACTGGGCGGCAACATCGACAAGATCGCCGACTCGCGGATGGAAATCGACATGGCGCGGCTGCTGACGTTGAAAGCCGCTTACATGATGGACACCGTGGGCAACAAGATCGCCAAGAGCGAAATCGCGCAGATTAAGGTAGTCGCGCCGAACGTCGCTTTGCGGGTGATTGACCGGGCGATCCAGATTCATGGCGGGGCAGGGGTGTCCAACGATTTCCCGCTGGCCTACATGTACGCCATGCAACGCACCCTGCGCCTGGCCGACGGCCCGGACGAAGTGCACCGCGCGGCGATCGGCAAATTCGAGATCGGCAAATATGTGCCGAAAGAGATGATGCGTAGCGGGCACTAATCAATACCGCGTTATCGTTCTTCGCGGGCAAGCCTCGCTCCTACAGGATTATGCTGAACGTGTAGGAGCGAGGCTTGCCCGCGAAGGCGTCCGCCCATTCAATACATCAACATCCAGCTCAATAAACCCAAACCTCAACCCGCCGATTCTTGATCCGCCCCTCATCCGCACTGTTCGCCGCCACCGGCATCTCGGCGCCAAAGCCGCGAATCTCGCGAAACACCACGCCGCTTTTCACCAGTTCCCGCCGCACCGCCATCGCCCGCAGTTTCGACAGCAGATCAGCCCGCGCAGGATCGCTCTTGGCATCGCCAAACCCCACCAGCGTTACCTCACGGTTGGTTTTGTCGTGCTGCTTTATATAGTCGAGCACCCGGGACAGGTCCTGCCGAGCCTTGTTGTCCAGGCTCGCGCTGCCTTCTTCGAAGCGAAAATTCACCGTCAAGCGCTGGGCGTGCCGGCTCAGGGCCTGATAACCCTCGGGCATCAGCGCATTCGGCGTGACCGCCATCGCCTGCACCGTTTGGGCGATAAAGCCATTCGCCGCGACAATCGCCTGGCCTTTGCTGCTTTGCGCGAACGCCACCAGCGCCTTGGCCCAGGGATTTTTCCCACTGGGTGGCAGGTAAAAGAACAGCCGCCGGGACAGCGGATAGTCTTCGGTGGCAATCAAACTGTTGAGTGGCAACATCGCCTGAGACTGCCCGTCGACAATCGCCACGGCTTTGGCCTGGCGCACGTAGGGCAGGCCGATAAAACCGATGCCCTGCGGATCGAGGCTGACCGCGTCGGACAATTGCTCGCTGGACTCGAAACGTTTCGCCGCGCCGCTCAGAGTTTTCCCACGCCGACTGAGGACCAATTCCTTGAAGGTGTCGTAGGTTCCCGACTGATCATCCCGCGCATACAGGTGAATCGTCCCACCGATACCGCCGAGTTCTTCCCACGTGCTGACCTCGCCACTGAAGATCCGCGCCAGTTGTTCGGTGTTGAGCTGATTCAGCGGATTTTGCGGGTGCAGGATGATTGCCAGGCCATCGATGGCGATGACTTGTTCGGCATTCGGGCTTTTCAGATCGCCGAGGGATTTGAGGTCTGCCAGTTCGTTGTCCTTGATCGGGCGTGACGAGGCGGCAAGGTCAGCGGTGGCATTTTTCAGGGCCGTGAAACCGGTGCTGGAACCGTGGGCCGCGACTTCGACCACCACCCGCCGACCTTGGGCGGTTAGCCCGACGATGCGTTGTTCGTTGGCCTTGTCCGGGGTTTCGCTGTGCACCTTGAGCAGGCCTTGCTCCTGCATCAAGCCGATGACCAGCGCCGGACCCAGGTCCGCACCGATGGTGTTGGAGCCCTGGATGCGCAGGACCGGGCCGCGTTCGGGAGTTGGCAGGTCACTGGCGGTGGCCGTTAACGGCAGGTTGAGACACACCATTAACAGGAACAATACGCGCAGCGTCATGCCGGCACCTTAATAAGCCAAAGGGAGTGCCGGGAGAATAAGTCAGTAAAGTTTCCGAAAGATGACAGTTGCCCCTGTAGGAGCAAAGCTTGCTCGCGATGGCGTCGGGCCTGACACACCGCGTTAGCGTTCTTCGCGGGCAAGCCTTGCTCCTACAGGAACCGGTGAATATCAGCTCAATTCAAGCCAGATCGGCGCATGATCCGACGGCTTTTCCATCGCGCGCAAATCGTAATCCACGCCGGCATCCTTCACCCGTGGCAACAAACCGTGGGACGCCATGATCACGTCGATCCGCAGCCCGCGCTTGGGTTCGTCTTCAAACCCGCGACTGCGGTAGTCGAACCAGCTGAAACGGTCGGCCACGTCCGGGTTCAGGTGACGGAAGCTGTCCACCAGACCCCAGTTCTTCAGGCGCGCCATCCACTCGCGTTCTTCCGGCAGGAAGCTGCATTTGCCGGTTTTCAGCCAGCGTTTCATGTTGTCCGGGCCGATGCCGATGTCGCAGTCTTCCGGGGAAATGTTCACGTCACCCATCACCACCACCGGTTGCTCATTGCTGAACTGACTTTCCAGCAGGTGCTGCAAATCGTTGTAGAAACGTTGCTTGGCCGGGAACTTGGTCGGGTGGTCGCGGCTTTCGCCCTGTGGGAAATAGCCGTTCATGATCGTCACCGGTACGCCATTGGCGTCGGCGAAGGTGCCCCAGATGAAACGCCGCTGGGCGTCTTCTTCATCGGTGGCGAAGCCTTTGTGCAGGGCCAGCGGTTCCTGGCGCGACAGAATGGCCACGCCGTAATGGCCTTTCTGGCCATGGAAATACACGTGATAACCCAGGGCCTGAACCTCGGCCAGCGGGAACTGGTCGTCGTGGACCTTGGTTTCCTGCAGGCCGATAACGTCCGGTTGATGCTTTTCAATCAGCGCCGCCAGCTGATGCGGGCGAGCGCGCAGCCCGTTGATGTTGAAGGAGACGATCTTCATGGTCGGCAGTCCTGGCAAAAGGGCGATGCTAGCTGACATGTAGGAATGGGGCCAGTGTTGGGGTGAGGGGATTCGTGTTTGGTCGTAGGTCTTCTATCGTCAATGCCGGCCTCATCGCGAGCAAGCTCGCTCCCACAGGGTTATGGTCTATACCTTGTGGGAGCGAGCTTGCTCGCGATGGCGGTATCACGGACAAAGCTGATTTCAATCAGTAAGGAACTGTGCCAGCGCATATAGGCTCGTAACAACAAGAGCACAGCCATTTGAGCTGTACCGGGGAGATCTACCGTTATGCCTGAAACCTCGACCGCCATCGCCGATATCCACATGCTCGACAGCGGCTACTCCCGCGAAGCCCGCTCCTTGCTGTACCAGGCTTATCGCCACGAGCCGACCTTCGGCTACCTGTTCGAAGCCGAGCGCCCCGGCTATGAGCAACGTGTGCGGGCCACAGTGCGCGAATTGGTCAAACAACACTTCCTTCAGGATTTGCCAGCCATCGGCCTGCTGGTCAACGACCGCTTGATCGGCATCGCCCTGATCGCGCCGCCGCAACGCCGTTTGGGCATCACCGAAAGCTGGGCCTGGCGCCTGCGCATGGTGCTCAGCACTGGGTTCCGCTGCACCCGTCGCTACCTCGAATACCACGACGCGGTCGCTGCCTGCGTGCCGTCTGACGCCGTGCACGTGCTGCCGTTGCTGGGGATTCACCCGCAATTCCAGGGCAAACACTTCGGAGAACAACTGCTGCAAGCCGTTCATAACTGGTGCGCAGTGGATGAACACTCGGAAGGCGTGATCCTCGACACCGGGAATCCTCGCTATCTGGAGTTCTATAAGCGTCAGGGCTACGAGGAAATTGGCGAAGTGGCGGTAGGACCGATCCGCGAGCACGTGTTTTTCCACGCCAATCCCCAGGTGTTACAAACAGCAACGGCATAAAGGTAGAACTTTCACGGCACCCCAGGCTCTATCACGCTCTCAAGCTCGTGATAGCATCCGCGCCTATGAAGTTTCCAGGAAGATTTACCAGTGGCGTGCTCATGCTGTTATCCAGCTGTGCGGCGCTGGCGCAAAGTGAATTGGATGTGCGGATCAAACCGTCCAACGATGAACTGAAAGCCAATATAGAGGGCTATATCGGCAGCCTCGGCGATCGTGACGAGGAGGCTTTGCTGCGCTTCAGTCGCGGCGCCGAAGAACAGGCGCGCAAGGCCGCACAGGCCTTGGGGTATTACCAGCCGCAGATTGACAGCGAAGTGAAGGGTGGCGAGAAGCCGCGCCTGACGCTGAAGATCGACCCCGGCGAACCGATCCATTTGCGCAACGTCACCGTGCGCATCGACGGGCCTGCCGCCTCCCTCAAATCTTTTCGCAAACCGCCGCCGGAGCTGCTCAAGCCTGGCGCGGTGCTCAATCATGGGCATTACGAAGACGCCAAGCGCCTGATCCAGAACCAGGCCTCGCGCTTCGGTTTTTTCAGCGGCTATTTCGCCAGCCAGAAACTCCTGGTGGACCCCCGCGCCGGTGTGGCTGACGTTGAGCTGATCTACAACAGCGGCCCGCGCTACGCCTTGGGCAAGGTCACGTTCGAAGGCGATACACCGTTTGATGAAGACCTGCTGCAACGCATGGTGCCGTTCAAGGCCGGCGCGCCGTATGACTCCGAACTGATCGCCGAACTCAACCAGGCCCTGCAATCCAGCGGCTATTTCGAAGGCGTGCGCGTGGACGCGGCGCCGACCGCGTCCAAGGACGATGTGATCCCGGTGGCGGTCAAACTCGACACCCGCAAGCCGCGCACCATGGGCCTCGGCCTGGGTTACTCCACCGACGTCGGCCCACGGGTCAAGGCCAACTGGACCCGGCACTGGGTCAATCCCCAGGGCGACAGCTATGGCTGGGAAGCCGAAGTCTCGGCGCCACGGCAGAACGTCGGGGTGTTCTACGACATTCCGCTGGACCCGCCGCTCACCGACAAGCTGCGCTGGGCCGCCGGTTATCAATATGAAGAAATCGCCGACACCGATTCCCTGAGCAAACTGCTGACCCTCGGCCCGGAATGGCACAGCAAGTTGCCGAGCGGCTGGCAGCGGGTGGTGTCGCTCAAATGGCAGCGCGAGGAATACACCCTCGGCGATGACTCGGGCTTGAGCACCTTGCTGATGCCCGGCGTCAGCTATTCGTACCTCAAAAGCGATAACCGCATCGATCCGCACAACGGCTATCGCCTGACCTTCGAAACCAAAGTGGCCAAGGAAGGGCTCGGTTCGGACACCAACCTGCTATACGGCACCGCGCTGGTCAAAGGCCTGACCACCGTTTTCGACAATCACCGTTTTCTCGGTCGGGTGCAGGTCGGCGGCAGCGCCACCAACGGTTACAAATCCGTGCCGCCGTCCTTGCGTTTCTTTGCCGGTGGCGATCAGAGCGTGCGCGGTTACGACTATCAAAGCCTGTCCCCGGAAAACTCCGAGGGCGATCGCATCGGTGGTCGCTACATGATTGCCGGCAGCGTCGAGTATCAATATTCCATCGCCGAGAAATGGCGGGTCGCGACCTTCATCGACCAGGGCAACTCCTTCAATACACTCGAACTGCCAAACCTCAAGACCGGTGTCGGTATCGGCGTGCGCTGGGTCTCGCCGGTGGGGCCGATCCGCCTCGACCTGGCCCACGCGATGGACGACGACGGCGGCATTCGACTGCACTTTTCCATGGGGCCTGAGCTGTGAAGCGTGGTTTGAAAATTTCACTGGCGGCGCTTCTGGCGCTGCTGATGTTGATCGTCCTGGCCGTGGCCACGGTACTCGGCACGGCGACCGGCAGCCGTTGGGCGCTCGGGTTTGTACCGGGTCTGAGCGTGGATAATTTCCAGGGCCGTTTGGGCGGGCAGTGGAGCGCTGATCATCTGTTGTGGCAGCAGGACAGCAGCCGGGTTGAGCTGGACAAGGTGATTTTCGCCTGGTCGCCGCTGTGCCTGACGCGCATGACCCTGTGCATCGATCAACTTCAGGCCGACCAGGTCAGCCTGCAATTTCCGCCGGGCACCGAAGAAGCAAGCAACGGGCCGATCACGCTTCCGGACTTGAAGTTGCCGCTGGCGATCGAACTGGGCGACGTCAAGGTCGGCAGTCTGTTGTTCAACGGCAGCGAAGAACTCAAGGGCCTGCAACTGGCGGCGCACTGGACCGCGAAGGGTTTGCAGATCGATTCCGTGCAATTGCAGCGCGACGACCTGAGCCTGAATCTCTCCGGCCTGCTGCAACCCGGCGGCAACTGGCCGTTGACCGCCGAAGGCAAGCTGACTATGTCGACGCCCGCGCCCTGGACGCTGGCCCTGAAGGTTGATGGCGACTTGCTGAAAACCCTGAACCTGACCGCCGACAGCAGTGGCTACCTCAACGGGCAACTGACCGGCGAATTGCAACCGCTGGTGGACAACCTGCCAGCCAAGGTGCGAATCACCGCCGACGGCTTCAAGCCCGCTGCGGATCTGCCGGACACCCTGCAACTCAATCAACTGGAACTCACCGGCGATGGCGACCTGAAAAACGGTTACCAATTGCTCGGCAAAGCCACGCTGCCCGCCGAAAAAGGCCCGGTCGCGTTGTTGCTGCAAGGCAAGGTCGACGCCAAGGGCGCGCAGATCGCCGGCCTCGACCTGACGGCCAACGACAAGCAAAGCCTCAAGCTCACCGGCAACCTCGACTGGAGCAAAGGCCTCAGCGCCCAGGCAAAAATCGACTGGCTGGACTTCCCGTGGCATCGCCTCTATCCGCTGATCGACGAGCCGCAAGTCGCATTACGCAGTTTCAACGGTGAGGTTTCCTACACCGATGGCAAATACCTCGGCAACTTCAAAGCCGCGCTGGACGGCCCGGCCGGTGCGTTCAGCCTGAGTAGCCCGTTCGCCGGCGACCTGACGAAAATCTACCTGCAACAATTCCAGCTCGAAGCCGGGCAGGGCAAGGCCGAAGGCCACCTGAACCTGCAATTTGCCGATGGGATTGCCTGGGACACCGCGCTGGACCTGTCGGCAATCAACCCGGCGTACTGGATGGCGGAGTTGCCGGGCACCTTGGCCGGACCGTTGCGCAGCAAAGGCGAGATGAAGAACGAGAAGCTCAGCCTGAGCGCCGACCTCGATTTGAAAGGCAAGCTGCGCGGCCAACCGGCGGTGATCCAGGCCAAGGCCGATGGCGCCGGGGAGCAATGGAACCTTAATGCGTTGCAGATTCGCCTCGGCGACAACAGCATCAACGGCAAGGGCAGCCTGCAACAGAAACTTGCCGGGCAGATCGACATCAAGCTGCCGCGCCTGGCCCAGCTCTGGCCGCAACTGCGCGGTCAGCTCAACGGCCGGATCGATGTCGCCGGCACGCTCAAGGCACCTCAAGGCAAGCTCGGGCTGCAAGGCTCGCAACTGGCCTTCGAAGACAATCGCCTGCAAAGCCTGAACCTCGATGCGACGCTCGACAGTGCGCAACGGGCGAAGATCGACCTTAAGGGCAGCGGCATTCAGGCCGGCGACACTTCGCTGGGGACGCTGACCGCCAGCGG
Source organism: Pseudomonas sp. NPDC087342 (assembly GCF_044744265.1). Lineage (NCBI taxonomy): Bacteria > Pseudomonadati > Pseudomonadota > Gammaproteobacteria > Pseudomonadales > Pseudomonadaceae > Pseudomonas > Pseudomonas sp. NPDC087342. Next base: position 66,590 of record NZ_JBIUXZ010000019.1, read on the forward strand.
CCAGGGCGATATCAAGAACCAGAAACTCAGCCTCGACCTGCAAGGCCCACAGCTGAAACTCGCTCTCGGCCTCGACGGTGCACTGGATAAAGGCAACTGGCGCGGTCGCCTGGCCAGCGGCGATATTCAGGCCGGTGGCCAGGACTGGAAACTCCAGGGCCCGGCGAAACTTGAACGGCTGGCGGACGGCAAAATCAACTTCGGTGCGCATTGCTGGATGTCCGGCCAGGCCAGTTTGTGCGGCGAAGACCAGCGCCTGATGCCGGAACCGAAGTTGCGTTATCACCTCAAGCAATTCCCGATCGACAGCCTCGCCCAGTGGTTGCCGAAGGATTTCGCCTGGAAGGGCAAGCTCAACGCTGATCTGCAACTGGACTTGCCGGCCAGTGGCCCGAACGGTCAGGTCAGCATCGATGCCAGCGGCGGCACCTTGCGCATGAAAGAGAAGGATCAGTGGCTGGACTTCCCGTACCAGACCCTGAAGCTCACCAGCAAACTCACGCCCAAACGCATCGACACTGACCTCAACTTCGTCGGCGGCAAGCTCGGCGAATTGATGGTGCAGGCGCAAATCAACCCGCTGGCGAAGAACAAACCGCTGACCGGTTCATTCCGTCTCAACGGTCTGGACCTGTCAGTGGCGCGGCCGTTTGTGCCGATGGTCGAGAAACTCAATGGCCGCCTGAATGGCAGCGGCACGCTGTCCGGCGGGTTGCTGGCGCCGTTGGTCAACGGCAACCTGATGCTCAGCGACGGCGAAGTGTCCGGGGCTGAATTGCCGATGGAGCTGCAAGCCTTGCAGCTGCAAGCGGTGATCGCCGGTGAAACCGTGCAACTGAACGGCGGCTGGAAAAGCGGCAAGAGCGGGCAGGGCAGTCTGAACGGCAACATCGCCTGGGGCCAGGCGCTGGTGGTGGATCTGGCGCTCAAAGGCACGCAATTGCCCGTCACCGTCGAGCCCTACGCCAAGCTTGAAGTGGCGCCGGACCTGAAAATCTCGATGAAGGGTGATGAACTGGCCATCGCCGGCAAAGTGCTGGTGCCCAAGGGCGAGATCACCGTGCGTGAGTTGCCGCCATCGACGGTCAAGGTCTCCGATGACACGATCATCGTCGGCGCGCAGACCGAAGCGGGCAAACCGCCGATTGCCATGAAAATGGACATCGACGTGGTGGTCGGCGACGACAAACTCAGTTTTGCCGGGTTTGGCCTGACCGCGAACCTGCAAGGGCATGTGCACATCGGCGACAACATGGACACCCGCGGCGAACTCTGGCTCAACGACGGTCGCTACCGCGCCTACGGCCAGCGCCTGACGGTGCGACGGGCGCGCCTGCTGTTTGCCGGGCCGCTCGATCAGCCGTATCTGGACATCGAAGCGATTCGCCAGACTGACGACATCATCGCCGGTATCCGCTTGAGCGGCAGCGCCGAGCAGCCGACCACGCAGATCTTCTCCGAACCGGCGATGAGCCAGGAGCAGGCGTTGTCGTATCTGGTGCTGGGGCGTCCGCTGAGCACCAGCGGAGAAGACAACAACATGCTCGCCCAGGCCGCGCTCGGGTTGGGCTTGATGGGCAGTTCCGGGGTAACCAGCGGTCTGGCCAAGGACTTGGGAATCCAAGACTTCCAGCTCGACACCCAGGGCAGCGGCGACGCGACCAGCGTGGTGGCCAGCGGCAACATCTCCGAAAAACTCAGTTTGCGTTATGGCGTTGGCGTGTTTGAGCCGGCGAGTACCATCGCGTTGCGCTACAAGCTGAGCAAAAAGGTTTACGTGGAAGTGGCCAGCGGCGTGGCCAGTTCGCTGGACATCTTCTACAAGCGGGATTTCTAAACTCCCGGCGCCTTCCAGAAAGACTCAGTCGCGCATTTCGTGATCAAGCCGCCCCCACATTGCTGGGGGGCGGTGCCGTCATCAGAGGTGCGCCTGACATCAAAATGTCATTCGTTTATCGCGTGAACGCCATGTTCGCTGAGTAATGTCCTCGCCAATGAGATCGATCTCAAGCGAGTGACAATGACTGACTTGAAAGAAGTTGCACGACTGGCCGGTGTATCGCGGGCGACTGCCGCGCGGACCTTTGCCTCCCCCGAAGTGGTGCGTCCGGCGACCCGCGAGCAAGTCTTCGCCGCTGCCCGCGAACTGGGTTTTCGGCCCAATCGCCTCGGCCGCCAACTGCGTTTGCAAACCACCAACCTGATCGGGGTGGTGGTCCCCAATCTTCTCAACCCGGTGTTCGCCGAGCAGTTCCAGGCCATGGAGCGGGCTGCGCGTTTGCGCGGCTACAACTTGTTGCTGGCGACCACCGATTACAACAGCGAGCGTGAAAGCTCGGTGGTCGAGGAGTTGTTGCGCCAGCGGGTTGATGGGCTGGTGCTGACGGTCACCGATGCCGAAAGCAACCGCGTGCTGCAAAGCCTCGCCAGCGAGGACACGCCGTTTGTGCTGGCTTATCACCAACCGGGCAATCCTGATTACAGCGCGGTGTCGGTCGACAACCGCGCCGGGATGGCACTGGCCACGCGTTACTTGCTGGATGCGGGGCATCGGCGGATTGGCATGGTCGCCGGCCCGGCATTGCAGTCCGACCGTGCCCGTTTGCGTTACGCCGGTTATGGCGACGCGATGCGTGAATACGGCCTCGACAGCTTGCCGGTGATCGAAATGCCCGCCCATACCCAGGCCGATTTCGCCGCCCTTCAACCTTTTTTGTCCGGACCACAGGCGCCCAGCGCGTTGGTCTGTTCCAACGATTTGCTGGCGATCAGCCTGATCGCCGAGCTGCGTCGGCACGGCTGGAATGTGCCTCGGCAAATGTCTGTGATCGGTTTTGACGGTATTGCCCTGGGCACGCAAATGCACCCCACGCTGTGCAGTGTGGTGCAGCCGATTGCAACGCTGGCCAGCACGGTCATTGAGCAGTTGCTGGCACAAATTGCTGGCGCCGCCCCGGTTTCCCATTGCCTGCCTTGCCATGTCCGGCCAGGCGAAAGTACTCAACCCTACGAGGAGACACTCGATGATCCGCTTCACTAAAACCCTGGCAGCGTTATGGCTGTGCGGTTTGGCCAGCCTGGCCCAGGCCGCTGAAACGGCGATTTGCTACAACTGTCCGCCGGAATGGGCGGACTGGGGCACCCAACTCAAAGCCATTGCCGACACCACCGGCGTGCAGGTCCCACTGGACAACAAAAACTCTGGTCAGTCCCTTGCGCAGTTGGTTGCCGAGCACGCCGCGCCGGTCGCGGACGTGGTGTATTACGGCGTCACGTTCGGTTTGCAGGCACAAAAAGCCGGGGTGGTCGGGACTTATAAACCCAAGGGCTGGGAGCAGATTCCGACGGGATTGAAAGACCCGCAGGGGCACTGGTTTGCGATTCATTCCGGCACGTTGGGGATCATGGTCAACGTCGATGCGCTGGGTGGCTTGCCGGTTCCGCAGAGCTGGGCTGATCTGCTCAAGCCTGAGTACAAAGGCATGGTCGGCTACCTCGACCCGTCGAGTGCATTCGTCGGTTACGTGTCGGCGGTCGCTATCAATCAGGCCATGGGCGGGACCCTGGATAACTTCGCGCCGGCCATCGATTACTTCCAGAAACTGGCGAAAAACGCACCCATTGTGCCGAAACAAACCGCGTATGCGCGGGTGCTTTCCGGCGAGCTGCCGATTCTGGTCGACTACGACTTCAACGCTTACCGCGCGCGCTACAAAGACAAGGCCAACGTCGCTTTCGTGATCCCCAAAGAAGGCAGCATCAGCGTGCCTTACGTGATGAGCATGGTCGACAACGCGCCGCATCGCGCCAACGCCGAAAAGGTCCTGGATTTTGTGCTGTCCGACCAGGGGCAGGCGTTGTGGGCCAAGGCGTATCTGCGCCCGGTTCGCGAGATGAAGATGCCGGCTGACGTTGCCGCGCAGTTCCTGCCAGACAGTGACTACGCCCGCGCCGGTGTGGTCGATTACGAAAAAATGGCGGCGGTGCAGGAAGCCTTTGCTGCGCGTTATCTGAGTGAGGTCAAGTAAGTGACGACTGTGCAGCTCAACGCGCTGGAGGCCTCGCCCCGCCGTGATGTTTTGCAGCGCTGGCGACCGACGGCGGCCTGGGCGCTGGCCCCGGCAGCGGCGGTCCTGCTGGCGTTCTGGCTGTTGCCGCTGGCGCATTTGATTGTGCTGGGTGGGCAAGGGCGCGACGGCAGCGACAGCGGCTATTGGCAAGTGCTGAGTAGTGCGCAATACCTGGGCAGCCTGGTGCAGACCTGCGTCCTGGCGGCGGTGGTGACACTGGCGGCGTTGTTGGTCGGTGGCATCAGCGGGGTGTTTCTCGCTCGCCAACAGTTCTTCGGGCGCTCGGCGTTGGTTGCGCTGCTGACGTTTCCGCTGGCGTTTCCCGGGGTGGTGGTCGGCTTTCTGGTGATTCTGCTGGCGGGTCGACAAGGCCTGTTTGCCGCGCTGGGACTGGAGCTGGCGGGTGAGCGCTGGATTTTCGCTTACTCGCTGACGGGGTTGTTCATTGGTTATCTGTACTTCTCGATTCCGCGGGTGATTCTCACGGTGATGGCCGCGTGTGAAAGCCTCGATCGCAGCCTGGAAGAAGCCGCGCATTCACTCGGCGCCGGGCATTGGCGGGTGGTGTGCGACGTGATCGTGCCGGGGCTGGCGCCCGCGCTGGTGTCCTGCGGCGCCATATGTTTCGCGACGTCGATGGGCGCTTTCGGCACTGCGTTCACCTTGGGCACGCGGCTGAACGTGACTCCCGTGGCGATCTATAACGTGTTCACCAACTATGCCAATTTCACCGTGGCCGCTGCACTGTCAGTCATCCTCGGGGCAGTCACCTGGGCGGTGCTGTTACTGGCACGGCGCGTGGCCAAACAGTCGGGGACGGTTTTGTGAAACGAACAACGCTGTTTATCGCACAACTGGTTTTTACCCTGTTGGTCTGTGCCTTCATGTTGGTGCCCGTGCTGATGTCGTTGCTGGCGGGGCTGACGCGCAATTACTTCGTCGGGGTGTCGAGTGGGCTGACGTTCGATTGGTTGATTCAGGTCTGGCAAACCTACTCGCCGACGGTCTGGTTATCGCTGCAATTGGCGGTTGCCTGTGCCGTGTGCGTTTGCCTGATCGGCGTGCCGGCGGCCTATGCCCTGGTGCGGATGAACAACCGCTTCAGCCGCGCGTTCGAAGAGTTGATGGTGCTGCCCGTGGCGATGCCGGGCTTGGCCAGTGCCCTGGCGCTGCTGCTGACCTATGGGCAATTTGGCGAATTTCGCCGCAGTTGGCTGTTCATCCTGGTGGGGCATGTGCTGTTCACTCTGCCGTTTTTGGTACGCCCGGTAATGGCGGTGATGCAGCGCCAGCAACTGCCGACGCTCGAAGAAGCGGCGGCGAGCCTGGGTGCCGGGCCGATCAAGCGCTTTTTCAGTGTGGTGGTGCCCAATTGCCGGGCCGGGATACTGGCCGGGGTGCTGATGGTCGTCACCCTGTCGCTGGGCGAGTTCAACCTGACCTGGATGCTTCACACGCCAATGACCAAGACCTTGCCGGTGGGCCTGGCCGACAGCTATGCCTCGGCGCGGCTGGAAGTGGCCAGCGCCTACACCCTCATATTTCTGTTGATGATCGTGCCGCTGCTGATTGCGTTGCAGGCCATCAGCGCCCGTCTTTCTCGTGGAGAGCGTCGATGACCGGAACCACTATTCGCCTGCAGGGTTGCCGCAAGGCGTTCTCTGACGGCACAGTCGCTGTAGACGATTTGAACCTGACCATCGAGGCCGGGGAAACCCTGGCGATCCTTGGCCCGTCCGGTTGCGGTAAAACCACCACGTTGCGCATGATCGCCGGCCTTGAGCGCCCGGATGTCGGGCAGATTTTCTTTGCCGACAGCGACGTCACACGCCTGCCCATCGAGCGTCGCGACGTGGGCATGGTGTTTCAGAATTACGCGTTGTTTCCGAACCTGGACGTGGCCGGCAATATTGTTTACGGCCTGAAGATAAGAGGCCTGTCGCCCGCCGAACGCAACAAGCGTTGCGCCGAGTTGCTGGAATTGGTCGGCCTGCAGGATCACGGCAAACGCCGTATTCATGAGTTGTCCGGCGGCCAGCGTCAGCGGGTGGCTCTGGCCCGAGCGTTGGCACCGCGGCCTCGGGTATTGCTGCTTGATGAGCCGTTGGCGGCGCTGGATGCACAGCTGCGCGAACGGCTGCGCAGCGAGCTGGATCAACTGCTGCGCAGCTTGCGCATTACCTCGGTATTTGTGACGCACGACCAGGGCGAGGCCATGGCGCTGGGGGATCGAATTCTGGTCATGGAGCGCGGGCGCGTCGCGCAACTGGCCACGCCGCGAGACATCTATCAGCAACCCGCCAACGCGTTTGTCGCCAGTTTCGTCGGCAACCTCAATGCATTCCCGGTGATCGAACCGACCGCCCATGGCTTGAAGGTCAGTGGCGGCGAGTTGCCCTGGAAGGGCATTCCCGTGCCGAAGACGGTGTACTGCCGTCCTGAGCATTTGCGGGTGATGGACGGTGCCGGGCATGTGCGCGGTCGTCTGGTCGGGCAGTTTTTCCAGGGGGCGCAAAGCCGCCTGTTGGTGGACATCGGGGCTGAACAGCCATTGTTGGTCGACAGCGCTGACGGCGTCATCCACGCCACCGGCGCGCTGATTGCCCTGGCCATCGAACCGCACGTGTTGTTCACCCTGCATTCGTAATGTTTTTTGTTTAAGAGCACTTATTTTGAACAGTCCGTTTCTTGTTGCGCAGATCAGCGATTTGCACCTTAAAGCCGATCAAAAGCTGACCTACGGCGTGGTCGATTGCCTGGGCGCGTTGCGGCGCGCGGTCGATCATTTGAATGCCAGCCAGCCGCGCCCCGACATCGTGGTCATCAGCGGCGACCTGGTGGATTTCGGCCGTCCCGATGAATACGCGGTGTTGAAGCGCGAACTGGCGCGATTGCACATGCCTGTCTACGTGGTACCCGGTAATCACGATGATCGCGAGCAGTTACTCGCGGGATTTACCCATCACCGCTATTTGCCGACGGACGCCAATGCGCCGCTCGATTGGGTGGTCGAGGATCACCCGGTGCGCCTGATCGGGCTGGACTCGACCCGGCCGGGCGCGCATGGCGGTCAGGTGCTGGACAGCCAGTTGCGCTGGCTCGATGAGCAACTGTCCCGTCGGCCCAATGTACCGACGCTGTTGATTCTGCATCATCCGCCGTTTGTCACCGGTATCGGCCACATGGACCGAGAGTCGTTTATTAATGCTGCCGCGCTGGAAGCGCTCGTCGCTCGCCATCCGCAGATAGAGCGCTTGCTCTGCGGGCATCTGCATCGGCCGATGCAGCGCCGCTTCGGCGGCTCACTGAGTTGTGTGTGCCCCGGCACTTCCCACCAGATCGTGCTGGATCTGGAGGCCTCCGCGCCGGCACATTTCAATCTGGAGCCGGCGGGTTACCTGGTGCATCGCTGGCATCCGCAACACGGTCTGGTTACCCACAACGCCGTGTTCGGAGAATACGCCGGACCTTATCCGTTTTATGACGTTCATGGATTGATCGACTGATAACACCAGGACGATGACGATGCTGTCCTTATTGAACTTGGGGAGGTGTTAACGACGGCCACTTAAGTACGGTTACACGACGTTTATCTCAATGATGACTTAATGCACGGGCTGACCCCTTGGTGGGCCCGGCGCTTCCTGCTGTCTTTTTACTGCGCACAGAACATGGCTTCTGCGCTGGAGTTCGCCCTGATGAAAGCCTCGTTTCAAGTATTAAGTTTTTTGACCGGCGGTTTGGGCATGGCCCTGAGTCCCTTGGCGTCTGCTGATTTCATTAATGACAGTAAAGCCAACCTGAACTTGCGTAACTTCTATTTCAATAACGATAACCGCGACGGTGCCGCCGCACCGTCGAAAACCGAAGAGTGGGGCCAGGGCTTCATGCTCAACTATCAGTCTGGGTTTACCGACGGTACTGTGGGCTTCGGTCTGGATGCGATCGGTTTGCTTGGGATCAAGCTCGATAGCGGTGAAGGACGGCATGTCGGCAGTTCAATGATCCCCAGCGATGGCGCCAAGGCCGCGGATCAGTGGGGCCGTGTCGGCGCGACGGCAAAGATGCGCTTCTCCAAGACCGAGTTGCGCTACGGCACCTTGCAGCCGAAGTTGCCGATCCTGGTGGCGAACGATGGCCGACTGCTGCCGCAAACCTTTGAAGGCGGGCAGGTCACCAGTAATGAACTCGATAACCTGACCTTTACCGCCGGCCAACTTGAACATGCTACTGGCCGCGGTTCCAGCGACAGCGCCGGCCTTGCGGTGGCGGGTGCCACTCAGGAAAGCAATAAATTCACCTTTGCCGGCGGTGATTACAAACTGACTAAAGACCTGACGGCCCAGTATTACTACGCCAATCTCGAAGACTATTACCAACAGCACTTCGCCGGTTTATTGCATGTACTGCCATTGGGTGAATACGGTTCGCTGAAAACCGACCTGCGTTATTTCAAGACCACCTCCGATGGCAAGAACAGCAGTGCCGCCGGTCGCGTCAATGGCTACAAGTTTGGTGGTTACACCAAGGGCGGGACGGGTGAAATCGACAACGATACCTGGAGTGCTGCGTTCATTTACTCGTTAGGCGGCCATGCCATCACCGCGGGTTATCAAAGCGTTTCCGATGACAGCAACTTTGCGCAACTCAATCAGGGTGGATTGGTGGGCAAAGGCGAGGGCGGCGCCAGTCTTTATCTGTACACCGATCGCACCATTCAGACTTTCATTCAGGCCGGCGAACGAACCGCCTTCACGCAATACGCTTACGACTTCGCTGCACTGGGCGTTCCGGGCCTGAAGGCGTCAGTCATGTACCTCAAGGGCGACAACATTCAGACCGCCAGCGGTAAGGACGCAAGCGAATGGGAGCGAGATATCTCCCTGGATTATGTGATTCAAAGTGGCGCGTTGAAGAACGTCGGTTTCGGCTGGCGCAATGCGATGTCACGCAGCGATATTTCCCGCGACCAGGATCAGAATCGCCTGATCGTGAGCTATTCCATTCCTCTGATGTAAGCCCCCGGCTCAAAGCCTATCGGCGGACAGGTTCACGATTGCGTGCGTGAACCTGATCCAGTCGACGATTTGCCTCCCCGTTCTCCCCGCCATTTATCCGCTAAATACAAAGCATCCTAACTATTGCGTTGACATTCGCTGCCTAGGCAGTAACATCTCGACATACATTCTCTGCCTAGGCAGCTAATTGGTGTTCAGATGAAGCATTTCACCCCGGAACAATTCAAGCATTGCCATCTCGGCCTTTTGCTCGGCCGTGCCGCGCTGCTCAAGGACCGGATCATCGACACGCACATGGAGCCCCACGGCATTACTGCCGCGCAGTTCAAAGTGCTGATCATCATGGCCCAGTTCGGCGTCGATACCCCGGCCGAGCTGTGCCGCCACCTGTCGCTGGACAGCGGTTCGATGACGCGCATGCTCGATCGTCTGGAGCAGAAAGGTTTCCTCGCTCGCCAACGCTCCGAGGCCGACCGCCGACAGGTGCAACTGGTGCTGACCGAACAAGGCCAGCAACTGGCTGACCGTCTGCCGGAGATCGGCGCCGACGCCATGAATGAACTGGCCGGCGCCATCACGCCGGACGAGTTGAGCACCCTGGAACAGATCCTGAAGAAAATCTTGGTGGCAGCCGGTGACTCGATCACCCTGCTGCGGGTAGGTGACAAATGAGCAGTAAAACCTTGCGTACCGGCCTGAGCCTGGTGCTGTCGGCCATGATCCTGGCCGGTTGCGCCAGCTACAGTGGCTTGCACACCGAAGGCAAAAGCGTCGATGCGAAAAGCCTCAAGGCCGGACAATCCCTCAGCGGCGTGACCCTGTCGCCAGCGGCGTGGCCGAAAAGCGACTGGTGGAAAAGCCTCGGCGACCCACAACTCGACGGCTTGATCCGCGAAGCCCTGCACGACAGCCCGGACATGCAGATCGCCGAAGCTCGCGCCCACCAAGCCAGCGCCGCCGCGTATGCCGCCGACGCCGATCGGATGCCGACCCTCGATGCCAGCGCCGGTGTCAGCCGTTCGCGCCTGGCCAAGGATCAGGACCCACGCGGGCAGGGCGATGCCTACGCCACCGTGCGTAATATCAGCGCCAGCTTCAATTACAACTTCGACCTCTGGGGCGGTCAGCGTGACGCCTGGGAAGCCGCGTTGGGCCAGGCCCGCGCCGCCGAAGTCGATCAGCAAGCCGCGCAACTGACCTTGTCCGCCGACGTCGCCCGCGCCTACAGCGATTTGGGGCAGGCGCACATCGTCTATGACCTGGCCAATGAAGACCTCAAGCGCACCAAGCAAATGCTCGACCTGAGCCAGCGTCGCCTGAGTTCCGGGATCGACAGCCAGTACCAGTTCCAGCAAACCGAAAGCCTGGAAGCCAGCTCCGAAGCCAGCCTGATCGATGCGGAAAAACGCCTGAACAGCGCAAAAATCGCCTTGGCCGTGCTGCTCGGCAAAGGCCCGGATCGCGGCAATGAAATTGCTCGACCGAAAATCCTCCAGGCCAGCGCCGTGGCGTTGCCGTCGGTGTTGCCGGCGGAATTGCTCGGTCGTCGCCCGGATCTGGTGGCTGCGCGTTGGCGGGTCGAAGCGGCGAGCAAGGACATCGCCGCGAGCAAGACCCAGTTCTATCCCAACTTGAACCTGACGGCTGCCGCCGGTGCTGAATCCTTGTTGGGTGACGCGATGTTCGGTTCGGCCAGTCGCTTCTTCAATATCGCCCCGACCATTTCGGTGCCGATTTTCGACGGCGGCCGCTTGCGCGCCAACCTCGATGCCCGCGACGCCGACTATGACCTCGCAGTGGCGCAGTACAACAAGAGCCTGGTCAAGGCGCTGGGGGATGTCAGCGACACCATCAACCAGTTGCGCGATATCGGCCGGCAGATTGGTGCCCAGCAGCACGCCACCGAGATTGCCCAGGACTCTTACAACACCGTGGTCCAGCGCTACGGTTCCGGCATCGGCAATTACCTGGACGTGCTCAGCATCGAACAGCAATTGCTCCAGGCCCAGCGTCAGCTGGCCAACCTGAATGCCGAGCAGATCGATCTGTCGATCCAATTGATGCAGGCGCTCGGCGGCGGCTTCCAGGCCGAAACCATCGCCTCGGCCAATCCAGCTCCAGCCAAGCTGAACAACTAATTCAAGGTAACTGTCATGGCCACCGAAACTACTTCTGCTCCAACCCATCAAGCGCCTGAAAACGCCCAAGACACCAGCAACCCGCGCAAACGTAAAGTCATGCTGGTGGTGCTGGCGATTCTGGTGATCCTCGCCGGTGCCGGCGTCTGGGCATATCACGAGTTCTACGGTCGTTGGAACGAAAGCACCGACGACGCCTATGTGAACGGCAACGTGGTGGAAATCACGCCGCTGGTCACCGGCACCGTGGTCAGCATCGGCGCCGATGATGGCGATCTGGTCCATGAAGGCCAGGTGCTGGTCAACTTCGACCCGAACGACGCCGAAGTCGGGCTGCAAAGTGCCCAGGCCAACCTCGCTCGCACCGTGCGTCAGGTTCGCGGTTTGTACAGCAACGTCGACGGCATGCGCGCCCAGGTCAATGCCCAGCAGGCTAACGTGCAGAAAGCCCAGGACAACTTCAACCGCCGGAAAAACCTCGCCGCTGGCGGCGCGATTTCCCAGGAAGAACTGTCCCACGCTCGCGACGACCTGACCTCGGCGCAAAACGCCTTGGCCAATGCGCAACAACAGCTGAAAACCACCAGCGCGCTGGTGGATGACACCGTGGTGTCGTCGCACCCGGACGTGATGTCCGCCGCCGCGCAACTGCGTCAGGCTTACTTGAACAATTCCCGCAGCACCCTGATTGCGCCGGTCACCGGTTACGTGGCCAAACGTTCGGTGCAATTGGGCCAGCGTGTTCAGCCGGGTACCGCGCTGATGGCAGTGATTCCACTGGATCAACTGTGGATCGACGCCAACTTCAAGGAAACCCAACTGCGTGACATGCGCATCGGCCAACCGGTGGACATCGAGGCCGACCTGTACGGCAGCGACGTGAAATTCAGCGGCACCATCGACAGCCTCGGCGCCGGCACCGGCAGCGCGTTTGCCTTGCTGCCAGCGCAGAACGCTACCGGTAACTGGATCAAGATTGTTCAGCGTGTGCCGGTGCGGATTCACGTGAATGCCGAAGAACTGGCCAAGCACCCGTTGCGCGTCGGCCTGTCGACCCAGGTCGATGTGAACCTGCACGACCAGAGCGGCCCGGTGCTGGCGCAACAGCCGCCACAAAAGGCTTCTTTCAGCACCAACGTCTATGACCGTCAGTTGGCCGAGGCCGACGCGATGATCGCGCAGTTGATCCATGACAACAGCGCTGCGGTCAGCAAGACCGCGCAACGCTAAATTGCCATCACACCGACCCTGTGGGAGCAAGCCTTTGTGGCGAGGGAGCTTGCTCCCGCTGGGTCGCGAAGCGGCCCCAAAAGCTTTACGACTGCTTCGCAGTCGAGCGGGAGCAAGCTCCCTCGCCACAAAGGCTCCCACAAGGCTTGCTGCGTCTGTAACAGGCGTGGCGCCAATCAGGTTCCATAGGATTCGCGATGAGCAATAACGCCTCTTTCACGCCGCCCAGCCTGGTGCTCAGCACCATCGGCCTGTCGCTGGCGACCTTCATGCAAGTGCTTGACACCACCATCGCCAACGTGGCCTTGCCGACGATTTCCGGCAACCTGGGCGTGAGTTCGGAGCAGGGCACCTGGGTGATCACTTCGTTTGCCGTGAGCAACGCGATTGCGCTGCCGCTGACCGGTTGGCTGAGCCGGCGTTTCGGTGAGGTGAAGCTGTTTCTCTGGGCCACCATCCTGTTTGTTCTGGCCTCGTTTCTTTGCGGTATCTCGACCTCGATGCCGGAGCTGATCGGTTTCCGCGTGCTGCAAGGCCTGGTGGCCGGGCCGTTGTACCCGATGACCCAAACGCTGCTGATTGCGGTGTACCCCCCGGCCAGGCGCGGCATGGCCTTGGCGTTGCTGGCGATGGTCACGGTGGTGGCGCCGATTGCCGGCCCGATCCTCGGTGGCTGGATTACCGACAGCTATAGCTGGCCGTGGATCTTCTTCATCAACGTACCGATCGGGATTTTCGCGGTGATGGTGGTGCGCTCGCAGCTCAAGGCGCGTCCGGTGGAAACCAGTCGCCAGCCGATGGATTACGTCGGTTTGATTACGCTGATCATTGGCGTCGGCGCGTTGCAGATAATCCTCGATAAAGGCAACGACCTGGACTGGTTCGAATCGAACTTCATCATCATCGGTGCGGCGATTTCGGTGATTGCCCTGGCGGTGTTCGTGATTTGGGAAATGACCGACAAGCATCCGGTGGTCAACTTGCGGTTGTTCGCTTACCGCAACTTCCGCATCGGCACGATTGTGTTGGTGCTGGGTTACGCCGGTTTCTTCGGCATCAACTTGATCCTGCCGCAATGGCTGCAAACCCAGATGGGTTACACGGCCACCTGGGCTGGTTTGGCGGTGGCGCCGATCGGGATTCTGCCGGTGCTGATGTCACCGTTTGTCGGCAAGTACGCGCACAAGTTCGACCTGCGACTGCTGGCCGGGCTGGCGTTCCTGGCGATTGGCCTGAGCTGCTTCATGCGCGCCGGGTTCACCAACGAGGTGGACTTCCAGCACATCGCCCTGGTGCAGCTGTTCATGGGGATTGGCGTGGCGCTGTTCTTTATGCCGACCCTGAGCATCCTGATGTCGGACCTCCCGCCGAGCCAGATCGCCGACGGCGCAGGCCTGGCGACCTTCCTGCGGACTTTGGGCGGTAGTTTCGCGGCGTCGTTGACGACGTGGATCTGGATTCGCCGGGCGGATCAACATCATGCGTACCTGAGCGAAAGCATCACCACCTACGACCAACCGACCCGGGACGCCTTGCACGCCTTGGGCGGGGCGAGTACCCCGGCGTATGCGCAACTCGACCAAGTGCTGACCAGCCAGGCGTACATGCTCTCCACCGTGGATTACTTCACGTTGCTGGGTTGGGGATTCATGGGGTTGATGCTGATCGTGTGGCTGGCGAAACCGCCATTTGCGGCGAAGGCGGGGCCGGCTTCTTCGGGCCACTAAGCAAAACACATTCCCCTGTGGGAGCGGGCCTGCACCGAAGATCCCTTTGTAGGAGCGAGGCTTGCCCGCGAAGGCGGTGTGTCAGTTGATAGAGATATTGACTGACACGACGCCTTCGCGGGCAAGCCTCGCTCCTACAGGGATTGCGCAAGTGTTTAGTGGGTTGGGGCGGCCAACTGCGGCGGCGGGGCGAAGTCGAACGGGGCGAGGGCAAACCCTTGCTCATCCACTTGCAATGCCCAGCCCTGACGATCCCAATCCCCCAGCACAATGCGCCGGGCCGCTTGCTCGCCAATCTGCAACTTGTGAATCGCCGGTCGATGGGTATGCCCATGGATCAGCGTCTTCACGCCATATTCCTGCATGATCCGCGGCACTTCTTCCGGTGTTACATCGACGATGTCATTGGCCTTCATCCGCGTCTGCGCACGGCTTTCGCTGCGCAGTTTGCGCGCCAGGTTATGGCGGGTGCGCAGGGGCAGATGGCGCAGGATGAACAGGGTGACCGGGTTACGCAGGTAGCGACGCAGCTTCATATAGCCGACATCGCGGGTGCAGAGGCTGTCACCGTGCATCAATAGCACCGGCTCGCCGTAGAGTTGCACGACACTCGGGTCTTTCAACAGCGTGCAGCCGGCCTGTTTACAGAAGGCCTTGCCGAGCATGAAGTCGCGATTGCCGTGCATCAGAAAAATCGCCGTGCCGCTGTCGCTGAGATTGCGCAGGGCCTGGCAGATGGAACGCTGGAACGGCGTCATGGCATCGTCGCCAATCCACGCCTCGAAAAAGTCGCCCAAGATGTACAACGCACTCGCCGAACGGGCGCGTCCGGCGAGCAAATCCAGAAACGCCCGGGTTATGTCCGGGCGCTCCTCTTCCAGATGCAAGTCTGAAATCAGCAGTATCACTCAATGATCTCGGCTTTCTCGATGATCACGTCTTCTGCAGGTACGTCCTGGTGGCCGGACTTGGAAGTGGTGCTCACGCCTTTGATCTTGTCGACGACTTCAGTGCCGGCAACCACTTTGGCGAATACCGCGTAGCCCCAGCCCTGGGTGGTCTTGGCGCTGTGGTTCAGGAAGCTGTTGTCAGCCACGTTGATGAAGAACTGGGCGGAAGCCGAATGCGGCTCCATGGTGCGAGCCATGGCCACGGTGTACTTCTCGTTCGGCAGGCCGTTGTCGGCTTCGTTCTGGATGCTTGGGCGCTTGTCTTTCTTTTCTTTCATGCCTGGCTCGAAACCGCCGCCCTGGATCATGAAGTTACCGATGACACGGTGGAAAACAGTGTTTTCGTAGTGGCCGGCTTTGACGTATTCGATGAAGTTGGCAACGGTAACCGGTGCTTTTTCAGCGTTCAGTTCCAGGACGATGTCGCCGTGGTTGGTGGTCAGTTTGACTTGGGTCATGATCGGCACTCTTTCAAGAAATTCGTGGGTTTCGGGGCGTTTCGGCCCGCAACCGGTCTGGTCTGTCTCGACCAAGGTGCGCAGTTTAGCGCGACAGGCGCGAATTTCGAGGCTGTTTTTCAAAACAGGTGGATTAAACGCACCTGTTTTAGGGCCCGCTCTGTCAGCGGCTTGACAGCATCGGCTATGATAGCGGCTTTGTTTTGTCAGGCCTTTCGTTCCGGCCACGCACTTGTACGTTCAAGGATCCTATGAGCAAGCCCACTGTCGACCCTACCTCGAATGCCAAGACCGGCCCTGCCGTGCCGGTCAATTTCCTGCGCCCGATCATCCAGGCGGACCTGGACTCGGGTAAGCACACGCAGATCGTCACCCGTTTCCCGCCTGAGCCCAACGGCTACCTGCACATCGGTCACGCCAAGTCGATTTGCGTGAACTTCGGCCTGGCCCAGGAATTTGGCGGCGTCACGCACCTGCGTTTCGACGACACCAACCCGGCCAAGGAAGACCAGGAATACATCGACGCGATCGAAAGCGACATCAAATGGCTGGGCTTCGAATGGTCCGGTGAAGTGCGCTATGCCTCGCAGTATTTCGACCAGTTGCACGACTGGGCCGTCGAGCTGATCAAGGCCGGCAAGGCCTACGTCGACGACCTGAGCCCGGAACAAGCCAAGGAATACCGTGGCACCCTGACCGAGCCGGGCAAGAACAGCCCGTTCCGTGACCGCTCCGTGGAAGAAAACCTCGACTGGTTCGCCCGCATGAAGGCCGGCGAATTCCAGGACGGCGCACGCGTGCTGCGGGCCAAGATCGACATGGCCTCGCCGAACATGAACCTGCGCGACCCGATCATGTATCGCATCCGTCACGCTCACCACCACCAGACCGGTGACAAGTGGTGCATCTACCCGAACTACGACTTCACCCACGGTCAGTCGGACGCCATCGAAGGCATCACTCACTCGATCTGCACCCTGGAGTTCGAAAGCCATCGTCCGCTGTACGACTGGTTCCTGGACGCGCTGCCAGTGCCGGCGCACCCGCGTCAGTACGAATTCAGCCGTCTGAACCTGAACTACACCATCACCAGCAAGCGCAAGCTCAAGCAACTGGTCGATGAAAAGCACGTGTTCGGCTGGGACGACCCGCGCATGTCCACGCTGTCGGGCTTCCGCCGTCGTGGCTACACGCCAGCGTCGATCCGTAACTTCTGCGACATGGTCGGTACCAACCGTTCCGACGGCGTGGTGGATTTCGGCATGCTTGAATTCAGCATCCGTCAGGATCTGGACCAGAACGCTCCGCGCGCCATGTGCGTGCTGCGTCCGTTGAAGGTCGTGATTACCAATTACCCGGAAGACAAGGTCGATCACCTCGAACTGCCACGTCATCCGCAGAAAGAAGAGCTGGGCGTGCGCAAGCTGCCGTTCTCCCGTGAAATCTACATCGACCACGATGACTTCATGGAAGAGCCGCCAAAAGGCTACAAACGCCTGGAGCCGAACGGCGAAGTGCGTCTGCGCGGCAGCTACGTGATCCGCGCCGACGAAGCGATCAAGGACGCCGATGGCAACATCGTCGAACTGCGTTGCTCGTATGACCCGGAAACCCTCGGCAAGAACCCTGAAGGCCGCAAGGTCAAAGGCGTGGTGCACTGGGTGCCGGCAGCGGAAAGCGTCGAGTGCGAAGTGCGCCTGTACGATCGCCTGTTCCGTTCACCGAACCCTGAAAAGGCTGAAGACAGCGCCAGTTTCCTGGACAACATCAACCCTGACTCGCTGCAAGTTCTCACTGGTTGTCGTGCTGAGCCTTCGCTGGGCAATGCACAGCCGGAAGACCGTTTCCAGTTCGAGCGCGAAGGTTACTTCTGCGCGGATATCAAGGACTCGAAACCGGGCGCTCCGGTATTCAACCGTACCGTGACCTTGCGTGATTCGTGGGGCCAGTGATTCAAGGAAACAATTAAAGTGTTAACGATCTACAACACGCTCACCAAGAGCAAAGAAGTCTTCAAGCCTCTGGATGGCAACAATGTGCGCATGTACGTCTGCGGGATGACCGTGTACGACTACTGCCACATTGGCCACGGCCGCAGCATGGTCGCGTTCGACCTGGTGACCCGCTGGTTGCGGTTCAGCGGTTATAACCTGACCTATGTGCGCAACATCACCGACATTGAAGACAAGATCATCAATCGGGCCAAGGAGAACGGCGAGCCGTTCGACGTGCTGACCGAGCGCATGATCACTGCGATGCACGAGGATGAGGCGCGCCTCAACATCCTCAAGCCGGATATGGAGCCGCGGGCCACCGATCACATCGCTGGCATGCAGAGCATGATCCAGACCCTGATCGACAAGGGTTACGCCTACGCCCCGGGCAATGGCGACGTGTACTACCGCGTCGCCAAGTTCATGGGCTACGGCAAGCTGTCGCGCAAGAAAATCGAAGACCTGCGCATCGGCGCGCGGATCGAAGTCGACGAGTCCAAGCAGGACCCGCTGGACTTCGTGCTGTGGAAAGGCGCCAAGCCGGGCGAGCCGAGCTGGCCATCGCCGTGGGGCGACGGTCGTCCGGGCTGGCACATCGAGTGCTCGGTGATGTCGACCTGCTGCCTGGGCGAGACCTTCGACATTCATGGCGGCGGCAGTGACCTTGAGTTTCCGCACCATGAAAACGAAATCGCTCAGAGCGAAGCGGCGACCGGCAAGACCTACGCCAACGCGTGGATGCATTGCGGCATGATTCGCATCAATGGCGAGAAGATGTCCAAGTCCTTGAACAACTTCTTCACCATTCGCGACGTGCTGGAAAAGTACCACCCGGAAGTCGTGCGTTACCTGCTGGTGTCGAGCCACTACCGCAGCGCGATCAACTATTCGGAAGACAACCTCAAGGACGCCAAGGGCGCACTCGAGCGTTTCTACCACGCGTTGAAAGGTCTGCCGAGCGTCGCTCCGGCTGGCGGCGAAGCGTTTGTCGAGCGTTTCACCCAGGTGATGAACGACGACTTCGGCACGCCGGAAGCTTGCGCGGTGCTGTTCGAGATGGTCCGTGAGATCAACCGTCTGCGCGAGAGCGATCTCGATGCAGCGGCGGGTCTGGCGGCACGCTTGAAGGAACTGGCGAGTGTGCTGGGTGTGTTGCAGCTCGAAGCCGATGATTTCTTGCAGGCTGGCGCTGAAGGCCGGGTTGATGCGGCTGAAGTGGATGCGCTGATTGCTGCGCGTCTGGCGGCTCGTGCCAACAAGGACTGGGCCGAATCCGACCGCATCCGCGACCAGCTCACCGCCATGGGCGTAGTGCTGGAAGACGGCAAGGGCGGCACGACCTGGCGTTTGGCTGACTGATAGCTGTGTTCGTTACAAACAAAACCCGCCTAGTGCGGGTTTTTGTTTTTGGGCCTGGCGTCAATGCTGCGGTGGCAGGGCTGACGTCTTCGCGGGCAAGCCTCGCTCCTACAGGATTTATGTCGTTCACATTATTGGCGAACGACACCGTCCTGTAGGAGCGAGGCTTGCCCGCGAATAGTCTTTCGCCAGGCCCCACCATCGCGGATGACTCGTCACTCAGCCTGGCGCAACCGCTTGTACAACGTATTCCGGCTAACCCCCAACCGCCGCGCCAGATGCGAAATATTCCCCCCAGCCGCCTGCAACAACCGATTCAAATCTTCTGCATCATTCAAATCCACCGCCAACGGTTCTGCGGGTTCCACCGGTTCCATCTCCAGATCGACAAAAAAATCATCCGGCAAATGCTCAGGCTTGACCGGTTGTTCCTCAGCCATGGCCAGCGCTACCTGCATCACGCTGCTGACCTGCCTTAAATTCCCCGGCCACGGATGTCGGCTGAACAACTCCATCACCTCACGGCTCAACCCGGCCCATTGCGACGGCTCGCGATGTTGCTCCCACAAGCGCTTGAACAGCGCCTGTTTGTCGCTGCGTTCCCTTAACGGTGGCAATTCCAGGGTCAAGCCGCCGATCCGGTAATACAGGTCTTCACGAAACCGCCCCAGTTGCACCTGCTCGCGTAACGAGCGGTTGGTGGCGGAAATAATGCGGATATCCACCGGGAACAACTCGCTGCTGCCCACCGGTTGCACGCAGCGCTCCTGCAACACGCGCAACAAACGGGCCTGGGTCGGCAGCGGCATGTCGCCGATTTCATCGAGGAAGAGGGTGCCTTTGTCAGCCTTGCGGATCAGCCCGATGCTGCCTTTCTGGTTGGCACCGGTGAACGCGCCTTTCTCGTAGCCAAACAGCTCGGACTCAACCAGTTCGGCGGGGATCGCTGCACAGTTGACGGCGATAAACGGTTGTTTGCTGCGGGAGCTGGCCTGGTGCAGGGCTTTGACGAAGACCTCCTTGCCGACCCCGGTTTCGCCGTGGATCAGCAGCGGAATGTCTTTCTCCAGCAAACGTTCGGCCTGACGCACGGCTTTTTCCACACGGCTGTCGCCGAAATGCAGGGTGTTCAGGCTGATGGCGGTCGGCGGTGTTGCAACACTTGGCTCAGTAAACACTCTAGCCTGAATCGGCGCCTGTTTCGGCCGCTTCAGCAGGCACTGGAAACGGTTGCGCCCGGACGCTTGCAGGGCAAACGGCAAACCATCCGGCTGGTTCAACAACTCCAGCAATGAAACCTTGAACAGACTTTCCACGCTGACCCGCGACAAGCTGATGCCCAGCAAATTGTCAGCCCGGCGATTGGCCGACAGCACTTGCCCGGTCTCGTCGAAAATCAGCAACCCGGCCCATTGGCTGTCGAGGTTGTTCAATCCGGTGTTGAAGGTCAGTTGAAAATGCTGGCCGTGGAACAGGTTCAGGATCAGCCGGTTCTCCACGGTCTGGCTCATCATCTTGACCATGCCCAGGGTGTGGGACGGCGGCAGGTAGCTGTCGCTGGACACGTCGAGCACCGCGATCACCTTGCGCTCGGCATCGAAAATCGGCGCGGCGGACCCGGTCATGAAGCGGTTGGCTTTCAGGAAGTGTTCATCGTGTTCGATATGCACCGCTTGCTCGCAGGCCAGGGCAGTGCCGATCGCGTTGGTGCCGCTGCAACGCTCCATCCAACTGGCACCGGCGCTGAAACCCCGGGTCAGGCTCGGTTCGATAAAGCGCTGGGTGCCCCAGGACGTGAGCACTTGGCCTTGATTGTCGGCGAGCATGATCAGGCAATTGGAGTTGCTGAGGATGTTCTCGTAATACGGCAGGACTTCCTGATGGGTGGTCTGCACCAGGGAGTGCTGGCTTTCCAGCAACTGCGCGATGCCATCGGCCGGCAACTGGTCGAAGGTCGGCACGCTGTGGTGATTGAGACCGAACGCGCGGCAGCGGGACCAGGAGTCCTGAATGATGGCGTCATGGGAGAGCGGCGAGGCGGGTACGGCCATGGCAGTCGATCTCTGAGCAGAGCTTTTATTGTTTTTATGGGTACTACACAACACTTGATGCGCCACATAACCCTGTAGGAGCGAGGCTTGCCCGCGAAGGCGTCGGGGAGATCGCCTTCGCCGGCAAGCCTGGCTCCTACAAGGGCAACACATGGCACAAAAGTGCTAATAGAGTGTTGTTCACTATTGTTCATTGTCAACCGCCGAAGTGTTCAGTTGTTCAGCCGCAACTGTTCATTTCTGTTCAGCAACGAACGCGGTTTTCCTCTATTTCCAAGGATTTTCAAACCAGATCAACCACTTGTAATTTCTGGCACGAATGTCGCTCTATCGCTACGGTCGCTTGACTCCAAATAATAAAAAGGCCGAGCCATGTCATTAACCCTGGAGCACGTCAGCTGTACCGTCGAGGGCCAGATCTGGATCGACGATGCGTGCCTTGTTTTCGAACCTGGATCCTTCAACGTTTTGCTCGGGCGCACGCTGTCCGGCAAAACCAGCCTCATGCGCCTGATGGCCGGCCTGGACAAGCCCGACAGCGGGCGCATCCTGATGAACGGCGTCGACGTCACCCAACGCCCGGTGCGTCTGCGCAACGTGTCGATGGTCTACCAGCAGTTCATCAACTACCCGACCATGACGGTGTTCGAGAACATCGCCTCGCCGTTGCGCCAAGGCGGTGTGTCGAACGAGGTGATCCAGAGCAAAGTGCTGGAAACCGCGAAGATGCTGCGCATCGAGAAATTCCTCCAGCGCCATCCGCTTGAATTGTCCGGTGGCCAGCAACAACGCACGGCGATGGCCCGGGCGCTGGTCAAAGATGCCGAGCTGATCCTGTTCGATGAACCGCTGGTCAACCTCGACTACAAACTGCGCGAAGAACTGCGTCAGGAAATGCGCGAGTTGTTCAAGGCGCGGCACACCATCGCCATCTACGCCACCACCGAACCCAACGAAGCCCTCGCGCTGGGCGGCACCACCACGATTCTGCATGAAGGCCGGGTGATTCAGAGCGGCAAGTCCTCCGAGGTCTATCACCAGCCGCAAACGGTGCTGGCGGCGGAGTTGTTTTCCGAGCCGCCGATCAACCTGATGCCGGGGCGTATTGCCGGCAACGAAGTGAGTTTCGCGAATTTCGTGCACTTCCCGCTGAACGTCGATCTGCGCCCGGTGGGCGAGGGCGAGTTCCGCTTCGGCGTGCGCCCGAGCCACATTTCCCTGGTGCCGAGCAACGACGACGACCTGGAACTGGCGGTGACCGTCGAGGTGGCCGAGATCAGCGGTTCGGAAACTTTCCTGCATGTGCGCAACGAGCATTTCCTGTTGGTGCTGCACTTGCCGGGCGTCCACGAATACGACGTCGATGCGCCGATTCGCATCTATATTCCGACCCATAAACTGTTCGTCTTCGATATGCAGGGGCGGCTGGTCCAGGCGCCCGGTCGCCGTATCGCGAGGGTTGCCTGATGGCCGAAATTCGTTTGCAGAACCTCGCCCACAGCTACACCCGCACCCCGAGTGGGCCTGAGGACTACGCCATTCGCGAGATGGACCACATCTGGGAGCAGGGCGGTGCTTATGCTTTGCTCGGGCCGTCGGGTTGCGGCAAGTCGACCTTGCTCAACATCATTTCCGGGCTGCTCAGCCCGTCCCAGGGCCAGGTGCTGTTCGACAGCAAAGTCGTCAACGACCTGACCCCGGAGAAACGCAACATCGCCCAGGTTTTCCAGTTTCCGGTGGTCTACGACACCATGACGGTGTTCGACAACCTGGCTTTCCCGCTGCGAAACCAGGGCATGGGCGAGGCGAAAATTCACAGCAAGGTGCAGGAAATTGCCGAGGTCCTCGACCTCCAGGCGCTGCTGAGCAAAAAGGCGCGCAACCTCACCGCCGATGAAAAACAGAAAGTCTCCATGGGTCGTGGGCTGGTGCGCGATGACGTCTCGGCGATCCTGTTTGACGAGCCGCTGACGGTGATCGACCCGCACTTGAAGTGGAAACTGCGGCGCAAGCTCAAGCAGATCCACGAGCAGTTCAACATCACCATGGTCTACGTCACCCACGACCAACTCGAAGCCTCGACCTTCGCCGACAAGATCGCGGTGATGTACGGCGGGCAGATCGTGCAGTTCGGCACGCCACGGGAATTGTTTGAACGGCCGAGCCACACCTTTGTCGGCTATTTCATCGGCAGCCCGGGGATGAATCTTATCGACGTGCAGCCGCAGCCCGGTGGTGTCGGTTTCGCCTCGACGCACTTGCCGCTGTCCGACGCGATGCAGAAACAAATCGCCGAGTCCGAGTGGAAAAGCCTGAAGGTCGGTATCCGCCCGGAGTTCGTCCACGTGTGGGACGAACCATTTGATGACGCGATGCAGGCACAGGTCGTACACATCGAAGACCTTGGCACCTACAAGATCATGACCCTGAACCTCGACGGCGTACCGCTGAAAGTGCGCCTGGCGGAAGACAAACCGGTGCCCGAAGGCACGGCGTATATCAGCTTCCCGGCGCAATGGTTGATGGTGTATGCGGACGATTACCTGCTGGAGGTGCAGCCATGAACAAGGTGCAAAACAACAAGGCCTGGTGGTTGGTCCTGCCGGTGTTCCTGCTGGTGGCGTTCAGTGCGGTGATCCCGATGATGACCGTGGTCAACTACTCGGTGCAGGACATTTTCGACCAGTCCAGCCGCTACTTCGTCGGCGCCGACTGGTACAAGCAGGTGTTGCTCGATCCACGCTTGCATGACTCATTGCTGCGCCAGTTCATCTACTCCGGCTGCGTGTTGCTGATCGAAATCCCGCTGGGCATCGCCATCGCCCTGACCATGCCGACCAAGGGCCGCTGGTCGTCGCTGGTGTTGATCATCCTGGCGATTCCTCTGCTGATCCCGTGGAACGTGGTCGGCACCATCTGGCAGATCTTCGGCCGCGCCGACATCGGTTTACTCGGTTCGAGCCTGAATGCCATGGGCATGAACTACAACTACGCGTCGAACACCATGGACGCCTGGGTCACGGTGCTGGTGATGGACGTCTGGCACTGGACCTCGTTGGTGGCGCTGCTGTGCTTCTCCGGTTTGCGGGCGATTCCGGACGTGTACTACCAGGCAGCACGGATTGATCGAGCGTCGTCCTGGGCGGTGTTCCGACATATCCAGTTGCCCAAGCTCAAGAGCGTGCTGCTGATCGCGGTGATGTTGCGCTTCATGGACAGTTTCATGATCTACACCGAGCCGTTCGTGTTGACGGGTGGTGGTCCGGGGAATGCCACGACCTTCCTGAGTCAGACCTTGACCCAGATGGCCGTAGGGCAATTCGACCTTGGCCCGGCGGCGGCTTTCTCGCTGGTGTACTTCCTGATCATCCTGTTGGTGTCCTGGCTGTTCTACACCGCCATGACTCACTCTGACGCCAACCGCTGAGGCCCATCATGAGCAAGAGAAAGCTGATTCCATTGCTGATCTACATCCTGTTCCTGCTGGTGCCGATCTACTGGCTGCTGAACATGTCCTTCAAGAGCAACACCGAAATCCTCAGCGGCCTGACCCTGTTTCCGCAGGATTTCACCTTCGCCAACTACAAGGTGATCTTCACTGACCCGAGTTGGTACACCGGTTACCTCAACTCGCTGTACTACGTGAGCCTGAACACGGTGATTTCCCTGAGCGTGGCGCTACCGGCGGCCTATGCGTTCTCGCGGTATCGCTTCCTCGGCGACAAGCACCTGTTCTTCTGGCTGCTGACCAACCGCATGGCGCCACCGGCGGTGTTTTTGCTGCCGTTCTTCCAGCTGTATTCCTCGATTGGCTTGTTCGACACACACATTGCGGTGGCGCTGGCGCATTGCCTGTTTAACGTGCCGCTGGCGGTGTGGATTCTGGAAGGTTTTATGTCCGGGGTGCCCAAGGAAATCGACGAAACCGCCTACATTGATGGCTACAGTTTTCCGAAGTTCTTCGTGAAGATCTTTGTGCCGTTGATTGGCTCGGGGATCGGGGTGACGGCGTTCTTCTGCTTCATGTTTTCCTGGGTCGAATTGCTGCTGGCGCGGACGCTGACCTCGGTCAACGCCAAGCCCATTGCGGCGGTGATGACCCGCACGGTCTCGGCGTCCGGCATCGACTGGGGCGTGCTGGCAGCGGCGGGGGTGTTGACCATCCTGCCGGGCATGCTGGTGATCTGGTTTGTTCGCAACCACGTGGCCAAGGGCTTTGCCCTGGGTCGGGTCTGAGGAGCTGATGATGGAATGGATGAGTTGGACCACCCCCACCGCGGCGTTCTTCATCGCCATTGGCCTGATCCTGGTGGGCATGACCACCTGGGAATTGCGTTCGCCAAGCATTCTTCGCCGTGGTTTGTTACCGATTGCCACCACCCGTGGCGATCGCTTGTTTATCGGTCTTCTCGGCAGCGCCTACCTGCATTTGCTGGTAATCGGCGTCACCGACTGGAGCATCTGGGTCGCGTCCGCGTTGTCCCTGGTGTGGCTGTTGGCTGTGATGCGTTGGGGCTAGTCGAATCGCTCGGCAATGTTGCTCCGAAACTTTAACAGGAGGTCTTATGTTCGATAAAAACAATAAGCTGCGACATAGCATTTCATTGGCGGCCATGCTGGCACTCAGCGGTTTGAGCGCATCTGCCTGGGCCGATGCGTACGAAGACGCGGCGAAAAAGTGGATCGGCAGCGAATTCAAACCGTCCACCCTGACGGCCGATCAGCAGCTCGAGGAGTTGAAGTGGTTCATCAAGGCTGCCCAGCCATTTCGCGGGATGGACATCAAGGTCGTTTCGGAAACCCTGACCACTCACGAATATGAGTCCAAGGTGCTGGCCAAGGCCTTTACCGAAATCACCGGGATCAAAGTGACCCACGACTTGCTGCAAGAAGGCGACGTGGTGGAAAAGCTGCAGACCGTGATGCAGTCGGACAAGAGCATTTATGACGGCTGGGTCAACGACTCGGACCTGATCGGTACGCACTTCCGTTACGGCAAGACCGAATCGATCACCGACCTGATGGCCAACGAAGGCAAGAACTTCACTTCGCCGACCCTGGACATCAAGGACTTCATCGGCATTTCCTTCACCACTGCGCCGGACGGCAAGATCTATCAACTGCCTGACCAGCAGTTCGCCAACCTCTACTGGTTCCGCGCCGACTGGTTTGAACGGCCGGAGCTGAAAGCCAAGTTCAAGGAAAAGTACGGTTACGAATTGGGCGTGCCGGTGAACTGGTCGGCCTATGAAGACATCGCCAAGTTCTTCAGCGAAGACGTCAAGGAAATCGACGGCAAGCGCATCTACGGGCACATGGACTACGGCAAGAAAGACCCGTCCCTGGGCTGGCGCTTCACCGATGCCTGGTTCTCCATGGCCGGTGCCGGTGACAAAGGCATCCCGAACGGCTTGCCGGTGGACGAGTGGGGCATTCGCGTCGAGGACTGCCACCCGGTCGGTTCCAGTATCACCCGTGGCGGCGACACCAATGGCCCGGCGGCTGTCTATGCAACGCAGAAATACGTCGACTGGCTCAAGGCTTACGCGCCACCGGAAGCGGCGGGCATGACCTTCTCCGAATCCGGCCCGGTGCCGTCCCAGGGCAACATTGCGCAACAGATCTTCTGGTACACCGCGTTCACTGCCGACATGACCAAACCGGGCCTGCCGGTGGTGAATGCCGATGGCACGCCGAAATGGCGCATGGCGCCGTCCCCGCGCGGTCCTTATTGGGAGGAGGGCATGAAACTGGGGTATCAGGACGTGGGTTCCTGGACGTTCATGAAGTCCACGCCTGAGAAACAAAAACTCGCGGCCTGGCTCTACGCGCAGTTTGTGACCTCGAAAACTGTCTCGCTGAAGAAAACCATCGTCGGCCTGACGCCGATTCGTGAGTCGGACATCAACTCGCAAGCCATGACCGACCTGGCACCGAAGCTCGGTGGCCTGGTCGAGTTCTACCGCAGCCCGGCCCGCGTGCAATGGACCCCGACCGGGACCAACGTGCCGGACTATCCACGTTTGGCGCAACTGTGGTGGAGCCACATCGCCGAAGCGGCCAGCGGCGAGAAAACCCCGCAACAAGCGCTTGATGGCCTGGCCAAGGACCAGGACGCCATCATGACGCGGCTTGAACGCTCCAAGGTGCAACCGGTTTGCGGACCGAAAATGAACCCGGAACGGGATGCGCAGTATTGGTTCGATCAACCGGGTGCGCCGAAGCCTAAATTGGCGAACGAGAAGCCTAAAGGCGAAACCGTGAGCTACACCGAACTGCTGAAATCGTGGGCGGATGCGCGTAAGTAAGAAGCTGTAATGTGAAATGCGAACGGCACCGGAAGGTGCCGTTTTTATTGGTGTCTGATAGACCGCCATCGCGAGCAAGCTCGCTCCCACAAGGGATCTGTGGTGGACACGTTATGTGCGAACAACCCCGAATCCCCTGTGGGAGCGGGCTTGCTCGTGAAGAGGCCCTGGGAGTCGACGATGTTCTTGCAGTTGGAGTACATATCCATTCCTGCGGTAACGGCGACTTAGGGTTTCGCCCTTACGGCGACTCACTTTTTTTTCAAACGCCAAAAAAAAGTAAGCAAAAAAAGGCTCGCCCCGAGCGTCCGGCCCCTCGCTGAGGCTCGGCGTTCCTTCGTTCCGGTATTCATCTGGGGGCATCGCCTACGGTCGGCTTCGCTTCGACCTCCTCTCGATGTGTTCGACTGCGTCGAACGGCGCTGCGCGCCCACCCCCATATGAACACCTCCACTCAGCCTCCCGAAGGGGCGGGTGGAGCAAGATCAAGGGCAGGCGAGCTAACGCTCGGCCTTGAGTGGTGAGGTGCGGTGCGGTGGATGCTGCTCTGCTTTTGCTTTTCGTCAGCGGTTTTCCAGTGCTATCTCTTTGCTATTAATAACTTTTTCATTTACAACCCGGCGCACAACCGGCGCAGAGGGCCTTTTCGGCGGTGTCGGTCTAGTCGCATGCGCTGGTTTGGATTGACCATCGTTAGCTTTCATTTCTGATTCCTATTAGGGCCACCATTAACGTCATCGTACATCATTCGTGACGGTGGAGCAGTTGGCTTTACAGGAGCCTGTGGCGGAGGCTTTTGCTCAGTGGAAGTGGTTTTTTTAGATTCGCTCAATTTTTCTGCCCGTTTTTCGAGAAGCATATTTTCTAAAATGGTAGTCCTGTTTTCCAAGTCTGCTACAACGTCGTTGTTAGAGCCGATCAATAATTGATTCTTTAAAGAAGCTATCTCTCCACCTACATAGGTGTCTTTTATAGCGAAGTTTTTCCTGGGAGAAGAAGTGTCCATGTCAAAGAGAACAAATAGTAAACTGGCTATAGCAAGAGGGATGCAGGCCATCAGAAATGTCGCAATGGCTTTGAAAACCCATCTGGATCGCTCTTCGTTGACCAGGGCATTGTGTGTTGAGCAGCTAATATAGGTATTTGATATGAAGGCCTCAGTCTCTTCTGTAGGGTTGATCAGCGCTATTCGTTCATGTTGTGTTACCTGCGCGTTATATTTCTCCAGTTCAAAATTATATTGAACCTGGTCGTCATAATATTCTTTGATTTTTTTCGCGTATGGCATCCTGTTGAACTCGGAGCCACTAAAAGCTTTATAGTTAAAGTAAGTTGAAGTTGCGGAGATAATTAAGACTAAAACCACAAAAAAAGAAATGATGTATGCGATTTCAGGTTTGCCAGTGAAATCTAAAAAGCGAGCAAGGTAAATGGTTGTTGAAGTGAGTGCAAATATTGCCGTAAATATTAATTGGGTTTTAATGGAGATGCTGTTCTTTATTTCTTCTTCATAGGCATACATTTTTTCATATGTGACTTCTATATTTTTATGGCTCAAAATAATCTTCCTTGTGTATTGCCGATCTGAGGCAAATTACTGGATTGCACGTAGTATTAATGCCAAAGCCACACGAGACGGGTAGTTCAGAGCACCTGCGGGTGGCTGATCGTTCATGCCAGAATAGACGCTACGATGTTGCTTGAGAGCTTTTAGAGTATTCCAGAGTATCCAGATCTAAATTTAGTCAGAGTATTTTTGGGTTGAAAGTTGCTTGGCCGCTTTGTACAGATGAGTTGCGGGTGGGTGTGTTTCGCCGCGTAGGGTCGTCGCGTGATCTTGCTTTGGCGCTGAGCCGCCAAGGTGTCTAATAACTCAAAAAAAATGTCACGTTTCATTATTCGCTCTCTTTTTGATTGCTCTGTCCAGCAGTCATCCAAGATAGAGCCAAGGACACAATGTTGGCTGTAGGACGAAACGGACAATCCAGCGAGAGCTTTCGGCGATTGCGGGGGGATGGGAGAGCAGTAGTAACAAATCCCACAAACGCAAAAACGGCACCCGAAGGTGCCGTTTCTGTTTTCTACCAACTACCGCTACACAATCAACCCGCCAGACCGGCCTGCTGAACCAGCACCAGCAACGGTTGCGGATACAGACCCAGGAAGAACGCCAGGGCGGCGATGGCCAGCAGCATCACGCCGCCTGCACGTTGTTCCCAGTGCAGTTGCGCATCGTGGCGACGCAGGTTTGGTTCGATCAGGTACAGGGTGACCATCACGCGCAGGTAGTAGAAGACGCCGATGGCGCTGCCCAATACCAGGGAACCGACCAGCCACCATTGGTGCGACTCGACGCCGGTGGCGATGATGTAGAACTTGCCGATGAAGCCCGCGGTCAGCGGGATGCCGGCCAGGGACAGCATCATCACGGTCAGGACGGCGGTCAGGTACGGACGGCGCCAGAACAGGCCGCGGTATTCGTACAGGGCATCCGCGTCACGGCCGTTGTACGGCGAGGACATCAAGGTGATCACGCCGAATGCGCCGAGGCTGGTGATCACGTAGGTGACCAGGTACACGCCGATGGCTTCCACGGCCAGACCCTTGCTCGCCACCAGGGCGATCAGCAGGTAGCCGAAGTGAGCGATGGACGAGTAACCCAGCAGACGCTTGAGGTTGCTCTGGGTCAGTGCCAGCAGGTTACCGAACAGGATCGACGCAATGGCGATGATGGTCAGTACGTCGCTCAGCACACCGCTGCTTGCCGCAGGCGAGATCTGGAACAGACGCACCATCACCGCAAACACAGCGACTTTCGAAGCGGTGGCCAGGAACGCTGCAACCGGTGCCGGAGCGCCTTCGTAAACGTCCGGGGTCCAGAGGTGGAACGGTACCAGCGACAGCTTGAACGCCAGGCCGATCAGCATCATGCCCAGGCCCATTTGCGCCAGCGAGCTTGGCAGGCCAGTCGCGGCCAGTGCCTGGCCGATGCCAACGAAGCTCAGGCTGCCGGAGTCGGCGTAGAGCAGGGCCATACCGAACAACAGGAACGCCGAACCGGCGGCCGACAGCACCATGTACTTGATACCGGCTTCCAGCGAACGCTTGTTGAAGAAGGCATACGCCACCAGACCGTAGACCGGCACCGACAACAGTTCCAGACCGATGAACAAACCGGCCAGGTGTTGCGCGCTGACCAGAACCAGGCCACCGGCGGCGGCCATCAGGATCAGCAGGTACAGTTCTTCGCGGTTGCCCGGGTAACCCGAACCGCCATCGCCGAGGTAGGCGTGGGCGAGGGTTACACAAGCGAGGGTGGCGACCAGAATCAGCGCCATGTACAAGCAAGCGAAGTTATCGATCTGCAGCAGTGGGGTCACGGCCAGGGGCGCGACTTTCAAGGCTGGCAGGATCGACAGCAACGCCAGGTTCAGGCCCGCCACGGAAATCAGGAAGGTCTGCGAGTGGTTGCGGCGCCACGCGATGGCCAGCATCACCACGATGATCGTGGCGGTGGTGATCAACAACGGCGCGAGCGCGATAAAGTGTTGAGTCGTGAATTCCATAGCGCTCTTACCGGGCCGAAGCGAGTTGAGTGAAGGCGGTACCGAGCCACTGCTGCACGCCATGCATCGTCGCGGCAGAAGTGTCGAGGAACGGCTGCGGGTACACGCCGATGTAAATCAGCAGCGCCGCCAGGCCGAGCACCATGATCAGTTCGCGACCATCCATGCCATGCAACACCGCGTCCGACTTGGACGGGCCGAAGTAGGCACGGTGGATCATGATCAGCGAGTAGACCGAACCGAACACCAGGCCCGTCGTTGCGATCGCGGTGATCCACGGCGCAGCGGCGAAGGTGCCGATCAGGATCAGGAACTCACCGACGAAGTTACCGGTACCCGGCAAGCCCAGGGAAGCAGCTGCGAAGAACAGGCTGATGGCCGGCAGGTAAGCGATCTTCGACCACAAGCCACCCATTTCACGCATGTCGCGGGTGTGGGTGCGTTCGTACAACTGACCACTGAGGATAAACAGTGCCGCCGCCGACAGACCGTGCGCCAGCATCTGCATCACCGCGCCCTGCAGTGCCAGTTGGCTGCCGGAGTAGATGCCGATCAACACGAAGCCCATGTGGGACACGGAGGAGTAGGCGATCAGACGCTTGATGTCGGTTTGTGCGAAGGCCAGGAACGCACCGTAGAAGATCCCGATCAGACCGAGGGTCATGGCGATCGGCGCAAACTCGGCCGAGGCATTCGGGAACAGCGGCAGGGCGAAACGCAGCAGACCGTAGGCCGCCGTCTTCAACAGGATACCGGCCAGGTCGACCGAACCCGCTGTTGGTGCCTGGGCGTGAGCATCAGGCAACCAGGAGTGGAACGGCACGACCGGCAGTTTCACCGCGAAAGCGATGAAGAAGCCGAGCATCAGGATGTACTCGGTGGTGAGCGACATCTTGGTTTTCAGCAGGTCGGCGTAGTTGAACGTGATCACGCCGGTGCTGTTGAAGTTCACCAGCACCAGACCCAGGATCGCCACCAACATGATCAGGCCGGAAGCCTGGGTGAAGATGAAGAACTTGGTCGCCGCGTAGATCCGGGTTTTCTTGCCGTCCGAAGAACTGTGACCCCATAGCGCGATGAGGAAGTACATCGGCACCAGCATCATTTCCCAGAAGAAGAAGAACATGAACAGGTCGAGGGCGAGGAACACGCCGACGACACCGCCCAGGATCCACATCAGGTTCAAGTGGAAGAAGCCGACGTGACGCTGGATCTCTTTCCACGAGCAGAGTACCGAGAGGATACCCAGCAAACCGGTCAGCAGGATCATCAGCAGCGACAGGCCGTCGAGGGCCAGGTGCACGCTGATGCCGAAGCGCTGGATCCAGATGTGCTTGAACTCAAGCGCCCAGACCGGATCGGCGCCAGGCGCCGGAGCAAATGAATAATTACCGTGGGCCCACAGCCAGAGGCCGAGTGCGAGTTCCAGGGTCATGGTCAACAGCGCAATCCAGCGGGGGAGGGTAGCGCCGAAGCGCTCACCCATCCAGCACAGCAGGCCGCCGATGAAGGGGATCAGGATTAGCCAAGGCAGAATCATGACGGGCTCAATTCCTTTCGCAAGTTCGCAAGGTTCATATTCAGACCGCTACCAGCACGATGGCGCCGATGACCAGCACGGAGCCGGCTGCCATCGAGGCCGCGTACCAACGCAGTTGACCGGTTTCGGTACGGCTCAGGGCGGTGTGGCCGCCTTTGGCCATACGCGGGATCAAACCGATGGTCTGATCGAGCGGGTCTCTGCGCAGTGCGTGGCTGATTGCAAGGTATGGCTTGACGAACAGTTTGTCGTAGATCCAGTCGAAGCCCCAGGCAGCGAACCACCAGGCCGAAAGGAAGCGGCCGATGCCGCTGTTGGCGATTGCAGTGACGAAACGACGCTTGCCGAGGAACAGCAGCGCGGCCAGCAGGATACCGGCCAGGGCGATGGCGCCCGAGGCGATTTCCAGACTGTGCTTGGCTTCGCCGCCGGCATGCCCAACGCTTTCCGGCAGTACGCCGTGCAGCGGTGGAACGATCATCGCGCCGACGAAAGTCGACAGCACGATCAGCACCGACAGTGGCAGCCAGTGAGCGATACCGTGACCGGCGTGGGCTTCGGTCTTCGCTTCACCGTGGAACGCGATGAAGATCAGGCGGAAGGTGTACAGCGAAGTCATGAACGCGCCGACCAGACCTGCATACAGCAGACCGTGGTTGCCGCTGGCGAACGCTTCCCAGAGGATTTCGTCCTTGGAGTAGAAGCCTGCGGTCACCAGTGGCAGGGCAGACAATGCCGCGCCGCCGACGATGAAGCTGGTGTAGGCCAGCGGCAACTTCTTCCACAGGCCGCCCATCTTGAAGATGTTCTGCTCGTGGTGGCAGGCAACGATCACCGCACCGGAAGCAAGGAACAGCAGCGCCTTGAAGAAGGCGTGGGTCATCAGGTGGAAGATCGCGCCTTCCCATGCGCCAACGCCCAGCGCCAGGAACATGTAGCCGATCTGGCTCATGGTCGAGTAGGCGAGGATACGTTTGATGTCGGTTTGCACCAGTGCCGCGAAACCCGCCAGAACCAGGGTCACGCCACCGACGATACCTACCAGATGCAGGATATCCGGCGCCAGGGCGAACAGGCCGTGAGTACGGGCGATCAGGTAAACGCCTGCGGTTACCATGGTTGCGGCGTGGATCAGTGCCGAAACCGGGGTAGGACCGGCCATCGCATCCGCCAGCCAGGTTTGCAGCGGCAGTTGCGCGGATTTACCGACAGCGCCGCCCAGCAGCATCAGGGTCGCCAGAACAATCCAGAAGTCGCCGACCTGGAATTTCTGCGGTGCCAGCACCAGCAGTTCCTGGATGTTCAGCGTGCCCAACTGTTGGAACAGGATGAACAGGCCGATGGCCATGAACACGTCGCCGATCCGGGTCACGATGAACGCCTTGAGTGCCGCGTTACCGTTGTTGCGGTTGCTGTAGTAGAAACCGATCAACAGGTACGAGCACAGGCCCACGCCTTCCCAGCCGAAGTACAGGAACAACAGGTTATCGCCCAGGATCAGGAACAGCATGCTGGCGATAAACAGGTTGGTGTAGGCGAAGAAACGCGAGTAACCGTCTTCACCGCGCATGTACCAGGACGCGAACAGGTGGATCAGGAAGCCGACACCGACCACGACGCCGAGCATGGTGACCGACAGGCCATCCAGGTACAGCGCGAAGTTAGGCGTGAAGCCTTCAACTGCCATCCACTGCCACAACACCTGGGTGTAGTGGCCGCCTTCGGGCGGGGCGACGTTGAATTGCCAGATCACGTAAGCGGCGACAATCGCCGACAGGCCGATGGAACCGACGCCAATCAGCGCCGACAGGTTTTCCGAAAAGCGGCCGCGTGAGAACGACAGCAGCAGGAAACCTATGAGAGGGAATACGAAAGTCAGATAGAGAAGATTCATCCGCGCATCTCGCTGGCAGCGTCGATATCGAGAGTGTGGAAGCGGCGATACAGCTGCAACAGAATCGCCAGGCCAATACTGGCCTCGGCGGCTGCCAGGCTGATCACCAGGATGAACATGATCTGTCCATCCGGCTGACCCCAGCGGCTACCGGCAACGATGAACGCCAAAGCGGAGGCATTCATCATGACCTCCAGGCTCATCAGCACGAAGAGAATGTTGCGGCGGACCATCAGGCCGACCAGACCGAGGCAGAACAAGATGCCGGCGACCGCCAGACCATGCTCCAAAGGGATAGCAGGCATCGTCATTGCTCCTTGGCTTCGTTGCGGCCCAAGTGGAACGCCGTGACGGCTGCGGCGAGCAGCAGCATCGAGGCGAGTTCGACCACCAGCAGGTACGGACCGAACAGGCTGATGCCCACGGCCTTCGCGTCTACGGTGGTGTGGCCGATGGCCTGGCCGCTGGAATGGCTGAACAGGACGTACAGCAGTTCAGCCAGCAGCAGGGCGCCGAGAACCACCGGGCCGAGCCAGATGCCGGGCTTGAGCCAGACGCGCTCTTGCTGAACCGAGGCCGGGCCGAGGTTCAGCATCATCACCACGAACACGAACAGCACCATGATGGCGCCAGCGTAGGCGATCACTTCCAGCACACCGGCGAACGGCGCGCCGAGGGCGAAAAAGGTCATCGCCACGGCAATCAGCGAAATGATCAGGTAGAGCAGGGCGTGCACAGGGTTGGTGTTGGTGATCACGCGAAGCGTGGCCACAACCGCGATACCCGATGCGAAATAGAAAGCGAATTCCATCTTTCTTCCTTAAGGCAGCAAGCTCTTCACGTTGATCGGCTGGGCTTCATTCTGCGCGGAGCCTTTCGGCTTCCCGGCAATCGCCATACCTGCAACACGATAGAAGTTGTAATCAGGGTTTTTGCCGGGGCCGGAGATCAGCAGATCTTCTTTCTCGTAAACCAGGTCCTGACGTTTGAACTCGGCCATCTCGAAATCCGGTGTCAGCTGGATCGCGGTGGTCGGGCAGGCTTCCTCGCAGAGGCCGCAAAAGATGCAGCGCGAGAAGTTGATGCGGAAGAAGTCCGGGTACCAGCGACCGTCTTCGGTTTCGGCTTTCTGCAGCGAGATGCAACCGACCGGGCACGCCACGGCGCACAGGTTGCAGGCTACACAACGCTCTTCGCCATCAGGGTCACGGGTCAGGACGATACGGCCACGGTAGCGCGGCGGCAGGTACACGGCTTCTTCCGGGTACTGCAGCGTGTCGCGCTTGCGGAAGGCATGGCCGAAGATCATCACCAGGCTGCGAAGCTGGGTGAAGAAGCCATGCACGATGTCAAATATGTACTTCATGATTCTCTATCCTCACTGAGCCGCGACGGCGGGCGTGTTGAGCAACACGATCGCAGCGGTCACCAGCATGTTGACGAGGGTCAGCGGCAGGCAGAACTTCCAGCTGAAATCCATCACTTGGTCATACCGTGGGCGCGGAATCGAGGCGCGCAGCAGGATGAAGATCATGATGAAGAACGCGGTCTTGAGCGCGAACCAGATGAACGGGATCTGCGGCAGAATACCGAACGGACCGTGCCAGCCACCGAAGAACAGGGTCACCAGCAGCGCCGAAATCAACACGATGCCGATGTACTCACCAACGAAGAACATGCCCCATTTCATGCCGGCGTATTCAATGTGGTAACCGTCGGCCAGTTCCTGTTCCGCTTCCGGCTGGTCGAACGGGTGACGGTGAGTCACGGCGACGCCAGCGATGAAGAAGGTCAGGAAACCGAAGATCTGCGGAATGATGAACCACAGGTTCTGCGCCTGATATTCAACGATGTCGCGCATGTTGAACGAGCCGACCTGGATCACGATACCCATCAACGACAGGCCCATGAACACTTCGTACGACACGGTTTGTGCCGAGGCCCGCAAGCTGCCCAGCAAGGCGAACTTGTTGTTACTCGACCAGCCGGCGAACAGCACCGCGTAGACCGACAGACCGGCCATGGCGAAGAAGAACAGGATGCCGATGTTGATGTCCGCCACGCCCCAGGTCGGGGTGATCGGGATGATCGCGAAGGCAATCAGCAGGGCGCTCATGGCGACTACCGGTGCCAGGGTGAAGATCATCTTGTCGGCGAACGGTGGCGTCCAGTCTTCCTTGAAGAACATCTTGATCATGTCGGCCGCGATCTGGAACGCGCCGAACGGGCCGACGCGGTTCGGACCGTAACGGTCCTGCCAGAGGGCGAGCAGACGACGCTCGACCCAGCTCAGCAGCGCGCCGCACACCACGACGGCGAGCAGAATCACGATGGCCTTGAGGACCGCGATGATCACGTCAATCACTTCAGGCGTGAACCAGGTCATTGAGCTGCCTCCTGCAGTCCGTCAACGGTTTTGCCAAAGATCGCGGCTGGAATGCCGGCGATACCCGCAGGCAATGCCACCAGGCCAGCGCCCAGCTCTTCATTGATACGCAGTGGCAGACGCAGGGTCTGGCCGTCGACGTTCACGCTGAGCAGGGCACCGTCGTTGACGCCAAGGCGATCGGCTTCGGATTTGGCCAGGGCGACGTAGGCAGCCGGGATGCGTTCCTGAACCGGTGCGGCTTTCGAAGAGTTCTCTTCGCTGCCGAGCAGGTGGAAGAACGGCACGACCTGCCAGGTGCCCGGCGCCGGGTTGAAGGCGCGCGGAACACTGGCGAACCAGTTCAGCGAATCACCGGTGCTTTCGATCAGGCGGGTGCCCGGGTCGCCAGCGCGGATGTGACCACCGACTTCGTCCTGGAACTTGTTCCAGGCTTGCGGCGAGTTCCAGCCCGGCGACCAGGCGAATGGCACTTGTTGACGCGGTTCGACCGAGCCCGAGTAACCTTCCATCGAGAAGTTGAACGCGGTGTCGTTGTCTTGCGGGGTACGCGGTTCGTGCACGCTGATGTCAGCGCGCATGGCGGTACGACCGGAATAACGCAGCGGTTCGCGGGCCAGTTTCATGCCTTTGATGCGGAACGCGGCGGACGGTGCGGCATCAACGATACGCGCCAGTTGCGGCGTGCTCGAAGCCACGGCAGCGGTGACGTGGTCCAGTTGGGTCCAGTCGATCGGCTGGTTCAACAGGGTCGCGCGCAGGGCATGCAGCCAGCGCCAGCCTTCGTGAACCAGGATGCTCGCGTCCATGTATTTCGGGTCGAAGACCTGGAAGAAGCGCTGGGCGCGGCCTTCCTGGCTGACCAGCGTACCGTCGCCTTCAGCGAAGCTGGCGGCTGGCAGGACCAGGTGCGCGCGATCGCTGGTGGCGGTTTTCTGATGGTCCGCCACGATCACCACTTTCGCGGCGTTCAGGGCGGCATCGACCTTGGCTTTGTCGGTACGGGTGTACAGGTCGTTTTCCAGCACGACGATGGCGTCGGCCTTGCCGTCGATGACTGCTTGCAATGCGTCGTCGACCGAGTTGCCGCCGAGCATGGCCAGGCCGAGGCTGTTGGCCTCCGGCACGATCAGGCTGATGGAGCCGTTCTTCTCGCGCAGCTTCAAGGCTTTGGCGATGTTCGCCGCCGCTTCGATCAGCGCTTTGGAACCCAGGGAAGTACCGGCAATGATCAGCGGACGCTTGGCGGCCAGCAGGGCATTGGCGATGCGCTGAGCCAGTTCAACGGCTTCAGCGTCCAGGCCTTCAACGGCCGGTGCGCTGGCGTCGAGGGCGTGAGCCACGGCGAAACCGATACGGGCCAGGTCGTCTGGAGCAGCGTGTACGCATTCTTCAGCGATATCGTCGAGCTTGGTTTCAGCCAGGCTGGCGATGAACAGCGGGTTCAGCTCGTGCTGGCCGATGTTCTTCACGGCGGCGTCGAGCCACGGCTGGACGCGCATCGCGTCGGCCATGTCTTCGGCTTTACCCTTGACCGATTGACGCAGGGACAGGGCCATGCGCGCAGCAGTCTGGGTCAGGTCTTCACCGAGGACGAAGATCGCGTCGTGGTCTTCGATGTCGCGCATGTTCGGGATCGGCAGCGGGCTGTCTTTCAGAACCTGCATGACCAGGCGGATGCGCTCCAGCTCAGCGGCTTCGATACCAGAGTAGAAGTGCTCGGCGCCAACCAGTTCGCGCAGCGCGAAGTTGCTTTCGAGGCTGGCGCGTGGCGAACCGATACCGACGATGTTGCGACCGCGCAGCAGGTCAGCGGCTTTATCCAGCGCTTCGTCGAGTGTCAGCTTGGCGCCGTTGGCCAGCAATGGCTGACGCGGACGGTCTTCGCGGTTGACGTAGCCATAGCCGAAACGGCCACGGTCGCACAGGAAGTACTGGTTTACCGAACCGTTGAAACGGTTTTCGATACGACGCAGTTCACCGTAGCGTTCGCCCGGGGAGATGTTGCAACCGCTGGAGCAGCCATGGCAGATGCTCGGCGAGAACTGCATGTCCCACTTGCGGTTGTAGCGCTCGGAGTGAGTCTTGTCGGTGAACACAGCGGTCGGGCAGACCTCGGTGAGGTTGCCGGAGAACTCGCTTTCCAGGGTGCCGTCTTCAACGCGACCGAAGTACACGTTGTCGTGGGCGCCGAACACACCGAGGTCGGTGCCGCCAGCGTAATCCTTATAGAAGCGCACGCAGCGGTAGCAAGCGATGCAGCGGTTCATCTCGTGACCGATGAACGGGCCGAGATCCTGGTTCTGGTGAGTACGCTTGGTGAAGCGGTAACGGCGCTCGTTGTGGCCGGTCATCACCGTCATGTCTTGCAGGTGGCAGTGACCGCCTTCTTCACAGACCGGGCAGTCGTGAGGGTGGTTGGTCATCAGCCATTCGACGACGCTGGCGCGAAACACTTTCGCTTCTTCGTCTTCGATGGAGATCCAGCTGCCGTCGGTGGCGGGGGTCATGCAGGACATGACGATCCGACCACGGGTGTCGTTGGCGTCGGTGTACTGCTTGACCGCGCACTGGCGGCAAGCGCCAACGCTGCCAAGGGCGGGGTGCCAGCAGAAATAAGGGATATCGAGGCCTAGCGACAGACATGCCTGTAACAGGTTGTCTGCCCCATCGACTTCGAGCTCTTTGCCGTCTACGTGGATAGTGGCCATGGTTCAAAGTTCTTCGTTGGCCCGGTGTCAGCGGGCGTGGCTAATGGAATCTTGTTATTCGTGCGAATCAAAACAGCCCATAAAGGCGTCATCGAACGAGAAGGCGAAGGGCACGGACCCTTCGCCTTTTTAAGCGTTTACGCGCCGACTACGATCGGCCTTGCCAGAGGCGGGACGACGGCGCTGGTGGGCGCGATGCCGGCTTCGAACTCTGGACGGAAGTATTTGATTGCGCTGCCCAATGGCTCCACGGCGCCCGGTGCGTGAGCACAGAAGGTCTTGCCAGGGCCGAGGAAACCGACCAGACCCAACAGGGTCTCGATGTCGCCGGCTTGCCCTTCACCGTTTTCGATCGCACGCAGGAGCTTGACGCTCCACGGCAGACCGTCACGGCACGGGGTGCAGAAACCGCACGACTCGCGGGAGAAGAACTCTTCCATGTTGCGCAGCAGGGAAACCATGTTGACGCTGTCGTCGACCGCCATGGCCAGGCCGGTACCCATCCGGGTGCCCACTTTGGCGATGCCGCCGGCGTACATTTGTGCGTCCAGGTGTTCCGGCAACAGGAAACCGGTACCGGCGCCGCCTGGCTGCCAGCACTTGAGCTTGAAACCGTCGCGCATGCCGCCGGCGTAGTCTTCGAACAACTCGCGACCGGTGACGCCGAACGGCAATTCCCACAGGCCCGGGTTCTTGACCTTGCCGGAGAAGCCCATGAGCTTGGTGCCCATGTCTTCGCTGCCTTCGCGGGCCAACGATTTGTACCAGTCCACGCCGTCGGCAATGATCGCCGGGACGTTGCACAGGGTTTCAACGTT
>NZ_JBIUXZ010000020.1:0-105236 GCF_044744265.1 Pseudomonas sp. NPDC087342
AATTCACCTGTTTCTTGGGCTGCGATTTAAAGAGCGGGAGTATACCCGATTAGTTGCTGCGCACGCCCCCTGGAGCCTTATGCCACGCTGCTTTTGGTGTTCCGAAGATCCGCTGTACATGGCTTATCACGATCAGGAGTGGGGCACGCCGCTACGCGATGCGCAGGGATTGTTCGAGTTGCTTTTGCTCGAAGGGTTCCAGGCCGGCCTCTCATGGATCACCGTGTTGCGCAAACGTGAGCGTTATCGCGAGGTGTTGTTCGGCTTCGACGTACAGCGCGTGGCGCAAATGAGCGACGCCGAAATCGATGAATTGATGCTCGATCCCGGGATCATCCGCAATCGTCTCAAACTCAACGCGGCCCGGCGCAACGCCCAGGCCTGGCTGGCGCTGGAGGATCCGGTGAAATTTCTCTGGTCCTTCGTCGGCGATAAACCGCTGATCAATCATTTCAAGGATCGCAGCGAAGTGCCGGCGGTCACGCCGGTCGCCGTGGAGATGAGCAAAGGTTTGAAAAAAGCCGGTTTCACCTTCGTCGGTCCGACCATTTGTTATGCGCTGATGCAGGCCTCGGGCATGGTCATGGACCACACCCGGGATTGCGATCGCTACGCGACGCTGGCGAACGGCGGTTAGAATGGCCGCCTCGCACACAGCACAAGATCAGGAGTGACCTGTGGATAAGTTTAAAGGCGCCTTGCTGGTAGGCGCTCTGCGGCTGTTTGCCTTGCTTCCGTGGCGAGCAGTGCAAGCGGTGGGCTCGGCGATTGGCTGGGTCATGTGGAAAACCCCCAACCGTTCCCGCGACGTGGTGCGGATCAACCTCGCCAAGTGCTTCCCGGAGATGGATGCCGCCGAACGCGAGCGTCTGGTCGGCCAGAGCCTGAAAGATATTGGCAAGTCCCTGACCGAAAGCGCCTGCGCCTGGATCTGGCCGGCCCAGCGTTCCATCGACCTGGTGCGCGAAGTCGAAGGCCTCGACGTGTTGAAGGATGCGTTGGCGTCCGGCAAAGGCGTGGTCGGCATCACCAGCCACCTCGGCAACTGGGAAGTGTTGAACCACTTCTATTGCAGCCAGTGCAAACCGATCATTTTCTATCGTCCGCCGAAATTGAAGGCGGTGGATGATTTGCTGCGCAAACAACGGGTGCAATTGGGCAACCGCGTGGCGGCGTCCACCAAGGAAGGCATCCTCAGCGTGATCAAGGAAGTGCGCAAAGGTGGTGCAGTAGGCATTCCCGCCGACCCGGAACCGGCCGAATCCGCCGGGATCTTCGTGCCTTTCTTCGCCACCCAGGCGCTGACCAGCAAATTCGTACCGAACATGTTGGCGGGCGGCAAAGCGGTCGGCGTGTTCCTGCATGCCCTGCGGTTGCCGGACGGTTCGGGGTACAAAGTGATCCTCGAAGCCGCGCCGGAAGCTATGTACAGCACGGATACCGAGACATCCTGCGCGGCGATGAGCAAAGTCGTGGAACGCTATGTCGGGGCTTATCCGAGCCAGTACATGTGGAGCATGAAGCGCTTCAAGAAGCGTCCACCGGGTGAAGAACGCTGGTACTGAAGTAATTGGCACGCTCTGTGGATAACCTGCCTGTGTAGGAGCGAGGCTTGCCCGCGAAGCTTTTAGCGTTATTGAGGACGCCTTCGCGGGCAAGCCTCGCTCCTACAAGGTCAAGTTATCCACAACACGTTCATTCAAGGGCGCAGAAGATGTCCGAACTCCGCAAATCATTTCGCATCAAGATCAGCCACGAAAGCTTCGGCGAGTGTCTGGGGCAAACCCGTAACCTGTCGACGACGGGTGTCTACGTGAAACACCCGAGCCTGTCGACGTTGCCCAAGGGCGCGGTGGTCTACGGTCAGGTGCAAGACTTACCCACAGGCGCGCCGCAAGTGCGCATGGAAGTGGTGCTGGTGGATGCCGAAGGGATTGGCCTGCGCTATCTCTGATCAGTGGGCCTGACGCTCAAGCTTCTTCAGAAACACCGTCATTTCCTTCTCCGCCTGCTTGTCGCCATGGGCGCGAGCGGCTTCCAGGCCTTGTTCCCAAGCCTGACGTGCGGCAGCAACGTCCGCCTGCGCCAGATGCGCCTTGCCCAACAGCTTCCAGGCTGCCGAATACTTTGGATCGAACTCAACGCAGCGCTGGAAATGCTCGGCGGCCTTGGCGTTTTCCCCAAGATCCAGATAGCCCTTGCCCAGGCCGAAGCGCAGCAGTGAGTTATCCACACCCTTGGCGAGCATTTTTTCCAGGGATTCGATCATGGGTGGCACCTTTGGGTTATGTGGATAGTTTGAGATCGCCTTCGCGGGCAAGCCTCGCTCCTACAGGATCGCGTCGTTCACGTATTTTGCAAACGACCCAACCCTGTAGGAGCGAGGCTTGCCCGCGAAGAGGCCTTCGAATCAGAAGAAACTCAACCCCACATGAAACAGCTTCTCCACATCCCGAATATGCTTCTTATCCACAAGGAACAGAATCACATGATCCCCCGCCGCGATCACCGTGTCGTCGTGGGCGATGATCACTTGCTCATCACGAATGATCGCGCCAATCGTGGTGCCCGGCGGCAAACCAATGTTCTCGATCGCCTTGCCAATCACCTTGCTCGACTTCGCATCGCCATGCGCAATCGCTTCGATGGCTTCCGCCGCGCCGCGCCGCAGTGAGTGCACGCTGACGATATCGCCACGGCGCACGTGGGCCAGCAAGGTGCCGATGGTCGCCAGTTGCGGGCTGATGGCGATGTCGATGTCGCCGCCCTGGATCAAATCCACATAAGCCGGGTTGTTGATGATCGTCATCACCTTCTTCGCGCCCAGCCGTTTGGCCAGCAACGACGACATGATGTTGGCTTCGTCGTCGTTGGTCAGGGCCAGGAAGATATCCGCGTCGGCGATGTTCTCTTCCAGCAGCAAGTCGCGGTCCGACGCGCTGCCCTGCAACACCACGGTGCTGTCGAGGGTGTCCGAGAGATAACGGCAACGCGCCGGGTTCATCTCGATGATCTTCACCTGATAACGGCTTTCGATGGCCTCGGCCAGACGTTCACCGATCTGTCCGCCACCGGCAATGACGATGCGTTTGTAGGTTTCATCGAGGCGGCGCATTTCGCTCATCACCGCGCGAATATTCGCCTTGGCGGCGATGAAAAACACCTCGTCGTCGGCCTCGATCACCGTATCGCCCTGGGGCAGGATCGGGCGGTCACGGCGAAAAATCGCCGCTACGCGGGTTTCGACATTCGGCATGTGTTCGCGCAACTGCCGCAGTTGCTGACCCACCAACGGCCCGCCGTAGTAAGCCTTCACCGCCACCAGTTGGGCTTTGCCTTCGGCGAAGTCGATCACCTGCAACGCGCCGGGGTGTTCGATCAGGCGCTTGATGTAGTTGGTGACCACTTGTTCCGGGCTGATCAGCACGTCCACAGGGATCGCGTCGTTATTGAACAGCCCGCCACGGGTCAGGTACGCGGCTTCGCGGACCCGGGCGATTTTGGTCGGGGTGTGGAACAAGGTGTGGGCGACCTGGCAGGCGACCATGTTGGTTTCATCGCTGTTGGTCACCGCGACCAGCATATCGGCATCGTCGGCGCCGGCCTGGCGCAGCACGGTCGGGAACGACGCGCGGCCCTGTACGGTGCGGATGTCCAGCCGATCACCGAGGTCGCGCAGGCGTTCGCCATCGGTGTCGACCACGGTGATGTCGTTGGCTTCGCTGGCCAAGTGTTCCGCCAGCGAACCGCCCACCTGCCCCGCGCCGAGGATGATGATTTTCATCCAGTCACTCCCTTGAAATCCGGTTAACCGCGCGCGGCGGCAATCTTGATCAGTTTGGCGTAGTAGAACCCGTCGTGACCGCCCTGCTGGGCCAGCAGTTGGCGACCATGCGGCTGTTTGATCCCGGCCGTGGTGGCGAGGTCCA
This sequence comes from Pseudomonas sp. NPDC087342, assembly GCF_044744265.1. Lineage (NCBI taxonomy): Bacteria > Pseudomonadati > Pseudomonadota > Gammaproteobacteria > Pseudomonadales > Pseudomonadaceae > Pseudomonas > Pseudomonas sp. NPDC087342. Next base: position 3,930 of record NZ_JBIUXZ010000020.1, read on the forward strand.
GCTCACGCGCGCCCGGCGTGCGGGCGAGGAAGGCTTCGATGACTTCGGTGTTCTCGGTCGGCAATGTCGAGCAAGTGGCGTAAAGCAGGATCCCGCCGACCTCCAGGGTTATCCACATGGCGTCGAGCAACTCGCCCTGCAGCACCGCGAGCGCGGCGATGTCGTCGGGTTGGCGCGTCAACTTGATGTCCGGGTGACGACGGATCACGCCAGTGGCCGAGCACGGAGCGTCCAGCAGAATGCGCTGGAACGGTTTGCCGTCCCACCAGGTCGCGGTGTCGCGGCCGTCGGCGGCGATCAGTTCGGCACTTAGGCCCAGGCGCGCGAGGTTTTCCCGCACCCGCACCAGACGCTTGGCTTCGAGGTCCACCGCCACCACGCCGGCCAATCCAGGCTCGACTTCAAGGATGTGGCAAGTCTTGCCGCCCGGTGCACAGCAGGCGTCCAACACGCGTTGGCCCGGCGCCAGATCCAGCAAGTCGGCGGCCAATTGCGCGGCTTCGTCCTGCACGCTGATCCAGCCTTCGGCAAAACCCGGCAGGCTGCGCACATCGGCGGCGGCGTCGAGGATGATGCCGTCGCGGCTGTAAACGCAGGGGCTGGCGGCGATGCCGGCTTCACTCAGCAAGCCGATATATGCGTCGCGGGTCTGATGGCGACGGTTGACCCGCAGAATCATCGGCGGATGCGCGTTGTTCGCCGCGCAAATGGCTTCCCACTGTTCAGGCCAGAACGCCTTCAGGGATTTTTGCAGCCAGCGCGGGTGGGCAGTGCGCACCACCGGGTCGTGCTCCAGCTCCGCCAGCAGCGCTTCGCTTTCCCGTTGGGCGCGGCGGAGCACGGCGTTGAGCAAGGCTTTGGCCCAAGGCTTCTTCAGCTTGTCGGCGCAACCAACGGTTTCGCCAATGGCGGCGTGGGCCGGCACGCGGGTGTAGAGCAGTTGATAGAGGCCGACCAGCAACAAGGCCTCGACATCTGCGTCGGCGGCTTTGAACGGCTTCTGCAACAACTTCGCCGCCAGCGCCGACAAACGTGGCTGCCAGCGCGCGGTGCCGAACGCCAGGTCCTGGGTGAAGCCGCGATCGCGGTCTTCAACCTTGTCCATTTGCGTGGGCAATGAACTGTTGAGCGAGGCTTTTCCGTTCAGGACAGCGGCAAGTGCCTTGGCGGCGGCCAGACGCGGGTTCATTGAGCGTCCGCCGCTTGACCGAGCACGCTGCCGACGGCGAATTTCTCACGACGGCTGTTGAACAAGTCGCTGAAGTTCAGCGCCTTGCCGCCGGGCAATTGCAGACGGGTCAGGCACAGGGCCTGTTCACCGCAGGCGACGATCAAGCCGTCCTTGCTGGCGCTGAGGATTTCTCCTGGTGCGCCCTGCCCTTCGGCGAGGTTCGCGGCCAATACTTTCAGCGCTTCGCCGTTCAGGGTGCTGTGGGTGATCGGCCATGGGTTGAAGGCGCGGACCAAGCGTTCCAGCTCTACCGCCGGACTACTCCAGTCGATGCGTGCTTCGTCTTTGTTCAATTTGTGTGCGTAGGTGGCGAGGCTGTCGTCCTGCACTTCGCCTTCCAGCGTGCCGGCAGCGAGGCCGGCAATCGCTTCAACCACGGCCGGTGGACCCATTTCCGCCAAACGGTCGTGGAGGCTGCCGCCGGTGTCTTCGCCGGTAATCGGCGTGGTGACTTTCAACAGCATCGGCCCGGTATCGAGGCCCAGTTCCATGCGCATTACGGTCACGCCGCTTTCGCTGTCGCCCGCTTCGACGGCACGCTGGATCGGCGCCGCACCGCGCCAGCGCGGCAGCAACGAGGCGTGGCTGTTGATGCAACCCAGGCGCGGAATATCCAGCACCACTTGCGGCAGGATCAGGCCGTAGGCGACCACCACCAGCAAGTCGGGTTTCAATGCGGCCAGTTCAGCCTGGGCGTCTTCGTTGCGCAGGGTCGGCGGTTGCATGACCGGGATGTTGTTTTCCAGAGCCAACTGCTTGACCGGGCTCGGCATCAGTTTTTGCCCGCGGCCCGCCGGACGGTCCGGTTGGGTGTAGACCGCGACGATCTCGTAAGGGCTGGCGAGCAGGGCCTTGAGGTGTTCGGCGGCGAATTCCGGGGTGCCGGCAAAAACGATGCGCAGTGGCTCAGTCATGGAAACTCTCTATTACAAAGCAGTCGCAAAAGAAAAAGGCTTGCCGCAGCAAGCCTTTGAAAGGAGGGCATCAAGCGTTCTGGCGATGGAGCTTTTCCAGTTTCTTCTTGATTCGGTCGCGTTTGAGATTGGACAGGTAATCGACGAACAACTTGCCGTTGAGGTGGTCGCATTCATGCTGGATGCACACGGCGAGCAGGCCTTCGGCGATCAGTTCATAAGGTTGGCCGTCGCGGTCCAGGGCCTTGATCTTGACCTTTTGCGGGCGATCGACGTTTTCGTAGAAGCCCGGCACCGAGAGGCAGCCTTCCTGGTATTGCTCCATCTCGTCGGTCAGGGTTTCGAACTCGGGGTTGATGAACACCCGCGGTTCGCTGCGGTCTTCGGAGAGGTCCATCACGACGATACGTTTGTGCACGTTGACCTGGGTCGCGGCGAGGCCGATGCCTGGCGCTTCATACATTGTTTCAAACATATCATCGACCAACTGACGCACTTCGTCGTCCACTACGGCCACAGGTTTGGCGATAGTGCGCAGGCGCGAGTCGGGGAATTCGAGGATGTCTAAAATGGCCATAAGCTTAATTGCTGCACATGTGAGGTAAAGTCGGGTCGATGGCCTGGCGGGTCCGAAGATGCAGGCTACCGTTGTAAAACGTAGCTCCTTTCTTCGAGAAGAGCGAGGAGCGAGCCACGGGGGCTCTGGCGTTTTACGCGAACGCACATAATAAAGGGATTCACCGCATGAGGAAATCACTACTCGCCTTGCTCCTTCTGGCCTCGGCCGGTTTGGCGCACGGGCAAGTGCAACTCAAGGAAGGTTTTCCGCAGCAATACACAGTGGTAAGGGGCGACACACTTTGGGACATCTCCGGCAAATTCCTGCGTGAGCCGTGGAAATGGCCCGAGCTGTGGCAGGTCAATCCGCAAATCCAGAACCCCAATCTCATCTATCCCGGCGACACGTTGACGCTGGTCTATGTCGACGGCCAGCCGCGCCTGACCCTCAATCGCGGCGAATCCCGGGGCACCATCAAGCTCTCGCCACGGATACGCAGCAGCCCGGTGGCCGATGCGATCCCGAGCATCCCGCTGCAATCGATCAACAGCTTTCTGTTGAGCAACCGCATCGTCGACAAGGTCGAGGACTTCGACAAGGCGCCCTACATCGTCGCCGGCGATGCCGAGCGGGTGCTCAGTGGCACCGGCGACCGGATTTTCGCGCGTGGGCATTTCGACCCGAACCAGCCGGTGTACGGCATCTTCCGTCAGGGCAAGGTCTACACCGATCCGCAGAGCAAGGAGTTCCTGGGGATCAACGCCGACGACATTGGTGGCGGCGAGATTGTCGCGACCGAAGGCGATGTCGCCACTCTGGCACTGCAACGCACCACCCAGGAAGTACGCCTCGGCGACCGGTTGTTCAGCGGCGAAGAGCGAGCGATCAATTCGACTTTCATGCCCAGCGCGCCGAAAACCGACATCAATGGCCTGATCATCGATGTGCCACGCGGGGTCACGCAGATTGGCGCGATGGACGTGGTCACGCTGAACAAGGGACAACGCGACGGATTAGCCGAAGGCAACGTGCTGGTGGTGATGAAAACCGGCGAAACCGTGCGTGATAGGGTCACCGGCCAGCCACTGAAAATCCCCGATGAACGCGCGGGTCTGCTGATGGTTTTCCGCACTTACGACAAACTTAGTTACGGGCTGGTTCTCAACGCATCGCGCTCACTGGCGGTCTTGGATAAGGTGCGAAATCCTTAGCCTGCTCCACAAGTTACCAACAGAGTTATCCACAGCTTATTCCCGTTTGAACGGGGCTCATAACGATCAAGGATGATCCATGTCGCTCTCTGCTTTTACCCCGGTTTCCCCTGCGGAACTGGAGGCGCGTTTACGTCTGCACCGCTTGCCCGAACTGGGACCGATGCGATTCAAGAAACTGCTCGAAGCGTTTGGCTCGGCGTCAAAAGCCATCAGCGCGCCGGCCAGTGCCTGGCGTTCGTTGGGTTTGCCGGCAGCCAGTGCCGAGGCTCGACGCTCCAGTGAAATCCGCGACGGCGCGAGCCACGCATTAGCCTGGCTAGAGCGTCCGGGTCAGCATTTGCTGATGTGGGACCAGCCGGAGTACCCGGCGTTGCTGGCGGAAATCAGCGACGCACCGCCACTGTTATTTGTCGCCGGCGATCCAGGCATCCTGGAAAAACCGCAATTGGCGATGGTCGGCAGTCGCCGGGCATCGAGGCCGGGCATGGACACCGCGGCTGCCTTTTCCCGCAGTTTGGCGGGCGCCGGATTCGTCATTACCAGTGGTCTGGCCCTGGGCATTGATGCCGCCGCGCATCAAGCGGCTTTGGACGTGGGCGGCCAAACGGTCGGTGTGCTTGGCACGGGTCTTGAAAAGTTTTATCCACAGCGCAACCGGCGGCTGGCGGACGCCATGATTGCCTCGGGCAGCGCGGTGCTTTCGGAGTTCCCGCTGGACGCCGGCCCGACCGCCAGCAACTTCCCCCGGCGCAACCGGATCATCAGCGGTTTATCCCTCGGCGTGCTGGTGGTCGAGGCCAGTGTCGCCAGTGGTTCGTTGATTACCGCCAGGCTCGCAGCGGAGCAAGGTCGCGAGGTTTATGCGATTCCTGGTTCGATTCATCATCCCGGCGCCAAGGGCTGTCATCAACTGATCCGCGACGGTGCGATGCTGGTGGAAACCATCGAGCACATCCTCGAAGCCTTGCGCGGCTGGCAGCAGTTGCCGTTGTCCATGAACGCGCCGCCAGCGACTCACCCCTTGCTGATGTTGCTGCACGCGGCGCCTCACACCAGTGAAGCGCTGGCAAACAGCAGTGGCTGGGCCTTGCCCAAAGTACTGGCGGCATTGACTGAACTGGAAGTGGACGGCCGGGCGGTGTGCGAAAGCGGACGCTGGTTTGCGCGGGTGAGCTAGGTTTTATAAGGAAGATCGGTAAACTGCGCAGAGCCTTATTCCGGAGAGTTTTTCATGGTCAACAGCTGGCGGGTGCAACAAGCCGCACAAGCAATTCGCGCAGGAGCGGTAATTGCCTACCCAACCGAAGCCGTCTGGGGCCTGGGTTGTGACCCGTGGGACGAAGAGGCAGTGGATCGGCTGCTGATGCTCAAGGGCCGCTCAGTGAGTAAGGGTCTGATTCTGGTGGCGGACAATATTCGCCAGTTCGACTTCCTCTTCGAAGACTTCCCTGAACTGTGGATGGATCGCATGGCCAGCACTTGGCCGGGTCCGAACACATGGTTGGTGCCGCACCAGAATCTGTTGCCGCAATGGATTACCGGCGTGCATGAAACCGTGGCGCTGCGGGTCAGCGATCATCCGTTGGTGCGGGACTTGTGTGCGTTGGTCGGGCCATTGGTGTCCACCTCCGCCAACCCACAGGGCCGGCCGGCGGCGCGGACGCGGCTGCGCATCGAGCAGTATTTCCGTGGGCAGCTTGATCTGGTGCTCGGCGGCAATCTGGGCGGGCGCAAGAACCCGAGTGTGATTCGGGATGTGGCGACCGGGCATGTGGTGCGCCAGGGCTGACACCGCGTCATCGTTCTTCGCGGGCAAACCTCGCTCTGTAGGAGCGAGGCTTGCCCGCGAAGGCGTCCTCAAGGCAACAAAACAATCGAACCGGTAGTCCGCCGCGCCGACAATTCAGTCTGCGCTTTGGCCGCGTCAGCCAATGCAAACGTCTGGCTGATGTCCACCGTCAACTTGCCACTGATGATCATCTCGAACAGCTCATTCGCCATGCGCTGCAAGTTTTCGGCATTGTTGGCGTAGGTGCCCAGGGTCGGACGGGTCACGTACAGCGAACCTTTCGCCGCCAGAATCCCCAGGTTCACCCCGTCCACCGCGCCCGACGCATTGCCGAAACTCACCACCAGGCCTCGAGGCGACACGCTATCGAGCGATGTCAGCCAGGTGTCCTTGCCTACGCCGTCGTACACCACCGGGACTTTTTTCCCGTCAGTCAATTCCAGCACCCGTTGCGCGACGTTTTCGTGGCTGTAATCAATTGTCGCCCAGGCGCCATTGGCCTTGGCCAGTGCGGCTTTCTCCGCTGAACTGACGGTGCCGATCAGCTTCACGCCCAACGCCTTGGCCCACTGGCACGCCAGGGAACCGACACCGCCGGCCGCCGCGTGGAACAGGATGGTTTCGCCACCCTTGAGTTCATACGTCTGACGCAACAAGTACTGCACGGTAAGGCCCTTGAGCATCACACCGGCAGCTTGTTCGAAACTGATGGCGTCCGGCAGCAGCACCAGATTGGCTTCCGGCAATACGTGAACCTGGCTGTAGGCGCCCAATGGGCCACTGCCGTAGGCCACGCGATCGCCGACCTTGAAGCGGGTAACGTCGCTGCCCACCGCGTCCACCACGCCCGCGCCTTCAGAGCCCAGGCCCGATGGCAAGGCCGGCGGCGGATAGAGGCCGCTGCGGAAATAGGTGTCGATGAAGTTCAGGCCGATGGCCTTGTTGGTGACGCGCACTTGATGCGGGCCGGGTTCGGCGGGTTGGTAATCGACATACTCGAGCACTTCGGGGCCGCCATGGGCGCGGATCTGAATACGCTTTGCCATCTGCCTTCTCCTAACGTCGTTTTACGAAGCTCCCTATCGAACTCCTAAGCTTGATCTTCGTCAACTGCGGCGGGCGTTGCTGCAATGTTATGCTACGCGCCCATTTGCGCCGGCCCCCGCTCCGATGGAGCGCCGCGTAGTTTTGCCCGATTCAAGGTGATGACATGACGACCCGCACCGAGGCCGTAAAAGCCTACCTGCTCGACCTGCAAGACCGCATTTGCGCCGCCCTGGAAACCGAGGACGGCGGCACGCGCTTCGTCGAAGACGCCTGGACTCGCCCTGCTGGCGGTGGCGGTCGCACCCGGGTAATCGAAAACGGCACAGTGATCGAAAAGGGCGGCGTCAACTTTTCCCACGTGTTTGGCAGCGGTCTCCCACCGTCCGCCAGCGCTCATCGGCCGGAACTGGCCGGGCGCGGCTTCGAAGCACTGGGCGTGTCGCTGGTGATTCACCCGCACAATCCGCATGTGCCGACGTCCCACGCCAACGTGCGCTTTTTCATCGCTGAAAAAGAAGGTGAAGAACCGGTCTGGTGGTTCGGCGGCGGCTTCGACCTGACCCCTTACTACGGCAATGAAGAAGATTGTGTGCACTGGCACCGCGTCGCTGAACAGGCTTGTGCGCCTTTCGGCGAGGACGTCTACCCGCGTTACAAGGCCTGGTGCGACAGCTATTTCCATATCAAGCATCGTCACGAGCCTCGGGGCATCGGCGGTCTGTTTTTCGATGACTTGAACGAGTGGGACTTCGACACCAGCTTCGCTTTCATGCGCGCCATTGGCGATGCGTTCATCAACGCCTACCTGCCGATTGTGCAACGCCGCAAGAACGACGCGTTCACCGCCAAACAGCGTGAATTCCAGGAATTCCGCCGTGGCCGTTACGTCGAGTTCAACCTGGTCTACGACCGTGGCACCTTGTTCGGCCTGCAATCGGGCGGTCGTACCGAATCGATCCTGATGTCCCTGCCGCCGCAAGTGCGCTGGGGTTATGACTGGAAAGCCGAGCCGGGCAGCGAAGAAGCGCGCCTGACCGAATACTTCCTGCAAGATCGAGACTGGTTGGCCAAGGGCTGAGAGGAATCCTGATGGATCGTTATGTCGTATTCGGTAACCCGATTGGCCACAGCAAGTCGCCACTGATTCATCGCCTGTTTGCCGAGCAGACCGGTGAACAATTGGACTACAGCACTTCGCTGGCGCCGCTCGATGACTTTTCCGAATTTGCCCGGGCATTTTTCGTTGAAGGGTGTGGGGCAAATGTCACGGTACCGTTCAAGGAAGAGGCCTATCGCCTGGCCGACAGCCTGACGCCGCGCGCGCAGCGGGCCGGTGCGGTCAACACCTTGAGCAAACTGGCCGACGGCACGTTGTTGGGCGACAACACTGACGGCGCCGGGCTGGTGCGCGACCTGACGGTCAACGCCGGTTTCGGCCTTAAGGACAAACGCATCCTGCTGCTGGGAGCCGGCGGCGCGGTGCGTGGAGCCTTGGAACCGTTGCTGGCGGAACAACCGGCGTCGCTGATCATCGCCAACCGCACGGTGGAAAAAGCCGAGTTGCTCGCGCAACTGTTTGCCGATCTGGGGCCAGTGTCCGCCAGTGGGTTCGACTGGTTGCAGGAGCCGGTGGACCTGATCATCAACGCGACCTCCGCCAGCCTGTCAGGCGATGTACCGCCGATTGCCGGAAGTTTGATCGAACCGGGCAGGACGCTGTGCTACGACATGATGTACGGCAAGGAACCGACTTCGTTCTGTCGCTGGGCCAGCGAACACGGCGCGGCGGTGGTGATGGACGGGTTGGGGATGCTGGCGGAGCAGGCGGCGGAAGCGTTTTTCCTGTGGCGCGGAGTGCGCCCGGATACGGCGCCGGTGCTGGCTGAACTGCGCCGCCAACTCGCCGCATAACCCCGCCCTTGTAGGAGCGAGGCTTGCCCGCGAAGCCTTTGGCGTACCTGAGGACGCCTTCGCGGGCAAGCCTCGCTCCTACAGAGGGTGGGGTTTCAATCTTCGAACCGGATCGGGCATTTCTCCGCACCTTCCAGCTTGCGCAACTCCTCCACCACTGGCGGCCGCGCGCCGCGCAAGGTCAGGCTGCGATCCTGACGCAGTAGCCGCCGCGCCTCCTGGTGCAGCATTTCCACGCCCGAATAGTCGATGAAGTTGATCTGCTGCGCCTCGATCACCACCCGCACGCCATGCATCCGTTGCAGGCGCACTTGCAGGTAGTGGCTGGCGCCAAAGAAGATCGAACCGCCGACCCGCAGAACGTCTTCATCTCCATCGCGCCAGTGCTGCACTCGCGGCTGCGAGGTGCGCTTGAGGTAGAAGAACAGCGAGGCCAAGACCCCGGCATAGATCGCCGTCTGCAATTCCAGCAGCAATGTGGCGACACAGGTCAGGGCCATGACCGCGAATTCGGCGCGGCTGACTCGCAGCAAGGCGCGAATGCCGCGATGGTCCACCAACCCCCAGGCGATCAACAGAATGCTGCCGGCCATGGCCGGGATGGGGATGTGCGCGATCAACCTGGCGCCGAAGATCGCGAACAGCGCTACCCACAACGCTGAAAACACCCCGGCCAGCGGCGAGCAGGCGCCCGCTTCGTAGCTCAGGCCCGAGCGGGTAAAGGAACCGGCCGACAGCGACCCGGAAAAGAACGCACCGACCATGTTTGATAAGCCTTGGGCGCGGACTTCCTGGTTCGCATCGAGCAACTGCTGTGAACGGGCCGACAAGGAACGGGCAATCGACAGGCTGGTAACGAGCCCAAGCATGCCGACCGCGACCGCACTAGGCAGCAAACGCAGGATCAACTCCAGATCCAGCGGCACCGCGCTGAAGGGTGGCAACCGTCCAAAAAACGCACTGACCAATTTCACATGGCCAAACATCGAGGGCCAAAGCCACACCAGCAACCCGCTCAGGACCAACGTGATCAACAGCGTCGGCCAGCGCGGCAGCAGCAGTTTCAGCACAATACCGACCACCACTGTGGCCAGGCCCAGTACCAGCGACGGTTTATCCACAGCTCCGAGGTGAGTGAGCAAGGTCATCAGGCTGTTGAGTGCCGTTGCCTGGTTGGGCAGGTCCAGGCCTAGCAGGTTCGGCATCTGCCCAATGGCGATCACCACCGCGGCACCGAGGGTGAAGCCCAGCACCACCGAGTGCGAGACGAAATTCACCAGCGCGCCGAACCGCAGCATTCCCAACAACCACTGGAAAATCCCGGCCAGCAGCGTAAGCAGCAGGATCAATGTGATGTAGTCCTGAGTCGCCGGCACGGCCAGAGGACTGACGCTGGCGTACAGGACAATGGAAATCGCCGCCGTAGGACCGCAGATCAAATGCCACGACGAACCCCAGAGGCAGGCGATCAGCACCGGGATGATTGCGGCGTACAAACCGTATTCTGGTGGGAGACCGGCAATCAATGCGTAGGCAATGGACTGCGGCAGCGCGAGAATTGCGCCGCTGAGGCCGACGATCAAATCGCGGCCGACACTGGCGCGGGTCTGGCGCGGCAGCCAGGTCAAAAAAGGAAAGAGTGAATGGCGGCTGGGGAAGGCCATGGGTCCTCTCGGGTGGGAATTTGCGCAAAGGGTAACAGCACCAGCCCTTGTAGGAGCGAGGCTTGCCCGCGAAGGCGTCCTCAAATGCGCCAAAAGCTTCGCGGGCGAGCCTCGCTCCTACAGGGTCAGGTTGATCATTCCCACGAGGAGCGTGGGAACGATCAGCAGTGGGGGGTTAAAGCTTGGCCTTCACCGCCCCCAACGCATCCTTGCCATCCACGGTCTTCACGCCATCCAGCCATTTATCCAGTACTGCCGGATTGGCCTTGATCCACGCCTTCACCGCCTCGGCATTGCTGACTTTCTTGTTCACCACCTCAGCCATGATGCTGTTCTCCATTTCCTGGGTGAAACTCAGGTTGGTGAGCAACTTGCCGACGTTCGGGCAGGCCTGTGCATAACCTTTACGGGTCAGTGTATAAACGCTGCCGGTGTCGCCGAAGTACTTCTCGCCGCCCTTCAGGTAATGCATTTTCAGCTGCACGTTCATCGGGTGCGGGGTCCAGCCGAGGAAGGTCACGAACTTCTGTTTCTTCACTGCGCGGGACACTTCAGCCAGCATCGCCTGCTCGCTGGACTCAACCAGTTTCCACTGACCCAGTTCGAAGTCGTTCTTCTTGATGATGTCCTGCAGCGAGATATTCGCCGGGGCGCCAGAACCGATGCCGTAGATCTTCTTCTCGAACTTGTCGGCGTACTTATTCAGGTCGGCAAAGCTATGCACACCCGCATCCCACACATAATCCGGGACCGCCAAGGTGAACTCGGTGCCGTCGAGGTTTTTCGCCAGTTGCGTGACATCGCCAGTGGCGACGAATTTATCGTAGAAACCCTGCTGCGCCGGCATCCAGTTACCCAAAAACACATCGACCTGGCCGTCTTTCAAACCGCCAAAGGTAATCGGCACCGCGAGGGTGTCGACTTTGGCTTTGTAGCCCATGCCGTCCAGCAGAAACCCGGTGATGGCGTTAGTCGCGGCGATGTCGCTCCATCCCGGATCGGCCATTTTCACCGTCTCGCAGCTTTGATCGGCGGCGTAAACCGATGCACTGCCAAGGGCCAGGAGCCCGACCGTCAGTACTGTGGATAACCTTTGCATGGACTTCCCCTTCACATTATTGGTTTTGGCAGGGTTGTGGATAACGTGCTTTGCGCTCCAGATCATCAAGGTCGATGTGGTTGCGCATGTACTGCTGACTGGCGTCTACCAGCGGCTGGTGATCCCAGCTCTTCAGCTTGCCGATCGTCAGGGCGTCGGCAACAAAACGCCGGCGTCGTTGGCTTTCGAGGACCTGTTGGTGGATCGCCGGAATATTCCATTTAGCCCGGGCTTCGGCCAGAAAGTCGTCGAACAGCTGCCGATGTTGCGGCGACTGGCTGAGTTCTTCCTGTTCACGCGGATCGTTGTGTACGTCGAAGAGTAGACACGGGTCGTCTTCGCTGTAGATGAATTTGTAGGCGCCGCGCCGAATCATCATCAACGGGCTGATGGTGCCTTCGGCCATGTATTCGCCGAACACCTCGTCGTGACCGCCCTGCCCTTGCAGGTGCGAAACCAGTGAGCGGCCGTCCAGCGGCAAGCCAGGCTCCAACGAGCCGCCGGCCAGTTCGACGAAGGTCGGCAGCAGATCCGCCGTGGACACCGCCGCGCTGACCCGTCCCGCCCCGAACTGCCCCGGTGCACTGATCAGCAGGGGAACGCGGGCGGCCATTTCGAACCAGTGCATTTTGTACCAGAGGCCACGCTCGCCGAGCATGTCGCCATGGTCGCCGGAGAACACAATAATCGTGTCATCGATCAGCCCGGTTTCCTCGAGTGTTTGCAGGAGTTTGCCGACGTTGCTGTCGATATAGCTGCATGCACCGAAATAGGCGCGGCGAGCATCGCGAATCTTATCCACAGGCAACGGCTTGTCCCACAGGTCGTAGACCTTGAGCAAACGCTGGGAGTGCGGGTCGAGTTCAGTCTGGGCCGGCGTTGTAGGCAACGGGATCTCGGCATCGTCGTACATATCCCAAAACGCCTTGGGAATGGTGTACGGGTCGTGTGGGTGAGTCATCGACACGGTCAGGCAAAACGGCTGATCGCCATCCTCACGGATGTGATCGAACAGATACTGCTGCGCCTTGAACACCACCTCTTCATCGAAATCCAGCTGATTGGTGCGCACGCAGGGCCCGGCTTGCAGCACCGATGACATGTTGTGGTACCAGGTCGGACGCACGTCCGGCTCATCCCAGTTCACCGACCAGCCGTAATCGGCCGGATAGATGTCGCTGGTCAGGCGTTCTTCATAGCCGTGGAGCTGGTCCGGGCCGCAGAAATGCATCTTGCCCGACAGCGCGGTGCGGTAGCCAAGGCGACGCAGGTAGTGGGCATAGGTCGGTACATCGGCGGGGAAATCGGCCGCGTTGTCGTAGGCGCCGATCTTGCTTGGCAACTGACCGCTGACCAGGGTAAACCGCGACGGCGCGCACAACGGGCTATTGCAATACGCGGCGTCGAACACCACGCCTTCGGCGGCGAGACGACTGAGATTCGGGAGTTTGATGGGCGAAGGACCGTAGAACGGCAACATTGGCGCGGCCATCTGATCGGCCATGATGAAAAGAATATTCTTGCGCTTCATGTGATCGCGGCATTCCATAGTGAATATTTATGCGAGAGTGCTGCGACCGAGCATGTAGGCCATGCTCTTTGTGGTAAAGCCCACGCAAGGCAATGACTAGGATAAGCACAGCTTATGTATGACGCCCTCGGTGATTTGTCCCTCGATCTGCTGCGTGCCTTTGAATCGGCGGCGCGTCAGCACAGCTTCACTGCCGCTGCAGTAGAGCTGGGGACTACGCAGCCAGCCATCAGCCAGCAGATCAAACGGTTGGAGGAACAACTCGGTACGCGGTTGTTTGATCGGATCTATCGCGGCATCGAACTGACCGAGACGGGAATGATACTTTTCGAGCAGGTTCAGCTCGGTTTGCAGAATATAGACGCAGGATTGACCGCGATCAGCGCACAGCAATCCCATGAAGTGCTGCAAGTCGCCACCGATTTTGCCTTCGCCGCTTATTGGTTGATGCCGCGCCTGCACCGCTTTCACGAAGCCAATCCGCAGGTCGACGTCAGCCTGGTTACCAGTGAACGCAATCACAACATGCTGCGCACGGATATCGATGTGGCGATCCTGTTTGGCGATGGGCGTTTTAAACAAGGCGAAAGCCACTGGCTGTTCAGCGAAGAAGTATTCCCGGTGTGCAGTCCACTGTTATTGAAGGATCGCGCCCTGCCCTTGCCGGTTCAGGCCCTGCTCGATTTGCCGCTGCTGCATTTGCGCGGTGAAAACAGCAGCAACTGGTTCGACTGGAGTGGCGTGTTTCGCGAATTGGGGATCACTTCGGCACCCGCGCCGGGGCAACTGCGGTTCGACAATTACACCTTGTTGATTCAGGCCGCGATTGGCGGACAAGGCGTGGCCATCGGTTGGCGGCACCTTGTAGATGACTTGCTGGCCCAGGGTTTGTTGTGTCGGCCGATTGCCGACACGGTGATTTCCCGGTTGGGTTATTACGTGGTCCTGCCCCAGCGCAAACGCCGGGGCGTGTTGATTCAACAGTTTGTGGACTGGTTGATGGAGGAGCAGGCCAGCAGTGCGCAATCGTTGACCGGTTTGCCCTTCCCTTCTATTGCGGTGTAGCCGCGACAAAATTCACATGCTCACCGAGATGCAGATTCAAACGCAGCTCATCGGCGATACCCACGGCGACCCGGTTCAACCGCTCAAGCGGCTCGGCCAATCCCGTCTCCAGGCTGCTGCTGACCTGACTGAAATGCTCGATGGTCAACCCGGCAACCCCACGTGGGGCGTCCACCAGCGTCCATTGCAGTCCGCTGCTTTGCAAGGCGTCGAGAATTTCTTCGGCGGCGTGGTGCTGAAGGTCATCCTCCACCTCCGGCTCGTCCAGCTCCTCAAAATGCCCCACCACAAACAAGCGGCTAATTCGCGCGGCTTGCATGCCGTCGATCAATGCATCCACCGCCAACACTTGCTCGACCGGGCCGGGCACGATGGTTTTTTCCACGTGTTCACTGTTGAGCGGCAGCCCTGGTGCGTCTAGTAAACAGATGACCGCCGAAGCACCGGCCACGCTTTGCTTGACCCGTTCGGCGTCGAACAGGTCGCCGTTCTTGGTGCGCAGGCCCGGTCGTGGGGCGAGCGCCGTCAGGTCATCGAGAATCGCGATCACTTCATGCTGGCGCCGCAGCATTTCAGCCATCAGCGCACTGCCCAGGCTACTCATGGCACCATAGAGCACCACCTTCACCACCGGGGTTTCGGCATTTTTCATGGCTGAGTTCCTTATTTCCTACGTATATGGCGTGTGACCTGTAGGGAACGGTGAGGGTTCGACCGGGATTTCGAGAGGTTCAAATGCAACAGATCACTGGCTACCACGCCCACGTCTATTTCGACGCCAGCACCATCGACCAGGCACGGGCCTTGTGTGAGCAGGCGGCCAAGGTATTCCCGCTGAAGATGGGCCGCGTGCACGAGCGCCCGGTCGGTCCGCACCCGGACTGGAGCTGCCAACTGGTATTCGGGCCGGAACTCATTGGCGAGGTGCTGCCGTGGCTGGTGCTCAATCGCAACGGCCTGGTGGTGTTCTTGCACCCGGACACCGGCGATGACCTGCTCGACCACACCGAGCACGCGGTGTGGATGGGCGCGATCCGACCGCTGAACCTGTCTATTTTCTGATCAGATGTTTTCCTCGGCTTCACCGGGCAAATGTTCGTCCAGGTGCAGCCAGGGCAAGCGGCTGTCGGTCCAGATGTGCCGGTCGGCCGGGGCGTCTTCAGGGTGATCGAGCGTGGCGATGGTCAGGTCGATGCTCTCGGGGCTGAGCTGGGTTATCAGTGCAACCTGCGCCCCACAGGTCGGGCAGAAATATCGCGCGCAGTGTTCAGAAGAGTCGTACCGCGCCGGTATCCCGCCCAGCCATTCGAAATGTGAGGCGGGCACGGTGATCCAGGTGGTCACGATCCCGCCACTGACCCGTCGGCAAATCGAGCAATGGCAGTGGGCGATGTCGTGCAACGGCCCGCTGAATTGATAGCGCAGATGGCCGCAATGACAGCCGCCTGTATGGATATCGCGCATGTGTTCACTCCTCATCAGTGTTGACCGCTTCGCGAGCAGGCTCGCTCCCACATTGGAGTGCGTACCCCTGTGGGAGCGAGCCTGCTCGCGAATGCTTCAACCCGGTTTACCTTCCAGCCCTCGTCCGACGACCGGTCGCGCACCCGGTCAATGCTTTCAGCAACGAAAGCTTGATGAAAGCTTTGCCCATTAGGATCGCCCCCACTACCGGCAACAGACCGGTTGGCCAATGCCTGTGTTTTATCGCTGGCACGGTCCACTTAACAACAACAATGGTGATTCTGATGTCCTCTGCTACCCGCCGCTTTGCCGCAACTCCGCCCGTACGCCTCGTGCTTCCCGTTCTGCGCTGACCCCAACCGGTTCGCCCATTCCCTAGCCGCGCTACGCCTGGAGTATTCCCATGCTGACTTTCCTTGGCTTCGCCATGGTCATCACGTTCATGTTCCTGATCATGACCAAGCGCCTGTCCGCGCTGATCGCTTTAATCATTATTCCAATCATCTTTGCCCTGTTCGGCGGTTTTGCACCGAAGATCGGCCCAATGATGCTCGAAGGCATCACCAAGCTTGCGCCGACCGGCGTGATGCTGATGTTTGCCATTCTGTACTTCGCCCTGATGATCGACTCCGGCCTGTTCGACCCGGCCGTGCGCAAAATCCTCAAACTGGTCAAGGGCGACCCGTTGAAAGTTTCGGTCGGCACCGCCGTTCTGGCGCTCGTTGTCTCCCTTGATGGTGACGGCGCGACCACTTATATGATCTGCGTGGCCGCCATGCTGCCGCTCTACAGCCGCATCGGCATGAGCCCGCGAATCATGGCTGGCCTGATCATCCTCGCCGGCGGCGTGATGAACATGACCCCGTGGGGCGGCCCGACGGCCCGTGCCGCGAGTGCGCTGCACGTCGACCCGTCCGACATTTTCGTGCCGATGATTCCGGCGATGCTGGCCGGCGTGGTGGCAATCCTGGCGATTGCCTACTTCTACGGTAAGCGCGAGCGTGCTCGCCTGGGTGAATTGCACCTGGCCGGCGACGAAGTCGACCACAGCGAAATCAGCGTTTCACAGTTCCCGGATGCCCGTCGTCCGAAGCTGATCTGGTTCAACGGCGCGTTGACCATTGCCCTGATGTGCACCCTGATCGCCGGCCTGTTGCCGCTGCCTGTGTTGTTCATGGTGGCGTTCAGTATCGCGATGATCGTCAACTATCCTTGCCTGCAACAGCAGAAGGATCGTGTGGCGGCCCACGCCGGTAGCGTGCTGGCAGTGGTCGGTTTGATCTTCGCGGCAGGTATCTTCACCGGTATCCTGTCGGGCACCGGCATGGTCGATGCGATGTCGAAAAGCCTGCTGGCGGTGATCCCGGATTTCCTCGGCCCGTACCTGGCCGTGATTACGGCGTTGGTGAGCATGCCGTTCACCTTCTTCATGTCGAACGATGCATTTTATTACGGCGTGTTACCGGTACTTGCCGAAGCCGCCAGTCACTACGGTATAACCGCCGTAGAGATGGCACGTGCCTCGATCGTCGGTCAGCCCGTCCACTTGCTGAGCCCGCTGGTTCCATCGACCTACCTGTTGGTGGCCCTGGCCGGTATCGAATTTGGTGATCACCAGCGCTTTACCCTCAAGTGGGCTGTGCTGGTGTGCATATGCATACTGGTTGCAGCGTTGCTGATGGGGATCTTCCCGGTATTCAGCACGCTGTAAGCCCAAGACTCACCATGGCGGGTCCAGGCTTTGCAGTTTGAAGCCCGGGCCCTTTGTGGTTTAACACTCGCTCAAAGGAAAAAAAATGGAATGGCTGACCAACCCTGAAATCTGGGTTGCCTTCTTCACCCTGACTGCCCTGGAGATCGTCCTGGGCATCGATAACATCATCATGATCTCGATCCTGGTCAGCCGTATGCCCAAGCATATGCAGGCGCGCACCCGGATTTTCGGCCTGGCGCTGGCCATGGTCACGCGGATCCTGTTGCTGCTGTCGATCACTTGGGTCATGCGCCTGACTGCCGACCTGTTCGAAGTGTTCGGCCAGGGGATTTCCGGGCGTGACCTGATTCTGTTCTTCGGTGGTCTGTTCCTGCTGTGGAAGAGCTCGCAAGAGATGTACCACGCGCTGGAAGGCGAAGACGAAACCGGCGAAGAGCCGGGTGGCAAGGGCGGCAACTTCCTCTACACGATCATCCAGATTGCGATCATCGACATCGTGTTCTCGCTGGACTCGGTGATCACCGCCGTCGGCATGGTGTCCCACGTACCGGTCATGGTCGCGGCGATCATCGTCGCCGTGCTGGTGATGATGTGGGCGTCGGGCACCATCAGCGAATTCATCGACAAGCACCCGTCGCTGAAGATACTGGCTCTGTCGTTCCTGTTGATCGTCGGTACGGTGCTGATTGCCGAATCCTTCGATGTGCACGTGCCAAAAGGCTACGTCTACTTCGCCATGGCGTTCTCGCTGGCGGTGGAAGCGATCAACATCAAGATGCGCACCGCGATCGCGAAAAAGAAAAAACAGCAGGACCCGGTGAAACTGCGCAAGGACATTCCTGGCCAGTAACCCCTGTGGGAGCGAGCCTCTGTGGCGAGGGGGCTTGCCCCCGTTGGGGCGCGCAGCGGCCCTAAAACCGGCGATGCGGCTTATCAAGAAAACCGCATTCACCGGTCTTACGACTGCTTCGCAGCCGAACGGGGGCAAGCCCCCTCGCCACAGTTACCCAGTGAATCCAAATATTGCACCTAGGGGCCTTCGGGCCCCTTTGTCATCTCTGCATCAAGCTGTTTTTATGACAGTTTTGTTTCAATCACTTCTTTAGCTATGCGATGCTGGCGCCCAGACCGTTAGCCAACTACAGCTTAAGTACAGAACGTAGAACGTCGCGCGGTACCGTCAACTTGTCCCTTTGGGACGCTACCACCACAGGGGGCCCAGCATGCTGACCCTGCTCAATTTGCTATCTGCCGTGACCTTGCTGATCTGGGGCACGCACATCGTCCGAACCGGCATCCTGCGGGTCTACGGTTCCAACCTGCGCCATGTGATTGGCCAGAACATGTCCAAGCGTGGCTTGGCGTTCATCGCCGGCATCGTCGTGACCGCCATGGTCCAGAGCAGCAACGCCACGGCCATGCTCGTTACTTCATTCGTCGGTCAGGGCCTGATGGCGCTGACCCCGGCGCTGGCAACCATGCTCGGCGCCGACGTCGGTACGGCGCTGATGGCGCGGGTGCTGACGTTTGACCTGTCGTGGCTGTCGCCGCTGTTGATCTTCCTCGGGGTGATTTTCTTCCTGTCGCGCAAACAGACGCGGGTCGGGCAGATGGGCCGGGTGGCGATCGGCCTGGGGCTGATCATCCTGGCGCTGCAACTGATTGTCGAAGCCGCCGCGCCGATCACCCACGCCCAAGGGGTGAAGGTGATCTTCGCCTCCCTGACCGGCGACATCCTGCTCGATGCGCTGATTGGCGCGCTGTTCGCGATGATTTCCTACTCCAGCCTGGCGGCCGTGCTGCTGACCGCGACCCTGGCCGGCGCCGGTGTGATCAGCCTGCCGGTGGCCATCGGCCTGGTGATCGGCGCCAACATCGGCAGCGGCGTGCTGGCGTTCATGAGCACCAGCATGCAAAACGCGGCCGGCCGCCAAGTGGCGCTGGGCAGCCTGTTGTACAAGTTGATCGGCTTGCTGCTGATCATCCCGGTGCTCGACCCGCTGGTGCACTGGATCGACAGCCTGGACTTCAGCTCGCAGGAAATGGTCATCGGCTTCCACCTGCTCTACAACACCGCGCGCTGCCTGATCCTGCTGCCCAGCGTCGGACCGATGGCCAAGCTTTGCGCGTGGCTGTTGCCGGAACGCCCGGAACTCAACGGCATGGCCAAACCCCGCCATCTGGACCCGACCGCGCTGGTCACCCCCAGCCTGGCGCTGGCCAACGCCGCCCGAGAAACCCTGCGCATCGGCGACCTGATCGACAACATGCTCGAAGCCATGCTCGACGTGCTGCGCGGCAAACAGACCGCCGTGACCCAGGAAATGCGCCGACTGACCGATGATGTCGAGGCGCTGTACAGCGCGATCAAGCTCTACCTGGCGCAGATGCCCCGCGAAGACCTCAGCGATCAGGACAGTCGCCGTTGGGCGGAAATCATCGAACTGGCGATCAACCTCAAACTCGCCAGCGACCTGATCGAACGCATGCTGCGCAAGGTCCAGCAGCAGAAGACCTCGCAACGCCGGTCGTTTTCCGATGTAGGCCTGGAGGAACTGGCGGGGCTGCACAGTCAGTTGATTTCCAACCTGCGCCTGGGGTTGTCGGTGTTCCTCAGCAGCGACCCGGAAAGCGCACGCCAGTTGCTGCGTGAGAAACGTCGCTTTCGCGCACAGGAACGCCGCTTGGCCCATGCTCATGTCAGCCGATTGCAACGTAAGATCGTGCAAAGTATCGAAACCAGTTCGCTGCACCTGGAGCTGATTGCCGACATGAAACGCCTGAATTCGCTTTTTTGCAGCAGCGCCTACGCAGTCCTGGAAACCGCCGACACCGGGGCACTGGCGGCTGACGATTTGGCGGACATCACACATTCGCCTTGAACGTCTGGGGTTGTGGTCAGTCAGTAACAGTGGTTCAGCCATTCAGGCCTCTTCGCGAGCAAGCCCGCTCCCACAGTGGAATGCGTACTCCTGTGGGAGCGGGCTTGCTCGCGAAGAGGCCCTGACTGACGACACGGATCTCCAATCAGCCGTATGGAAGCTCGTTATGCGTTGTCTGTTATTCGCCTGTCTGTTGCTCGGTTCATTTCCTTCGTTTGCCCTGGATCGTTTCCAGGTCGAAGGCTATGCGCTGCCCAACGGTCTGCAATTGATGCTCAAGCCCGGTACTGATCGCGGGCACGTGGCGATTCGCCTGGTGGTCGGCGTCGGTTTTGATGACTTCAAATGCGCTGACAAAGAGCTGCCGCACCTGCTCGAACACTTGCTGTTCAGCGGCATCGACGCCAGCGGCGAAGGTGGCCTGGAGGAGCGCATGCAGGCGCTGGGCGGTGAATGGAACGCCTACACCAGCAACGCCGACACCACGTTCGTCATCGAAGCCCCGGCGAAAAACCAGCGCAAGGTCCTCGACCTGCTGCTGGCGCTGCTGACCCAGACCCGCATCGACGACAACGCGATCAACGCCGCCAAACAAGTGGTTGAGCGCGAAGACGGCGGTCATTACTCACACTTGCAGCGCTGGATGGATCGTCAGGACCTGGGCCACACCGCCAGCAATCAACTCGCCGTGGAACTGGGCCTCAAATGCCCCGAGCGTGCGGAAGTCGGTCACCTGACGAGCGAGCAACTGGAGACGGTGCGCAAGGCCTGGTACGCGCCTAACAACATGACGCTGATCGTGGTCGGCGACCTCGACAAGCTGCTGCCGGCGTATCTGGAACGGGCTTATGGCGCGCTTGAAGCGGTCGATCCCACCGATCATTTGCCGCTGCCGGAAATCAACGCCAGCGCCGCCCATGAACGCAGCCTGATTCACGGGTTTGTCGGTGGCGGTGCGAAGTTGCACTGGCTGGTCCCGGAGCCGGTGCTGGAAGACATACCGGACCAGACTTTCGACCTGCTCAAGGATTATCTGGATTGGGCGCTGTATCGGCAGATGCGCCTGGCCCATGGTTTGTCCTATGGCCCTTGGGCTGAGCGCGAGTTATTCGGTAGCGTCGGTTTCATGAGCCTGAATGCCGACCTTGAGCGCGAAAACGTCGCCGAAGCCGAGCAAGTGCTGGAGGACATGAAAGCCGAGTTGCTCAAGAATGGCCTTGATGTCGAGACCTTTGACCGCCTCAAGCAAGCGGCTATCGCCCGTCAGTCGTGGGCCGTTCAAGGTAACAGCGCCTTGGCCGATTATTATTGGGGTGCCTTGGGCGATTACGAGGACGGCCGCTTCACCGACCCGGCCAAGGAACTGCAAGGCGTAACCCTGGAAGAAGCGAACAAGGCCATGCGCGAGTTGCTGCTGCAGCCGGGGTATTTGCGGATCGAGAAGCCGTTGATCAGTGATGACCAGTTGTTGTGGGCGATTGCCGGGGTATTTGGGTTGATGGTGCTTGGGGTGTTGGGCTGGCGTGTTTATCGCAAACGCTAGCAATCCCTGTGGCGAGGGGGCTTGCCCCCGTTGGGTCGCGAAGCGGCCCCAAAATCACGACTGCTGCGCAGCCGAACGGGGGCAAGCCCCCTCGCCACAGGTCATCATTCGCTCTGGCCTTGTGGTTGCCCAAATGTGATCGCCACAGAAGGCCCTCGGCGCTACCCTGTCGAGGATTTTTCCTACGACTAGTGTGAACCGCCGAATGCCTAACCTGCCCCTCATCGTCCAGCGCGTTCTCGAATTGATGAAGCGCTATCCCGGGGTCATTGCGCTCGGTGGTTTTGTCTCGGGTGTCGGCAGCTTCATGCTGGTGGATCGCCAACAGGGCCTGGCGACGTGGATCACTACCATCATGCTGATCAGTTGGGTCTGGCTGATGCTGGAAAACAGCCTGACGCAGCTGTTCACTCGGGTGTTCAAACGCGAAATACCCCAGCCGTTACTGCGTTACGCGACGCAGATGATTCACCAGGAAAGCCTGTTTTTCGTCCTGCCGTTTTTCTTCATCACCACCACCTGGAACAGCGGCCAACTGTTTTTCACCGGGTTGTTGAGCATCGCGGCGCTGATTTCCATCACCGACCCGCTCTACTACAAATGGCTGGCGCCACGGCGCTGGGCGTTCCTGGCGTTGCACACCCTGACCCTGTTCGCCGCCCTGCTCACCGCCCTGCCGGTCATCCTGCACCTGACCACGTCCCAGAGCTTCAAACTGGCCCTGGGCATCTCGGTGTTGTTGTCGTTCCCGAGCCTGGCGTCGATCTTCCCGATTCGCACCGTGCGCAACGCCTTGGCGATTCTCAGTATCACGCTGGGCATTGGCGCCCTCGGCTGGGTGCTGCGTTCGTGGGTGCCGCCGGCCACGCTGTGGATGACCGACGTGGCCATCAGCACTGAAATGCAGGACCGCACTCCCGGCGATAGTCTGGATGAAGTCAGCGCCGAACAGATTCGCGGCGGCGGGCTCTACGCCTACACCGCGATCAACGCGCCGCGCGGTCTGGATGAGCGGATTTATCACGTCTGGCAGTTCAACGGCCAGGAAGTCGACCGCATCCCGCTGGATATTCATGGCGGGCGCAAGGAAGGCTACCGGGCCTGGACTCACAAGCAGAACTTCCCCGGCAACCCGGCGGGTAAATGGCAGGTCCGCGTGTTGACCGAGGATGGCCAGGTGATCGGCGTGCTGCGCTTCGTGGTCAAGGACAGCACACCGACCAAAGAAAAGTAATGCGGTTCGTGCTATTACGTAGTCCTGCGTAACAGCCGAACAAGCACGGAGCTTATGACCAGCAGCACATTGGCCGGTAATGCCCAGTTAGACACCTCGCACACCCCTGCTCAATTGCGGGTCACGGGTGACTGGACGCTTGCCCATTACGCTGACCTCAAGCGCCTGGGCGACAAGCTTCGCGGCCAGTACGACGACAGCACCCACATCGACCTCAACGGCCTCGGTGCGCTCGACACCGCTGGCGCTTCGTTGCTCGTGGAGTTGCTCGGTTCCGAACGCCTCGGCCGCTCCGCCGAACACCCTGAATGCACCCTCTCCAACGCCGATCGCGCGTTGCTGCAAACCGTCTACTGCTCGCTGAGCGACTTCTGCGTCCCGCTTAAGGAGCCGGAAATCGGCACCGGCATTCAACTCCTGACCCGCATCGGTCGTGCCGTTGACACAGTCTGGCAAGACACTCTGCAACTGTTGGGCTTCGTCGGCCTAATCCTCGAAACCATCGCCCGTGGGCTGTTCCGGCCCAAGCGCTGGCGCATCACGCCGATGGTCGCGCACATCGAACAGACCGGCCTCGACGCCGCGCCCATCGTTGCCTTGCTGACCTTTCTGGTGGGCGCGGTGGTGGCGTTTCTCGGGGCGACGGTGCTGGCGAGCTTCGGTGCGAGTATTTTCACCGTCGACCTGGTGGCGTTCTCGTTCCTGCGCGAATTCGGCGTGTTGCTCACCGCGATCCTGATGGCCGGGCGCACCGCGAGTGCATTCACCGCGCAGATCGGTTCGATGAAGGCCAACGAAGAAATCGACGCGATCCGCACCTTGGGCCTCGATCCGATGGAGTTGCTGGTGGTGCCGCGAGTCCTGGCGCTGTTGGTGGCGCTGCCGATGCTGACCTTTCTGGCGATGATCTCCGGGATTGTCGGCGGCGGCGTGGTGTGCGCGGTGTCGCTGGGGATTTCGCCGGCGATGTTTCTCTCGCTGCTGCAAACCGACATTGGCGTTCAGCACTTTCTGGTGGGGATCGTCAAAGCGCCGATCTTCGCGTTTCTGATCGCTGCGATTGGCTGTCTCGAAGGCTTCAAAGTCAGCGGCAGCGCCGAATCCGTCGGCGCCCACACCACGTCCAGCGTGGTCCAGTCGATTTTCGTGGTGATCGTGCTGGATGCCGTGGCCGCGCTGTTTTTCATGGAGATAGGCTGGTGAGTCGTCTACCCCGAGCGCCTTCCGAGGCGGTGATCGAAGTCCGTGGCCTGTGCAACCGTTTTGGTAGCCAGAGCGTGCACGAGAACCTCGACCTGGATTTGTACAAGGGCGAAATCCTCGCGGTGGTCGGCGGCTCCGGCAGCGGCAAATCGGTGTTGCTGCGCAGCATCGTCGGTTTGCGCCAGCCCAGTGAAGGCGTGGTGAAAGTCTTCGGCAAGAACTTGCCGACGCTTTCCGAGCATGAGCGCTCGATGGTCGAACGACGCTTCGGCGTACTGTTCCAGAAAGGCGCGTTGTTCTCGTCGCTGACCGTGACCGAGAACGTCGCCCTGCCCCTGATCGAACACGCCGGCCTCAGCCGCGCCGACGCCGAGCACCTGGCGGCGGTGAAACTGGCGTTGGCCGGGCTGCCGTTGTCGGCGGCGGACAAATACCCCGCGTCCCTGTCCGGCGGCATGATCAAGCGTGCGGCGTTGGCCCGGGCGTTGGCACTGGACCCGGACATCCTGTTCCTCGACGAACCCACCGCCGGCCTCGACCCGATTGGCGCCGCGGCTTTCGATCAACTGATCCTGACCCTGCGCGATGCCCTGGGCCTGAGCGTTTTCCTGGTGACCCACGACCTCGACACGCTCTACACCATCACCGACCGGGTGGCGGTGCTGGCGCAGAAAAAAGTGTTGGTCGCAGACGCCATCGACAAGGTGTCGGAAACCGACGATCCGTGGATTCACGAATACTTCCATGGCCCTCGCGGCCGCGCGGCGCTGACGGCCGCTCAACAGTTAAACGAGGTCTGACATGGAAACCCGAGCCCATCATGTATTGATCGGCCTGTTCACCGTGATTGTGGTGGCGGGCGCCCTGCTCTTCGGCTTGTGGCTGGCCAAGTCCAGCGTGGATACCGAGTTCAAGGATTACGAGATCGTCTTCAACGAGGCGGTCAGTGGTTTGTCCAAGGGCAGCGCCGTGCAGTACAGCGGGATCAAGGTCGGTGACGTCGTCAGCCTGCGCCTGGACCCGAAAGACCCGCGCCGGGTACTGGCGCGGATTCGCCTCGGCGGCGATACGCCGATCAAGGAAGACACTGAAGCCAAACTGGCGCTGACCGGGATCACCGGCACTTCGATCATCCAGCTCAGTGGCGGTACGCCGCAAAGTCCCAAGCTGCGTGGCAAGGACGGCGAGTTGCCGACCATCATCGCCGCGCCCTCGCCTATCGCCCGACTACTCAACGACAGTAACGACCTGATGGCCGGCGTGAGCACGCTGATGCACAACGCCAATCAGATGTTTTCGGCGGACAACGTCGAGCGCATCAGCAAAACACTCGAACACTTGGAGCAAACCACCGGCACCATCGCCGAACAACGCGGTGACATCCGCCAGGCCATGCAGCAACTGGCCTCGATCGGCAAACAGGCCAGCGCGACCCTTGAGCAAACCACCGCGCTGATGCGCAACGCCAACGGTTTGCTCAACGATCAGGGCAAGCAGATGTTCGGCAGCGCCGGGCAGGCGATGAAGTCGCTGGAACAGACCACCGCGACCATCGACAAACTGCTGACCACCAATCAGGACTCCCTCAACAGCGGCATGCAGGGCCTCAATGGCCTGGCGCCGGCGGTGCGTGAACTGCGCGACACCCTGAGCTCGCTGCGGGCGATTTCCCAGCGACTGGAAGCCAACCCCAGCGGTTACCTGCTGGGCAGCGACAAGAACAAGGAATTCACACCATGAAGCTGACTCACCTCGCCCTCCTCGCCGGTTTTGCGCTGGTCAGCGCCTGCTCGATTTTGCCCAAGGCCGAGCCATCCGATGTCTATCGCTTGCCCTCGACCCAGAGCAGCGCAGCGGCCAGCCGTGGCGCGCCACAGCATTGGTCGCTGCGCCTGGCCAAGCCCCAGGCCAGCGAAGCGTTGAACAGCCCGAAAATCGCTGTGATTCCGCAGGGAGATCTGATCAGCAGCTACAAGGCGTCGCGCTGGAGTGATCCGGCCCCGGTGTTGCTGCGTAATCGTCTGCTGGATGGTTTTCAGCGTGATGGTCGGGTGTCGTTGTTGAGCACCGATGACAGCAACTTCCAGGCGGATCTGGAGCTGGGCGGCAACCTGCAAGCGTTCCAGACCGAGTATCAGGGCTCGAACGCGAGCGTCGTGGTTCGCCTGGATGCGTTGTTGGTGCGCGGTTATGACCAGCGAATCCTCGCCAGCCACCGCTTTGAAGTGCGCCAGCCGTTGAGCGATGTGAAAGTGCCGTCGGTGGTCGCCGGGTTTGGCCAGGCCAGCGATCAATTGACCGCGCAGGTGGTGGCCTGGACGGTGGAACAAGGGCAGAAAGTCGCCCCGCCTGTCAGGAATGCCGCCGATCCCTTGTAGCAGCTGGCGCAGCCTGCGTTCGGCTGCGAAGCAGTCGTCAATTCATTGCCCGGATCTATCAGGTAGCTGCAGTGCCTGGTTTAGCGACTGCTTCGCAGCCGAACGCAGGCTGCGCCAGCTGCTACAGGGATCTTTATTAACCGAAGAACCAGTAGCAAACCCCGATCGCACCTAGTACCCCGGCCAGTTCCGCCAGCAACGCACACCCCACCGCATGCCGCGCTCGCTGGATACCCACTGCGCCGAAGTACACCGCCAATACATAGAACGTGGTTTCGGTACTGCCCTGAATCGTCGCCGCCACCAGCGCCGGGAAGCTGTCGACCCCGGAAGTCTTCATGGTTTCGATCAGCATCGCCCGGGCGGCGCTGCCGGAGAACGGCTTGACCATCGCGGTCGGCAGCGCATCGACGAAGCGCGTGTCCCAACCGGCCCACTCCACCAAGTGCCGAATCCCGTCCAGGCCGAAGTCCAGCGCGCCGGACGCCCGCAGTACGCCCACCGCACAGAGCATCGCCACCAGGTATGGCAGCAGATTCTTCGCCACGTCGAAGCCTTCTTTGGCACCTTCGACGAACGCTTCGTAAACCTTCACTTTGCGCATCGCGCCAATGATCAGGAACACCATGATCAGCCCGAACAACGTCAGGTTGCCGAGGATCGAGGACAGCCCCGCCAATGCTGTGGCTGAGAGCGTCCCCAGCAGCGCCATGAAGGCACCCAGTGCCAACGCACCGGGAATCAGATACGCAAGCACCACCGGGTCCCACAGGCGCAGGCGTTGCATGAATGCCACCGACAACAGGCCGACGATGGTCGAGCAACTGGTGGCGAGCAGGATTGGCAAGAACACCAGGGTCGGGTCCGGCGCGCCTTGTTGGGCGCGGTACATGAAGATCGTCACCGGCAGCAGGGTCAGGGACGAAGCGTTTAGCACCAGGAACAGGATCTGCGCGTTGCTGGCGATGGTGGCGCTGGGGTTGAGTTCTTGCAGTGCCTTCATGGCCTTGAGGCCGATGGGCGTGGCGGCGTTGTCCAGGCCCAGGCCGTTGGCGGCAAAGTTGAGCGTGATCAGGCCGATGGCCGGGTGACCCGCCGGGACTTCCGGCATCAGGCGCAGGAACAGCGGGCCCAGCGCCTTGGCCAGCCACTCGACGATCCCGGCCTTCTCGGCGATCCGCAGGAAGCCCAGCCACAGGGTCAGGGTGCCGAACAGCAGGACCATGACCTCCACCGACAGCTTGGCCATGGCGAAGATGCTTTCCACCATCGCCGCGAAGATCCCGGCATTGCCGCCGATCAGCCACTGCGCCATTGCCGACACGGCTGCCACGATGAAGAAGCCAAGCCACAGGCCATTGAGCATCAGTTAAATCCCCCGAAGAATGCGGCGAATGATAGCGGGGTCGCCAGAAACGACAAACCCCGGATTTCTCCGGGGTTTGTTTTAACGCGCGCTGGTAGCACCTCAACCCTGTAGGAGCGAGGCTTGCCCGCGAAGAGGCCGGAACATTCAACATTTATGTTGATTGATACACCGCCTTCGCGGGCAAGCCTCGCTCCTACAAGGGCAAAGCATCAGCCCTTGGAAATTTCACCGGCCGGCAATTTTTCCTTGCTGCGCCAGTGCGGCAGGGAGTTCCAGTAGCGCTCGCCCTTGGCGTCGTCGTACATGCCTTCCCAGCGGGAGATGACCAGCACGGCCAAGGCATTACCAATCACGTTCAGTGCGGTACGGGCCATGTCCATGATGCGGTCGACACCGGCGATGAACGCCAGGCCTTCCAGCGGAATACCCACGCTGCCCAGGGTGGCCAGCAGCACCACGAAGGACACGCCCGGTACGCCGGCGATGCCTTTGGAGGTGACCATCAGGGTCAATACCAGCAGCAGTTGCTGGCTGATCGACAGGTCGATGCCGTAGAGCTGGGCAATGAAGATCGCCGCGATGCTCTGGTACAGGGTCGAACCGTCGAGGTTGAACGAGTAACCGGTCGGCACCACGAAGCTGCAAATGGCTTTCGGCGCGCCGTAGGCTTCCATCTTCTCGATCACACGCGGCAGCACGGTTTCGGAACTGGCGGTGGAGTAAGCCAGCACCAGCTCATCCTTGAAGATGCGCATCAGCTTGATCACCGAGAAGCCGAACAGCTTGGCGATCAGGCCCAGCACCACGAAGGCGAAGAAGGCGATGGCGAAGTAAACCAGCACCACCAGTTTGGCCAGTGGCAGCAAGGAGGCAAAACCGAAGTTGGCCACGGTCACTGCGATCAGTGCGAACACGCCGATTGGGGCGTAGTTCATGATCATGTGGGTGACTTTGAACATGCTCTCGGAGACGCCCTGGAACATCTTCACCAGCGGCTCGCGCAGGTCCGATTGCAGGCTCGACAGACCGAGGCCGAACAACACGGAGAAGAAGATGATCGGCAGCATCTCGCCGCGCGCCATGGCCGCGAAGATGTTCGACGGGATCAGGTTGAGGATGGTTTCGATGAAGGCGTGTTCATGCTGAACCTCGGCCGCCGTCGCCTGGTACTTGGAAATATCCACGGTACCCAGGGTGCTCATGTCGATGCCGGTGCCCGGATGGACCACGTTGGCCAGCACCAGACCGACCAGAATGGCGATGGTGGTGACGACTTCGAAGTAGAGAATGGTCTTCAGACCGATGCGCCCGAGCTTCTTCGCATCGCCGACGCCGGCAATACCGACCACCAGCGAGGAGATCACGATCGGGATCACGATCATCTTGATCAGACGGATAAAGATATCGCCCGCAGGTTGCAGGACGTTGCTGATCCACCAGGCTTTTTCGGCACTGAAATGGTTGAGCAGCGCACCGATTGCAATCCCCAATACCAGACCGATGAGGATCTGCCAGGCGAGGCTAAGCTTTGCCTTCTTCATATCATTACCCTTACTTCAGTTTGACTCGGGCAGATGCGCGAACTGGAACGCTCAGTGGCGGAAAAGTCTGTGCATCTGCCCCCGTATAAGGTGCCCCGCAAGCGCGTAATTACGGCTCTTCGGCAGGCGAAAAAAGGCGCAACTATTCCGATGCAAGGAAGCGACGTCTAATGCCGTAAACGCCTACCCTATGCCGAATCGGCATGAGCTTTTTCAAATGAAACTGGCGTCCCAACCGGTTCGAATACGACATTTCGGCAGGCATAAGTGCCGTGAACCGGCCATTTCAGAGCAGGTTGGTTGTTTTTTAAACAGTTGAATTCATGGCAAAACTTGGGAAAAAGCCCACGTTTGATAGCGAAAACTCCCGCGACGAAAGTCGGAGGTTTCTCGATATACGGTCGTGAAGAAACACCGCGAAACGGTTTTGCGGGGAATATGCAGCAGAAGGGAACGAGCGAAGTGCTCTAGATCAACGTTTTGCACGTTGAAGCTCTTCGCAAGTCCGTCGAGCCACTGAGGGCCGGCGAACTTGCGTCGCAGCTTTACTGACCTGACCCGGCCCTTGCGCAAGCACTCCATGTGCTCGTAGGTCACTCCGACCCTGAAGCAGTCAAAGCGTCCCGACCCCTTGGTCATGCGCCTGCCTTCCTCGGGTGGCGCACTGGAGAGAAGCAAGGCTGCTCCTCTCGTGTTTCAAACTCAGTACCAGTTCGGATCTTTCTTGAGTTGTTCCATCAACAAGTCCTGCATGCCCTGATTCGGCTTCCCGAGGAAGCGGTAGTCGGCATGTCGCGTGGGTGATTTGTCGGCGGGCAAGCCCGCAGGCACTTCGACCAGCATCGCGTAGGCGTCCTTTTTGTCGAAACTGAATGCCACGATCAAGCGTTGGTTCAGGCATGACTGTTGTGCTTCGCACAGCGGCCCTACCAGATACTTGTCGCCATCCTCCTGGACAGCATTCATTTGTTCGGCATCGCCCGTGAGGTTCATCACCCATTCCGGCAGTCGTTCTTCCTTCTTCACGACTTTGGTCCAGGTTTCACGGTACTGCGGGTCAGAGTTCAGCAACTCGTTGGCCCGCGTCTGGCCATCATTGGCCGCCATCGCCATGGCACTACCGCCCAGAAGCAGGGCGGCTGCCAGTGTCTTAAACAGAACGCTCATATTCAGCCTCGGCCGCGACGGCCGAAGAAGAACGAAGCAACAAACATCACCAGGAACACGACAAAGAGAATCTTGGCGATACCCGTGGCGGTGCCCGCGATACCACCGAAGCCCAGTACGGCGGCGATGATGGCAATGATCAAGAATGTAATTGCCCAGCTCAACATGGTGATTCTCCTTACGTTTCTATTTAAAGGTATGTCTGGTGGTGCTTTTCCCGGCGCATCAGTCGCGCCAAGTTCGGTTCTTTAGAACACCCAACGTTCCTGACGCGGCATCTGATCCACAGGCTGAGCCTGGTCGACGTCCATCATTCGCATTGGTGCGCTGTCGGCGAGTTTGCTGCTGACGGCGCTGAAGTGGGTCTGGGTGGCGTGTTGAATCGACAGGCGTGGCGCCTCTGGCTGCTGGCTCTGCTCCCAACGGGCGAACTGCTGGCCACCGATCAATGTGATCGTAAGGGCGAGCATCGCGAACAAACCCTGCTGGATATGCAGTGGCGAGATACGCAATTGGGCGGCACGTTGGCGATTCATCCTGTAGCTCCTCCACCTGAGTGGTCATCTTGTTGAGGGCGCTCATTCCGTGAATGCCCTGGCGTTAATCAGACTATTGCAGTCTGCATGCCAGCTTTTTGAATGAAAAAAACTCAATAAAATCAGATAGTTATGGTTGTAGTGAAAATCGTTCCACACGCATCCTGCACGATGGGGCCCTGACGGTCGTGCGTAATGCACGAAAGATTCAGAGGAACTTTCAAATTTTTTGAATTGCGAGGAGGGCGCAGATGTCAGACGTTCAAGCAGGCAAACGTCGAAATGTTGGATTTTTCGTAAAAAACCAACGAAATCAGCCAATTAACGAGAAGGGCAGCAGATAGCTACACTGCCGGGGCTGGAATGGATCAGAATCAACCATGCAACTTGCCCGATTTTCTCGGGACTAACCAAAATCATTCAGTAAGGAGCGTAGGAAAATGGAATCAGCCACTGAGCATCAAGGCCGCATTCTGCTGGTAGACGATGAGTCCGCCATCCTTCGTACCTTCCGTTATTGCCTCGAAGACGAAGGCTATACCGTCGCCACCGCCAACAGCGCCGCCCAGGCCGATGCACTGTTGCAGCGTCAGGTGTTCGACCTGTGCTTCCTGGATTTGCGCCTGGGTGAGGACAATGGCCTCGACGTATTGGCGCAGATGCGTATTCAGGCGCCGTGGATGCGGGTGGTTATCGTCACCGCGCATTCCGCCGTGGATACCGCCGTCGATGCGATTCAGGCCGGCGCCGCCGATTACCTGGTCAAACCCTGCAGCCCGGATCAATTGCGTCTGGCCACCGCCAAGCAACTGGAAGTGCGGCAGCTCTCGGCGCGTCTGGAAGCCCTCGAAGGCGAAGTGCGTAAAACCAAGGATGGCCTGGATTCCCACAGCCCGGCGATGAAAGTTGTGCTTGAGACGGCCCGCCAAGTGGCCGGCACCGACGCCAATATCCTGATCCTCGGTGAGTCCGGCACAGGTAAAGGTGAACTGGCTCGGGCGATTCACGGCTGGAGCAAGCGCGAGAAGAAATCCTGCGTCACCATCAACTGCCCGTCGCTGACCGCCGAATTGATGGAAAGCGAACTGTTCGGCCACAGCCGTGGCGCGTTTACCGGTGCCAGTGAAAGTACGCTGGGTCGGGTTAACCAGGCGGATGGCGGTACGCTGTTTCTTGACGAGATCGGCGACTTTCCGCTGACGTTGCAACCCAAGTTGCTGCGTTTTATTCAAGACAAGGAATACGAGCGGGTTGGCGATCCGGTCACTCGACGCGCCGATGTGCGGATCCTTGCGGCCACCAACCTCAATCTTGAAGACATGGTCCGCGACGGTCGTTTCCGCGAAGATTTGCTCTATCGCCTCAACGTCATCACCTTGCACCTGCCGCCGCTGCGCGAACGCAGCGAAGACATCCTGACCCTCGCTGATCGCTTCCTGGCCCGTTTCGTCAAGGAATATGCACGACCGGCGCGGGGTTTCAGCGATGAGGCCCGGGAAGCGCTGCTCAGCTACCGATGGCCGGGCAATATTCGAGAGCTGCGTAACGTGGTGGAGCGGGCGAGCATTATTTGTCCACAGGAGCGCGTCGAGATCGTTCACTTGGGCATGGCCGAACAACCGGCGAATAACTCGCCGCGAGTGGGCGCCGCGCTGAGCCTGGATGAGCTGGAAAAAGCTCACATCGGCGCCGTGCTGGCCACCGCTGGAACCCTTGACCAGGCAGCGAAAACTCTGGGCATCGATGCCTCGACCCTGTACCGCAAACGCAAGCAGTACAACCTGTGAGCAACATCCGATGAAACTGGCGATGAAGTTGCGGACCCGACTGTTCCTGAGTATCTCCGCACTCATCACCGTCGCGTTGCTTGGGCTGTTGCTCGGGCTGATCAGCGTTATGCAAATGGCCGGCAGTCAGGAAGCGCTGGTCCGCAATAACTTCGTCACCCTGGATCTGGGTCTGAAGCTGCGCCAGACCCTGGGTGATCAACTGATCATCATGCTCAGCGAAAAACCCGACCCTGCGCAGTTTGCCGCGTCGAAGCAGCATTACCTGGAACTGCTCGACGAAGGTATCGCCCATGAGCAGGGCGTTGTCGAGGGCCAGTATGGCTTCAAGCAGGCCAAGGCTGACTACCAGAGTTTTCTGCAGGCGCTGGACCAGTCTCACGATCCTGCCTTTGTGCTGTCGGGCAACGATGACGTCACGGCCAAATTCAATCAGCTGCGCAACGGCTTGATCGCCGAGCACAAGCGCGCTCTGGATAACATCAACGACACCCAGCGCAAGGCCCGTGATCGGGCGCTGCTGATCGCCGGCCTGCTCGGGTTGGTCGGGCTGGCGGTGCTGATCATCGGCTTCATCACGGCGCATGCGATTGCCCGGCGTTTCGGCGCGCCGATCGAGGCGCTGGCGCAGGCCGCGGACAACATCGGACAAGGCAATTTCGAAGTGACCCTGCCGATTTCCTCGGCCGAGGAAATGAACCAACTGACCAAACGCTTCGGGATCATGGCCGAGGCCTTGCGCGAGCATCAGGCGACCAATGTCGATGAACTGATGGCCGGCCAGCAACGCTTGCAAGCGGTACTCGATAGCATCGACGACGGTTTGCTGATGATCGACCGAGAAGGTCATCTGGAGCACCTCAACCCGGTGGCGCAGCGCCAATTGGGCTGGGACACTGACCGGCTCGGCCAGGGTTTGGGCTCGGCGCTCGAACGACCCGAACTGGATGCGCAACTGCAATTGGTTTTACGCGGCGGCACCTTGGAGCGGGCGCCGGAAGACCTGAGTGTGGAAGTCGATGGGGAGTCGCGGCTGTTGACCTACAGCTTGACCCCGGTCAGCCATACCCAGGGACACATTCTCGGTGCGGTGATGGTGTTGCATGACGTCACTGAACAGCGGGCGTTCGAACGGGTGCGCAGTGAATTCGTCCTGCGAGCCTCACATGAGTTGCGCACGCCGGTGACCGGGATGCACATGGCCTTCGGCCTGTTCCGCGAGCGCGCGAAATTTGCCCCGGACTCCCGCGAAGCCGACTTGCTCGATACCGTAAATGAAGAAATGCAGCGCTTGATGCAGCTGATCAACGACTTGCTGAACTTCTCGCGCTACCAGAACGGCTTGCAGAAACTCACGCTGGGGCCGTGCGTCATCGAAGACTTGCTCGAGCAGGCACAGGGCCGATTTGCCGGGGAGGCCGCGCAGAGAGGCATCGAGTTGCTGGTGGAAGTGCAGGGGCCGCTGCCGCGCTTGCAGGCGGATCAGGCGCAACTGGATCGGGTGCTCGACAACCTGATCGACAATGCCTTGCGTCATACCGCTGCGGACGGACAGATCCGTTTGCAGGCCCGGCGCCATGGCGAACGGGTGATTATCAGCGTCGAGGACAATGGCGAAGGCATTGCCTATGGCCAGCAAGGACGGATTTTCGAGCCGTTCGTGCAGGTCGGCCGCAAAAAGGGCGGGGCCGGGCTTGGCCTGGCGTTGTGCAAGGAAATCGTGCAATTGCACGGCGGGCGGATGGGGGTTTATTCGCGGCCAGGGCAGGGCACACAGTTCTATATGGCGCTGGCGGTATAACGCGTTTTCACGCCTCGTCATCCATACGACGGCCCGCCAGTCGTCGGCCACGGGTGATCAGTTCAATGAACTGCACCGCGCTCAGCGCATGGGCGAACAGCCAGCCCTGACCGAACTTCACGCCTTCACTGCTCAGGAATGCGACTTGGGCTTCATGTTCGATGCCCTCGGCGATCACTTTGAGCTGCAGGGCCTGGGCCATGTGAATGATGTGCGGGGCCACGCCACTGCTGGCGGCGTCATGGCCCAAGGCATCGATAAAGGCCTTGTCGATTTTCAGGCAATCCACCGGCAGGGTTTGCAGGTAGGCCAGGCTGCAATAGCCGGTACCGAAGTCATCGATCAGCACTTGATGCCCGACATCGCGCAAGGCTTGCAGGTTTTCCCGGGCCACCACCACGTCGATCATTCCGCGCTCAGTCACCTCGAAGGCAATCTGTTTGGCCGCGACCCGGTGCAGGGTCAGCAGTCGCGCCATCACTTGGCCGATACGCGGCACCATCACATCGCAAGCAGCCAGGTTGACCGAGATGTACAGCTGCGGATTCGCCCGTAGCAATTGCCCCAACTGTTCAAGCAAGCGCTGCAAGACAAAATCGGTCATCTGGCGGATCTGCCCGGTGTTTTCCGCCATCGGAATGAACAGGTCGGGGCTGGTCAGCGTGCCGTCCGGCCTGCGCCAGCGCAGTAGGGCTTCAGCGCCGACACAGTTACGACTGTCGAGGTCGAAGATCGGTTGATACAACACCTGCAACTCGCCACGACGTATCGCGCCTTGCAGTTCGGCATCCAGCGATTGACGCTGACGCACCAGCAGAAACACCAGAATGCCGACGATAATGCCCAGCGCCAGGCTCGCCGGCAGCAGCCACCACCAGACCGTCGGTACATGCATGGCGGTGCGCGGGGTAATCAGCACCAACTGATATTCCGGGTTGTTGGTGGGCATACGGTAAATCAGGCGGGTTTGGGTCACTTGCAGCGAATCGCTGCTGGTCGGTGGCCAGGGTTCCGTCGGTGGCCAGGCCTGCTCGACACCCAAAACCGGAATCGCCCGCTTCCCATGATCGAGTACCACCAGCAGGCTGCTGCCTGGCGAGAGATCGACCATGTCAGTCAAATGCCCGCGAGAAGTTGCAACGCGGAAATTGCCTCGACTGAGCATCAGTGCGGCGCGGTTTTCATCGGGTTCGGTGGTGGTATTGAGCCAGTAACTGTAGGTGGGACCCCGGAGGTCCGCCGGTCGGATCATCGCCAACCCCTCCTGACGAGGGCGATTGGAGCAAATCCGGTTGCCTTCCATAAAAGCGGCTTCGTAGACGAAGCGATAGCTGAAGCTGATCTGCTGCAAGGTGGCGATCATTTCTTCGTTGCACGTTCGCAACGGTTGGGCTTCCAGGTCATCGAGGCTTTCGCGCAATTGCCCGAACATTTGCTCAAGACGGGCGAGGAAACGCTCGCCTTGGGCGTTCATTTCCCGGCTTTCGTTCTGCTCGACCTGATTCATCGCGATGTACAGGCTGGCAGCCATCAACAGCGTCGCACTCAAGGCAGCAGCCAGCATCGCCAAAAACCATGGGCGATAGAACCAACTACGCAACCTCTCTCGAGTAGCAGCCATTTGGGAACATCCGAAGAATTACCAATGAGTTATAGCTGCTGATTGAGAAAAAGCGCGGACCGTCGGGCGGGCGTCATTATTTTGTCTGATTGAGTACCAGCAGCATTGCAGCGGTTTGTGCATCCGGGGTGCCATCGAAACGGGAAGGGCGGTAGTGCATCTGGAAGGCTGCCAGGACATGCCGCGTCGCCACATCCAGTTCGCCGGTTTGCGGCGTCGCATAGCCCAGTCGTGCCAGCTGTGCCTGGAACCATCCGATGCTCGGTAGTTCGGCGGCGAACTGTACTTGCCGGCTCGCAACGGCCTGTTCGTTCGGCCAGATACCCAAGCCCTCAGCGGCCAAGCGTTTCCAAGGGAACATCGGGCCGGGGTCGAGCTTGCGCAGCGGAGCGATGTCGCTATGACCGATGATGTGCCGCGGGCTGATGCCATTGCGTTTGCTGATGTCCTTGAGCAGGACGATCAAGGATTGCACCTGGGCTTCGCTGTACGGGTACCAGAGGCGGCCGGTCGGGGTGTCGCTGAAACCCGGATTGACGATTTCGATGCCGATGGAGCTCGAATTCAGCCAGGTCCGGCCTTGCCACTCGCTTTCCCCGGCGTGCCAGGCGCGCTGGTTTTCATCCACCAGTTTGTAGATGGTCGCGCCCTTGTCATCACCGATCAGGTAATGGGCGCTGACTTCGCCGTGGGTCAACAACTGCAGCGAACGCTCCAGGGATGCGTTGGTGTAATGCACCACCACGAACTGCACGCGGCTGTCGAAGTTGGCGGAAGGGTGACTGGTGTCGATACGTGGACCGCTGGCACAACCGGCCAGCAGCAGAAGCGACACAACGAGAGTAAGAAATTTCATGATAGAAGGCAGTACGCGCGAGACAATAATGCAACAGTGTAACGTAATGCCTCGCGCGTTGAGGGCAAAAGAGCCGCTTTAAACAAAATGGAACAATTGCCCTTCAGCCCAGTTCTACCCGATTACGTCCGGCGTTTTTGGCACGGTACAGCGCCTGATCGGCTCTTTTAAGCACCATATCGCTGTGTTCGCCAGGCTTGAACGCAGCCAGCCCCATGGAAATGGTGACGGTGACCCGCTCACCTTTGAAGTGAAACGGGCAAGCCTCGATTGAAGCGCGCAGGGTTTCCAGCAATTTTGCCCCGACGGCCGGCACGGTGGCGGGCATCAACAGCACAAACTCCTCGCCGCCGAAGCGGGCAATGAAGTCCGAGCCGCGCAGGCGCTTGCGCAGCACGCTGGCGATGATCTTCAGCACCTTGTCGCCTGCCAGGTGGCCGTAGTTATCGTTGATGCGTTTGAAATGATCGAGGTCGAGCATGGCCAGCATCAGTGTGTTGCCGTGCTGCTGCCACTCAGCGATTTCGTGTTCCAGCCGTTCGCTCCAGGCAGCGCGGTTGGGCAGGCCGGTCAGCGGGTCGATCAATGCTTTTTGACGTTGTTCTTCCAAGTGCTCGCGATAGCCCAGGGCTTCCTGCTCCATGTGCGCAACCCGTTCGGCCAGGCCTTGCAGGCGGGCGGCGACTTCCTGCTCACGCTCATCGCGCTGCTTCTGATGCTGATCCATGGTGCCCAGCAGGCCTTCGAGATGGTTCTCCAGGACGTGCTTGAGGTCTTGCAGGTTGGCCGCGTCCTGCATGCTGGTTTGCAGACCGTCGACTTGCTCGCGAATCTGCGTGTCCATCTCCCGTGCGGCGGAGCGGTTATCCGCATGTCCGGCGCTGGCGGCTTGCAGGTTGCTCTGGAACGACTCGAGGCGTTCGTTGAGTTGCTGCAAGTAAGCTTCGAATTCGTGTTGGCCGCTGTCCGTAATGGCCAACATCAAGGTGGCGAGATCGTCGAGGATCGGCAGCAACTCGTACCAGTTCAACCCGTTTTGCAGGCGTTCGCGCATCGCTTCGGCTTGCGGGCGATGGCGTTCCGGCAGCGTCAGGTCGTCGAGCAGGCCCAGCAGTGTTTCTTCAATGTGCGTGGCCACGGAGCTGTAGGACGGCTCCGGTGAGTCCGGCAGCGCGTAGAGAATGTCTTGCTCGGGGTGTTCCGGGTCGATGGCGGCCAGTGCCTGGGCCATGACGGGAGGCAGGGGCAGGCTGTCGAGGAATACCGGTGCCTCAGGACTTGCGGCCGGAATCAGTTCGTCTGGATTAATGTCTGGCTGAACTTGGACCACAGGCGCAATGGCGGGAGCCGTCGGTGTCTGGAGCAGTTCAGGGTCAGGCTGTGGCGATGGCGCTTGGGTGTGTACTGCTTGTGGCTCCACGACAGGAGGGACAAACGCCACAATCTCCGGCTCTGGTGCTGTCTGCGGCGCGAGCGGCTCCGCAATGGCGACGGCTGGCGCGACTGGGGTTATTGCCGGCGATGTTTGCGGCAGGGCGGGTTCGGCTTGCGCCTGTTGCACCTCGGCGATGGGTGCAGAAGCGGGCTGTTGGACTGGCGCTTGGACGACGGGGGCAGCGACCTGCGGCGCTGACTCGTCCGCTTCCCGGCTGCCGAACAACCGCTGCAACAAGCCTGGGCGACCCGGTTCGGCAGGGTTTTCCAGTTGGTTCAGGGCTTTGCCTTGCAAGCCGCTCAGTTCGCTGAGCAGCAATGGAATTTCGCGAGCCTGGCCGACGCGTCCGTCCAATTGCTTGGCGAAGGCCTTGAGTGGCCGGCTGACTTCCCGAGGCAGTGGCAATGCCTGGAGCTGCGAGACCAGCGCATTCAGTGCTGCGCTGACCTGATCGACCCGGGTTTCGCGGCGCTGCTCGGAGTCGAGCACGGCTTTTTCCAGGCGCGGTAGCAACGCGGCGAGGCCGGCATCCATGTCATCGGTGCGCACGACTTCGCGCATTTCCTTCATGCACAGGTCAACAGCGCGGTCAGTGCCCTCTGCCGCCAGGGTGCTGCGCACCAGCCCGCGACGCAACAGGTCGAGCCGGGCGTCCCAGCGCCGCTCGAGTTTTTCCTGTTGTTCGATGCTCTTAAGGTATTTCTCTTTCCAGCGCTGTGCTTCGTCGCTCATTCATGGGATCCGCGAGGGGCAGGACTCAACGCGGGGAATGCATCGGCCGTGAGCGAACCCGGCAAACGAATCTCTACCGCGACCGGCAGGTGATCGGAAATCGGATGTGCCAGCACTTCGACTCTTTCCAGGGTCAGGGTCGGGCTGAGCAGAATATGGTCCAGGCAGCGCTGCGGGCGCCAGCTGGGAAACGTCGCTTCCAGTTGCGGGGCCAGCAGGCCGAGGTCGCGCAACGGGGAATTTTGCAGCAAGTCAGTGGCGTGGGTATTCATGTCGCCCATCAGCACTTGGTGCTTGTAGCCGCCAATCAGCTCGCGGATGTAGGCCAGTTGCAGGCTGCGCACGCGAGCGCCAAGCGCCAAGTGCATCATCACGACGACCAGCGCCTCCGGACCCTCGCCGAAGCGCACCAGGATCGCCCCACGACCCTTGGGCCCCGGCAGCGGGTGATCTTCAATCGCCCACGGGCGCAGACGGCTGAGCACGCCATTGCTGTGCTGGCCGAGGCGACCGAGATTGCGATTGAGTTGTTGATACCAGTAGGGGAAGGCGCCCAGTTGGGCCAGGTGTTCGACCTGATTGACGTAGCCTGATCGCAGGCTGCCGCCATCGGCTTCCTGCAAGGCGACCAGATCGAAGTCGCCCAGCAGATTGCCGATCTTTTGCAGGTTGTCGGCACGCCCGGTGTGCGGCAACAAGTGTTGCCAGCCACGGGTCAGGTAGTGCCGATAGCGCTCGGTACTGATGCCGACCTGGATATTGAAGCTGAGCAAACGCAGACGGCTGTCTGCGGGCAGGCCCGTCGATTCCAGATGATGCGTGTTGACCTGCGGTTCATGCAGGCCAACGACGCGTTCAGTACCCCAGCGGCGCATGGCAGGAGCCGCGCTTAGTTGGCGGCAGCCTTGTTAGCCGCTCGCTCTTTGTCGACCAGTTTGTCGGCCAGTTGCAGGGCTTGCTCGGCACCGCCGGCGGAACCTACGTCAAAGCGATACTTGCCGTTGACGATCATGGTTGGAACGCCAGAGATTTCGTATTTCTTCGCCAGCTCTTTGGCCTGGACGATCTTGCCCTTGATGGCGAAGGAGTTGAAGGTGGCCAGGAACTTGTCCTTGTCGACGCCCTGAGTGGCCAGGAATTCTGCCATTTCTTGCGGATCGGTCAGGCGTTTGTGTTCTTTCTGAATCGCGTTGAAGACTGCCGCGTGAACCTTGTTCTCGACGCCCATGGCTTCCAGGGTCAGGAACATCTGGCCGTGAGCGTCCCATGGACCGCCGAACATGGCTGGAATACGCACGAAGTTGACGTCGGACGGCAGTTTTTCAACCCACGGATTGATCACTGGCTCAAAAGCGTAGCAGTGCGGGCAGCCGTACCAGAACAGCTCCACGACTTCGATCTTGCCAGGTACCGCGACTGGAACAGGGTTGGTCAGTTCGACGTAAGGCGCCGCGGGTGCTTCGGCGGCCTGGACGTTCATGCCGAACAGGCTGGCAGCGACGAGTGCGGCGCTGATGATCAGATTACGCATGCTTTACTCCTGGACAATTTTGGTCGCCTCGCGCGACCTGTGTTCAGACAGGTCCTGGCGGGCTTGAGTTCTGTAGTGTAACGGCAGCGGCCACAAAAAAGGGCGGCCTAAGCCACCCTTTTTATACTTGCTGCGACGGATTAATAGAGCGTTAACGTTGCAGGAGATGTACGCCCCGCATAACGCCCGATTTGCCGGTCTTAGTGCAGGCCCTGAATGTAGCTGGACACCGCTGCGATGTCTTCGTCGCTCAGGCGTTTGGCAATGGTCTGCATGGTTTTGGTGTCGCCGTCGTTGTTGCGACCGCCTTCTTCCTTGCGGAAGTCGGTCAGTTGCTTGGCAACGTATTGAGCGTGCTGGCCACCCAGGTGCGGGAAGCCGGCGGCTGCGTTACCCGCGCCATTCGGCGAGTGGCAGCCGGTGCAGGCTGGCAGGCCCTTGGCCAGGTCGCCGCCACGGAACAGTGCTTCACCGCGAGCCACGACTTTAGGGTCGGCGGCGCCAACGCTGCCTTTCTGGCTGGCGAAGTAGGCGGCGATATCGGCCAGGTCCTGATCGCTCAGGTTGGTCAGCAGGCCGGTCATTTCGAGTACCGTGCGTTTGCCGGACTTGATGTCGTGCAACTGCTTGTTCAGATAACGCTCGCCCTGACCTGCCAGTTTCGGAAAGTTAGGCGCCATGCTATTGCCATCCGGGCCATGACAGGCGCCACAGACTGCGGCTTTCGCCTGGCCAGCTGTTGCATCACCTGCAGCATGGGCAATGCCGGAGATCCCCACGGTCAACAGCAGACTCACGATCAATTTGTTCATCAGCTAATCCAACTACGGCTAAGGGTTAAAGAGTTATGGGCCGGGTTTACTCGCTCATCCAGTGGATGATGGCTTGGTAATCCTCGGCACTGCAGTCCATGCACAAACCACGCGGCGGCATCGCCTTGAAACCCTGGGTCACGTGTTGCACCAGCGTCTCCATACCTTTCGCCAACCTCGGCGTCCAAGCTTCCTGATCGCCCTTTTGAGGCGCCATGGGTAGTTGGCCGGAATGACAGGCACCACAAACACGGTTGTACACAGCTTCCGGATCCTGTGTAGCCTGAGCGCTGTAAAGCGGCATCAAGACACCGGCAGCTAGCAGCCATTTCGTCATAAAACGACCTTTTCAGGGTAGAGAGCGTTCTGCGTTCTAATGCGCAATCAAGGTCAATCGCTCTCGTGAACTTCATCCTACGCTGGGACAAAGCGCACACAAAATCTGCGGCATTATATACTGGCGCTACTGAAACGGAAACGACACCGCTTGCCGCGTCCATTCCCGGCGCCGCCCACATCGGAAATCCCATGCAACTCAAGAACCCCATCCTCGGCCTGTGCCAACAGTCCACCTTCATGCTCAGCGCTGCCAAAGTCGACCAATGTCCTGACGACGAAGGCTTTGAAGTAGCCTTCGCCGGGCGTTCCAACGCCGGTAAATCCAGCGCGCTGAACACCCTGACTCACGCCAGCCTGGCGCGGACCTCGAAAACTCCGGGTCGCACGCAGTTGTTGAACTTCTTCAAGCTAGACGATGATCGGCGTCTGGTCGACCTGCCGGGCTACGGTTATGCAAAAGTACCTATTCCGCTGAAGCTGCACTGGCAGCGTCACCTGGAAGCTTATCTGGGTGGTCGCGAGAGTTTGAAAGGTCTGATTCTGATGATGGACATCCGTCATCCAATGACCGACTTCGACTTGCTGATGCTCGATTGGGCTGTCGCCGCTGGCATGCCGATGCATATTTTGCTGACCAAAGCAGACAAGCTGACCTACGGCGCGGCGAAAAACGTCCTGCTCAAGGTACAGGCAGACATTCGTAAAGGCTGGGGTGATGCGATCAGTATCCAGTTGTTCTCTGCGCCAAAACGCATGGGCCTGGAAGACGCCTACACTGTACTGGCAGGCTGGATGGAATTGGCGGACAAAGGCGCCGAGATTGCCGAGTAAGGCTTTTCTGCAGGCAAAAAAAACCCCGGACTTCGTATGGGGAGGGGGAAGTTCCGGGGTTCAAGTTCCGGACCGTTAGGGCGGGGTCCAGATATCTGCCAACACTTAACACAACATAGGAGCATCGAAGGGCTTCACCAGCCATTCAGTAACTCTGAGTGGCGGTTCACGAGATTAGTTCAGAATTTTTTCAAATGCCTTTGGAATAACCCAGCGCATTTTTCGAACTAAGCGCCCTTCGCCCTTTTGCCGCGGCACTATGCCGCAGCAAAAGGCCTCTTTCAGACGGCTTAGTGAGCCTCGTCCCAGTTATTGCCTACCCCGACTTCGACCAGTAACGGCACGTCCAGCGTCACTGCGTTGCTCATGTGGGTGCGAATTTCTTCACGCACTTGATCAACCAGGTCTTCGCGCACCTCTAGCACCAATTCATCGTGTACTTGCAGGATGACTTTGGCGTCCAGACCCGACGATGTCAGCCAGTTATCCACCGCCACCATGGCTTTCTTGATGATGTCCGCCGCAGTGCCTTGCATCGGGGCGTTGATCGCGGTTCGCTCGGCACCTTTACGCAGGGCCGGGTTTTTCGCATTGATCTCTGGCAAGTACAGGCGACGACCGAAAATGGTTTCGACGAAGCCCTGCTCGGCCGCCTGGGTACGGGTGCGTTCCATGTAGGCCAGCACGCCGGGATAGCGGGCGAAGTAACGGTCGATGTACGCCTGGGACTGCTTGCGGTCGACACCGATCTGTTTGGCCAGGCCAAACGCGCTCATGCCGTAGATCAGACCGAAGTTGATCGCCTTGGCGCTGCGACGCTGATCGGTAGTCACCTCCGTCAGCTCAACCCCGAAGACTTCGGCGGCGGTCGCTTTGTGCACGTCCAGGTCGTTGCGGAAGGCATGCAGCAAGCCTTCATCCTTGGCCAGGTGCGCCATGATCCGCAGTTCGATCTGCGAGTAGTCCGCCGCCAGCAGTTTGTAGCCTTTTGGCGCCACGAACGCCTGGCGAATCCGTCGGCCCTCGGCGGTACGGATCGGAATGTTCTGCAGGTTTGGATCGCTGGAGGACAGACGTCCGGTCGCCGCTACCGCTTGGTGATAAGAAGTGTGAATCCGCCCGGTGCGTGGGTTGATCTGCTCCGGCAAGCGATCGGTATAAGTGCTTTTCAGCTTGCTCATCGAGCGGTACTGCATCAGTACCTTGGGCAGCGTGAAATCCTGGTCAGCCAGTTCCGCCAACACGGCTTCGGCGGTCGAAGCCTGACCCTTGGCGGTTTTGCTCAGCACAGGCAGGCCGAGTTTTTCGTACAGGATCGCGCCTAATTGCTTCGGCGAGCCGAGGTTGAATTCTTCGCCGGCGATGGCATACGCCTCACGTTCCAGCTCGACCATTTTCTTGCCCAGCTCAACGCTCTGAATGCCCAGAAGCTCTGCATCCACCAGCGCGCCTTGGCGCTCGATCCGCGCCAGCACCGGTACCAGCGGCATTTCGATTTCGCTCAAGACCTTGCTCAAGCTTGGAATCGCGTTGAGCTTTGCCTGCAAGGTTTGATGCAGGCGCAGGGTCACGTCGGCGTCTTCGGCAGCGTATGGCCCGGCCAGTTCCAGCGCGATCTGGTCGAAGGTCAGCTGTTTGGCGCCTTTGCCGGCGATGTCGGTAAAACCGGTGGTCGTGTGGTTCAGGTACTTGAGCGCCAGGCTGTCCATGTCGTGACGGGTCGCGGTGGAGTCCAGCACGTAGGATTCGAGCATGGTGTCGAAAGCGATGCCTTGCACCGTGATGCCGCAGCTCTGATCACCACCGATGGCGCAGTTGGCCAGGATGTTC
Organism: Pseudomonas sp. NPDC087342; assembly: GCF_044744265.1. Classification (NCBI taxonomy): domain Bacteria; kingdom Pseudomonadati; phylum Pseudomonadota; class Gammaproteobacteria; order Pseudomonadales; family Pseudomonadaceae; genus Pseudomonas; species Pseudomonas sp. NPDC087342. The sequence goes on from NZ_JBIUXZ010000020.1 coordinate 48,560, forward strand.
ATGTCGAACTTGGCGTGCTGGCCGACCTTGAGCTTGCTCGGGTCTTCCAGAATCGGTTTCAGCGCCCGCAACACGGTGTCGCGATCCAGCTGCTCCGGCACACCCATGTAGGAGTGGGTCAGCGGGATGTAGGCCGCTTCGTTGGCTTGCACCGCGAACGACAGGCCCACCAGTTGTGCTTGTTGCGCATCGATACCGGTGGTTTCGGTATCGAAGGCGAACAGCTTGGCGTCGTTCAGCTTCTTCAGCCAGAGGTCGAAGTCGGCCTGGGTAAGAATGGTCGTGTACTTGAGCTCAGCCGCGACGGCCGCTTCTTCAACAACAGGCGCGACGACTTCCTGGCCGGAACGCTTGGCATCGCGCTGGTTGTCTTCGAACCAGCTCTTGAATTCCAGCAGGGTGTAGAGCTCGGCGAGCTTGTCGTGATCCGGCTGGCCCATTTGCAGGTCATCGAGGCCGATATCCAGCGGCACGTCGATCTTGATGGTCGCAAGCTTATAGGAGAGGAATGCCATCTCCTTGTGCTCTTCAAGCTTGGCCGGCAGGGTCTTGGCGCCGCGAATCGGCAGGCTCGGCACGATGTCGAGCTGCGCGTAGAGTTCGGTCAGGCCGCCGTTCACGCCCACCAACAGGCCGGAAGCGGTCTTCGGGCCGATGCCCGGAACGCCCGGGATGTTGTCGGACGAATCGCCCATCAGCGCCAGATAATCGATGATCTGCTCGGGAGCGACGCCGAATTTCTCCTTCACGCCGTCCACGTCCAGCGCGCTACCGGTCATGGTATTGACCAAGGTAATGTGGCCATCGACCAGTTGCGCCATGTCTTTGTCGCCGGTGGAGATCACCACCGGGCGGTCGGCGGCCGCGCTGCTGCGGGCCAGTGTGCCGATCACGTCATCGGCCTCGACGCCTTCGACGCACAACAACGGGAAGCCGAGGGCGATCACGCTCTGGTGCAGCGGCTCGATCTGCACGCGCATATCGTCAGGCATGCTCGGACGGTTGGCCTTGTATTCGGCGTACATGTCATCGCGAAAGGTCCCACCCTTGGCGTCGAATACCACGGCGAACGGGCTGTCCGGGTACTGCTTGCGCAGACTCTTGAGCATGTTCAACACACCTTTGACCGCGCCGGTCGGCAGGCCTTTGGAAGTGGTCAGCGGTGGCAGGGCGTGAAAGGCCCGATACAGGTAAGAAGAACCGTCCACCAGGACGAGGGGGGCTTGGCTCATGAGCAGGATCAACCTTTTCGGCGGGTCCGGCGCTAGAATAGCGGGACCGTTGACGACAAAGGGACAAGGTTATCATGCGCACACTAAATCGCCTGTTGCTGGCTGGGTTGTTTGCAACCGTTCCATTGGCTGTCATGGCGGCGGATGACGCGCCGTCGGCGGAGCCGGAAGTTACCATTAGCACGCACACGGAAGGCGACAAGGTCATTCAGGAATACAAGAAAGGCGGGTTTACTTACGCAATCAAGGTCACGCCGAAGGTTGGGCCTCCGTATTTCCTGGTGCGCGCGGACGGGACTGATGCGAATTACATCCGCTCGGATCAGCCGGATATGCTGATTCCTGCGTGGGAAATCTTTACCTGGAAGTAGTTTCTTAACTTTAATCGGCGCCGCTTTAATAGCGGCGCCCGAACTGAGCAGTTTTTAACCATGTCTGTGTTTACCCCCCTGGCTCGGCCCGAGCTGGAAACCTTTCTCGCCCCATACGGGCTCGGCCGCCTGCTCGATTTCCAGGGGATTGCCGCCGGTAGCGAAAACACCAATTTCTTTATCAGCCTGGAGCAGGGCGAATTTGTCCTGACCCTGGTTGAGCGCGGTCCGGTCCAGGAGATGCCGTTCTTCATCGAACTGCTCGACGTATTGCATGAAGCCGACCTGCCGGTGCCCTACGCGCTGCGCACCACCGACGGCGTGGCCTTGCGCGAGCTGGCCGGCAAACCGGCGCTGTTGCAGCCACGCCTGGCGGGCAAGCACATCAAGGAAGCCAACGCCCAGCATTGCGCCCAGGTGGGCGAGTTGCTCGGCCATCTGCATTTGGCGACCCAGGCCAACATGATCAAGCGCAAGACTGATCGCGGGCTGGACTGGATGCTGGAGGAGGGCACGCAGTTACTCTCGCACCTGAATGCGGAGCAAAGCGATCTGTTGCAACGGGCACTGGACGAAATCACACAGCAGAAGACGAAAATTCTGGCGCTGCCGCGAGCCAACATCCACGCCGACCTGTTCCGCGATAATGCGATGTTTGAAGGCACGCACCTGACCGGGTTGATCGACTTCTACAACGCCTGTTCCGGACCGATGTTGTACGACGTGGCGATTGCCTTGAATGACTGGTGTTCTGATGAAGCAGGCTTGATCGATGGGCCACGAGCGCGGGCCTTGTTGGGCGCGTATGCGGCGCTGCGGCCGTTCACTGCTGCCGAGGCCGAGTTGTGGCCGACCATGCTGCGGGTGGCGTGTGTGCGGTTCTGGTTGTCGCGCTTGATTGCGGCGGAGTCTTTCGCCGGGCAGGACGTGTTGATTCACGATCCGATGGAGTTTCAGCAGCGCTTGGCGCAGCGGCAGAAAGTCAGTACGCCGTTGCCTTTCGCCCTTTAAAAGCTTCGCGGGCAAGCCTCGCTCCTACAGGGATGGTGCAATTTCCTGTAGGAGCGAGGCTTGCCCGCGAATGGGTCGACACCGATGTCCGGATTACAACGACTCCAGACACCCCGCCAAATCATTCCCCAACTTTTCCAACACTTGCTCATACCCCTGAGCAGTCGCTGGGGTGTATCCGCCCAGCGCATCCAGCTCCGCCAGTTTCACCGGCAGGCCGGCCACCAGGGTTTCCGCCAGGCGCGGACGTAGCGGTGGTTCGCTGAACACACAGGTCTTGCCGACTTCCTGCAAACGCGTACGCATCGCTGCAACATGCTGCGCGCCGGGCTGCACTTCGGCCGCGACGCTGAACACGCCCGTGTGCTTCAGGCCGTAGGCGTCTTCGAAGTAGTCGAACGCTTCGTGGAACACGAAATAAGGTTTACCCGCAACGCTCGCCAAGCGAGCCTTCAAGCGCAGGTCCAAGGCATCCAGACGTTCATCGAATGCCTTGAGGTTGCTCTGATAGCGCGCCGCATTATCGGGATCGGCAACACTCAGGTCGGCGGCCATTTTCGTGGCGATCACCCGGGCATTGATCGGCGACAGCCACAAATGCGCGTCCAGGGTGCCGGGACGATGATCATGGTCATGTTCGTCGGCATCTTCGGCGTGCGACTGACTATCTTCGGCGAAATGGCGCAGTTTCATGCCCGGCAGATCCTGTACGGCCACGGTCGGCAGCGTACGACCTTTCAGCACGCGGGGCAGGAAACCTTCCATGTCCGGGCCGATCCAGTACACCAGATCCACCGACTGCACCTTCCGTACGTCGGACGGGCGCAAGGCGTAGTTATGTGGCGAAGCACCCGGTGGCAGCAACACTTCCGGAATCGCCACGCCGTCCTGCACCGCAGCTGCAATCAGCTGTAGCGGCTTGATGCTGGTGAGCACTTTGACTTCGGCGTGGGCCGATCCGATCAGCAGGAAACTTGCGACAAATGCGACAAAGATAGAAAAAAGTCGGGACACGATGACCACTCGAAGAGGCGAGAACGGGTAACATAATAACGTCTCTCACAAAACTCGTCGCCGCTCATGCCTAAAACACCGATTGCCAGCCGTCCCCACGACCACTCCCATTGCGTACATAGCGCATTGTCAGAGGCCGATGCCCTGTGCGCACGTCAAGGTCTGCGCCTGACCGCCTTGCGCCGGCGGGTGCTGGAACTGGTGTGGCAAAGCCATAAACCGCTGGGTGCCTACGACATTCTGGCGGTGCTCAGCGAGCAGGATGGTCGCCGCGCCGCGCCGCCGACCGTGTACCGCGCGCTGGATTTCCTGTTGGAAAACGGCCTGGTGCATCGCATCTCCTCGCTGAACGCCTTCGTCGGCTGCAATCATCCGGAACATGCGCACCAGGGCCAGTTCCTGATCTGCCGCGAATGCCACGCCGCCATCGAACTGGAACAGAAATCCATCAGCGACGCGATCGTGATCAGCGCCAAGGATGTCGGATTTGTCGTGGAAGCCCAGACCGTTGAAGTGGTCGGGCTCTGCTCGGGTTGCCAGGGGGCTTGATGAGCAACGCGTTGATCCGTCTGGAACAGGTCGCCGTCACGTTTGCCGGGCAAAGCGTGCTGGAGAGCATCGACCTGAGCGTCGAGCCGGGGCAAATCGTCACCTTGATCGGCCCCAACGGCGCTGGCAAAACCACCTTGGTGCGTGCCGTGCTCGGTCTGTTGAAGCCGGACAGCGGCAGTGTCTGGCGCAAGCCGAAGCTGCGCGTCGGCTACATGCCGCAAAAACTCCACGTCGACCCGACCCTGCCGCTGTCAGTGCTGCGCTTCTTGCGTCTGGTGCCGGGCGTGGACCGGGCGCGAGCCTTGGCGGCACTCAAGGAAGTCGGTGCCGAACAGGTGATCGACAGCCCGGTGCAAAGTGTTTCCGGTGGCGAAATGCAACGTGTGCTGCTGGCTCGGGCACTGCTGCGCGAGCCGGAATTGCTGGTGCTCGACGAGCCGGTGCAAGGCGTCGATGTGGCCGGGCAAGCCGAGTTGTACAGCCTGATCACGCGCCTGCGGGACCGTCACGGTTGCGGCGTGTTGATGGTTTCCCACGATTTGCACCTGGTGATGAGCACCACCGACCAGGTGGTCTGCCTGAATCGCCACGTCTGCTGCTCCGGGCACCCGGAACACGTCAGCGGCGATCCGGCGTTCGTCGAGCTGTTCGGCAAGAACGCACAAAGCCTGGCGATTTATCACCACCATCATGACCACGCCCATGACCTGCATGGGTCGGTGGTCAGCGCGGCCCCGTCGGCCAAACCTCACGTTCACGGAGATAGCTGCAAGCATGGCTGATTTTCTGCTCTACGCCCTGCTTGCAGGTCTGGCCCTGGCGCTGGTCGCGGGCCCGTTGGGTTCATTCGTGGTCTGGCGCCGCATGGCCTATTTCGGTGACACCTTGTCCCACGCTGCGCTGCTGGGCGTAGCCCTGGGCTTCCTGCTGGATGTCAGCCCCACGGTCGCCGTCACGGTCGGCTGCCTGCTGCTGGCGGTGTTGCTGGTGACTTTGCAGCAGCGCCAACCGCTGGCGTCCGACACGCTTTTGGGAATTCTCGCACCGAGCACGCTCTCGCTGGGCCTGGTGGTACTAAGCTTCATGCATGAAGTGCGGATCGACCTGATGGCCTATCTGTTCGGCGACCTGCTGGCGATCAGCCCGACCGATCTGGCCTGGATCCTCGGCGGCAGCGCCGCGGTGCTGGCGTTGCTCGTGACGTTGTGGCGGCCATTGCTGGCGATCACCGTGCACGAAGAATTGGCCACGGTGGAAGGCTTGCCGGTAGCGGCGTTACGCCTGACCCTGATGCTGCTGATCGCCGTGGTGATCGCCGTGGCGATGAAAATCGTCGGTGTGTTGCTGATTACTTCGCTGTTGATCATTCCGGCGGCTGCGGCACAACGTCACGCCCGCTCGCCGGAGCAGATGGCACTGGGCGCGAGCCTGCTGGGTATGCTCGCGGTGTGTGGCGGGCTGGCGTTGTCATGGTTCAAGGACACCCCGGCGGGCCCATCGATTGTGGTGACGGCCGCCGCGCTGTTTCTGCTGAGTTTTGTCCTGCCCCGTCGAGGGGTGTAGACTTGCTCGTTTTTTGCGCAAATAGAGAGTCGCAGGAATGAAGCCGTTCGCCTCCCGTTATCTGCTCCTTGTCGCATTTTCTCTGCTGCTCGGCGCTTGCCAAAGTACGCCACCGGCGACCCCCGAGGTTCCCGATGCGCGGGCTGCGGCCATCGCACAACTGGAACAAAACCTGGCCAGCAGCGAGCTGGCCACTGCCGAAGATCAATTGGCAACCTTGCAGGCTGAGTCGCCCAACGACCCATCCCTTGTGCAATACCAGCGTCAACTGGCCGAAGCCTATCTGCAACGCAGCCAGATCGTGCTGCAAAAAGGCGATGTGAATGCCGCCGCCACTGCCTTGAGCCGTGCCCGGGCGTTGATGCCCAAGGCGCCGGCGCTGACCGGTGGGGTCAACAACGCCATCGTCAATGCACGTAAGGCTGAGTTGGATAAAGCTGAAGCGGCACTGATGGCGGCCGAAGCCAGGCCGAAGGCGAAGTTGATCGATCCAACGGCTGAAAGCACTACGATTGCGCTGAACATCAACGATATGGGCAAACTTCGCAAACAACTGGATGCCATCGCCACCGATGTGGTGAATTACCAGTGTGAAGTCAGCCTCCAGGTACCTCGTACCCAGGACTACCCATGGTTGGCCACGTTGCTGACCAAGCGGGTGAAGAAGCTGGATTCGGAATTCGACCTGACGCTGGAAAAACATATTCTGCGCAACATCCCGGCGCAGATGATCTTGAGTCCGCGTAAGCCCTGAAAAGCTTCGCGGGCAAGCCTCGCTCCTACAGGTTCGCGTCGTTCACGATATTGGCGAACGACACATATCCTGTAGGAGCAAGGCTTGCCCGCGAAGGCGTCCTCACTAGCGATACAAATCTTTAGGCCGGAATCGCCTTGGCCTTAGGCTCCCGATCCCAAACCCGATGCTGCCCAATCGCGGCAAAGAACGCCTTGAACAACTTGGCATCCGCGCCAACGATCAACCCCGCATCCGCCTCCAGTTTCAACACGTCCAGCAACTGCTTGGCCTCGCCATGCAACGCGATCGCCTTCAGGTGTTTGTACGCCTCCAGCACGTAATGCAGCGCCACGCCATCGGTGCTTAACGCCTTGATCGACGCTGCGCCACCCGGCACGAACACCGCATCGAACGCCACGGACGGCAAGCCTTCCATCGACGCATCCACTGGCAGGGACTTGCCATCAGCTGTCGTGACCGGTGCAGACGTCGGGCCGAGCAATTTCGCGTGTGCACCCTCGGCCGCCAATGCTTTCTTCAGCGCATCAATCGCCGCACCATCGACGCCGTTGGCAGCAAGAATCGCCACTTTGCGCGTCTTGATATTTTCTGGCAGCAAATTGGCCTGACTCAGCGCCGGGGAGTGATCCAGCGAGGTTTTGCGCACCTCGACCGTGCCGGCTTTCGGCGCTGGCAGGCCCAGGTTCTGTGCGACGCGCTTGGCCAGTTCCAGGTCGATATTGGCCAAGATTTCATTCACCTGCCGCTCGCGAATCCACAACCGCTCAACCTTGCCCAGCTCAAAGCTGTAGGCGGCGATGATGTGTTCCTGCTCGTGCTTGCTCATGCTCTTGAAGAACAACCGCGCCTGCGAGAAATGATCGCCGAACGACTCGCTGCGCTGACGGATCTTGTTCGCGTCGATGCGTTCCGGGTACGTCTCGAAACCACCGTCCTGGGCCGCTGGTGGTGTTTCTTTCGGCCAGCCGCCATCTATCGAGTTCGGCTCGTAGGACGCGCGACCCTTGTCGATGGTGGTGCGGTGCAAAGCATCCCGCTGACCGTTGTGGAACGGTGCGACCGGACGGTTGATCGGGATTTCGTGGAAGTTCGGCCCGCCAAGTCGGCTGATCTGCGTGTCGGTGTAGGAAAACAACCGGCCTTGCAGCAGCGGATCGTTGGAGAAGTCGATCCCCGGCACGATGTGCCCCGGGCAAAATGCGACTTGCTCGGTTTCAGCGAAGAAGTTGTCCGGGTTGCGGTTCAGCACCATTTTGCCCAGCGGCGTGATCGGGACGATTTCTTCCGGGATCAGCTTGGTCGGGTCGAGGATGTCGAAGTCAAAGCTGTGCTCGTTCTCTTCCTCGATGACTTGAACGCCCAGTTCCCATTCCGGGTAGTCACCGGTTTCGATGGCTTCCCAGAGGTCGCGACGGTGGTAGTCAGTGTCTTTACCGGCAAGCTTCTGCGCCTCATCCCACACCAGCGAACAAGTGCCGGCGGTAGGGCGCCAGTGGAATTTGACGAAGCGTGATTTGCCTTCGGCATTCACCAGGCGGAACGTGTGCACACCGAAGCCTTGCATGCTGCGCAGGCTTTTCGGGATCGCTCGGTCAGACATGGCCCAGATGACCATGTGCGCTGATTCGGGTTGCAGCGAGACGAAGTCCCAGAACGTGTCATGGGCCGAGCCGCCGGTAGGAATCTCGTTGTGCGGCTCGGGTTTCACAGCGTGGACGAAATCGGGAAACTTGATCGCGTCCTGAATGAAAAACACCGGCATGTTGTTGCCCACCAGGTCGAAGTTGCCTTCGTCGGTGAAAAACTTCACGGCGAAACCTCGTACGTCCCGCACGGTATCGCCTGACCCGCGTGGGCCTTGCACCGTGGAAAAGCGCACGAAGACCGGAGTCTTCTGTCCCGGGTCTTGTAGGAATCCGGCCTTGGTCAGGACCGAATGGTTCTCGTAGGTCTGGAAGAAACCATGGGCGCCGGTGCCACGGGCGTGGACGATGCGCTCTGGAATACGCTCATGGTCAAAATGCGTGATCTTTTCACGCATGATGAAGTCTTCCAGCAGCGACGGCCCGCGGGCGCCGACCTTCAGGCTGTTTTGGTTATCCGAGACCTTCACGCCCTGGTTGGTGCGCAGGGCTTGCCCGGTCGCGTCAGAGCGGAATGTTTCCAGGCTATCGAGCTTGGTATTGGTGTTGCCGCGGTCCAGGGTATCGGTCCCGGCCAGTGCGCTTTTTGGAGCGGCAGGTTTTTTAGTACTCATCAGTCGTAAACTCCTCGTTGCGATTCCCGCCGTAGCCAGGACTCTTGTGCATTCCCCAGGCACGGCACCGGGGGCGTTTTCGAGTTGCCTTATTAGTGACTGATGGCGTTTTTAGCCGTTCCTTTTTTCTGACCTTTGATCGCGTTATTGCCAAATCGAAGGTTGAATGCGGAATAAATGCTAATAACCTCTATACGGACAGGCTAAAATGCGCGCCCGGCTAACCGCTGATCCTTTTCCAACGCGCCCCACAAGGTTCGCTACGTGATCGAGTTTCAAAACGTCCATAAGACTTACCGCGTCGCCGGTAAGGATATTCCCGCCCTGCATCCGACCAGTCTGACGATTGAGAACGGTCAGGTCTTCGGTCTGATCGGCCATTCTGGCGCGGGAAAAAGTACCCTGCTGCGTCTGATCAATCGCCTGGAGAATTCCAGTGGCGGCAAGATCTTCGTCGATGGCGAAGAAGTCACCGCGCTGGATGCCAACAGCCTGCGGCGTTTCCGTCAGCAAGTCGGGATGATTTTCCAGCACTTCAATCTGCTGGCGTCCAAGACCGTGGCCGACAACGTCGCGCTGCCGCTGACCCTGGCCGGTGAACTGTCCCGCAGCGAGATCGACCAGCGTGTGGCCGAATTGCTGAAGCGCGTTGGTTTGTCCGACCACGCCAAGAAGTACCCGGCGCAATTGTCCGGCGGCCAGAAGCAGCGCGTCGGCATTGCCCGCGCCCTGGCGACCAAGCCGAAGATCCTGCTGTGCGACGAAGCCACCAGCGCTCTCGACCCACAGACCACGGCATCGGTCCTGCAATTGCTGGCCGAGATCAACCGTGAGCTGAAGCTGACTATCGTATTGATCACCCACGAGATGGACGTGATCCGTCGGGTCTGCGACCAAGTGGCGGTGATGGATGCCGGCGTGATCGTCGAGCAAGGTTCGGTGGCCGAGGTGTTCCTGCACCCCAAGCACCCGACCACCAAACGCTTCGTGCAAGAAGACGAGCAGATCGACGAAAGCGAACAGCGTGACGACTTCGCCCACGTGCCGGGCCGAATCGTGCGTCTGACGTTCCAGGGCCAGGCGACCTACGCGCCATTGCTGGGTACCGTCGCCCGGGAAACCGGTGTGGACTACAGCATCCTGGCCGGTCGTATCGATCGCATCAAAGACGTCCCTTACGGGCAACTGACCCTGGCCGTCACCGGCGGTGACATGGAAGCGGCGTTCGGCCTCTTCACCGCGGCTGACGTCCATATGGAGGTGCTGCGCTAATGGATGCCTTCATGAGTTTCTTCGCCAATATCGATTGGTTCGAAATCTGGCTGGCCACCGGCGACACGCTGTTGATGCTCGGCGGTTCGCTGTTGTTCACGATTTTGCTCGGCTTGCCGCTGGGCGTGCTGCTGTTCCTGTGCAGCCCACGGCAGTTGCTGGAATCCAGAGGTGTCTACGCCGTGCTGTCGCTGATGGTGAACATCCTGCGCTCGCTGCCGTTCATCATCCTGTTGATCGTGATGATCCCCTTCACCGTGCTGATCACCGGCACCTCGCTGGGCGTTGCGGGCGCGATTCCACCACTGGTGGTGGGCGCCACGCCGTTCTTCGGGCGACTGGTGGAAACCGCCCTGCGTGAAGTGGATCGCGGCATCATTGAAGCGACCCAGGCCATGGGCGCGACGACCAAGCAGATCATCATGAACGCCTTGCTGCCAGAAGCCCGTCCGGGCATTTACGCGGCGATTACGGTGACGGCTATTACACTGGTGTCCTACACGGCGATGGCCGGTGTGGTCGGCGCTGGTGGTCTGGGCGACCTGGCGATCCGTTTCGGCTACCAGCGTTTCCAGACCGATGTGATGATCGTCACCGTGGTGCTGTTGCTGGTGCTGGTGCAAGTGCTGCAAATGGTTGGCGACAAGCTGGTCGTGCATTTCTCCAGAAAATAAGCAGTTCTCGTAATTTAAGACATGAGCCGGCCATTCGCTGGCAGGCGCCAAACGGGCGCCCACAAGGAGTTAGCTGAATGAAAAAACTACTCGTCGCATTGGCTGCCGTAGCCGCATTTTCTGCCCACGCCGATGAAACCCTGACCGTTGCGGCCACTCCGGTTCCGCACGCGGAGATTCTGGAGTTCGTGAAGCCGGCCCTGGCCAAAGAAGGCGTGAACCTGCAGGTCAAGGTGTTCACCGACTACATCCAGCCGAACGTGCAGGTTGCCGAGAAACGCCTGGACGCCAACTTCTTCCAGCACCAGCCGTACCTGGATGAGTTCAACAAGGCCAAAGGCACCAACCTGGTGGCCGTTGCTGGTGTGCATCTGGAACCGCTGGGCGCTTACTCCAGCAAGTACAAAGCGCTGACCGAACTGCCTGGCGGCGCCAACGTGGTGATCCCGAACGACGCCACCAACGGCGGCCGTGCGCTGTTGCTGCTGGCGAAGGCTGGCCTGATCAAGTTGAAGGATTCGAACAACATCCTCTCGACCACCAAAGACATCACCGAGAATGCCAAGGACCTGAAATTCCGTGAACTGGAAGCCGCGACCATCCCGCGCGTGCTGACCCAGGTCGACCTGGCGCTGATCAACACCAACTACGCGCTGGAAGCCAAGCTTGATCCGTCCAAGGATGCGCTGGTCATCGAAGGCAACGACTCGCCTTACGTGAACATCCTCGTGGCCCGTCCGGACGACAAGGACAGCGACGCGATGAAGAAACTGGTGGCTGCTTTGCACAGCCCGGAAGTGAAAGCGTTCATCCTCGAGAAGTACAAAGGCGCGGTATTGCCGGCGTTCTGATTCGCGAATGCAACGAAAAAGGGGACGCCATGAGCGTCCCCTTTTTTTGTGCCCGAAACACCGTCCCCTGTAGGAGCCAGGCTTGCCGGCGAAGGCAATTTCACTGACGCCTTCGCCGGCAAGCCTGGCTCCTACAGAACTGCGTGATGCTTAGTTGCGCTTGAGCATCACCGGCAACTGCGCCACCAGTTTCACGTTGTTCAACGGTGCGCGAATGAACCCGCGCTGGGTGCCGTCCGGCCCGATCACCGCGAGGTTGCCGCTGTGATCAACCGTGTAGTTCGGCTTGCTGGTGTCCGCTGGAATGAACGGAATACTCACCGCATTCGCCAGTTTCTGGATGTCATCCACCGAGGCGGCGGTCAAACCCTGGAACTGTGGATCGAAGTAGCCCAGGTACTGCTTGAGCTGCTTGGGCGTGTCGCGGTTCGGGTCGACGCTGACCAGGATGACCTGCAACTTGGCCGCTGCTTCTGGCGGCAGTTCACTTTTGATCTGACGCAGCTGGGCGAGGGTGGTCGGGCAGATGTCCGGGCAGAAGGTGTAGCCGAAGAACAGCAGGCTCCACTTGTCTTTCAGCTGGTTGACCGTCACCGGCTTGCCGTCCTGGTCGGTCATCGTCACGTCCGGCAGGTTACGGCTTTGCGGCAGCAGGATGATGCCCGCGTCGATCAGTGCCGTCGGGTCACCCTGGCCTTTGCCGGACAGCACCTTGTTGACGGTCAGGCCCAAAACCAGCGCGATCAGGGCGACGAGGATGAAGACGGTTTTCTGAGTTCGAGTCATAGGTTCAACAGTAAGTAGTGGTCTACGAGCAGGGCGATAAACAGCAGGAACAAGTACCAGATAGAGTACTTGAAGGTGTTGATCGCCGCGTGCGGCCGAGTGCCACGGTACAGCACCACGGCCCATTGCAGAAACCTCGCGCCTAGACCGAGGGCGCAAACCAGGTAGAGCACGCCGCTCATGTGAATCACGTACGGCATCAGGCTGACCGCCAGCAGCGCGAAGGTATAAAGCAGGATATGCACTTTGGTGTAGTGCTCGCCATGGGTCACGGGCAACATCGGAATGTCAGCCTTGGCGTATTCCTCCTTGCGGTGAATGGCCAGGGCCCAGAAGTGTGGCGGGGTCCAGGCGAAGATAATCAGCACCAGCAGCAACGGTTCGGCGCCGATATGCCCGGTCGCCGCAGTCCAGCCGAGCAGCGGCGGGGCTGCACCGGCGAGGCCGCCGATGACGATGTTCTGCGGCGTCGCACGTTTGAGGAAACCGGTGTAGACCACCGCGTAGCCCAGCAGCGAGGCGAGGGTCAGCCATGCGGTCAGCGTATTAGTGAAGGCCAGCAGGAAAGCTTGCCCCAGCAGCGCCAGCACCAAGGCAAACGTCAGCGCCGCGGCTGGCGACACCCGGCCTTCAGCCAGTGGCCGCTTGTGGGTTCGGGCCATGACCGCATCGATGCGCCGGTCCACCACATGATTGACCGCCGCCGCGCCCCCGGCACACAGCGCGATCCCCAGATTGCCGAATATCAGCACCGTCCACGGCACCCCGGCGCGGGTCGCGAGGAACATGCCCACCAAGGAGGTGATGAGCATCAGCACCACCACTTTGGGCTTGGTCAGTTCCAGATAATCCCGCCAGATCGCCTGACTGTGACGTTCGCCGATCAGAATCGCCATGGCATCTCTCCTTTTATTGTTATGGGCCCGGCTGAATGTTTACGCGGGCTGAAACGCCAGCGTGCAGGAGCTTGTTGCTTGACCCGAACCAGACTGGTCCGCGCGTGATAATTGACCAGCACCATCGTCAGCAACAGCGCCGCACCGCCCGCGTTGTGGGCGACGGCGATGGGCAGCGGCAGGTGAAACAGTACGTTGCTGATGCCCAGGGTGATTTGTGCGCCAAGAGCGATCAGCACCAGGCCGGCCAGGCGCGTCATGCCGACCACTTTCAGTTGCCAAGCCAGACCGAGCAGCACCAGCGTCACCAGCAAGGCGCCGATGCGGTGAGTCAGGTGAATCGCGGTGCGGGCATCGCTGTCCAGTTGCCCGCCGAGGTAATTCGGGCCGATGTGTTGGGTCAGGTGAAAACCGTTGGCGAAATCAGCCGGAGGCAGCCACTGGCCGTGGCAGGTCGGGAAGTCGATACACGCCACCGCCGCGTAGTTGGAGCTGACCCAGCCACCGAGGGCGATTTGCAGAATCACCAACAACAAGCCTGCGGTCGCCCAGTACTGCAAACGCTTTGGTACGGTCAACGCCGGCAATACTCCAGACAGCCGCAGGGTGAGCAAAAACAACAAACTCAACGTCGCAAAGCCGCCAAGCAGATGGCCCGTCACCACCTGCGGCCAGAGCTTGAGCGTCACCGTCCACATGCCAAACGCCGCTTGGGCGAACACCACGCCGAGCAGAAACAGCGGCAACTTCACCGGTTGCCCCGGATGCCGACGGTGCACCCAGGCGCGACCGGCCAGCACCGAAATCAACAGCCCCAGGGTGCCGGCGAAGTAGCGGTGAATCATCTCGTTCCAGCCCTTGTGGGCCACCACTGGCGTATCGGGGAAATGCAGTTCGGCATGGGCCAGTTGGGCTTCGCTTTTCGGCACGCTGATAAAGCCATAGCAACCCGGCCAGTCCGGGCAGCCGAGGCCGGCGTGGGTCAGGCGGGTGTAGGCGCCGAGCAACACCACAATCAGTGCCAGCAAGGTGGCAAACAGCGCGAGGCGAAATCCAGGTTTGGCCATGACGATGCCCTTATCCGATGTTCGACAGTTTCAGCAGATGACGCAGATCGTTCAGCAGGTCCTTGCCCTTGACCGTCGGGTCGTAGCGCAGCACCAGATTGCCGTGTGGGTCGATGATCCACAGTTGCGGCGCAGTCTTGTCGCCCGTGGTCTTACTGAACGTGGTCAGGTCCATCGGGTAGCGTTGCAGTTGCGGATATTCGCGGGTCAGCTTGGCTTCGTAATCGCTGCTCAACGGCTGCGCGGCAGCCAGTGCATGACTGGCGCGGGAGGCATCGCGGCCGAGGCCGATCTGGATTTGCCGCGCCAGATAGACCAACTGTTGGCAATCCACCGAGCAATCCTTGGGCGCGGTCACCAGCATCTGCCAGCGGTCTTCCTGCGCCTGCACGCCGAGGTCGGCGCGGGTCTGGCCGTTGCCGATCAGTTCGCCGTGATAACTGCGGCCCTCTGGCACCCAGAAATTCAGCTTGTACATGCCGGTGGCGAGGATCATCGGACCCACCACGCCCAGCACAATCAGCAGCAGTTGCAGGCGACCCTTGCGCCGACTCGCCGGCGGTTTCGTCTCAGACATGCTGGGTGGATTCATGGCCGCTCCCATGGTGTTTCTCCTTTGCGTTGTGCCAGCCGAGATAGATAAAAAGGCCGAGCAGGGCGATCGCCATGGCGAACCACTGCACGGCATAAGCGATGTGTTTTTCCGGCCCCATGGCCACCACCGGCCAATCGGCCTGGTAGGACGCAGGTCCGTTTTCTTCACGTAATTCGTAGGCGAAGCCTTCGCGGTTCAGCGCGGTCCAGAGCTTGGCCGGTTCAATGGCGGTCACCAGTTGCGGCCAAGTGGTGGTGCTCGGGTCGGCGTGCAATTGGAAGGTTGTGCCGGGGGAAACATAGACCCACGCGTCGAGGCTCAAGGCTTCGGCGGGTGTCTTGAATTGCGGTGGAGTGCGCCGGTCTGGCCACGGCAGCCAGCCGCGATTGACCAGCAGCCAGAGCCCGGTCGCCTGATCGTGGAACGGTTGCAGCAACTCGACCCCGACCTTGCCGTCGCGCTGGCGGTTGTCCAGCAACAAACTGTGGTCGGCGTCGAACTGACCGTGCAAGCGCACCCGGCGAAAGGCTGGATCTTGTGTGTTCAGCAGCTCGGAGCTGGCCATCGGTTCGGCCGCCCGGCGCTCGGCGTAGCTTTGCAGCAGCGCGCTTTTCTCTGCGCCCCGGCTCAACTGCCAGAACCCGAGTGACACCAGCAGCGGCAACAGCAGCGCGACCACAATCGTCGGCACGATGCCCGGCCGGAAGCGCTTCATGACAGCGCCAGAAAGTCGGTGATCGCGATAGCTATACTCAAATGCATCGCCTTTCCCCCGGAGTCTCACCATGCTCAAAGCAGCCATCGTCCTGATGCTGATTGCCACGGTTGTCAGCCTGTTCAGCGGCCTGTTTTTTCTGGTCAAGGACGACAGCAGCTCGAACCGCCTCGTCATTGCCTTGAGCATTCGTGTTGCCTTGGCCGCCATCACCGTCGGCTTGATCGCCTGGGGCTTTTTCAGCGGCCAACTGGTTTCTCACGCGCCGTGGTAACGCCTCAAAGCACGTAGACGAAAACGAACAGTCCGATCCACACCACATCGACGAAGTGCCAATACCAACTCGCCGCTTCGAAGCCGAACTGGTGCTCGTTATCAAAGTGCCCGCGCATGACCCGCATCAGCATCACGAACAGGATGATGGTGCCGATGGTTACGTGGGCGCCGTGGAAACCGGTGAGCATGAAGAACGTTGCGCCGTAGATGCCCGAACCGAGGGTCAGCCCCAGTTCGTGGTAGGCGTGCATGTATTCCTCGGCCTGCAGGGCGAGGAAGCCGCAGCCCAGCAGCACGGTGATCGCCAGCCAGATTTTCAGCGCGCCGCGATGGCCCTTCTTCAGCGCATGGTGGGCGATGGTCACGGTGACGCTGGAGCTGACCAGCAAAATGGTGTTGATCAGCGGCAGGCCCCAAGGGCTGATGACTTCCTTGGGCGGCGGGAACAGTTTCGAATCGGGGTTGTTGAGCAATGGCCAGACGAATTCGAAGTTCGGCCACAGCATGTGGGCGATGCCTTTCGTGCCCTCGCCACCGAGCGCAGGGCCGGAGACATGGCGCACATAAAACAGCGCGCCGAAGAAGGCGATGAAGAACATCACTTCGGAGAAGATGAACCAGCTCATGCCCCAGCGAAACGAGCGGTCCATTTGTGCGCTGTACAAGCCGCCGCGACTTTCCTTGATCACCGTGCCGAACCAGCCGAACAGCATGTAGGCCAGCAGCAGTCCGCCGACGAAGAAGATCAGCGGACCGTGGGATTCCGGCCGCGCCGCCTTCAGGTCGTTGAACCAGGTCGCCAGACCGAACACGGTGACGAACATGCCGACCGTGGCGATGATCGGCCATTTGCTCTGGGCCGGTACGAAATAGTGTTCATGAGTTGCCATTTATTGTTCTCCTTATCGGGCACGCTTAACGCCTAGCCGCCGGTGCTTGCAGCAACAGCCACGGGCGGATGACGTGCAGTGATATCGAACAGTGTGTAAGACAGCGTCAGGTGCTTCACTTCCTTGGGCATGTCACGGTCAACGATGAAACGTACCGGCATCTCGATCCGTTGACCGGGCTGCAGCACTTGCTGGGTAAAGCAGAAACATTCGGTCTTGTGGAAATACGCCGCCGCCTCGCTGGGCGCGATACTCGGCACGGCCTGGGCGCTCATCGGGTGATCGGTGGGGTTGTACGCGACGAAAATCATCTCGTTCACCGCCCCCGGATGCGCCGTCAGCTCATTACCCTTGGGGTAGAACTCCCAGACCATGTCGGCGTTGTTCATCGACAGAAACTGCACCCGCACCTGGCGCGAGGTATCGACCACTTGCTCGCCTTCGTACTGCCCGGAGGTTTTGCCGTTGATGCCGAACGCCTTGCACATCACGTCGTAGATCGGCACCAAAGCGAATCCGAAGACAAACATGGCGACCACCACCAGCAGCAGGCGGGTGACGAGTTTTTTCAGCGAAATCGAGTCAGCCATGATTTCTACCCCCACCGCTTAACCCTGTGGCGAGGGGGTTTACCCCCGTCCGGCTGCGCAGCGGTCGAAAAACCAGCGATTGCGATCTGGCTGATACACCACCGTCACTGGTTTTGGGGCCGCTTCGCGACCCAACGGGGGTAAACCCCCTCGCCACAAAGGCTTGGCTCGCTCCCACAGGAGTTGTGGTGTTCATTTCACTTCCGGCGGCGTGGTAAAGGTGTGATACGGCGCCGGTGACGGCACGCTCCACTCCAGGCCTTCGGCCCCTTCCCACGGTTTGGCCGGTGCAGGCGGGCCGCCGCGGATGGTCTTGATCACGATGAACAGGAAGAACAGCTGCGTGGTGCCGAACATGAACGCACCCACCGACGACACCATGTTGAAGTCGGCGAATTGCAGGTTGTAGTCCGGAATCCGTCGCGGCATCCCCGCCAGCCCCACGAAGTGCATCGGGAAGAAGGTCAGGTTCATGCCCACGAACGACAGCCAGAAATGCAGCTTGCCGAGGGTTTCGTCGTACATGTGGCCGGTCCATTTCGGCAGCCAATAGTACGCCGAGGCGAAGATCCCGAAGATCGCCCCCGGCACCAGCACGTAGTGGAAATGCGCGACCACGAAGTAGGTGTCCTGGTACTGGAAGTCCGCCGGCGCGATGGCCAGCATCAGCCCGGAGAAACCGCCGATGGAGAACAGGATCACGAACGCCACGGCGAACAGCATCGGCGTCTCGAAGGTCAGCGAGCCTTGCCACATGGTGCTCGCCCAGTTGAACACTTTCACCCCGGTCGGCACTGCGATCAGCAACGTGGCGTACATGAAGAACAGCTCGCCCACCAGCGGAATGCCGACCACGAACATGTGGTGCGCCCAGACGATAAACGACAGGAACGCAATGCTCGCCGTGGCGTAGACCATCGAGGTGTAGCCGAACAGCGGCTTGCGCGAGAAGGTCGGGATGATCGAGCTGACAGCCCCGAAGGCCGGCAGGATCATGATGTACACCTCCGGATGCCCGAAGAACCAGAACACATGCTGGAACAGCACCGGGTCACCGCCACCGGCGGCACTGAAGAAACTGGTGCCGAAGTGAATGTCCATCAGCATCATCGTCACGCACCCGGCCAGCACCGGCATCACCGCTAGCAGCACCAACTCGGTGAACTGCCTGGTCCAGACCAAGAGCGGCATTTTCATCTGGGTCGTGAGGGGGGCGCGCAGGTTGAGGATGGTCGCGATCACGTTGATCGCACCCATGATCGAACTGATCCCCATCAAGTGAATGGCGAAGATGAAGAACGTCACGCTTTCCGGGGCGTAGGTGGTGGAGAGCGGGGCGTAGAAGGTCCAGCCGAAGTTCGGCCCGCCGCCGGCGGTGAACAGGGTCGAAACCAGCAGGATGAACGCCGCCGGCAACAGCCAGAAGCTGAAGTTGTTCATCCGTGGCAGGGCCATGTCCGGCGCGCCGATCATCAACGGGATCATCCAGTTGGCGAGGCCGACAAACGCCGGCATCACCGCACCGAACACCATCACCAGGCCGTGCATGGTGGTCATCTGGTTGAAGAACGCCGGTTCGACGATTTGCAGGCCGGGCTGGAACAGCTCGGCGCGAATCACCATGGCAAACGAGCCGCCCAGCAGGAACATGGAAAACGCAAACCACAGGTACAGCGTGCCGATGTCCTTGTGGTTGGTGGTCAGCACCCAGCGCATCAGGCCCTTGGCGGGGCCGTGGGCGTGGTCGGTGGCGTGACCATGATCATCGATGACAGCACTCATGGCCGTTCTCCTGAGAACGAATGGGCTGGGCAGGCCGGGGCGCGCTGCCCCGACCGGTTCCTTACGTACGCGATAGACCGGGTCATTTGCTTTCCGCCTGTTTCAGCTCCAGCACTTCTTTAGGCGTGACCATGTCGCCCTTGTTGTTGCCCCAGGCGTTACGTTCATAGGTCACGACCGCTGCGATATCGACTTCCGAGAGCTGCTTGCCGAACGCGGCCATGGCGGTGCCGGGCTTGCCGTGGAAGACAATGCTCAGGTGACCTTCTTTCGGTCCGGTAGCGATTTTCGAGCCTTTGAGCGCCGGGAACATCGGCGGCAGGCCCTGGCCTTCGGCCTGGTGACAGGCTACGCAGGTGGTGTGGTAGATCTTGTCGCCGCGCTCTTTGAGCTCGTCGAGGGTCCATTCCTTGCTGGTCAGCTCTTTGAGCTGCAGGGCTTCAGCCTTGCGCTCGGCCAGCCACTTGTCGTAGTCGGCCTTTTCCTTGACCTCGACCACGATCGGCATGAAGCCGTGATCCTTGCCGCACAACTCGGCGCACTGGCCACGGTAGATGCCGGGTTTGTCGACGCGGGTCCAGGCTTCGTTGACGAACCCCGGAATCGCATCGCGCTTGACCGCGAAGGCCGGCACCCACCACGAGTGGATAACGTCAGCCGAGGTCACCAGAAACCGGATCTTGGCGCCGATCGGCAGCACCAAGGGTTTGTCGACCTCGAGCAAGTAGTGCTCGCCCTTGGCTTCCTTGTTGTGGATCTGGTCGGCGGGGGTGGCCAGGTTGCTGAAGAACTCGACGTCCTGGCCCAGGTATTTGTAGTGCCACTTCCACTGGTAGCCGGTGATCTGGATATCGATATCCGGTTCACTGGCGTCGTACATCTTGATCAGGGTCGCAGTAGCGGGAACCGCCATGGCCACCAGGATGATGAAGGGCACGATGGTCCAGAGAATTTCGACGGTGGTGCTTTCATGAAATTTGGCGGCCACCTGCCCGGTCGAGCGACGGTGGACCATCATCGACCAGAACATGGCGCCGAAGACGATGATGCCGATGACTACACAGATCCAGAAAATGGTCATGTGCAGGTCGAATACTGCGTGACTGATTTCAGTCGCTCCTGGCGCCATATTCACAGTCCAGGCCGCTTGTGCCTGGCTGAAAATTGACCACAACAGGAGGCCCATCCAGACGTGTGGATGTCGCATCATTGCGGGTTCCCCTTATCGTTCTTGTTATCCCGCCGGCTAACACCAGCGGCAAGGGAGCGGCTTTTTCAGACTACGAACTTGAATCGCCGAGCCTTGCTGCACATGCAGTCGGGCGTCATCAGCTAACTCCATTCCCACCCGAGTATAGACAGCGACTGTCACCTCGCAATGTGATGGCGTAAATGATCTGAAACAGCCGGGACTTGCGCTCAAGGCCACGAATGGAGAACGATGCGCGACGAGTGGTGGCAAATCGATATAACTTTGATGTCTCAAGGATGAAACAATTATGACAAATGCGTCTTAGCAACTTTCATAAGCCAGCTAAGTTATGTCTTCCCTATTTCATTGCCTTTGTTTCCTGGAGTTTTCATGAACACCGCCGCATTGCGCGAGCAGATCCAAAAAGCCCAACAACACGAGGCCGAGACCGGCCTGTTAACTCGTCAACTGGAAACCCAACTGCCGCACCTGCACGCTGCCATCCAGCTGCCGGACGTTGACGCCAATGGCGTGATGACCCGGTTTGTGACCGCCTACATCGAGCAAGTGCCGGACCTGCTGGACGCCGCCAATGATGTCGCACGGGAAGCGGGCATCGAATCGCAGATCAAACCGGTGCTGAAAATCGCCGAGCAGTTCTTCCTCCAGCCGCCGGCGATCATGGCCGGGCATATCGGCCTGGACAGCCTGCTGGACGAAGCGTATCTGGCGCATCGGTTGGTCGAAGAGGTCAATGACCTGTACATCAAGCATTTTGGCCAGCCACTGATCCCATTGGACATGACTGTCGCCAACCTGATTGCCCACCAATTGATCGGCGAAGAATTCGCCAACCAACTGGATGAGGCGGTGCATCACGCTGTGGACGAGATGCTTAACGAAGACAGTTTCGCGCTGGAATCGGTGGAGGCCTACCGCGAGAAACTCAACAGCCCGGACACCGGCGCCGCGTGGAAACGCTGGCCGTGCCTGTCGCGCCAGTTGGGCGTGGGCCTGGAGCTGGATCAGCCGGCTGCGTAAAGCGACACATCCCCTGTAGGAGCGAGGCTTGCCCGCGAAGGCGTCCTCAAGTCCGCCAAAAGCTTCGCGGGCAAGCCTCGCTCCTACAGGTTATTTATCCGGCTGAACCAACGCCGGACGTGGTGCGCAATCTGCCTTCCAACCGACGCTTCAACCCCCGCGCTTCAATCAGCAGTTTCGAACCCTTCGCCGCATTCGCCCGACCCCACTCCTCAAGCAACTCCAGACACGAATGGTCGATGTAGCTCAGGTTATTGAGCGGCACATGCACCGTCGCGCCTGCTGGAATGCTGCCCAGCACCTGGGTCAGCGCCGGGACCTTGAGAAAGGTTGCCGCACCGATCAAGCGCAGTTCCATTTCGCCGTCCTTGGGCAAGTCGATCAGGCTGATTTTCAGTCGCGAAGCTTTCCACGCCAGTTTGGCCAGGGTCAGGCCGAAACCGATCAGCACGCCGGTCAGCAGGTCGGTGAAGATGATCGCCAAGGCAGTCGCCGCGTAGGTGAACATCGGCATCCGGCCATAACGGCCCAAACCGCGAAAGGCTTTGAGGTCGACCAGTTTGAAACCGGTGTAGACCAACACACCTGCGAGGCTCGCCACTGGAATGCTTTGCAGCACGCTGGACAGCAACAGCACGAACGCCAGCAGCCACAAGCCGTGGAAGATCGCCGAGTAGCGTGTGGTCGCACCGGCCTGGACGTTGGCCGAACTGCGCACAATCACGCCGGTCATCGGCAGGGCACCGAGCAAACCGCAGAGCATGTTGCCCACGCCTTGCGCGGACAATTCCCGGTCGAAGTCCGAACGCTCGCCGCTGTGCATGCGGTCCACGGCAGCGGCCGAGAGCAGGGTTTCGGCGCTGGCAATAAAGGCCACGGCAAATGCGGCGATCAGGATCGTCGGATCAGCCAGGTTGAGCAGGTCCGCCGGTTTAAGCCAATCGATGGCTTCCGCCAGGTTGGCCGGCACTTCTACGCGTTTGACCTGCAAGGCGAGCATCAGGCTGGCGACCGTCGCCAGACCGACGCCGAGCAAGGCGCCGGGAACGAATCGCAGGGAATGAGGCCGGAATTTTTCCCACAGCCACATCACCGCAATCGTCGACAGCCCGAGCAGACCAGCCTGCCAGCCAAAGGACGGCAAGGCTTGGAGCACCGCAGCCGGGAAGGCCGCGAGGTTATCCAGCCCTGATGGTTTGGGCACGGCGTCGAGCATCACATGCACCTGGGATAGCACAATCAACACGCCAATCCCGGCGAGCATGCCGTAGACCACCGCCGGCGCCGTCACCCGGAACCAGCAGCCCAGTTTGAAGCGCCCGGCCAACAGTTGCAGCAAACCCGCCAGCAGCAGGATCGGCCCGAGCATGGCAACACCATGCTGACGCACCAACTCGAATACCAACACCGCCAGACCTGCGGCCGGGCCACTGACTTGCAGCGGTGAGCCGGCAATCCAGCCCACCACCAGACCACCGATGATCCCGGTGATCAGGCCTTTGGCCGGCGGCAATCCCGAGGCGATGGCGATGCCCATGCACAAGGGCAGGGCCACGAGGAACACAACCACGGACGCCAGCAGCTCCCGTGGCAGAACAGCTTTCAGTTGCGCAGCACGCATAGGGATTCTCCCGAATTTTTTTCAGGCGTGGCAAAGCCAGGCTGCTGAATGAGCAGCCGTAGCTAACCACACAGGGATTTAGGAGGATTTAGAAGCGCGCTTTAGGCGTCGCCACCGGAATCGGATGACTGCCATCAAGAGGCAGGAAACACCCCTGATCCGCGTCATAAGCTCGGATTTCGCTGGTTTCGATGCTGTAGACCCAGCCATGGATAAACAGATGACCGTTGGCCATGCGCGAGGCCACCGATGGATGTGTACGCAGATGCTGCAACTGGGCGATCACATTCTCTTCGGTGAGGATGTGCATGCTTTCGCTTTCGTTAGCGCAATTGCAGTTTTCCTGGACCATGGTTTTCGCCACTTCGGCATGCCGCAGCCAGGCTTTGACCGTGGGCATTTTTTCCAGGCTTTGCGGGTTGAGCACTGCACGCATGGCGCCGCAATCGGAGTGCCCGCAAATGATGATGTGCTGCACACCGAGGGCCAGTACGGCGTACTCGATGGCGGTGGAAACGCCGCCGTTCATTTGCCCATAAGGTGGCACAACGTTGCCGACGTTGCGGGTCACGAACAGGTCGCCTGGGGAGCTTTGGGTAATCAGCTCCGGCACGATGCGCGAATCGGCGCAGGTGATGAACATTGCCCTGGGATTCTGGGCCGTGGCGAGTTTCTTGAAGAGTTCTTCCTGCTGCGGAAAGATCTCGTGATGAAAATGCAAAAAGCCGTCAACGATATGCTTCAGCGCTGCATCGGCGGATTCCGCCTCGGGGAGCGCTTGCGCCGACGCAGCCAACGGCTGTTTATCCTTGTCACTCATGATTCATCCTCTTTGACGGAGTTGGGAAAGTGTCCCGTTTTATCCGATATGAAGCCAGTGGCTGTTTAAAAAACGTCCAGGTCGTAAATCCAGACCCGTCAGTCACTCGATGAACAAGGTAACCGTCGAAACTTAACTCAAACTGAATCAACCGCTCTAGAACGTGTGTTCCAGGTCACAAAAAACGTGACTGGGTAATGGCATCTTGCTTTCCCTGCCACTAAACCTTAAGCCAATTGTCCTCAAATCAAAGACATTTGGCGACCCGGCGGACAGAAGGCGTCGCAGTCCAGATTAAACCCTTCACGCCGATTGAGACCCAGGCGCTTGATGGTTTTTGCAAAACGTTGCGCCAGCAGGTCGGCGAACGGTCCTTCACCGCGCATCCGCGCACCAAAGCGGCTGTCGTAGAGCTCACCACCACGACTCTGGCGGATCAGGCTCAGCACATGGGACGCGCGTTGCGGGTAATGGGCGGCCAGCCATTCTTCGAATAGCGGTGCGACTTCGAGCGGCAAGCGCAACATCATATACGCCGCACTCTGGGCACCGGCAGCGTGAGCCTCGGTGAGCAGGCTTTCGAGTTCGCTGTCGTTGATCATCGGAATCATCGGCGAACACAGGACTCCCACCGGGATCCCGGCCTCGCGCATTACCCGGATCGCCCGCAACCGCGCCTTGGGCGCTGCGGCCCGGGGTTCGAGGATGCGCTTGAGCTCATCGTCCAGGGTGGTGAGGCTGATCATCACCGCCACCAGCCGCTGTTCGGCGAGCTCGGCCAGCAGGTCCAGATCGCGCAGGATCAGCGAGCCCTTGGTGATGATGGTCACCGGATGACGGTAGCGCAGCAGCACTTCCAGGGTTTGGCGGGTGATTTTGTGTTCGCGCTCGATCGGCTGATAAGGATCGGTGTTGGAGCCCAGATTGATCGGCGCACATTGATAGCCGCGTTTGCTGAGTTGTTCCTCCAGCACGTCGGCGGCGTTGGTCTTGGCGATCAGCTTGGTTTCGAAATCCAGCCCCGGCGACATATCCCAATAAGCGTGGCTGGGCCGCGCGTAGCAATAGATGCAGCCGTGCTCGCAGCCGCGATAGGGATTGATCGAGCGGTCGAAGGGCAAGTCCGGCGAGTTGTTGCGGGTGATGATGGTTTTCGCCGTCTCGATGCGCACCTCGGTGCCTTGGGTCAGCGGCGCTTCCTGATACCAACCGTCATCCTCGGCCACCGAACGATTCGGCGCGAAGCGGTTGTGCGGATTGGTGGCGGTGCCGCGGCCGCGTGGCGGGAGAGGGGTGGCCATGGTTCGTTGCTCCGAGCTGTATGCACATACAGTATAGGAGCGCTGAGAATACAGCCAGTGCCGTTCGGCGATCTGTCGTATCAAAGCGATTTTGGCATTGGCCGAGTAATAACGAGATCTGTCGTCATCATGGGAAACATATAAACAGTAGGTTGTTGTGTAGTGGAGTAAGTAGTATCCGTCGCACACGAAAACCTTCGTGCATTACTTATTAAATGGAATTAATAAATGTCTATGTTTAATCAGCGCGGTATTTTTTTGCAATTGTTGGCCCCGAGTATCGTTAACCCAAACGAATCGCAAGTATCGATGCAACTTGCCCGAATGGAACTGGGCTGGGACGCTGTTAATGGCGTACAGACCGAAGCCCTGGTGGATTCCGTCTATGTCACGGCAGTTTCGGCGGATGGCGGCCGATCCTTCAACATTCGGACCGTACGCAGTGATGTGGACGGTGACGGTGATATCGACAGTGACGACAAGGAAAAGCTGTTGGTTCTGGCCAAGGCCTATTCCGCTATCGTCAATCCTTGATCCTCGACAATTGATTAAACCTGCATGATCACTCATGCAGGTTCAGTTCATCGCGACAGCTTAGTTATGCTGAGTGAGTTGGCCAAGATCGTCGCCGGAAGTTGTTTTCATATCATCCTTGCGCAGTTTGGCTACA
The DNA here is from genome assembly GCF_044744265.1 of Pseudomonas sp. NPDC087342. Classification (NCBI taxonomy): domain Bacteria; kingdom Pseudomonadati; phylum Pseudomonadota; class Gammaproteobacteria; order Pseudomonadales; family Pseudomonadaceae; genus Pseudomonas; species Pseudomonas sp. NPDC087342. The sequence continues at coordinate 74,356 of NZ_JBIUXZ010000020.1, forward strand.
TCGCCGGACTTTACCGTCGTTCCTTTATTCCCCCAACTAGTGCTGATGAAGGTAACGACATCCGCCACTTCCTGATCCGACAACCGCCAGGCAAATCCCGGCATGGTGAAGGTCGATGGCGCCGTGTGCGTGGCTGGCAATGTGCCGCCCTTGAGCACGATGTGAATCAGCGACGTTGGGTCCTCCGACTGCAACACCGGGTTGCCCGCCAAGGCCGGGAACACCCGCGTATAACCGTGACCGTCAGTACGGTGGCAGGCCGCGCAGTTGTCGATGTACACCGAAGCGCCTGGTTTGCTGTCGTCACCTTTCCATAGCGCCTGGGCGACTTGTTTGTCGTACTGGTGCGGCTGGTCGTTGGGGTCATTGGCCGGCAGCGACTTGAGGTAACGGGCAATCGCGGTCAGGTCGGCGTCGGTCATGTACTGCATGCTGTGGGTGACCACATCGCTCATGCCACCGAATACCGCACTGCGGTCGCTGCGCCCGGTCTTGAGGAATTGCACCAGTTGCTCTTCGCTCCAGCTTCCGAGACCATCCTTATGATCACCGCGAAGGCTTTTCGCGATCCAGCCTTCCAGTGGCGCACTGCCTGATAGAAACGTACTGCCTTCGCCGGCATTCAAGGATTTTTCCTGCATGGTCAGGGCACGCGGCGTATGGCAAGCGCCGCAATGCCCCAGGCCTTCCACCAGATAAGCCCCACGACTGACCACGGCATCAGCGCCGGACGCTGCTTTGTAGTCCGCCACCGCTGGGGCAAACATCCAGCGCCAACCCATCAGCGGCCAACGCATGCTCAACGGCCAGGGAATGTCGCTGGCCTTGTTGTCCTGGGCCACTGGCGCAACGCCGTGCATGAAGTAGGCGTACAAGGCTTGCATGTCGGGTTCGGTGACGCTGGCGTAGGACGGATACGGCATCGCCGGGTACAACGTACTGCCGTTTTTGGCGACGCCATGCCGTACGGCTTTGTCGAAGTCTTCGAAGCTGTAGTCGCCCAGGCCGGTTTTGTCCGGGGTGATGTTAGTGGAGTAGATCGTGCCGATCGGCGTTTCCATCGGCAGGCCACCGGCGAACGGCTTGCCGTCCTTGGCGGTGTGACAGGCCACGCAGTCGCCGGCACGGGCGAGGTATTCGCCTTGTTTGATCAGATTTTGATCAACTTCTGCGGCGTTGATCGAGCCGCTGCCGAGCAGGGCCAAAGTCGCGATAACGAGTGCTTTCATGGTCATCGCTCCTTAAGCCTGAACCAGCGGGCCGGGGTTTTTCAGGTACTGCTCGCGGATCGCCCGGGCCGACCAGTAGGTCAATGCGGCAACCAGGCCTGTAGGGTTGTAACCCAAGCCTTGTGGGAAAGCAGACGCGCCTGGGACGAATACGTTGTGCACGTCCCAGCTCTGAAGGTATCGGTTCAGGGCGCTGGTTTTCGGATCGGTACCCATGATCGCGCCACCGTTGAGGTGGGTGGTCTGGTAAGACGCGGTGTTGAAGTGATCACCGACCTTCTTGCCGATCACGGCGATGGCTTTCGGGCCCATCGCTTCGGCAATCTTGCCCATTTTCTCGACCATGAAGCGGTTCATCTTGATGTCGTTTTCCTGCCAGTCGAAGGTCATCCGCAGCAGCGGCAAGCCGTAGGCATCGCGGTAAACCGGGTCGAGATCCAGGTAGTTGCCACGGTAGGACTGATGCGCACCGTGGGCATCCATCGACACCTGGTGGGTGTAGTAATCGGCGGTGGCGCGTTTCCAGGCACTGCCCCAGGCCGGCGTACCGGGCGGGTTGGAGGTCCCGGCAATCGGCCGGCTGCCGGCCTGGTTGACCCACATCGGCGAGCCGCCGACGAAGCCGTGCGGCCCGTGGTCGAAGTTGTCGGCGTTGAAATCATCAATTGCCACGCCATTGCCGCCGGCACCGATGAAGTTGTTGGTGTGGGTGTCCTTGTCGAAGAACGCCTTGATCGTGGCCATGTTCTGGTAGGCGAAGTTCTTGCCGACCACGCCTTCACCGCTGATTGGGTCGTAAGGCTTGCCGATGCCGGAAAGCAGCATCAATCGCACGTTGTGGAACTGGAACGCGCCGAGGATCACCAGGTCGGCGGGTTGCTCGATCTCCCGGCCCTGGCCATCGATGTAAGTCACGCCGGTGGCTTTGCTCTTGGTGCTGTCGAGATTGACCCGCAACACGTGGGAATTAGGCCGCAGTTCGAAATTCGGCAGCGGCTTGAGCGCCGGCAGAATGTTCACGTTGGGCGACGCCTTGGAGTACATGTAGCAAACGTAGCCGCTGCAAAAACCGCAGAAGTTGCACGGGCCCATCTGTGCGCCGTAGGGATTGGTGTATGGGCCGGACGTATTCGCCGACGGCAGGTTGTAGGGTTTGTAACCTACGGCTGTGGCGGCTTTCTGAAACAGCTGTGCGGAAACCGTGTTCTTCTGGGATTCCAACGGAAACGGGTTCGAGCGATCCGGCGCGTAAGGGTTGCCGCCCTTGCCTTCGCCGACCAGTTGACCGTTCACCGTCCAGGCCTGACCCGACGTACCGAACACCTTCTCGGCGTAATCGAAAAACGGTTCCAGCTCTTCATAGCTGACGCCGAAGTCCTGGATGGTCATGTCCTTGGGGATGAAGCTTTTGCCGTAGCGCTCTTCGTAGTGGCTGCGCATCCGCAACTCGATCGGATCGACCCGAAAGTGCACGCCGGACCAATGCAGGCCCGCGCCACCAACCCCGTTGCCGGGCAGGAAGGCGCCGAGCTGACGGTTCGGTAGCGCAATGTCATTCACGCTATGGCGAATGGTCACGGTCTCTTTGGAGATGTCCTGGAAAAGTTTCTTACGCACGCTGTAGGTGAGTTCGTCGATCACCTGCGGATAATTGCCGTCAGGGTAAGTGTCCTGCATCGGTCCGCGCTCCAGCGCCAACACGTTCAGGCCTGCTTCTGTCAGCTCTTTGGCCATGATCGCGCCGGTCCAGCCAAAACCGACGATCACTGCGTCGACCTTCTTCATTACCGTTGCCATGCTTATGCCCTCTCGCCGCGAATCGAAACTGCCGGGAAGGGGTATTGCTCGTTGCGTTCCACCCAATCCATGAAATCGGCGCGGGCGCCGGGGAAGCCGATCATGGTCCAGCCGACCATGCCTTTGTTGCCACCGTGGATTGGGTCGCAGAAGAACCCTTCCTTGGTGTTTTGCAGCAGCAAGTTGAAGAAAATCTTCGACGGCACGCTGTCGAACTCAGGCTTTCCGGCCTCGAGTTGCTTGAGCAAATCGTCTCGGGTAGCGCTGTCTTGCTCAGCAAATACTTTACCGTTGAAGGCTTTCGACCAAGCATCCGCAGCGGCAATGCCCAAGCGATAGATCTCTTTGGGTACAAGTTTGCTCTGCCAGCCCATCTCCGCCGGAGCGTCGGCGTTGAACGGTCCTTGCATGAACCACAGAGCGCCGGCGGCGTACGGGGTGTTCATCTGCCGGTCGATGTATTCCGGCACTCCGGCTTCCAGGGCGCCTGGCCCTTGCGCATCACTCGGGATCAGTTGCGCGACGGCAGCCTTGATGAACGTCCATTCTTCTGCGGTGAAGTAGGTCGGCTCATAGGTGCTGGTGCTGACGGGTGTTTTGCCGGGATTGGTCGGCGCTGATTCTGGCGCGGCGAGCAGGACGGAGCTGCCCAGCGCAGTGCTGGCGACGGTGACCACCGGGATCAAGGTCAGGGATTTGCGCAAAAACTCACGCCGCGGGTTGTCTCGATCTTGATCAGACATGGGAGGTGCACCTCATCAGGCATTGATGGTTTTTTTGCCATTTCGGCGAACGGCTTTTCGTTTTGGCAGGAGTGCGGACCTCGGCGATCGGTGAGAACGCCGTATCTCTGCAAACTTTGGTAACAAATGGTAGCAGGCTAAGTATCAGGTTGAACCGATTCAGCTGAAATAAACCGGGCTTTTGCGACGAAAGTCGATGGATTCACGATTCTTTGACAGGCGGCTCACAACGCGTTGACCGCTCAAGGCTGAAGCTGAGTGTCATTAATCCGCTTCTTCCTTTACGGTCGCCCAGTATGCCCAACACCCGTCTTGTCCCAGCGATGTGCCTGTCGTTGATTGCCTTTTTCAATCTGTCACTGGCCTTTGCCGACGACGCCACATCGCCGCGACCTGCTGAATGGGCGCAATCAGTGGACGCGAAATACAACCTCTACCAGATGTCACCGACTCTTTACCGCAGCGCATTGCCGGACAGCGGGGTCGTGCCGCTGCTGGAAAAACTCAAGGTAGGCACCGTCATCAGCTTCCTGCCGGAGTCAGACAAGAGTTGGATATCCACGCCTGACATCAATCTGGTCCAACTGCCTTATCGCACCAATCACGTGGATGACGCGCAGGTCATTACCGCGCTTCGCGCGATTCAGGCCGCCGAGGCCAAAGGTCCGGTGTTGATGCATTGCAAACACGGTTCCGATCGCACCGGCCTGATGGCGGCGATGTACCGGGTGGTGGTGCAGGGTTGGAGCAAGGAAGACGCCCTGAATGAAATGACCGAGGGCGGTTTTGGTGACAGTACCCACTTCAAGGACGGCGTTCGCTACATGATGCAGGCCGATGCCGACAAGTTGCGCACGGCGTTGGCCAATGGTGATTGCAGCACCAGCCCGTTCGCCATGTGCTCGATGCAGAGCTGGTTTAAATCGGCGAATGTCGAAAAGTAGGAAATTTCAAAGCCGCAACCCTTGTGGGAGCGAGCGAGCCCGCTCCCACATGGGACTACTCAATGTTGCTCGTCAGGCTTTTTCTTCAGTTTCGGGTTCGGGAAGAATTGCACTGCCTGAACCTTGGCGTCCGGCGCTTTCAGTGCCGAAACGTTGACCCGCGTGCCCAATTCCTTGGGCACGGACAAACCTTGTTCATTGAGCGTGTCGGAATAACCGCAGGCCACACACTCACGGTGTGGGACCTCGTCTTCGTTCCACATCATCAACTTGTCCGGCTCGCTGCACGCCGGGCAGACCGCCCCGGCGATAAAGCGTTTTTTCGTGATCACAGGTCCCTCGCTCATGCTGCCGCGTCCTCACTCAGGCCGCTGTGGCGCAAGAGTGCGTCAATCGTTGGCGCACGGCCACGGAAGTCGACGAACAGCACCATCGGTTCCTGAGAACCGCCGCGCGCCAGGATCGCTTCGCGGAACGCGCGACCGGTTTCGGCATTGAGCACGCCGTCTTCTTCGAACTTCGAGAAGGCATCGGCCGAGAGTACTTCAGCCCACTTGTAGCTGTAGTAACCCGCCGCGTAACCACCGGCGAAGATGTGCGCGAAGCTGTTCGGGAAGCGGTTGTAGGCCGGTGGACGCATGACCGACACCTCGTCGCGCACGCCTTCAAGCACTTGCAACACACTGCGGCCGTCGCCGTGGGTGGCGTGCAGTTCGAAGTCGAACAGCGAGAACTCCAGTTGACGCACCATCATCAGGCCGGACTGGAAGTTCTTCGCCGCGAGCATTTTGCCCAACAAGTCTTGCGGCAGCGGTTCGCCGGTTTCGTAGTGACCGGAAATCAGCGCCAGGCCTTCAGGCTCCCAGCACCAGTTTTCCATGAACTGGCTTGGCAACTCGACCGCATCCCACGCCACGCCGTTGATGCCGGACACGCCGGCATGCTCGACGCGGGTCAGCAGGTGATGCAGGCCATGGCCGAATTCGTGGAACAGAGTGGTGACTTCATCGTGGGTCAGCAGCGCAGGCTTGCCGCTGTCCGCCGGGGTGAAGTTGCACACCAGATTGGCTACCGGGCTTTGCAGCACACCTGCGACATTGCGACGACGGTCACGAGCGCCGTCCATCCACGCACCGCCGCGCTTGTTGGCGCGGGCGTACAGGTCAAAGAAGAAGCGGCCGACGTGCTGGCCGTTTTCCTTGATTTCGAACAGGCGAACATCCGGGTGCCAGGTGTCGAAGCCTTTTTGCTCGGCGATCTCGATGCCGTACAGGCGCTGAACGATGGCGAACAGGCCGCCCAGCACTTTGTCGATCGGGAAGTAGGCGCGCAGTGCTTCCTGGGCAACGCTGTAACGTTGCTCGCGGAGTTTTTCACCGTAGAAACCGCTGTCCCAGCTTTGCAGGTCCGGGCAGCCTTGTTCGGCGGCGTAGGCCTTGAGCTGTTCCAGATCCTGAGCGGCGAACGGCTTGCTGCGCTTGGCCAGGTCTCGTAGGAAACTTAGAACCTGATCGCTGGATTCGGCCATTTTGGTGGCCAGACTCAGTTCCGAAAAGCTGGCGAAACCCAGCAGCTTGGCCAGTTCCTGACGCAGGTCGAGGATTTCTTCCATCACCGGGCTGTTATCGTTCTGACCGGCATTCGGGCCTTGGTCCGACGCACGGGTGCAGTAGGCGGCGTAGACTTCTTCGCGCAGGGCGCGGTCCTGGGCGTAGGTCATCACCGCGTAGTAGCTCGGGAATTCCAGGGTAATCAGGAAACCTTCCAGACCTTTGGCCTGTGCTGCGGCAGCCATTTGCGCCTTGGCCGAATCGGTCAGGCCGGCGAGGGTGGCTTCGTCGGTGACGTGCTTGGTCCAGGCTTGAGTCGCGTCGAGCAACTGGTTGGAGAAGCGGCTGCCCAGTTCCGAGAGCTTGCTCTGCACTTCGGCGTAACGCTTCTGTTCGGCTTCCGGCAGGTCGATACCCGACAGGCGGAAGTCACGCAGGGCGTGTTCCAGGATAGTTTTTTGCGCCACATCGAAACCGGCCGCTTCCGGGCTGTTGGCCAGGGCTTCGAAGGCCTGGAACAGTTCGCGGTTCTGGCCCATCTCGGTGGAGTAGGCGCTCAAGGCTGGCAGGCAGGACTCGTAGGCTTCACGCAATTCAGCGCTGTTGCACACGGCGTTCAAGTGGCTGACCGGGCTCCAGGCAGCGCCCAGTCGATCATTGAGTTCGTCCATCGCCAGCACCAGGCCGGCCCAGGTCGGTTGTTTGCCCTGGGTTTTGAGGATCTCGATAATGGCGGCGCGGTTGTCAGCCAGGATCTGTTCAATCGCCGGTTGCACGTGTTCGGCACGGATCGCCGAGAACGGCGGCAGGTCGTAGGACTGCAAAAGAGGGTTGTTCACGCTCACGGTTGGCACCTTGGCTGGAAGAAACATTGCCCCATCTTAATTACAATCGACACTCACCGCAGCTATCAGCGACAGAGAGAGAACCTATCGTGTCCCTTCGCAAGTATCTGAACCACACGCCGCTACTGGGCAAAGGCGCTTTTGTCGACGGCTCGGCGGTGGTAATCGGCGACGTAGAAATCGGCGAAGACAGCTCCGTCTGGCCGCTGACAGTGATCCGCGGCGACATGCACCGCATCCGCATCGGTGCGCGCACCAGCGTCCAGGATGGCTGCGTGCTGCACATCACCCACGCCGGGCCGTTCAATCCCGATGGCTTTCCGTGCCTGATCGGTGATGACGTGACCATCGCGCACAAAGTCATGCTTCACGGTTGTTCGGTGGGCAGCCGGGTATTGATCGGCATGGGCAGCATCGTCATGGACGGTGCAGTGGTCGAGGATGACGTCATCATTGGCGCCGGCAGCCTGGTGCCGCCGGGCAAGCGTCTGGAAAGCGGTTTCCTGTATGTCGGCAGCCCGGTGAAACAGATCCGGCCACTGACTGACAAGGAAAACGCCTTCTTCACCTACAGCGCGGCGAACTACGTGAAGCTCAAGGACCTGCATCTGGCCGAAGGCTACGACAAGGTCTGAAGCGTCTCACTCTAGCCCAGGAATTTTCATGCATTACCAAACTGTTTTGTTCGACCTCGATGGCACCCTGACCGACCCACGCGAGGGCATTACCCGCTCGATTCAATTTGCCTTGGCCAAACTGGGCATCGATGAACCCGACCTGACCAAACTCGAACACTTCATCGGCCCACCGCTGTTGCAGGCGTTCATGCAGTTCTACGGGTTCGACGAACCCAAGGCCTGGGAAGCGGTGAATTTCTATCGCGAGCGCTTCAAGGTCACTGGTCTGTATGAAAACCGCGTGTTTGAAGGCGTGACACCGCTGCTGGAAACCCTCAGCGGGCAAGGACGACAGCTGTATATCGCCACCTCCAAACCCTGGGTATTCGCCCGCGAGATCGCCCGCCACTTCGACTTCGCCAAACACTTCAAAGTGATTTACGGCAGCGAACTGGACGGCACGCGGACCAACAAGGTCGAGCTGATCGCCCATTTGATAGCCGAAGAAGGCCTGGACCCGGCCAACACCCTGATGATCGGCGACCGCAAACACGACTTGATCGGCGCCCGGAGCAACGGCCTGGACGCAGCGGCCGTGGGGTACGGATTCGGCAGCCACGAAGAACTGAGCGCCGAAGCACCGGCGTATCACTTCGAAACGCTGGAAGAGATGCATCAGGCGTTTTTGCAGCGTTAGATAAATCGCTTTCGCGGGCAAGCCTCGCTCCTACAGATCACGTGAACAGTAGGAGCGAGGCTTGCCCGCGAAGGCGTCCTCCCAGACACATCCTGAGCAACTGTTTTCACTCCAATCCCTTCTGATCGTTCTAGCCTTCGAGGCTCAGGCCACGATCAAGGAGGATCAGCATTGCCAGAGCTCAAACATGCCCATCGATTACGCGCCGGACGATATTCGGAATCCGGGCAGATTTATCTACTGACGGCAGTAATTCTCAATCGAGAGCCGTTGTTTCATGACTTCAAGTGCGGGCGTTTGGTGATAGACGCCTTTAGAACTGCTGAGCGAGAAGGGTTCGCAACGTCATTAGCCTGGGTCGTCATGCCCGATCATTTCCATTGGCTGATCGAGTTGCAAAACACTCAACTGCCCACATTGATGGCTCGGACCAAATCGCGCATCGCGGTGACGCTTAATCGCTCGATAGGGCGCCAAGGTCCGGTTTGGCAGCATGGCTATCATGATCGAGCCATCCGCAAGGAAGAGGATTTGCAGGCAGTTGCTCGATATATCGTTCGCAACCCTATACGTGCGGGATTGGTCTCGAAGGCTGGGGATTACCCGTTGTGGGATGCGATTTGGTTGTGACATTAGCGACGCCTTCGCGGGCAAGCCTCGCTCCTACAGGTTTCATTCATTTGTAGGAGCGAGGCTTGCCCGCGAAGAGGCCGGATCAGCCACCGCTAATCTACGACTCTGCCAACTCTTTCAACGCCGCCTTGCGCTCAACAACCGGCAACCCACCCAGCTTCTCCACCTCGGCATAAAACCTCACCCAATCCCCACCAACCTGCTTGAACAACGCCGCAAACGCCGGTACCCATTGGTCGTACAAACCAAACGGAAGCAACTTGGCATTGTTCATCGGTGCGTTGATCCACGCGTCATAGCGTTTGTCCCCGTTCCATTGGCTGTCACGCATCGCCCGATAGTCGCTGCGCAGCCGTTCGAACTCCTCGGCCTTGCGCTGGCGCATCTGCTCGATGGGCAGGGGTTGGGCGTACAGGCGTTCAAGGCGTGTGCGGGTGTCCAGAACCAGTTGAGTGAGCTGATCGCGTTGTTGCAGCGTTGCGCCGTTTTCCGGGGCAAGCCCACGGCTGGCGCGCCATTGCCGGGTGCCTTCCTGCTCGACAAACGTGGCAAAGGATTCGTTGAACTCGGTGTCGTCCTTCACATAAAAACGTTGATGCGCCAATTCATGAAAGATCAGCGTCGCCAGTCGTTCATCGCCCCAATTCATCATCGAGCTGATGATCGGGTCGTTGAACCAGCCCAGCGTCGAGTAGGCCTCGACCCCGCCGATCGACACGTCCATGCCTTGCAGTCGCTGCAACGCCGCTTCGCCACGGGCCGCGCTCTGGCTGTAGTAACCGCGATAGGCGACGCAACCGGCGATGGGGAAGCAATGGTTTTGCGGCTTCAGGGAAAATTCCGGCGTGACGAAGACATTCCAGACCACATAGGGCCGACCAATGTCGGCGTACAGGCGATAGCTCTGGTTATCCGGCAGGTGCAACTGCTGGCTGGCAAACACCCGGGCCTTTTGCGACTGGGCCAGGTGCGCACGCAGTTTCGGATCGCGTTGAGGATCGGCAATCACCTTGGCCACCGGCTCTCGGGCCCGCAGCAATTGCAGCTGACCATTGGCCAACTGGCTGTAGTAGCTGACGCTGGCGCAACCGTTGAGCAACAAAAACAACACACCCGGAAACAAAACGCGCAAAACGCGATCAAGTAACCCAAGGCTTGAAAACGGCCTGATCACAATAAAAAACATCCCTGGAAAGTCTGTCCTCAAGACTATCCCGCCACACTGGAGCTCCGCTATGCGCAAGTTGATGCTGACAGGAGGCCTGTTGACGCTGGCCGGTTGTGCCGGATTCGGAATGCCCGATCCTGACCCGTCCCAGGCGTGGATCGACCTGGCTTCAAAGCAGGAAGATTCGGCGTTGCAAGCGTTAAAGGTCGATGACAAGGCCGCCACTGACAAGCGCTTCTTTGAAGTGCAACCCGGTAGCCATGAATTGAAGGTTCGTTACCAGTTCGCCGTCGAACCCACCAACATCGGCCCCGATTCCGAACCGTTGTGGCGTGATTGCCAGTTAAGTGTGAAATTCAAGGATTTCAACGCCGGTCAGCGTTATCAGCTGCAAGCGGGGAATATCGGTTTCCGGCCGTGGGCAAAGCTCTACGACCAGCAGCGAAAAGTCATCGGGCAGGCCACACCCGCAGGCTGCCAACGCACGTGATCGGCGTTATGCTGAATGACCAATCATCGGGACATTCATCATGCGCAGGTTATTGCTGTTGCTCGGGGCGAGCGCTCTTTCCGGTTGCCTGAGTCCGCTGCCGGCCGTCGACCCGCAGATGGCCTGGGTCGACATGTCGACACCGACCCCCGGTGGCAAGTTGATGATGGCTGAACGCCTGGATAACCAGCGATTAACGGACGGGCGCTTCTTTCAGGTCACCCCAGGAAGCCATGAGCTGAAGGTGCGCTTCGACTTTGAAGTGTTCACAGGCGGTTCGGGGTTCTTGAACGACTCTTCGGAACGGCTGTGCTACCTGACCATTCGCTACGACAAGTTTGAGGCCGGCCAGCGTTACACGCTGGAAGGTCGCTCCCTGGCCTTTACTCCCAGCGCCCGGCTGTACAACGCCAAGCGGGAGATCGTGGCCGAAGACCGGGAAGTCTTCTGCATCATCTGAACCGGATCAACGATCGTTCTTTTGATAGATGATGGCTTTGGTGTCGTTTTCGCAGGTACCAACGATCATCGCTACGTCGTGCTTGGCAGCTTCTTCCTTGGTAACGATTTCCAGGGTGTAGGAAGGCACCGCGTTGGCCTGAATCTTGACCTCGATCTCATTCTTGAGTTCTTCACAGGATTTCGGTGCCGCCAAGGCCGAAGTGGCCAGCGCGCAACAGATAATCGCCAAGGCAAAACGTTTCATGGTGAAGCTCCCTTGAGGCAGCGCGCATGTCTATGCGCTGAAGCTGCTGTCATTTATTCGACCACAGTTTTGCGAGGGGAGTTCTGATATCAGTCACAACCCACCGTTTCAGTTGTGGAGTTGTGTCGGTAATAAGATTGCCTTCGCGAGCAGGCTCGCTCCCACATTTGAATGCATTTCAAAATGTGGGAGCGAGCCTGCTCGCGAAGGCGTCAGTGCATACAACGCCTGATTAACCTGGGTCGAAACTCAGCTAACCAACGTCGCATCCAGGCTGATCTTGGCATTCAGCACCTTGGACACCGGGCAGCCTTCTTTGGCTTTGTTGCTCAGCTCTTCAAACTGCGCCTGGGTCGCCCCGGGGATTTTTGCCTTGAGGATCAGTTTCACCGCGGTGATCGCAAATCCACCGTCGACCTGATCCAGCGTAACTTCGGCATTGGTATCGATGCTGTCAGCCTTGAGGCCTGCGTCGCCGAGGATCATCGAAAACGCCATGGAGAAACAACCCGCGTGGGCTGCGCCGATCAGCTCTTCCGGATTGGTGCCCTTGCCGCCTTCGAAACGGGCCTTGAAGCCATAGGGTGCTTCTCTGAGAACACCGGTTTCCGTGGAAATCGAACCGATGCCGGTTTTCAGGTCACCTTCCCAATGAGCCGATGCTTTCTTCGTGATAGCCATGTCTGCCTCCTCAAGATCCGGCGCGGAATGTCGCGCCTTCGTGGTTTTCGGTTGCTAAGGGTTCTGAGGATAGAAGACTTGGCAAAGTTCACCTTGTCGGATCAAACCGCTTATCTGGTAAGCAAATTCGTGTCTGCTATTGAAACTCGGGTATATGCCCTCATTGCATAGAGAACGCTTTTAGACTCGGCAGGTTTTCACTCGTGAAAAAAACCTGCGGCCCATTGGAGAAGCAGGTTTATGAAACGATTGTCCGAAATCAAGTACTCCACCCTCGACCTGGTGCCCGTGCGGGAGAACGGCAGTGCGGCCCAGTCGCTACGCAATTCCCTGGACCTGGCGCAGCACGTCGAAAAATTCGGCTACACCCGCTTTTGGGTGGCTGAACACCACAACATGGACGGCATCGCCAGTTCCGCGACCTCGGTGTTGCTCGGTTATCTGGCCGGCGGCACTTCGACGATTCGCGTTGGCTCCGGTGGTGTGATGCTGCCCAACCACGCGCCGTTGGTGATCGCCGAACAGTTCGGCACTCTGGAAAGCCTGTATCCCGGTCGTATCGACCTTGGCCTGGGCCGTGCGCCGGGTTCCGATCAGATGACTGCACGTGCGCTGCGCCGTGAACGCTCCGGCAGTGCTGATGACTTCCCCGAAGACGTTGCAGAGCTGGTGCGCTACCTCGGCCCGCGCACGCCGGATCAACGGATCATCGCGATGCCGGGCACCGGCACCAATGTTCCGGTGTGGTTGCTGGGTTCGAGTCTGTTCAGTGCACAACTGGCAGGTGAGCGTGGTTTGCCCTACGCCTTCGCCTCGCATTTCGCACCGCGTTTCATGCATGAGGCGATTCGCGTCTACCGCAATCACTTCAAGCCGTCGGCGGTTTTGGACAAGCCTTACGTGATGCTCGGCGTGCCATTGGTGGCGGCCGACACCGACGAACAGGCCGACTATCTGGCGACCTCGGTCTACCAGCGAATCCTCGCGTTGATGCGCGGCCAGAGCCTGGTGCAACGTCCACCAGTGAAAACCATGGATGGCCTGTGGTTGCCGCACGAGAAAGAAGCGGTGGGCGATTTCCTTGGTCTGGCGATGGTCGGCAGCCCGCAGAAAATCCGCGCCAAACTGGAAGTGCTGATCGAGCAGACCCAGGCTGACGAGTTGATCTTTACCAGCGACCTGTACGAACACGCCGATCGCATACATTCCTACGAGTTGCTGGCGCAGGTCATGAAAGGCTGACGCGTAATTCGCGGGCACAAAAAAGCCGACGCCAATGCGTCGGCTTTTTCATTTGAGCAGGAATCAGCCTACTTGGTGTAGACGATGACTTTGGTGCCTTTCTCACAGGTACCGACGATTTTGCCGCCAGCTTCCGCGCCTTTATCGGCGATTTCCAGCGAATAACCGGCAACGCCCTTGGCGTCCAGTTTCGCCGCGATTTCAGCTTTCAGCTCTTCACACGACTTGCCGTCAGCAAAGGCCGTTCCTGCAAGGCTCAACAAACCTACTGCCAAAATAAACTTCTTCATCGGTTGCATTCCCTGGTCGGATCAATAGGGGCACCCGGCAAGCAGCCGGATGCACACATGTAGCGCTTTGCCATTCCCTATGGCACTCGGCCAGCGCGCAAGTTCAGAAGACTAGCTCAAACTCAGCTGCTGGCAATCCGGAACCCGACTTTCAAGGTCACCTGGAAATGGGCTGCCTTGCCATCCTTGATGTGGCCGCGGGTCTCGGTCACTTCGAACCATTCCAGATGCTTGAGGCTTTTGCTGGCTTCGGCCAGCGCGTTGTTGATCGCATCTTCGATGCTGGTAGGGGACGAGCCGACCAGCTCGACTTTCTTGTAGGTGTGGTGATCAGTCATAGCGTTCTCCTTGGGGTATGAAATACAGCCTAGCAGTGATTTTTCGTATTACTTCTGTCGGCTATTCCCACAGCAAAGTTCAGATTTACTGCACTTTCTCAAACGCCTGAAGTCCCAACCAACACACGCTACTCATCACCAATGAAGGAGAGCCACCATGGCCAACACCTCTTTACGTAAAGCCTCATTGCAAAGCATGGAAGCCGAGATCGAGAGTCTTCTCAAGTCGCTGGAAAACCTGAAGGACGACGCCTCGGACGAGTCGCGTAAAACCCTCAAGGCCCTGAAAAGCAACGCCGAGAACGCGCTGAAACATTCTCGCCACCTGCTGAGCGATGCCTACGAAGAAGTCAAAGTGAAAACCCGCGAAACCGGGATCGCAACCCGGGACTACGCCCAGGAACACCCTTGGACTACAGCCGGTGTCGCCGTTGGTGCACTGGGTCTGCTCGCGGCTTACCTGTTGTGCAAACGCGGCGACTAATCCGCTTGGCGCAGCTCATTCTTGAGCCACTGCGCCAACTGCCGAGCGCGCCCGTCCGCGGCGCGCTTGGGTAGCCACAACGCCAGTTGCGCCGGGGTTTCACTGAAGCCCCACGGCGCGACCAGGCGGCCGGCCTTCAAATCCTCGGCCACCAGTGGCTCAGGGGCAATCGCCACACCCAGCCCTGCCACCGCCGCTTCCAGCAAATAATACAAATGCTCGAAACCCTGCCCGTACTTCAACGCCTTGGCGTCGAGGCCGATTTGCTGCGCCCAGCTCGGCCAGGCTTGCGGGCGCGAGGTGGTGTGCAGCAACGGTTCGGTCAATAGCGCGCTGGCCGGCGCCTGTTGCAGTCTTTCGAAACCGGCGAAGCGTGGGCTCATGACCGGGCCGATACGTTCGCTGGCCAGTTCATAGACTTGCATGTCCGCTGGCCACGGCGGCTCGGCAAACACTAGCAAGGCGTCCAGTCCCGGGCGGCGTGGATCGAGATCACCTTCCCCGGCCGACAGGTGCAAACGCAGATCTGGCAGGTCTGCATTCAGCCGCCCGAGGCGCGGAATAAACCAGCGCGCCAGCAAACTCCCCGAGCAGCCAAGCACGAAAGGCGCATCGGCGGTGCTTTGGGTCAGTTCGGCGCAAACAGTGCGCAATCGCTCGAAGGCCTCGGCACTGGCATCGCGTAAACGAATTCCGGCATCTGTGAGTTTAAGGCCACGTCCGTCCTTGATGAACAGGGCAACGCCAAGGTGTTCTTCAAGCACCTTGAGTTGCCGGCTGACCGCGCCGTGGGTGACGTGTAGCTGTTCGGCAGCCTGACTGACGCTGTTCAGGCGGGCAGTAGCTTCGAAGGCGCGAAGGGCGTTCAGCGGGGGGAGGTCGTGGCTCATGGGATCTGTGAGTTTTCCTGACAGGTTGTGGCGATCTTATCGGTTTTCAGGGTGCAACGTCAGGGGTAGAGTGAGCGTCATTGTCATCACACGAATCCAACTGGAGCGACCCATGACCCAGACTAATCTGCGCAACGGCCCCGATGCCAACGGCCTGTTTGGCTCGTTCGGCGGCCGTTACGTCGCCGAAACCCTGATGCCGTTGATCCTCGACCTGGCCCGTGAATACGAATTGGCCAAGGAAGATCCGGCATTCAAAGAAGAATTGGCCTACTTCCAGCGCGACTATGTCGGTCGTCCAAGTCCGCTTTATTACGCCGAACGCCTGACTGAGTTCTGCGGCGGCGCGAAGATTTACCTCAAGCGCGAAGAGCTGAACCACACCGGTGCGCACAAGATCAACAACTGCATCGGCCAGATCCTGCTGGCGCGGCGCATGGGCAAGAAACGCATCATCGCCGAGACCGGCGCTGGTATGCACGGCGTGGCGACCGCCACCGTGGCCGCACGTTTCGGCCTGGATTGCGTGATCTACATGGGCACCACTGACATCGAACGTCAGCAGGCCAACGTCTTCCGCATGAAGCTGCTGGGCGCTGAAGTGATCCCGGTAGTGGCCGGCACCGGCACTCTGAAAGATGCAATGAACGAAGCGCTGCGTGACTGGGTGACCAACGTCGACAGCACTTTCTACCTGATCGGCACCGTCGCCGGGCCGCATCCATACCCTGCAATGGTTCGCGACTTCCAGGCTGTGATCGGCAAGGAAACCCGTACCCAATTGCAAGACCAGGAAGGCCGCCTGCCGGACTCTCTGGTGGCGTGCATCGGCGGTGGTTCTAACGCGATGGGCCTGTTCCACCCGTTCCTCGACGACAAGAGCGTCGAGATCATCGGTGTCGAAGCGGCCGGTTACGGTATCGAAACCGGCAAACACGCGGCCAGCCTGAACGGCGGCGTACCGGGTGTGTTGCACGGCAACCGCACGTTCCTGTTGCAGGACGACGACGGCCAGATCATCGACGCGCATTCGATCTCCGCCGGCCTCGATTACCCGGGCATCGGCCCTGAACACGCCTGGTTGCACGACATCGGCCGCGTCCAGTACACCTCGGTGACCGACGACGAAGCCCTCGATGCGTTCCACAAATGCTGCCGCCTGGAAGGGATTATTCCTGCACTGGAAAGTGCCCACGCCCTGGCTGAAGTGTTCAAACGCGCACCGAACCTGCCGAAGGATCACTTGATGGTGGTCAACCTGTCCGGTCGTGGCGACAAAGACATGCAAACCGTGATGCACCACATGGAAAACTCTCAACACGAGCAGTCCAAGCAGGAGAAACACTGATGAGCCGCCTGCAAACGCGCTTTGCCGAACTCAAGGAACAAAACCGCGCCGCCCTGGTGACCTTCGTCACCGCCGGCGACCCGAGCTATGACACCTCGCTTGCCATCCTCAAAGGCTTGCCCGGCGCTGGCGCCGACGTGATCGAGTTGGGCATGCCCTTCACCGACCCGATGGCCGACGGCCCGGCGATCCAGTTGGCTAACATCCGTGCTCTGGGTGCCAAGCAGAACCTGGCGAAAACCCTGCAAATGGTTCGCGAGTTCCGTGAAGGCAACACCGAGACGCCACTGGTGCTGATGGGTTATTTCAACCCGATCCACATGTACGGCGTGCCGCGTTTCATCGCTGATGCCAAAGAGGCCGGTGTTGACGGTCTGATCGTGGTCGATCTGCCGCCGGAACATAACGGCGAACTGTGCGATCCGGCTCAGGCTGCAGGCCTGGACTTCATCCGCCTGACCACGCCGACCACCGATGACGTGCGTCTGCCGACCGTTTTGAATGGCAGCTCCGGTTTCGTCTACTACGTGTCTGTGGCCGGTGTGACCGGTGCGGGTGCGGCAACGCTGGAGCACGTAGAGGAAGCGGTTGCGCGTTTGCGTCGCCACACCGACCTGCCGATCAGCATTGGTTTCGGGATCCGTACACCGGAGCAAGCGGCGTCCATCGCGCGTCTGGCAGACGGTGTGGTGGTGGGTTCGGCACTGATCGATCACATCGCCAACGCCTCGACACCGGACCAGGCCATCGACGGCGTGTTGAGCCTTTGCGCTGCGCTTTCCGAGGGCGTGCGTAAGGCCCGGGTCAGCTGAAGGTAAAGTTCTTGATACAGAGGAATTAGCGCCTCGCCCCACACACTAAACAGCAAGACCGAGGGATTCAGGACACCGTTCTGAATCCCTTTTTGCTGTTTGTGCAGTGAGGAAACCCCCGATGAAAATGCCGAAACGTCTGATTGCCAGCCTGGGCGTACTGATGCTCAGTGCGACTCCGTTGCTGCACGCCAGCGCCGACCAGCGCGACGATCACGACCACGGCGGCCCGCAGCAGGGCCAACACGATAACCGCGGTGACAATCGCGGCGACGATCACCGTGGTCCGCAGGACAACCATCGCGGTGGCCCACCGCCTCGGGACTTTGGTCCGGTGCGCCAGACCATTCATGACAATCACGGTTATTTTGTACGCGGTGCGCCGCCGCCTCCGGGCATTCGTCTGGAGCGTGGTCGCCCATTGCCTCACGGTTATTACGGCGAACGCCTGGATGGCCGAGCCTTGGGCCGGTTGCCGCAATATCAGGGTTACGAGTGGCGTCGGGCCGGTGGCGATATCGTGCTGATCGCCGTGGGGACCGGGATTGTTTATGAAATTCTGGATAACGTGTTGAACTAATCGATTCCACTTGCGCAGGCCGAGCACAGCTTATGTAGCAGCTGGCGAAGCCTGCGTTCGGCTGCGAAGGCGAAGCAGTCGCAATCCATCCATCTCGGTCTGCTTGATGTACCGCAGCGTCTGATTTTACGACTGCTTCGCAGCCGAACGCAGGCTTCGCCAGCTGCTACAAAGTCTGCGGTGATCCTGTCAGGGCAACTCCAACCCGCCCGCCGCTTTATGCAGCGCCCGCAAATGCTCGCCAACCTGCTTCAAATTGGCTTCGTTAGCTGCAATCTCCGCCGCCCGACTCGGCTCCAGCAACGCCCGCACTTCCTTATCCAGATCCCCGGTCAGCGATTGCAGCTGTTTCTGGCGCAGGCTGGTTTCCGACTCCAGTCGCGCCGATTCGCTAGGCTGTGGCAAACCATAACCACCTGAGCCGAGCAATTCGGCGGGGCGACTGAGGAAGCCGCTGTTGGCGAGAATCTGCTGCAAGGTCGCGTTGGCCTTGTCCATGCCGCCGTTCTTCAGTTCACGAGCGCCCAAGTAGCGCTGCTTCACTTCATCCTGGGCCAACTGTAGCTGTCGACGGAAACTGGCCTGCTCCAGCAACAGCAATGCCGCGCTGGTGCGCAAATCAGCCTGATCGATCCATTTGCGCCGGTCTTCCGCGCTCAATGAAAGCCAGTCTTCGACCGTGGCCTGCTTGATCGGCAAGTGTTTCTTCAACACTTCGAACATCGCTTGATAGCGATCGCGGAAGGAGTCAAAGCGATAACCCAGCCGCAGAGCCTCGCGTGGATCGTCCAGCACGCTGGTGTCCGCCAATCCGCGACCCTTGAGCACTTCGAGCAAACCGTTGGGCATGATGCTGTCCAGTCCGGTCAGTTGCGCGTTGTTGCTGCCGCTGCGCAGCAGTTTCAGGCTTTCCACCGCACAATTGTTGGACAGGAAGAAGTAGTTGCCGTCGTAGCTCCAGTGCATCTCCGCCGCGTGTTCCACCACTTCCTCAATTTCGGTGCGCGACAGGTTCAGCGGTACCGAGGCGAGGCTGCGCAGTTCGGTCTTGGTGTATTCGTCGATGACTTGGGCCAACGGCAAGACAAACAGGCGCGACGGGTATTTGCCGACCAATCCGTCCCAACTCGACAGTTGTACGTCACCGACGAAGGCGCGGTAGGACAGCACCAGGTGTTGGTCCAAATCCAGACGACAATCCGGCCCGCGTGGCCGGCCCGGCGCACAGATCACCAGGCGCAACATGCTGTGGCCCCAGCGGCTGACCCAGTTCTGGTTGGCTTCGGCCAACAGATAGTCCACGGCGTAGACCCGCTCCGGATCGACCTGGCCCAGCGGTGTCTTGGCGAAGTCGTTGCCGGCATTCAGGAACGCGAAGGTTTTGGCGCAGGTGTCTTTGGCGGCGGGCGCCCAGCCGAAATGGTCCTTGTAGTAGCGGTACAGCGCAGGACGTCGGCAGGCGTAGCTCGGGTCGAGGAGGAAATACTCCATGTTGACCGCGACGAATTCCTTGGGATTGGTGGTCTCGTAGATGTCCGGGCTGCGAGCGACTTGCCGGTTGTGTTGTTCGCGCTCGCCACGGCGGCCGACGTATTGCGGCCAGCCGGCCAGATCCAGCAGGCGTGGGTCATCGCTGAGGGTAAAGCGTCGTGTGGTTTGGCCGCGGCACTGGTCGGGGATGCCGATCAGCCCGGAGCTGCTGTTGCGCTGGGTGCAGCGCTGGATCAGCGTGCGCTCGGCGTCTGGCCACAGGCGCGAGCGATCGTAAATATGGGTGAGTTCGTGCAGGACCGTGGCCAGCATTTCCCGGCGCACAGTGCCGTGGGGGCGGTAGGTCTTTTTGGTCGCAGCGCTGCCATCGGTGAGGCTGGCGAGCAAGTTGCGATTCAGATCGAGTTCGGACACCAGCGACGCCTGGCCGTAGGCGTTGCTGGGCATTTCGTCGGTCCAGCCGACATCGATGCGCCGATCCAGTTGCTCGACGAAGCGCGGCGGCAATGCCTGCATGGCTTCATCGAGTAGCGCCTGGCTGGCCTGCACTTGCGCGGGGCTCAGACCGTCGGTCTTGAGGCGTAATTGCAGGCCGGCCTGGGCGGTGTTGCCAAGCAGCAACACCACCCCGGCCAGTAGCCAGGCACTAAGCCGCCTCACAGTGCGAGGATGGCTTCGGCGAGAACCTGATCACTGGCGTCGCGGGCTTCCGGTACGCGGGTGCGCAAGGTGTTGATGGCCGCTTCCAGGTGCGCACCACGAATCTCGCCATCGCTGGCGACAAAACTGGCGGCGTCGTCATGGGCTTCGCGGACGATTTTCGAATCGCGAATGGAGGTGGTGGTATCGGATGTGAAATCAAGCGTGCGCTGGGTGGCACGGATGATCATGTTACTGGTGGCAACCAGGGTGTGCGCCTGGGCCACGTCGGCCAACAACAGTAGGCCAAGGGTGGCAGCAATCAGCGGGCTACGCATGGAACGACTCCGGAGGAACGATGGTAACTATTGGACGAGAATTGCCTGTGCCAGTTCAAGGTCGCGGGCATGAAGTTTTGGCTGGGTCCGACGCAGATAATCCAGGGCGGATTCCAGTTGCGCTCCTCGCAGTTGGCCGTCACTGGCAATGAACGCCGCGGCGTCATCCTGAGCGGCGATCAGCAGTTTATGGTCGAAGGGCGCGGAGGTCACCATGCTTGTGGCGTAACCGCTGACCACAGTCCCTTGTGTCGAGAGATTGAAAGCGTCGAAGGCATGGGCCGATCCCGACCAGCAGGCCACGAAGATCGCTTGCGTGAGCAACAGATTCGAAAGAAAACGCATGAGACTCGATAGCTGAAAACGAGTCCCAAGGCTAGCGCAATGCCCGGACTAGAGCCAGCGCCGAAACATTGGGACACGATGGGCGTGTCCCGCCGTCGAGCTGATGCTTAGATCGCCAGAATGGCTTGGGCCAACTGTGCGTCAGTCGCGTTCAACTGAGGTGCCTGGTGGCGGATCTCGTCGAATGCGCTTTCCAGTTTCACTCCGCGAATATCGCCGTTGCTGGCAACGAAGCTGGCGGCGTCATCACGAGCGGCACGCACGATTTTATTGTCGCGCAGCGAAGAGGAGACATCGGAAGTTGCGTCGGAACTGGATTTGAGCGCGCCAACGACGGCGTCGGTGGTCACGATAAAGCTGGTGGCGTTGGCGTTGGCAGCCACGGCGAGCAGGGCTGCAGCGCTCAGCAGACGAAGACGGGACATGGGGTAGCTCCTTTGGATAAACCGATTGAGAGGTGGCGCAGTGTCTGAAAGGTCAGACGCCTGTCATACGGCGTTCGCCACGTTCTGATTGGATATTAGGCTGGTGCGCAGGGAATGGAACAGCGCAGATGGATGAAATGACAGTGTACTGGTCTATTTCATTTTTAATAAAACTGTACTGGTATGGCTTTTCAGGACGCTGAAACGACAAAACCCGTCGTGGTTTCCCACGACGGGTCTTGTTTGTTCAATTCGGGTTGCTGGCGGTGGACCCTACAGGTCAGAGCCAGCGACGCTACTTAGCGCCAGAACGGCTTGCTCAGCTCTTCGTAGCGTTGTGCTTCGCTAATCCCGGCATCAGCCAGCAGACGCGAATCCAGACGAGCCAGTTGATGGCGGCTGGTAATGCGGCGCTGCCACAACATCAGGTTGGCGATAACGCGAAGAGGCATGGAAGCCTGGGTTTTTGCAGCGGTATCTTCGAAGAACAGTTCGGAACTGAGTGTACGTTCCATGGTTGACATCCTTCCGCTTGTGGCGGGATTAGGTAGTGGTTTAACTGATGCCAATGATCCTCTCGTTTGGCCAGTCTCTCTAGATACAGTTCACTTGTATTGTGAGGGATCAATTAACTGTTTATAGGGGGTGTACTGGTCGAAATTGAGGCAACTGTACCTGTCTGCACTAACTCAGTGCATTTTAGGCGTATCGACTCGGAAATGTAGGAGATTGCGGTAGGAAAAGACCAGTACAGCAGTACAGTTTTCGACAGGAAAGGGTGTTGCAAGCAGCAGCTGACGCAACTGTGTTTGCGTCAGCTGTTATTTTGGTCAATCAGACCGCCAGCATCCGCCCGGTTTCTTCCAGGTTGATGTGCCAGCTCAGGGCATCACGCAGGATGTGTGGGGTGTGTCCGCCAATGGCACAGGCGGCTGTGAAGTAGTTATTCAGGGCTTCGCGATAGTCCGGGTGCACACAGTTGTCGATGACCACCCGGGCCCGCTCCCGCGGCGCCAGGCCTCGCAGGTCGGCCAGGCCGATCTCGGTCACCAGGATGTCAACGTCATGCTCGGTGTGGTCGACGTGGCTGACCATCGGCACCACGCTGGAAATCGCGCCGCCCTTGGCGATCGACTTGGTGACGAAGATCGACAGGTGCGCATTGCGCGCGAAGTCACCCGAACCGCCAATGCCGTTCATCATCCGCGTGCCGCAGACATGGGTGGAGTTGACGTTGCCGTACAGGTCGAACTCCAGCGCCGTATTAATGCCGATGATGCCCAGGCGCCGCACCACTTCCGGATGGTTGGAGATTTCCTGAGGGCGCAACACAAGCTTGTCCTTGTAATGCTCCAGATTGCCGAACACATCAGCATTGCGCCGCGCCGACAGAGTGATCGAGCTGCCCGAGGCAAAACTCAGCTTGCCGGCATCGATCAGGTCGAACGTCGAATCCTGCAACACTTCCGAATACATGGTCAGGTCTTCGAACGGCGAGTCGATCAAGCCACACATCACCGAGTTGGCGATGGTGCCGATCCCGGCCTGCAGCGGACCTAGCTTGTTGGTCATGCGCCCGGCCGCCACTTCCTGCTTGAAGAAGTCGATCAGGTGATCGGCAATGGCCTGGGTGTCGGTGTCCGGCGGCAGCACGGTAGACGGCGAGTCGGATTGGTTGGTGATCACGATCGCAACAATCTTCTCCGGCGGGATCGGGATGGCAGTGCTGCCAATACGATCGTCGACCTTCACCAGTGGAATCGGCGTGCGGGTCGGGCGGTAGGTCGGGATATAGATGTCGTGCAACCCTTCGAGATTCGGGTTGTGCGCCATGTTGATCTCGACGATGACGTGCTTGGCGAAGATCGCGAAGCTGGCCGAGTTGCCCACCGACGTGGTCGGCACGATATGGCCCTGCTCGGTAATCGCAACGGCTTCAATCACCGCGATGTCCGGTCGCGTGAGTTGCTGGTTGCGCAGCATCTCGACGGTTTCCGACAAATGCTGGTCGATGAACATGACTTCGCCGGCGTTGATCGCCTTGCGCAGGGTGCTGTCGACCTGGAACGGCATGCGCCGCGACAGGACGCCGGCTTCGGTCAGCTGTTTATCGAGGTCGTTGCCCAGGCTCGCGCCGGTCATCAAGGTGATTTTCAGCGGAGTGATTTTGGCGCGCTCGGCCAATGCGTGCGGCACGGCCTTGGCTTCGCCGGCGCGAGTGAAACCGCTCATGCCGACGGTCATGCCGTCCTCAATCAGAGCGGCAGCGTCAGCGGCGCTCATCACCTTATCCAACAACGAAGGCAAGCGAATACGATCACGGTACATGGATTGTTATCTCGGGCAACGGAAGCAAGGTGTGCAGTCTAGTGACTTGAAAAAAATCCGTCCCGCTACCATGGTCGAATGCCGAGCCCTGATTTAGAGCCTTTGGTCGGGTTTCACGGGGAATAAAAAAACCCCAGCCTACTAAAGGCTGAGGTTTTGGGTATTGCGTTGGAGCAGGTTTTACTCGACAGCTTTGACCATGTCTTCAATGACCTTTTTGGCGTCACCGAAGACCATCATGGTTTTGTCGAGGTAGAACAGTTCGTTGTCCAGGCCGGCATAACCGCTGGCCATCGAGCGCTTGTTGACGATGATGGTCTTGGCCTTGAACGCCTCGAGAATCGGCATGCCGGCAATCGGCGATTTCGGATCGTTCTTGGCGGCCGGGTTGACCACGTCGTTGGCGCCCAGCACCAGCACCACGTCGGCCTGACCGAATTCGGAGTTGATGTCTTCCATCTCGAACACCTGGTCGTAAGGCACTTCGGCCTCGGCCAGCAATACGTTCATGTGGCCAGGCATCCGACCGGCAACCGGGTGGATCGCGTACTTCACGGTCACGCCGCGATGAGTCAGCTTCTCGGTCAGTTCTTTGAGCGCGTGTTGCGCCCGAGCCACCGCCAGGCCGTAGCCCGGAACGATGATCACGGTGTCGGCGTTGGTCAGCAGGAAGGTCGCGTCGTCAGCCGAACCGGATTTCACCGGACGGGCTTCTTTCGAACCTGCAGGACCGGCCGCATCCGCCGTATTGCCGAAACCGCCGAGCAACACATTAAAGAAGGAGCGGTTCATCGCCTTGCACATGATGTACGAGAGGATCGCACCAGACGAACCCACCAGCGAACCGGCAATGATCAGCATCGAGTTGTTCAGCGAGAAGCCGATCCCCGCTGCGGCCCAACCGGAGTAGCTGTTGAGCATCGACACGACGACGGGCATGTCCGCGCCGCCAATCGGGATAATGATCAGCACGCCCAGCACGAAGGCCAGGGCTAGCATCAGCGCGAAGGCGCTGAGATTGCCGGTCAACATGAAGGTGATGCCCAGCGCCAGTGTCGCCAAGCCTAGCAGCAGGTTCAGCTTGTGCTGACCGCCGAACTGTACCGGTGCGCCCTGGAACAGGCGGAACTTGTACTTGCCCGAGAGCTTGCCGAAGGCGATCACCGAACCGGAGAAGGTGATTGCACCGATGGCCGCGCCGAGGAACAGTTCCAGGCGGTTACCGGCAGGAATCGCATCACCCAATTGCTTGACGATACCCAGCGATTGCGGCTCAACCACCGCAGCGATCGCAATGAACACCGCCGCCATACCGATCATGCTGTGCATGAAGGCGACCAGTTCCGGCATCTTGGTCATTTCAACGCGCTTGGCCATGATCGAGCCGGCGGTGCCGCCGACCAGCAAACCGACGATGACGTAGCCAATACCAGCGGTAGCCAGCTCAGCGCCCAACTTATAGATGAGGCCGACGGTGGTGAGGATCGCCAGCGCCATGCCGAGCATGCCGTACACGTTGCCGCGCCGCGACGTGGTCGGGTGCGACAGGCCTTTGAGGGCCTGGATAAAGCAGATCGACGCGATCAAGTAGAGCGTCGTGACAAGATTCATGCTCATTACTTAGGCGCCTCTTCTTTTACGACTTTCGGGGCTTTTTTCTTGAACATCTCAAGCATCCTGCGGGTAACCAGGAAGCCACCAAACACGTTGACTGCCGCCAGAGCCACCGCCAGGGTGCCCATGGTTTTGCCCAGTGGCGTCACGGTCAAAGCCGCTGCCAGCATGGCGCCGACGATCACGATCGCCGAGATTGCGTTGGTCACCGCCATCAATGGCGTGTGCAGTGCAGGTGTAACGTTCCAGACCACGTGATAACCGACATAAATCGCCAGCACGAAGATGATCAGGTTGTAGATACCGGGGGAGATAAGCTCTTCCATCGTCTGAATCCCTGCTTAGGCGTTTTTGCGGATGACTTGGCCGTTGCGGCACATCAGGCACGCGGCGACGATGTCGTCTTCTAGGTTCACTTCGAACTGGCCTTCTTTGTTGAAGACCAGCTTCAGGAAGTCCAGCAAGTTGCGGGCGTACAGCGCCGAAGCATCTGCAGCAACTTCACCGGCCAGGTTGGTCGGGCCGCAAATGGTCACGCCATTCTCGACGACGACCTGGTCGGCCACGGTCAGCGGGCAGTTGCCGCCCTGGGCTGCGGCGAGGTCGATGACCACCGAGCCTGGCTTCATCTGCGCCACGGTTTCCGCGCTCAACAGCGTCGGCGCCTTGCGGCCCGGGATCAGCGCGGTGGTGATGACGATGTCGGCCTGCTTGGCGCGTTCGTGCACGGCCAGTGCCTGGCGCTGCATCCAGCTGGCGGGCATTGGACGCGCGTAACCGCCGACACCGACGGCGCATTCACGCTCCTCATCGGTTTCGTAGGGTACGTCGACGAACTTGGCGCCGAGGGATTCGATCTGCTCTTTTACTGCCGGACGCACGTCGGACGCTTCGATCACCGCACCCAGACGTTTCGCCGTGGCGATCGCCTGCAAACCGGCAACCCCGGCGCCGAGAATCAGCACGCGCGCCGCTTTCACGGTGCCCGCCGCCGTCATCAGCATCGGCATGAAGCGCGGATAGTGGTGAGCGGCCAACAACACGGCTTTGTAGCCAGCAATGTTCGCTTGGGAGGACAGCACATCCAGGCTCTGGGCGCGGGAGGTGCGCGGCGCGGCTTCCAGCGCGAACGCGGTAATGCCGCACTCGGCCAGCTTGGCGATGGTTTCATTGCTGAACGGGTTGAGCATGCCGACGACAACGGTGCCGCTCTTGATCAGAGCCAGCTCGCTGTCGCTGGGGGCGACCACCTTGAGAATCAGCTCGGCACCAAATGCATCGTTGGCGCTGCCAATGGTTGCGCCTGCCGCTTCATAAGCACTGTCGACAACGCTGGCTTTAACGCCGGCGCCGCTTTGTACAGTGACCTTATGACCCTGGCCGATCAGCTTTTTGATGGTTTCCGGGGTTGCAGCAACCCGTGTTTCACCCGTTTGGGTTTCGAGAGGAACACCAATGTGCACGTCAAATCTCCTGCGTGATCTTATTGAGTAAACCCAGGCACTTCGGATGGTGCGGCTGGGGCGGCCGATCAGCACGATCCCGCCAAATCAGGGCGGGGCGCGGCATTTTGCAGGCGAACTTTGTGCCCTTCAAGGGATTATGACGGGTGACGGAAAATTAACTACAAGTCACCCCGTGACCGAATGTCGCAACTAGCCGGTTCAATCCCTTGCAGGCCGTGCCTTGTAAGGATTCTGGTCGAATTTCAATAATTTACACATCGGCGCCGTGAATGAGGGGTCATTGCCTCGAAATAGAGGCTCAAGGCCACGACTTCAGGCGCTTGTGGGACGTTTGTACTGCATGTCGGTACAGTCTATGAATATGCGACAAATACTTATATCTGTAGTGTTTTGAATTTACTGACTACGAGGTCAGTTAAGCGCCGATAGCCTCTATCCTTCTAGGCTGTAGCCATGCGCCTGATTCACTAGCCAGTCGCGAAAAGCCCTTAAAGAGGCCGATTCGACCTTTCGCTCAGGAATCATCAGGTAATAAGCCTTGATGCTCGACAGGGCTTGGGGGTTGGCAATCACCAGGCGCTTCTCCGCCAATTCGCGCTGAATCAGAAACGGCGGAATCAGCGCGATCCCCATGTCGTGCATGGCCGCCTGGGCGAGCATGGAGAATAGCTCGTAACGCGGGCCTGTCATGTCGCGAGGGATATTCAGGTTCTGGGAATTGAACCACTGGCGCCACGCGTAGGGGCGGGTGGTCTGTTGCAGCAGGGGCAATTCCGCGATGTGAGCGGGTGTCAGATTTGCCTTCTTGCCCAGTAGGGTGGGACTGCACACCGGCATCGGGTTTTCTCCCATCAGCCTGTGGGATTCGGTACCCGACCAATCCGCATCGCCGAAGTAGATCGCAGCATCAAATTCGGTATCGGCAAACAGGAAGGGCCGTGTGCGGTTAGTGAGGTTGACCGTTACTTCCGGGTGTTTGTGCTGGAAGTCCTTAAGTCGCGGCAGCAACCATTGGGTGCCGAAAGTTGGCACCACCGCCAGCTCGATCACATTGGCGCCCTGCTGACCCATCACCGACAGCGTGTCCCGTTCAACGGCGTCGAGTTGCGTGGCCACGCGACGGCTGTAGGAAAGCCCGGCTTCCGTCAGCTTCACACCACGCCGGGAACGTCGGAACAGTTCGACGCTGAGGAACTCCTCAAGGCTGGCGATCTGTCGGCAAATCGCGCCCTGGGTGAGGGAAAGTTCCTGTGCAGCCTTGGTAAAGCTCTCATGGCGCGCTGCCGCTTCGAAGCTGATCAGGGCTGTTGTGCTGGGGATTTTCCTGCGCATGTACGTGAACCTCACTAATACATCGCATTAATGACCTTTCGCGATGTTTCGGAGTGAGAAATTAGCACAACAGTATGCGAAATCCTCGTTTGCCGAGACAGCGAACCGGGCCTAGGATCAGTCCACGTTATTTGACCCGATTCGAGAGGACACACTCATGGGCGGTAAAGCTAGCTTCAACTGGATCGATCCCCTGCTGCTGGATCAACAGCTCACCGAAGAAGAACGCATGATCCGCGACACCGCCGAGCAGTTTGCTCAGCAGAAGCTCGCGCCGCGTGTTCTGGAAGCTTTCCGTCATGAGAAGACTGACATCGCGATCTTCCGTGAGATGGGTGATGTGGGCCTGTTGGGTGCAACCATTCCTGAGCAATACGGTGGCAGCGGTCTTAACTACGTCAGCTACGGCCTGATCGCCCGTGAAGTCGAGCGCGTCGACTCCGGCTATCGCTCGATGATGAGTGTGCAGTCCTCGCTGGTCATGGTGCCGATCAATGAATTCGGCACCGAAGCGCAAAAGCAGAAGTACCTGCCAAAACTGGCCACTGGCGAATGGATCGGCTGCTTCGGTCTGACAGAGCCAAACCACGGTTCCGACCCGGGCGCGATGATTACTCGTGCACGCAAAGTGGAAGGCGGCTACAGCCTGACCGGCAGCAAAATGTGGATCACCAACAGCCCGATCGCCGATGTCTTCGTGGTCTGGGGTAAGGATGATGCCGGCGACATCCGCGGTTTCGTATTGGAGAAGGGTTGGAAAGGCCTGAGTGCACCGGCGATTCACGGCAAGGTTGGCCTGCGTGCGTCCATCACCGGCGAAATCGTCATGGACAACGTGTTTGTTCCTGAAGAGAACATCTTCCCGGATGTCCGTGGCCTGAAAGGTCCGTTTACCTGCCTCAACTCTGCGCGTTACGGCATCTCGTGGGGCGCACTGGGCGCTGCCGAGTTCTGCTGGCACACCGCTCGCCAATACACCCTGGATCGTCAGCAGTTCGGTCGCCCATTGGCGGCTACTCAGTTGATCCAGAAGAAACTGGCCGACATGCAGACCGAAATCACAATGGCGTTGCAAGGTTGCCTGCGTTTGGGCCGTATGAAGGATGAAGGTACTGCTGCAGTCGAGATCACTTCGATGATGAAGCGTAACTCCTGCGGCAAATCCCTGGATATCGCGCGCATGGCCCGCGACATGCTGGGTGGTAACGGTATCTCCGATGAGTTCGGCGTTGCGCGTCACCTGGTCAACCTGGAAGTGGTGAACACCTACGAAGGTACGCACGACGTGCACGCGCTGATCCTCGGTCGCGCGCAGACCGGCATCCAGGCGTTCTATTAATAGGAGAACGGCCATGGGCGCGCTTTCGCATCTACGGGTACTGGATTTATCGCGGGTGCTGGCCGGGCCTTGGTCCGGGCAGATCCTGGCGGACCTTGGCGCTGAAGTGATCAAGGTCGAGCGCCCGGGTAACGGTGACGACACGCGCGCCTGGGGGCCTCCGTTCCTTAAAGACGCCTATGGCGAGAACACCAGCGAGGCTGCCTATTACTTGTCGGCCAATCGCAACAAACAATCGGTAACCATCGACTTCACCCGGCCTGAAGGCCAGAAGTTGGTGCGTGATCTGGCGGCGAAGTCGGACATCCTGATCGAGAACTTCAAGGTGGGTGGCCTGGCGGCTTATGGTTTGGACTATGAGTCGCTCAAGGCAATCAATCCGGACCTGATCTATTGCTCGATCACCGGGTTTGGCCAGACAGGGCCTTACGCCAAACGCGCAGGTTATGACTTCATGATCCAAGGGTTGGGCGGCTTGATGAGCCTGACGGGGCGACCTGAAGGTGATGAGGGCGCCGGGCCGGTGAAAGTTGGCGTAGCGCTGACGGATATTTTGACCGGGCTGTATTCGACGGTAGCGATTCTGGCGGCCCTGGCGCATCGGGATCATGACGGTGGCGGCCAGCATATCGATATGGCGTTGCTGGATGTGCAGGTGGCTTGTCTGGCTAACCAGGCGATGAACTACCTGACTACCGGTAACGCACCGAAACGCCTTGGGAATGCGCACCCGAACATCGTGCCTTATCAGGACTTTCCTACGGCGGATGGCGACTTCATTCTCACCGTGGGTAATGACGGGCAGTTCCGCAAGTTTGCCGAGGTGGCGGGTCAGCCGCAGTGGGCAGATGATCCGCGCTTTGCTACCAACAAGCTGCGGGTAGCCAATCGGGCGGTGCTGATTCCGCTGATTCGCCAGGCGACGGTGTTCAAGACTACAGCTGAGTGGGTGGTGCAGTTGGAGCAGGCGGGCGTGCCGTGTGGGCCGATCAATGATCTGGCGCAGGTGTTTGCTGACCCGCAGGTTCAGGCGCGTGGATTGGCTATAGAGCTGCCCCATGCATTGGCTGGAATGGTGCCTCAGGTGGCGAGTCCGATCCGGTTGTCTGAGACGCCTGTGGAATACCGCAACGCGCCTCCTCTATTAGGGGAGCATACGCTGGAGGTATTGCAGCGGGTGTTGGGTCTGGATGCTGGCGCGGTGGCTGCTTTCAGGGACGCTGGGGTGCTTTAAGGATTCCTTCTATATAGAAGCGTTTGTTTTATAGAGGAAATCGGGCTGTTTTCCGGCCTTTTGCAAGTTATTGATAGAAAAGCAAAATCAGTGCTTGACGGCAGATTCTGGAAGTCTATAATTCGCCCCACTTCCGGCGCAGTCGAAACGAAAAACTCCTTGGTAAACAAAGAGTTACGCAGGTTTCGGCAGTGAGTTGCTTCAGTTCATCGAAGCGCGAAAGGAGTTGAAAAAGAGGTGTTGACA
>NZ_JBIUXZ010000021.1:0-96061 GCF_044744265.1 Pseudomonas sp. NPDC087342
GGTCGCGTAGACGCGTCGGAGTCACCGGTATGGGTATGTTGTCGCCACTGCGCCCGGATGTGCCAAGCAGCTGGCAGGGCATTCTGGCTGGCCGCAGTGGCATTGGTCTGATCGAACACACCGACCTTTCTGCCTATTCCACCCGTTTTGGCGGCTCGGTAAAGGGCTTCAATGTCGAGGAATACCTGTCGGTCAAGGAAGCTCGCAAGCTCGACCTGTTCATTCAATACGGTCTGGCCGCAGGGTTTCAGGCTGTGCGCAACTCCGGTCTGGAAGTCACTGACGCCAACCGTGAGCGCATCGGTGTGGCCATGGGTTCGGGTATTGGCGGTCTGACCAATATCGAAGAAACCAGCCGCACACTGCATGATTCCGGCCCTCGTCGAATTTCACCGTTCTTCGTGCCTGGCTCGATCATCAATATGATTTCCGGTTTCCTGTCCATCCACCTGGGTGCACAGGGGCCTAACTACGCCATCGCCACTGCGTGTACCACCGGTACGCACTGCATCGGCATGGCGGCCCGCAACATCATGTACGACGAAGCCGACGTGATGATTGCCGGCGGCGCCGAGATGGCTGCTTGCGGTCTGGGCATGGGTGGCTTTGGTGCCTCCCGCGCACTGTCGACCCGCAACGACGAGCCGACCCGCGCCAGCCGTCCATGGGACAAGGGCCGTGATGGCTTCGTCCTGTCCGACGGCGCCGGTGCGCTGGTGCTTGAAGAGCTGGAGCACGCCAAGGCCCGTGGCGCGACCATCTACGCCGAGCTGATTGGCTTTGGCACTAGTGGCGATGCTTATCACATGACTTCGCCTCCCGCCGATGGCGCCGGTGCTGCACGTTGCATCACCAATGCCTTGCGCGATGCCAAGATCAATGGCGATCAGGTGCAGTACATCAACGCCCACGGCACGTCGACCTCGGCCGGCGACCTCGCCGAAGCCTGTGCGATCAAGTCGGTGTTCGGCGATCACGCCTACAAACTGGCGGTCAGTTCGACCAAGTCCATGACCGGCCACCTGTTGGGTGCGGCGGGCGCGGTCGAGGCGATCTTCAGTGTGCTGGCGATCAACAGCCAGGTGGCGCCGCCGACCATCAACCTCGATGAGCCGGACGAAGGCTGCGACCTCGACTTCGTGCCGCACACTGCGCGCAACATGGATATCGATGTGGTGCTGTCCAACTCCTTCGGGTTTGGCGGGACCAACGGCTCGCTGGTGTTCCGCCGGTTCGCTGACTGATGGACAGCTGGGTCGACGGTCAGCCGGCTGACGCTCTGTCGCTGAAGGATCGCGGCCTGGCTTACGGTGATGGTCTGTTCGAGACCATTGCTGTGCGAGGCGGGCAACCGTTGTTGCTGGACCGGCATTTGTCGCGTCTGGCGCAAGGTTGCTCACGCTTGGCGATCACTGCTGATCAGGAACTGGTCCGCAGCGAGCTGCAGACCTATGCCGCCGCACTGGGCGAGGGCGTGCTCAAGCTCATCCTCACTCGCGGTGACAGCTTGCGCGGTTATGCCCCCGATCCTTCGGCCCAGGCCCGACGCATTCTGCAAGGCAATCCTCCCGCTGCTTATCCTGTTGTCCATGCGGAGCAGGGCGTTCGTTTGTTCCCTTGCACCACACGACTTTCCAAACAACCACTGCTCGCCGGGCTCAAACACTTGAACCGTCTTGAGCAAGTGCTTGCGCGTGCCGAATGGCAAGACACCGAACACGCTGAAGGCTTGATGCTCGATCAGGTCGGTCGCGTCATCGAAGGTGTCTTCAGTAACGTGTTCCTGGTGCGCGATGGTGTGCTAATCACCGCCGATCTGAAGCGCTGCGGCGTGGCCGGCGTGATGCGTGCCGAATTATTGTTTCAGGCTGAGTCATTGGGGATCCCCACGCAAATCACCGACATCAGCCTCGATCAGCTGCAATGGGCCGACGAGGTCTTCGTCTGCAACAGCGTGTATGGCATTTGGCCGGTGCGCGCCTATGCAGCACTGAGCTGGTCGGTTGGCCCGCTCACCCGTAAACTCCAAACCATTGCCCGCGCGCTACTGGATGCTTGATACGTGAGACGTAAACTCTTGCTGCTGCTGGAAACCGGTCTGGTTCTGGCAGGGCTGCTGTCCGCTGCTTCGGCCTGGAAAATCCATTCGGCGCTGGAACAGCCGCTGAATATCACCCAGGAAGAACTGCTGGAAGTGCCCAAGGGCACGACACCGACCCGCACTTTCTATCGACTCGAAACCGATGGCGTCATCAAGGACGCCTTCTGGTTGCGCGTCTATTGGCGCTTCAACCTTTCCGCCACGCCGATCCACAGCGGTGAATACCGCATGCTGCCGGGGATGACTGTCGACGGTCTGATCGACCTGTGGAGGCGTGGCGAAGTGGTGCAGTACAGCGTGACGCTGGTCGAAGGCTGGAATTTCCATCAGGTCCGCGCGGCACTGGCCAAGGATGACAAGCTCAAGCAAACCCTGACTGGCCTGAGCGACACCCAAGTGATGGACAAGCTGGGTCACAGCGGGATTTTCCCTGAGGGCCGCTTCTTCCCGGACACTTACAGCTTCGTGCGCGGCATGACCGATGCCGAATTGCTGAAAAAAGCCTATGAGCGCCTCGATGAGGTGTTGGCCAAGGAATGGGAAAAACGTGCCGCTGATGCGCCGTACACCGAACCCTATCAGGCGCTGATCATGGCCTCGCTGGTGGAGAAGGAAACCGGCGTGCCGCAGGAGCGCGGGCAAATCGCTGGCGTGTTTGTGCGGCGGATGGCGATGGGCATGATGCTGCAGACCGATCCGACGGTGATCTACGGTCTGGGTGATCGCTATACCGGCAAGTTGACCCGCGCCCACCTCAAGGAAGCGACGCCGTATAACACTTACATGATCTCCGGCTTGCCGCCGACACCGATTGCGATGGTCGGTCGTGAGGCGATCCATGCGGCACTGAACCCGGTGGCCGGCAACAGCTTGTATTTTGTGGCGCGCGGCGACGGCAGCCATGTGTTCTCGGATGACCTGGATGCCCATAACTCGGCAGTGCGCGAGTTTCAGCTCAAGCGTCGTGCGGATTACCGCTCCAGCCCGGCACCGGCCAACGCTCCGGTGACGCCGGAAGCCGAGACGCCGATTCCCGCAGCTTCACCTGACACCGCACCTGAAGCGGTGCCACAAGTGCCGGCGCAAGAGCCGCCTCCCGCACCTGAGCCAACGACTGCGCGTGAAGCTGTACCGCCAACGCCGGCGCAAGAACCCGCAGCCGAACCGGATGCGTCGACGCCGACACCGCAAAGCTCGCAATGACACTGATTAAGGACTGCCTGTGACTGGCTTGTTTATTACCCTGGAAGGCCCGGAAGGCGCCGGCAAGAGCACCAATCGCGAATACCTGGCCGAGCGCCTGCGCGCCGCCGGTATCGAAGTGCTGCTGACCCGCGAGCCGGGCGGTACGCCGTTGGCCGAGCGCATTCGCGAAGTGCTGCTGGCCCCGGTGGATGAAGTCATGAACCCCGACACCGAGCTGCTGCTAGTGTTCGCCGCCCGCGCCCAGCATCTGGCGGAGGTGATTCGCCCGGCGCTGGCCCGTGGCGCGGTGGTGTTGTGCGATCGCTTCACCGATTCGACCTACGCCTATCAGGGCGGCGGTCGAGGTTTGTCGCTGGAGCGCATCGCGACTCTGGAAACCTTTGTCCAAGGCGACTTGCGCCCGGACCTGACACTGATTTTCGATCTGCCGGTGGAAGTCGGCCTGGCCCGCGCCAGTGCTCGCGGTCGGCTGGATCGCTTCGAGCTCGAAGGCCGAGCCTTTTTCGATGCCGTGCGCAGTGCCTTTCTCAAGCGCGCTGAAGCGGATCCGGCGCGTTATGTGCTGGTGGATGCCGCCCAGCCGCTGCCACAAGTCCAGCAGTCCCTGGATGCGTTGCTCCCGCGTTTGCTGGAGTTGACCCGTGGCTGAGGCCTATCCATGGCAGGACGAGCTCTGGCAGCAACTGGCGGGGCGCAAGCAGCATGCCCACGCCTATTTGCTGCATGGCCCGGCCGGCATCGGTAAACGTGCGTTGGCCGAGCGGTTGATGGCGCATTTACTGTGCCAGCGTCCGACCGCCCAGGATGCCTGCGGCGAGTGCAAGTCTTGCCTGTTGCTCAAGGCCGGCAGTCACCCCGACAACTACATCCTGGAGCCTGAAGAAGCGGACAAGGCGATCAAGGTCGACCAAGTGCGCGATCTGGTCAGCTTCGTGGTGCAGACCGCACAGATGGGCGGGCGCAAAGTGGTGCTGATCGAGCCGGTCGAGTCGATGAACGTCAACGCCGCCAACGCCTTGCTCAAAAGTCTTGAAGAACCGTCCGGCGATACCGTGTTGCTGCTGGTCAGCCACCAGACCAGCCGTTTGTTGCCCACGATCAAGAGCCGCTGCCAGCAGCAGGCTTGTCCGCTGCCCAGCGAGGCGATGAGCCTGGCGTGGTTGGCGACGGCGTTGCCGGATTGCTCGCAGGAAGAGCGCGTCGAGTTGCTGACGTTGGCTGCTGGTTCGCCATTGGGCGCGGTCAAGTTGCAGAATCAGGGCGTACGCGAGCAGCGGATCTTGGTGGTCGAAGGCGTAAAGCAACTGCTCAAGCAGCAGAAGTCGCCGACCCAGCTGGCCGAGGAATGGAAAAGCATTCCGCAATTGCTGCTGTTTGACTGGTTCTGTGACTGGTCGAGCCTGATCCTGCGCTATCAGTTGACCAAGGATGAAGAAGGCCTGG
The DNA here is from genome assembly GCF_044744265.1 of Pseudomonas sp. NPDC087342. Lineage (NCBI taxonomy): Bacteria > Pseudomonadati > Pseudomonadota > Gammaproteobacteria > Pseudomonadales > Pseudomonadaceae > Pseudomonas > Pseudomonas sp. NPDC087342. The sequence goes on from NZ_JBIUXZ010000021.1 coordinate 4,751, forward strand.
GCCTGATGGATATGCGCAAGGTCATTCAATACCTGGCGCAGAAGTCCGGGCAGGACAAAGTCCTGAATATTCAGGACTGGATCCTTGCCCAGCGTCAGAAGGTCATGAGCAAGGCCAACCTGAATCCGGCGTTGCTGCTTGAGGCGCTGCTGGTGCAATGGGTGTCTTTGCCGGGCCAGAAGTGACTAGACTCTGAGCATCCGCAGTGGAGGTCAGCATGAATGAACCCGTCAACACCGGGCCGCGTAACGGTATTTTGTCCCTGACCATCAAGGACAAGTCCGTGCTGTATGCAGCCTACATGCCGTTCATCAAGAACGGCGGCCTGTTCATCCCGACCAACAAAAGCTACAAGTTGGGCGATGAGGTGTTCATGTTGCTGAACCTGATGGACGAGGCTGAAAAGATTCCGGTCGCCGGCAAAGTCACTTGGATCACGCCCAAAGGCGCCCAGGGTAACCGCGCCGCCGGAGTTGGCGTGCAGTTCAACGACGGTGATAACACCGCCCGCAGTCGAATCGAAACCCATCTGGCCGGAGCACTGAAATCCGACCGTCCCACTCATACGATGTAAGTTGCAGCCCTTTTATGCTCGTAGATTCCCATTGCCACCTTGACCGCCTCGACCTTGCCGCCCATGACGGCTCCCTGGATGCCGCACTCGATGCAGCACGCCAGCGCGGGGTCGGGCACTTTCTGTGTATCGGCGTCAGCGTCGATAATGCCGCCGACGTCAAAGCCTTGGCCGAGCGTTATGACGACGTTGATTGTTCGGTCGGCGTGCATCCGCTGGATGTGCAGCCTGGTGCCGCGCCCGCGCTGGATTGGCTGTTGCAGGAGCTGAATCATCCACGCGTGGTGGCGATTGGTGAAACCGGCCTCGATTACCACTACGAACCGGAAGCGGCGGAGTTGCAGCAGGAATCTTTCCGCCTGCATCTGCAAGCCGCTCAACAAACCGGCAAACCGGTGATCATCCACACCCGTGGCGCTCGCGCTGATACCTTGAACCTGTTGCGCGAGGCTGCGTTGCCCCAGGCCGGTGTGCTGCATTGCTTCACCGAAGACTGGGACATGGCCAAGGCTGCACTGGACATGGGTTATTACATTTCCCTGTCCGGGATTGTCACCTTCCGCAATGCCGATGCGTTGCGCGACGTGGCGAGCAAAGTGCCAGCCGACCGTTTGTTGGTGGAAACTGATTCGCCATACCTGGCGCCGATCCCTTATCGCGGCAAACCGAACCTGCCGCAATATGTGCGGGAAGTGGCAGAGTTTCTGGCGATGCTGCGGGGGGAGTCCTATGAGCGATTTGCCGAGCAGACCACTGAGAATTTCAAGCGGTTGTTTCCGTTGGCGCATGTGAAATCAGCTTAGGATTCAGTGCCGCCTTCGCGAGCAAGCCCGCTCCCACAGGGTTGAATCGCAGGCAAAAAAAACCCGGGTTCTGGGGGGTGAATCCGGGTTAAGACCATTAGGAGTAAAACAAAGGCACGCGGTCCGTTGGTACCTATATCGACGCGGCACTTGGGGGAGATGCCTCGCCGACAGTTCAAGTATTGATCAGTATTGCGTCGACGCCAGTTTAGCCGCCCCGGTTTTTAAACAATTTTGGAATACGGCCGCTTCGGAAGAGTTCTCATCAACCGGCGACCTTGCGTGAAATCATCAAGAAACACAGATATGCTCGGATGATCCGTGCATTTTGGCGCAAGTTAGGCATAATACGCGGCTTCGAATTTTGACCCCTACAGACCTTTTCTTATGCATAAAGAACCTCGTAAGGTCCGTGAGTTTCGTCGCCGCGAGCAAGAAATTCTCGATACCGCGCTCAAGCTGTTCCTCGACCAAGGTGAAGACAGTGTCACCGTCGAGATGATTGCTGATGCCGTCGGTATCGGCAAAGGCACGATCTACAAGCACTTCAAATCCAAGGCCGAGATCTATCTGCGCCTGATGCTCGATTACGAGCGCGATTTGAACGAGCTGTTGCATTCCGCCGATGTCGACAAGGACAAGGAAGCCCTGTCCCGGGCCTACTTCGAATTCCGCATGCGCGATCCGCAACGCTATCGCTTGTTCGATCGCCTGGAAGAAAAGGTGGTCAAGGGCAACCAGGTGCCGGAGATGGTCGAGGAGCTGCACAAGATCCGTGCCTCGAACTTCGAACGCCTGACCCTGCTGATCAAGGGCCGGATCAGCGAAGGCAAGCTCGAAGACGTGCCGCCGTACTTCCACTACTGCGCGTCCTGGGCGCTGGTGCATGGCGCCGTGGCGCTGTATCACTCGCCGTTCTGGAGCAATGTGCTGGAAGATCAGGAAGGTTTCTTCCAGTTCCTGATGGACATCGGCGTACGCATGGGCAACAAGCGCAAGCGCGACACCGACACCCCAAGCAGCTGAGCCATTCAGCTGGCTGATTGCGCCATTATTTCGCTACATGGCGCAGTACCGCAGGAATATACTCAGGCTTAGGTATTGCTAAAACTTGATTTGTGAGTCAAGTTTTAGCGGTCTCGAAACTTCTTCTGCCGGAGTGATCAATGATCGTTGACCGTCAAGGCAGGCGTTTTCGCAATTTGCGGATCAGCCTGACCTCAGCCTGCAATTACGCGTGTACCTATTGCGTGCCGAACGGTAAGCGGCTGGTCGCTGCGCAGGATGAACTGTCGGCCGAGGCCATGGCGCGTGGCGTGGCGTATCTGATCGAAGCCGCCGGCATCGAACGGTTGCGCATCACCGGTGGCGAGCCGCTGGTCAGCCCCAAACTTGAAGCCTTCATGACGGCCGTCGGCAAGATGGGTCTGGAAGACATCAGTCTGACCACCAACGGCCAGTTGCTGGCGAAAAAACTGCCGCTGCTGGTGGATGCCGGTATCCGGCGCATCAACGTTTCCCTCGATACCCTGGACGCCAGCGCGTTCCGCAGCATTGCCCGTGGCGGCGATCTGGCGACGGTGCTCGACGGTATGGACCAGGCGTCGGCGGCCGGGATCAAGATCAAGGTCAATATGGTGCCGTTGCGCGGGCAGAACCTCGATCAGGTGATGCCGCTGCTCGATTACTGTCTGGAACGTGGCTATGAGCTGCGTTTTATCGAGCTGATGCGCATGGGCCACTTGGCCAGCGACAATAACGCCTTCCTGCAGCAGTTCGTCAGCCTTCAGCAGTTGCTAAGCCTGATCGGCGATCGTTACGAATACCTGCAAGCCAACGCCCCGGTGGATGCCACGGCGGTGCGCTACGAAATTCCGGGGCAGGGCTACTTCGGTGTCATTGCCAACGAAAGCGTGCCGTTCTGCCGGACGTGTTCGCGTCTGCGGCTTTCGTCCACGGGCTGGCTGCATGGCTGCCTGTCGTCGAGCAATCGCCACTATGTCGGCGATCTGCTGGACAAACCGCGTCATCAGGCGCTTCCGGCGTTGCAGCGTCTGCTGGTGAAAGCGCTGGGGGACAAGCAGGAAGTGGCGTTCTCCGGTGGTGCGACCATCATGAAAATTATCGGCGGCTGACCGGGCCTCTTCGCGGGCAAGCCTCGCTCCTACAGGGTTGATGTTTTTGTGCACAACACCAACCTGTAGGAGCGAGGCTTGCCCGCGAAAGCAATCTCCCGATCATTTAAAAAACCTCTGAATCACTGCAGTCCAGAGAGCTGGCGCGGAAGCTGCATTCAACGCCCATTCGCCGGTTTTCCGTCACCGGCTTCTGGAGGGTAGGATGCGTAGCCTGGTTTTGCTGCTGGCCGTTTTGGCGCTTGGTGGCTGCATGAATGTCAGCGACATGGGCGAAGGTGTTCGCTACCACATGAGCGACGCGGGGCTGCTGGATCACAGCAACAGTCAGCGCGTGAATAACTTCCGCATTCAGCCGGACTCCTTTATCTACATCGCCCAAGGCGCCTTCGCGCCACCGGGCAGCGCCTATCCACGCCCGAACGTGGTAGCGGAAGAAGCCTTCGACGGCTTTATCGAATACTTCCCGATGGTCCGCCGCGCCCGCGCGCCGGAAGGCCTCGATGCCGCCATGGGCGAAGCCCGCGCCGCCGGTGCGCATTACCTGCTCTACACACGGTTTGCCAAGGCTGACGACCGCATCGGCAACTCGGACGAATGGCTCGATCAGGAAGCCGTGGATCGCCTCGGTATCGACAGCGGCGTCATTCAGATCATGTTGATCGAGACCAGCACCCAGTATTTGATCGATACTGCACGGATCAAGAGTCGTGGCGGTTTACTGACGTTCCACGACACCAAGCCAGAAGACTTGCTGGGCCCGCCGCTGGAGCAATACGCTCGTAGCCTGTTGGGGCTCAGCGACCAGTAATTCAAAGGAGATCGCCATGAGTGGCCCGCAAAAAGCCAACGACCTGCTGGGGCAAATCCCCAAGACCAAAGGCTTGCCACCGGTCCACTTGTGGAACCCCGACTTCTGCGGCGACATCGACATGCGTATCGCCCGCGACGGCACTTGGTACTACCTGGGCACGCCGATCGGGCGCAAGCCGATGTTCAAGCTGTTCTCCACCATCATCCGCCGCGACGGCGATGATTACTTCCTGATCACCCCGGTCGAGAAAGTCGGGATCAAAGTCGATGACGCGCCGTTCGTGGCGATTGCCGTGGACGTCGAAGGCGAGGGCGAAGCTCAACTGCTGCGCTTCACCACCAACGTCGATGAGACGGCCGAGGCGGGCGCCGAACATCCCATTCGCGTGGTGATTGATCCCGTGACCCAGGAACCTGCGCCGTACGTGCACGTGCGAACCAACCTTGAAGCGCTGATCCACCGCAATGTGTTCTACCAATTGGTGGAACTGGCGGTGAGCCGTGAGATCGACGGGCAGCGCTGGTTAGGCGTGTGGAGTGGCGGGGAGTTCTTCCCAATCGGTCTCGAACCTTAATCAAATCCAAATGTGGGAGCGGGCTTGCTCGCGAAGAGGGAGTGTCAGGCGACGCAGATGTTGCCTGACACACCGCCTTCGCGAGCAAGCTCGCTCCCACATTGTTTTTGTGTGTTTCTCACAAAATTCAAATTGACACCCAATCGTATGATGATTAGCGTGGGCCTCCATCGCGAACGGTTTTTTGCCGTCCCTGCTTCGAGGTTTTCATGTCCAGCAGTTTTCATGCGTCGACGGTCGATTGGTTAGGTGGCTGGATAGCCGCCGGCCAGGTCAAGCCCGGCGAAACCATCAAGGTTGAAGCCGACCTGGGCGAACAGCTCGGGGTCAGCCGCACGGTGATTCGCGAAGCCATCAAGACCCTGGTCGCCAAGGGCATGCTCGAAGTCGGGCCGAAGGTCGGGACACGCGTGCTGCCGATAAAGCGTTGGAACCTGTTTGATCCGCAAGTCGTTGGTTGGCTGTCCCGCAGCGGCCTGCCGGAAAATTTCGTCGACGACTTGCTCGACCTGCGCCGCACCATCGAACCCATGGCCGTGCGCTGGGCCTGCGAGCGCGCCACCGTCGAACAGGTGCAAGCGATCCTCCAGGCCTACAACGCACTGGAGCGCGCCGTGGACAGCGGCATCGACTACAACCTCGCCGACCAGTTTTTCCACGAGTGCATCCTCGCCGCCAGCCACAATCAATTTATCGAACAAATGGTCCCGGCCCTCGGCGCACTGCTGGCGGTGTCGTTTGAAGTGTCTGCCGCCGACCCGGATGAACTCCGCCGCACGCTACCGATCCACAAAGACATGGCCGACGCCATCGCCGCCCGGGATGCCGCGCGGGGTGTGTGGGCCTGCATGACCCTGATCGACAACGCCGACTTGGCTATCAAGCGTTTCTACCCACAAGTCATGGCCGACAAAAAAGCCAGCTAACCACACCAATCCCTTGTAGGAGCGAGGCTTGCCCGCGAAGGCGTCGTCACATTCAACACTGATGTCACAGACCCATCGCCTTCGCGGGCAAGCCTCGCTCCTACATAGAAAAGCAATAAAGAAGGAGGTTTCATGACGTGGACTGCCGTGACCGAACACCGCGCCCAGCTCGGTGAAGGCCCGTTCTGGGATGCGCCTACCCAAGCGCTCTACTGGGTCGACATCGCCGGCAAGCAAGCGCTACGGCTGATCGGCAGCAACGTGCAGATCTGGCAGATGCCCGAGCACGTGTCCGCCTTCATCCCCTGCGAAAGCGGCGATGCGTTGGTGGCGATGAGCAGCGGCGTCTACCGACTGGATCTGGATTCCCCCGGCCTGGAACCGCGCCTGACCTTGCTCTGCGTCGCCGATCCGCAACCCGGCAATCGTCCCAATGAAGCCCGTTGCGATGCGCAAGGTCGGCTCTGGCTTGGCACCATGCAGAACAACATTGGCGAGAACGGCGAAGACTTGCCGATCGTGCGCCGCTCCGGTGGCCTGTTTCGCATTGATCGCGATGCCCGCGTCACGCCGCTGCTGCGAGGGCTGGGCATTCCCAACACCTTGTTGTGGAGCGACGACTCGACTCGCCTGTACTTCGCCGACAGCCTCGACCGCACGCTCTATCAACATTTCATCCGCACCGACGGTAGCCTCGACCCGGCGCAGGTTTGGTTCGGCCCGCACGAACGCGGCGGCCCCGACGGTTCGGCGATGGATGCACAGGGCTATCTATGGAACGCGCGGTGGGACGGCAGTTGTCTGCTTCGAATCAGCCCCGAAGGTCAGGTCGATCGGGTAATCGAATTGCCGGTCAGTCGCCCCACCAGCTGCGTGTTCGGCGGCGAAGACCTGCAAACCCTGTACATCACCAGCGCCGCCAGTCCGCTCAACCATCCACTGGACGGCGCGGTGCTGTCGATTCGGGTCGATGTGCCCGGAAAAACCTGTACGAGGTTTGCCGGATAAATCCCAAAATATGGGATGTAAAATTATATATTGAGATTATTTGACGGTCGGGTTTATAGTCGGCTCCATCAGTTACACGCACTCACACTTAAAAAAACAAAACAGGTGAAGTGATGCAGGGATTTTCTAAACAGTTTTTCGACCGGACATCGACAGATGCCCGGTTTTTGTCGTGCCTGAAAAAGGGAGCCGGGATTCATGGCTGAGCCTCTTTCCCTGCCGCCTGTGCCCGAGCCGCCGAAGGGCGAACGACTGAAAAACAAAGTCGTGCTGCTCACCGGCGCGGCTCAAGGCATCGGCGAAGCCATCGTTGCGACGTTTGCCTGCCAGCAAGCCAGGCTGATCATCAGCGACATCCAGGGCGAAAAAGTCGAGAAAGTCGCGGCCCACTGGCGCGACAAAGGTTTTGACGTGCAAGCGATCAAGGCTGATGTATCGAACCAGCAAGACCTGCACGCCATGGCCAGATTGGCCGTCGAACGCCACGGCCGCATCGATGTGCTGGTTAACTGCGCCGGGGTCAATGTGTTCCGTGATCCTCTGGAAATGACCGAGGAAGACTGGCGCCGCTGCTTCGCTATTGACCTCGACGGCGCTTGGTTCGGCTGCAAAGCCGTGTTGCCGCAGATGATCGAGCAGGGCATCGGCAGCATCATCAACATCGCCTCGACCCATTCTTCCCACATTATTCCCGGCTGCTTTCCGTACCCGGTGGCCAAGCACGGTTTACTCGGCCTGACCCGTGCCCTCGGCATCGAGTACGCGCCGAAGGGCATTCGCGTCAACGCCATCGCGCCGGGCTACATCGAAACCCAACTGAACGTCGATTACTGGAACGGTTTTGCCGACCCCCAGGCCGAACGTCAGCGGGCCTTTGATCTGCATCCGCCGCGCCGCATCGGGCAGCCGATGGAAGTGGCGATGACGGCTGTTTTCCTGGCCAGTGATGAAGCGCCGTTCATCAATGCGTCATGCATCACCATCGATGGTGGGCGCTCGGTCATGTACCACGACTGAGCACATCGGGTTTCAGGCGCGGAACTCCGTCCGAAATCCAATCATCATACGATATGACTTTTGGCTACACGCTTGATCGCTGCATCGGTTTTCAAAATAACGCTCAAAAAAAATAACAAGGAGTCAGCTTATGAATCGTCGTCCTGGGATCCGTTCCCTGTGCTGTGCCGCTTTGGCGGTCACGGCGGTCAGCCTGAGCAGTTCGCTGCTGGCGGCCGAGCAAGTGAAAATCGGTTTTCTGGTCAAGCAGGCTGAAGAGCCCTGGTTCCAGACCGAATGGGCCTTCGCCGAAAAGGCCGGCAAGGATAAAGGCTTCACCGTGATCAAGATCGCCGTGCCTGACGGTGAGAAAACCCTGTCTGCCATCGACAGCCTGGCGGCCAACGGCGCCAAAGGCTTCGTGATCTGCCCGCCAGACGTTGGCCTCGGCCCGGCCATCGTCGCCAAGGCCAAAGCCAACGGCTTGAAAGTGATGACTGTCGATGACCGTTTCGTCGATGCCAACGGCAAGTTCATGGAAGACGTGCCGTACCTCGGCATGGCCGCGTTTGAAGTCGGCCAGAAACAAGGCACCGCCATGGCCACCGAAGCGAAGAAACGCGGCTGGGACTGGAAAGAAACCTACGCCGTGATCAACACCTTCAACGAACTCGACACTGGCAAGAAACGCACCGACGGTTCGGCCAAGGCCCTGGAAGATGCCGGTTTCCCTAAAGACCACATCCTCTTCACCGCGCAGAAAACCCTCGACGTACCGGGCAGCATGGACGCCACCAACTCGGCCCTGGTGAAACTGCCAAGCGGCGCGAAAAACCTGATCATCGGCGGCATGAACGACAACACTGTGCTGGGCGGCGTGCGCGCCACCGAAAGCGCCGGGTTTACCGCCGCCAACGTGATCGGCATCGGCATCAACGGCACCGACGCCATCGGCGAACTGAAAAAGCCTAACAGCGGTTTCTTCGGCTCGATGCTGCCAAGCCCGCACATCGAGGGCTACAACACTGCCGCGATGATGTACGAGTGGGTCACCACCGGCAAAGAACCGCCGAAATACACCGCCATGGACGACGTGACGCTGATCACTCGCGAGAACTTCAAGCAGGAACTGGAAAAGATCGGCCTGTGGAATTGAAGGCCGGTTGATTTCATCGGCGGCCCTGGCGACGGGGCTGCCTGATCTGTGTGATGAGGTGGTTATGCAAGCGCAAACACAAACACAAGAACACGTCGGCGGCAGCTTGCGCTTCAACGGGATCGGCAAAACCTTTCCCGGGGTGAAGGCGCTGGACGGCATCAGCTTCGTCGCGCATCCGGGGCAGGTGCATGCCTTGATGGGCGAGAACGGCGCCGGCAAATCGACATTGCTGAAAATCCTCGGCGGCGCGTACATCCCGAGCAGCGGCGACCTGCAGATCGGCGAACGGACGATGGCCTTCAAGTCCACCGCCGACAGCATCGCCAGCCGCGTCGCGGTGATCCACCAGGAGCTGCATCTGGTCCCGGAAATGACCGTCGCGGAGAACCTGTTCCTCGGGCACCTGCCGGCCAGTTTCGGCCTGATCAATCGCAGCACCTTGCGCCAGCAAGCGTTGGCCTGCCTCAAGGGCCTGGCGGATGAAATCGATCCGCAAGAAAAAGTCGGGCGCCTGTCCCTCGGTCAGCGTCAACTGGTGGAAATCGCCAAGGCTTTGTCCCGTGGCGCGCATGTGATTGCGTTCGACGAACCGACCAGCAGCCTCTCGGCGCGGGAGATCGATCGCTTGATGGCGATCATCGGTCGCCTGCGGGACGAAGGCAAAGTGGTGCTCTACGTCTCCCATCGCATGGAAGAAGTGTTCCGCATCTGCAACGCGGTGACGGTGTTCAAGGACGGCCGTTTCGTGCGCACCTTTGAGAACATGAGCGAACTGACCCACGACCAATTGGTGACGTGCATGGTCGGTCGCGATATCCAGGACATTTACGATTACCGCCCGCGTCAACGTGGCGCGGTGGCGCTGAAGGTCGACGGTCTGCTCGGGCCGGGCCTGCGTGAGCCGGTGAGTTTCGAGGTGCATAAAGGCGAAATCCTCGGGCTGTTCGGTTTGGTCGGGGCAGGGCGCACCGAGCTGTTCCGCATGCTCAGCGGCCTGACCCGCAATACCGCCGGACGCCTGGAGCTGCGCGGCCATGAACTGAAACTGCGCTCACCGCGCGATGCGATTGCCGCCGGGGTTCTGCTGTGTCCAGAGGACCGCAAGAAGGAGGGCATCATGCCGCTCTCCAGCGTTGCCGAGAACATCAACATCAGCGCGCGCAAGTCCCATTCCACCTTCGGTTGCCTGTTGCGCGGCCTGTGGGAAAAGGGCAACGCCGACAAGCAGATCGCCGCGCTGAAAGTGAAGACGCCGAGCGCGTCGCAGAAAATCATGTACCTGTCCGGCGGCAATCAGCAGAAGGCGATTCTCGGTCGCTGGCTGTCGATGCCGATGAAAGTCCTGCTGCTCGACGAGCCGACTCGCGGCATCGATATCGGCGCCAAGGCCGAGATCTACCAGATCATCCATAACCTTGCGGCCAGTGGCATTGCGGTGATCGTGGTGTCCAGCGACTTGATGGAAGTCATGGGCATTTCCGACCGCATCCTGGTGCTGTGCGAAGGCGCGATGCGCGGCGAACTGTCCCGCGACGAGGCCAATGAATCCAACCTGCTGCAACTGGCTTTGCCGCGCCAACGCGCTGACGGCGTGGCGAACTGAGAGGTAATTATGATGACTATCCAAAACAACGCTCTGCCTACCCAGCGCAAACCCCTGGACCTGCGGCGTTTTCTTGATGACTGGGTCATGCTGCTGGCGGCCATCGCCATCTTCGTCGCCTGCACCTTGCTGATCGACAACTTCCTCTCGCCACTGAACATGCGCGGCTTGGGTCTGGCGATTTCCACCACCGGGATCGCCGCGTGCACCATGTTGTATTGCCTGGCGTCCGGGCACTTCGACTTGTCGGTGGGTTCGGTGATTGCCTGCGCCGGTGTGGTCGCGGCGGTGGTGATGCGTGACACCGACAGCGTGTTCCTCGGCGTCGCGGCGGCGCTGTTCATGGGGCTGATTGTTGGGTTGATCAACGGGATCGTGATCGCCAAATTGCGCGTCAATGCCTTGATCACCACGTTGGCGACCATGCAGATCGTGCGTGGCCTGGCGTACATTTTTGCCAACGGCAAAGCGGTGGGCGTGTCCCAGGAACAATTCTTCGTGTTCGGCAACGGCCAGTTGTTCGGCGTGCCGGTGCCGATCCTGATTACCATCGTGTGCTTCCTGTTTTTCGGCTGGCTGCTGAACTACACCACCTACGGGCGCAACACCATGGCCATCGGCGGTAACCAGGAAGCGGCGTTGCTGGCCGGGGTCAACGTGGACCGGACCAAGATCATTATCTTCGCCGTGCACGGTTTGATCGGCGCGTTGGCCGGGGTGATCCTGGCGTCGCGCATGACCTCGGGCCAGCCGATGATCGGCCAGGGTTTTGAACTGACCGTGATTTCGGCGTGTGTGTTGGGCGGGGTGTCGTTGAGCGGCGGGATCGGCATGATCCGGCACGTGATTGCCGGGGTGTTGATTCTGGCGATCATCGAGAACGCGATGAACCTGAAGAACATTGATACGTTTTATCAGTATGTGATTCGCGGTTCGATTCTGTTGCTGGCGGTCGTGATTGACCGTCTGAAACAGCGCTGAGATTTTTGTTGATCTGACTGACGCCTTCGCGGGCAAGCCTCGCTCCTACGGGTTGTGTGTCGTGCGCAAATTTTGCGACTGACATTTAACCTGTAGGAGCGAGGCTTGCCCGCGAAGGCTTTGTACCTGACACCCCCCATTCCGCGCATCGCCTTAGCCACCTCCCGTCACCTCCCGAAAAATATCCCTTGCTCGCCCGACCCTGTTTCGGTTATCACTTTGTACATGATTAGACAGGTTCGATTTGACAAGAAACAACGGGTGGTCGACGAGCTCATCCGGCGCATCGAAAGCGGCCTCATGGAGGACGGCTTTCTGTTGCCGGGCGAGCATCAGTTGGCTCAAGAATTCAAGGTCAGCCGCGGCACGCTGCGTGAAGCCCTGGCCGAACTGAAGAGGCGCAACTACATCGCCACGCAAAGCGGAGTCGGCTCTATCGTCACCTTCGACGGTGTGGTGCTCGATCAGCGCAGCGGCTGGGCCCAGGCCCTCGCGGACAGCGGGGCGCTGGTCAACACCGAAGTGCTGCGGCTGGAGGCGATCAGTCGTCCTGACCTGCTGTCGCGCTTCGGCACCGACAAATTCATCACCCTCGACCGTCGCCGCCGGGCCAATGACGGCACGCTGGTGTCCCTTGAACGTTCATTGATGCCCGCCACCGGAGGCCTGGAAAGCTTGCCGCGAGTGGGGCTGATCGACAACTCGTTGACCATCACCCTGGCCGCCTACGGTTACATCGGCGAACGCGGTGACCAGTGGATCGGCGCCGAGCCGCTGAACGCCGAAGATGCCGAATTGCTCGGTCGTCCGCTCGGCACGGTATTCCTCAAGGCCCTGCGCACTACGTATGACCGTCAGGGCCGGTTCATGGAACAGGTCGAAAGTTTGCTCGACCCCGTACATTTCCGTCTGCACCTGCAATTTGGAGAGTCAAAGTGACCGCGCTCAATCGTGCCTTGGGCGCGTTCTATGGTTTGGCCCTGGGCGATGCCCTTGGCATGCCGACCCAATCCCTGAGTCGTGCCGAGATCAAGGCGCGCTTTGGCGAAATCACCGACCTGGAAGATGCCGGCCCCGATCAACCGATCGCCGCCAACATGCCCAAGGGCTCGATCACCGATGACACTGAACAGGCGATCCTGGTCGGTCAGTTGCTGATCGAAGGCGAAGGCTGGATCGAACCTTCGATGCTCGCTCAACGGCTGATCGAATGGGAAGCCGAGATGCAGGCCAAGGGCTCGCAGGATTTGCTCGGCCCATCGACCAAACGCGCGATCGAGATGATCCTCGCCGGTCATTCGCCGGAAGAAGCGGGTCGCTACGGCACTACCAATGGCGCGGCGATGCGTATTACGCCGGTCGGGATCGCAGCGGATGTCGCCGATCCGGAACGCTTCATCAGGGCAGTCGTGCAGGCCTGCCAGGTTACCCACAACACCACGTTGGGGATCTCCAGCGCGGCGGCGGTGGCGGCGGTGGTCTCGGCCGGGATCAACGGCATGGACCTCGGCGAGGCTTTGAACCTGGGCATGCAAATTGCCCAGCAAGCGGAAGGTCACGGTCACTGGGTTGCGGGTGGACGCATTGCCTCGCGGATCAGTTGGGCGAGGACCATCAGAATCGACAGCGACAAGGCCTTGCTGGCCGACTTGCTCTACGACGTGATCGGCACGTCGGTGGCTTCGCAGGAGTCGGTGGTGGTGTCGTTTGCCCTGGCCCAGCAAGTGGCCATCGGTGAGATGAGCGCCTTCGACGCCGTGTGCATGGCCGCGAGCCTGGGTGGCGACACCGACACCATCGCGGCAATTCTCGGCGCGATGCTCGGGGCTTGCCTGGGGCTGGAGAGTTGGCCAGCGGCGATGATCGAAAAGATCAAAACCGTGAATGGTCTGGAGCTGGAATCGTTGGTGCAGGGGCTGTTGGCTCTGCGCTGATTGGGCTGACGCCTTCGCGAGCAGGCTCGCTCCCACAGGGAATCTATGTCGTTCACAGATCCAGTGTGGGAGCGAGCCTGCTCGCGAAGGGCGCACCACCTACCTTAATTTTCACCCGCAACGGAAAGCACGAATACGGCCAGGACGGCCGGGATGTTATGTCGACTTCCGAAACTGCCCACAACCAAAACAATGGCAACAGGAGCATCCATCATGAGTTCATCGAACGCCGGGCCAAGCGCCGGGCAACTGGAAACCCGTGGCATCGAACCGGTCCCGGAAAGCGAATGCAACGGTCATCCGCTGCAACTGTTCTGGGTCTGGTTCGCCGCCAACATCTCGATCCTCGGCCTGCCGTTGGGCGCGACCCTCGTGGCCTTTCGCGGCCTGGCGATCTGGCAGGCGATCATCGTCGCGATCCTCGGTGCTGCCGGTTCGTTCGCGGTGGTCGGGATCATCTCCATCGCCGGCCGTCGTGGTCGCGCACCGAGCCTGACCCTGTCTCGAGCGATCTTCGGCGTTCGCGGCAACATCGGCCCGACCGTGGTCTCGCTGATGTCGCGCCTGGGTTGGGAAACCGTCAACACCACCACCGCAGCCTTCGTGTTGCTCTCTTTGTGCTCGATCCTGTTCGGCTCGCCGGTGGAAGCGAAAAGCGCTCCCGTCTTGACGCTGATCTTCATCGCGATTTTCGTCCTGCTGACCCTGTCGGTGTCCGGCCTCGGCCACGCCACGTTGCTGGTGATCCAGAAGTGGGCGACCTACGTGTTCGGCGCGCTGAACATCCTGGTCGGCGGTTTTCTTTGCGCCACCATCGACTGGAGCGCAGTGTTCAACGCCACGCCGGCACCGCTGAGCGCCATGATCATCGGCGTCGGCACCATGGCTGCCGGCACCGGGATCGGTTGGGCCAACGCCGGTGCCGACATGTCGCGCTACCAGCACAAGAGCGTCAAAGCCGTGCGCCTGGTGGCCTCGGCGGCGTTCGGTGCGGGGATTCCGCTGGTGTTGCTGATCACCCTCGGCGGCCTGCTGTCGGTGGGCAACAACGACCTGGCCCAGGCCACAGACCCGATCATCGCAATCCGCGACATGCTGCCGACCTGGATGGCCGTGCCATACCTGATCACTGCATTCGGCGGGCTGCTGCTGTCGAATAACCTGTCGGTGTACTCCGCCGGTTTGACCACGTTGACCCTCGGTTTGAAGGTCCCTCGGGTCTACGCGGTGGTGGTCGATATCGTCGCGATCTTCGCTGGTTCGATCTACTTCATGCTGATTGCCGATAGCTTCTACGGCCCGTTCATCACCTTCATTTCCCTGTTGGCGGTGCCGATCACCGCGTGGGTCGGGATCTTCGTGGTCGACTTGATTCATCGTCATTACTACAGCCCCAAAGACCTGCTGGACGTCAGCCCGAGCAGCGCCTATTGGTATCGCGGCGGCGTCGAATGGCGTGCTTTCGGCGCGTGGGCATTTGCGATCGTGCTGGGTTTCAGCTTCACCACCATCGGCACCACCGCCGAAAACGTCTGGTTCCGCGGCTTCCTGTCCGACTCGTATCTGGGGCATAACGGCCTCGGCTGGATCGTGACCTTCCTGGTCGCCGGCGGGATTTACTTTGTACTCGGCGGGGCCAAGGATCGTCGTGCTGCAATGATCGAGAATGCTCATGCCTAAGATGTTGCATACCGGCCAGGTCATCATCGACCTGGTCATGGCCGTGGACAAACTGCCCCAGGCCGGCGGCGACGTGCTGGCGCAATCCGCCAGTTTCGAGGCCGGCGGTGGCTTCAATGTGATGGCGGCTGCTCAGCGTAATGGCTTGTCGGTGGTCTATCTCGGCCGTCATGGCTCCGGCCGTTTCGGCGATTTGGCCCGAGAAGCGATGAAGGCTGAAGGCATCCGAATTGGCATCGCCCACAAAGCCGAGCGCGATACGGGTTTGTGCGTCGCGGTGACCGACGCTTCGGCCGAACGTAGTTTCATTTCCTACATCGGCGCTGAAGGTGATGTGAGCGTTGAAGACCTGGCGAGTGTGCCGGCGGAGGCGGGCGATTATGTCTACGTCAGCGGCTACAGCCTGTTGCATGTCGGTAAGGCTCAGGCGCTGGTGGACTGGGTGCTGGCGTTGCCGAAAGGGATCAACGTGATTTTCGATCCGGGTCCGTTGGTGGATTCGCCGGATGAGCCGTTGATGAAAGCGCTGCTGGCGCGGATTGATGTGTGGACCAGCAACGGTGTCGAGGCGCTGCGGTTTACCGGGGCGTCGGACATTGCCGAGGCGCTGGATCGGTTGGTCGAGCATCTGCCGGCCGATGTGTTGATGGTGGTTCGCGATGGGCCGCAGGGTTGCTGGATCAGCCGGCGTGGCGAGCGTCAGCATGTGCCGGGGTTCAAGGTTGATGCGGTGGACAGTAACGGCGCCGGGGATGCGCACGCCGGAGTGTTTGTGGCCGGGTTGGCGCACGGGTTGCCGGTGGTTGAGGCGGCGCGGCGAGCGAATGCGGCGGCTGCATTGGCGGTTACTCGGTGGGGGCCGGCGACATCGCCGGGGACGGCTGAGGTGGATGCGTTGATTCGTGAGACGTTTGGCGGCTGATCCGACGCTTTCGCGGGCAAGCCTCGCTCCTACAGTTGATCGGTGACTCAGGCCGATCAGCTGTGGTGATGCCAGCAGGCTATTTGCTATCCGGTGTGAAAATTCGCACAATGCGCGCCCCAGGAAGGGGAAGCGTCTGACAACCTGTCAGGCCAGTTTCGTACGCTCAAGGAGAGAGTCCCTCGTTGCAAAACCTCCCGTTGAACACCCCCCGGCAAGCCATGCATGGCCCGCCGCGTTTTTTTATGGAAGATCAAAAATGAACTACCGGATGATGATTGGCGCGACATTGGTCGCCGCCTCTGCGATGCTCGCTGGCTGTGGCGACAAGCCCGACGCGACCGCCAGTGCCCAGCCGAGCCAAAGCGCCGCTGAACAGCAGCAGATCGAGAAATACAACCAGTACGTCGATGTTGCCAACAGCCTGACCACGTCTTTCCAGGAAGCTCGGGAAAACTATGTGACGCAACAGATGCCGCTGTTGCAGGGTAAGGAAGCGCCGACCTCGATGCGTATCGAGAATGACATCCTCGTGGATCGCTCGGCGACGCAGCTGGATGCCGCTGCTGCCATCGACACTCCGATTGTCGAAATCGATGCCGCCGCCAAGGACTTTTCCGCTGCGCTCAAAGTGTTGTCCCCGTTGAGCCACGAGCTGAACAACTACGCCAACTCCAAAGGTTACCTGGCCGACAATGGCGACAAGGCGCGTCAGTTGAGCAAGGATTACGTGGCTGCGCTGACCTTGGTCGCGCAGAAAGAACAGGCGTTCTACAAAGGGCTGAGCGATCGCGATCAGGCGCTGACCAAAGAGGCGTTCGACAAGGCGCCTAAAGACACCGCGGCTTACTATCGCGCCGGGGTGATCTACTACGGCAAAGTCAACAATGCCGATGCGAACGTATTGTTCGCCGCACCGAATGACCCGAAAGCATTGGACGCTTTCGAAAAATCCCTGGCGCAGGTCGCGGATGCCGCGGCGGGTTGGGACAAGAAAGTCACCGAGCAATCGGCCAAGTCCGGCAAGAGCTGCAACGGCGGCATGCTGGAGATCAATGATTTCCTGGGTCAGTCCCGCTCGCTGGTCAAAGACATCAAGGACGGCGTGTTCAAGCGTGAAGAAACCGGCATCATGGCGCGCATGAGCAGCTCGAACATCGTTAACTCGGCTAACCGCTACAACAGCAAATACTCGAACGTGATTGACCGGTTCAATCACCCGCTGTGCTGAGCAGGTCTCAAGACATCTGGTGTCTGATCTGACGTCTTCGCGGGCAAGCCTCGCTCCTACAGGTTTACGCAATCCCCTGTAGGAGCGAGGCTTGCCCGCGAAGGGTCCCTCAAATTCAAAACAAGTCCCGAGCGCTAGCCCGCCTTGCGCAACGCCTCAATCAACGCCTGCTTCGATGTGCTCGGCCTTGCGCTTTTGCTCGGCGGTGTATTGGTCTTCGCTTCCACGAGGCATGGGATTTCTCCTGGCTTCACGAATGTAAAAAGGATCGCAGCCTGCGATGCATGGCGTGCATCCGAAGACTGCGATCCTTTGATCTTGCTGCGGTTAAACGTCCAGCTTACGCGCCGCTTCAACCCCCGCCGCGCTGAGTTTTATCGGCAGGTTCAGCGAATGCTCGCCGGCCTCGTTGCAACTGACATGGCCATGCTGGATCAACCCGCGATCCTGCAAAGCGGCGAGGGTACTGGCCACGACTTTCTCCCCCCGGTAATTGTCCAGGACCTCCTTGCCCAAACCACTTGGGTGGGCGTGCAACAGGCGGGTCAGGACTTCATGTTCCAGGTTTTTATCGACGTTCATGGTTACCTCTTTCATGGATGTGGATAGGGTGTTGCGTCGCTCGCGTGGGCGAACTATTTACCGGCACCTTCGGAGTCCGAACCACCGGTGGTGGTTTTCGAGCTAGTGCCGCTGCCGGCGTTATCGGGTGTCTGGTTGTCCGGCGTATTCATTCCGCCCTGACGGCCAGTGTCACTGCCTTGCAACCGTGGATCGGTGCCAGTGGCAGGCGGCAGACTGCTGTCGATGCCCGAGCCGTTGGTGTTCATGCCGGGAGCACTCTGGATGGCAGGGGCCTTGGGTTTTTCGACCGGGTCGGTCGGGCCGGTGCCGGTCGCCGTAGTGGCGGCGAGGGCCGAGGTGGACAACAGGGCAGCGAGAGCGAGGGTCGTCAGGCGGGACATGATCATGGTGTCGTCTCCAGATTATTAGAGTCCTTACCTGATATTGGTCCGCCCCCGATTTGGATTGGTGCCTGATTAACGACGAACGGTTCAGGCCTGTTGCAGGTTTTTGGCGATGGCTTTGCGCCAGACCAGCCGGCCCACGGTGATAAACCAGTTCAACGCGGCGATCAGCAAAACTGTAAACAATAATGTCGCCATCCCGTATTCGACGATGATCTTCCCGGCCAGCAGCGGAAAACCGAACACACCGATAAAGTAAGACAGGCTAAACAGCAGCAAGGCTTGCGCCGTGGTACCGCTTGGCGCTTCGTTCGCCGCCAGGCCGTTGATCACCGAATACGTCAGGCCGTAGCCGACGCCGAGCATGATCGCCGCGAGTAGATAGGTGAAGCTGCTGTCGACCATGAAGCTGAACATTATGATCGAGCCCATCATCAGCCCTGACAGCAGGCAGGACGCGCGGAACGGATCACGCTTGACTACGAAGCTGGCGATCAACATCCGGCTGCTAATGGCCGCGCCCATGAAGCCGAAGAAAAACAGCGAGTAATCCAGTGAGCGGGATGCGGCATAGCTGGTCTGGAAACTCGACAACCCGCCGAACACGCAGCCGCCGAGGCCGACCATGATGATCGGGAACAGCGCTTTGGACGACAGCACTTGGGCCGTTGCGCGCCAGGAAATTCGCGATATGGCCGTCGAGTTCGTGTGTGCCTGTTTGAGTTGCGAATCCAGCCGCCAGAACAGTAAAACGCCGATCAGACTCGCCAATGCCGCCAGGTAAAATGCGGCCGTCACCGGATAGCCCAGGGCGCTGGCGGCGCGGCCCAGCAATGGACCGCTGCCAATCCCGGTCATCATGCTGCCCGACAGCAGCGCAAAGTATTTGGCCCGTTGGGCCGGCGTCACCAGGCTCGCCACGATGATCGGTCCCAGGGTGTAGAACACCCCCCAACCGAGGCCCAGCAACAGTCCGAAAAACAACAGCAGGTTGCCGAAGCCCGGCGTCAGCGCAAAACCCAGGCTCGCGGCCACCAGCAAAATGCCGAACAGCGCGATGGAACGGGCCGCGCCGAGCACATCAGACAGGTGCCCGGAGACGACTACCGCCGCAAAGGTGCTGAGCATCGCCGCCGAAATCACGCTGCCGGCGTCATGCTCGTTGCCGCCTCGCGAACCGATCAGCAGCGAGAGCAAGAACGTCGAGCCGTAGGACAGCGACAGCAGATAACTGGCGAGGCAAAACAGGCCAAACAACTTGCTTGAGACCTGGGGCGGCGCGGTAGACATGAGGCGGTTCCTTGACCCGATAGACGTGCGGTTTATCTATCTACCATGGGAGGCGTCGCCGTTAGGTCCGAGGTTGTCGATTCCAGGGTTAGTGCTGACCGGAGTAAGGGCTTTCAGCCAACGCCGATTTCTTCCTTGAACAACTCCATGAAGCCCTTGAGCCGTTGATGGCGAATCTGTGCGAAGTGTTGGCCCGTGGTGGTCTGGAAACCGTCCGCGAGGTGCAGCAGCTTGGTCTGGAAATGATCGAGGCAGAAGCGCTTGTCGTCGTAGTCCCGAGACTTGGCTTCCGGGTCCTGAGGGTCGTACAGCGCACTGCCCATGCGCCCGGCGATGTAGAACGTTCGCGCAACGCCAAGCATGCCAAGGGAGTCGAGACGGTCGGCGTCCTGCATGATCCGGGCTTCGAGGGTAGTCGGGGTGATGTTGGCGGAAAAACTGTGGGCTTCGATGGCGTGGGCGACGGCGGCGATTTTTGCGTCGGGCCAATTCAGGGACGTCAGTAGTGTTGCCGCTTTGTCCGCCGCCAGTCGTGAGGCTTGGGAGCGCAGTGGCGAGTTCTTCTCCACTGCCACGCAGTCATGTAACAGCACCGTCGCCAGCAGCACCTCCAGATCTCCGCCTTCTTGCGCCTGAAGCGTGCGCACGTTGTGCCACACCCGCTGCAAGTGCGACAGGTCGTGGGCTCCGTCTTCCGAGGGTTCCAGGGCGTGGGGCAGCAGGGTTTCGGCGAGAGGTTGCAGTGGGGCGAAAGCGGTGGCGCTCATAAACATCCTTTGTGTCGTGCACAGTCCAATGTGGGAGCGGGCTTGCTCGCGAAGGCGACGTGTCAGTCGATATCGTTGCTGGCTGACTAACCGCCTTCGCAAGCAAGCCCGCTCCCACACAAGCCCAACCGGGCCGACTGTAGAGTACTTTTTGCATTGGCATGTGACGAGCGCCGATTGCCGCCTTAGTATGGCGTTTTCCACTTTTGACAAGGCACGTCCATGACGATCGACATCCGCCCGGCGACCCCCAGCGATGCACCGCAAATCCTCGCGTTCATCACTGAGCTGGCCGACTACGAACGTGCCCGCCACGAAGTCATCGCCAGCGTTGCCGACATCGAGCGCAGCCTGTTCAGCGAAGGCGCCACCGCCCACGGCCTGATCTGCCTGCGGGACGGCGTACCGATCGGCTTCGCGGTGTTCTTCTTCAGCTATTCCACCTGGCTGGGCAGCAACTGCCTGTACCTCGAAGACCTCTACATCACCCCCGAGCAACGCGGTGGCGGCGCCGGCAAAACCTTGCTGCGCCACCTGGCAAAAATCGCCTGCGCCAATGATTGCGGCCGTTTTGAATGGAGCGTGCTCGACTGGAACAAACCGGCCATCGAATTCTACAAATCCCTCGGCGCGCAGCCGCAGGAAGAGTGGGTGCGGTATCGGATGGATGGGGCGGTGTTGCGGGAGTTTGCCGAGGGGCGGTGAGGCGTGATGGTTCTCCGCAGATGAATCTGTTGTCGGTACTGTGCTAGTCCGGCACTCTGTGCGCCCTTTGCGCGCTCACGGACGACATTTGCAATGCAACCTGGCTTCTGCACTTTCCTGCGTTTTTTTACCTTGATGATGTTCTGTGCACTCTGTTCGGGGTGCCTGCATCTCGACGTACCGCCGGCACGCATCGAGTTTGTATCGATTAATCACGATAGCTATTCGCTCTATGACGTGCGGTTTACTTCTGACAGGGACCTGATTCATTTATATGAAGCACACGGCCGCGGCGGACAGATAAGCACCAGCCTTCATTGTTCGCTCGATGGTGATCTCGACTTCTCCGTGGAGCACAACATTGCGCTGGAAGGTCATGGCAGCATAGAAGATATGCGCCTGATCGAGGGCGATCGACGTTATGAAATGCTGGCCAGTATTCGATTTGAGGACAATGAAGACCGGACTGGCTCTAGTGATATCGCTCGATCTCGGTTAGTCCGACTCTTGGAACCTCAAGACTACGTGCCCTGTAAGGTCGTCATCACCGCGTTTCCTTTCACGGCTTACTTTTCAAAAGTGATGTACGTCCCGACGTCGCGGATTATTGCCGAGGTGAAAAATCCTCGAATTGCGCCTCGGCAGGTTTCACTCAAACCTGCTGATCGCCCTTTGACGTGGCTGCAATTCGAGCCGGTTTGCATCGTTCGATGGCGCGAAGAATTGTCACCGGCTTACGACCAGATCGACGACGTCGGTTTATGCCGCGATGTGCCCTACGCCGGTCTGTTGGCTTCATTCGCACCCAGCAACAAGAAACTGAGGCTTATCACCTGGTCGGACCAAACCCCCAAACCGCTGACGGCTTACACCCTTATTCGAGGCGATGGTCGGCGAGAACCCGGTATCTCGGCTGAGAACGGCGATACCCACCTGGTGGGTTCCATGACGCGGGAGAGGCTGAAGGTTGAAGTCGGGGCGGGTATTGGGGCTAAAGAACGATGGACACCATAAATCTATAAATCCCATTATGTGGGAGTATTAATTACATATTGAGATTTTCCCTCTAGGAGGTCTATAGTCCAGCTCACTCACTGCCAATAAACAAAACAGGTGAAGCGATGCTGGCGCAATTGATCGCGCTCGATTGGGGGACAACCTCATTACGTGCTTACAAACTCGCCGCGGGTGGCCAGGTTCTGGAACAGCGTTCGCTGTCGTCCGGGATCATGCAGTTGCCCCGGACGCCGCGAATCATCAACGGCCAGGAATGCGCCGACGGTTTTGAACTGGCCTTCGACGAGGCCTGTGGTGACTGGCTCGACGCTCAGCCCGATCTGCCGGTGATTGCTTGCGGCATGGTCGGCAGCGCCCAGGGCTGGCGCGAAGCGGCCTACCGGGATACGCCGGCAAACGTCGCCAATCTCGGAACGTCCCTACAAACCGTACGCAGTCTTCGCGGTGTCGATGTGCACATCGTGCCGGGTGTGATTCAGCGTTCGCACCTGCCGAACGTGATGCGCGGCGAAGAAACCCAAGTGCTTGGCGTGTTGCAGACGCTGCCGAGTGGCAAGGGTGACGATCTGTTGATCGGCCTGCCGGGCAGTCATTCGAAATGGGTGGAAGTGGCCGATGGCTGCATCGTGCATTTCGACACCTTCATGACCGGCGAAATCTTCGCCGTGCTCAGTGAACACAGCATTCTCGGGCGCACCCAGCAACAAGGTGCGTCGTTCGATGGCCAGGCGTTTGACCGGGGCGTGCAAGTGGCATTGTCGGCGGACGGCGAGATCGGGCCGTTGTCGACGCTGTTCAGTGCGCGCAGCCTCGGGCTGACCGGCGAACTCAGCGCCACGGCGCAACCGGATTATTTGTCCGGCCTGTTGATCGGTCATGAACTGTCGGCCCTGGCCAATGTTCAGCGGCGCCGACGCAACAGCGTGCACCTGCCATCGATCATCCTCATCGGTAACGCCCAACTCTGCGCCCGCTACAGCCGGGCCCTCGATGCCTGCGGTTTTGCCAAAGTGACTTTGGCCGAACAGGCCACTGAGCGCGGGTTGTGGCAACTGGCGGTCGCCGCCGGACTGGTCTCACAACATCCATCCCGTTAAACCTGACTGGAGGTCTGACATGCTCAAGCAAGCCCTGGCGCAAAACGGCCTGATCGCGATCCTGCGCGGCCTGCGTCCAACAGAGGCTGCGGCCATCGGCGAAGTCCTGTACAGCGCCGGATTTCGCGTCATCGAAGTGCCGCTTAATTCCCCCGAGCCGTACGAAAGTATCCGCATCCTGCGCAGTACCTTGCCGGCCGATTGCCTGATCGGCGCCGGCACGGTGCTGACACCGGAACAGGTCGAGCAAGTGAAAGCGGCGGGCGGCCAAGTGATCGTCATGCCCCATAGCGATCCCAAGGTTCTGCGTGCAGCGAAAGCGGCGGGGCTGTTCCTGTCGCCGGGCGTGGCGACGCCGACCGAAGCCTTTGCCGCATTGGCCGAAGGCGCCGACGTGCTGAAGATGTTCCCCGCCGAACAGATGGGGCCAGCGGTTGTAAAAGCCTGGCTCGCGGTGTTGCCGGCCGGGACCATTCTCGCGCCAGTTGGCGGGATCACGCCGGACAACATGCAGGTGTTTATCGACGCGGGCGTCAAAGGTTTCGGCCTGGGTTCCGGGTTGTTCAAGCCGGGCATGACGCCTGATCAAGTGGCCGCCAATGCCAAGGCCTACGTCGCTGCATGGAACGCTCTGCGTTAAGACTTTTTGGCGCCGAGCGCGCTACATCTAACAAGAGAGACAATCAGATGAAAATCACCAAACTCACTACCTTCATCGTCCCGCCACGCTGGTGCTTCCTCAAGATTGAAACCGACGAAGGCGTCACCGGTTGGGGTGAGCCCGTGGTCGAAGGTCGCGCTCACACCGTTGCTGCGGCTGTCGAGGAATTGTCCGACTACCTGATCGGCAAAGACCCACGCAACATTGAAGACATCTGGACTGTGTTGTATCGCGGCGGCTTCTATCGCGGCGGCGCGATCCACATGAGCGCATTGGCCGGCATCGACCAGGCGTTGTGGGACATTAAGGGCAAGGCTTTGGGTGTGTCGGTCAGCGATTTGCTGGGCGGTCAGGTGCGGGACAAGATTCGCGTGTATTCGTGGATTGGTGGCGACCGCCCGGCCGACACCGCACGTGCGGCCAAAGAAGCGGTGGAGCGTGGTTTCACTGCGGTGAAAATGAACGGCACCGAAGAACTGCAATTCCTCGATTCCTTCGAAAAAGTCGACCTGGCCCTGGCCAACGTCGCCGCCGTGCGTGACGCGGTCGGCCCGAACGTCGGCATCGGCGTCGACTTCCATGGCCGGGTGCACAAGCCTATGGCCAAGGTGCTGATGAAGGAACTCGACCCGTACAAACTGATGTTCATCGAAGAACCGGTGCTCAGCGAAAACTACGAAGCGCTGAAGGAACTGGCGCCGCTGACCAGCACGCCGATTGCTCTCGGTGAGCGGTTGTTCTCGCGCTGGGATTTCAAGCGTGTGCTCAGCGAAGGTTACGTCGACATCATTCAGCCCGATGCGTCCCACGCTGGCGGCATCACCGAAACCCGCAAGATCGCCAACATGGCCGAAGCCTACGACGTGGCGCTGGCGCTGCACTGCCCGCTGGGCCCGATTGCCTTGGCCGCCTGCCTGCAACTCGACGCGGTTTGCTACAACGCGTTCATCCAGGAACAGAGCCTGGGCATCCACTACAACGAGAGCAACGACCTGCTGGATTACGTCAAGGATCCGCGGGTGTTCGACTACGACAAAGGCTTCGTGAAGATCCCGAACGGCCCGGGCCTGGGGATCGAGATCAACGAAGAATACGTGATCGAACGCGCGGCAGTCGGCCACCGCTGGCGCAACCCGATCTGGCGTCATGCCGATGGCAGTTTTGCGGAGTGGTGATTTGACCCTGCCCTTGTAGGAGCGAGGCTTGCCCGCGAAGGCGGTGTGTCAATCAACATCATTGCTGAATGACACACCTCCTTCGCGGGCAAGCCTCGCTCCTACAGGGGTTTGCTTCGCCCATTGACCTCAATAAACATAAGAAGAGGCATCCCTCATGCAACCGCAAACCCTTACCGGGCAGGCGTCGTTGGTGACGCCCAGCCGCAAGCGTTTTTTCATCATGGTGCTGCTGTTTATCACCGTAGTGATCAACTACCTGGACCGCAGCAACCTGTCGATTGCCGCTCCGGCGCTGACCAGTGATTTGGGGATCGATCCGATTCATGTCGGGCTGATTTTCTCCGCCTTCGGCTGGACCTACGCCGCCATGCAAATCCCCGGCGGCTGGCTGGTGGATCGCGTGCCGCCACGGATTCTCTACAGCGTCGCGCTGCTGCTGTGGTCGCTGGCCACGGTGATGCTCGGTTTCGCCGGCAGCTTCATCGCGCTGTTCGTGTTGCGCATGGCGGTCGGTGCGCTGGAAGCCCCGGCCTATCCGATCAACAGCCGCGTGGTCACCACCTGGTTTCCCGAACGTGAGCGCGCCACGGCCATTGGTTTCTACACCTCCGGGCAGTTTGTCGGGCTCGCATTCCTGACGCCGGTACTGGCCTGGCTGCAACATGAATTTGGCTGGCACATGGTGTTCGTCAGCACCGGTGTGGTCGGCATTATCTGGGCGGTGATCTGGTATGCGGTGTATCGCGAGCCACGGGATTTCAAGGGCGCCAACGACGCGGAAATCGACCTGATTCGCGAGGGCGGCGGGCTGGTAGACATCCAGGCTGAACAAGCCAAAGTCAAAGCCAAGTTCAGCTGGACTGACCTCGGGATTGTCCTGAGCAAACGCAAACTCTGGGGCATCTACCTCGGCCAGTTCTGCCTCAACTCGACGCTGTGGTTTTTCCTAACGTGGTTCCCGACTTACCTGGTGAAATATCGCGGTATGGACTTCATCAAGTCTGGCCTGCTGGCGTCGCTGCCGTTTCTCGCCGCCTTCGTTGGTGTGCTGTGTTCCGGGTTCTTCTCCGACTTCTTGATCCGTCGCGGCTACACCGTCGGATTTGCCCGCAAGTTGCCGATCATTGGCGGTCTGCTGATTTCCACCTCGATCATTGGCGCCAACTTCGTCGAGTCGACGCCGCTGGTGATTGCCTTCCTCGCGTTGGCGTTCTTCGGTAACGGGCTGGCCTCGATTACCTGGTCACTGGTGTCGACCCTGGCCCCGGCGCGGTTGCTCGGATTGACCGGTGGAGTGTTCAACTTCATCGGCAACCTGTCGGCGATTACCACGCCGATCGTGATCGGTTTCCTCGCCACCGGTGATTCGTTCGCCCCGGCGATCACCTACATCTCGGTTCTGGCATTGATTGGCGCGCTTTCCTACATCTTGCTGGTGGGCAAGGTCGAGCGTATCAAGTTGTAGTGGCAGCCGTCGGGCGACCATAATGCCGCCCGTTCCCTCGCTCAACGGTAAAGGCTGGATATGCAGGAAGACGCCCCAAAAATCGCCAAGGACGCCGCGCCGACCGGCACCCAGACACTGCTTCGTGGTCTGGGTGTGGTTCAGGCCGTGGCCAGTGGCGCCCGCGATCTCAAGGAAATTGCCCGGCTGATCGGCACCACGCGCAGCACCACCCATCGCCTGGCCAGTTGCCTGGTGGATGAGCGTTACCTGCGTGTCGTGCCGCAAGTCGGCTATCTGTTGGGGCCGAAGCTGATCGAGCTGGGTTTCCAGGCGCGGGAAGAACTGCCGCTGGTGACATTGGCAGGACCGTATCTGGATGAGTTGTCGGCATTGACCGGCGACACCATTCACCTGGCGATTCGTGAAGGCGACGAGGTGTTGTACCTGCACAAGAATCCGGGGCGCAATGGCCCGGAAATGCGTTCGCGGGTCGGCCATCGCATGCCGTTGGCGCGCACCGGGATCGGCAAGGCGCTGATGCTCGATGACACCCAGGACGACTGGAAACGTCTGTACGAAGTCAGCCTTCCGGCCGGTGGGAAAAATCAGTTCTGGCCGCAGCACCCGGAGCAGTCCTGGGAGCAATTTCAGCAGCGCATGATTGAATATGTGGCGGGGGGTTACGCATTCGATCTGGAAGACAACGAACCGTCGATCCGTTGTGTGGCAGCGCCGATCCGCGATGCCAGCAAGCGCATCGTCGCTGGCATCAGCATCGCCAGCACCGTGCCGTATATGCCGCTGGAAAAAATGGCCGAGCTGATTCCCCTGATCAAAGGGGTCACGGCCCGGCTCTCGGCTGAGCTTGGCGCGAAGGTTTAGACCTTCAGGGTCGCCATGTCGATCACGAAGCGGTACTTCACATCACCGGCAATCATGCGGGTAAACGCTTCGTTGATCTGATGGATGTTGAGCATTTCGATGTCGCAGGTGATGTTGTGCTCGGCGCAGAAATCCAGCACTTCCTGGGTTTCGGCGACGCCACCGATCAGCGAACCGGCGAGTACGCGACGGCTCATCACCAGTTTGCCGGCGTGGACTGGCGGATCAATCGGCTCGATCAAACCCACCAGAATGTGCACGCCGTCGAAACGCAGGGTATCGAGGTACGGATTGAGGTCGTGCTGCACCGGAATGGTGTCCAGCAGGAAGTCGAAATGCCCGGCGGCGGCCTTCATCTGTTCGGCATCGGTGGACACGATCACGTGGTCCGCGCCCTGGCGACGACCTTCTTCAGCCTTGCTCGCCGAACGGGTAAACAGCGTCACTTCCGCGCCCATGGCCTTGGCGAACTTGATGCCCATGTGGCCCAGGCCACCCATGCCGAGAATCCCGACCTTGTCGCCAGCCTTCACGCCGTAATGCTTGAGCGGCGAGTAAGTGGTGATGCCGGCGCAGAGGATCGGCGCGGCGCTGGCCAGGTCGAGTTTTTCCGGGATGCGCACCACGAAGTGCTCGCTGACCACGATGCTGTCGGAGTAGCCGCCCATGGTGTTGCTGCCATCGACCCGATCCGGGGTGGCGTAAGTCATGGTCGGACCTTCGAGGCAATATTGCTCGAGGTCGGCCTGGCAGGCTTCGCAGCTGCGGCACGAATCGACCATGCAACCGACACCGACCAGATCGCCGATTTTGTGCTTGGTGACGTTCGCACCGACGGCGGTAACTTTGCCTACGATCTCGTGGCCGGGCATCAATGGATAAACGGCAATGCCCCACTCGTTGCGGGCCTGGTGGATGTCGGAATGGCAGACGCCGCAGTAGAGAATATCGATCGCGACGTCGTCGGCCCGAGGGCTGCGGCGTTCGAATTTCACGGGGGCGAGGGGAGTGGTGGCCGACTGGGCGGCGTATCCGATAGCGGTGTACATGAGGAGCCTCGCAAAAGCAGTGACAGATGAGATGCGCCATTTTGGGGGGGCGCACCTGGGTGCGGCCATGGTGATTCCTCCGGGTGTCATGCCTAATCCTCCGGCATGTGCCTCGGATTGGTCGCATTGGCCGTCAGACCTGCGATGATGGTTTCATCCCGATTTCTACGAAGTTTTCGCCATGCTGTTGACCCGTCATCTCGATGCCAATGCCACGTTGGTTTCACTGCTCCAGCCACTGACCACTCGCGACGGTTTTGCCCCCACGGCATTGCCGGGTGTGCAGGTATTGCGCGCCAGTTGCGATGTGGCCCGTGGTCCGCAGATCTATGAGCCGAGCCTGGTGATCATCGTTCAGGGCAGCAAGTTGGCGTACCTGGGGCCGCGAACCCTGGAGTACGGCGCCGGGCATTACCTGATTCAGGCCTTGCCGGTGCCGTTCGAGTGCGAAACCTTTGCCGCGCCGGAAGGGCCGATGCTGGGGATTTCCATCGCGATCGACCGGGTGTTGCTCGGTGAGTTGGTGTTAGCCATGGGGCTGGTGTCAGGCCGTAGTATTGCGGCGCAGACGCTGGAGTCCATGACCTCCACCGTGCTCGATGACGGGATGCGCGGTTGCGTGGAACGGTTGTTGCGCTGTCTGCACGATCCGCTGGAATGCCAGATCATGGGCCCGGCGCGTTTGCGTGAGTTGTTGTTCGTGGCGTTGCGTGGTCCCCAGGCCGATGTGTTGCGGGCATTGGTGGAACAGCAGGGGCAATTCGCGCGGATTGCCGCTTCGCTCAACCATCTGCACGGGCATTTCACCGAGCCGTTGAATGTCGAGACCCTGGCCAGTTGCGCGAACATGAGCGCGTCGACCTTTCATGAGCATTTCAAGCGCAGCACGTTGTTGTCGCCGGTGCAGTATTTGAAGCGCTTGCGGTTGCTCAAGGCGCAGCAGTTGTTGCTGGGTGAAGGATTGGGTGTGGCGCAGGTGGCGCATCGGGTGGGGTATCAGAGTACGTCGCAGTTCAGTCGCGAATACAAGCGCTACTTTGAGCGTAGCCCGGGGGATGAGCGCGCTGCTTGATGCATGGCACCGCTTCGCGGTGTTCGCGGGCAAGCCTCGCTCCTACAGGTGAATGGCGCCTCACCGTAGGAGCGAGGCTTGCCCGCGAAGGCGTCCTTGAAATTCACAACACTCCCAATTTTCATCGCGCAACAAAAAGGCCCCCATGTCGGGAGCCTTGATGTTCAGGCGTGCAACTTACATGTTCGGGTAAGTCGGGCCGCCGGAGCCTTCTGGCGCCACCCAGGTGATGTTCTGTGCAGGGTCCTTGATGTCGCAGGTCTTGCAGTGAACACAGTTCTGGGCGTTGATCTGGAAGCGCTTCTCGCCGTCTTCCTTGGTGACCACTTCGTACACACCGGCCGGGCAGTAGCGCTGGGCAGGCTCATCGTACAGCGGCAGGTTCTTGCTGATCGGGATGCTCGGGTCGGTCAGCTTCAGGTGGCACGGTTGTTCTTCTTCGTGGTTGGTACCGGAGATGAACACCGAGCTGAGTTTGTCGAAGCTGATCTTGCCGTCCGGTTTCGGGTAGTCGATCTTCTTGCAGTCGGCCGCCAGCTTCAGGCACGCGTAATCCGGCTTGGTGTCGTGCAGGGTGAACGGCAGTTTGCCGCCGAAGATGTTCTGGTCCAGCCAGTTGAAACCGCCGCCAACGATGGCGCCGAACTTGTGGATCGCCGGGCCGAAGTTGCGGCTGGCGAACAGTTCGTCGTAGAGCCAGCTCTTCTTGAACGCATCGACGTAGGTGGTCAGTTCTTCGGTGCCGTCTTTCTCGGCGAACAGCGCTTCGGCCACGGATTCAGCGGCGAGCATGCCGGACTTCATCGCGGTGTGGCTGCCTTTGATCTTGGCGAAGTTCAGGGTGCCGAGGTCGCAACCGATTAGCGCGCCACCCTTGAAGACCATTTTCGGCAGTGAGTTCAGGCCACCCTTGCAGATGGCGCGAGCGCCGTAGCTGATGCGCTTGCCGCCTTCCAGGTACTGCTTGAGCACCGGGTGATGCTTGAGGCGCTGGAACTCGTCGAACGGCGACAGGTAGGTGTTGCTGTAGGAAAGATCGACGATCAGACCGACTACAACCTGGTTGTTTTCCAGGTGATAGAGGAACGAGCCACCGGTGTTCTCGGTGCCCATGATGTCCAGCGGCCAACCGGCGGTATGGACCACCAGGCCTGGCTGATGCTTGGCCGGGTCGATTTCCCAGATTTCTTTCAGGCCGATGCCGTAGTGCTGGGCGTCGGCATCGCTGTCGAGGTTGAAGCGCTTGATCAACTGCTTGCCGATGTGGCCACGGCAACCTTCGGCGAACAGCGTGTACTTGCCACGCAGCTCCATGCCTGGGGTGTACAGGCCTTCCTTCGGATGACCTTCGCGGTCAACGCCCAGGTCGCCGGTGATGATCCCGCGAACCACGCCGTTCTCGTCGAACAGTGCTTCCTGAGCGGCGAAGCCAGGGTAGATTTCCACACCCAGGTTCTCGGCCTGCTGGGCGAGCCAGCGGCACAGGTTGCCCAGGGAGATGATGTAGTTGCCTTCGTTGTGCATGGTCTTGGGCACAAAGAGGTCAGGGATTTTCTGCGCGCTGTCGGCGTTCTTGAGAACGAAGATGTCATCGCGGGTGACCGGCGTGTTCAGCGGGGCGCCGAGTTCTTTCCAGTCCGGGAACAATTCGTTCAGGGCGCGTGGTTCGAACACGGCACCGGACAAGATGTGAGCACCGACTTCGGAGCCTTTTTCGACCACGCAGACGCTGATTTCCTTACCGGCTTCAGCAGCCTTCTGCTTCAAGCGGCAGGCGGCGGAAAGACCAGCGGGGCCGGCACCGACGATGACCACGTCGAATTCCATGTATTCGCGTTCCACAGGTTATCTCCTACTCAAGGCTCAACAGTTTTTTTTCTAATTGGAGGTTTGGTGTCGCATCCATGAATTCCGGCGCAAGGCCGGAAGAGGACAATCGATGAACCACCTTTCTCTCTGGGTGGCGCATTATATCTACACCACTCCTAGCGTCCAATACAAACGTTTGTTTGAATTGGCTCCAGGCCTGATAAATCAAAGTAACGCGGCTTATGACTGGCCATTTTGCCGTATTGACCGGAATAGGTGTTCCGGTCAAGATACGGGCGGTTTTGCGCTCGCCGTAGGCTGACTGTTGGTTTCAAGAGCACCTCTAAAGACAGGGCGATGGCAGTACAAGGTGATGCGCAGCGAGGATTTGGCGCGCAGTTTACACGCCGCGGTAATGAATGACTCGTCGGTCACCACTGACGAACGGTCATTGTTCACGTGGGCAGTGTCACCCCGTTCAGATGCCAGCGTTTTTAGAGGTGCCCTTGCGCCCACGAGCATCAACCGCCAGGTTCGCCTAGGCGACTTTCTTTTCACCGGAGAGTAACGAGGAATCCATGAAGGTTCTTGTAGCTGTCAAACGCGTTGTGGATTACAACGTCAAGGTTCGCGTCAAGGCGGACAATTCCGGCGTCGACCTCGCTAACGTGAAGATGTCGATGAACCCATTCTGCGAAATCGCCGTGGAAGAAGCCGTACGCCTGAAAGAGAAAGGTGTTGCGACTGAAATCGTCGTCGTTTCCGTTGGCCCGTCCACCGCTCAAGAGCAACTGCGCACCGCGCTGGCTCTGGGTGCCGACCGCGCCATCCTCGTCGAATCCGCTGAAGATCTGACGTCCCTGGCGGTTGCCAAACTGTTGAAAGCCGTTGTCGACAAGGAACAGCCTCAGCTGGTGATCCTCGGCAAACAGGCCATCGACAGCGACAACAACCAGACCGGCCAGATGCTCGCTGCATTGAGCGGCTACGGTCAGGGCACGTTCGCGTCCAAAGTCGAAGTCAGCGGCGACAGCGTTGCCGTGACTCGCGAAATCGACGGCGGCGCGCAGACAGTTTCCCTGAAACTGCCGGCCATCGTCACCACCGACCTGCGTTTGAACGAGCCGCGTTATGCGTCCCTGCCAAACATCATGAAAGCCAAGAAGAAGCCTCTCGAAGTGCTGACTCCGGACGCTTTGGGCGTTTCCACCGCCTCCACCAACAAGACCGTGAAAGTCGAAGCGCCGGCTGCACGCAGCGCGGGTATCAAGGTCAAGTCGGTGGCTGAACTGGTCGAGAAACTGAAAAACGAAGCGAAGGTAATCTAAATGACTATCTTGGTTATTGCTGAACACGACAACAAAGTGCTGGCCCCGGCCACGCTGAACACCGTGGCTGCTGCCGTCAAAATCGGTGGCGACATCCACGTTCTGGTCGCTGGTCAAGGCGCTGGCGCCGTGGCTGAAGCCGCTGCGAAAATCGCTGGCGTGGCGAAAGTGCTGGTGGCCGACAACGCCGCCTACGCTCACCAGTTGCCGGAAAACGTTGCTCCGCTGGTTGCAGAGTTGGGCAAGGGCTACAGCCACATCCTGGCTGCCGCGACTTCCAACGGCAAAAACATCCTGCCGCGCGTTGCTGCGACCCTGGACGTTGACCAGATCTCCGAGATCATCTCGGTGGAAAGCGCTGACACCTTCAAGCGCCCGATCTATGCCGGTAACGCCATCGCCACCGTTCAATCGAACGCTGCGGTCAAAGTGATCACCGTGCGCGCCACCGGTTTCGACCCGGTTGCTGCTGAAGGTGGTTCCGCTGCCGTTGAAGCGGTTGCTGCTGCCCACGACGCTGGCACTTCGAGCTTCGTTGGTGA
The DNA here is from genome assembly GCF_044744265.1 of Pseudomonas sp. NPDC087342. Lineage (NCBI taxonomy): Bacteria > Pseudomonadati > Pseudomonadota > Gammaproteobacteria > Pseudomonadales > Pseudomonadaceae > Pseudomonas > Pseudomonas sp. NPDC087342. The sequence continues at coordinate 37,903 of NZ_JBIUXZ010000021.1, forward strand.
AGAACTGGCCAAGTCCGATCGTCCGGAACTGACCGCTGCCAAGATCGTCGTTTCCGGCGGCCGCGGCATGCAGAACGGCGACAACTTCAAACACCTGTACGCCTTGGCCGACAAGCTGGGCGCTGCTGTTGGCGCTTCCCGCGCCGCAGTCGACGCAGGTTTCGTACCCAACGACATGCAGGTCGGTCAGACCGGCAAGATCGTTGCTCCACAGCTGTACATCGCGGTCGGTATCTCCGGCGCGATCCAGCATCTGGCCGGCATGAAAGACTCCAAAGTGATCGTAGCGATCAACAAGGACGAAGAAGCGCCGATCTTCCAGGTGGCCGATTACGGCCTGGTGGCTGACCTGTTCGAAGCAATCCCTGAGTTCGAGAAGCTGGTCTAATCCAGCGGCTTAAACTATAAAGAGCCCGGCCTTTTGGTCGGGCTTTTTTTTTGTTCCGGATTTGATTGGGAGAGCTTCGCCATGGATCTGCGCCGCCTGTATGGCTGCACATTTTTGCTGGGCCTGACGTTGTTGCCAGGGCTCGCAAACGCTGTGGGCAAATGCGAGCGCCTGGTGGTCACCGGCAGCCCGGATGCACCGCCGTACCTGTGGCAAGACCCGCAGAATCCCAAGCACCTGATTGGCGCCAGTGCCGACTTGTTGCAGCAAGTGGCGGGGGAGTTGGGCATCAAAGTCGAGATGCTCTACGCCGGCAAACGCGCCCAGGCCCTGGACGAAGTGCGCAGCGGGCGCATGGACATGCTGGCGGACGCACCGCTGACCCTCAACGAGCTGGAAACCCTGGATTACATCCATCCGCCGCTGCTGGAAAACGACTACCTGGTGTGGACCCGCAAAGGCTCGACACTGACCTACAGCGAAGCCAAAGACCTGCATGGGCACTCTGGCGCCGTGTCGGAAAAGTCTCGAATGACCCGGGAATTCGGCACTTTCGCCGAGCAGCAATTGACCCTCACCCGTACGCCAAACCTGACCCAGGCCTTGCAGAAATTGCTGCTGGGTGAGGTGGAATATGTACTCGCCGGGCGCTACTCGGGCATGGCGGCCGCGCAGGCATTGGGCATGGCCAATGACTTGCTGGCGTTCCCGCAACCTGTCGACAAACCCGGCCTGTTCCTCGCGGTTTCCCATAACTCCGCTTGCAACGATCCGTGGTTGCGCGGACAGCTGGCCAAAAAGATGACAGAATTGCCCGCGTCCGGACTGACGGAAGCTGTGCTGCAACGCAATATCGAGCGTTGGAAAGCGCAGCAACAGCAACAACCCGTCAGTACCCCAAAACAGTAGGGATTTTTAGTGAGTATTCGACCTCTTTTCGCTGCCCTGGCCGTTCTGGCTCTGGCGGGTTGTGCAGCCGATCCGGCGCCGAATGAACAAATTCGCCTGACCGAGCAGGCACTGGAACAAGCCAAAGCCGTTGGCGCCACCGCTGACGATGTGCCGGAGCTGAAACTGGCCGAAGACAAGTTCTCCCGCGCCCAGGGCGACATGACCGACCAATCCTACAAACATGCCCGCATGCGCGCCGAACAGGCTGAACTGGATGCGCGCCTGGCCGAAGCCCGGGTCCTGACCCTCAAGAGCCAGGAGCAGTTGAACGTACTCAATACCCGCATCACTCGCCTGCGCAAGCAACTGGGAGATGCCAAATGAGCCTCAAGTCCAAAGCACTCGGCGGTCTGATCCTCGCAGGTTGCGCCAGTCTGTATGGTTGCGCCGGCCAGCACAGCGAGTCCGCATTGCAGCAGGCCGGTGCCGACTTCCAGAAGGTCAAGGAAGATTCCAACGTGCTGCGTATCGCGCCGAAAGACGTGATCCGCGCCGGTGAATCCCTGGCCCGCGCCGATCGCTTGTCCAGCTACTGGGGCAGCGGTTCGGACGTGGTGCATTACGCCTACCTGAGCCAGCGCTACAGCGAAATCGCACGGGAGCACACCAATCAGGTGCTCAACGAGGAGCAGGCGGCGAAACTCGAACTGGAACGCCAGCGCCTGCAACTGGCCCTGCGCGAGTCCAAGTTGCTGAGCGTGCAGCAGCAGGGCAAGTGGCTTGAAGAACAGATCGTGGCGCTGGCCACCACCCAGACGGATCGTGGTTTGGTGATGACCCTCGGCGATGTGCTGTTCGACACCGGCGAAGCGGAGTTGAAGAACTCGGCAAACCGCGTCGTTCTGAAGATCGTGCAGTTCCTGCAACTCAATCCCAAGCGCGTGGTGCGGATCGAGGGTTACACCGACAGCACCGGCGGCAAGCAGGACAACCTCAAGCTGTCCCGCGACCGTGCGCAATCGGTGGCTGACGTGCTGATGGATCTTGGCATCGACGACAAACGCATTCAGGTCGAAGGCTATGGCGATGAATACCCGGTGGACGTGAACGCGACTGAGCGCGGTCGTGCACAGAACCGTCGGGTGGAAATTGTGTTCTCCGACGAAAAAGGCCAGCTCGGCGCCGCCCGCTAAGGGCAGCGTTTCTGGAAAACCCGGCCTGCCTGTCAGCGCCGGGTTTTTTTACGCCTGTTAATTGGTTCGCAAAGCAGTACAGATTTTGCTGACACTGCACTGTACGGTCGACTATTGTGGCAACTGTCCCCGTACACTTCTAAACTGTTCCGGTATTGTTTCACACAAGAATAAAATGCCCGTGAAATCGAGTGCTGCGTCATGACCAATCTCTTGCTCTACCAACGTATTGCTCAACAACTGGCCGAAGACATCCGTCGCGGTGTCTATCAACCGGGGGAGCGTGTGCCTTCGGTGCGCAAGATGAGCTCGCAGCTCAATGTCAGCCATGCAACCGTGTTGCAGGCTTACGCCAATCTCGAAGACCAGGGCCTGATCCGCGCCCGGCCGCAGTCCGGTTACTACGTGCACCAGACCCCGGCACTGACCGCGCCGACGCCCGACATTGCCCGGGTCGAACGGCCCGGTCTGGTTACGCGCAGCAGCATCATCCAGCAAGTCTTGGTTGAATCCCGTCGCGAGGGCGTTTTCCCCTTGGGCGCGGCGGTGCCGAGCGTCGATTATTTGCCGGTGCGGGCGCTGCATCAGCAGTTGGCCAAGGTCACTCGATTCCATAGCCCACGGGCGTTCAGCTACATGTTCAGCCCGGGTTTCGAACCGTTGCGCCGTCAGGTCGCGATTCGCATGCGCGATGCCGGGGTGGTGGTAGATCCGTCCGAAGTGGTGATCACCCACGGTTGTGTCGATGCCTTGCAAATGTCGCTGCGGGTCTTGACCCGGCCCGGCGACCTGATCGCAGCAGAATCGCCGACCTATTACGGTCTGCTGCAACTGGCCGACTTGCTCGGCCTCAAAGTCATCGAAATCCCCAGCGATCCCGCCACCGGCATGAGCCTCGAAGCCTTGCAACTGGCCGCTAACCAATGGTCGATCAAGGCATTGGTGCTGACCACCCGCCTGAGCAATCCACTGGGCGGCACCATGCCCGAAGAGCGGCAGAAACAACTGCTGCGCCTGGCCTCGGATTTCGATATCCAGATTGTCGAAGACGATATCTACGGCGAATTGATGTTCGAGCAGGGCCGCACCAAAGCCCTAAAGGCTTACGACCGGTTGGATCGGGTGATCTATTGCTCGAGCTTCTCCAAAACCCTGTCGCCGGGCGTGCGGATTGGCTGGATGATCGCCGGCAAGTACCAGCAAGAAATCCAGCGCTTGCAGACGTTCAGTACGCATTCTGCCTGCAGCGTCACGCAAATGGGCATCGCGGCTTACCTGGAAAATGGCGGCTACGACCGGCACTTGCGCTACATCCGTCAGGAGTACCGCAAAAATCTCAGCGCCTTCCAGTTGGCGGTGCAGCAATATTTTCCCGAAGGCACGCAGATGAGTCGACCCACCGGCGGCTTCATTTTGTGGGTCAGCCTGCCGGGGCGGGTAAACACCCAGGAATTGCATGTGCGGGCCTTGCAGCAGGGCATCAGCATCGCGCCGGGGCTGATTTTCAGTAACACCGAGCAGTTCAATCACTGCATTCGGCTGAACTGCGGCACCCCCTGGAACCGCGAAGCGGAGCGTGCATTGATGACCCTCGGACTGTTGGCGACCCAACTCTGTCAGGAAACCGCCAGCGGTTTTTGATCAAGCGGGCAGGTCATCCACTGCCCGCGCTTGTCATGTTGCTTGCAACAAGCGAGCATATGGCCCTCTGCCTTTCGCCCGTTGGGTCCATGAAACCGATTTTTTCTGCCGCTTGGCTGTCTATCTGCCTGATGCTGACTGCCATACCGCAAGGTGTGATGGCGGCTGCTGCCACGGAAAAACCCGCCGCCAGCAGTACCAAGGCAGCGCCGAAGAAACCGGTTGTGGCCAAAAAAGCCGCGCCAGCCAAAAAGAAAGCCGCGCCAATCAAGAAGCGCGCGCCCATTGCGTCCAAGTCCAAGTCGGCCAGTGAAGTGGTCAAGACCACCCAACTGCCCCCGGCCAATCTCGACTTGAGCCTACCCCAGCATATGGTCGAAGAGCTCAAGCCGATCGGCACCGTGCCTTTACCCAAGCACGACGGGGCGTTCCCGCAGATGTTCGGTGACAAAACCAGCGACTTCCAACTCAACGGCCGCCTTTTGAGCAACGAAATGCAGCTGCAATTGCGTAACGAAGAGCGCCGTGAAGTCGAAGGCGCTGCGTTGGAATTCGAGTTCAAGCGGTAAATCATTGCCCTCGGTAAGCCGCGGACCAGACGCTTCGTCGGAGACTGGTCGGTCACGTTCGCCTGGGCGCAAAAACTGCCCTTCAAGTAATTTTAAACAGTCGTTTTAGCGGTTACTCTGTGCCACGTCCCTTTTACACATCACCCGTCGCGAGGAACTCGTCGTCATGAAATGCCGTGAAGGCTGTGGCGCCTGTTGTATTGCCCCTTCCATCAGTTCCCCGATTCCCGGCATGCCCCAGGGCAAAGCCGCTGGCGAACGTTGCGTACAACTTTCTGTCGAAAACCTGTGCAATATTTTCGGCCAGGCAGAGCGTCCGGCCGTTTGTTCGGCCTTCGAAGCCGATGCCGAGGTTTGCGGCAACAGCAGTGAAGAAGCCATCAGGCTGATTGGCTGGTGGGAGCGAATGACGGCTGCGTGATGTGTTCAAACGAACGGAAACTCAACAATAAGGAATAACACTATGGGTTCGCTGCATCGTATTGCTGTGCTGTGTGGTTTGACGGTTGTGCTGGCCACCTCGGCCGCCCAGGCTGAAGACTGGAAAGTCGCGAAAAACGAAGACGGCATCAAGGTGTCCCTGAGTGAAGTGGCCGGTTCCGATTACAAGGCCTATCAGGGCGTGACCCTGATGAAGACCACCATCGCCAAATTGCGCGCGCTGCAGGAAGACGTGTCGGGAGCCTGCTCGTGGATTCACGAGTGCAAAGCCCAGAAGTTGCTCAAACACGAAGGCGCCGACAGCTGGACCTACACCCAATTCAATACTCCGTGGCCCGTCACCCCACGTGATTCGGTGCTGCACGTCACCACCGTCGAAGGCGCCGATGGCAGCCTGACCCGCAAACTCGAAGGCGTGCCGAAGTACATTCCTGAAGAAAAAGGCTTTATCCGGGTCGCCAAGGTCGATGGCTTCTGGAAGTTCGTGCCCAAGGGCGATCAGGTCGAAGTGACCTATCAAGTGCACACCGAGCCGGGCGGCAGCGTGCCGTCGATGATCGCCAACAAGTTCGTGGTCGATGCCCCGTTCAATACCCTGAAAGCCCTGAAAGAACGCGCCGAGAAGTAACTGCGCTGCGCTTTCGAAAACGCCCCGACTGGTTCGGGGCGTTTTTAATTGGACGAGACTTAAACACATTCCCCTGTGGGAGCGGGCTTGCTCGCGAAGGCGGTGTGTCAGCAGCCATCAATGTTGAATGTTCAATTGCATTCGCGAGCAAGCCCGCTCCCACAGGTTCAGAGTCCTGTCAGGTTCAGTGTTTTATTGTGTTTCCAGATATACGTTGCACGAAATTTTCACAAAGCCTCCAAGACAATTCGCCCGCGCCAACATCCGCACAGTAATCAATAGCAATGCCGCGAGTGATCGGGCAACATTTGCGCACCCGCGCAAGCCCCGGGGCCGAGTACTGGCCAACAGAGGGCAGGGCGCAGCTGTATTTTTGAAACTTCAACTTCCAATGGGTCCTAAAACGACATGGCAAACCCGGACGCCCTGAATCAGCAGCGAGCTTCTAATCGCCTGCTGCAACCGACCGTCAAATCGCATCTGGCCTACACGTTGCTGTGTGCCCTGGTCATGATGGTCATGTTCAGCCTGCTGCGCGTCGCGCTGCTGGTTTACAACCGCTCGATGATCCTCGATACACCGGCTTCGACCTTCCTCGAAGCGTTCGCCAATGGCCTGCGTTTCGACCTGCGCCTGGTGGTTTACCTCATCATTCCGTTGCTGCTGGCATTGTTCAGCGCCCGGGCCATGGCAGCTCGCGGGTTCTTCCGTTTCTGGCTGACCATCGCTTCGAGCATCGCGCTGTTCCTCGGCTTGATGGAGATGGACTTCTACCGTGAATTCCACCAGCGCCTCAACGGCCTGGTCTTCCAGTATGTGAAAGAAGACCCGAAAACCGTGATGAGCATGCTCTGGTATGGTTTCCCGGTGGTTCGCTACCTGCTGGCCTGGGCCGTGGGCACGTTGATCCTGACCCTGGCGTTCAAGGGCGCCGACCGCGCCACCCGTCCGCGTGGTCCGTTCAGCGGCGGCAGCATCGGCACGCGCCAGATCGCCCCGTGGTATGCGCGCATCGGTGTGTTCGTGGTTTGCCTGCTGATCTGCGTAGTCGCCGCTCGTGGCACCCTGCGCCAGGGCCCGCCGCTGCGTTGGGGTGACGTCTACACCACCGACTCCAACTTCGCCAACCAGTTGGGCCTCAACGGCACGCTGTCGCTGATCGCGGCGGCCAAGTCGCGGATGTCCGAGGAACGCGACAACATCTGGAAAGCCACGCTGCCTCAGCCTCTGGCCCAGCAAACCGTGCGCGACATGTTGCTGACCCCGAGCGACAAACTGGTCGATGCTGACATCGCTGCGGTACGCCGTAACTACATGCCGGATGCCAACAAGACCCTGCCGATCAAGAACGTCGTAGTGATCCTGATGGAAAGCTTCGCCGGTCACTCGGTGGGCGCTCTGGGTCGTCCGGGCAACATCACGCCAGCCTTCGACAAGTTGTCGAAAGAAGGCCTGTTGTTCGATCGTTTCTTCTCTAACGGCACCCACACCCACCAGGGTATGTTCGCCACCATGGCCTGCTTCCCGAACCTGCCGGGTTTCGAATACCTGATGCAGACCCCGGAAGGCAGCCACAAGCTGTCCGGCTTGCCGCAGTTGCTCAGCGCCCGCGACTATGACGACGTGTACGTCTACAACGGCGATTTCGCTTGGGACAACCAGTCGGGCTTCTTCAGCAACCAAGGCATGACCAACTTCATCGGGCGCAACGATTTCGTGAACCCGGTGTTCTCCGACCCGACGTGGGGCGTATCCGATCAGGACATGTTCAACCGTGGTCTGGAAGAACTGAAGGCCCGCGATGGCAAGGACAAAAAACCGTTCTATGCCTTGCTGCAAACCCTGTCCAACCACACGCCATACGCCTTGCCGACACCATTGCCGGTCCCGCCTGTGACTGACCGTGGCAGCCTCAACGAACACTTGACCGCCATGCGCTACTCCGACTGGGCGCTGGGTCAATTCTTCGAGAAGGCGCGCAAAGAGCCTTACTTCAATGAAACCCTGTTCGTGGTCGTGGGCGACCATGGCTTCGGCGACGAGCAGCAAATCACCGAAATGGACCTGGGCCGCTTCAACGTGCCAATGCTGATGATCGCACCGGGCATCCAGCAAAAGTTCGGTGAGCGTGACCACACCGTGGGCACTCAGATCGACATCGTGCCGACCATCATGGGCCGTGTAGGTGGCGACGTGATTCATCAATGCTGGGGCCGCGACTTGCTGAACCTGCCGGAAGGCGACAAGGGTTTTGGCGTGATCAAGCCTTCGGGCAGCGATCAGACCGTGGCACTGCTGACGGCTGACCGCGTGCTGGTCCTGCCGAAAGAGATGCCACCGAAGCTGTATCAGTACGAACTGGGCGCCAATCCGAAAGGTGTGGTGATTCCCGAGTCGGCTGACGAAGCGGCGCTCAAGCAGAAGCTTGAGTCGTTCCTGCAAACCGCGACCAAGAGCCTGCTGGATAACACCGCTGGCGTGGTCAACGGCAAGCCGGACTAAGGTTTGACGCAATAAAAAAGAGGCCCTTTTTCAAGGGCCTCTTTTTTTGGTCGGTTAAATCTTTATATCTTGCCGAGCAAGAGCAGAATCAACAGCACAACCAACACCACACCGAGGATACCCGATGGGCCATAACCCCAACTTCTGGAGTGCGGGAAGACCGGCAGACCGCCAATCAGCAAGAGGATCAGAATAACGATAAGAATTGTGCCCATGACGATTTCCTTGTTGGAAGTGTTCCGGATTGACCGAAAGTTTTAACCATCAGCCGGGATGTAATAAATCCGAACTGCTTACAAAATCCGACTCTCGCACGTGAAAGAAAATTCAAAGTTTTTTAATGTTTTTTAGAAACCAGGCTTATTTCGTTTTGGCGATTTGATAGTTGGTTAGTTGAACCGCGTCATTGTTCTTCGCGGGCAAGCCTCGCTCCTACAGAAATACGCGGTGTTCATGTAGGAGCGAGGCTTGCCCGCGAAGGCCGCGACACGGTCCCAAGCCGTGCGCCGGTTTGCCCGGACCATTCAGCAATCTGATGGAGCGTGGGTCGGGCAATATCCTTCGCTACACTCGGCGCATCTTCCCCAGAACAACAAGGCTGTTTGCTATGCAAAATCGCATGATGATCACTGGCGCAGGCTCGGGCCTGGGTCGCGAAATCGCGCTGCGCTGGGCCCGCGAAGGCTGGCAACTGGCCTTGTCGGATGTCAGCGAGCCCGGCTTGCAGGAAACCCTGAAACTGGTGCGCGAAGCCGGCGGTGACGGTTTTATCCAGCGCTGCGACGTGCGCGACTACAGCCAACTGACCGCGTTCGCCCAGGCGTGCGAAGAGAAACTTGGCGGCATCGATGTCATTGTCAACAATGCTGGCGTGGCCTCGGGCGGGTTCTTCAGCGAACTGTCTCTGGAAGACTGGGACTGGCAGATCGCAATCAACCTGATGGGCGTGGTCAAGGGCTGCAAAGCCTTCCTGCCGCTGCTGGAAAAAAGCAAAGGCAAGATCATCAACATCGCCTCGATGGCCGCGTTGATGCAAGGTCCGGCCATGAGCAACTACAACGTGGCCAAGGCCGGCGTGGTGGCGTTGTCCGAAAGCCTGCTGATCGAACTGGCGCAGCAGGAAGTCGGCGTGCACGTGGTGTGCCCGTCGTTCTTCCAGACCAACCTGCTGGATTCTTTCCGTGGCCCGACCCCGGCGATGAAAGCCCAGGTCGGCAAGTTGCTGGAAAGCTCACCGATTACTGCCACTGACATTGCCGACTACATCTACACCCAGGTTGCCGCCGGTGAATTCATGATCCTACCCCACGAGCAGGGCCGCATGGCTTGGGCGCTGAAGCAGAAGAATCCGCAACTGCTCTACAACGAGATGACCGTCATGGCCGACAAAATGCGCGCCAAGGCCAAACAATCCGCCAACTGATCTTGCCCGCCAACCACACCATCGTTAGGGTGGCCGCATTCGGCCATTCTAACGAGACGTGTGCATGCTCAATTACCTGTGGTTTTTTCTCGCCGCGCTGTTCGAAATCGCCGGCTGCTTCGCGTTCTGGATGTGGCTGCGCCAAGGCAAAAGTGCCTGGTGGGTTATACCGGCGCTGCTGAGCCTGACCTTGTTTGCGCTGTTGCTGACGCGGATCGAAGCGACCTACGCCGGCCGCGCCTATGCCGCCTACGGTGGCATCTACATCATTGCGTCGATTGGCTGGCTGGCGGTGGTCGAGCGGGTGCGCCCGCTGGGCTCGGACTGGATCGGCGTGGCGCTGTGCGTAATCGGCGCGTCTGTCATCCTTTTCGGTCCGCGCTTCAGCGCATCCTGAAGGATAGGTCCTTCATGGGTTCGGTTTGCAGGACATGTCTGTCAGGCGAAATGCCTTGGGTTGTAGGGCAAGACTGATTTGCCTGTATCGCATTGAAGCCCCGACGTGTGCCGGGCATCTTCAGGGACCGGTAACCCTTGAAGGATGAAGGCCATGCTTGTACTCAGTCGTGTCGTAGGTGAATTGATTTCCATCGGTGACAACATTTCCGTGCGGATTCTGGCGGTCAACGGCGGCAGCGTGCGCTTCGGCGTCGAAGCGCCGCAAGACGTCAATGTGCACCGAGCCGAAGTCTACCAACGCATCCAGGTCAAACAGTCCAAACACAAAGAACGCTGAGCGATTCAGTCGAACAGGTGCTTGGGCACATCGTGCTTGAGCATCAACTGGCATTGCTCGCTGTCCGGGTCGAAAACGATCAGCGCCTGGCCCTTGGTCAGCGCCTGGCGAACCCGCAGTACGCGGGTTTCCAGCGGCGTGTCATCGCCATTGTCCGTGCCGTCGCGGGTCACGAAGTCTTCGATCAGGCGGGTGAGGGTGTCGACTTCAAGTTGGTCGTACGGGATCAGCATAGGCACCTCGGTTAAAACAATGGCGCGATGCTACGGCGAATGAGGTTTTGCGGCTAGCCTTGACGTTCTGTGGCGTTTGATCTGAGGTCTTCGCGGGCAAGCCTCGCTCCTACAGGTTTCACGCCGATCACGACATATGGGATCGACACATACCCTGTAGGAGCGAGGCTTGCCCGCGAAGGCAATCTTTCAAACAGCGAAAATATCAGGATCAGCTCTCGTTACGCTGCCCAACCAGGCTATCCACCGACGGCACCCGCGTATCGCTTTCCATCTGCGTGTCATGTTCGATCTGATGACTGAACCGGTCCAGCGAACCCTTGGCCGGTTGCGCGTCGCTGGCAAACACCGGCGGACTCAGAATGTACGCGCCGAGCAAACGACTCAACGCCGCCAGGCTATCAATGTGCGTACGCTCGTAGCCATGCGTCGCATCGCAACCAAACGCCAGCAGCGCGGTACGAATGTCATGCCCGGCGGTCACCGCCGAGTGAGCATCGCTGAAGTAATAGCGGAACAGGTCGCGACGCACGGGCAAGTCATTGTCACTGGCCAGGCGCAGCAAATGCCGCGACAGGTGATAGTCGTACGGGCCGCCGGAATCCTGCATCGCTACGCTCACCGCGTGTTCGCTGGAGTGCTGGCCCGGCGCGACCGGCGCAATGTCGATGCCGACGAATTCACTGACATCCCACGGCAATGCCGCCGCCGCGCCACTGCCGGTTTCCTCGGTAATGGTGAACAGCGGGTGACAGTCGATCATCAGCTCTTCACCGCTGTCGATGATGGCTTTCATCGCCGCCAGCAGCGCGGCAACACCGGCCTTGTCGTCGAGGTGACGGGCGCTGATGTGGCCGCTTTCGGTGAATTCCGGCAGCGGATCGAAGGCAACGAAATCGCCGACGCTGATCCCCAGGGAATCGCAATCGGCGCGGGTCGCGCAATAGGCGTCCAGGCGCAGTTCGACATGGTCCCAACTGATCGGCATTTCATCCACGGCGGTGTTGAACGCATGCCCGGAAGCCATCAACGGCAACACGCTTCCACGGATCACGCCGTTGTCGGTAAACAGGCTGACCCGGCTGCCTTCGGCAAAACGGCTCGACCAGCAGCCGACCGGGGCCAGGGTCAGGCGCCCGTTGTCCTTCACCGCACGCACTGCTGCGCCGATGGTGTCCAAATGCGCGGAGACCGCCCGGTCCGGGCTGTTTTTCTTGCCCTTGAGGGTGGCGCGGATAGTGCCGCGTCGGGTCATTTCGAAGGGAATGCCCAGCTCTTCGAGCCGCTCGGCGACGTAACGCACGATGGTGTCGGTGAACCCGGTCGGGCTGGGAATGGCGAGCATTTCCAGCAGGACTTTTTGCAGGTAGTTGAGATCCGGTTCTGGAATTTTGCTGGTCATGGAAACTCCTGATGAGTAACGAACATCGATGGTTTCGATGAGGGGAATGGATTTGTAGTGCCTGTCCGGCCGCCTTCGCGGGCAAGCCTCGCTCCTACAAGAGCACCGCGTTCCCTGTGGGAGCGAGGCTTGCCCGCGAAGGCGCCAGTCCAGGCACTACACGATTAAGAAACCGCCGGCTGACTATGCGGAAACAACAAATCCACAAACCGCTCCGCCGTCGGCTGCGGTTCATGGTTCGCCAGGCCGGCGCGTTCATTGGCTTCGATAAACACATACTCCGGCTGATCGGCGGCCGGCACTAACAAGTCGAGTCCGACCATCGGGATATCCAGCGCCCGTGCTGCACGCACGGCAGCATCCACCAGCGTCGGGTGCAGGATCGCGGTGACGTCTTCAAGCACGCCACCGGTATGAAGATTCGCCGTTCGCCGTACGAACAGATGCTCACCGGCCGGCAGAATGCTCTCGTAGTCGTAACCCGCCGCCTGCAAGGTGCGCTCGGTTTCGTGGTCCAGCGGGATCTTGCTTTCGCCGCTGGTGGCTGCTTGACGGCGCCGACTCTGGGCTTCGATCAGCGCACCGATGGAATGCTGACCATCACCGACCACTTCCGCTGGCCGACGAATCGCCGCAGCGACCACTTCAAAACCGATCACCACAATCCGCAGGTCCAGCCCTTCGTGGAAGCTTTCCAGCAGCACGCGGGTGTCGAACTGGCGCGCCGATTCGATGGCTTGCTGAACCTCTTCAATGGTCTGCAAATCCACCGCCACGCCTTGGCCTTGTTCGCCGTCCAGCGGCTTGACCACCACCCGTTCGTGCTCGTCGAGAAACGCCAGGTTGTCGTCACCGTTACCCGCCAGTTGCTGGGACGGCAGGTTCAGGCCAGCGGCTTTCAACACCTTATGCGTCAGGCTCTTGTCCTGGCACAGGCTCATGCTGATGGCGCTGGTCAGGTCGCTCAAGGATTCACGGCAACGCACCCGGCGTCCGCCATGGCTAAGGGTAAACATCCCGGCATCGGCGTCATCGACTTGAACATCAATGCCGCGACGGTGAGCCTCCTCGACGATGATCCGCGCATACGGATTGAACTCGGCTTCCGGCCCAGGCCCCAGAAACAACGGCTGATTGATGCCGTTCTTGCGCTTGATGGCGAACGTCGAGAGGTTACGAAAACCGAGCTTGGCGTAGAGACTTTTCGCCTGGCGGTTGTCGTGCAACACCGACAGGTCCAGGTAACTCAGCCCACGGCTCATGAAGTGTTCGATCAGATGCCGCACCAGCACTTCGCCGACACCCGGCCGCGAACAATGCGGATCGACCGCCAGGCACCAAAGGCTGCTGCCGTTTTCCGGATCGTTGTAGGCCTTGTGATGATTGAGGCCCATCACGCTGCCGATGATCGCGCCGCTGTCTTCGTCCTCTGCCAGCCAATACACCGGGCCACCCATGTGACGCGGGGTCAGCAACGACGGATCGATCGGCAACATGCCGCGCGCCTGGTACAGCAGATTGATCGCCTGCCAGTCCGCCTCGCTCTGCGCCCGGCGAATGCGGAAGCCACGGAACACTCGGGTTGACTGGCGGTAATCGCTGAACCACAGGCGCAAAGTGTCCGACGGATCCAGAAATAACTGGGCCGGCTCCAGCCCCAACACTTGTTGAGGCGCCGCTACATACAGGGCGATATCGCGCTCGCCAGGATGTTCGTTGAGCAATTCCTGGGCGATGCTCGCCGGATCAGGAAAGGTATGCCCGATCAGTAACCGGCCCCAACCGCAATGCACCGCAATCGGTGCGGCGCCGAGTTCACTGCCGTCCTCGGCGAGGCGCGCCTGCAAGCGTTCGTAAGTGGGAGACTGACCGCGCAGCAAGCGTTGGCTGTAAGCCGTAGCGTGGGGTTTCATCGATCAGAGTCCTTGTTCACTGAGCCACAGGTTCAGCGCCGCCAACTGCCACAGCTTGGAGCCGCGCAACGGGGTCAACTGGCCTTGCGGGTCGGTCAGCAAGCGGTCAAGCATGGCCGGGTTGAACAAGCCGCGATCCTGGCTTGGATCGAGCAGCAGTTCGCGCACCCAGTTCAGCGTGTCGCCCTGCAAATGCTTGAGGCCGGGCACTGGGAAGTAGCCCTTTTTACGGTCGATCACTTCGCTCGGAATGACCAGCCGCGCCGCTTCTTTCAGCACTTGCTTGCCACCGTCCGGCAGTTTGAATTTGCCCGGCACCCGGGCCGACAATTCCACCAGGCGATAGTCGAGGAACGGCGTACGCGCTTCCAGGCCCCAGGCCATGGTCATGTTGTCGACACGTTTGACCGGGTCATCTACCAACATGATCGTGCTGTCCAGACGCAAAGCTTTATCCACCGCAGCATCCGCGCCGGGTTGTGCGAAATGTTCCTTCACGAAGTCGCCGGCCGCGTCATTCGCTGTCAGCCATTTCGGCTGCACGGTGGCGGCGTAGTCTTCGTAGCTACGGTCGAAAAACGCCTCGCGATACGCCGCATACGGATCGGCCGCGCCGTCCACTTGCGGGTACCAGTGATAGCCGGCGAACAATTCGTCCGCGCCTTGGCCGCTTTGCACCACCTTGCAGTGCTTGGCCACTTCGCGGGACAACAGATAGAAAGCGATGCAGTCATGGCTGACCATCGGCTCGCTCATGGCGCGGAACGCCGCAGGCAACTGCTCGATGATCTCGCTTTCCTGAATGCGCAACTGATGATGTTGGGTGCCGTAATGCTTGGCGATCAGGTCCGAATACTGGAATTCATCGCCACGCTCGCCGCCGGCATCCTGGAAACCGATGGAAAAGGTCGACAGGTTTTCCACGCCGACTTCACGCAACAGACCCACCAGCATGCTCGAGTCGACACCACCGGACAGCAATACGCCGACATCCACCGCCGCGCGCTGACGGATCGCTACCGCGTCGCGGGTGCTGTCGAGCACACGATCACGCCAGTCTTCCAGGGTCAGGTTCATCTCATCGGCGTGGGGGCCGTAGGGCAGGGTCCACCAGGTTTTCTGCTCGGTGGTGCCATCGGCTTCGATGCGCATCCAGGTCGCCGGCGGCAGTTTTTCAATGCCAGCGATCAAGGTGCGAGGGGCCGGGACCACTGCGTGGAAATTCAGATAGTGATTGAGTGCTACGGGGTCGAGCATCGGGCTGATATCGCCGCCCTTGAGCAACGCCGGCAATGCCGAGGCGAAGCGCAGGCGCTGGCCGGTGCGCGACAGGTACAACGGCTTCACGCCGAGACGGTCGCGGGCGATGAACAGGCGTTTGGCGTCGCGCTCCCAGATAGCGAAGGCGAACATGCCGTTGAGCTTGGGCAGAAGCGCTTCGCCCCAGGCGTGATAGCCCTTGAGCAGCACTTCGGTGTCGCCGCCGGAATAGAAGGCATAACCGAGGCTTTCGAGCTCGGTGCGCAGTTCCGGGAAGTTATAGATCGCGCCGTTGAAGGCCAGGGACAGGCCGAGTTGGTTGTCGATCATCGGCTGCGCCGAGCCGTCCGACAGGTCCATGATTTTCAGGCGACGATGGCCCAGGGCAATCGGCCCTTGGCTGTGAAAGCCCCATGCATCCGGGCCGCGAGGGGCCAAGTGATGGGTGATTCGTTCAACGGCCGCGAGGTCCGCAGGTTGTTGATCAAAGCGTAACTCGCCAGCTAATCCGCACATAAAGTCCTTACCGGTTTTTCCGTTGGGGAGGGTCAGTCGATACCGCGCCGACACGGCGGGTACTCTGAAACTGACCCGGTGGGTTGGCGGGAGTTTTAGATCGATCGGTTATAAGCAACAGGGCCGGGCTGTTGCGGGTGGCATGCATAACGGCAGGACTGCCGGGTGGTACATAGTGATAGGAAGCATGCGAGTTACTGCTCAAAGCAGTGCCGGAACGTCCCGGTTTTCGTGTTTTTTTTCCTGATGCAGAGTCGATAGGTTAAGGGGCTACTGACCTGCAATAAGGATATTGCTGATGTTGACCCCGCAAACGCCGGCGCCGGTTCGCCGAACATTGAGTCACACCGAAACCCTCACCGCGCTGCTGGAAGCGACCGGGGATCTGGATATCGCCGAGACGTTGCAAAAGGGCCTTCCCGCCTGGCTGCTCAAGGCGTCATCGACGGTCCTCGCAGCTCTGGACATGGATACGCGAACGCTGTTGGCCTACCAGCAAAAGTTCGAAGGATTGATGCAGAAACTGCAACCACTGGACACGTTTTGTGCGTCGCAATTGTCGAGCGCCCTGACTAAAAAGTGGTCCGTGACGTTTGATGTGAATAACGATGCGTTGGTGCTTCCGGGGTTTGATTGTGGCTGCGATGGCACAGAGACCGGGACCGAAGGTGTGGTGAAAATCCCCACGATCCGGCGCAGTCTGCTGCAGGCTGCGATGCAAAACTTCACCAGCACCGAAACCGGGAAGGATGGTTTTCCTGCCGAAAGCACCCTGGATATCGCCTCGACCCCAAAAGGTCTGGCGGGACTTACGCTACAAACCTTCGCCACCCTCTGTCGAGAGCTGGACCTGGGCAAACGCTATCAGGAACATATCCGTGAGGTGTTCAACTTGCCGGCGACTTCGGACGGCCTGGTCAACGACCTCAAATGGCTCAAGGTCCAGAAGCTCAGGGTGGATGCGCACCTGGCCTTTCTGAAAGAACACATCACCGAAGCTGCCTATAAAACCCTGCTGACGCTCAACACGCATAGCGGAACAGGCAGCGAGTCGGGCATCCAGAAAATCACCCACGGCAGCGAACCGCTGGTGATCCAGGGCATGGAATTGTTCGGCACCTGTGTGTGGGGCGTGGTGGTGTTCTCCAAGCGTTCGGTAGAAACATAC
Organism: Pseudomonas sp. NPDC087342; assembly: GCF_044744265.1. Classification (NCBI taxonomy): domain Bacteria; kingdom Pseudomonadati; phylum Pseudomonadota; class Gammaproteobacteria; order Pseudomonadales; family Pseudomonadaceae; genus Pseudomonas; species Pseudomonas sp. NPDC087342. The sequence continues at coordinate 54,807 of NZ_JBIUXZ010000021.1, forward strand.
CCGAATGATTGGTGCGTGGTTTACATGCCCAACGAACCGGGCCGACCGCTCTACGAATACAAGTCCTTTGCCGAGTTCAAGTTGTATCTGGGCCTGAAGTTGAAGGTGAAAAGCTACAAGGATTATTTCGCCGACGGGATCGAAGCAGACCAAAAACTGGCGTTCTTCAAGTCGGCGGCACAATCCAGCAACCTGGACACTTTCAAGGCGTTGCCGATCAGCGTGCCGCTGTTTCAATTCATGATTCAGAGCACCCTCGGCAAGATGCAGATCGATGCACGGGAGACGGCCGTGCCGACGGCGGATGTGGATGAAGATGTGCGCAAGAAGCGCCTGGAGAGTTTTCTTGAACTGGGTTTGACCGTCACCAATATCGCGGCATTTTTTGTCCCGGTGCTTGGGCAGTTGATGATTGGCGTGAGCGTCGGGATGGTGCTGGCCGAAGTCTATGACGGTGTGCAGGACTGGCAGCATGGCGATAAACAGGAAGCCCTGTCCCACCTGTTCAGCGTTGCGGAAAACCTTGCACTGATGGGGGCGTTCGCCGCTGGCGGCAAAGTGGTCGGTACCCTGATCAAGAAAACCGTGCGTGAACATCCGGAGTTTTTCAGCAAATTCGAATCAATGACGAATGGCAGTGGCAAGCCGCGTCTCTGGAAGTCCGACCTCAATCCTTACAAGCTTCCCCTGAGTACGCTGAGTGGCCGGGTTGCCGATGCCGAAGGGGTTTACCAGGTTGATGGTCAGATGCTGATCCGCATCGACGACAGCGCCTATCGGATTTACTACGATCTGGCGCTGAAGAAATGGCGGGTTCGTCATTCATCCCGCAACGATGCCTTTTCTCCGGTCCTGGAGCACAACGGCGAGCGCGGCTGGCGGCTGGCATTCGAGCAACCGCATCACTGGCGTGAAGGCAGTTATGCGCTCAAACGTGCAGATTCACGCCTGGCGGCGCTGGAAGACAACCGAGTGGAAAACCTTCGACGCGTCACCGGCACTTCGGTCCCTGACCTGCATCACCTCAACGAAGAAAGCCTGGTCTTGAGCGCTCGTCTGAAGGACAGCATCGAGCGTTTTCGCCTGGACCAGCGCATCCGTGACTGTATTGCTGCCCTGGAAAAAGGCGATCCACTTAGTGCCGTGCATGCGCCCGAGTACTTGGAAGCCTTGCCCTCGATGAGCGGCTGGCCGGCGGGGCGCTACATTCGGGTGTTGGGGCATGAAGAAAAGGTCAGCGCGGTGTATCCAAAAACCGCTCGTGTCGCTGACGAAGACTTGGCCATTGATGTCACTGAGACGGATCTGGCCCAAGGCAAGTTTTTCGAAAAAGTGCTGGCGGGTTTGTACCAGGCTGAAGTCGACACTTTGATCGGCGGCAAAGTCAGCACCGAAAAGGAAGTCGATGCACTGGCCAAAAAACTTGCCGACGCGTTGAAGCAGGATCGCCTGCCGCTGTTCAATCGCTTGTATGCGCTGCACGACGTCAGCACGGCGAGTGACGTGGACGTCGTCAGAAAGGAGTTTGTCCAGTTGCCCGTGGACATGGCGCAGGAACTGATCGATCAGGCCAGCAGCGTCGAGCGTTTGCGGCTGCGCGCGACGAAACGCGTGCCCATGGCGCTGGCGCAAAAATCTCGCAAAGCCTTGGCGGATGTACAGTTGGACAAAGCGATCAGCGGCTTGTACCTGCCGGAAATCGCCAGTGGCGACAGCGAAAAACTGGCGCTGGCCTTGCTCGAACACTTGCGTGGCTGGGACAGCAAATTGTTACTCGAAGTGCGTGAAGGCTCTGTCTCCGGCAAGGTGCTGAAGAGCATCGGTCAGCAGAGCAGTGTCCTCAAGCGCACCCTCGTCAAATCGGCGACCGGTTACCAAGCCTTTGGCAGCGATGCAAAGCCCCTGGCCACGGCAACAAACGGTCCGGACGCCTTGTATGAAGCCATCGCGCAAGCCCTCCCGCAAACACAGCGGACCGCCATGGGGCTGGGCGATCAATTGCCGGCGCAAGCCAGGCAGCTTCGCGGCCAGTTGCTGGCGCGGGCCACCGAGGAACGTGCGCAATCGGCGCGTTTGCTGGCAGGCAAACCCTTGGACATCGCTGCGCCAGACGCTTGTGTCCAGGCAGACCCCGCGCGGCCTTCGACGACCCACGCCCGTGCCTTGATACGCAAAGTGAAAAAGCTTTATCCGCTACTGACAGACTCACAGATCAATACGCTGCTCGATGGCCTGGGCACCGACCACCTGACCAGGGCCAAGGCAATCAAGCAACGCAAGGCACAGTTCGAAACCCTGCGCGGGTTGCTCAGGACCTGGCGCAACGACGATGCTGAGATGCGCAAGCTGCCGGGCGACTTGCGTGAGTACCAGCAAAGTCGTCGCCAAGTGGCCGATGCCATTGAGAACAGCTGGAGGCGACTGGGTTTACTGCGCGACGAGCAGGGGCACAGTGTGCCGGGGCTGAGCCTGGATGGTATGCGGATCGGCAAACTGCCGACTCTGCCGGCCGGCATCGACTTCAGTCACGTGCAGCGTCTGTCACTCAAAGGCATGGAGCAGGGCGACGATGTGGTGCATTTCCTGAAATCCTTCAAGGGCATTGAATCCCTGGAACTGGATGGCAACAAAATCACCGTGTTGCCCGAAGAGTTGGCGTTGATGCCCAAACTCATCCACTTGAGCCTGGCGAACAACAGCTTGCGCTTGTCCGAGACCACCCTGGTGAAACTGGCCGCCATGCGCTCGCTGGAGTCGCTGAACCTGAGCAAAAACGCGTTGGGCGCTACCCCCGATGTCAGCAAGATGTTCGATTTGCGTCTGCTGTCGTTGCGCGACACCAAGGCCACGGAACTGCCAAAAGGCCTGGTCCGGCTGCCCAACCTGAACTTCGTCGACCTGCGCGAGAACAACATCAGGACGCTGCCCGACTGGTTGTTCGATGTCTCCACACGCTTCAGCAAAAGCATCAATCTGCGCACCAACACCCTGGACGACGCCAGTCGCATCAAGCTCGAAACCTATCGCGATAGCACCGGCGTGGGCATGGGCTATTTCGAAGATGACATCGCACGCATGAACGAACAGAGCGCCAAGACACTTTGGTTGCCAGACGAAACCAGGGTCACTTACACCCGGCGTGGCGAGATCTGGACCGCGTTCAAGGATGATCCGCAGTCCGAAAGTCTGTTCCAGTTACTCGCCGAGTTGGGGAACACCGCTGACAGTGAATACGTTCGTGAGGACATGACGCGACGGGTCTGGTCGGTGCTGGAGGCCGCCTATGACGATGCGGCGTTGCGCGACCAGGTGCTGAATCAAGCGGCCAACCCGATCAATTGCACGGACACGGCGGCGATGAACTTCAGCAACCTGGAAGTGGCGGTGGAGGTCGATAAGGTGCGGCGGCTGTCGGGCAGCACCGCCAATTCCGCCAAGCCATTGCTGAAATTGGGAAGAGTGCTGTTTCGCATCGAGCGGTTGAATGCGATCGCCCTGGAACATAAAGCCACCCATCCGGCGGTGGACCCACTGGAGGCCAATCTGGCTTATCGAACGGGGCTGGCAGAGGCGCTTGAATTGCCGGGTCAACCCAAGTACATGCGTTTTTCCTCCCTCGGCGATGTCACGGCCAGCGACATCGCGGCGGCGAAAACCCAAATCCTTGCCGCTGAGCTTTCCCCGGCGTTGCGCGCGTCCCTGGCGAAGCAGTACTTCTGGACCGATTACTTGAAACAGCATTCGCCCAAGACGTTCACGACGATGAATGCGCCGTTTCAGGCCCGCTTGAATACGGTGTTCGACAAAGCCCCGACCTTGAAGGATGGCGATTATAGGGGGCAGGTCGAGGCCATCAACCGAGAACGCGATCTGGCCGAGACGAAGCTGCTGGAGCGCTTGACGGACGAGGCCATGAAGCGCGTTGACTTGGGTTTGTGTGCCCTCGGGGAAATTTGAATCAACTGCCGCGGATCAACCGGCGCAAGGCAAAACGGTTCGGATGACAGGCCTCGGCGACGCTGCGCGGCAAGGGCAACGGTTCGTTGTCCAGCCACGCGGCCAGCAACTCGCCGGACAGCGGCGCGGTGATCAAGCCCCGTGAGCCGTGACCGCTGTTGACGTACAAGCCATCGAGCCAAGGGCAGGGAATGTCCGGCACTTGTCGGGCGTCCTTGCTCAGGGCGGCATAGGCCTGATTGAACGCTTGGCCGTCGGCGAGCGGACCGACGATGGGCAGGTAGTCGGGGCTGGTGCAACGGAACGCGGCACGACCTTGCAGCTGTTCGACGTCCAGTTGATCGGCGTGCAGGCGGGTGACCAGATCGCTGGAAATTTCCTCCAGCAATTGCAGGTTGCCCAGGTGTTCGGCGGTGGTCGGTGTCAGGTCATCGCTGTTGAAATCGAAACTGGCGCCCAAGGTGTGTTCGCCCAGTCGCGCCGGTGCCACGTAACCTTCGGCGCAGACCACCGTGGACAGACTCTGGCTCTCGCTGGTTTGCGCCAGTCGAGTGATCTGACCGCGAATACGCTTGAGTGGCAGATCGGCACTTTGCGCAAAACGCTTGATCTCGGCGGCGCCGGCCAGCACCACCACCGGTGCACTGGCGAGCAAGGTTTCGCCGTCCCAGGCTTGCCACTGGTCATCGATCTTGCGCAGTTCCAGCACATCACGATGAGTCAGCAATTGAATATTGGGTTGGGTTGCCTGCCACTGACACAACGCCGGCGGATGCACCCAGCCACCTTCGGGATAGAACAAGCCGCCGTGGGCTAGCGCAATGCCGGCCCGCGCCTCGGCCTGTGGCTGATCCAGAACATGCAACAGGTCCGCAGGAAACGCCGCCGCCAATTGCGCCTGACGCTCGGCTTCCTTGGTATTGAACGCGAGTTGCAATACGCCGCAGCCGTCCCAGTCGACACCGCGATGCAAGTGTTCGAGTACGCGTCGAGTGTGGCCGAAACCGCTGACGATCAATTGCGATAACGCAGTGCCATGAGCCGACAGTTTCAAGTACAGCACGCCTTGCGGATTGCCCGAGGCTTCCTGGGCGACGTCGGCATGCCTTTCCAGCAAACTGACCTGCCAACCCCGCGCCGAGAGGCTGGCCGCACTCGCACAGCCGGCCAGACCGGCGCCGATCACCAAGGCACGGCGTTCGCCTTTATGCACGGGCGGACGGGCGAACCAGGGTTTGGCGATGACAGGTGCCGCGACTTCCGCAGGCCAACCGAGAAAGACGCCCCGCAGGATTTCCCATTTATGGCCGATGCCCGGCGTGCGCTTCATCTTGAAACCCGCCGCGTTGAGCAACCGACGCACCCAACCGGTGCTGGTAAAGGTGCTGATGGTTGAATCAGGCGCGGCCAGGCGCGCCAGTTCGGCGAACAGCTCGGCGGTCCACATGTCGGGGTTTTTCGCCGGGGCGAAACCGTCGAGAAACCACGCGTCGATCTGTGCGTCCAGCTGCGGCAACTGTTCCAGCGCATCGCCGATCAGCAGGGTCAGGGTGACTCGGCCGTTGTCCAGCACCAGGCGTTGAAAGCCCTGATGGATTGCCACGTACTGGGCCAACAACTGATCGGCGAAGGGCTTGAGTTCTGGCCACAGTGCCAGCGCCCGTTTCAGGTCCGGGGCGGTCAGCGGGTATTTTTCCACGCTGACAAAATGCAATCGCGCGCCGGCCACGGCTTGCTCTTCGAACAACTGCCAGGCGCAGAGAAAATTCAACCCGGTGCCGAAACCGGTCTCGCCAATCACCAGTCGACCGTCCGTGGGCAACGCGGCAAAGCGTTCCTTCAGGCGGTTTTGTTCGATGAACACATAACGGGTTTCGTCCAGACCGGACAGGTCGGAAAAATACACATCATCGAACACCCGCGAGTACGGGCGTCCCTGGTCATCCCAGTCGAGCTGGGCGTTGGGCAATTCGGAGTTCATGGCAGGCTCAGTAACGGCTAGGCGGGCATTCTATCTGATCAGGGCTTGTGTGCTTGATCCATGGCAGGTTCTTGGAACTCTGCTTGCGGGAAAATTGTGGCGAGGGGGCTTGCCCCCGTTCGGCTGCGAAGCAGTCGTGAAATCTGCCTGCTCGGTTTGACTGATAAATCGAGTCGTCTGGTTTGAGGGCCGCTTCGCCCCCCAACGGGGGCAAGCCCCCTCGCCACAAAAGCCCAAATAGTCCCGGCAACCCAGAAGCCACAACATCAAAAGCCTCGGGTCACACGGAATTTCTCTGATGATCATCAGGTCAATCCGCTAGTCTTGCTCAATCTTGGAAGGGAGCCGCCCATGTTCGAATCTGCCGAAATCGGTCACGCCATCGACAAAGAAACCTACGACGCCGAAGTGCCGGCCCTGCGTGAAGCCTTGCTCGAAGCGCAGTTTGAACTGCAGCAGCAACAACGTTTTCCGGTGATCATTTTGATCAACGGCATCGAAGGCGCCGGCAAGGGCGAGACGGTCAAGTTGCTCAACGAATGGATGGACCCGCGCCTGATCGAGGTGCGCACCTTCGACCAGCAGACCGACGAAGAACTGGCGCGGCCACCGGCCTGGCGCTATTGGCGGATGCTGCCGGCCAAGGGGCGCATGGGGATTTTCTTCGGCAACTGGTACAGCCAGATGCTGCAAGGTCGCGTTCACGGCGACTTCAAGAATGCGGTGTTGGATCAGGCGATCAACCAGTCCGAGCGTTTCGAAAAAATGCTCTGCGACGAAGGCGCGCTGATCTTCAAGTTCTGGTTCCACCTCTCGAAAAAACAAATGAAGGCGCGGCTCAAGGCACTCGCTGACGACCCGTTGCACAGTTGGCGCATCAGCCCGCTGGACTGGCAGCAGTCCCAGACCTACGACAAATTCGTCAAATACGGCGAGCGCGTGCTGCGCCGCACCAGTCGCGACTATGCGCCGTGGCATGTGATCGAAGGCGTCGATCCGCATTACCGCAGTCTGGCGGTGGGCCAGATCCTGCTCGAAGGCCTGCAAAATGCCTTGAAGCGGCCCGAGATCCATCCGGACAAGGTCAACGCCGCGCCGCTGCCGATTCATGTCGATCAAATGAATGTGCTCGACAGCCTGGATTTGACCCAAAGCCTGGACAAGGACGATTACGAAGAACAACTGATTACCGAGCAGGCGCGGTTCTCCGGCCTGATGCGCGACAAACGCATGCGTCAGCACGCCTTGGTGGCGGTGTTCGAGGGCAATGATGCGGCGGGCAAGGGTGGGGCGATTCGTCGGGTCGCGGCAGCCCTCGATCCGCGTCAGTACAGCATCGTGCCGATTGCTGCGCCCACCGAAGAGGAGCGGGCGCAACCGTACTTGTGGCGTTTCTGGCGACATCTACCGGCGAAGGGCAAGTTCACCGTGTTCGACCGTTCGTGGTACGGACGGGTGTTGGTGGAGCGCGTCGAAGGTTTCTGTCCGCCGGCAGACTGGTTGCGGGCGTACAGCGAGATCAACGATTTCGAAGAGCAGATCTCCGATTCCCACGTCATCGTGGTCAAGTTCTGGCTGGCCATCGACAAGCAGACTCAATTGGAACGCTTCCAGGCTCGGGAGGACATCCCCTTCAAACGCTTCAAGATCACCGAGGACGACTGGCGCAACCGCGACAAGTGGGATGCCTACCGTTCGGCAGTCGGCGACATGGTCGATCGCACCAGCACCGAGATCTCGCCCTGGACCCTGGTGGAAGCCAATGACAAACGCTGGGCGCGGGTCAAAGTGTTGCGCACGATCAACCGGGCGTTGGAGGAAGCGTTCGACAAGGCCGACAAAAAGGCCAGGAAGCACAAGAAGTAGGACGATGGTTGCGCATACGCGGGGTGAATGATTGTCGCGGTCGGCAATGAGGTGGACTTATGCTCGGTCCACTCTCAACCGACAACAACAATGAGGTATGCCATGCGTGAAGTGGTGATCGTCGACAGCGTACGGACCGGCCTGGCCAAATCCTTTCGCGGCAAGTTCAATCAGACCCGCCCGGACGACATGGCGGCCCACTGTGTCAATGCGCTGCTGACGCGCAACGACATCGACCCGGCCAGCGTCGAGGATTGCATCGTCGGCGCCGGCTCCAACGAAGGCGCCCAAGGCTACAACATCGGGCGTAACGTCGCGGTGCTCTCGCACCTGGGCATCGGCACAGCTGGCATGACCCTCAACCGTTTTTGCTCATCGGGCCTGCAAGCCATTGCGATTGCCGCGAACCAGATCGCCTCGGGTTGCAGCGACATCATCGTGGCCGGTGGCGTCGAGTCCATCAGCCTGACCATGAAAAGCGTCAACACCGACAACCTGATCAACCCGTTGCTCAAGGAACAGGTGCCGGGCATTTATTTCCCGATGGGCCAGACCGCTGAAATCGTCGCCCGCCGTTACAACGTCAGCCGCGAAGAACAGGATCTGTACGCGTTGCAGAGCCAGCAACGCACCGCGCAGGCTCAGGCGGCCGGTTTGTTCAATGATGAAATCGTGCCGATGGCGGTCAAGTATCGGGTTGAAGACAAAGCCACCGGCCAGGTGCAGATCCTCGATGGCATCGTCGATCACGACGACTGCAACCGCCCGGACACCACCCTGCAAAGCCTCGCCGGTTTGAAACCGGTGTTTGCCGAGGACGGTTCGGTGACGGCGGGTAACTCGTCGCAACTGTCCGACGGTGCGTCGATGACTCTGGTGATGAGCCTGGAAAAAGCCCTGGAACTGGGCTTGAAGCCGAAAGCGTTTTTCCGAGGTTTTACCGTGGCCGGTTGTGCGCCGGACGAAATGGGCATCGGCCCAGTGTTTTCGGTACCGAAGTTGCTCAAGGCCAAGGGCTTGCAGGTTGCTGATATCGATCTGTGGGAACTCAACGAAGCGTTCGCGTCGCAGTGCCTGTACAGCCGCAATCGACTGGAGATCGATAACGCCAAGTACAACGTCAATGGCGGTTCGATTTCCATCGGGCATCCGTTTGGCATGACCGGTTCGCGTCAGGTCGGGCATATCGTGCGGGAACTGCAACGGCGCAATTTGCGTTATGGCGTGGTGACCATGTGCGTGGGTGGCGGGATGGGGGCTACGGGGTTGTTTGAGGCGGTGCGTTAAACCTGAAGTTTTTTAGCGCCTGTTGAATTGCTTTCGCGGGCAAGCCTCGCTCCTACAGAAGATCGCATTCCCCTGTAGGAGCGAGGCTTGCCCGCGAAGGCCGCACCGCGATCTACCGGGTTTTGCTCTGAAGCTGCATCCGCTCGATATACGCCTGTATCTCCCGCGCCGCCGCCTCAGGGTTGTCGAACGGCCCTTCGAGGGTGTTTTCCCGAGTACTGAAATACAACTCCCCATTTACACGACACATCCGGTCACTGCGAAAGTGCGTAGCGGGGGCGTTGTCCTGGGCGCGCATGCCGTACATGGCGATCTCCTGAGGGTAGGTCCTGTTTGCGGATCCAATGAGCTTATGCCTGAAGTACTTGCCGCGCCTGGCGACCTGATCGACGGCACTTCGTCAATTTAGCGTTGCGACCTGCACAGTTTCATTCGCGGCCTATCCACAACTGTCCCTGTGTGCCATCGGGCGCTGAGCCTAGAATGACGATTCTCGTCACTTGGCTTTGGGGTCGGCATGCATATTTCATCGGGTCGCTGGGTGTACGGTCTGTTCCTGGCCTTGCTGACCGCGCTGTTGTGGGGAATCTTGCCGATCAAACTCAAGCAAGTGCTGGTCGTCATGGACCCGGTGACGGTGACCTGGTTTCGCCTGCTGGTGTCCGGCGGTTGCCTGTTCCTGTACCTGGCAGCGACCAAACGTCTGCCAAGCCGCAAAGTGCTCGGCCCAAAGGGCGGCTGGCTGGTGCTGATGGCGGTACTCGGGCTGGTCGGTAATTACGTGTTGTACCTGATGGGCCTGAACCTGCTGAGCCCCGGCACCGCGCAACTGGTGGTGCAGATGGGGCCGATCATGTTGCTGATCGCCAGCCTGTTTGTGTTCAAGGAGCGTTTCAGCCTGGGGCAGGGGATTGGCCTGTTGGTGCTGCTGATCGGTTTCGGGCTGTTTTTCAATCAGCGCCTGGCCGAATTACTGACGTCCCTGACCGATTACACCGCCGGCGTATTGATGGTGCTGGCGGCATCGACTGTCTGGACGTTCTATGCGCTGGGCCAGAAACAATTGCTGACGGTGTGGAATTCGTTGCAAGTGATGATGGTGATTTATCTGTTCTGCGCGCTGCTGCTGACGCCGTGGGTGCATCCGCTGGAAGCGCTGAGTCTGAGTCCGCGACAAGGCTGGCTGCTGCTGGCGTGCTGCATGAACACGTTGATCGCCTATGGCGCATTCGCTGAAGCGCTGGCGCATTGGGAGGCTTCGCGGGTGAGCGCGACCTTGGCGATTACGCCGTTGGTGACGTTTGTCGCGGTGGCCGTGGCGGCGTGGGCATGGCCCGAGTATGTGCATGCCGAGACCATCAATGGCCTGGGTTATGGCGGGGCGGTGTTGGTGGTGCTGGGATCGGCGCTGGTGGCGTTGGGGCCGTCGTTGATGGCGGGGCTCCGGGCGCGGCGGGTGAAGATGGCGGCCAGTTAGACCGCATTATCGTTCTTCGCGGGCAAGCCTCGCTCCTACAGTATTTGTGTCGTTCACCCATTATGCGAACGCTGCAAAACCTGTAGGAGCGAGGCTTGCCCGCGAAGACTGACTATCAGACGCTACAAACCTCAGCCCTTGGCCCCCGCTTCGAGCATATTCTCCGGTCGCACCCACGCATCAAACTGTTCGTCAGTCAGATACCCCAACTGCAACGCCGCCTCACGCAGGGTCAGCCCTTCGGCATACGCCTTCTTGGCAATCTCCGCCGACTTGTCGTAGCCAATGTGCGGGTTCAGCGCAGTCACCAGCATCAAGCCACGTTCCAGATGTTCCGCCATTTTCTCGGCATCCGGTTCCAGCCCGGCGATGCAATGCTGCTGGAAGTTACTGCAGCCATCGGCCAGCAGGCGAATCGATTCCAGCAGGTTGTGGATGATCACCGGTTTGAACACGTTCAATTGCAGGTGACCCTGACTCGCGGCAAAGCCGATCGCCACATCGTTGCCCATCACCTGGCAGGCGAGCATCGACAACGCTTCGCACTGGGTCGGGTTGACCTTGCCGGGCATGATCGAACTGCCGGGCTCGTTGGCCGGCAGCTTCACTTCAGCGAAACCGGCACGCGGGCCGGAGCCGAGCAAACGCAGGTCGTTGGCGATTTTCATCAGGGTCACGGCCAGGGTTTTCAGCGCCCCGGACAACGTGGTCAGCGGTTCATGGCCGGCGAGGGCGGCGAATTTGTTCGGCGCTGTGACGAATGGCAAACCGGACAGCGCGGCCAGTTCCGCGGCAATCGCTTCACCAAAGCCGTGGGGTGAGTTCAACCCGGTACCCACCGCCGTGCCGCCCTGGGCCAGTTCACAGACTTGCGGCAACGCGCTGCGGATCGCCCGTTCGGCGTAATCCAGTTGTGCGATAAACGCCGACAGCTCCTGGCCGAAGGTGATCGGCGTCGCATCCATCATGTGCGTGCGGCCGGTCTTGACCAGTTTCATGTGCCGCGCCGACAACTCGGCCAGGCCGCCCGACAATTCACTGATCGCCGGCAGCAATTGTTGCTGCACCGCTTGAACGGTGGCGATGTGCATGGCGGTGGGGAAGCAATCGTTGGAGCTCTGGGAACGATTCACGTGATCGTTGGGATGCACCGGCGCCTTGCCGCCGCGAGGGTTGCCGGCCAATTCGTTGGCGCGACCGGCGATCACTTCGTTGACGTTCATGTTGCTCTGGGTGCCGCTGCCGGTCTGCCACACCACCAGCGGGAACTGGTCGTCATGGCTGCCATCGAGCACTTCATCGGCGGCTTGCTCGATCAGCCGGGCAATGTCCGCAGGCACGTCGCCATTGCGATCATTGACCCGGGCCGCGGCTTTCTTGATCAGCGCCAGCGCGTGCAGGACCGCCAGGGGCATGCGTTCCTGACCGATGGCGAAGTTGATCAGCGAACGTTGGGTCTGCGCGCCCCAGTAGGCATCATCCGGGACGTCCACTTCACCAAGGCTGTCGGTTTCGATACGGCTCATCGGTCACACTCCTGAATGTCTGATTGCGCAGTTTAGGCCGTGTTCGGCCGATGTGGTTCCATCAGTCTGTTTTTTGACCGCTCAGCCCTGCAAATCAGGCCCTGTAAGGGGCAGGGGTTGAGCCATGACGTTTTTTAGGCGCAGAATGGTCGCCCTTGGGGTTTTACCTCGCCTGCTAGAAAAGGAAACTCGATGACTCGTCTTCGTGCCATCTGTACCGCGGTTGCACTGGTTTGCGCCAGCGGCCAGGTTTTTGCCGATACCGCCAGCCACAACGCCAGTGCCGAAGCTTTCCTGACCCTGGCGCACGCTGACAAATTGGGCACTCCGGTGTACATGCAAGTGCAGCAAATGTTCGCTCAGCGCTTTGAACAGACCAAAGCCCCTGAATCGAAAAAAGCCCTGCTGGAAACCTACCAGGCCAAGGCCAACGCCGCTCTGGACCAAGCCATTGGCTGGAACAAGCTGAAACCTGACATGGTCAAGCTGTACACCACCAACTTCAGCGAGTCCGAGCTCAAAGACCTGGTTGCGTTCTACCAGTCGCCACTGGGCAAGAAAGTCCTGGAAAAAATGCCGCAGCTGACCCAGCAATCGGCCCAGATGACCCAGGCCAAGCTCGAAAGCGCCGTGCCAGTGGTCAACAAGCTGTTGGCTGACATGACCAACGAGCTGGATCCGAAAGCCGGCGCCGCTGCTCCTGCAGCCAAGAAAAAGCCTTAAGCGGAGCCGGGTATGACCATGCAACAACGCATCGAATCGACGCTGGGGTTGTTACAGCCCGAGCACCTGCAAGTGCTGGATGAAAGCCATATGCACAGTCGTGGGTTGCAAACCCACTTCAAGGCCGTGGTGGTCAGCCAGCAGTTCGAAGGGCTCAATCGCGTCAAGCGTCACCAGAAAGTCTACGGCACGCTCGGCGAGCTGATGGGTGAGTTTCATGCGTTGGCGCTGCATACCTACACGCCTGAAGAATGGGCACAGATGGATGCGGCCCCGGCCTCACCGACCTGTGCTGGCGGCAGCAAGCATTGATGTCCTGCCCCCTGTAGGAGCGAGGCTTGCCCGCGAAGGCGTACTCAAGATCGCCATCGCGGGCAAGCCTCGCTCCTACAGAAGCGTTTATTTTTGCTAGAATCCGCAACGCGCCGCTAACCCGGCGCGTTTTTTTTCGCATCCGGTTCACCCCTTACGAGGGTAGCCACCTGGAGAATCACCCATGACACAACAGATTGTCGTGGCGGCACTGTATAAGTTCGTCACCCTGGAAAACTACGTCGAGATGCGTGAGCCATTGCTGCAAGCGATGGTCGACAACGGCATCAAAGGCACGCTGCTGATCGCTGAAGAAGGCATCAATGGCACCGTGTCCGGCAGCCGCGAAGGCATCGACGGGCTGATGGCCTGGCTCAAGAACGACCCGCGCATGGACGATATCGACCACAAAGAATCGTACTGCGACGACCAGCCGTTCTACCGCACCAAGGTCAAGCTGAAGAAAGAAATCGTCACCCTCGGCGTTGACGGCGTAGACCCGAACAAAGCCGTCGGCACCTACGTCGATCCGCAGAACTGGAACGCGCTGATCAGCGACCCGGAAGTGCTGCTGATCGACACCCGTAACGACTACGAAGTCGCGATCGGTACCTTCGAAGGCGCCATCGATCCGAAAACCACCAGTTTTCGCGAATTCCCCGACTACATCAAAGAACACTTCGACCCGGCCGTGCACAAGAAAGTCGCGATGTTCTGCACCGGCGGCATTCGTTGTGAAAAGGCTTCGAGCTACATGCTCAGCCAAGGCTTCGATGAGGTCTATCACCTCAAGGGTGGGATTCTGAAGTACCTCGAAGAGGTGCCGCAGGAAGAAACCAAGTGGCAGGGCGACTGCTTCGTGTTCGACAACCGCGTGACCGTGCGCCACGACTTGAGCGAAGGCGACTACGATCAATGTCATGCCTGTCGTACACCGATCAGCGTCGAAGACCGCGCATCCGAGCACTACGTGGCCGGCATCAGTTGCCCGCATTGCTGGGATAAGCTGAGCGAGAAAACCCGTCGCAGCGCCATCGACCGGCAGAAGCAGATCGAACTGGCCAAGGCGCGCAATTTGCCGCACCCGATCGGTTACAACTACAAGCAAACCCCTTCCGAGGCTTGAATCCATGTCTGCTCGCCGCCTGCTCTACGTGATGGACCCGATGTGTTCGTGGTGCTGGGGCTTCGCGCCGGTGGCTGAAGCGCTGGTCGAGCAGGCGCAGGCGGCGGGCGTGGAATTGCATCTGGTGGTGGGCGGTTTGCGCACCGGCAGTGGTTCGGCGCTGGAGCCGACCACCCGGCGCTACATTCTTGAGCACTGGCAAGCGGTCACCGAGGCCACCGGCCAGCCGTTCAAGCGCGAAGGCGCGTTGCCCGACGGCTTCGTCTACGACACCGAGCCCGCCTGCCGTGCGCTGGTGACGGCGCGCAGCCTGGCGCCGGATTGCGCGTGGAAACTGCTCGGGCTGATCCAGCACGCGTTCTACGCCGAAGGTCGCGACGTCACCCATGCCAGCGTGCTGGTGGAGTTGGCGGAAAAGGCCGGGCTGCCGCGCATCGAGTTCGCCGCCGCGTTCGACCGTGCCGACCAGCACGCCGCCACCGCCGCCGATTTCACCTGGGTCCAGGACCTCGGCATCGCCGGGTTCCCGACTTTGCTGGCCGAGCGCGACGGGCAACTGGCGTTGCTGACCAACGGCTACCAACCCCTGAGTGTCCTGTCACCGCTGCTCGGCCGCTGGCTGGAGCGCGCTGCCTGTGCATGATCTGCCCGACGATGCACCCGCTTCCCCGCGTGTCGATCGACTGAGCTGGGCGGAAATTCGCCGACTGGCCCTGCATCACAAAAAATCCCTGTGGATCGCCAACGGCGTGGCCGTGCTGGCGACCCTGTGCAGTGTGCCGATCCCGTTGCTGTTGCCGTTGCTGGTGGACGAAGTGCTGCTGGGCCATGGCGATTCCGCGCTGAAGATCATGAACCACGCACTGCCGGATGCCTGGCAGAAAGCCGCCGGCTACATCGGCCTGATGCTGCTGGTGACCTTCGTCCTGCGCTGTGGCGCGTTGCTGTTCAACGTGGTGCAAGCGAAGTTGTTTGCGGCGCTGGCCAAAGACATCGTTTATCGGATTCGTGTGCGGCTGATCGAACGGCTCAAGTGCATTTCCCTGGGCGAATACGAAAGCCTGGGCAGCGGTACGGTGACCACGCACCTGGTCACCGACCTCGATACCCTCGACAAGTTTGTTGGCGAAACCCTCAGTCGTTTCCTCGTGGCAATGCTGACCCTGGTCGGTACCGCGAGCATTCTGGTGTGGATGCACTGGAAACTTGCGCTGCTGATCATGCTGTTCAACCCGCTGGTGATCTACGCCACGGTGCAGCTCGGCAAACGGGTCAAGCACCTGAAGAAGCTCGAGAACGACAGCACCTCGCGTTTCACTCAGGCGCTGACCGAAACCCTGGATTCGATCCAGGAAGTGCGCGCCGGTAACCGCCAGGGCTTTTTCCTCGGACGGCTCGGCCAGCGTGCCCGGGAAGTGCGCGATTACGCGGTGAACTCGCAATGGAAAACCGACGCGTCGAACCGGGCCAGTGGTTTGCTGTTCCAGTTCGGCATCGATATTTTCCGCGCCGCGGCGATGCTCACCGTGCTGTTCTCGGATCTGTCCATCGGCCAGATGCTCGCAGTGTTCAGCTACCTGTGGTTCATGATCGGCCCGGTCGAACAGCTGTTGAATCTGCAATACGCCTACTACGCTGCCGGTGGCGCGCTGTCGCGGATCAACGAGTTGCTGGCGCGTGCCGATGAGCCGCAATACCCCGGTGGCGTCGATCCATTCCAGGGGCGCACCACCGTAGGCATCGATGTTCAGGGCCTGAGTTTCAGTTATGGCGATGAGCTGGTGCTGGATCAGATGAACCTGAGCATCGCCCCCGGTGAAAAAGTCGCGATTGTCGGCGCCAGCGGTGGCGGTAAAAGCACCCTGGTGCAATTGCTGCTGGGCTTGTACACGCCGCTGGCCGGGGCGATTCGTTTCGGCGGTGCGACGCAAGAAGAGATCGGCCTGGAAACCGTGCGGGAAAATGTCGCCGTGGTGTTGCAGCATCCGGCGCTGTTCAACGACACCATCCGGGCCAACCTGACCATGGGCCGCGAACGCAGCGACGAAGCCTGTTGGCAGGCCCTGGAAATCGCCCAACTCGATGGCACGGTGCGCGGTTTGCCCCAGGGCCTGGACAGTGTGGTTGGTCGTTCCGGTGTGCGTTTGTCCGGTGGCCAGCGTCAACGGCTGGCCATCGCACGGATGGTCCTGGCCCAGCCCAAAGTGGTGATCCTCGACGAGGCCACCTCGGCGCTGGATGCCGCCACCGAATACAACCTGCATGAAGCGCTGGCGCGGTTCCTCAGCGAACGTACCACCCTGATCATTGCCCACCGACTGTCAGCGGTGAAGCAGGCCGACCGCGTGCTGGTGTTCGATGGCGGGCGCATCGCCGAGGATGGCGACCATCAGCAACTGATCGCCGATGGTGGTTTGTACGCCAAGCTTTATGGGCATTTGCAGCAGTTGTAAGTCAGTTCCACAGGACTTGCAGCGCGTTTTCCCCGCCGTCGTATCCAAACTCCTTGACGACCACCGAGCAGCTGTTGCACGGAGGCATGGTGGTGGCGATGTTGACGGACTGGATCATTTCGCGATTCGGGTATTTCTCGCGTATCACGCTGATCAGTTTGGCCTCGCTGTCCAGGGACGTCGGGCGACTGGTCAGCGCAGGCTGGTAGGTGTCGATGTCTTTTATCGTATGCGGTACGGCCAACAACTTGCCATCCGGTGAGACGTTAAGTGAGCTCCTGGTAAATGCCCGATTGAAATCGATGTTGAAATAAGTCGTGCCGTTGATGATCACCTGACCATGCGGGAACGGTGGCTGAAACAGCGGTAAATAACCGGTCAGCCCCTGCGCACCTGAAACGCTGACATAAACCTCCCGTGCCCCGGCCGCCGTGATGACTTCGGCATAGGCAATATTCCTCGCGTTCTGTGTACGAAGTCTTTTAGGAAGCAATTTCTGGAGCTTGTTCATTGTTGAATGGATTTTCAGGTTGCTGTTCATCGGGGTCGAAATGGTTTTCTCGACGAACAGCGTATCGAAGATTTCCGCGGTTCTTTGTCGAAAGGGCTCCGAGGCCTCCATGCTGCGTGACCACGACGTCGCGCCCTCCGGCAGACGGCTGACGATCATGCGTGTCGAATGATCGAACAGCAGCGCCTCACCAGGACTGGTGTCGACTTTCAACCATTGGAGCGTCTCGGGTGGCCTGGCGTGGCCACCGATCGGTATGGCGATTTCTTCCATGGTTTTCAAGGCGCGCTCAACGGCGTCGGTCCCATGGATTCGCGCCATGTTGTTGGCATTCAGGGAGCCGGTGTAGACCGTTTTCAGTTCGGCATTCAGCTCCTTGGGCAGTGTTTCGGCTTTTCTGAAGGTCAGGAGCTCATGGGCCTTTTGCCCCTTGAGGCGCTCGGCGACATAAAAATCGCCAGCATTAATACGAATATAAATGTAGTGCCTGGATTCATCCATGGACTCGACGATGATGGCGCCCACCCTCAAATTGTCCACGAGTTGTTGGCGCGGTTCGGGCACGCTGAGCATGACCCGTCCGTAGATACCTTTCTGGAACTCCAGGGTGGCGTCGAGGTTTGCATGCCTGGCGATGTCTGCGGCCCGCATCGGTGCACGGTCAGTGGCGGGGGTGTAGATGACATCGCCAAACCAGTCTGCCCAGCCTTTGGTTTCATCGTAACTGCCGATGCTCGGGACTGGGGCCGGTTCACGGGTCACGTAGCGGGTCTTGCAGACATCGGTGCCTGGGGCTCGACTTATCCGGCAGGGGATGGCCTTGAGTGCATCGTCATCGATCAGGTCGGCGCGACGCAGCGTGTCGCCGTCCAGTCTGTATGGAATGTCGTCGAGAAAGATCGTGGTACGGCCATCGACTTCAAGCACTTCGCGCACACGAGTGTGTTCAGGGACCTCGATGAGCGCATGGTTGTCGATCTTGCCCAGGGAATCGTAGCGGGATCGTCCTGGCGACAGTTCGCCGGATTTGGTCGCCAGGGTCGGGCCAAACAATTTTGACGATAGCGGATCGACCAGGCGATAGTCGGACTTGCCAGCGCTTGCCAGATTACGGACCGATACGTCGTCGACGCCGTTTACCCGGGCCAGTTCCTCACCGTCCACCAAGGGCTTCCAGTGACCCACATCGCCAACCTGGGGGTGGCTGCGCACGAAGTTATAGCGACCTGCTCGTCCCAGCAGTTCCATCAGCCTGAAACGTCCGGCGCGACCTAACTTCATCATGACCACACTCAGTCCGTTCAGCAGAGAGAGGGGACCATCGAGCGGGTTCAGAGCGCCGGCAATCGAAATCACCAGTTCCAACGTCAGTGATCTGAACGACGGCAATGTGGCACGCAAGGTCAGCCGACTGGAACGGGCGACCAATTGCATCGAGCCCGAGGCAAATTTGCCGATCGGCAACGCAAATGAAATGACATCGACGAACAGGCCGAACGCGCCGTGGATCAAGCGTGTCTTGTCGCCCGAGTCCAGGTCTTCGATACTGCTCCAGAACGGCACCAGCATCTTTGCAACGGCGACGACTTTTTCGTACCAGGCTGATTTGCGATCAAACTGGGTCTGGCCATAAGCGGCGTTGCGCAGTGCTTTCGGGTCGACGAATAGCAGCCCGCTTGCAATGGCATGACTGATTTTCACCGTGCGATACGAGGACAACGTTTGCGGGGGGAGGGCGGCGTTTTCCGCGCTATAGGGGGTTGCATCAAGGGTGTCACCCAACTGTTCGATGATGGCCTGACAACGGCTTTCCTTTCGCGGTGCGCTGCCGTTTGAATGAGCGTCCCAGTCAAACGGCAGATCCTTATGCCGCCATACCGAAACGGCCACGGTGCCGGATCTGGAAACGCGCCAGCGTTCAGTCTGGAGAGCGCCACTGAACAACCCCGATTCCAGTTTTTCGAGGCGGCGTATCACGCCAGCCTTGGGCAACAGTTCGTAATGCGTGGTGTTACCGGCATGGGTTGCCTGGAGGATCAGGCCATTGCGGGCTCTGAGCGGCAAGATCAGCTCAGGTGTCTCGTTTTGCGCCTCAATGCCCTGGCTTTCCTTTCTCAGGCTATGGATCTTGACCGCTCCGAACTCCAGGGCCAGACGGTCAGCGCAAGGCAGCGATGCAATCAGGCTTCTGATCAGCGTTTCATAGGCGGCCGTGGTTTTCTTTACATAGTGTTCGAATTCCGTCTCGAACAATGCCTTTACGTCAGGCAGCTTGGTGAACGGCGACATGACTATTGGCAAACCCACGAACTCGCTCTCTGGAGCGGGCCATGCCCCTTCGGTTTTTATCGTTCGATGCTCATTGATCCGAATCCATTGTTTGCTGAGCGTGGTGCCATCGGCTTCTGTAACCCGCCATTTTTCCTGATTATCAAACTTGCCGGAAGCCAGTACGTCGAGGAACGAGTAGTAGTCGTAATCCTTGCCCGGGAGGTAGGGGACGTCACGGGAAACAGAAACAGGTGGGCCCAGTTTCCTCGCCAGTTTGCGACCGTCCGAGATGAAGGCGTCTTTACCGAAGAGCTTTGCCATCTCCCTTTTACCGATGGACAGACGTTCGGGGGGCTCTTCGTTGAGTTGGATAACGGCGTTATTGAGTTGCTCGGTGTACTTGTCCAGTTCCGCCAGCGCCCGCTCAACTTCTTTTTGCGTGTACTGGTCGTACGGTTTCTGGGCAATGACGCCGTAAGTTTGCGCCCAGTCCAATGTTGGCATCAGCCGCGCCAGGCCAATATATTTCAGAGTTTCAGTCGTTGCGTTTTCGCTCAGCAAGAGGGGCAGGTTGGCCAGCTGTTGGAAATTGAGCCGCTCCAGCGACCGGGGATCACTGGCCTTGATCAAGTTCACACCCGTGACAAAGTTGACCCAGACGATTGAGCTTTTGTAGGCAAGTTCGGCCGGAATCCCTGTTACACGGAATTCGCTCGGAAATCGTGGCAAAAACAACCGGGCAATAACTATCGCCTCTTTTTCCGATGAAGCACGCTTTGACTTAAGTAGATGGGTTTCAAAATCAGCCTGAATGGCCTGATAACTTTTGCCCCAGTTAGCGCGCGCCTGCCAGGCGTAACCGGCAATCTCCTCAGTATGATCATCGGTAGGCCCGGTCAGCCAGAGTTGCAGTGCCTGGGCGATCAGCCGGGTTTTGATAAAGGGTGAAGTGTCTTCACCGATTTCCCCGCCATACCAATCCAGGGTCGATAGCAACAGCACTCCAAGTTGTTCGGCTTCGGTGCTTTGCAGGATTTTTTGCAGATAAACAGTCGGTGTCGCCCGAACTTGCTCGAGGGTGGTATCAGCCAGGATGGTGTTGGCGAGGTGGGTCAGTGGTGATGTGTTTTGATCAGGCCGGAACTGGTTGAGGGTGTCGATGATTTCCGCGCGGATGATCCCCGCGTGAATCTTCTGGATATCGATCTGCGAAGGCTCGGGCGAGTCACGTCGATGGGCTCGGAATACGGCGCGATCTTTATCAGTGGGGCGTCGTCTCAGCACCAGAATATCGAAGTCGTCCTCCAGCCTTAGTTGATGGCTGGCGATTTTTTCTTGCAGGGCATTTATCGCGGCGGGATGTTCTTGCGGGTGTCGCGGCTTCCACGGGACGAGGCCGTAAAATCCGCACATTCTGCCCAGGCTGATCGTACGGTTGGAGTTGATCTGACCGCCTAATAAAGTGGCGGCCCGTTCGATCCGGTGTTTCAACGCTTGCCAACTGGCCTGTTCCATCAGATCCAGGGTGACCTTGTAACCCTCGTTACTCCAGCCTCGATAAACATACTGACCCTCTTCAAGGGTGACGTTCAGGTCGCCGTGTTTGATTTGATGCTTTGTGCACATATTGATGTAGTCCCGGTCGCGCAATAAGTGCCATAGCGCATTCAGGCCGTCCTCGCTCACCCGGTGCAGCGGTGAAAAAGGCCCTATCGGTATCGGATTAAAGAGATGAACCAAGTTGGGTGGTTCGTTCATGGCAGACAGCATGAGTTGGTAATCTTCCAGCTGGCCTGTATGCAGTTGGGCTTCGGTAGGGTGTGTCGGCGGGAACAGGCCGCCGGGCGTGATTGTTTGCATGAAGGAGCATCTCTTGATGGTTGTTGAGCTTCGCATCGCTTTGCGCGAGGGCGTCCTGGCTCGATTACAAGCGATCAAGTGAAGTCCGAGGTGGTACATAGTTATGGCGGCGGATGTCCTTGGGGGCTGTTGACCGTCCTTTTTGGCCGATCTGCACTGAAAAGCCGTTATTTATGGCAACTTGTCCATGTTGCGAGCAGAAGCCTCCTTGCGGGAAAAGGGATCGCCTCCTAGTCTTGCGGGAGTGGCGGGATCTGGATGATGATCAGGGCAGTGCCAATGCAAGGGACCTCATGAAGCCAAAACGGACTCTCGGAACGCCACGATTGTTGGGCATTGTCTGGCCGTTTATCGCCGTCGTGCTGTTTCAAGCGTTGCTCGGTGGTGTCAGCCTCTATGTGCTGTCGGCGGTGCGCGGCTATGTGGCCGGCGAAAGCCTGTGGTCCAAAGGCCAGAAAGACGCCATCTATTACCTCAACCTCTACGCCGACAACCGCGACGAGGCGATCTTCCGCAAATACCAGAACGCTATCGCCGTGCCCCAGGGCGGGCATGAGTTGCGCGTGGCGCTGGACAAGCAGCCGCCGGATCTCGAAGCCGCACGGGTGGGGATCCTCAAGGGCGGCAACCATCCGGACGACGTCGCCAGCCTGATCTGGCTGTACCTCAACTTCCGACACTTCAGTTACCTGGAAAAAGCCATCGATCGCTGGACCGTGGGCGATGCTTACCTGGTGCAACTCGATGACGTCGCCCGGGAGATGCACCAGCGTGTCGTCGATAATCAGGCCACCGCTGCGGATATCAAGCGCTGGAAGGATCAGATTTTTGCCATCAACGACAGCGTAACCCCGGCCGCCAAGGCGTTCAGCGACGCGCTGGGCGAGGGCTCGAGAGTGATCCTGCGGCTGTTGCTGGTGACCAACCTGGCCACGGCGCTGGGGCTGATCGTCCTGGCATTGCTGCGCACCCACAAACTGCTCAAGCAGCGGCATGCCTTTGCCGAGGCGTTGCAACTGGAGAAGGATCGCGCGCAGATTACCTTGCAGTCGATTGGCGATGGCGTGATCACCACGGATGTCGAAGGGGCGATTGCCTATATGAACCCCGCCGCCGAAGCCATGACGCACTGGAAAGCCGAGCAGGCCACCGGGTTGCCGCTGGCGGCGCTGTTCAATCTGCTGGATGAAAACGCCCAGGCCGACGGCTTTACCTTGATCGAGCACATTTTAAGTGGCCAGCTCAGCGGCGGCAGCGAGCATTCCAAGCTGATCCAGCGCCTGGATGGCAGCACGGTGTCGGTGACTCTGGTCGGCGCGCCGATCCGCAATGCCGGCAAGGTCAGCGGCACGGTGCTGGTGCTGCACGACATGACCCAGGAACGGCAATACATTGCCAATCTGTCCTGGCAGGCTACCCACGACGCCTTGACCGGTTTGGCCAACCGCCGTGAATTCGAATACCGCCTGGAGCAGGCGCTGCACAACCTCACGCGGCAGCCGGGGCGCCACGCCTTGATGTTCCTCGATCTGGACCAGTTCAAACTGGTCAACGATACCTGCGGCCATGCGGCGGGAGATGAGCTGCTGCGACACATCTGCGCGTTGCTGCAATCCGGTCTGCGCGAAGGGGACACGCTGGCCAGGCTGGGCGGCGACGAATTCGGCATCCTGTTGGAGAACTGTCCACCGGAGCACGCGGAAAAAATTGCCGAGGTGCTTCGCCAGACTGTGCAGAACCTGCACTTTGTCTGGAAGGGCCGGCCATTCCTGACCACCGTCAGCATCGGCCTGGTGCATGTCGCGCAAACCCCGACCACCCTCGAATCCTCGCTACGCGCCGCCGATATGGCCTGTTACATGGCCAAGGAAAAGGGCCGCAACCGGGTGCAGGTCTACCACGCCGACGATTCGGAACTGTCCCTGCGTTTCGGCGAAATGGCCTGGGTGCAACGTTTGCACATGGCCCTGGAAGAAAACCGCTTCTGCCTGTACGCCCAGGAAATCGCCCCCCTGGGGCATGTCGAGCACGGCGGCGGGCACATTGAAATACTGTTGCGCCTGCATGACGAGGCCGGGCGGATGATCTTGCCTGACAGTTTCATTCCGGCCGCCGAGCGTTATGGTTTGATGACGTCGCTGGATCGTTGGGTTGTGGAGAATGTATTTAAGATCATCGCGCAATGTATTGCCGAACAGCGTAAAGGTCCGTTGGCCATGTGTGCGATTAATCTGTCAGGTATTACTATCGGAGATGAGGCGTTCCTGGACTTCCTGCGTGAACAGTTTGTTACTTACTCTATTCCTCCTGAAATGATTTGTTTTGAAATTACAGAAACCAGCGCTATATCGAATTTGGGAAGTGCAATCAGATTTATTAATGAACTCAAAGGTTTAGGTTGCCACTTCTCACTTGATGACTTTTGCGCCGGAATGTCCTCGTTCGCTTACTTGAAACATTTACCTGTAGACTTCTTGAAGATCGATGGGAGTTTCGTAAAGGACATGCTGGACGACCCGATTAACCGCGCTATGGTCGAGGTGATTAACCACATCGGCCATGTCATGGGTAAACGCACCATTGCCGAGTTTGTCGAGACACCGCAGATCGAGCAGGCACTGCTCGAAATCGGTGTCGATTACGCTCAAGGGTATGTTATAGAACGCCCGCAACTGTTTACCTGCGACAGCTTGCAAAGTCGTCCCGCCAGACCACAGCCTCTGTTATTCAAGGCGCCTGGCACGTTCCGTTGAAATCTCTTGCTGATCTTACAATCACAAATCAAAAGGAGCCGAACAGTGATCGACACATTCAACCGAACCGGACCACTCATGGAAGCTGCAAGTTATCCCGCCTGGGCTCAGCAACTGATCCAGGATTGCAGCGAGAGTAAGCGCCGAGTTGTCGAACACGAACTGTATCAGCGCATGCGAGATAACAAACTCAGCGCAAAGACCATGCGTCAGTACCTGATAGGGGGCTGGCCGGTGGTCGAGCAGTTCGCGTTATATATGGCACAAAACCTCACCAAGACCCGCTTCGCTCGCCATCCCGGCGAAGACATGGCGCGTCGCTGGCTGATGCGTAACATTCGTGTCGAACTCAATCATGCCGATTACTGGGTGCACTGGAGCCGCGCGCACGGTGTCAGCCTGGAAGATCTGCAAGCACAACAGGTCGCCCCTGAACTGCATGCGTTGAGCCATTGGTGTTGGCACACCAGTTCGGCGGATTCGCTGATCGTGGCTATCGCCGCCACTAATTACGCCATCGAAGGCGCGACCGGGGAATGGTCGGCGTTGGTATGTTCCAGTGGTGTCTACGCGGCAGCCTTCCCCGAGGAAGATCGCAAACGCGCCATGAAGTGGTTGAAGATGCATGCCCAGTACGACGATGCCCATCCGTGGGAAGCACTGGAAATCATCTGCACCCTCGCGGGTACGAACCCGAGCAAAGCGCTGCAAGTGGAACTGCGCCAAGCGGTGTGCAAGAGCTACGACTATATGTTCCTGTTCCTGGAGCGCTGCATGCAGCAGGAACACGCGGAACGGGCGCCGGTAGCGCGGGAAAGGATGGCGTTGGTCGAGAGTTGATCCCTTAAGGCAACACAAACCAAATGTGGGAGCGGGCTTGCTCGCGAAAGCGGTAGATCAGTCGACTAAATGGTGACTGTCAGTCCGCCTTCGCGAGCAAGCCCGCTCCCACATTGGTTATGCGGTGTGGCTAAGTGCTTAGCCCGCCATCGCCAGGCGATTACGCCCCTCGCGCTTGGCCACGTACAGCGCGCTGTCGGCCCGGCGCAACAGGCTTTCGGCGGACTCACCGGGCAGCAAGGTCGAGCAACCGAGGCTGACCGTCAGGTCGATCACTTGGCCATCGGCGCAATACTCCTGAGCCTGGGCAGCAAACCGCAGGCGCTCGCCGACCATCGCCGCCGCTTCCCGCGTGGTGTTGGACAGCAGAATCAAAAACTCCTCGCCGCCGAACCGGAACACCATGTCCACGTTGCGCAACTGGCCTTTGATCGAGGCGGCCACCGCTTTGAGTACTTCATCGCCGGCGCTGTGCCCGTGGCTGTCATTGACCCGTTTGAAGTGGTCGATGTCGAGCATCAGCAACGACAAAGGCTGCAAATGACGCCGTGACATTTCTATTTCCCGCTGCAGGGTCTGATCCATGGCGACGCGGTTGCCGGTGCCAGTGAGCGGGTCA
The DNA here is from genome assembly GCF_044744265.1 of Pseudomonas sp. NPDC087342. Lineage (NCBI taxonomy): Bacteria > Pseudomonadati > Pseudomonadota > Gammaproteobacteria > Pseudomonadales > Pseudomonadaceae > Pseudomonas > Pseudomonas sp. NPDC087342. The sequence continues at coordinate 80,369 of NZ_JBIUXZ010000021.1, forward strand.
CGCAGGGCGCTTTGGGTCGCGGCGCGATAGAGCAGGGCGTTGCGCATCGGATACAGCAGCGCCGACAGCAGCGACTCCAGATTGCCTTGTTCCTGTTCGTTGAAACGCTGATTGCGGCGGAACACCAGCTCACCCAGATGTTCACCTTCATGGCTCAGGCTGTAGCTGACCGTATGATGACCGCGCTGACCGAATTCCAGACGCAAGTCACTGGTCTTGTGCTCATAGCTCAAGGCATCCAGAGGGACAAGGCGCTGAATTTCGCGGAAAAAGAGCCCGAGAATGCGTTGCGGCTCCAGACTGGTTTGCAGTTGCAGGCCCAGTTGCTGGCGCAATTGCGCGAGGCTGACCGGCCGCTCCAGGAGAGGAGGCTGCTGACCAAAGCCCAGGCGTTGCAATTTGGCGCTATCGAAGTCAATTGCGTTGGTCTGGGAAGGTGATTTCATATGGCGTGAGCCCCTAAGCAGTAAGGCTGTCTTACAGGCTGGGTGAGAGCGGCTTTGGGCTGCGCGTCATACTGGTCCATCAGTCCCGTAGGACATTTGGTACGAGTTTAGTCCGCTTTGCCGAATATAAGTAACCTATCGACTCAGGCGCTAACGCCGGCTGCTGTCACACTGCGTGTCTGAACAAAATTAGAGCGAAAGTCGTGCCATTCGGTTCATTCGGATAAAAGCCGTTCTAAATCATTGGATTAGAGCGCTTTTCGAGAAATTTCGCCGAGATCGGCGGCATTTGTTTGACTGGAAAGGGCAGAAGTTGCAGCGGTTGTAATGTGCCGCGACGGTTAAATGTCGCGGCACAAAAGCGACGTGCGGGCATTACTGAGCGTTGAACGACTGGCCATTGATGCCCGTGCTGTCCGGGCCCATCAGGTACAGGTAGACCGGCATGATCTCCTCGGGCGTCGGGTTGTTCAGCGGGTTTTCACCCGGATACGCCTGGGCGCGCATGCTGGTGCGAGTGGCGCCGGGGTTGATGCTGTTGGAACGAACCGGTGCCACGGTATCGACTTCATCGGCCAGGGTTTGCATCAACCCTTCGGTGGCAAACTTGGAAACGCCGTAAGCGCCCCAGTACGCCCGGCCCTTGCGCCCGACGCTGCTGGAGGTGAACACCACCGAGGCGTCCTGCGACAGCTTCAGCAGCGGCAGCAGGGTGCTGGTGAGCATGAACATGGCGTTGACGTTGACGTGCATCACGCGCATGAAGTTTTCGCCGGACAACTGCTCGATCGGCGTACGCGGACCAATGATCGAGGCGTTGTGCAGCAAGCCGTCGAGATGGCCGAACTCGGTCTCGATCATCGCCGCCAACTCATCGTATTGATGGGGCAGGGCGGTTTCCAGGTTGAACGGGATCACCGCCGGTTGTGGATGCCCGGCCGCTTCGATCTCGTCGTAGACCTGAGTCAGGTTGGCTTCAGTCTTGCCCAGCAACAGTACGGTGGCACCGTGGGCGGCGTAGGTTTTCGCCGCCGCAGCGCCGATGCCACGGCCAGCGCCGGTAACCAGGATGACCCGGTCCTTGAGCAATTCAGGGCGGGCGGAATAATCAAACATAAAAAAACCTCAACACAATTAAGGCGAACACGGGACTTGTGGCGAGGGAGCTTGCTGTGGCGAGGGGGCTTGCCCCCGTTGGAGTGCGAAGCGCTCCCATATTCCCCTCAGTCTCGTCGTATTTGCAGGTTTTGCGACTGCTTCGCAGCCGAGCGGGGGTAAACCCCCTCGCCACAAATGTTTGTCGCAGCCAATCAGGTCAGCAACTACAGAGCGCGCTATCCAGCACCTTGCGCAACTCCAGCGGATGATCCACCACCACATCCGCGCCCCAATGCCGCGGGTTGTCGTCCGGATGGATGTAGCCATAGGTCACGGCGGCGGTTTTGGTCCCGGCGTCGCGGCCCGACTCGATATCGCGCAGGTCATCGCCGACAAACAACACGCTGGCAGGGTCCAGGTCGAGCATCTTGCAGGCCAGGATCAACGGCTCCGGGTCCGGCTTGCTGTTTTTGACGTGGTCCGGGCAGATCAGCAGCGCCGAACGCTCGGCCAATCCCAGCTGTTGCATGATCGGCTCAGCAAACCGTAATGGTTTGTTGGTCACCACGCCCCAGATCAGGTTGGCTTTTTCAATGTCGGCCAGCAGTTCGCCCATACCGTCAAAGAGTTTGCTGTGAACCGCGCAATCCTTGAGGTAACGCTCCAGGAACTCCAGGCGCAGCTCCTCGAAGCCCGGCGACTCCGGGTCCATGGAGAACGTCACCGCGACCATCGCCTTGGCGCCGCCGGAGATCTCGTCGCGAATGTGCTTGTCGTTCATCGGCGGCAAGCCGCGATCGGCGCGCATCGCCTGGCAGATGGCAATAAAGTCCGGCGCAGTGTCGAGCAGGGTGCCGTCCATGTCGAAAAGGACTGCTCTGATTCGCATCGGCTTACTCCTCGCGCAGAGTCTGGATCATGTAGTTGACGTCCACGTCGGCCGCCAGTTTGTAGTGCTTGGTCAGCGGGTTGTAGGTCAACCCGATGATGTCCTTGACGGTCAGGCCGGCCATGCGGCTCCAGGCACCCAGCTCGGACGGGCGGATGAATTTCTTGAAGTCGTGAGTGCCACGGGGCAGCAACTTCATGATGTATTCGGCGCCGATGATGGCGAACAGGTAAGCCTTCGGATTGCGGTTGATCGTCGAGAAGAACACTTGGCCGCCAGGCTTGACCATCTTGAAGCAGGCACGGATGACCGAAGACGGATCCGGCACGTGTTCGAGCATTTCCAGGCAGGTGACCACGTCGAACTGCTCAGGCATCTCTTCGGCCAGGGCTTCGGCGGTGATCTGGCGGTATTCGACGCTCACGCCGGATTCCAGTTGATGCAACTGCGCGACCGCCAGCGGCGCTTCGCCCATGTCGATGCCCATGACGGTGGCGCCGCGCTGGGCCATGGCCTCGCTGAGGATGCCGCCGCCACAACCGACGTCGAGGACTTTCTTGCCGGCCAGTTTGACGCGTTCGTCAATCCAGTTGACCCGCAGCGGGTTGATGTCGTGCAGCGGTTTGAACTCGCTTTCGCGGTCCCACCAGCGATGGGCCAGGGCTTCGAATTTGGCGATTTCGGCGTAGTCGACGTTGCTCATGGTTTAAGTCCTCTAAAACTTGAAAAATCCTGTTGCCCCGGGTGTGCGCCCGAGGTGCTTACGATTCGGTGTGGCCGCTGATGCGCTGGCCCCAGGCCTTGGCCGTGGCGCAGAGTTGTGCTTCATCCAGGCGCGTCAGGCGCTTGTCGTCGAGCAGTTGCTTGCCGGCGACCCAAACGTGTTTCACACAGTCGCGGCCAGTGGCGTAGATCAGTTGCGAAACCGGGTCGTAGATCGGTTGCTGGGCCAGGCCGGACAGATCGAACGCAACGATGTCTGCAGCCTTGCCAATCTCCAGCGAGCCGGTTTCAGTCTCGATGCCCAGTGCACGGGCGCCGTTGAGGGTGGCCATGCGCAAGGCGCGGTGGGCGTCCAGCGCGGTGGCCGAACCGGCGACAGCCTTGGCGAGCAATGCGGCGGTGCGGGTTTCGCCGAGCAGGTCCAGGTCATTGTTGCTGGCCGCGCCATCGGTGCCGACGGCGACGTTCACCCCGGCCTGCCACAGGCGTTCCACCGGGCAGAAGCCGCTGGCCAGTTTCAGGTTCGACTCCGGGCAATGAATCACATTGGTGTTGCTTTCTACCAGCAAGGCCAGGTCTTCATCGCTGATCTGGGTCATGTGAACCGCCTGGAAGCGCGGCCCGAGCAAGCCCAGGCGACCGAGGCGGGCCAGTGGGCGCTCGCCGCGCTGTTCCACAGCTTGCTGCACTTCGAAAGCGGTTTCATGGACGTGCATGTGAATCGCGGCGTCCAGCTCCTCGGCAATCACCCGGATTTTCTCCAGGTTTTCGTCGCCTACGGTGTAGGGTGCGTGAGGGCCGAAGGTGATTTTGATACGTTCGTGGTGCTTGAGATCGCCGAACAATTCGACGCCCTGACGAATGGCGTCATCCGCCGTGGCGGCACCGGGAATCGGGAAATCGAGGATCGGAATTGCGATTTGCGCGCGAATGCCGCTGTTATGCACGCGTTCGCTGGCAACCTTCGGGAAGAAATACATGTCAGAGAAGCAGGTGATGCCACCTTTCAGCTGTTCGGCGATCGCCAGGTCCGTGCCATCGCGCACAAACTCTTCATCGACCCACTTGGCCTCGGCCGGCCAGATGTGGTTTTCCAGCCAGGTCATCAACGGCAGATCATCAGCCAGGCCGCGGAACAGCGTCATCGCTGCGTGGCCATGGGCGTTGACCAGCCCGGGGCTGAGCAGAACATCCGGGAGCTCGCGGACTTCGGTCGCGTTACACTTCAGCGCTTCGGCACGCGGGCCGATAAACACGATGCGACCGTCGCGGATGCCCAGGCCGTGCTCTTTGAGAACCACGCCGGCGGGTTCGACGGGTACCAGCCAGGTCGGCAGCAATAATAAGTCGAGCGCAACGGCAGGTTTCGGCATCGAAGATCGGTTCCAGTGCTTTTGTAAAGGATGGCGAAGTATACCCGAGCGTCTTCGCGGGGGGATCGCTATAATCGGCGGCTTTTGTTCATGAGTGCGGGGTGAAGGATGCGCGATCGACTATTGGCTGCAGAGAAAGTTAAGGCCATCGATTGGCGTGATGGTGCCCTGTACCTGCTGGATCAGCGTATTTTGCCGTTCGAGGAAACCTGGATCGCCTACACCAGCGCCGCTGGCGTGGCCGAGGCCATTCGCTCGATGGTGGTGCGCGGTGCACCGGCGATCGGCATCAGTGCCGCGTATGCCATGGTGCTGTCAGCCCGCGCCCGGATTGCCGAAGGCGATGACTGGCAGGCATCGTGGGAAGAGGATTACGCGTTGTTGGCGGATTCCCGTCCAACGGCGGTCAATCTGTTCTGGGCCCTGAGCCGCATGCGTGACCGCCTGGACCGTCTCAAGGGCGATGCCGATCCTCTGGCAGCGCTGGAGGCCGAGGCCATCGCGATCCACGAAAGCGACCGCGAAGCCAACCTGACCATGGCCCAACTGGGTGTGGATCTGATTCGCAAGCATCAGGGCAATGCCCAGGCGATCCTGACTCACTGCAACACTGGCGCGCTCGCCACCGGCGGTTTCGGCACGGCGCTGGGGGTGATTCGCGGCGCCTTTATTGAAGGCATGGTCGAGCGTGTCTACGCCGACGAAACCCGTCCCTGGCTGCAAGGTTCGCGGCTGACCGCGTGGGAACTGGCCAACGAAGGCATTCCCGTGACCCTCAATGCCGATTCCGCCGCCGCGCACATCATGAAGACCAAAGGCATTACCTGGGTGATCGTCGGCGCTGACCGGATCACCGCCAATGGCGATGTGGCGAACAAGATCGGCACTTATCAATTGGCCGTGAGCGCCATGCACCACGGCGTGCGTTTCATGGTGGTGGCGCCGAGTTCGACCATCGACATGAATCTGGCCAGTGGCGACGATATTCCTATCGAAGAGCGCGACGGCAGCGAGTTGCTGGAAGTCGGCGGCAAGCGGGTCGGGGCGGATGTCGATGCCTTCAACCCGGTATTCGACGTGACACCGGCGGACCTGATCGATGCAATCGTCACCGAGAAGGGTATCGTCGAGCGGCCGGACACGGCGAAAATGGCACAGTTGATGTGCCGCAAGCGTCTGCATTGACGATCTTTAGCGTCAGTTAAATCGCAATCGCGAGCAAGCTCGCTCCCACACTTGACAGTGTCTGGCTGGATAACTCGGTCAAATGTGGGAGCGAGCTTGCTCGCGATAGGGCCCGCAAAGCCAACAAATCAGCCTGAATTCGTCATTCGACAAGGCTCTAAGCCTCTCTCGTCCCCGTTAAGCCTGTCACCGGTCAACTAACTATGCTCCATGCGCATCAGGGGGATAGGTGCGTGGCGGCTCTTGTGATAACATCCGGCGTTTTCCGAGGCAGTCCCACGGGGTTGTCTTTACTGCGCAGATCCATGGCATAACTCGTTGATTTGTCGTAAGTCGGTGCATGGCAATCAGCTGGCATCGGCGAGCTTCGTTCGTCCCAAATGGATGTGACGAAGTTTCACCAGAAAAAGGAATCAGGCTTCTCATGGGCGAACTGGCCAAAGAAATCCTCCCGGTCAATATCGAAGACGAGCTGAAGCAGTCCTACCTCGACTACGCGATGAGCGTAATTGTCGGGCGGGCACTGCCGGATGCGCGCGATGGCTTGAAGCCCGTGCACCGGCGTGTGCTGTTCGCGATGAGCGAGCTGGGCAACGACTTCAACAAGCCGTACAAGAAATCTGCCCGTGTTGTCGGTGACGTGATCGGTAAGTATCACCCTCACGGTGATACCGCGGTGTACGACACCATCGTTCGGATGGCGCAGCCATTCTCCTTGCGCTACCTGCTGGTAGACGGTCAGGGCAACTTCGGTTCGGTGGACGGCGACAACGCCGCGGCCATGCGATACACCGAAGTGCGCATGACCAAGCTGGCGCACGAGCTGCTGGCTGACCTGCACAAAGAAACCGTGGACTGGGTGCCGAACTACGACGGCACCGAAATGATCCCGGCGGTCATGCCGACCCGTATTCCCAACCTGCTGGTCAACGGCTCCAGCGGTATCGCCGTGGGCATGGCGACCAACATCCCGCCGCACAACCTCGGTGAAGTCATCGACGGTTGCCTGGCACTCATCGACAACCCTGAGTTGACCATCGATGAGCTGATGCAATACATCCCTGGTCCGGACTTCCCGACCGCCGCCATCATCAACGGTCGCGCCGGCATCATCGAAGCCTACCGTACCGGTCGCGGCCGCATTTACATGCGCGCTCGCTCGATGATCGAAGACATCGACAAGGTCGGTGGCCGCCAGCAGATCGTCATCACCGAACTCCCGTACCAGCTGAACAAGGCCCGTCTGATCGAGAAGATCGCCGAGCTGGTTAAAGAGAAGAAGCTGGAAGGCATCACCGAACTGCGCGACGAGTCCGACAAGGACGGTATGCGCGTCGTGATCGAGCTGCGTCGCGGCGAAGTGCCTGAGGTGATCCTCAACAACCTTTACGCCCAGACCCAGCTGCAAGCGGTGTTCGGTATCAACATCGTTGCGCTGATCGACGGCCGTCCACGGATCCTGAACCTCAAGGACCTGCTGGAAGCCTTCGTTCGTCACCGTCGCGAAGTGGTTACCCGCCGTACCGTGTTCGAACTGCGCAAAGCCCGCGAACGTGGCCACATCCTTGAAGGTCAAGCGGTTGCCCTGTCGAACATCGACCCGGTCATCGCCCTGATCAAGGCTTCGCCGACGCCGTCGGAAGCGAAGGAAGCGCTGATCAAGACTGCGTGGGAATCTTCCGCCGTGGTCGCGATGGTTGAACGCGCCGGTGCCGACTCGTGCCGTCCAGAGACCCTGGACCCGCAATACGGTCTGCGCGAAGGCAAGTACTTCCTGTCGCCGGAACAGGCGCAAGCCATTCTGGAACTGCGTCTGCACCGTCTGACCGGTCTGGAGCACGAGAAGCTGCTGGCCGAGTATCAAGAGATCCTCAACCAGATCGGCGAACTGATCCGCATCCTCAGCAGCGCCACGCGCCTGATGGAAGTGATCCGCGAAGAGCTGGAAGTGATCCGCGCCGAATACGGCGACGTGCGCCGCACCGAAATTCTCGATGCCCGTCTCGACCTGACCCTGGGTGACATGATCCCGGAAGAAGAGCGCGTCGTGACCATCTCCCACGGTGGCTACGCCAAGACCCAGCCATTGGCTGCGTACCAGGCTCAGCGTCGTGGCGGTAAAGGCAAATCGGCCACCGGCGTCAAGGATGAGGATTACATCGCTCACCTGCTGGTCGCCAACAGTCACACCACGCTGCTGCTGTTCTCCAGCAAAGGCAAAGTGTACTGGCTGAAAACCTACGAAATCCCGGAAGCGTCCCGTGCGGCCCGTGGTCGTCCGCTGGTCAACCAGCAGCCGCTGGACAGTGAAGAATACATCACCACCATGCTGCCGGTCGACGAATACACCGAAGGTCACTTCATCTTCATGGCGACTGCCAAAGGCACCGTGAAGAAGACCCCGCTGGAATCCTTCAGCCGTCAACGCAGCGTCGGCCTGATCGCGCTGGAGCTGGATGAAGGCGATGTGCTGATTTCTGCTTCCATTACCGATGGTAGCCGCGAAGTCATGCTGTTCTCCGACGGCGGCAAGGTCACTCGCTTCAAGGAAACCGACGTTCGCGCCATGGGCCGTACCGCTCGTGGTGTGCGCGGCATGCGTCTGCCGGAAGGCCAGAAGCTGATTTCCATGCTGATCCCGGAAGAAGGCAGCCAGATCCTCACCGCTTCGGCGCGTGGTTACGGCAAGCGTACGGCGATCACCGAGTTCCCTGAGTACAAGCGTGGCGGTCAGGGCGTTATCGCCATGGTCAGCAACGACCGTAACGGCCGTCTGGTCGGTGCAGTCCAGGTGCTCGATGGTGAGGAGATCATGCTGATTTCCGACCAGGGCACCCTGGTTCGTACCCGTGTCGACGAAGTTTCCAGCCTGGGTCGTAACACCCAGGGCGTGACCCTCATCAAGCTGGCCAGCGACGAAACGCTGGTCGGTCTGGAGCGGGTCCAGGAGCCGTCGGAAGTCGAGGGCGAAGAGCTCGAAGGTGAAGAGGGCGAAGCAGGTGCGGTGTTCGACGGTGAAGTCGTGATCGACGACGTTGCCGACGACCAGCAACTCGACGCTGCAGCCGACGAAGAACCGCAGGAATAAGCGGACAAGCAGGGGGGCGGATGAAGATTCGCCCCCTTGTTGTTCACCGGTATGAAATATCGACGCCCATGGAGCTCCGTGTGGGTGCCGGGCTTTTGTGGCGAGGGGGCTTGCCCCCGTTGGGGTGCGAAGCGCCCCTGAAACCGATCACCGCAATCTTGCATAAGGCGGTGGTGATCGGTTTACGATTGCTACGCAATCGAACGGGGGCAAGCCCCCTCGCCACAGGCAAGCCCGCTCCCACATGAGATCTGCGTCGACTGATATGTTTGCATGACCCACCAAATCAGAGCGAGATTGGATGTGAGCAAGAGAGCCTATAACTTCTGTGCCGGTCCTGCGGCGCTGCCTGAAGCTGTCCTGAAGCGCGCTCAGGGTGAACTCCTCGATTGGCACGGCAAGGGCCTGTCGGTCATGGAAATGAGCCATCGCAGCGATGAGTTCGTGTCCATCGCCACCAAGGCCGAGCAGGATCTGCGTGATCTGCTGAATATCCCTTCGAACTATAAAGTGCTGTTCCTGCAAGGCGGCGCCAGCCAGCAATTTGCCCAGATTCCGCTGAACCTGCTGCCTGAAGGTGGCTCGGCCGACTACATCGACACCGGTATCTGGTCGCAGAAAGCCATCGAAGAAGCTTCGCGCTACGGCCACGTCAACGTTGCCGCGACCGCCAAGCCTTACGACTATTTCGCTATTCCCGGCCAGAACGAATGGAACCTGTCGAAAGACGCGGCCTACGTTCACTACGCGCCAAACGAAACCATCGGCGGCCTGGAATTCAGCTGGATCCCGGAAACCGGCGACGTTCCGTTGGTGGCAGACATGTCTTCGGACATTCTCTCGCGTCCGGTGGATATTTCGCGTTTCGGCATGATCTACGCCGGAGCCCAGAAAAACATCGGCCCGAGCGGCATCCTGGTCAACATCGTGCGCGAAGACCTGCTCGGTCACGCCCGTTCGCTGTGCCCGACCATGCTCAATTACAAGGTCGCGGCCGATAACGGCTCGATGTACAACACGCCGCCGACCCTGGCCTGGTACTTGTCGGGCCTGGTGTTCGAGTGGCTGAAAGAGCAGGGTGGTGTCGAGGCCATCGGCAAGCTCAATGAAGTCAAACAGCGCACGCTGTACGATTTCATCGACGCCAGCGGCCTCTACAGCAACCCGATCAACAAGTCGGATCGCTCGTGGATGAACGTGCCGTTCCGCCTGGCAGACGATCGTCTGGACAAGCCATTCCTGGCCGGCGCCGACGAGCGCGGCCTGCTGAACCTCAAGGGTCACCGTTCCGTGGGCGGCATGCGCGCCTCCATCTATAACGCCGTCGACATCGTTGCGGTCAACGCACTGATTTCGTACATGGCAGAGTTCGAGAAGGAACACGGCTAATGTCTGAGCAAGAACTCAAGGCACTGCGCGTCCGCATTGATGCCCTGGACACCAAAGTCCTGGAGCTGATCAGCGAACGCGCACGCTGCGCCCAGGAAGTTGCGCGAGTAAAGATGGCCTCGCTGGCCGAAGGCGAAGTGCCGGTGTTCTATCGTCCTGAGCGTGAAGCCCAGGTGCTCAAGCGCGTGATGGAGCGTAACCAGGGGCCGCTGGGCAACGAAGAGATGGCGCGTCTGTTCCGCGAAATCATGTCCTCGTGCCTGGCCCTCGAACAGCCGCTGAAAGTGGCTTACCTCGGCCCTGAGGGTACTTTCACTCAGGCCGCGGCCATGAAGCATTTCGGCCACGCAGTGATCAGCAAGCCCATGGCGGCGATCGACGAAGTGTTCCGTGAAGTGGCGGCCGGTGCGGTGAATTTTGGCGTGGTCCCGGTGGAAAACTCCACCGAAGGCGCGGTCAACCACACCCTCGACAGCTTCCTGGAACACGACATGGTGATCTGTGGCGAAGTCGAGCTGCGGATCCACCATCACCTGTTGGTCGGCGAAAACACCAAGACCGACAGCATCAGTCGCATCTATTCCCACGCCCAGTCCCTGGCCCAGTGCCGCAAGTGGCTGGACGCCCATTACCCGAATGTCGAGCGCGTGGCGGTGTCCAGCAACGCCGAAGCGGCCAAGCGGGTAAAAGGCGAGTGGAACTCGGCGGCGATTGCCGGCGACATGGCCGCAGGCTTGTACGGGCTAACCCGTCTGGCCGAGAAAATCGAGGATCGCCCGGATAACTCCACGCGCTTCCTGATGATCGGTAGCCAGGAAGTGCCGCCGACCGGCGACGACAAGACCTCGATCATCGTCTCCATGAGTAACAAACCTGGTGCGCTGCATGAGCTGCTGGTGCCGTTCCACGACAACGGCATCGATCTGACACGGATCGAGACTCGTCCGTCGCGCAGCGGTAAATGGACTTACGTGTTCTTCATCGACTTCGTTGGTCATCACCGTGATCCATTGATCAAAGGTGTGCTGGAAAAGATCAGTCAGGAAGCAGTAGCACTCAAAGTGCTGGGTTCCTACCCGAAAGCAGTTCTCTAAGGGGTAGCAAATGAGTGGTGACTTCCTCGCTCTGGCACAGCCGGGCGTGCAACAACTTTCGCCGTACGTTCCGGGCAAGCCTGTGGACGAACTGGCGCGCGAGCTGGACATCGATCCGGCCAAAATCGTCAAACTGGCCAGCAATGAAAACCCGCTGGGTGCCAGTCCCAAGGCATTGGCCGCGATTCGCGAAGAATTGGCCGAGCTGACCCGTTATCCCGACGGCAACGGTTTTGCGCTCAAGACCCTGTTGGCCGAGCAGTGCCGCGTCGAGCTCAATCAAGTGACGCTGGGCAACGGCTCCAACGACATTCTGGAACTGGTTGCCCGCGCGTATCTGGCGCCGGGCCTGAATGCGGTGTTCAGCGAGCATGCGTTCGCGGTCTATCCGATCGTGACTCAGGCCGTAGGTGCTGAGGCGCGGGTTATTCCTGCCAAAGACTGGGGCCATGATCTGCCGGCGATGCTGGCTGCGATTGATGCCGATACCCGCGTTGTATTCATCGCCAACCCGAACAACCCGACCGGGACATGGTTCGGCGCCGAAGCGCTGGACGAATTCCTGCAGGACGTCCCGGCCCATGTGCTGGTGGTGCTGGACGAGGCTTACATCGAATACGCCGAAGGCAGCGACTTGCCGGATGGCCTGGATTTCCTCGCCGCTTATCCGAACCTGCTGGTCTCGCGCACGTTCTCCAAGGCCTATGGCCTGGCGGCGTTGCGGGTCGGTTATGGCTTGTCCACCGCCGTGGTCGCCGATGTATTGAATCGCGTGCGTCAGCCATTCAACGTCAACAGCCTGGCCCTGGCCGCGGCGTGCGCTGCGTTGCAGGATGCCGAATACCTGGCTGAAAGCCGTCGCCTGAACGAAGCCGGCATGCTGCAACTGCAAGCGGGTTTCCGTGAGTTGGGGCTGAGCTGGATTCCGTCCAAGGGCAACTTTATCTGTGTTGATCTGGGGCAGGTCGCTGCGCCGGTCTTCCAGGGTTTGCTGCGCGAAGGCGTGATCGTGCGTCCGGTGGCCAATTACGGCATGCCGAACCACTTGCGCATCACCATCGGCCTGCCGGCTGAGAACAGTCGCTTCCTTGAGGCGCTGACCAAGGTTCTGGCTCGTGGTTGATGTCACTGCACTGCAATCTGCTGAACCTATGATCGGGCGCCTGGTGGTGGTTGGTCTGGGGTTGATCGGTGGTTCGTTTGCCAAGGGTTTGCGCGAAAGTGGCCTGTGCCGCGAAGTGGTCGGGGTCGATCTCGATCCGCAATCGCGCAAACTGGCAGTAGAGCTGGGCGTGGTGGATCGCTGCGAAGACGACCTGGTGGCTGCTTGCCAGGGCGCGGACGTGATCCAGCTGGCGGTGCCGATCCTCGCCATGGAAAAAATGCTCGCCCGTTTGGCCGGCATGGATCTGGGCCAAGCGATCCTGACCGACGTTGGCAGCGCCAAAGGCAATGTGGTGCGTGCGGCCACCGAAGCATTCGGCGGCATGCCGGCGCGCTTCGTACCGGGGCATCCGATTGCCGGTTCCGAGCAGAGCGGGGTGGAAGCCTCGAATGCCGAGCTGTTCCGTCGCCATAAAGTGATTTTGACGCCGCTGGATCAAACCGATCCGGCAGCGCTGGCCGTGGTCGACCGTTTGTGGCGCGCATTGGGCGCCGATGTCGAGCACATGCAGGTCGAGCGCCATGATGAAGTGTTGGCGGCAACCAGCCATTTGCCGCACTTGCTGGCGTTCGGTTTGGTCGACTCGTTGGCCAAGCGCAATGAAAATCTTGAGATCTTCCGTTACGCTGCGGGCGGTTTTCGCGATTTCACAAGAATCGCGGGTAGCGACCCGGTCATGTGGCACGACATCTTCCTCGCTAACCGCGAAGCTGTCCTGCGTACACTCGATACATTTCGCAGCGACCTCGACGCCTTGCGCGACGCGGTCGATGCAGGGGATGGGCACCAATTGTTGGGCGTATTCACTCGCGCCCGGGTTGCCCGCGAACATTTCAGTAAAATCCTGGCCCGCCGGGCTTATGTGGACGCTATGAACTCCAACGACCTGATTTTCCTGGCACAACCTGGTGGCCGCCTGACTGGGCGGATTCGTGTACCGGGCGACAAATCGATTTCTCACCGCTCGATCATGCTCGGCTCCCTGGCCGAAGGCACCACTGAAGTGGAAGGTTTCCTCGAGGGCGAAGATGCCCTGGCGACCTTGCAAGCCTTCCGCGACATGGGTGTCGTGATCGAAGGTCCGCACCACGGTCGCGTGACCATCCACGGCGTCGGCCTGCATGGCCTGAAGCCTGCGCCAGGTCCGATCTATCTGGGCAACTCCGGCACGTCGATGCGTCTGCTGTCCGGCCTGTTGGCGGCGCAGAACTTCGACAGCACCCTGACCGGTGATGCTTCGCTGTCCAAGCGCCCGATGAATCGCGTGGCCAACCCGCTGCGGGAAATGGGTGCCGTGATCGAGACTGCTGCAGAAGGTCGCCCACCGATGACCATTCGTGGCGGCAACAAGCTCAAAGGCCTGACCTACACCATGCCGATGGCCAGTGCCCAGGTTAAGTCCTGCCTGCTGCTTGCGGGTCTGTATGCCGAAGGCAAGACCACCGTCACCGAGCCGGCACCGACCCGTGACCACACCGAGCGCATGCTGCGCGGCTTTGGCTATCCGGTCAGCGTCAACGGTGCAACGGCGTCGGTCGAGTCCGGCCATAAGCTGACCGCCACCCACATTGAAGTACCGGGCGATATTTCGTCGTCGGCGTTCTTCCTGGTGGCTGCGTCGATTGCCGAAGGTTCGGAGCTGGTGCTCGAACACGTCGGCATCAACCCGACCCGTACCGGCGTGATCGACATCCTGCGCCTGATGGGCGCCGACATCACTCTGGAAAACCAGCGTGAAGTGGGCGGCGAACCAGTGGCTGACCTGCGCGTACGGGCAGCTAAACTCAAAGGTATCGAGATTCCCGAGGCGCTGGTTCCGCTGGCCATCGACGAGTTCCCGGTGCTGTTCGTGGCAGCGGCCTGTGCCGAAGGGCGCACCGTACTGCGCGGCGCTGAAGAGCTGCGAGTCAAGGAGTCGGACCGGATCCAGGTCATGGCCGATGGTTTGCTGGCACTGGGCGTCAAGTGCGAGCCGACCCCGGACGGCATCATCATCGACGGCGGCCTGATCGGCGGCGGCGAAGTGCACGGTCACGGCGATCACCGGATTGCGATGGCCTTCAGCGTGGCTTCGTTGCGCGCTACGGCACCGATCCGCATCCATGACTGTGCCAACGTCGCGACCTCGTTCCCGAATTTCCTGGCGCTGTGCGCGCAGGTCGGTATCCGCGTTGCACAAGAGGCTCAGTCGTGATTATCAAGCCACCGGTCATCACCATCGACGGGCCCAGCGGTTCGGGCAAGGGCACTATTGCCGGAATTCTGGCCAAGCGTCTGGGGTGGTGCCTGCTGGATTCCGGTGCGCTGTATCGTCTGCTGGCATTCGCTGCGCGCAACCACGGCGTCGATCTGACCAATGAAGAGTCGCTGAAGCTGCTGGCCGCTCATCTGGACGTGCAGTTCGTCGGCGCGACCGAAGGTCATCCGCAGCGGATCATCCTTGAAGGTGACGATGTCACTGACGATCTGCGCAATGAGCAGGTCGGTGCCTGGGCTTCCCAGGTCGCGGCGCTGCCGGCGGTGCGCGATGCGCTGCTGCAACGCCAGCGGGCGTTCCAGGAGGCGCCGGGCCTGGTGGCCGATGGCCGCGACATGGGCACGGTGGTATTTCCCGACGCGCCGTTGAAGATATTCCTCACTGCCAGTGCCGAGGAGCGTGCGCGCCGTCGATACTTGCAGTTGAAGGGCAAAGTCGATGGTGTTAGTCTGTCGAGTCTGCTAGATGAGATACGTGTCCGCGACGAGCGTGACACCCAGCGAGCGGTAGCCCCGCTCAAACCGGCGGCTGACGCCATACAGCTGGATTCCACGGAATTATCCATCGATCAGGTGCTGGAACGCATCATGAGCGAGATCGCCATTCGCGATATCGCCGGGTGACCAAGAAGCTGCGCAGGGGACCAGTCATAGTCTTGCGCTGCTTCTTTAAATGAACGTAACCCACGTCGTCTGGGATGTGGAGATGGGCGTATCCTTCGCCCTTATTCAACAGGAATTAAAATGAGCGAAAGCTTTGCGGAACTCTTTGAAGAAAGCCTAAAAACCCTGAACCTTCAGGCAGGCTCCATCATCACCGGTGTTATCGTTGATATCGATTACCAAGCTCGCTGGGTAACCGTTCACGCTGGCCTGAAGTCTGAAGCACTCATCCCGCTTGAGCAGTTCTACAACGATGCTGGCGAACTGACTATCAACGTCGGTGACGAAGTTCACGTTGCTCTGGACTCGGTTGAAGACGGCTTT
>NZ_JBIUXZ010000022.1:0-11634 GCF_044744265.1 Pseudomonas sp. NPDC087342
TCCGTGGGCAAGGACATTGCTCCGCTCAAGGACGCTTACAGCATTGAAGAGCTGAAGACCCTCGACGTGATTCTGACCTGCCAGGGTGGCGACTACACCAGCGAAGTCTTCCCGAAACTGCGCGAAGCCGGCTGGCAGGGTTACTGGATCGACGCCGCTTCCAGCCTGCGCATGCAGGATGACGCGGTGATCGTGCTGGACCCGGTGAACCGCAAGGTCATCGACCAGCAGCTCGACGCGGGCACCAAGAACTACATCGGCGGCAACTGCACCGTCAGCCTGATGCTGATGGGCCTGGGCGGTCTGTTCGAAGCCGGCCTGGTCGAGTGGATGAGCGCCATGACTTATCAGGCGGCCTCCGGTGCCGGCGCGCAGAACATGCGTGAACTGATCAAGCAAATGGGCGCGACCCACGCCGCTGTCGCCGATCAACTGGCCGACCCGGCCAGCGCGATCCTCGACATCGACCGCCGTGTGGCCGAAGCCATGCGCAGCGACGCGTATCCGACTGAAAACTTCGGCGTACCGCTGGCCGGCAGCCTGATCCCGTGGATCGACAAGGAACTGCCGAACGGCCAGAGCCGCGAAGAGTGGAAGGCCCAGGCCGAGACCAACAAGATCCTCGGTCGCTTCAAGAGCCCGATCCCGGTCGATGGCATCTGCGTGCGCATCGGCGCCATGCGTTGCCACAGCCAGGCGCTGACCATCAAGCTGAACAAAGACGTGCCGATCGCTGATATCGAAGGGCTGATCAGCCAGCACAACCCTTGGGTCAAGCTGGTACCGAACAACCGCGAAGCCAGCATCCAGGAACTGAGCCCGACGAAAGTCACCGGCACCCTGAATGTACCGGTTGGCCGTCTGCGCAAGCTGAACATGGGCACCCAGTACGTTGGCGCTTTCACCGTTGGCGACCAACTGCTGTGGGGCGCGGCCGAACCGCTGCGTCGCATGCTGCGGATCCTGCTTGAGCGTTGATCGTTTAAAGCTGTGAAAGAACCCGTGCCTTGAAAGAGGCACGGGTTTTTTTATGGGTGATGTGTCGCCAGTGAGGTCCTCTTCGCGGGCAAGCCTCGCTCCTACATGGGATCGCGCTGCACTTGTAGGAGCGAGGCTTGCCCGCGAAGAGGCCTGCACAACCACCACAAATCCCCGACCGAATTGCCTGCACGCCACCCACCCGGTAAAGTGCCGCTCCCCCCGTTTCGCCAGAGGTAGAACCATGAGCCAGTCCTTCGATATTGCCGTGATCGGCGCCACCGGTACTGTCGGCGAAACGCTCGTGCAGATTCTCGAAGAGCGGGACTTCCCGGTCGCCAACCTGCACCTGTTGGCCAGCAGCGAATCCGCCGGGCATTCGGTACCGTTTCGCGGCAAGAACGTGCGCGTGCGCGAAGTCGATGAGTTCGATTTCAGCAAGGTTCAGCTGGTGTTCTTCGCCGCCGGCCCGGCAGTCACCCTGAGTTTCGCCTCCCGTGCCCGCGCGGCCGGTTGCTCGCTGATCGACCTGTCCGGCGCACTGTCGGCCGATGAAGCGCCGCAAATCGTGCCGGAAGCCAACGCCCACGTACTGGCCGGTCTGAAAAAGCCATTCCAAGTCAGCAGCCCGAGCCCGTCGGCCACCACACTGGCCGTGGTGCTCGCGCCGTTGCTCGACGTGGTCGACCTGCAATGGGTCAACGTGACCGCCAGCCTGGCCGTCTCCGCCCAGGGCCGCGAAGCCGTGACTGAACTGGCCCGGCAGACCGCGGAGCTGCTCAACGTGCGTCCGCTGGAGCCGACATTCTTCGATCGGCAGATGGCGTTCAACCTGCTGGCTCAGGTCGGCAAACCTGACGAGCAAGGTCATACGCTGCTGGAAAAGCGCCTGGTGCGAGAGCTGCGTCAGGTCATGGCGCTACCTTTATTAAAGATTTCCGCAACTTGCATTCAAGCCCCGGTGTTTTTTGGCGATAGCTTTAGCGTGACCTTGCAGTCATCGAGCGCAGTCGACCTGGCTAAAGTCAACGCCGCCCTGGAAGACGCGCCGGGTATCGAACTGGTGGAAGCCGGCGATTACCCGACACCAGTAGGTGATGCGGTCGGGCAGGATGTGGTCTACGTTGGTCGGGTACGCAGCGGTGTCGACGACCTGTCGGAACTTAATTTGTGGCTGACGTCAGATAACGTACGCAAAGGCGCGGCGCTCAATGCTGTGCAGGTGGCTGAATTGTTGATAAAAGACCTGCTGTAAAAGATACTTGGCAACAATTTGTCGAATGATTCTAGCCGAGCGCTATGCTTGGCCGGAGTGCTAAAGGCAAGTCACCCTACGGGACTTTCCGGGGCATCAAAGAAATGATCGCGCGCGACGACCCTTCGCCGCCGCGCGCAATGCCTTACGGCAGCGACTTTCAATACCTTCTCGCTGGCCGAGGAATGTTCAAACAAAGGATGAGGCTATGGTTCAAGTTCGCAAACTGGTGTTAGCAATAGCGGCCGCCTCGGCGCTGTCCTCCGGTATGGCGCATGCTCTCGGGCTCGGGGAACTGACCCTGAAATCGACGCTGAACCAGCCTCTGGTCGCAGAAATCGAGCTGCTCGACGTCAAGGACCTCACCGCTGCCGAAGTGGTGCCGAGCCTGGCTTCGCCGGAAGATTTCGCCAAGGCCGGGGTTGATCGCCAGGCGTTTCTCAACGACCTGACCTTCACTCCCGTGCTCAACGCCAGCGGCAAAAGCATTCTGCGCGTGACCTCTAGCAAACCGCTCTCCGAACCGATGGTGAAATTCCTAGTTCAGGTGATGTGGCCTAACGGTCGCTTGCTGCGCGATTACAGCGTGCTGCTCGATCCGTCCAAATTCTCGCCGCAAACTGCCGATGCCGCCGCCCAACCTGCGCCGTCCCAGGCAGTGACCGCACCGATGACCGGTGCCACCAAGCCAACGACCTACACCACCACGCCGCGCGATACCCTGTGGGAAATCGCGGCCAAGGCGCGCAATGGCGGCTCGGTGCAGCAAACCATGCTGGCCATCCAGGCGCTGAACCCGGATGCGTTCATCAACGGCAACATCAACTTGCTGAAAACCGGCCAGGTCCTGCGCATGCCGGATCAGGTGCAAAGCACCAGCCTGCCGCAGCCCAAGGCCATCGCTGAAGTCGCCGCGCAAAACACCGCGTGGCGCCAGGGTCGTCGCTATGTGGCCAAGCCTGGCACTGGCCAGCAGCAACTCGATGCCACCAAGCGTGGGAGTGCCGATGCCACTCCGACCCAGGCAGCGAAAGACAAGCTGAGCCTGGTGTCTGCCGAATCCGGCAAGGGCCGTAAGGGCGCCGCCGGTGATGCGAAGAACTTGAGCAACAAACTGGCGGTGACCCAGGAAAGCCTCGACACGACCCGTCGTGACAACGCCGAACTGAAAAGCCGCATGACCGATCTGCAAAGTCAGCTGGACAAGCTGCAACGCCTGATCGAACTGAAAAACAATCAACTGGCCAAGTTGCAGGCTGAAGGCGCAGCTGCTCCAGCGGCGACGGCGGCTGCTCCGGCGATCTCGGCGCAACTGACGCCTGCTCCTGCACCGGCGGCAACCCCGGCTGAAGCTGCACCGACCGCCACCGCTCCGGTTACGCCTGCGCCTGTGGTGACCGCACCTGAGGCCACACCGGCCCCGGCTGAAACCCCAGTCGAAGCGACGCCTGCCGCGTCCGACAACCAGAAGTTCAACGACCTGCTGACCAACCCGATCCTGTTGGGTCTGGTGGGCGGTGGTGCCATCGTCCTGCTGCTGTTGCTGTTGCTGCTGGCCCGTCGCCGCAAAGCCCAGCAAGAAGCCGAAAAGCACCTGCGCATGGCGCGTGCCCTGGCTGAAGAGCAAGAGTTTTCCACCGAGCAAGACTTGCCGGAAAGCAGCTTCGAAGGCCTTGAAGTTCCGCCGCCAGCGGTGACGCTCACCAAGCCAGGGGCGCCAGTACCTCCGCCAGCCCCGGCTCCGGTGATTGCGCCGGTCATCGTCACTCCGCCGATCGCCGCACCGCTGGTTTCGCCAGCCGCCGAGCGCAACGATGACGTACTGAGCCACGCTCAGTCGCACATCAACGCGGGTCGCCTGAATCAGGCAGCCGCGTTGCTCGAAGACGGTATCAAGCAAGAACCGCAACGCAGCGACCTGCGCCTGAAGCTGATGGAAGTCTACGGTCAGCAAGGCGATCGTGATGCGTTCGTCGCCCAGGAACGCCAACTGGTGGCCAATGGCGATAACTTCGCCCGGGTCGAACAGCTGAAAAGCCGTTTCCCGGCCATGGCCCTCGCGGCGGCCGGTGGTATCGCTGCCGCTGCCATTGCCGCCGAACTGGACGCCCAGTACGTCAAAGACCTGCTGCTGGATGAACCTGAAGCGCCAACCCCGGCCGCTGAAGACGATCTCGACAGCGCGTTCGACTTGAGCCTGGATGATCTGGAAAACGCTTCTCCGGCAGTGGTTGCTCCAACGCCTGCACCGGAACCCTTGGCCGAGCTGGACGAATTCCCGCTGGACGACGACCTGAGCTTTGAGTCGGTGCTGCAGCAGCAGACCGACATCAAGGAAAACCTCGATGACCTGTCGGACTTCGATCTGGATCTGGACCTCGGTGGCGATGCTTCGCCAGCGACCCTGGCCGAAGACGATTTCCTGCTGGACCTGGACGAAGGCGTGAAAGACCTGCCTCCTTTCGATGCGCCAACCGTGAACGAAGCGGCGTTGGATGACCTGGAACTGCCGGCCGATTTCGACCTGTCCCTGGCTGACGAAATGGATGTTCCTGAGCCTAAGGATGCGTTCGCGGCTGAGCTGGATGACGTCAACGCCGAGCTGGATCGTCTGTCCCAGACCATCAACGAGCCCACCTTCACCGCCGAAGACGCGGCCGCCTCGGTGGCTGACGAGCCGGAATTCGATTTCCTCTCCGGCACCGATGAAGTCGCGACCAAACTCGATCTGGCCCAGGCCTACATCGACATGGGCGACAACGACGGCGCCCGTGACATCCTCAACGAAGTGGTGACCGAGGGTGATGCAGGGCAGAAGAGCGAAGCCAAGGAAATGCTATCGCGCCTGGCTTGATAGTTGAGTCAGTTGTAAACAAAACGGCAGCCCATCGGGGCTGCCGTTTTTGTTTCAGCTTTGAATAAGCGGTGTTTGGTCTAATGCCTTCGCGAGCAGGCTCGCTCCCACAAGGTTTTGTGTACACCGCAAAGCCAATGTGGGAGCGAGCCTGCTCGCGAAGAGGCCCTAACATTCAGCATCAATGTTTAAGCCAACAGATCCTCATAAAACGCACCAAACGGCCGGGTAGGGTGGGCAATCTGGATCTCCAGAATCCACAACCCGACATTCGGGCAATCCTCAAAATTGCCCAAATCCCCTGCACGATAAATTGCATGGGGAAAATCGCTGACCCGATGCCCCTTGATCTCCAGGTTCAACTTCCAGCCCATCGCGCTCGCTTGCTCATCGGCATAGCGATACAACTCGGGCCCTGCCACCTGTTGCGTGCGCCAATAATCGTGGACCTGATCAAACAGGGTTTTCGCCGCCACGGCACACGCCTTCATCTCGGGATCGTCGCCAACCGTGAAGGTCGCGCCTGAATCGCCTTCGTGACGATCCCAGACCACGCCGAGGTCGATAAAGAAAATATCGTTTTGCGCCAGCACCGGATCACCGTCGGAGCGCTGCTTGAAGGTTTTCAGGGTGTTTTCGCCGAAACGGATCTTTGATGGGTGCCAGATGCGGTCCATGCCCAGTTCGTTCAGCACTTCAAGACTCATCGCCTGGGCTTCGGATTCCAGCATGCCGGGTTTGACGCGGCGGGCCATCTCTTCGATGGCTTCCCAGGTCTTGCGTTTGGCGTGGAGCATGCCGTCCAGGCTATAAGCCAGGCCTACGGCTTCTTTGAGGGTGGCGGTCATCATCAGGTCTCGGTTTTATGTTTTCGTTGTGTAGTCATCTATATAGCGAAGTCGGCGGGAGCGATGCAATGGTCCAAACGCCACACAGCTCTGGCGTCATCGACCTGCGGCCTTATAATGCCCGCCTTTGCGTAGATCAGCAGGCTGTCACCCCTTGGCAAATATAGATAATCCGGCCGCTGAAATGGCGGCCGACGGCTTTTTCCGGGTCGCGTTGGGCGTTGAATACAAAGGCTCGCGTTATCGCGGCTGGCAGCGTCAGGCCTCTGGCGTGCTGACCGTGCAGGAAACCCTCGAAAATGCGCTGTCCAAAGTCGCCGATTCGCCAGTGTCACTGCATTGCGCCGGGCGCACCGATGCGGGCGTGCATGCCTGCGGCCAAGTGGTGCATTTCGACACTCAGGTCGAGCGCTCGCTGAAAGCCTGGGTCATGGGCGCCAACATCAATTTGCCCCACGACGTCAGCGTCAGTTGGGCGCAGGTCATGCCGGCGCATTTTCATGCGCGGTTCAAGGCCATCGCCCGGCGCTATCGCTACGTGATCTACAACGATCAGATCCGCCCGGCGCACCTGAACGAAGAAATCACCTGGAACCATCGTCCGCTGGGCGTCGAGCGCATGGCCGAAGCCGCGCAGTACCTGGTGGGCACTCACGACTTCAGCGCTTTCCGTGCCGGGCAATGTCAGGCCAAGTCGCCGATCAAGGAATTGCACCACCTGCGGGTGACGCGGCACGGCAAGATGATCGTGCTCGATATCCGCGCCAGCGCTTTCCTGCATCACATGGTGCGCAACATCGCCGGAGTGCTGATGACCATTGGCTCCGGCGAGCGCCCGGTGGAGTGGATGAAAGAAGTGCTGGAGAGCCGCATTCGCCGTTCCGGCGGCGTGACGGCGCACCCGTACGGCCTGTATCTGGTGCAGGTGGAATACCGCGATGAGTTCCAGTTGCCCGAGCGTTACATTGGGCCGCACTTCTTGACCGGTTTCGCCGAACTTGACGGCTGACGCCCTCGAACGCATTTGTTACCATCCGGGACTTTCTCGGATTTGCCTTGGGGTTTTATCGACATGTCAGCCGTTCGCAGCAAGATTTGTGGGATTACCCGCATAGAAGATGCGCTGGCAGCAGTCGAGGCCGGGGCCGATGCCATCGGGTTTGTGTTTTACGCCAAGAGCCCACGGGCGGTGACGTTTCAGCAGGCGAGGGCGATTATCAAGGCCTTGCCGCCGTTCGTGACCACCGTGGGTTTGTTCGTCAATGTCAGTCGCTGCGAGTTGGGAGAAATCCTGGATGCGGTGCCGTTGGACCTGCTGCAGTTCCACGGTGACGAAACCGCTGACGAATGCGAAGGCTGGCATCGACCGTACATCAAGGCCCTGCGGGTCAAGGCCGGGGATGATATTGCGGCGGCATGCGATGCGTTTCCGAGTGCCAGCGGTATCCTGCTCGATGCCTATGTCGAAGGGGTGCCGGGCGGAACCGGCGAAGCGTTCGACTGGTCATTGATACCGCAAGGCTTGAGCAAGCCGATCATTCTCGCGGGCGGGCTCAACCCTGAAAACGTTGCCGAGGCGATAGCCCGGGTCCGGCCGTATGCGGTGGATGTCAGCGGTGGAGTAGAGGCGAGCAAAGGCATCAAGGATCACGCAAAGATCCGCGCATTTATCAAAGCGGTACGTGATGTGACGGCTGGCTAACTGCCGCCGTCCATAACTTCACTTGCACGAAAGCAGGCACGGCTGAGGGTTTTTGGGGTGTACGCAGGTCAGTCTCGCTGACCCGGCAACCCGCTGATCATCGCCACACACATGAATTTAGCTCAAGGGCATACGCGGGGCTGCGAACCAAAGCGTTCGGGCCGCCGGTACTGGAGAAAGAAAGCATGAGCAACTGGTTAGTAGACAAACTGATCCCTTCGATCATGCGTTCCGAGGTCAAGAAGAGCTCGGTGCCTGAAGGTCTTTGGCACAAATGCCCGTCTTGCGAGGCTGTGCTGTATCGTCCAGAGCTGGAAAAGACCCTGGACGTTTGCCCCAAGTGCAACCACCACATGCGTATCGGCGCCCGCGCCCGTATCGACATCTTCCTCGACGCTGAAGGCCGTGCCGAACTGGGCGCTGACCTGGAGCCGGTTGACCGTCTGAAATTCCGCGACGGCAAGAAGTACAAGGATCGCCTGACCGCTGCGCAAAAGGCGACTGGCGAAAAAGACGCACTGATCTCCATGAGCGGCACCCTGCTGGGCATGCCGGTGGTTGTCTCGGCGTTCGAATTCTCCTTCATGGGCGGTTCCATGGGCGCCATCGTCGGTGAGCGCTTCGTTCGCGCCGCCAACTACGCGCTGGAAAACAAATGCCCGATGATCTGCTTCGCCGCCTCCGGTGGTGCGCGGATGCAGGAAGCCCTGATCTCGCTGATGCAAATGGCCAAGACCTCCGCGGTATTGGCGCGTCTGCGTGAAGAAGGCATTCCGTTTATCTCGGTACTGACCGACCCGGTCTACGGCGGCGTTTCCGCCAGTCTGGCGATGCTTGGCGACGTGATCGTCGGTGAGCCGAAAGCCCTGATCGGCTTCGCCGGTCCGCGCGTAATCGAGCAGACCGTGCGTGAAAAACTGCCGGAAGGCTTCCAGCGCAGCGAGTTCCTGCTGGAACACGGCGCGATCGACATGATCATTCACCGTCAGGAACTGCGTCCGCGCCTGGGTAACCTGCTGGCACAAATGATGGGCCTGCCGACGCCGAAATTCGTCGCCGCGCCAATCGAGCCAATCGTGGTTCCGCCGGTACCTGCCAACATATGACCCAACGTACCCTTGGCGAGTGGCTCGCCTACCTTGAGCAGTTGCACCCTTCGGCCATCGACATGGGCCTGGAGCGCTCGCAACAGGTAGCGTCCCGCATGGGACTGGGCAAGCCGGCGCCTCGGGTGATCACGGTCACCGGCACCAACGGCAAGGGTTCCACCTGTGCATTCGTGGCTTCGTTGCTGCGGGCGCAGGGCCTGACCGTTGGTGTCTACAGTTCTCCGCACCTGCTGCGTTACAACGAGCGGGTGCAGGTCAACGGCGTTGAAGCTTCTGATGCCGAGCTGTGCGAAGCCTTTGCTGCGGTCGAGGCTGGCCGTGGCGAGACGACCCTGACCTACTTCGAAATGGGCACTCTGGCGGCGTTCTGGCTGTTTCAACAAGCCAGTCTCGATGCGGTGGTGCTGGAAGTCGGCCTGGGCGGGCGTCTGGACACGGTTAACGTGGTGGATGCCGATATCGCGCTGGTCACCAGCATCGGCGTCGATCACGCCGATTACCTGGGCAATACTCGTGAGTCCGTGGCCTTCGAGAAGGCCGGCATTTTCCGCCAAGGCGCGCCTGCGCTGTGTGGCGATCTGAATCCTCCCCAACCCCTGCTGGACAAAGCGCGCGAGCTGGCTTGCCCGTTTTTCCTGCGTGGGCGCGATTTCGACCTCGGCATCACCAATCAAAACTGGCAATGGCGCGGCCTCGACGCCCAAGGGCGCGTGGTCGAGTTGCATGACTTGCCGTTGCTGGATCTGCCGATGGAAAACGCGGCGCTGGCGCTGCAGGCTTACTTGCTGCTCGGTTTGCCGTGGGTCGACGCACAGATTATTGAAGCGTTGAAAGCTACACGGATCGTCGGTCGTCTCGATCGCCGGCAGTTCGAGTGGCAGGGCAAGCAGTTAAATGTGTTGCTGGATGTGGGGCACAACCCGCATGCGGCAGAGTATCTGGCCCGGCGCTTGGCCAGTCGTCCACCGGTTGGCAAGCGTCTGGCGGTGTTCGGATTGCTGGCGGACAAGGATCTGGATGGTGTTGTCGGCGAATTGAATGCTAGTGTCCAGTCATGGGCTGTCGCGCCACTGGATTCGCCACGGGCGCGTCCGGTTGCGGATTTACACGCGGCCTTGCAGAACCTTGGCGCGTCGGTAACGTCCTATGGCAGTGTGGCGGCCGCCCTGGAAGGGCAGTGCGCACTGGCGACGAGCGACGACGAGATTCTGTTGTTCGGATCATTTTATTGTGTTGCCGAGGCCCTTGAATGGTTGGCCCGGCGCTCCACGGAGGAAGCGGCAAATGGCTTTGCTGGATAAGGCGTACAAACAGCGCATGGTCGGTGCCTTGGTGCTGATCGCGCTGGCAGTGATTTTCTTGCCGATGCTGTTTTCCCGTCAGGACGAACAGCGTCAGGTGACGGTGCAGGCGCCATCTGCGCCGCAAGCACCGTCGGTGCCGCAGTTGCAGGTCGAGCCAGTGGTGGTGCCTGAACCGCAAGTTTTGCCTCAGGAACCCGTGCCGAGCGACGACGAGATTGCCGATCAGCAAGCGCCATCGACACCGATTGCTCCGGCTGCTCCCGTGGTTTCGACCCCGGCACCTGCCGCAAAACCGGTAACGCCGCCACCTGCGCCTGTCGCTAAACCGGCACCGGCCCAGCCGATTGCCGCCGCACCGGCGAAGCCAGACACCACCCAGAGCCGCGTCGATGCCAATGGCTTGTCAGTCAGTTGGTCGGTGCAACTGGCCAGTCTGTCGAGCCGCGCCAGCGCCGAAAGCCTGCAGAAATCCCTGCGCAGCCAGGGTTACAACGCCTACATCCGTACCGCCGATGGCAAGAATCGGGTGTTTGTCGGGCCGCTGATCGAGCGTGCAGAAGCCGATCGCCTGCGTGATTTGTTGGGTCGCCAGCAGAACCTCAAAGGTTTTGTCGTACGTTTCCAGCCTGAACGCGGCTAACGTAGCAGCTGCCGAGCCCGCGAGGCTGCGTCCGGCTGCGAAGCAGTCGTAAACCCTGTGTCCACGGTCTTATTGAGTGGTCGCGGCGGCTGAATCTGCGACTGCTGCGCAGTCGAACGCAGGCTTCGCCAGCTGCTACAGGACGTAGCGCTGCTCGATAAGGGTTAATACTATCGCCCCGATTTGAAATGCACTGACAATCGCAGCTTACCGATAAGCATGGGCTCTGCTAAAATGCGCCGCCTTATCCGTCTGTAGGCTGCACTGTGCCATTTACCTGGGTTGACTGGGCGATCGTTGCAATCGTCGCCATCTCCGCATTGATCAGTCTGAGCCGCGGCTTCGTTAAAGAAGCATTATCGCTGGTGACCTGGATCATCGCAGGAGTCGTCGCCTGGATGTTCGGTGGTTCATTGTCCGAGTACCTCGCCGGATACATCGAAACGCCTTCGGCTCGTGTGATCACGGGCTGCGCCATCATGTTTGTCGCCACGTTAATCGTAGGCGCAATGATCAATTATCTTATCGGCGAGTTGGTTCGCGTCACCGGGCTGTCCGGGACCGATCGATTCCTCGGCATGGCCTTCGGCGCCGCGCGTGGCGTATTGCTGGTGGTCGTGGCGGTCGGGCTGTTGAGCCTGGGGCCGGTACAGCAGGACAGCTGGTGGAAAGAATCACAGCTGGTGCCAAAATTTTTATTGGTCGCAGACTGGTCCAAAAACCTGATCCTCGGGTGGAGCAGTCAGTGGCTTGCCAGCGGAATCAGCGTACCCGCTGAAATTCCGTTCAAGGATCACCTCTTGCCGACGGCCAAAACGCCTCAGTGAGTGGTGTTCAGTTCAGATCCATTAAGTAGGGGTTGCGTCGCATGTGTGGCATCGTCGGTATCGTCGGTAATTCGAACGTCGGTCTGGGGGTGGTTGGGGGGGTGGGGGGGGTGCGGC
>NZ_JBIUXZ010000022.1:11644-43891 GCF_044744265.1 Pseudomonas sp. NPDC087342
ATGTGTGTCATCGTAGGTATCGTCGGTAAGTCGAACGTCAATCAGGCGCTGTATGACGCGCTAACCGTGCTCCAGCACCGCGGCCAGGACGCTGCCGGTATTGTCACCAGCCATGATGGCCGGTTATTCCTGCGCAAGGACAATGGTCTTGTGCGTGACGTGTTCCATCAGCGTCACATGCAGCGCCTGGTCGGCCACATGGGCATTGGCCATGTGCGTTATCCGACCGCGGGCAGCTCGACTTCGGCCGAGGCTCAACCGTTTTACGTCAACTCGCCTTACGGCATTACCCTGGCGCACAACGGTAACCTGACCAACGTTGAACAGCTGGCCAAGGAGATTTACGAATCAGACCTGCGCCACGTCAACACCAATTCCGATTCGGAAGTGCTGCTCAACGTGTTCGCTCACGAACTGGCCCAGCGCGGCAAGTTGCAGCCTACCGAAGAAGACGTGTTTGCCGCCGTAACTGACGTGCACAACCGTTGCGTCGGTGGTTACGCGGTCGTGGCGATGATCACCGGCTACGGTATCGTCGGTTTCCGTGACCCGCACGGCATCCGCCCGATCGTCTTCGGCCAGCGTCACACCGACGAAGGCGTCGAGTACATGATCGCCTCCGAAAGCGTGTCCCTGGACGTGCTCGGTTTCACCCTGATTCGCGACCTGGCACCGGGCGAAGCGGTCTACATCACTGAAGACGGCAAGCTGCACACCCGTCAGTGTGCGACCAACCCGTCCCTGACCCCGTGCATCTTCGAACACGTCTACCTGGCGCGTCCGGACTCGATCATCGACGGCGTCTCGGTCTACAAGGCTCGTCTGCGCATGGGCGAGAAACTCGCCGAGAAGATCCTGCGCGAACGCCCTGAGCACGACATCGACGTGGTCATCCCGATCCCGGACACCAGCCGCACCGCGGCCCTGGAGCTGGCGAACCACCTGGGCGTCAAGTTCCGCGAAGGCTTCGTGAAGAACCGCTACATCGGCCGGACCTTCATCATGCCGGGCCAGGCTGCACGGAAAAAATCCGTACGCCAGAAGCTCAACGCCTTCGAACTGGAATTCCGCGGCAAGAACGTGATGCTGGTGGACGACTCGATCGTTCGCGGCACCACCTGCAAGCAGATCATCCAGATGGCCCGTGAAGCCGGCGCGAAAAACGTCTACTTCTGCTCGGCGGCCCCGGCCGTTCGCTACCCGAACGTCTACGGCATCGACATGCCGAGCGCTCACGAGCTGATCGCCCACAACCGTTCGACCCAGGACGTGGCTGATCTGATCGGTGCTGACTGGCTGATCTATCAGGACTTGCCTGACTTGATCGAAGCGGTCGGTGGCGGCAAGATCAAGATCGAGAAGTTCGATTGCGCAGTATTCGACGGCCAGTACGTTACCGGCGACGTCGATGAGGCTTATCTGAACAAGATCGAGCAGGCGCGTAACGATGCCTCCAAGGTCAAGACCCAGGCAGTCAGCGCGATCATTGATCTGTATAACAACTGAGTAAACGAACGGCCTGTAGGAGCGAGGCTTGCCCGCGAAGCTTTTGGCGTTCCCAAAGGTCCCTTCGCGGGCAAGCCATGCTCCTACAGGCCGATTTTGTATCTATTACCGAGTAGGGCAAGGAGTGACAGCATGAGTCAGGATTGGGATGCCGGTCGGCTGGACAGCGACCTCGATGGCGTAGCGTTCGATACCCTGGCCGTACGCGCCGGTCAGCACCGTACGCCGGAAGGCGAACACGGTGATCCGATGTTCTTCACTTCCAGCTACGTATTCCGCACCGCTGCCGATGCGGCGGCGCGTTTTTCCGGTGAAGTGCCGGGTAACGTTTACTCGCGCTACACCAACCCGACCGTGCGTGCGTTCGAAGAGCGTATCGCCGCGCTGGAAAGCGCCGAACAAGCGGTGGCCACGGCCACTGGCATGGCTGCGATCATGGCGGTGGTGATGAGCCTGTGCAGCGCTGGCGACCACGTGCTGGTGTCGCGCAGCGTGTTCGGCTCGACCATCAGCCTGTTCGAGAAGTACTTCAAGCGCTTTGGCATCGAAGTCGACTACGTGCCGCTCGCGGACCTGTCCGGTTGGGATGCGGCGATCAAGGCCAACACCAAGTTGCTGTTCGTCGAGTCGCCGTCCAACCCGCTGGCCGAGTTGGTCGATATCGCCGAACTGTCGAAAATCGCTCACGCCAAAGGCGCGATGCTGGTGGTCGACAACTGCTTCTGCACGCCTGCCTTGCAGCAGCCGTTGAAGCTCGGCGCGGACATCGTCGTGCACTCGGCGACCAAGTTCATCGACGGCCAGGGCCGTTGTATGGGCGGCGTGGTGGCCGGTCGCAGCGAGCAGATGAAAGAAATCGTCGGTTTCCTGCGCACCGCAGGGCCGACCCTCAGCCCATTCAACGCCTGGATTTTCCTCAAGGGCCTCGAAACCCTGAACCTGCGGATGAAGGCCCACTGTGCCAACGCCCAGCAACTGGCCGAATGGCTGGAGCAGCAGGACGGTATCGAGAAGGTGCATTACGCCGGTCTCAAGAGCCATCCGCAGCACGAACTGGCCTTGCGTCAGCAGAAGGGCTTCGGCGCGGTCGTGAGTTTCGAGGTCAAGGGCGGCAAAGAGGGCGCGTGGCGCTTTATCGATGCGACCCGTTTGATTTCCATCACCGCCAATCTCGGCGACACCAAGACCACCATCACCCACCCGAGCACCACCTCCCACGGCCGTCTGGCGCCGCAAGAGCGTGAAGCGGCGGGCATCCGTGACAGCCTGATCCGCATCGCGGTCGGCCTGGAAGATGTAGCCGACCTGCAAGCCGATCTGGCACGCGGGTTGGCTGCCTTGTGATCGAGTTGTCGACGCCGAGTACGGGCACCCATGGTCGTGTGGCGCTGGTCACCGGTGCCGCGCGGGGTATCGGCCTGGGCATCGCGGCCTGGCTGATCAGCGAAGGCTGGCAAGTGGTGCTGACGGATCTGGATCGCGTGCGCGGTTCGAAAGTGGCGAAGGTGCTGGGCGACAACGCCTGGTTCATCGCCATGGACGTCTCGAACGAAGGACAGGTCGCGCTGGGCGTTGCCGAAGTGCTGGGGCAGTTCGGGCGTCTGGATGCGTTGGTGTGCAACGCGGCGGTCGCCGATCCGCATAACATCACTCTGGAAAGCCTCGATCTGGCCTACTGGAACCGCGTTTTGGCGGTCAACCTCAGTGGGCCGATGTTGTTGGCCAAGCACTGTGCGCCGTACCTGCGTGCTCACAACGGTGCAATCGTCAACCTGGCCTCGACCCGCGCCGGGCAGTCGGAACCGGACACAGAGGCTTACGCGGCGAGCAAGGGCGGCCTGTTGGCCCTGACTCACGCGTTGGCGATCAGCCTGGGGCCGGAGATCCGCGTCAACGCGGTCAGCCCCGGCTGGATCGATGCCCGGGATCCAACGGCACGGCGTGCCGAACCGTTGACCGATGCCGACCATGCCCAGCATCCGGCGGGCAGGGTAGGGACGGTCGAGGACGTGGCGGCAATGGTGGCGTGGTTGTTATCCAGGAACGCCGGTTTCGTCACGGGCCAGGAGTTCGTGGTGGATGGCGGCATGACCAAGAAGATGGTCTACGCGTAGACAGCCGCAAGTTTCAAGCTACAAGCTGCAAGCAAGGGCGAGCCTCTGTGGGGCTTAATACGCAATCCTGCTTTTCCTTGCGGCTTGAAGCTTGGGACTTGAAGCTGTTTTGAAAAAACTTCAATCCTGCTATTGACTTAGGTTCGCTACCTGCGTAAATTTCGCGGCCTCGGAGATGCAAACGGGTGATTAGCTCAGCTGGGAGAGCGTCTGCCTTACAAGCAGAATGTCGGCGGTTCGATCCCGTCATCACCCACCACTTCCGAGAGTCTTGCGAAAGCAAGATGGAAGCTTTTAAAAGCCTCCACCGACGCGCAGCGGTAGTTCAGTCGGTTAGAATACCGGCCTGTCACGCCGGGGGTCGCGGGTTCGAGTCCCGTCCGCTGCGCCATATTTCCGAAGCAGGTTTTGACCTGGTTCGAGATTGAAAGCCTCGAAGCTTCCAGTCAGACGAGTTAATTGGACGCAAGTCCAAAGCGATACGCAGCGGTAGTTCAGTCGGTTAGAATACCGGCCTGTCACGCCGGGGGTCGCGGGTTCGAGTCCCGTCCGCTGCGCCATATCTGCTTCAAGGCCCACTGAACGCCTTGGAGCTACGAAGAAAGACGCTGGTCATGCCAGTATCCACTTCGAGTCGATAGCAAAGACCCTGGTCGAAAGACCGGGGTTTTTTGTGTCTGCGATTTGGCTTTTCCTTCCTTTTCCCTCGCCTCAGGGATTCGCATCCGCCAAACAGGCGCGATCTGCAATGAAATCTGACGTTTCGTGATAATTCCTCTCAAATACCCGCAGCCCTGATTAACCGGTGCTTGCGCGCCGAAGTCCTCCTCCCGCCACTGATTTATTCAAGTATTTACTGGGTGCAAACCGCACAAAGCGCTTTATTTGAAGTCCCATCACTAATTAGAATGAGTCGCATTTAAAATATTTCTTCGCGCAGGGTTCCATTAGATGAGTGATGCAGCGATGCCGACGGGGCAAACCTTCCACGACCTGTACCGCGATCACAGGGGCTGGCTCGAGAGTTGGTTAAGACGACGCATGAGCAACGGCAGTGATGCCGCGGACCTGAGTCAGGACACGTTCGTGCGTTTACTCGCCAGCTCCCAGAGCATCGCCGACCTGCAAGAACCCCGCGCCTACCTGGCGACCGTGGGCAAGCGCCTGCTGACCAACTTCTACAAACGCCGCAGCCTGGAGCAGGCCTATCTCAGTGCATTGGCGCTGCTGCCCGAGGACTGCGTGCCATCCCCCGAGCAGCGCTGGATCCTGCTGGAAACCCTGCAAGCCCTGGACGAATTGCTCGATGGCTTGCCGAGCCCGGTGCGCCGGGCGTTTCTCTGGAGTCAGCTCGAAGGCCTGGGTTATCAAGAGATCGCCGAACGCCTGCAAGTCTCGGAACGCACAATCAAACGCTATATGGCTCAAGCCTATGAACATTGCCTGCTGGTGGAGCTGTGATCGGTTCAGCACCTTCGGCTGAAGCCCGCCAGGTCGTGCGGGCCGCCGCGCGGTGGCTGGCGCTGATGGAGTCCGGCTCTGCCAATGAGCGTGATCGCGCCGAGTTGCAGAGTTGGCGCGACAGTCATTCCAGTCACGAACAAGCCTGGCAAAAGGCGCAATTCTTGCGCCAGCGTTTTGCCGATCTGCCGCCAGCCTTGGCGATGGCCAGTCTGGATCGGCCGCAAGCGAGTCGGCGCACCGTCCTCAAACGCGCTGTCGGCGCGGTGGCGCTGGTGCCGGCTGCCTGGCTGATCAGTCGACAGTTGCCGCTGGATGTCTGGAGCGCCGACCTGCGAACGGCGACCGGGGAGGGCAAGAAAGTCCAGTTACCCGATGGCAGCACGCTGCAATTAAACACCGCCAGCGCCGTCGATATCGATATGAAGTATCGACTGCTGAAACTCGTAGAAGGCGAAGTCGCGCTGAACGTGCCCGGGACCTCGCCGCTGACGATCCAGACGCACTTCGGGCAAGTGATCGTCAGTCAGAGCGAAGTCTGCGTTCGTCAGGGGCAGACGGGGTGCAAGGTGTCGGTGCTTAAAGGCGCGGTGCAGTTGCAGCCTTTGCGCGGGCCGGTCTTTTCCTTGCGCGGCGGCCAGCAGGTCAACCTTCAGGCGATGGGCGCCGGCGCTGTCGAGCCATTCGACGTGCTCGCCCCAGGCTGGCGTGACGGTGTGCTGATGGCGCAGAACCAGCCTCTCGGGGATTTTCTGCGTGAGCTCAGCACCTATCGCCCAGGTGTGTTGCGTTGGGAGCCGGAACTGGAATCCCTGCGTGTCACCGGCAGTTTTCGTCTGGAAGACACTGATCGCATCCTTGCGTTGCTAGCGGCCAGTCTGCCGCTGGAGGTGCATTCGCGTACGCGTTATTGGGTAACGCTGCTGCCGCGCAAAAATATTGTTTGAGGCGTGTCCCCTTTTTTCGCGTCGCTTGTCATTCAAGGCAAGTGAAACGAAATCAGAGAGATTCTCAATGCCCGCAGTGATGCCTTGCAGTACGCGTCTGGCTCCATCCAGGCTGCGCCCGTTGTTGCACTTGAGTCTGTTGTTGAGCCTGAGTGCCTGCCCGTTGTTCATCACTTCCGGTTGGGCCGCCGATGCGTCTAAACGCAGTTACCAGGTGCCGGCCGGCAGCCTCAGTGCCGCGTTGACCCGTTTCGCGGGGCTTGCCGGAGTCAATCTGTCGGTGGACCCGGCACTCGTCAGCGGGCGTAACAGCCCGGGTCTGTCCGGTGACTTCGCCGTCGAGGAGGGCTTTGCCCGGTTGTTGCAGGGCTCCGGTCTGCAGTTGCAACCGGTGGGCGAACAGGCCTACATCCTGACCCCGGCGCCGGAAGGCGGCAGCCTGCAACTGGCGCCGACCTCGATTCTCGGTGCCACAGGCGGATCGGACGGCGAGGTGTATGCCGGTGGCCAGGTCGCGCGCAAAGGCTCGCAAGGCTTGCTGGGCTCGAAAGACTTCATGGAAACGCCGTTCAGCATGACCACCTACACCAGTGAGGCAGTCAAGAACCAGCAGGCGCGGACCTTGGGCGATCTGGTTGCCAGCGATCCTTCCGTTCGCGCCACCAACCCGGCGGGAGGACGTTATGAGCAGTTCACCATTCGCGGTCTCAGCCTGTTCAACAGCGATGTTTCCTACAACGGCCTCTACGGCGTGCTGCCGACCTACACGATCGACATGGAGATGGCAGACCGCGTCGACATCCTCAAAGGCCCGAGCCAGCTCATCAATGGCATCTCGCCACGGGGTAGCGTCGGTGGCGGGATCAACGTGGTGCCCAAGCGCGCCACCGACAAGCCGATCACCTCGTTCACCACCAATTACGCGTCCAACAACCAGATCGGCGGCGCCGTGGATATCGGTCGGCGCTTTGGTGAGGATGACAAGTTCGGTTTGCGCTTCAACGGCGTGAAGCAGTCCGGTGATACCGAATGGGATCACCAGAGCGTCGACCGCGACATGTTCGTGCTGGGCCTGGATTTTCGCGGTGAGCGTTTGCGCCTCTCGACCGATGTCGGGCACACCGAGCGTGATACCGATGCCCCGCAAGAGCGTGTGATCGTCGGTGCGAACGCACAGGTTCCGCACGCCAGCGAAGTCCGCAGCAACTATGCGCAGCCGTGGAGCAAAGCGCGGACCGAGGACACCTTCGGCACGGTGAATGGCGAATTCGATGTCAGTGATTCCGTGATGCTCTACGGTGGCGTGGGCGCGCGGAAAAGTAATCATGACTTCCTCCGGCATGCCGTTTCCATCACCAACAACGCTGGCGATTTCAGCGTTCAACCGCGCGACTTCACCCGTGACGAAAATGTCCGCACGGCCAATTTCGGTGTGCGCAACTGGTTCCACACCGGTCCGGTGAGCCATGAAGTCAACCTGGCGGCCAGCTACTTCTACATGGACTTTGAAAACGGCGGCGCCCGTTATGCTGCGTCCCCCAGCAACCTCTATGACCCCGTGGAAACGCCGACGCCGGTCCGACCCACGCGACAGGATCCCAAGGTCTACACCGAGAACCGCTTCAGCGGCGTGGCGTTGTCCGACACTCTGGGCTTCTTCGATGACCGCGTATTGCTGACACTCGGTGCCCGCTGGCAGCGCGTGAAGGTCGACGACTGGTCGGACAATATCAAAGGCGACACGGCTTACGATGAGGAAAAAGTTTCTCCGTCGGGCGGCATCCTGTTCAAGGCCACCGACAAGCTTTCGCTGTACGCCAACTACATGGAAGGCCTGAGCCAGGGCAAGATCGCGCCGTCGACTTCGGTGAACGAAGACGAAATCTTCCCGCCGTTCATCAGCCGTTCGGTTGAGGTCGGTGCCAAGTATGACGCGGGCCCGTTCGCCGTCACCGCCGCAGTATTCCGCATCAAGCAGCCGGCCTATGAGACCAACGCTCAGACGCGCGTCTTCGGCCCGAACGGCAAGCGCGAAAACACCGGCGTGGAAGTGAGCATGTTCGGTGAACCGCTCAAAGGCGTCCGCCTGCTCGGCGGCGTCATGTACATCGACAGTGAGTTGAAAAACACCACCAATGGCACCTTCGACGGCAATCGCGCGCCTGCGACGCCGAAATACAACGTCAACGTGGGCGCCGAATATGACGTGCGCTCCGTGGAAGGCTTGACCCTGACCAGCCGCGCCATCTATTCCAGCTCGCAGTACCTGGACCAGTCCAACGTCAAGGAAATCGATTCCTGGACGCGTATGGACGTCGGCGCTCGCTACGCCTTCAAGGTCGACGAAAAGAACATCACCTTGCGTGCCAACGTCGAGAACGTAGCGGACAAGCGCTACTGGAGCTCGGCCGGTGCCTCGGATGACAGCGAGCCTGGATTGACGCTGTCGACCCCACGAACCTATCTCCTGTCGGCGACCGTCGACTTCTGAATCCATTCAAACGTGCGCTGCGCCACAGGGAGGGGCGCCGCAGTCAGCTATTTCCTTTAGAGGAAGAAACCATGCTCATCGTGACTTGATGAACTATCGCGATACATTTCTATAAGTTAGTGCCTGCTTCAGGGTAATAACAAAGTTGTCAGATTTATAACAAGAACATGGCCGGATAATGGCACTGATGATCGACTCTCAGGTTTTCATAACTTGTGAAGTTGTGTGCGCGAAAAGTTTTAATGATTGAATATCAAGTTATGTAAATATTCCAAAAAAGTCAGGGCCAGCAGTTGCGTCCATTTCTAAATGGGAATAGTTTGCATATCGAAACTTATCGAGGATAAACCGATGTTGAATGATGGCTTATTGCACTCTAATCCATTGCAAAAAACCAATGCCGACTATCTGGCTCGACAAAGCAAGTTCGAATCAAATGTACGCAGCTATCCGCGTAAATTGCCACTGGCAATCGCCAAGGCGCACGGAGTCTGGGTAACTGACGTCGAGGGCAATACTTATCTCGACTGCCTGGCCGGCGCTGGTACGTTGGCCCTGGGGCACAATCACCCGGCGGTCATGGCCTGCCTCGACAGCTTCCTAACGTCTGGCTTGCCGATGCACACGCTGGACCTGACGACACCGGTCAAAGATGCCTTCTGCGAGACGCTGCTCAGCCTGTTGCCGGACCAGGGTCGCGATTACTGCCTGCAATTTTGCGGGCCGTCCGGGGCGGATGCAGTGGAAGCGGCGCTGAAACTGGCCAAGACCTACACCGGGCGCAATAACATCATCAGTTTCTCCGGGGCCTACCACGGCATGACCCACGGCGCCCTGGCCCTGACCGGTAACACCGCGCCGAAAAATGCGATCGCGAGCCTGATGCCAGGGGTGCAGTTCATGCCGTTCCCTCACGAATACCGCTGCCCGCTGGGGATTGGCGGCGAGGCCGGGGTCGAGGCTCTGACCCACTATTTCACCCAGTTCATTGAAGACGTCGAAAGCGGCGTGTCGCTGCCCGCGGCGGTAATTCTCGAAGCGGTGCAGGGCGAGGGCGGGGTCAACTGCGCCCCGGTCAGCTGGCTGCGGGCAATCCGCGAGGTGACGCGCAAGCACGGCATCCTGCTGATCCTCGACGAAGTGCAGACCGGTTTTGGTCGCACCGGCAAGATGTTTGCGTTTGAGCACGCCGAAATCGAGCCGGACCTGATCGTCATGTCCAAAGCCCTCGGCGGTGGTTTGCCCATGGCAGTGCTAGGCATCCGTCGCGAGTTCGACGCCTGGGAGCCGGGCAACCACGCCGGTACTTTCCGCGGCAACCAGATGGCCATGGCCGCCGGGCTGGCCACGATGCAGGTGCTGCAACAGCAACACCTCGCAGCCCATGCCGAGCGCCGTGGCCAGTGGCTCAAGGATCGATTGATCGGGTTGCGGAAGCACTATCCGGCGCTGGGCCAGGTGCGCGGTCGCGGCTTGATGCTGGGCATCGAGATTGTCGACGAACGTCAACCGGCTGATCGCCACGGGCATTTCCCGATGGACCCGGCGCTGGCCGTGGCCATCCAGCAACAGTGTTTCAAACAAGGTTTGTTGCTGGAACGCGGCGGCCGCAAGGGCAATGTTATCCGTTTGTTGCCACCGTTGATTATCGACGACGAACAATGCCAACAAGTGATTCAGCGTTTTGATAACGCCGTGACCGCTGCCTTATTGCAGTTGCGTCCCTGAGTTAATCCATCGAAGTTGCCTAAGCCAATCGCCATGTTTCAGTTTTAGGGTGTTGGTGCAGATGCCATTGATTATTTAAAAGGCTCAGCGAATTCATGTCGTTATGTGGAGTTTCTTCGGCCGTTAAATCAGTCGAGCAGCAACTAATTTTTTCGCGAGACGTATTCAGTGACCTCACGGGCTACTGTGGAGCACCCATGAATCATCCAAATCGCAATGTGTTACCGAATATGGTCAGTGAATTGGCAACGACGTGCGCGTTGCTTAATTGCTTGATCAAAGAGTTTGCCTTGCCGGAAAACTGCCTCAGTTACAGTTGGCCGACGCAGATGCAAGGTATTGCCCCGGGCAGTTACCTCGAAGGCCTGGAATGGAAGGGCATTCCCCTGACCATCAAGCTGCCGAACCAGCAGCAATTCTTTGTGATAGTGGACCGCCGCGACG
Organism: Pseudomonas sp. NPDC087342; assembly: GCF_044744265.1. Lineage (NCBI taxonomy): Bacteria > Pseudomonadati > Pseudomonadota > Gammaproteobacteria > Pseudomonadales > Pseudomonadaceae > Pseudomonas > Pseudomonas sp. NPDC087342. The sequence continues at coordinate 22,336 of NZ_JBIUXZ010000022.1, forward strand.
GTCTCGGCAGTCACCGTTACCTGTCGGACGTTTATGCCCGGCGCGGCGAGGGCGACTGGTCGTGCCTGGGGTTTGCCGAGTTCGTCGAGCAGTTGCTCACGGCGTGCGAACACATGACTCGCGCCAGCAACGATGAACTGCTGGATCAGGTGCTGCAAAGCCAGTTGCTGACCGCCGCCATCGTCGGCCACAACACGCCGAAGGACGCGGACCCGCTCAGCGGTTACCTGGCCAGTGAGCAAGGCTTGTGGTTTGGTCACCCGAACCACCCGGCACCTAAAGCGCGACTGTGGCCAGCGCATCTGGCCCAGGAAACCTACGCTCCGGAATTCCAGGCGCGCACGGCGTTGCACCTGTTCGAAGTGCCGCTGGAAGGCTTGAGCGTCGGCGCCAACGGTCTGAGCAAAGCGCAAGTGTTGGCCGGTTTTGCCGATCAGTCACAGGCGCGACCAGGGCACGCAGTGATCTGCATGCACCCGGTCCAGGCACAGTTGTTCATGCAGGACGGCCGGGTGCAGCAATTGCTCAAGTCCAAAGCGATTGTCGATCTCGGCGCCACGGGCCTGATGGCCAATCCCACGGCGTCGATCCGCACCTGGTACATCGAAGGTCATGAATTCTTTATCAAGGGCTCATTGAACGTGCGCATCACCAATTGCGTCCGGAAAAACGCCTGGTACGAACTGGAAAGCGCGCTGATGATCGACCGCATTTTCCGCAACCTGCAACTGACCCAACCCGAAACCCTCGGCGGCTTGTCGGTGGTGGCCGAGCCGGGCCTGTTGAGCTGGGCACCGCACAGCGTCAGCGAAGCGGACAGCCATTGGTTCCGCGAACAGACCGGAGCAATCCTGCGCGAGAACTTCTGCCTCGACAGCGGCACCGACTGCAGCATCATGGCCGGCACGTTGTTCGCCCGAGGTCTGCATCTGCGGCCGTTGGTGCATGAGTTCCTGAGTCGCTTCAACGGCAACGACATTGACGATCAACAGTTGCTGAGCTGGTTCGACGATTATCAGGCGCTGCTGCTACGACCGGTGCTGGCGTTGTTCTTCAACCACGGCATCGTCATGGAACCGCACCTGCAAAACAGCGTGTTGGTGCATGACAACGGTCGCCCGCAACGCCTGCTGCTGCGGGATTTCGAAGGGGTGAAACTGACCGAGGAACTCGGTGCCTCGCGGATCGACGCCGACGTGCATCCACGGGTGCGTGAGTCGTTGCTCTATACCCGCGCACAAGGCTGGAACCGCATCGTCTATTGCCTGTTCGTCAACAACTTGTCCGAGGCCGTGCTGGCCCTGAGTTGGGAGCGTCCGCACCTGGCGCCGCTGATGTGGCAACGGGTCGAGCAGCAACTGATCAGCATCCGCGCCGAACTGACTCGCGCGGCACCGGAGCTGGATGCGCTGATTGACGGTCAGCCGATTGCCTGCAAGACCAACCTGAAAGTGCGTCTGGCCGCCAAGGCTGATCGTCAGGCCGGCTACGTCACCCTGGAGTCCCCGTGGGGCAAGGAGACCCGGCATGGATAAGCTGCCCGCAACGGTGCTGGCCGCCATCGACGAAGCCCGTATCCAAAACGAAGACCCGCTGGCGCTGTTCATCTACGACCTGGACGCGCTGAAACAGCACGTCACTCAAGTGATGGCGGCACTGCCCGAAGGCGTGGAGCTTTACTACGCGATCAAGGCCAACAGCGAACCGCAAATCCTCGCCACCGTGGCGCCGTTGGTGCACGGCTTCGAGATTTCCTCCGGCGGCGAGATCGATCGGGTCCAGACCTGCCCGACGCCCAAACCGTTCATCTTCTCCGGCCCCGGCAAACTCGACTCCGACCTGCGTTCAGCGCTGCAACATCAGGTCGAAGCGATTCACATCGAAAGCCTGAATGAAATCGTGCGTCTGCAACGGCTGGCGCTGGAAGCGGGGCGGGTGCAGGACGTGTTGCTGCGGATCAACCCGGAACTGCCGTCGCCGCTGTCGAGCAAACTCGCGATGGCGGGCACTGCCACACCGTTCGGGATTGACGAGTCGGAGCTGGCCCAAGCGGTGAGCTGGGTCGATAACGCCAGTCACCTGCGGCTCAAGGGTTTCCATGTGCATGCGATGTCCCATCAGTCGCTGGTGGAACGTCACGAGCAACTGCTGGACCTGTACCTGGAACGCTGGCCGCAATGGAAGGCGTTGTCGGCGAATCCGGCGACCATTACTCATCTCAATGTCGGCGGCGGCATCGGCGTGAATTACCTCGGCTCGCAGCAATTCGATTGGCCGCGTTTGTGCGCGGACCTTGGGGAGTCCCTCGCGGCGTGTGCCGATGCGCCGATCGTGCGCTTTGAGCCCGGTCGTTTCATCAGTGCGTATTGCGGCTATTACGCGATCGAAGTGCTGGACAGCAAAACCAGTCATGGCAAGCACTTCCTGGTCTGTCGCGGCGGCACCCACCATTTCCGCCTACCCGTTGCGCAGGGGCACGATCACCCGGTGATTCATCTGCCACGGCATCCCGCAACTTCCGGTGCAGTGCAACAGAAGTGGACCGTGGTCGGGCAACTCTGCACGCCCAAGGATGTGCTGAGCCGCGATTGCCCGCTGACTGGTGTCGAAGTCGGCGACATGCTGGTGCTGCCGCTGGCCGGTGCCTACGGCTACAACATTTCCCACGCCGATTTCCTCTGTCATCCGCGACCGCCACAGCTGTTCGTGCAAGACGCAGGAGGCGCATCTTGGGTTTGACGGTCGCCGCTCCGCGCTGGCTGGTGGTGGTCAATGTGCTGTTGGGCACGTTGACCGTCAGCCTCAACAACAGCTCACTCAACCCGGCATTGCCGGCATTCATGACTGCCTTCGAGATCGGTCCGCTGCTGGCCACGTGGATCGTCGCGGCATTCATGGTGAGCATGGGCATGACCATGCCGCTAACCAGCTTTCTCAGTCAGCGGGTAGGGCGCAAGCGTCTCTATTTATGGGGCGTGGCGCTGTTTGTCTGCGGCTCGCTGATGGGCGCGCTGGCCAATTCCATCGCGCTGGTGATCACCGCGCGGGTGGTGCAGGGCATTGCCAGCGGGCTGATGATTCCGCTGTCGTTGGCGATCATTTTTTCGGTGTACGCCAAGGGCGAGCGGGGCCGGGTCACCGGAATGTGGGGCGCGGCGGTGATGCTGGCGCCAGCGTTGGGGCCGTTGTGCGGCAGCCTGATGCTGGAGTGGTTCAGTTGGCGTTCGCTGTTCCTGATGAATGTGCCGATTGGTTTGGTGGCGCTGATTCTAGGCGTGGCGGTGCTGCCAGCGTCCGAAGCGTCCGAGCGCAAACCGTTCGACCTAGCGGGTTATCTGTTGATCGCGGCGGGCATTGGCCTGCTGATGGTCGCGGTGGGGCGTTTGCGTCACGCCGAAGCCCTGACCGATCCGCTCAATCTCGGCATGTTGCTGGCGGCGATCCTGTGTCTGGTCGCCTTTGTGCGCCTGGAACTGAACCGCACCTCACCGTTGCTCAATCTGCGGATCTTCGCCCTGCGCGGTTATCGCTTGAGCGTGATCATCGCGGTGGTGCAGTCGGTCGGCATGTTCGAGTGCCTGGTGTTGCTGCCGCTGCTGGTGCAAGTGGTGATGGGCTACAGCGCGATCTGGACCGGTCTGTCGCTGCTGTGCACGGCGGCGTTTGCCAGCCTGTTCGGGCATCTCGGCGGTCGCTGGCTGGATCGGCACGGACCTCGGGGCGTGGTGCTCTGGGGGCTGCTGCTGACCGGCGCCGCGACGCTGGGCCTGGGCCTGCTCGGTGCCGGCTCCTCCATCGGCGTGGTGTTTTTCCTGATGATGGTGCGCGGCGCCGGGCTCGGCCTGTCATACATCCCGATTACCACCGCCGGGCTCAATGCGCTGCCCGAACCGATGGTCACTCAGGGCGCGGCGATGAACAACATTTCGCGGCGCCTCGTGTCGTCGCTGGCCATCGTCATCGCTTCACTCTGGCTCGAGTTTCGTCTCGGTACCGGGGTTGATTCCGCCGCTACGCCGGGGGCGATCAGTGAAGTGTTCATGGCCACCGGCATCCTGGTTTTGCTGGCGCTGCCCTGCGCCTGGCGTTTCCCCGTCCACGCATCCGACGAGCCGGCCGAGGCACTGCCTTCGGCCCTCGAACAGCGTTAATTCTTTAATCGACAAGGTATGACAATGGCGACCTCATCTCAGGCAACACCTCAGGTTCCAGGCGTCTGGCTGGCGACCGCTGACACTCAGCGTTATCAACAAGTGGAACAGCGGGTGGTCGGCCAACTGCTGCAAACCCTGCTGTATGAAAACGTGCTGCCGTACCAACATTCACCTCTGGCTGGCAGCCAATACCGGTTTGTAGTCAGCGGCTTTGATGCCCTGCAACAACCGGTGGAATACCACTGCACCGGTTTGCTCAGCGCGAGTTTCGAACTGATCCGCCTCGACTACTCCAGCCTTGAGCGCGTCGATGCCCAGGGCAAGCACAGCCAACCGCACTTGCATCAAGCGCTGGCCGAACTGCTGAGCGAGCTTCAGGACAGTCCGCACCTGCCACGCTTCACCCATGAACTGGAACAAACCCTGCTCAAGGATCTGCAATCGCGCAGCCAGGGTTATCAGGCTGCAAAGCCACCGTATCAACTGGACGTCGATGCGCTGGAACAGCACTTCATGGATGCCCACAGCTATCACCCTTGCTACAAATCGCGCATCGGTTTTTCGCTGAAAGACAACGCCAATTACGGGCCAGAATTTGCCACGCCAGTCGCCATTGTCTGGCTGGCCGTGGCGAAAACCTGCGGGGCGATGAACATCTCCCGCCACCTGAACTACGCCGATTTCATCCAGCAGGAATTCGGCCTTCAGCGCTGGCAGGAACTCGCAGAAAGCCTGACCGACCAAGGCAAGTCGATGGGCGATTACTGGCTGATGCCGGTGCACCCGTGGCAGTGGGAAAACGTTGTTGTCCCGGTGTTCTACCCGGAACTGGTCAGCGGCGAGGTGATCCATCTCGGCACCACGGATGATCGTTATAAAGCGCAGCAATCGATCCGCACCCTGGCCAACGTCACGGACAAACAGCGGCCTTACGTCAAACTCGCGCTGAGCATGACCAACACCTCCAGCACGCGCATCCTGGCCCGTCACACCGTGATGAACGGCCCGATCATCACCGACTGGCTGCACCAGTTGATCCGCAGTGACAGCACCGCCCGCGACCTCGGGTTTGTGATTCTCGGCGAAGTGGTTGGCGTCAGTTTTGACTACGATCACTTGCCCGCCACGCGTATGTCCCAGGCCTACGGCACCATGGGCACCCTGTGGCGCGAAAGTATTCACCAGTACCTGGAAGACGATGAGCAAGCGGTGCCATTCAATGGCTTGAGCTCCGTGGACAACCGCTACGGTGACGGTGAACAAACCCCGTTTATCGACGCCTGGATCAAGCAACACGGCCTGCATGCCTGGACCCGACAACTGCTGCAAGTCGCGGTGTCGCCGATCATTCACATGCTCTACGCCGAAGGCATCGGCATGGAATCCCACGGGCAGAACATCGTCCTGATCGTCAAGCAAGGCTGGCCGCAACGGATTGCCCTGAAAGACTTCCACGACGGCGTGCGCTATTCGCCGCAACACCTCGGCCGCCCCGAGCTGAGCCCGACTCTGGTACCGCTGCCGGCCAGCCACGCCAAGCTCAATCGCAACTCGTTCATCCTCACTGACGATGTGGATGCAGTGCGCGATTTCTCCTGTGACTCGTTCTTTTTCATCGCCCTGGCCGAGATGGCGATCTTCCTGCATCAGCACTATCAACTGGCCGAAACCGAGTTCTGGCAGATGACCGCCGAGGTCATCACCGGTTACCAGGCCAATCACCCGCAACACCGTTTGCGCTATGACGCATTTGATGTGTTCGCGCAGTTCTACGAAGTCGAGGAACTGACCAAACGCCGCCTGCTGGGCGATGGCGAACGTCGATTCAAAAAGGTGCCGAACCCGCTGCACGCGTTCCGGCCGCAATCATGCTGAGGACCAATCTGCTCAAGCAGAAGCTCCTTAACGGGGAGTCGGCCTACGGTTTGATCAGCTCGATCCCGGCGCCAGCGGCCATCGAATTGATTGCCGAGGCCGGTTTCGATTTCGTGATCATCGACATGGAACACGTGCTGATCAACCCGGAAACCGTGGAGAACATGATCCGCACCGCCGAGAGCTACGCGCTCACGCCGCTGGTGCGAGTGGCGGACCTCAATCCGAAAACCATGCTGCGCCTGCTCGATGGCGGTGCCCAGGGCATCGTGTTGCCGATGATCGAAAGCCCCGAATCGTTGGCCGAAAGCATCCGCGCCTGCAAATTCCATCCGCAGGGCAATCGCAGCTTGAACGCCGGGCGCCCCGGTGCATTCGGCAAACATAGCCTGGCGGAATACATCGGTCTGGCCAACGCGCAAATCATGATCGTGGCGATGATCGAAAGCGTCGAAGGCGTGCGGCGCGCGGCAGAAATTGCCGCCGTACCGGGCCTCGACATGATCCTCGAAGGCGCGGCGGATTTGTCGCAATCGATGGGGACGCCGTGGCAGATCGACCGCCCCGACGTGCAGCAAGCGCTACTCGCCAGTTGGCAAGCCGCCAGTGCTGCCGGCGTGCCGTACTGCGCGATTCCACGCCAGCCGGGTGACCACGAACGGTGGTTGGGCCGGGGCGTTAAAAGTTTTGTTTTGGGTGACGAGCGTGGCATCGCTTTTCGTGCCCTCCAGGCCAAATTGGCCGCCACTTCAGCAGAAGGAAAATAATCCGATGAACTTCACCACAATGGCCGCCGACAGAGTGATGCAGGATCTGGTCGATTGTTTGCTGGCCGAACATTTTTTCGGGACCGAGCCGCTGAACCTGGAGGCACCCGCAGCCGACCAGCCGTTCAGCGGATTGAGCGCCGAGCAGCGCATCTGGGAATGGAAGGGTTCAATCTTCGTCGCCCTGCGCCCCGGCATCACCCAGCAATGGGAGAAAGTCCCGGGTACGCCGGTATTGGGTCGCGAGAATGGCCAACTGATCGAGTTGTCTCCCGAAGCCTTTATGACCCAGGTACTGGCCGGGATGACCGACCGCTACCAGGACAATGAAAAGGGCTTCGCGCTGTTCCTCGACGTGCTGCGCACCAGCGTGCGCCAGACCGAGCTGTCCCTGGCCCATCGGGTCAACAGCGAGCGCTTGCTGGAAAAGAGCAACGCCGACTTTTTCCTGACCATGGAGCAGTGGGCTTCGTTGCGTGATCGTCCTTATCACCCATTGGCCAAAGCCAAGCAGGGTTTGAACGACGCTGAATATCAGCACTATCAAGCGGAATTCGCCCGCCCGGTGGCGCTGAATTGGGTCGCCATCGACCGCACGTTGCTGCAATGCGGCGATGGTGTGACTGACTTGGCGCTGGATAATCCCGCCGAGCATTTACTGCCATTCGCGCTGCACGCCGGCCTGCAACACGAGATGCAGCAACGGGGCATTTACGAGAGCCATATCGCGCTGCCGGTGCATCCTTGGCAGTTCGATCATGTGCTGGAAGCGCAGCTCGGCGATGCGTTCGCCAAGGGTGACTGCCAACGCCTGGACTTCAACGACGGTGATTTCTACGCCACTTCGTCGCTGCGTTCGATGACCCCGTGCTTCAACAGCGCCGATTACCTCAAGTTGCCGATGGCGATCTATTCCCTCGGCGCCTCGCGTTACCTGCCGGCGGTGAAGATGATCAACGGCGGCTTGAGTGAAAAGCTGCTGCGCCAGGCGCTGGGCAAGGACGAAACCCTGCAAGAGAAACTGCACCTGTGCGATGAAACCAAGTGGTGGGCGTTCATGCCGCCTGACGCGACATTGTTCGACGAAGCGCCGCGTCACTTGGCTGCCATGGTCCGTGGTTATCCACCGGCGCTGCTGGAAGATCGGGACACCCGACTGGTGCCGATGGCCGCCCTCGGCACGCCGCTGCCCGGCAGCAACCAGCACTTCTTCGATGACTGGATGGCCTACCGTCAACTGCCGGCCAACGCCGCGTCGGTGATGACGTTGTTCCGCGAATTGAGCCACAGCTTCTTCGACATCAACCTGCGGATGTTCCGCATCGGCATGCTCGGCGAGATCCACGGGCAAAACGCGGTGCTGGTGTGGAAGGCCGGTCATGCCCAGGGCTTGCTGCTGCGCGATCACGATTCGCTGCGCATCTTCGTGCCATGGCTGGAACGCAACGGCCTCGCTGATCCGGCGTACCGCTTGAAGAAGGGCCACGCCAACACGCTGTATCACGAGCGTCCTGAAGACCTGTTGTTCTGGCTGCAGACTCTCGGCATCCAGGTCAACTTCCGCTCGATCATCGAAACTCTGGCGGTGGTTTACGGGTTGCCAGAGCGCGATTTGTGGAAGGCGATGGGCGAAGTGTTGAACGAGTTGGTTGACACCATCGACTTCGACACCGAAGCTCGGGCGATGATTAAACAGCAACTGTTCGAAGCACCGCACTGGCCACAGAAGTTGCTGCTCACGCCGATGATCGAGCGAGCGGGCGGCCCCGGCAGCATGCCGTTCGGCAAAGGCCAGGTGGTGAACCCGTTCCACCGGTTGCATCGTGAAGACTGACCTTCAACCTCATCCCACCAGGCGCACGCTGTTGCGCCTGTCGTTGGGCGTGCTTGCAGTCAAGTTTTCCATGCCCGCATGGGCACAGACCGACGCCGCGCCGCTGCGGGTGATCACCTTGTTTCAGGGTGCCTCCGACAGCGCCGTGGCGTTGGGCGTTACGCCGTGCGGCATAGTGGATTCCTGGAGCGAGAAACCCACCTATCACTATCTGCGCTGGGCGCTGGAGGATGTGCCCCACGTCGGGCTGGAGACTCAACCCAGTCTTGAAGACATCGCGCTGCTCAAACCGGACGTGATCATCGCCTCGCGCTTTCGCCATGAACGCATCGCCCCGTTGCTCAAGCAGATCGCTCCGGTGGTGATGCTGGAGGAAGTGTTCGAGTTCAAAAAGACTCTGGCGCTGATGGGCCTGGCGTTGTACCGCCAGCAACAGGCGGACGAGGTCTTGGCCCACTGGCAACAGCGGGTGGCGCAACTGCGCCTGCAATTGCAGCAGAAGTTTGCCGGACGCTGGCCGCCGACGGTGTCGATTCTCGATGTCCGCGAAGACCACATCCGCAGCTATTTGCCGGCGAGTTTTCCAGGCTCCGTGATCACTGAATTGGGCTTTGATTGGAGCGAAGCCAGTCGGGCGGCGAGCGGGGTGTCGATCAAGCTCACCAGCAAGGAAAGTCTCGCCGTGGTGAATGCCGATATTTTCTTCATCTTCTTGCGCGCGGAGAAAGCGGCAGTGCAGCGAAATTATGAAAGCCTGGTGCAGCATCCGCTGTGGCAGCAAATGCGCGCGCCGCAACAAGGCCAGGTGTGGCGGGTTGATGGCGTGGCGTGGAGCCTGTCGGGTGGCATGCTTGGCGCGAATCTGATGCTCGACGATGTCGCCCGTCTGGTTAAAGCTTCATGAGCAATGCGTTGAAGATGTGGAGTGCGGGCGTTGTGTTGTTGCTGAGCTGCGTGTTGAGCCTGGCGGTCGGCGCGACCTGGATTCCGCTTTCGGAAATTGCAGCGGCATTCGTGCATCCCGATCCGTTGAGCGTCAGCCATGTGCTGGTGACCACTACGCGCCTGTCGCGCACCTTGATGGCCATGGCCGTCGGCGCGAGCCTCGCGGTGGCCGGCGCACTGATGCAAGCGCTGACCCGCAATCCGCTGGCGTCCCCCGGCCTGTTCGGGATCAATGCCGGCGCGACGTTTTTTATCATCCTCGGTTCCTCGTTGTTTTCCCTGGCATCCCCGGACGCGTGGCTGTGGTGCGCGTTTATCGGCGCGGCGGTGGCGGGCAGTCTGGTGTGGCTGATCGGCAACATGGGGCAGGGCAGTCTCAGCCCGTTGCGTATCGTGCTGGCGGGTGCGGCGATGGCGGCGTTGTTTTCCGCGTTCAGCCAGGCATTGCTGGTGGTCAATCAGGATGGACTGGACACGGTGCTGTTCTGGCTCGCCGGTTCGTTGACCGAACGCAGCCTGTCGGTCGCCGCGCCGTTGTTGCTGTGTGGCGTGCTCGGCTTGTTCGGCTCGATGTTGCTGGCGGGGCAGGTCAATGTGCTGAACGCCGGCGAAGAAATTGCTACCGGCCTCGGACAGCGCACCGGTTTGATCCGCTTGTTGATGGCCGTGCTGGTGGTGTGCCTGGCGGGCAGCGCGGTGGCGTTGGCCGGCAGTATCGGCTTTATCGGGTTGCTGGTGCCGCACATGGTGCGCAAGGGGTTGTCGATTGACCATCGCTGGTTGCTGCCGGGGAGTGCGCTGCTCGGTGCGATTGTGTTGCTGCTGGCGGATACCTTGTCGCGGGTGCTGATCCTGCCGCAAGAAGTGCCGGTGGGCGTGATGACCGCACTGTTCGGCGCGCCGTTTTTCATTCTGTTGGCGCGCCGTGGAGGTCGTTATGGATAAGGTCCTGACCTGGCGTCGCAGCGGGTTTTCCCGGCGGATCAATGTCGCGACGTTGTGGCGTTTGTTGGCGGCCGTGGTTGTCACTGCATTGATCATGCTCGGCTCGCTGTCCCTGGGCAAAGTCATGCTCTCGCCCTTGGAAGTGCTGCGCATATTGTTCTCGAACCAGGACGCCAGCCTGACGTTTATCGTCGAGCAACTGCGCTTTCCGCGCCTGTTGTTGGCGGCGCTGGTGGGCGCGGCGTTGTCGGTGTCCGGGCTGATCCTGCAAAGCATCATCCGCAACCCGTTGGCCTCACCGGACCTGCTGGGAATTACCAGCGGCGCGAGTGCGGCGGCGGTGTTGTACTTGTCGTTTTTCTCGGTGGCGCTGGGCCAACAGTATCTGCCGCTGGCGGCGATGCTCGGTGCTGGGCTGGCAGCATTGGCGATTTATTTGCTGGCCTGGAAACAGGGGACTTCACCACTGCGGCTGGTGTTGATCGGCGTCGGCATCTCCGCGATGTTGACCGCCGCCACCACGTTCATTCTGGTGTTCAGTCCGTTGACCACGACCCTGTCGGCCTATGTCTGGCTGACCGGCAGCGTGTACGGTGCCAGTTGGCCTGAACCGCTGGCGCTGGGCTCGTGGTTATTGGGCATTTGTCCGCTGCTGGTTTTTCTGGCGCGGCAGGTGATGGTGCAACAACTGGATGACAGCCTCGCCATGGGCATCGGCGTACGCGTGCAGTGGCTGCGCGCTGGTCTGTTGCTGGTCAGCGTGGCGTTGGCCGGTGCGGCGATTGCCTGGGGCGGGGCGATTGCGTTTGTCGGGTTGATTGCGCCGCACATTGCCAAGCGCTTGGTGGCGCCGGGGTTTGGCGGTCAGGCGGTGATGGCGGCGCTGGTCGGCGCGAACCTGGTGGTGCTGGCTGATCTGGCCGGGCGCACGCTGTTTTTGCCGCTGGATCTGCCCGCCGGGATTTTTGTCGCCGTGCTCGGCACACCCTTTTTTCTCTATCTGTTGATTAAACAACGTCATTAAGGAATTCAACGTATGACGTCGATTGCAAGTCGCGGCCTGACCCTGAGTTATCAGCGCCAGGTGATTATTGACGCGCTGGACATGCAACTGCCCCAAGGCAAGATTTCGGTATTGATCGGCAGCAACGGCTGCGGCAAAAGCACCTTGCTCAAATCCTTCGCCCGCCTGCTGAAACCGCAGCAGGGCTCGGTGATTCTCAACGGTGTGGATATCCAGCAAAAATCCACCGCCGCCGTGGCTCGGGAGCTGGCGATTTTGCCGCAAACCCCGAGCGCGCCGGAGGGCATCACCGTGCGGCAATTGGTGGCGCTGGGGCGCTATCCGTATCAGAGCTGGATGCAACAGTGGTCGGCGGAAGACGAAGCCATGGTCAACCGCGCGCTGACGCAAACCAGTCTGCTGGCCCTGGCGGATCGGCCGGTGGACGCGTTATCCGGTGGTCAGCGCCAGCGCGCGTGGATCGCCATGACCCTGGCCCAGGACACCGGCATCGTGCTGCTCGACGAACCGACCACGTTCCTCGACCTGGCGCATCAGATCGAAGTGCTGGACCTGCTGCGCGACCTCAACCGGCTCGAAAACAAAACCATCATCATGGTCCTGCACGACCTCAACCTCGCATGCCGTTACGCCGACCACATGGTCGCGGTGCACAACCAGACCGCGTTCGCCCAAGGCCGGCCCGATGAAGTGCTGACCGAGGCGCTGGTCAAAACCGTGTTCGACCTCAATTGCCGGATCATTCCCGATCCGTTCTTCGGCACGCCGCTGTGCATTCCGTTTGGCCGGGAATTGCCGCAATGAATCTGGCTGGGCATTTCACTGAGTCGGAGTGGGCGGTGTTGTCCGGCGGGCTGCGGCTCAAGGACAGCGCTGAACGTGATTCGCTGCGTTCGTTGATGGCTCGGGATTTGTTGCAAGAGGACGTGTGCGTGCAACTGCTGGACGCGTTGGGCCCGGTGATCGGCTCGCCGACTCGGGCGATTACCGCCTCGTTGCTCGGCAAGCGTTTATCGTTTCTGGCGACCGGCGCCTGTTTGTATGCGATGTCGGTGTATGACAAAGGCTTGCTGATGTCGCTGGACAATACGGTGGTCGAGCATGGTCACGACGACGGGTTGTGGACGTCTTCGATGCCGATTAGCCATTCCTTTCCGCTGACATATGAAGCGGGCGAACGTGAAGCCTGGCGCGAAACCATCGTTCAAGCGCTGTTCGCCGACTTGCTGAAACCGCTGTGGCAAACCTTCAACCGCATCACCGGTGTTTCCCGGCGCATCCTTTGGGAAAACACCGCTGTGCGTGTGTACTCGCTGTATGAAAAGCGCATGGCGAAAATCGACGACCCGGCGGTGCGCGAGCGATGTGAAGCGGATTTCACCTGGCTGATGACCCAAGCCGAACCCGCGCTGTTCGGCCTCGATTACAACCCGCTGAGCCATTTCCGCCGACCGCCGACGCTGGTGGACGACGGGCAACGCAGCATCCGCTTTCGCCGCACTTGCTGCTTTTACTACCTGGCCACCGAGCCTGCTGAATACTGCTCGACCTGCCCATTGCTGCGTCCGGGGAAAAAATGCCGATGAGTTACCTGATCAATCCCCGCCAGCAAAACCTCAGCCCGGAGTTGATCGCCAAGTACCAGTCGATCCCGCCGTCCACCATCGGTCACTTTTCCGATCTTGGCTTTCTGCGCGGGATCAAACCGCTGTTCAACGACATCCGCATGGTTGGCAATGTGGTCACGGTCAAAGTCTTCCCGCCGGATGGCAGTGTTTTGCGTGAGGCGCTGTTGTTGAGTCAGCCGGGGGATGTGTTGGTAATCGAATGCGTGGGCGATGATGAATGCGGCTGTTGGGGTGAATTGCGCACCTTGGCAGGACTGATCAAAGGGTTGGCCGGAGTGGTGGTGTCGGGCGCGGTCACCGATGTCAGTGCGCTACGCCAACATGGGTTGCCGGTGTTTTGTCGCGACGTCAGTGCGTACACCACGCGTGGCATTGGCGTTCAGGGTGAGGTCAATCAGCCTATCCGGATTGGCGAGGTGACGGTGCATCCGGGGGATCTGGCCATTGGTGACGATGACGGCGTCTTCATTCTCGATGCCGGGCGTGCTGCCGAGCTATTGCCCGAATTGATGGCCAAAGAAGAAGCCGACCAACGCCGCCGCGCAGAATTCCTCCAGAAACTCGAAGCCCGACGTAGCTAGAGCTGCCCGGCTCACGTAAAACCTGTAGGAGCGAGGCTTGCCCGCGAAGGCGTCCTCGAGGGCACCACCTGTAGGAGCGAGGCTTGCCCGCGAAGGCGTCCTCGAGGGCACCACCTGTAGGAGCAAGGCTTGCCCGCGATAGCGATCTCAAGGACGCCTTCGCGGGCAAGCCTCGCTCCTACAGGGGACAGCGTTTTTCATCGATAGAGATCAGCATTTCCAGCGATGTATTGCCGCGCAATGCAGCAATATTTTGATTCGTTGGTCAGTTTTTTTGTAACCGGTTGTTTGCCGCAAGCGCAGAAACCTATAAAGTTAACCTTTCGGTCAGCTTTGCACTGTCAAATACAGCCTTTTGCTTCGTCCAAAAGCGCTTCTGCAAGACTCGAGATCCCCAGAACATAACCAGAAGGGCGGACCTATAACCGCCCAGAGGATGATCCATGTCCAACCGTGATATCTCCCGGCGCTCGTTCCTTCAGGGCGGGCTGGTGGCGGGTGTGAGCGTGACGCTCACGCCGCTCAGCTCCCAGGCGCTGGCTGCCTTGATGGAAAACAGCGTGACCGTGCCGTCCGAGCAATGGCTCGGCAACAACGGCAAGGCGCGCTCGCGTAACGATGCCTTGTCCAAGGTCTGCGGCAGCAAAGTCTTTGCCCGCGACATCCGCGCCAAGGACATGCCGGGCTGGCCGCAGCAGCAGGGCCACGCCATGTTGCTGAAAACCACCAAGGCCGACCGCATCTACGCAGGTGTAGACCTGGCATGGCTTGGCGCTGACTTGCAGCCCGACCGCATCGTCACCGCCGCCGACCTCGACAAGGACGGCATCGTCTTCCCGGAAGAGCACGCGCCCGATCCGCTGCTGCCCGAAGGAAAGGTGCCGATGTTCATCGGTCATCCGGTGGCGATCCTGATCTGGAACGACTTCGAGCGTTTCCGCCAGGCCAAGGCCAAACTCAAATTCAATGACAAAGCGATTCGTTACGGTGCTCAGGTGCCGTTCTACGAAGGCGATCCGTATGGCAGTTTCCGCTACGTACGCGTCGGCGGTGCGACATCGGCGGACGAAGACGAATTCGCCAGCCTCAAGGATTCGATCCTATTCCCGATGCTGAAAAACCGTCGCCCGGTGTGGAATTCGCAGCCAGATCTGCACGGCAACCTGACCGAGCGCGGCTTGTTCTACGCCGACCGCATGAAGCAGCAAATCGACTCGCCGCCGGACAACTGGCTGGTGTTCGACGAGCGCTACAAAACCCCGTCGATCGAACCCGCCGCCATGGAGCCGGACAACGGCAACGGCTGGTACGACCCGGCAACCAAGACTCTGCACTTTGTGGTCGCCACCCAGTGCCCGCTGGAAGCCGCCACCGAAACCGCGAAGATGATCGCACCGTCGCGTTTCGGCCTGGCCAACCTGAATATGCACCCTGGCTACACCGTCGGTTATGGCTCAAAAGACCACAACATCTTCGTCTACTACGCCGCATTGGCCGCGTTGTACGGCGCCGGTGTGCCGGTGCGTCTGGCCAACGACCGTTACGAGCAATTCCAGAGCGGCATCAAGCGTCACCCGTTCGACATCCGCTACCAATTGGCCGTGGACAAAAACGATCACAGCTTCAAGATTTTCCGCGCCGAAATGAGCGTCGACGGTGGAGGAAGGATCAACTACAGCCCTTCAGTAGCGGCGGTTGGCGCCACGGCGGCGCAGTCGATCTACTACATGCCGCAGAACGATTTGCAGGTCACGGCCTACCATTCCCGCGCTGTTGAAGCCGGCTCGATGCGTGGCTACGGCACCCTGCAAAGCATGGCGTCGACCGAGATGATGGTCGACGAAATCGCTGGTCGCCTCGGCATCGATGCCATCGATTTGCGCAAGAAAAACGCCATGCTCTCGGGCATGAAAAACACCCAGGGCGCGGTTCCGGCCGGAGCCTTGCGCCTGCACGAAATTCTCGACAAGGCCTCCGCCCACGAAGTCTGGAAAAGCCGCGACCTGATCAAGCTTCAGCGCGAAGCTGCCGACCCGGATCACTGGTACGGCGTCGGTTTCGCCATCTGCCAGAAAGACTTCGGCACCGGTTCCGAAGCGCCAATGGCCAGCATCGAATTCACCGCCGAAGGCCACGTGACCCTGCGTCATATCGGCATCGAAATCGGCACCGGCATGTCCACCTCCCAAGCCTTGGTGGTGGCGGATTTCATCGGCATCCCGGCCACCGAAGTGAAGACCGGCGAAACCGAATGGAAAGAGTTGCAGCTGATCACCGGCGGCAACCCGTACATCATGAGCCAGGCCGAGCAGGACGGATTTCTGCGCAACCCGCGCTGGGTCGGCAAACTCGCCTCGGCCTCGTCGGCGACCAACTCCGCGTACTACTTCAGCCACGCCACCCGTGAAGCGTCCCGCGTGCTGTTCAACCACGGCTTGTGGCCGGCAGCGTTGCAGATCTGGGGCCAGGGCCCTTACGGCGGCCAGGCCAATCCGTACGTGGTGCGTCGCGAAGATGCGCATTGGGTCGACGGCAAACTCACCGCCAACGGCATGCAGCCGCTGAGCTTTGAACAACTGGCGAAACACGCCCACGAAAAAGGCCTGGTGACCGGCGCAACCGTGCACGGTTTCAACCGCTGGAGCTGGGCCGAGGCCGAGTTCAGCATCGACGGCGTGCGCGAGCGTCTGCCCCTCGACGGCTTGGCGGTGAAGTACGGCGACGGTGCTCCGAACGCGAAGAAAGCGCAGATGATCAGCGCCGGTTTCCACTTGCTGGACCGCCAGAACGTGCACTACCCGGACACCCAGTTGAACAACGCGGCGGTGACTTACTACAGCCCGGTCGCGACGCTGGTGGAATTGAAAGTGAACAAAGGCTCCGCCGAAGTGCAAGTACTCAACCATCACTCGTGGGTCGAGTGCGGTCGGGTGCTGGTGGAAGAACTGGTCAAGGGCCAGCTCGAAGGCGGGATCGCCATGGGTATCGGCCATGCGCTGCTCGAAGAGATGCCGCTGTACGAAGGCGGGCCGGGGGAGGGTGACTGGAACTTCAACCGTTACCGCTTGCCGATGGCCCGGCACGTTGCCGTCTGGAACCAGACCGCCGAGATCCTGCCGCCGCTGTCGCCGAGCGATCCGTCCAAGGGCATTGCCGAAGTGGTGATGATCCCGGTGGTCGGCGCCATCGGTAACGCCGTGGCGCACGCCATCGGCAAACGGGTCCGCGACCTGCCTATCACTTCCGCACGCATCAAGGAGGCCCTCAATGGCTAACCGTCCGCTTCAACTGACCCTCAACGGTCAATCCGTCGGCCCGGTGGACATCCCTGATGACCTGCCGATGATCGATTACCTGCACGAATACAAAAACCTCACCGGCTCGCGCCTCGGCTGCGGCCAGGGCATCTGCCACGCCTGTGTGGTGATCGTCGATAACCCCGACGGCACCAGCGAAGAAGTGCGCACCTGCATCACCGGCGCGCACTACTTCGAAGGCAAGAAAGTGCGGACCATCGAAGGCCACGCGACCCGCGATGAACAGGGCAAGGTCACTGAACTGAACCCGATCCAACAGCGTTTCGTTGATGAATTCGCCTTCCAGTGCAGCTATTGCGCACCGGGTTTCGTCAACGCCGCGACAGTGCTGGTGGAAAAACTCCAGCGTCAGCCCATCGTGAAAAGCCAGTTGGAAAAAGTCATCGAAGACAGCCTCGGCCATCACATCTGCCGCTGCACCGGCTATGTGCGCTACTACAGCGCGACGCGCAACGTGCTGACCGATCTCGGCCTGGTCAAGGAGGGTTAAGCATGAAGCAACTACTTTCCCGCCTGACGCTGGCGGTCGGCCTGGCTGCGCCGGTGTTATTGGCCCACGCGGATGATCAGGTGAAACGCGGCGAATACCTCGCTCGCGCGGCTGACTGCATGGCGTGCCACACCGCACCGGGCGGCGCGCCGTATGCGGGGGGGCTGCCGATTGTCTCGCCGTTCGGCACGATCTACGGCACCAATATCACCCCGAGCAAAGAGCACGGCATCGGTCTGTATACCGATGCCGAATTCTTCGCCGCGCTCACCGAAGGCAAACGCCGGGATGGCGCGAACCTGTACCCGGCGATGCCCTACACCTCGTATCACCTGATGCCGCGCGAAGACTCGGACGCGATTCACGCGTACCTGAAAACCGTCGAGCCGATTGAGCGCGCAGCACCGGTCACCAGCCTGAGCTTCCCGTTCAACGTGCGCCTGGGTTTGATGGGCTGGAACATGCTCTACGGCAAGGACGTGAAACTCGCGCCGACCGAGGGTAAAAGTGAAGCCTTCAAGCGCGGCGAATACATGGTCGAAGTGCTTGGCCACTGCGGCGAATGCCACACCCCACGCGGTTTGCCCGGTGCGATGCAGATGGACAAACGCCTGACCGGCGGTTTGCTCAACGGCTACCTGGCGCCAAGCCTGTTGGCCACTGATCTGGCCGCTCGCGGCTGGAATCAACAGGACTTGAGCACCTTCCTCAAGCACGGCATGAGCGCCCAGGGCACGATGTTCAACGAGATGTTCCCGGTGTTCCACAACAGCACTCAAGGCCTCAGCGACCCAGACCTGGCGGCGATGGCGACGTACCTGCTGGGCGATCCAGCGCCTGCGGCCAAAGTGCTGACCGAAGTGCCGCTGGACAAGATGAGCCCAAGCGCCCAGCGCGGTCGCCAGGATTACCTGAACGTGTGTGCCGGTTGCCACGCGCCGAACGGCGAGGGCAAGCCGCACATCGCGGTGGCCATGCGCGGCAACACCACGTTGCGCCTGGAAGATCCGCGCAACCTGTTGCGAGTGATCGAGGACGGCATCGGCGAACAGAAATTCGCCGGGTTCGAACGCATGCAACCGATGCCGGGCTTTGCCGAAAAACTCAATCATGAGCAACTGACCGATCTGCTGAACTACCTGCGTCAGGGTTGGGGCGGTCAGTCGAGTGAGCTGGCGGTGAGTGATGTGCAGAAGCTGCAAGCGGACGCACCACCGGCCGAGCACAAGGCGCACTGACATGCAGCATCTCGATCTGCAAGTGGTGCGCCGAGCACTGGAATGGTCGGTGGCCGGGCAGCGTGTGTGGTTGTGCACGGTGCTCGCCACCTACGGCTCGGCGCCCCGTGCGCCGGGCTCGCTGCTGGCGGTGAACGCGCAAGGGCAGTGGATCGGTTCGCTGTCCGGAGGCTGCGTTGAGGAGGATTTCCTTGAGCGCGTCGCTGAGGGTTTGTTCGAGCAAGCCGTCAGCGTCGTGCGTTACGGCGAAGGCGATGACCCACGTTCGCGAGTGAGCCTGCCGTGTGGCGGCGTGCTCGATGTGCTGGTGGAGAAGCTTGATTCGGATTGCGAAGTTCAGGCGCATTTGCGGGAACTGGAATCGGCGTTGCTCGGGCAGCGTCGGTTGATCCGCGAGGTCGATCTGGCCAGCGGTGCACGCAGTGTGATCGCGGACAGCGAGCAAGGTGTGCGCATCGAACGCGAGATCGACCGGGTGCGCGTGCGGATCGGCGCGGCTCAGCGCTTATTGCTGGCGGGGTATTCCAGCGTGGCCCAGGCGTGTGCGGAATTTGCCGTGGGCCTGGGTTTCGAGGTGATCCTTTGTGATCCTCGCGATGAAGTGCTGGAAGGCGTGGTGCTGGACGGCGTCGAGATTCGGCGTCAGTTGCCTTCGGTGTTTATCGCTGATGGTGGCTGTCACAGCGACACGGCGGTGGTGGCGTTGACTCACGATCCGCGCATTGATGATTTGGCGATGATGGAAGCGGTGCGCACCGATGCGTTTTACATCGGTGTGATGGGGTCGATGCAGACATCGCAAAAGCGCTTTGAGCGGTTGCGCAGGATTGGAGGGTTGGGGGATGTGGAGCTGGCAAGAATTCATGCGCCGATTGGCCTGAACCTAGGCAGCAAAACCCCCGCAGAAATCGCCCTCGCCGTACTCGCCGATATCCTGCGAATACGAAGCGGCATCCCCCGAAATCGCCTCTAACCCCGTTCCCCTGTGGGAGCGAGCCTGCTCGCGAAGGCGGCCTGTCAGACACCCTCACCGTTGCCTGACACCCAACCCCCTGTAGGAGCGAAGCTTGCTCGCGAAGGCGGCGTATCAGGCAACATTAACGTCGACTGACACCGCAACCCCCTGTAGGAGCGAAGCTTGCTCGCGAAGGCGGCGTATAAGGCAACATTAATGTCGACTGACACGGCCTCTTCGCGAGCAAGCTCAGCTCCTACAGGGGGTTGCGGTGTTGCTTAGTACCCAAACTTATCCCGCAACCCGTAATACCAGGCCCCCAACGCCGCAAATGGCGTGCGCAACAATTGCCCACCCGGAAACGGGTAATGCGGCAAATCCGCAAACGCATCGAACCGCTCAGCCTGCCCGCGCAACGCCTCGGCCAGCACCTTGCCCGCCAAATGCGTATACGTCACCCCATGCCCGCTGCAACCCTGGGAATAATAAATGTTATCCCCCAGCCGCCCGACCTGTGGAAGACGCGACAACGTCAGCAGGAAATTTCCGGTCCAGGCGTAATCAATCTTCACGTCTTTCAACTGCGGAAACGCCTTGAGCATCTTCGGCCGAATAATCGCCTCAATGTTCGCCGGATCCCGCGCGCCATACACCACGCCACCGCCGAAGACCAAGCGCTTATCCCCGGTCAAACGGTAGTAATCAAGCAGGTAATTGCAGTCCTCGACACAGTAATCCTGCGGCAACAGCGCCTTGGCCAACGCATCGCCCAACGGCTCAGTGGTGATCACCTGAGTCCCGCACGGCATCGACTTCGCCGCCAACTCCGGCACCAGATTGCCGAGGTAAGCGTTGCCCGCAACGATGATGAACTTGGCCCGAACCTTACCCTGCGGCGTATGCACCACCGGATTCGTCCCGCGCTCAATGCGCACCGCCGGCGACTGCTCATAAATAGTGCCGCCCAGCGACTCGACGGCCGCCGCTTCACCGAGCGCCAGGTTCAACGGATGAATATGCCCGCCACTCATGTCGAGCATGCCGCCGACATACTGATCGCACGCCACCAGTTCACGGATGCGCTTCTGATCCAGCAACTCAAGCTGCGTATGACCGAAGCGCTCCCACAGCCGTTTCTGCGATTCCAGATGCCCCATCTGCTTGGCCGTGATGGCCGCAAACACACCGCCGTCCTTCAAGTCGCACTGGATATTATATTTGGCGACCCGCTCACGAATGATCCGTCCACCCTCAAACGCCATCTGCCCCAGCAACTGCGCCTGCTTGGGCCCGACACTGCGCTCGATCACATCAATGTCACGGCTATAACTGTTAACGATCTGGCCACCGTTACGCCCCGACGCCCCAAACCCAACCTTGGCCGCCTCAAGCACCGTTACCTTAAAACCGTTCTCCAGCAGAAACAGGGCAGAGGACAGACCGGTGTAACCGGCGCCGATCACACAGACATCAGTCTCTACTTCATCCTGCAAAACCGGACGCGGCGGAACCGCATTCGCCGATGCAGCGTAATAGGACTCTGGGTAGGGGGTGTTCGCCATCCTGCAGCCTCTGTTTAATATATTTTACGAGTCCGCCGATCCTACCCGAGTTAAAAAACCACCGCCAGCCACCGGAAAATCTTCGTCGCAGCACCGAAATTAAATATTTTGCATATTCATAGGGTTAGCTCGAAAAAAGGTGTTGACACCCCTCCGGAATTCCGTAGAATGCCGCCTCACAGCAGGCACGTAGCTCAGTTGGTTAGAGCACCACCTTGACATGGTGGGGGTCGTTGGTTCG
>NZ_JBIUXZ010000022.1:43987-91251 GCF_044744265.1 Pseudomonas sp. NPDC087342
TTCGAGTCCAATCGCGCCTACCAAACAAAATCCGCTCTGCTGGGCGGTCTAGAAGGGCTCACCGAAAGGTGGGCCCTTTTTTGTTGTCTTGGATTTCTTGCAGAACGTTCACAAAATATAGGCTTCGTTCACACCGAGCAATGTGAACACCTACAAGACCTGTTCTGACTGTGATTCTTCTACATTTTGGTCTTGGTGAGCGAGCGTGTGATGTGTTGGCGGCTAGACAGGCTTTGTCGGAGTCGTTAGCGTCCACGCTATCTTGATCATGGTGCATGGAATCGGCATGGACGTACTGAAACAACTGCAGTCCGATCTGGCTGCGTTTGCTAACGAGAGGGAATGGGATCAGTTCCATACCCCCAAGAATCTAGTGATGGCATTGTCCGGTGAGGTGGGGGAGCTTACAGAGCTCTTTCAGTGGCTCACTGCTGAACAGAGTGAGCGTGCTGTCCTTAGCGATGAGGCAGTAAAGGCCGTTGAAGAAGAGATGGCCGATGTTCTGCTTTACCTGCTCAGACTGGGAGATAGGCTACAGATCGACGTTGCAGCGGCGGCCCAAGCCAAAATCAAGCTAAATGCAGAGAAGTATCCCGTTGATAAGTCCAAGGGCAATGCTGTGAAGTACTCAAGGAGAGAGAAATGACTGTCGCAGTTGTGTACCAGCCTTGCTCTGATCCCGTTGCGAGGCAGAACCTTCAGAACACCATACTCAACCCCATCTTTCTTGACGATATCGTGCACCTTCTTGATCCTGCGCTTGGTGCGATACTGCGAGCAGAGAATCCCTCGGGCAAGCTGTATATCTGGGGGCTATCGCCCAGCAATACCGAAGCTGCTTGGCTGAGAATGGCTCCAAACGACGTGGTCATCTTCAACGTCAAAGGAGTGGTTACAGTTGCGTCGAGGTTTACTCATCGCACCCGTAATCGAGCCCTTGCTCTTCATCTGTGGGGTTTTAAAGACGTCAGTGAGGGGATCACTTGGGAGAACGTTTACTTCGTTTCGGATGTACGCCATGTGTCTATTCCATATCCTGACATCCTGCTCTGCACCGAAAGCCAGCCTCGTATGTCTTTCAATCGCTTCTCCGAAGCAGACAGTGCAGCGATTATTGATCGCTACGAGAAGCTACTATACGAGCTTGCTGATGAGCCTATAAGTCTCGAAGAGGCTCGCGTTGAAATTAGTCTCCAGATGGAGACGGATGGTTCTGCTACGAGACCGACTAGAAACGAGCACCGCTTCATCGTGAAACACCTCTTTAAAGGCTTGGCCACTGGTACATGCTGCATCTGCTTAAACGACTATCCCCGCAACATGCTGGTTGCTGCACACATCAAAAAACGGGCTTCCTGCGACAGAAAGGAAAAGCTGGATATCGAAAATATTGCAGCCCCTATGTGCCGTATGGGATGTGACCCGCTTTTTGAGTTCGGATACATTTCGGTAAAGAACGGGGCGGTTGTTAGGCATCCATCCCTCGAAGCCCCTGCGGCTATATCGAGTTACATTGATGGTGTGTTGGGTAATGTCGTACCTGCTTGGAGCCAGAAAACGAAGAAGTACTTTCAATGGCACAGAGATACGCATGGCTTCGAGCCAGCAGAAGCTTTGGAGCTACTTGAAACCTAGCTACATAACCGTAACTTACTCAAGGTTTCTGTGGTATTTCCCATCGTCCGCGCCGTTGGAGAGATGCCAGAGTGGTCGAATGAGACGGATTCGAAATCCGTTATACCTTCGCCGGTACCTAGGATTCGAATCCCTATCTCTCCGCCATATCCAGAAAACCCCTGTAATTCAATGAGTTACGGGGGTTTTTCTTTTTGGGTTGTACTACTCAGTTGTACTACTCGGATTCCTCCTCGCTACGCATTAAATCCCACGCTATGCCCTTGATTTCTGATAGGCGAAAGCTATGCGGCTCAAGCTCCTTGAGTTAGCTCGCCTGCATGTGCCTTGTGGCAAATATCTCGACTCGCCACACCAAACGCTCACTTTCCCTTTCTGTTATGCGGTTCCCGTTGGCTGTTAGAAATGCCTCAGGCATGCATAGGTTCTGTTGGTCGGATATTCCAGCCGTGATTCGTTGTGCAGGTAAAAAGGGTGGGCTTGGCTGGGCTGAAGCGAATCAGCGTGATGCATATGAGCCATATAAGGCCTGTAAGGCCTCCTGTGACCGTCACAATGATCCTGTTGTGAAATGCAGGGAAGCATGAGGATTTCGATTTAGAGTGTCTTCAGCACGCTCACAGCTTGCTATTCAAATCGCGTGCCAGTATTATAAAGACGCAGACGCAAACAACCCCCATTTAAGGAGGTTGGCTTTGGAATATGTCTGCGGGTATCACGCGAAGTTTGGCGACAGATCGTGAATACCCGCACCCCGAAGCATGCATTTGTAGCGCATGAATCTGAGAAGGCGCCTATTAAGCCAATTGCGGCATGTGCTGTCAAATGGTTCCTGATTGGTGGTCGTTTCTGGATGCGTGCGAATTCAATCCTTCGCCTATACAGGTAAGACCATCATGGCCATATATGCCAGCTCCAAATGTGTTCTCGTTCACCGCTATCGCCGCTTCCGTTTAGGGAAGTGGGAAGACGTATGCCAGCACCTTCGATCCTTACCTCACTGACCAGTAGCAAGATGGTCCGACCACTCAGACTGCTGCGTGGTTTGGCCCAAACGCTTTCTATGTCTTTTCAGAATGCTTCGGAGATTTGACGCATGGCTACCTTCCTTATCGGTTACGACTTGAACCGGCCGGTTCAAAACTACAACAACCTCATCGAGGCTATCAAAAAGATTGGTGCTTGGTGGCATTACCTCGATTCCACTTGGGTTGTGAAGTCTGAAAGCAACACCAGTGCAATCCGCGATTACCTTAGTCCTCATATCGATGCAAACGACGAGCTTCTCGTGGTCAGATTGAGTGGTGAGGGAGCTTGGAGCGGCTTTGATCCTGCTGGTTCTAGCTGGCTGAAGAGTAACCTCTAAGGGCAGTCTTATCTGCGGTCGACGTTCAGGACGCCCGTGTGAAAGCGGGCGCTCCGTCAGCTGCTGGCCGTTAAGTGATTTATGCCGCCTACCGGGAGCGCGAAGTGAGCCGAATGACTTATGTCGGTGGGCGGCACGGTGAGGGCGACAAAGGGTAAGCTCCACTGGCACCCGTCTCAAGGACGACCTTCCGTTCGCACTGAGAGGTTCCCGATTGTATGTAAGTGGATGGGTGGGGCCGTGCGAGCTTACTTTGTGGTCGGGTTTAGTGGTGACCCAGAGTGATGCGATTCCGGAGTGAATTTCCAAATCTCGTAAATTTTTGGATAGCACTTCGATAACGTTTCAGTGATTCGCGGCTGAATATAAGGCAGAGCGTTCCTGTGCTAATTACCCAGCCGCCCAAATTTTGGGGGGGCTTTGCAGGAAGAGGCGGGGCATTCTGAAAGCGGTCGGCGTGGCCTAGGTGCTTAACACTACACGAGGAGGCCAAAACGGCAACTCGACAAATATGAAAATAAGTTGGGAGGCTTTGAGGCTCTGTTGGCTTCGTAACGGGGGGGATGAATTTGGATATGAGACAGGCTACAGCTGCGGCGGTGAAATTGTCTGTCGAGGTGTGGCTGGCGGGGTTACCTATTATCTCTAAGTCCTTGGTTCTACAAGGATCTATCAGTCAATAATCTCGAAGTGTGACATCGTTTAGGTACACCGAAGTGGTGCACCATGCTGGGCATTCGATCTAGCTACCCTCCTTGTCCCAAGTGCTTTTGGAGCCTCGATCTCGGTATTGGGTTCGTCTCGGATTGCCTGCTGCTTCCCCATTCTTCATTTTCTCCAGTGCAGAGGAGTGCGGGCTGCGGCAAGCGGCGCTTGAAAGTACCCACGCATCATGGCATTTTGCCCAATACGCCAATGCACAGGGATTGTCATGCCAACCTCTTTATCTAAATACCTCGAAATTCCTAACAGCACGATGGAATCACTCGGAGTATTTGATCCTATTCTCGATCACGATACGCGTCTTTTTATTGACCCCCTTTTATTGAAGCACTGCAAGACACCAGAATTTGCCTCCAGCTATGCCGATTTGCAGACAAGATTTTTAGCAATTGGAAAGCTACTTCAAACTAGTAAGCATAAGCATGATCCATTCTGGAATTCTGCCGCCACCAGAATGAGTTGGCATGAGGTTCGCGGTCTTTGCATCGGTTACTCTACGGGTGGTACTGCCGGGAGTGGGATAGGGAAAGGGCTGCGAGATAGAATCCTCGATACTGCAAAGTTGATCATTGATGCGGGAAAAAGTGATCCAGAGCTTTTTGAGTTGGTGGGCTTGTTTGAAGATAACTTTGGTCCGGATCGTATTAGTGATATGACGGCAAACGTTATTCAAGAAGATATAGTCAATTACTCGCGAAATATTTATAAGAAGATACTGCCAAAAGACTGGGATGGCCCTCTTGATAAGCGGATTGGGCTTCCGAAAAATCCGTTTACAAAAGAGCCTATTTTGCTTGTGCCGAAGGAGCTGCTAAGGGACTTGCCTTCAGCATTCGAATGGAGTGGATCGGATGAAATTGGTATCAGCAGTGCAGAGATTAGAGAGTCCTTAAACTCTCTAGTGGGGAATAGTTGGCGCTCACTCGCCAATATGAAAAAGGAAGAGCTAAAAAAATTGGTGCTGAAGTATCCGGACTTGATTGATGATCTCGTAGATCAGTACTCTTCCAAAGATGTTAAACCATATGATTTTGATGAGGATAAGAAGGGGGAGTACACTTGGTATAGACGCAGCGTAGAGGCTGTATCTGAGAATCCCATTGCTCTTTCACTTAGTGCTCACCCTACACTTGACGAGGTTTTTGATCTTGTAATGGTGATATGTGAGAAATTTAAGCAGCTGGTTGAGAATAATGGATTAAACACCCTGTTCTACGACAGTAAAGCAAAGGTTAAAAACGAAACCGCGATTCAGTTAGCTTTTTACGGTATTGCGGAAGCTTACTGTGAGGCTAATAAAATTATGATAGCCAGAGAGTCAAATTCAGGGCGAGGTCCGGTTGATTTTAAATTTGGATCAAATAACGAAAACAGTATTCTTGTAGAAATAAAAAAATCAGACAATTCTCATATAAGAAATGGTATTGTGCGTCAACTTCCGGAGTACATGAAGTCGGAGAAGTCTCGCAAGGCAATTTACTTGATACTTGATCTTGGGATGAGTCAAAAGCAGATTGACAATATGAATGAGGTTCATTTGGCTGTTACTGGATCAAATATATCACTCGTGTATATAGATGGTCAGTTGAAGCCGAGTGCAAGCAAGTTGTAGAGGTGGATTCTCAGTTAGGAACTTTTTACGAGAGCATCAAGCGAAACGCCCTGCCGCGTCGGCTCAATGATATGTCGGTGCACAGTCTTTTACGGCGTTGTAAGCTGCCGGTATTGAAATTTTGGGGGTGAGCTAGTTGGATAGGGCGTACTGCATCAGTCTCAAGAGAGAGGTTAGTGCCAAAGAGGCAGTCGAACTCTACCGCCAGCAAGTAATAACGCGAAAGGACGATTTCGCGTGTTTGGACTCTGCTTGTAGAGCGAGGTATGTTTGTGCGAATTTAGGACGATCAACTTACAAGGTTGACCATTATTTCAAGACGGCTCGTGGGTCTGAGCGGCATTTTCCGGGATGCTCATTCGAGCCAAAGTATGTAGCTCCCACTTTTACCCTGTCAGGAAAGGCTAGGCGAGAAAGAGCTTCTATAACTGATGCTACAGAGATTGTGTTTGAAACCAAGCGTCGCAAGGGATATTTCGGTGTTCCTGCCCGTGTGCACAACTTTCCTACTGATAATATCGTAAATCTTCGTTACGTTGCTCGGGGACGATCAGAAGGAAGTTCGGGGGTCGCTAATCCGAAGTGCTACTCGATTGAAACTCTTTTAAATGGAGGGTGGTCCCTTGGTCGAGGGCTGGTCATTGACGGCAATTCTGGCACAATTAGATCTTCCTTCGTCCCGATAGATAACCAATCCCCTAATATCTATAGAAGGTTTGTATATTGTGGATTGGCAACAAATGTCGATGCCTGTGAGAAGTATACCTACTTTAAATTTGGAAGAGGTTTCTCATTGCCGCATAAGGGATCTCATGTTGTTGTCAGGCTCTTGGAGTCCGCCGTCTCAGATTCTATTAAGCAAGCGCCATCGTATTATAAGATGCTGTTAGAGAAAATTTTGAAGGTGGCTAAAGGAGTGAGTAGGCGTCCGTCAGAACAATTTTTTCTATATGTTTTAGGTGTGCCAAAGTACGATCAGTTTCAAGGCGTTTGGAACATAGATGTCGAAAGTCTTGATCATATATATATGGAGATGCGGTGTCGTCGCTCTGATCTTATAGCAAATATATATCGTGATCCGGATCTTAATGGGCACTACTTTGTATGATATTTGTCGTTGGTTAGAGTGTGGCTGTTGGGGTTTTGGTCGGTGTGTGGCTGGGATAAGTAAAATGATGTGGCTTAATGACTTAGGCAGCAATCTTCGGTAAAAATTGTAGTGGCAAGTAGGGAGTGATTGAAAGTGGAACTTCAACAGAATGAAGAACGTATCAATCAAGAGTGGGTTACCCTTAACGCAATAAGGGGGATGATTAAAATCGCCACAAAAGGCGACATGGCAAAAGGAACATACGACAACTCTCTTGATTTTGGTGGTGAGCTTTATCCGGAGTTGCTGGGGCCTGAGAACAGTCTGCTCAGGAGACAGCGCGAGAGTGAAACCGCACGTGAGTACAGGCAACGAGCCGAACTAGAGTCAATAGAATCAGATACAAAAATCACGCCGATAATGTTGTTGGAGGCTGAAATAGAAAAGTTGTCTCGATTGCTAGAGGTGGCAAAAAGAGATAGCCATAAAAAAGAGCAAACAGATCAAATTAAAAAGCGTCTCAATTTACTTAAAAAGGCCAAGGAAGAAATTTCTCCTGCGTCTCATTCGGAAAATAAATTAATATTTCGGGATGCATATAATGTTGAAAGGAATATGCCTGTGCTCGGGAACGGGCTTGGCAAAAAAGACTTTATGCTTCCCGATGGAAACTATCTGCGCCTGCGAGTACTACACCCTGATCGACCTGAGCATATTACAGGGGCGGATATAATATATGAAAGACACGACCCTAAAACGGATCTGACTAGCGTGGTAATGGTTCAATATAAGATATGGGATAAGAAAGCGCTGTATCTTTCTGACGACAGAATGAAGGCCCAGATTAATAAGATGGAAGCTTTTGGGTGTAAGCGCGGATTGTGCAAGGAAAATAGTTTTCCAGCCCACTACCGCTTCCCTCATTGTTCGAGCTTTCTGCGTCCAACAGACAAATTACAATCTTCTGATCAAAAATTCATTTCCAGTGGAGAGCATTTACCAATATGCATGATTGAAGAATGCAAAAGCAAGGGTGCTCGGGATGGTGAGAAGTTAGAGTACGATAATATCCGCACAGCTTCTTTGCCCGGGGATTTATTCGAGGAAATGTTCAACCGAGGTAAAATTGGATCAAGATTGCTTACTCAGGAGGAACTGGTTGAGATGTATACCGATGCATCCATTATAGATGCTAGTGAGACAGTTGTTATATATGCACAGGAGTTTAAGTAGTAGTTGATTAAGTGGTAGAAGACTATTGCCATCCTCAAGTTCTTATTAACGGGGTTGAGTGGTGGGAATATAGGTGAATGGCCGGCCCTAAAGTTGAACAGGTATCTGTCAATTTGTTGAATGTCGATGTGGGGGAGTGTTGTGGCGGTTTGGATAATTGCAGCCGGTGGGTTGGTAGATAAGTCTGCCATTGATAATTATAGCAGAACCTTAAGTTCGCCGATTTCAGCTGTCCGGCGAGCACTGATACCTGCTGGGGTTCGTCTTCCGCTTGGTGATCTTTATGCTTGGGGCTTTCCTGATACTCCGAAGGGGGGGGATCGTAAGAAAATTGCGGATATTGCAATAGGGGATATCTGCTTCTTTTGTACTACCAATACGGATGGCAAGCGAAAAAACTGGAAGAATGCTTACCATTGGGTAGCAAGGGTTAGCGGAAAAGTTGATTCCGAGTATTTTTCACATGTATCTAGAGCGTTTTGGGATTCCGAAAGTTTTTTGCCTTACTTTCTCGAAAAACCAATGCCAATTGATCTGAGTTTCGATGGGTTTTCTAGGTTGATAGACCCGTCTGGAAGTTTTTATAATGGTAGTCCTCAGAGTTCAACTAAACTTTCTGATCCTCTGAAGCTTGCTAATATAGTAAGTAAGTATGGTTCAGTTGACAGGTGGGCTGAGAATTTTATCCAAAGTCTTTTACCTGTGTCGAGAACTTCTGAGTTAGGGAGTGCCCAAAGCGCTTTGGGCTTGATAGAGTCCGAGTTGTTAGAGGCCCGTGCGGCAAAATTTTGTAATGTTGAGGCCCGTCCAGAGCAAGCATCGTTTAGACGAAAGTTGTTTATTGCTTATAACGGACGTTGCGTGATCAGCGGGTGCTCTATAGTTCAGGCATTAGATGCGGCCCACCGGCATGGTTGTGAGTGGCGTAATGGGCATAACTCTATCCATGATGGTTTATTGCTACGTAAGGACTTGCATGCGCTCTACGATGCAGGGCTTCTCCGAGTCTCGGATGATGGATGTGTGCAATTGGTAGAAAGCGCTCTAGAGCATTACCCCGATCTTGATGGAGTGCAGATTGCCTGTATTGGAGTGGTAGTGTAGCCAACTCGTGCTCTGTTTGGTGTTTAGTTTACTATTGGCTGATGACGTTTTGGGAGTTACCCCAAGTATAGATGGCGAAGTGGACGAATCATCTCGGTGAAATCGCCATGCCCGCAAAGAGCATAATGTTTAAGATAAAACGGCGGATGGCCTGTGATTCGACTATTTTCCACCAAAATCCCGGCCCCGTCGAAATTTCCGGTGCGCTTCGATAGTTGTTAGGTTGGCAGGATGGAAAAAATAATCTGGCGGTTTTGTCAGAGGCGTTTAGCCTGAAGCGAGGGGGGCAAATGACAGGCGCCGTAATCTTAAAATAACGTTTTGCTAGATCCCTCTGCTGAGCAACTTAACAGATGCAGGGTGGCCCCTTACACCGCCTTCGATTCTCTCTTGATCCGATACACTGTGGCGACACCGCAATCAGCCAACTTGGCGATCATGTCAGCTGACATAGTTGGATGCTTTCGCATCAGCGACCGAACCTCTTCCCACTTAGCAGCGTTCCTTCCCTTTCCAGATGGCTTCCAATCAGGGTCAGCAGCCTTCTTATTCTCCAAGCCCTGTTTGATGCGTTCCACGCGCTTCTCTTGATCCAGCCTTGCCATAGTCGCCATCAAATCAATCAGCATGTTGTTGATAACATCCATGACTTGCCCTGTGATTCCTTTGGCTTCAACCAGCATATGACTGGTAGGTAAATCAGCAACAACCAGACGCAACCCTTTAGCCTTGATGGTGGCCTTGAGAGTGTCCCAGTCAGCCAGCGAGAGACGACTGAGGCGGTCTACCGACTCGACCAATAGCACGTCTCCACTTTCAGCAGTGTCGAGCAAGGCGAGCAGCTCAGGGCGGTTGAGCTTAGTGCCACTGATGTTTTCGGCATACACGCCAACGATGCTCAAACCCTTCTCGGTAGCGAACGATTTCAGAGCAACTTTTGCACGGTTAGCGTCTTGGTCTTTGGTCGATGCACGGAGGTACAAGTGGGCGTTCATGGCCGGCTATCCTTTGTCTTTCCATTTGATAGGCAAACGATAACATAATCATATGACTTTGAAAAATAGTTTATTGATAGTGATTTGCTGGCGTCTGTCGCACTACCGGATAGGTCTACTTCTTTGATAGCGCCGAAGGGTACTGAATACGGCAACGCAACTTTGCCCGGTAGGAGTGATAAGCCTAAGGTGTTATTTCACATCTCATTTTCTGTCGCATGGGAATGCATCGACCATTGCCAGAATGACGAGAGTTGATTCCGCCATGTGAAGACTCTCTGGATGATCTTTCAGATACTTGACTACGATGCGCACAGACTGATCGTTTGTTACGCCCTGCTCCGGTGGACAATACAGCGCGGGCAACTGCTTCTTTTCCAGACTGGAATACGTAGCGCGGGCAAGGTCTAGCCCATCGACCGTACCCCTTAATCTACCCAAACACTGTGCGGCATCACTCGTGCTTTTCGCCTTCCCATCGTCAAAAATGATTAAGGTCTGTTGGCACTGCTGAAGAAGCTTTGACCCGTCGGCCACTGCCGGGCTACCCCAGCAGCAGGCGAACAACATGGGAACAACCGAGAACCTTGCTTTCAATGAGACATTCCTTTGTGAGATCGATAGTGTAGAAGGCTGAAGAGGTAAAGGTGGTCACGCCGAAAGCACAAGCTTTTACGTTGACTCAGCAATGCTGTGACCGCTGATAACCCTTGAATGCAGGCATTGAATACACTGTACGCGCTACAAGCTTGTAAACCGAATGCTGGCAACCCCACTGAAAGCAGAGGAAGGCTGGCGCCTTCTAGCCAAAGGAGTTTCACGAATGGACGACCTGTTATCACCCGAAGCCGGTAAAGACATTATTCACATTGAGCGTAACGGCTCCCGCACCGGCCCATACAGATGCATGTTCAGCCGTCCAAAACTTACTTTATTCTACAGTGAATTGGATATTTGCGAAGGCGATAAGCTCCTACGCTCAGTACCCGGAAGAGAAGAAGTCTACACAGTCGAGGTGGTTGACTATCACCAAAGCTTCGATGAGATGCCCGCCTGCTACGTTGTTGAGATCAGCAAGGACACAGCCATACCGAAGCCAAGCCAGAGCACGACAACCAATCACATCAATATCCACGGCTCTACGGGTATCCAGATTGGCGACCACAACGTACAAAACCTGCAAGTTGCCTTGAAAGAGATCCTCGCATCAATCGACAAGGCAGATGCACCAAGGGAAGAACGAGAGGAGGCAAAAAGCAGACTGAATGCTTTCCTTGCCCACCCGCTGGTGTCTTCTGCTGTTGGCGCTGGGCTTCCCATCGCACTGGGCCTCTTGAGCTAATGGCTACCAGGTTAAGTTGAGCCGCAAGAGGGACTGCTCGTTTCTGACGAAAGCGGGCGATTCCAGTCTAAATTCACAGCGGGAAACGTCCTCACCGAATCGAGCTTGCCCTAGACCCATTGAAAGCGGGCCTCACATCAGGGTAGCCACCATCAAAGCCCTTGTAGCAGCTCTGACAAGGTCATTCCCAGTCCATCAGCAAGCACCTTTGCCGCGTCTAGGCTGGGGTTGGCGGTGCCAGTCTCAATTCGGGACATGTAAGTTCGAACGAACCCGCACCGATCAGCGAAAGCTTCCTGACTGAAGCCCTGACTGGTGCGTAATTCTCGGATTCGTTGGCCGAAGCCCTTTCTCAGATTCTGATTTGGCTGCATGCCCGAATGATGGTCGGACGTGCTCCAATCGTGAACACACCAATTGATGACACACCAAATGATACATTGGTATTCTTGTCGCTCACCCAGCGAGCACCTGACAGGGATGACCAATGAACGAGAAACTGTTTCTACTGACCACCCAGAAGAAGAAAACCAATCACATCCTGCACATCATCATGACCGTTCTAACCGGAGGTCTATGGTTGATCGTGTGGGGCATCACCATGCGGAGCAATGACGCACACAACAAGAAGCTGGACAAACAAATCAATCAGATCGTGCACTACAAGACGCAAGGCTTGAGTGATACCGACACTTACAAACAAATACAGAATGATCAATTGAACTCTGATGTGTTTCAAGGTCGAGTGATCTTTGTGATTCTGGTGGTGGTATTTCTGTACTTTTACCTTCGATAGTTGTTGCACAAGTACAGCTAAGCTTTGAGCAGATACCTTCCCAGCTCTGCTGAGTGTGTTCGCACCAAAGTCTTTGCACTGAAAACGTCAGTTTTCAAGTGTGCTCAGCTCCGGCGTGACCGCCGACATTCCTCCGAATGTACTTCAGTAACAAACAAAATCACACAAATCCAGCTCTTCGCTTGTGATTTTGATCTTGCTCTTGTCTGTTGGTGCAGAAGTGAATGCGGACGTATTCGGTAGTACTCCATCAGCAACGCTGAAGTCATAAACCCACCTTCAGTGGACCAGATCAAGAGCGTGGATGTGTGTTGATACATTATGATTATCTGGTGCACTGATTCCGAATCGGGACGATACGACTTTTGTTTATCAAGCCGGTTATCCCACTCAGACGTTACCGTCTGGGAAATATCGTGGGGGGCATCCACCCGCCCACCCACTGTATATATATGGTGGGCGTGAGTGGGTGATTCTTTCTGTCAGTATCCTGCTGCTGAAATGGCGAGCTCAACTTCTGGATAATGATCAGGGTGCAACCAACCTTGTCCTTCGCAGTAATCCAAGAACGCATCATTCCCTTTTGGCTCAGGGTGATGGAGCTTGACCACTGAAACGCTCACAGCGGGGGCATCTGGAGTGCCTGCGAGCTGGTTGACCTGATCCAAGGTGCGCTCCTGTAGCCGTGCAACAGGCTCCTTAGAAAGCCCTTTGACTGCCAGCTTGAGGATATACTGACGCGCTGCAAACTTTTGCTTTCTCCTGGCAAGTGCAAGATCAACTCCTTCTTCGACATGCTGTATTCCAGATACCTTCATGAACTCATCTACAGCCTCTTGAATGGCATCTTGCAGATTCGAAGCGCATTGCGTGATTACCGTACTCGACTTGACTGGTTCGTCTGTATCGATCCAATCCATAATGAAAATGGCCGAAAGTCCTTCTGCTGCCGCACGTTCACGAATCCGTTCTCTCACTCGTTTGAGTTGGTCGGCGGTGCATCGCCCTTTGTACTTACCTTTTTCAGCATCCCATTCAACACCGTAGCATTCGTTCATCACGGATCGAAACTGGTAATCCTTGATTCCAGTGCGACGAATCGCTATCGGATAACACCGGCCAACTGCACGCTCGAAGGGGGATGCTGGGAGCTTCTCAACTACAGGCACGCCCTTAATGGCTTGACGGACGTAATACTCGGTTTCACCTGTTGCTTCAATAATCTTTCGCCGAGACACACCAGCTATATGGAGCGCGAGAACTTTCTCTTTACGAGGATCAGGAACGACTGGCGCCGTGGAGGAGGCATCATCATTTGCGGCGTGGGCGGTGGAAACCAAATTTAAAACGAAGGGGTGCGACATGGATTTTTCTCCTGTGGTTAGTTCATTGCGATAGGCAAATCCTTCGGCGTAGTCGCCGGGTTGGGTTTGGTTGTTAATGACGGCCACAAAAAAGCCTCAATCTGAAACACTGTTGTAAAAGTGTTCGAGTGAGGCTCTTCGAGGTGTCGGTCTGTCATTCGAGACAGGTGAAGGATATTACACAACCCGCCATCCCCTGTCAATCCAAAAAGTTGACACGGCGTGAACTTGTTGATCTAGGAGATTGGGCTTGCACTATCAGACTCAATCGATTTCTCGCCCATCGGTGTGCAAATCTTTGATGAAACCGATTTCCGAAGCGCAATACGCCCTTTGCTTGGTTCGGGGGCTCGTTAAGCCCAGTAAACACTGGATCAAACTGACATGGGGATTGAAGCGTGGCGAAAGTAGGGAGCCTTTTAGCCGAGTTTTGTAAGGTTTTAACGGGGTTTTCAAGGCAGCCAATCCCGAGTGCATCATGGCTGCCCGTTTGCTCGATCAGTCGATCAGGTGCAACACGTCCCTGACATTCAGGTGTGAGTATCTGGCTACAGATCGAGTATCTCTGTGACCCGAGACGATCATGATCTGTGCGTTGTTGAACCCCTGCTTCGCTACGTTGGTGATTCGGGTGTGCCTGAGTTGGTGTAGTCTGACGCTGCTATCGAGTCCAGCCTTCACACGCGCTAGTCGCACAGCCTGCGACACGGCATGTGGGGTTACGGTGAAAATCATGCCATGTGGGTGGCGTTCCAAGGTGGCCATCAGTTGGGCAAGCTCAAGAATCTCAACGGCACGGCGGGTGAGGGGAACTGATCGTGTACCATTCTTCCCGTCGACCACGTCGGCAATTCGTTCCTTGAGGTGCAGGCAGTCTTTCGTTAATTTCAGGATTTCAGACCTCCTCATGGCAGTCTCGTATGCCAGTTCGACAATCAGCTTCATAGCTGGTGAGAGTTTTGCGAGAAGTCGCTCAAGCTCGCTCGCACGAATGACTTTGTCAGATGACCTGTCTGGCTTTGGAAGTGCGATATCGCTCACTGGGTTGTGGATGTCGATCAGGAGCCCGCGTTTGGCAAACCTGTAGAAGCGGGACATAAATGAGAGCTGCGTCCTGCATGTTGACGGCTTCACCTTCTTCAATCGCATGATTTTGAAGTCGTTGATCATCTGCGGAGTGATTTCGTGAATTGGCTGCGTGAAATGCCTGCCCAGATGCTCCACAATTTTCAGTGCATGCTGGTAGCTGCCTTTCCCTTTGAGCATGGTTTCGCAATAAATCATGCCCAGCGTATATATAGTGTGATGCTTGCGCTCCATCGTCACGGCTTCGAGCTGGTTCGCCCATGACGTTGCTTCAGCTTTGGTGCTGAAGGTTTTTGATTGAGGAGGTTTGCCCTTTATCCGTACCTGAGCATTCCAGTTGCCAGACGGAAGTGAGCGGAAAGTGGCCATTTTGACGCCTCATGATGTGAATGGGCGTTCTGTGAAACCCTTGAGCACCAAGGCTTGCAGCTTGCTCAAGCAGACATTGACATGGTGGGGGTCGTTGGTTCGAGTCCAATCGCGCCTACCAAACAAAATCCGCTCTGCTGGGCGGTCTAGAAGGGCTCACCGAAAGGTGGGCCCTTTTTTGTTGTCTTGGATTTCTTCAGGGCGTTCAGAAAATATCGGGTTCGTTCGCGCAGGGCAATGTGAACGCCGAAACCCTAGTTCATCTCTCCGCTGGTTGGCATTTAAGCGGTGACGTATGTCTCAGGACTTGGGGAGGGAACTCCGGCGACATGCTACCTTCGGAGAAGGGCCCGCAAAGTATGCAACACTAGTGGGTAGGGGATGATCTTTGCGCTCTGCTGGGGCGGAAATTTTGAAAGGGATATCAATGAGAATCCTATCGGCAATCTTACTAGCTTCAATCTGGTCGACCGGTTACGCCGCTGATGATTGCACCGGTATCGACGAAGATAGCAAACGTCTTGCATGCTACGACATGAAGTACCGCCCGGTCTCCACTGTAGAGCAGGCTTCTAGCTGGGAAGTTAGCGAGACATTCTCAAAAATTGATGACAGTAAAACTATCGTATTGCACTCAACCTCCAAAGAGGTCGTGGCGAACCAGTACGGTGGAGGCGATACAGCTGACTTTTATATTCGCTGTGCCGAAGGTGCAACGTCGTTGTATTTCGTCTTGGCCGGGAATTTTCTGGCTGATTCGGAGGAGTACGGACAAGTGACCTACCGGGTCGATAATCAAAAAGCCCGAACGTATAGCTTTTCATCCTCTACGGACAACAAGGCTCTTGGTCAATGGGGCGGTCAATATGCTATTCCCGTCGTCAAGCAGCTATTTGACGCTCAGCAGTTGGTTGTCCGTATCACGCCCTATAACGAATCACCGGTAACGGTGACCTTTCCTGTTTCTGGCCTGCGGCAAGCTATTGCGCCCTTGCAGCTGGCATGTAAGTGGAAGTGATGTCCGAGATCTCTGGGTCAGAAAGGTGGCGGAAGTATTTTTCATAGGGCCACCCTTGAATAAGTACGTCACCTTTTCGCCTTGTAGGCCAAGAGTGTTGGTAGCATTCGCTGATCATTAATCACGAGATTCGATATGAAAGCAGGGATAGCGCAAGCGTTAGTGTCAGTAGGGGCTGTCGGCCCTTTCGGGGCGGGAAGAGCCATGCGGAGTTTGGCAGGAATAGTCGCTTTGGCGTTGCTGGCGGGGTGTTCAACATCGCAAATCTCTGTGCGCGATGCCAAGCCAGTACCTGGCGACGAGCTGTATGCATTTCAGAGTAAGACGGCGAATACATCCTCTCGTATTACCGTGGTCAGGGATGGTGGCGTACTGGGTTCTGGTTGTGATGTGGTTTTTTATATCGAGGGGCGGCGAGCTGCCAAGATCGGACCTGGAGAACGTGCCAGTTTTTACTCCGAGCCTGGCGCTGCGAACTTAGGTATCGGGCTTGCCGATTCAGGGCTTTGCATGGGTGTAGCAATCAAAACAATTAGTGCAAACCTCAAACCGAACGGAGAGAGTCGGTTTCGAATTAGTAACGACATGAATGGTTTGTTCCTGGCGCCATACGTGGACTACAGCGGCCATTAAAATCGTGATAGCGCGCAATCTTCGGGGGCGCGAGGCTTAATTGCATTGGAGTCAGCGTGGCGTTTCCGAATGGTTTGCTGACGATGAATGGCAAGCGTGCGCTGACCGATATCTCTACTCCTTTCGCGAATACCAACCAAAAATTGTTGCATGTTCCCTAGGCTTTCTGGAGCGTGTTTAATCGTTGTGCATCGCCTGTATAACGACACTCAGTATTACGTCCTAAAGGCTATAAAACCTTAAGCCTTTACCAACGCGTACGCCAGAATCCACCGGCTTGTTCGCCTTGCGGCTCATCGGTAACTACTACGCCTTGATAACCCCCAAAGGCTTCAAAAAGTAAACCACCCGTTCAGTCTCTGCGAAGCCCAAGGCCTTATGCATGGCGTGGCTTCCCTGGTTATCCAGCAGTGCATCCGAAGCCAGTTCGGTGCAGCCCATTTCTTCGGCCCACTGTTGAATGCACGCCACGAGTTGCCGCGCTATGCCTTCGCCCCGACTGGCAGGCTGGACGTACAGACCTTCGAGGAAGGCCACAGGCGAGGAGTTGCTACCGTTAACGTAATCCGTTCGGATAGACGCTTCGGCAAACCCTAGCGCATTGCTTTCTTCATTAATGAAGATCAATACCAGATAGCGTTCTGGCGTGCTCAGTAGGGTTTGTTTGTCATGGTCATTGTTCGGGGCGGAGTCAGGCCACAGTGCGACACGCAGGGGCAGCCAACCGTTATGGTCGAGCAAAGTGCAGCGTTTGATCATTGAGGGAACACTCGAAGGGGGGGGAGCTGCCGAGGAGCATAGGTCATCCTCGGTCAGGTTTGTAAGATCAGCTTGTAGTTCAAGGGTAGTGGGGCGGTTGAGTGCAGCCGAATCCCTCTGGAGGGGGTGCGATTATCCTTTCTGGAGTAAGCTTCCCACCTTTCAGCAAAAGGAGTTGGGTGATGTTTGCACGAATCATTGTGGGCGTTCTGATTGGTCTTGCCGCAGGTCTGTTTCTGCATGGGAAATTCTCTCTGGAAGAAAAGACACTAAAAATCATCCAGATTTTTGTTGGCATCGTGGCGATAGGTTTCATCGCCTCATCGTTCATGTTTGGCGCGGTGTATGGGGTGCTGGCCGTCGCTGAAATTGCGGGTGGGTATTTCGCCTATACCAAGCTGTTTCAGGGTCATGCTTCCAAGCCATAAGCAGGTCGACAGCACCTTCGCTACGCTTGCGGCCCACTGCACCATTCATGGATGTATCTATGCAAGCTGTTAACCCTGGCAAACCTTCGGTGGCGTTTCTTCTGGGCGCTGTCGTTAGTGGCTGGGGTCTGTTCTATGCAGGTCGACCTCGACTTGCCGCAGCGCTCATTGCCGCGCTATGGAGCTGCTTACTTATAGGAGGATGGTCTGGGCTGTTTACCAGCCGGCGTGGTGTATTTGTATTGGTCGCGATGATCATCGTGACGAAGTGCGTATCAGCCTTTGCCGGTGCCTGGTTTGCGCGTAGGCGTATCAAAGTGCACAGCAAGCGAGAGCATTTTTTCTTCCTTGCCGCGATGGCAGTCGGTCTTTGGTTGCTGATTCAACCCAGCGCGCGCTCTCGATTGCTCGGGTTTGAAGGTTATCGCATTCAGGGGAATGGTATGGCGCCGACACTGATGACGGGCGATGCGTTTGTTTGTGATAGCAGGCGTAGTGATTACTCTCTGGGCGATGTCGTGGCTTACGAGCGTGAGGGAAACGTTGAGGTCAAGCGTATCGCCGCCACCGAGGGAAACAGCATTGAGATTGTCGACGGCGACGTGCTGCTTAACGGAGAAAACTTTGGGCCGTTTCATTCGGGGTCACCAAGAGAGAAAAGCTACTCGCAAAGCTTTGAGCGAACACAGATTGCGCGTGGGTATGTCTTCGTGTTGGGAGATAACCGCGACAATAGTCGCGACAGTCGAACCGATGGGCCAATAGCGCTGGCTAATGTCCTCTGCAAAACTACCGAAATCATTTACTCGGTTGACGGTAGGAAAACCGGAACAGCGATCTGGTAGGTGGCATCCAGTCACTGATGAACTCGGAATCGGTGACTAACTGCTTGCGTTAGCGTCTACGCAGTTCAGTACATGGAAGTAATAAGGACGTTACGTGTTTTGGAAAGTGATTTTACTGGCCATGCTCACGTGTTTGAGTGGCTGCGCGGCGGTCGCTACGCGGATGGATTACTACCATCCTTGTCCCTATATGGGTGTTCGTTTCGACTGGTGGTTAGTCGGCGAATCCCACGGAAAACTGATCCCTTTTTTACTGCTCGACGCGCCGTTTTCATTGGTGGTCGATACGGTGTTTTTCCCTTTCGAATATCAATACACCTGCAATCTCTGAGGCGTCGATGCCACAGACATGGAACGGTAATAAGGACATTACGTGCTACGGAAGCTTATTTTGATGTTGGCTGTTTCGCAGTTGGGCGGTTGTTCCTGGTTGAGCGCGGTGACGGGGCCAGGTTCCTATCAATGCTACGGCGGGGTAGACGGTGAGTATGTTTGGGCTCAGTTCTTCGGTCCGCTTGTACTGCTCGACCTTCCATTCACTTTTGTGGCTGACACCGTGTCACTGCCTTTTTGCCGGTAGCAAACAAAAGGTGACGGATCTATCTAAAGGTAAATTTTCTAAATAGATCCGTCACCCTTTTTGCCCAAAATATGGCTCGGGACAATTGAAATCCCATGCCTCGATTATCAAGTCTTTCACTTCTTCGCCAGTAGTGGTGATACCAAGGCATACGTTGTTATTTTTATAATTAAACTCGCAATATGGGAGTCCCTCGGTGCATCTTTCGACTTCATTGACTCCTATGTCTCTCAGTAATCTCATGGTTCCGCTGGGATCAATGTAGTCCGTTAAATTTGGCGTCCAGCCATGTTTAATCAATGCTTTTCTTGCGCTTAAAAATGGCATTCCTTTATCAATGGGTACGTTCGTTGCGTTTGCAAAAACGCTAACGCCACAAAAAATGATGAAAGCAATATTGTTTGGTTTCATTTCGTGGCGCCACCAAATTTTTCGCTCATGATCGTCGGTCGCTATTCCATGCCGCCCCTGCTTGGTCCTAGCCTGAACCAATGGCTCGTCGACGGCTATGCCGGCCGGCCCGCGTATGTCGTTCGCGGCTTGCGAGCCATCCGCAAAAACTGCGCTGTTTCCAACGCAATAAAGTGCGACGAGCGCGAGAATCAAAGCTTGCATTTTACGGGGAAAGGGGACTGATTTATTTTCAATATTTTTCTGGGCATTTGAAGCCCCAGTTATTTATGACTAAGTCTTTTATCTCTTCACCTGTAGTCGAAACGACAAGGCATTCCTTGTTTTTCTTGTAGTTGAACTCGCAGTATTGAACTCCTTCGGTGCATCGTTCTATTTCTACAACACCTCTTCTTTTAAGTAAGACTTCAGTGCCAATCAGTTCTGTCTCGTTTGTTATATAGGGTTTCCAACCGTGTTTTATCAGCGCTATTCGTGCATTTAAAAAAGGCATTCCCTTTGTGATTGGTACACCCGTTGCGTTAGCAAAAAAGCTTACGGAACACAGGAAGATGCAAATAATATGATGTGGTTTCATTTTGTAGTGCCGCCAAATTTTTTGTAGGTGATTACAACTTCGTCATACGGCATATACAGTTGGCCGGAAGGATGTCCGTTCAGTGGACGGTTGGCTTGGCCTGGGCCCAATGGCAACGCCTCCCATCGCCCAGCGGCTTTGCGTGTTGCAGTTTCGATATCACCCTCTACGAGTGGATCTATTGCATGAACAATGCGAAGAATCTCAACGGCAGTCAGGTCCTGAGTATGGGGTGTAAAGTCAGATAAACCCATTGCTTCAATACACTGTAGTTTCCATGTGGGTTTTGTAATTTGATACCTGCCGGACGCGGTGATCGTTCCGCCATGACCGGCCCCCGGATGCGTCGACTCATCAGTAAAAGCCCAATTGCCACGCGCCCATCCGAAACCAAATTTGGCGTGGTAGTCGCCACCCTCGGCTTTTGCAAGGGTATCTAAAAACGCCTTCACATTCTTATTCTTCAAATACTCTTCATTTTCTTCGCGTCTTTTCTTTTGCTTGGATGGCAGCGCCGCAGTTTTTGGCGAGGTGTCTTTAACCGGCGTCACCGTTTTTGTGTGACGGGCAGACATTTTTTTGCCATTTACACTCACCAGATCAGTCATTGTGATGTTCGTCCAAATGGATATTAATGTTTTCGGACATGCCTTAGTCCAAAAAAAACAATGTGACGCTTTCCGGTAAGTGCGAATTCACCGCATGGGTATAGCCCATCGCATCGCTGACGCCATGTTCGACGCTGCCGTCGGCGCGCTGGATGGCGTAGACGTGATCGGGCATGGGTTCGCCGGAGTCTTCGTCGACCAGTTGAAACTTGTCGCTGAAGTAAACAGGCATTGGCATCAGCCCACTAAACGGCGCGGTGACGACGGTGTCGCCAATGATGACGGTGCCGGATCCGCCGATGACCACATTGCCGTGGGCGCCGGTGCTGTCTAGCATTGCCGCGTTCAGCCCGTTGATGAAAACCGTGGCGCTGACGGCGCCGGTGATGGGGCTGCCGCAGGCGGATTTATCGGTCATTCGGGCGGCGGCCAAGCCATCAAAGTTCACATTGGGGGAACCGCTGGCAATCGGATTTGTTCCGTGTCCCGGAAGGGGGCAGTTGGTGGGATCTGTTAATCGGGCAGCGGGTTTGCCACTCATGGGAAGTCCTTTTCAAGGTTCAAATGGGCGCTGGCAGGCTGTCGTTGAATTCGACGATGCGAGCTATCCATGCAGGCGTTATGAAATGTTCGGACGGTATGGGAGAGGCGTGGTGCGGCGCGCGCATTCGCTGGGGAAGGCCCGTCCATGGGTGAAGAACGCATCAAATTTAACTGTCCGTGTAAATTCGCTTGCGGATGATCCTACTAAGTCGAAGTCTTGGTCAACAATTGTTACAGGTTTTGAGTTGACGGTTTATGGTTCACCGAGTTAGGCGATGTTGGCGGTGGGTTTGGCTCTCCAAAAGCAGGCATCGAGGACGCGGATAGGCGCTGCGCCTGTCGCGATTCTCGACGCGGACGTTCAGTCGGTTTTTTGGTTTTTAGAGGCTTGTTTAACCGTCGCGAGCTGTTTGTTTAAAGACACTCAGTGTTACGTCCTAAAGGCTACAAACCCTTGCGCCGTTGCCTACGCGTACGCCAGAATCCGCCGGCTTGTGCCTCTTGCGCCCGGCCTCTATCGTTTACCTGCCACTGCCCATCAGTGGTCGGGTTTAGTCGCCTGTCGTTGCTAAGTCGCATAAGTGTCAATCAGTCAGGGGTTCCATCCTGCACTTGATGGTAGCTGTGCGCAGGGCACTCTCGAGTGCGCCGATTTCTTAGCTCGTCGGTCGACTAACCTGTGCACAGCTGCCTCCCTTTCGTTTAGTCGCGAAGTGGATGCAGCCTTATTAGAGCGAACTAAGACATGTTCAAAGTAACGCCCAATCCCCCGAACACCAATCCAGTACCCTACGACGCCTCTCTTGATCTTGACCCCAAGAAACTAAAAGAGGCAGCCGACCGCGCACTCAACTTCTACCTGAACCCCGGGGCGACGAAAACGCAGATACCGCCCCACAGCCCCAGCAACGACACCTTCATCATCAACCCAGCGGCGAATGACGAAACATTGCTCGTACAGGCCTGCGAATCGTTGGGGTCTGCCACTGAGATAGCGAATGAAATCGCCAGCACAATGGACGGCCCACAGCGCAAGAGGATGCTGGTGTTGCAGCAGGTAATCAGGTTGGGTGAGTTGGCGGTGAATCGAGTGCTGGATAACCACAAGCCCGGGTAGTCGCCAGGCACTGTAACGAGGGGATTGCCCCCTCGTTACACTTGTTGCATGAAGCAATATCGGACCTTTGCGGTAGGTCCAGCCAACAAGTGTCAGCCTTGTTTGGCGTTCAACTTTTTCAGTTCTTCATAAGTCGCCGACTGCACAAACCAGAAGCCGGAGATGATGCACCAGGTCAGGGTGCCGGTA
This sequence comes from Pseudomonas sp. NPDC087342, assembly GCF_044744265.1. Taxonomy (NCBI): domain Bacteria; kingdom Pseudomonadati; phylum Pseudomonadota; class Gammaproteobacteria; order Pseudomonadales; family Pseudomonadaceae; genus Pseudomonas; species Pseudomonas sp. NPDC087342. The sequence continues at coordinate 66,411 of NZ_JBIUXZ010000022.1, forward strand.
ATGAAAACGCCTGCGCCGGACCAGAAGCCCTGAACGAAGATCATGACCACTGCGGCGATCCAGATAACGGCCAGCGCGACATACAGAACTACGTTGTTTACGCCAATTACGAACTCTTTCACGTCTATTCCCTTTTGAATGATTGTCCTCTGACCCCTTACGCAAGGGCCAGTGGGCGGCATGATAGGGAGATAGGTGGCTGCTGGCCAGTAATGTCTGCAGGTAGGTGACAGATTTATTTTCACAGCACCACCAAGTCGTCAATATCTTCGTGGTATCCGACTAACCTGGTTTTGGCTCAGATAATAATGATGGGTTGCAGTCTCATTGGAATGGTATTGCGGTGGTTGATGAGATTTTCTTTTTACCAAAAGCGCCGTTTAGAAACTTCATCCATGGTTTGTCTACTGCGTATGTAAAGATGATCGAAGCGACGGCGGTGACTGCTACGTATGCGATGAATGTCTGTGTGATTGAGTCGGTCCTTATGAAGACGGCCGATGCAGCACTGCTCAATACCACGAAATGAGTTAGGTACAAGCCAAATGAAATTTCGCCGAGCTTCAAAAATACTTTATTGGAGAATATTTTTCTCAGTGTCTTGTTGGCATTGACCGATCCGATAAATAGGACGGCGGCCAAAGGGTAAAATAAGTCGGTTGCAAGACTTGCCATCTGTGGTGGAAGTGTCAGGGGTGCGATGGAAAGCGCTATTAGCCCTGTCAGGGTGGCGACAAAAAAAGATAGTTGTGTTTTAAGCTTTAGATAGGTTAAGGCTAATAGAGATCCGAGAATAAACTCAAAATAGTGAGTGCCAAAGCTAAGCGCTGCGGCGGCGAGTAACAGTATTATTTGCGATAAGAAATTTAGGTGTCTGCACAAAAGACCAATCGCTATGACTAGAAAAACAGCGAGTAGCTCATAGGATATCGTCCATAGATTGGAGTTGTAAGTCAATGTAGGATCAAAATAGAAAAAGTCTTTCCAGAGTGATTCGGTTATCGCGAGGTATATGTCTGGCGGGAATGTGTACCATCGAACTAGCCAATCTGATCCATTCGCAGTGCCGGCTTCCTTGTTGAAAAATAGACCGGATGCATGCAGTACATACGCAGTCAGGCATATAAAGAGAATTGGGACACATAATCTGAAGTATCGTTTTACAACGGCTGTAAGGGCGGCGACGATAGTCGTACGGTAGAATTTTTCAAAGAAAAGAAAGCCACTCAAAACAAAAAATAAAGCGACTGCGAAATGGCCATTCCATAACGTGCTTAAAAATGTATGGTTTACCGTCTCTGCACTGCTGATCAGAGAGTTATCGAATGATCGAAAAAAATGAAAAATAGCCACAGCCAGTGCGGCGATCCCTCTTATCCCATCAAGGTGCATTGCGCGCTCAGAATTTATATTCGAGTTTGTCGATGATGGCTTCTGCGAATTCATAAGTTCGGGCCGCCTGGAAATAAAGGATTGCTAGCGGCGGGCATTTTACTCAACGCAGCCATTAAGCGGTTATTTTTTGCTTGAAGAGTCGAGAGGAGCGCCGAAAAGGTCGGTGATCGACGAGGCCTTCGTGCCGTACTGTCTACGGTTTTTGAGCAGTGACGGCACAGCATCGGTACCCGTAGGTACTCGCCGACGCCCTCATCTAATCCAACCCTCCCGTTGTTCTTGAGATCATCTTGGCGCTTAAGTAGCGCTGGAGGGTTTTGTCAATGCGCTGGTTGAAGCGTCAGAGGGAACGGGCTTTGCGATTGGCAAGGTAGTTTCAGTGGCTTTAGGCTGAGCAAAAATTATCGCTCTCGTACGACCCCAATCGTAGTTAGGTGACTCCACGGAGTAGAGCACTTGTGGGTCGTCAAATACGGCAATACCGATGGAGGACGTGGAAAAATACTGGTTTGGCGAAAGCTCTATCGAGGCTTCCGTTTGAAGGTGATCTGCTGTTTTGAATTGACTGTTCAAGACAATAGCCCCTGCGTTGAACAGGATCTTTCCATCTTTGTCGTTGAGATGAATGGCTACGGTAGAGTTAAACTCGCCCGCTTCGATGGCCTTGAACTGTATTTTTGCGTACAGAGACTTATCTCTTCGCACAAGGATCTCAAAGCGTGTAATGGAAACTCCGTTGCTGTACTTCGCCACGTCCAGGTTTGCTGGTGTAGAGAATATCGCAACTGGAGGGTAGGCGTAGTCCAGGACTTTTGGCGTGGCGTAGAATCCAAAACCAATGACGGACGCAGCCAGTGCGGCTTGAAAGGTCCTGTAGACAAAGGCTTTTCTCTTCTTTGCCATCACCGGCGAGTCAGCCAATACATTGATTAAGATTTTTCTGAACGGACCTTCTACGGTGCTTGAAAGAATCCATGCGCCCGAAATCGATATTGCCCAGATCAAGCAGTACGAAATCCAGTCGTAGGACAGTGGATTGGTGTATTGCTTGAAATATACAACAACGGCGTAGTGGACCAGGTACAGCGCAAAGCTTAACTCGCCGAGGAATACCAGCGGCCTCGTTTTGAGGATGCTCGAGATGTGGCCCTTGCCGAACGAAAAAATGCCAATCAGTACGGCGAACGCCGGGAATGAGCCCGCAGTGCTCACATAATAGGAAACGCTTTGGCCAAATAAACTACCTATGGCATGACTTTTGGTCGCCATCATGGTGACGTAGGTCAGCAATAGAGCAGAGACTTCCACTGCGGTCCATTGTGATTTGCTCAGTGCGTTATCTGATATTTTAAAGCTTTGTGTCAGGTGGAACATGCCTATCCCAACCGTGAACTCGAGCAGTCGTGTTGGCGGGAAGAAGTACATCAAGCCGCTTGCACTGATGCCGTAGGAATCTTTGTTAGGGAATGAATTACTGATCAGCAATATTGCGGAAATAATAATTAATTCAACTGCCAGTATCTGCTTCCATCTGCTTGTAAAACTTCGGGCAATAAGAGGAAATAATAGATAGAAGAAAATTTCCGTTGATATGCTCCAGGAGACCCCGTTGATCGAAGTGGCCCAGAGTTCTATTGGAACCCAGGATTGCACCATGAATATAGTTGCAATCGTTCGGTAAATACCGTGTTCCCAAAGCAGGGGTGCCGGGTTCAATTTGTAGATCAGAAGAATCCATATAAACATGGTTGCTATGTGCAGGGGCCATACCCTGGCCACCCGTGCAACATAGAACTTGCGAACACTTCCCGGTTTGGATAAGTCGGGATAAGCGTAGGCTAAAATATAACCACTGAGTACAAAGAAGAATGACACTGCTTGTGAGGCAGGTATGACTTTTGAAATATCACCGATGCCAAGAATAGCGCCTGTGTGGAAAGCTACGATGAGCGCAGCAGCAAAAAACCTGAGGGAAGTCAGGGCGTCCAGTTTTTTTTTGTTATCCATTCTTTCTGGCTCGGCTATCCGTAAAGTAATGTTTTGTATTGATTTACGTTGGGCCGCGCATCTTAGCGAAAGGGATGGCAATTTGGAATTGAATAGTGTGCGTTTGTAACGCCTTTGTACCCAGCAGTTGACAAATGGTAGGAGAGGGGAGAGGCAGTCGATTTATTCGCTTCGGTTTCTCCCTGGAAAAAACAACTCAAAACACGTCACCCCATTCTCGCTGGTGACGCCATACCCTCCGCTATGCAACTGCATGATCGTCGCGACAATCGACAAACCCAACCCGTTCGATTGCGCCGACCGCTCCCGCGACTCATCCACCCGATAAAACCGGTCAAACAGTTTCGGCAGATGCTCTGGCTCAATGGTCGCGCCCTGGTTACTGACTCGCAGGCTGATCCCGTCAGAGGAGGGCGTTGCACTTACCTCGAGCTCCGAATCCGGCGCGCCATATTTGATGGCGTTCGAACACAGGTTGGCCAACGCCCGCCGCAGCAACATCGGTTCGGCCCAGATCACGCCGCTGCCATGGGCGTTGATGCTGATCCCGACATCCGCCGCCAACCCTTCAAAGTAATCCGCCATGCGTTCCATTTCGTCTGCGGCGTCCAGCTCCTGGCGTTGGCGCAGGGCGCTGGCGGGGTCGGTTCGGGCGAGGAACAGCATGTTGTCGAGCATGCGCGCGAGGCGTTCGAGTTCTTCGACGTTGGAGGCGAGGAGTTGTTGGTAGGCTTCGACGCTGCGGTTTTGCTGGAGGGCGACTTGGGTTTCGCCGAGCAAGTTATTGATCGGGGTGCGCAGTTCGTGAGCCATGTCGGTGGAGACCTGGCCGAGCTGGACGAAGCCTTTGGCGAGGCGGTCGAGGACGCCGTTGAAGGCATCGATCATCGGCTGCACTTCCAGCGGTGCGCCGTGGTTGTCGAGGCGTTCGGTGAGGTTGCCGACGCCAATGCCGTGGGCGTGTTTGGCCAGGCGCCGCAACGGCAGCAGCCCGCGATAGAGCAGCAAATAGCCGCAGACCGCGAGCAATAGGGCGGCGACACCGGCCAGCAGGTAAACGCGTATCCGGTAGTTGGCCAACACGCTGGTGCGTTCAGTCATCAACCGCCCGGCCACGACTTGCAGGCTGCCCAAGTCGCCGGAGTCGATGGTCGCCGCCAGCGCCGCGAAGGGCACGCCGTCCACGCCGGAAAAGTGCTGTACGTCGGCCAGGACCAGCGGATGGTCCATGGTCACGGGCGACAAGTTCGGCAAGTCGAGCCTGCCGGGATTGACCACCAGCAACGGTTTTTGTCCGGCCGCGCCGATCACCAGCACCGATTCGCGGTTGCCGAGCATGTTCTGGAACAAGGCCGGTTTGCTCTTGATCAGGTCCAGGGTGTTGCTGTCATTCAGAAAGGTGCGCAGTTGGTCGACTCGAGTGATCAGCGCGGCATCGTCCCGCCGGATCAACTCGCGTTCCAACTCGCGATACAAACACACGCCCAGCGTGATGACTGAAGCAAAGGCCAGCAACGCAAACAGCAATGCCAGGCGAAGGGTTAGGGAATGAGGCTTGTTGTTCATGGTTGCGTGTCGAAGCGATAGCCGATACCGCGCACGCTGTGGATCAGTTTCAGCTGGAACGGGTCGTCGACTTTCAAGCGTAAACGCCGCACCGCGACGTCCACTACATTGGTGTCGCTGTCGAAATTCATGTCCCACACCCGCGAGGCAATCAGCGAGCGCGACAACACTTGGCCTTGGTGGGTGGCGAACAAGTGCAGCAGGGCGAATTCTTTGTTGGTCAGGGTGATCCGCACGCCGTCGCGGGTGATACGGCGTTTAAGCACGTCGATTTGCAGGTCGGCCACTTGCAGCTGTTCTTCTTCCCGGGACGGGCCGCGTCGGGTCAGGGTGCGCAGGCGCGCCACCAGTTCGGCGAAGGAGAACGGTTTGATCAGGTAATCGTCGGCGCCCAGTTCCAGGCCCTTGATGCGGTCGGCGATGTCGTCGCGCGCGCTGAGAAACAGCACCGGTGTATCAGCTTCCTTACGCAAGCGCCGCAGCACTTCCCAGCCGTCCATTTTCGGCATCATCACATCGAGCACGATGACGTCGAACGAGGTTTCCAGGGCCAGGTGCAAGCCGTCCACGCCATTGCGCGCCAGGCTGACCGAGTAGCCGAGTTCCTGCAGACCGTTGAGCAGGTAGTTGCCTGCCTTGGGCTCGTCTTCAACGACTAGGATGTTCATGGTCGATGTCCGTAAAGAAATCATTGTGCCGTGGAGGGCGTGAGCCAGTGTAGCCCGATCATCTGCGGGTGACTCGGGCCACACATCGTGGGCGCAACATACTCAATTGTCATTGATGCAGCCGGAGCCTTCGACCTGGTAATCCAGCACGTGCTCTTGACCGCTGTGGTCCAGGTAGTCCAGCCGCGCAGGAATAATGCCGCACTGTTGTGAGATGTCGGTGCTGGACAGCACTTTCGCGACGTCCATGTGGACGAAGAAACCTGTCTTGTCATGAATCACCGACGCTTGTGGCTGAGTGTCGGCAAAAGCCGAACCGGTGGCGAGGAGGGCGGCGAAACCGAGGATTAACATTTTCATGATGTGTCTCTCTCTAATCTGGATGGCGGTGGCTGCCGGTTGAGTGACTGGGCAGTGAGCTCAGGTTAACGAGGCGATCCGAACAGCCGACCAACAGTTGAATGACAAAGTTGTAATGCAATTCAGCCCGGGATTACGGCTGGCGGCCGGAGGCTTCGAGGATCAGGTCGGCGATTTCTTTCGAGTGCGAGACCAGCGACAAATGGCTCGACGGCAGTTCGATGGTGGTCGCGCCCATGCGCTTGGCGAGGAAGCGTTCCAGGTCCGGGTTGGTGGTCTGGTCGAGGCTGGACACCGCGTACCACGACGGTTTGGTGTGCCAGGCAGCGGCGGTGGTGCGCTCGCCAAACAGGGTTTTGGCGATCGGTTGCTGCACGGCGAACAGCTCCATGGCCTTGTCGTGCGGAACATCGCTGGCGAAGTACTTGAGGAAGGCATCCTGTTTCAAGCTGACGTAACCGTCGTGCTCTTCGGTGCCGGCGCGCACGGGCATGGTCGGGTACTTGCCGGAGAGGGCGACGAAATCTTCGCCGGCATCCGGGGCGCGGGCGGCGACGTAGACCAGGGAACTGACTTTCGGATCCACCCCGGCTTCACTGACCACGGTGCCCGCGTAGGAGTGGCCGACCAGAACGGTCGGGCCGTCTTGTTGGTCGAGTACGCGTTGGGTGGCGGCGACGTCGTTGGCCACGGAGGTCAGCGGGTTCTGCACAGCGGTGACGTGCAAACCGGCGGCTTGCAACCGCGTGATCACCTCGGACCAACTCGAACCATCGGCCCAGGAACCGTGCACCAGCACGACGTTGTCGGCCTTCACGGGCGCAATGTTGCCGGCCATGGCGGAGCCGGTGCCGAGCATCATCAGGCTGGCGGCGATCAGGCAGAGTTTGTTCATTGGTTTCATGGTGTCGACCTTTGTCATCATCGGTGGAAGGCGAGCCCCCCGGATTGGGTGGCTGACGACGACACTGTATGAATCGAGGGTGCGACCTACGCTGACAACTCAATGACAAAGTTGTAATGCGTTACGAGGTGTCAGCGGCTCGTAAAAATTCAATGATCAGGCGTGCGGCCTCATCGGGTGCCGCTTGAAGGAGGCAGTGCGGAGCGTTGACGTCGATCATCTGCATCTGTGGCTTCAGTTGAGAGATCCGCATGGAGGCGGCGTGTGGAACCAGGCGATCTTCGGTGGCCCGCAGGTAAGCCGTCGGCACGTTCACTTGGGCAAGTTGCGCCGACACATCGACATCGAGCACCGACCGCAGTCGCGAGCGCATCACAGTGGGGCTGACCCGATTGATCGCTCGACTCAGGGCTGTGCGCAATGCAGCGGTAGCAAATTGACCGAGTAACAGCGGGCTGAGCCATGTGGCGGGCACGGCTCCAATTGGCAGGATGTTGGCTATAAAGCGCAGAGGACTGAGCAACGGCCGAGGGTTTCGAACAAACGTGCAGCACAGTACCAGTCCGACCTGTTGCGGCAGGCGCAAAGCCGTCAGCGCGATTGCTATCGGTCCGGAGAATGATTCGCCCAGCAATACGAATGCTCGGTCGGTGGGCAGCGACTGTCTGGCAATGGTTTCCAGCTCTCCGTAACTCAGCGGGACATCGCAGGGGTAAGTCACTACGACGATGTTGCAAGCGTGCTGCAACGCCGACACGAAAGGCTTGAACAGTTCGCCTGTTCCATCCATTCCCGGTAGCAAGACAAGCGTCGGCAGCTTTGATCGGTCCATGTGTTCCATCCTTGGTGAGTGCCTATTCTGGCGCATTTGACTCACAGCATGCGGGTCAGAATCGACCTCTTTTTCTGTAGGTCACTGGCAGGCAGATTGGCAGGTTTTGGGCTACTACTGACAAGCCCTTTTCCATTTCCCTGTCAGGAGCATCCCTATGCTGTCTCACTGGTTTCTCGCGGCGATCCATCTCTTGGCGTTTGCCATGGGCCTTTGGGGTGTGCTGACTCGGGGCACGGCATTAAGCCGCCTGGCTGCAGGCACGGCGCCGGTTCGTAGCGTGCTGGTCGCCGACAACGTGTGGGGGATCTCTGCGGGGATTTTGCTGATCACGGGGCTGATACGGGCCTTCGGCGGGTACGAAAAAGGCACCGACTACTACCTTCATCAGCCGCTGTTTCATCTCAAGATGACGTTGTTCGTGATCATCCTGCTGCTGGAGCTGGCGCCGATGATCACCCTGATCAAGTGGCGGATCGCCTTGGGGCGTGGCGCTTCGGTGGATCTGGGGCGGGCGAAGTTGTTCGCACGGATCAGCCATATAGAAGCGCTGTTGATGATGCTCATGGTCATCGCGGCCACTGGCATGGCACGGGCTGTGACCTTCGGCTAGCGGTGACCTATTCGTCGGGGTTAAAGCGAATTGTCTGACAGCCAAGGCGTCGCCGAAGCCGGTAGTATCGGCTTCACATCACGAGGGGGATGAACGGTGGGGCAGGGCGGGGCGAAACAATGTGCATGAATCTTTAGCCAGCCATTGCGCTGAAGCGAACGGGCTGGCTACTGACTGCAGCAGGATTCAGGGTTGCGGCTTGTCTGGAGCGGTCAGCCCGGCCTGAATGCGCTGATAGATCTCTTCGCGATGCACGGCAACGTCTTTCGGGGCGTTGATGCCAATTCGGACTTGCTGGCCGCTTACGCCCAGGATGGTGATAGTGATGTCATCACCAATGTTTATGCTTTCACCGACTTTGCGGGTGAGTATCAGCATGGTCTTCTCCTTGATTGCTTTGTAGGGCACCTGATTCAGACAGTGCAGAGGTCGGTGTAGTTATAGATTAGTGCGAAGTCTCACGGTTTGGGTGCCTCTTTCTGACGCGCAGATGCTGCATTAATTCCCAAGGCGTAACTATACAGAGGCCGCATCCATGATTCTCGTTGTTTTGTGCCCATTTTGCGGCACTCGGGAAGTATTCATGAATGCTAAAATCCGCGCTTTCAGCATTCAGAGGGAAACGTTGTGCGCAAAATGGCCTTGGTAATCGCAGTATTGGCGTTGGCGGGATGCGGTGAAGGAAAGGATGCGAGCGCTCAAAAGACGCCTTCTGCGACTGTTTCCGCACCGGCAACAGCGCCCGCTGTTGCAACGGGTCCGCAATGGGATCTCGAGGTGCGGGGCGAAACAACCCAGGCCGTCAGCGACTTAAGCGGCTGGTTGATCGAGCACAGCTTCGTTTCCAATGTGGTCCGGGAAAACGGCAAGGACCGGATCCTGCTCGGTCCGTTCGCTTCCAAAGCCGAGGCTGAAGCCAGACAGGCTGACTTGAACGCAGCGCTGACCCGCGCGAAAAAGATGAACATCGAATCGTTGATCATCGAGCGTCCGGCGGCTCAGTAATCGCGTAACGGTTCAGACGCCGTTCAGCGGGGAGTCCTAAAGGGTGGCCGCGGTGACTCGTATTTATACGTAGTCACTGTCGATTCCCAGAAGGAGCTCCCCATGGCCTCCGCCAATCCTTACAAAATCTTCGACGCGGTCTTGCAGCGCAAGCAGACCCTGAGCCCGCACATGATGCGCGTCACCCTGGCCGGGCCGATGGTCACCGATATGGCCACCTGGGCGCCGGATCAGCGGGTAAAACTGTTCTTCCCCGCCGAAGATGGATCGCCGGCCCGGCTGTCCCATGAAGATGGCTGGTATGCGCGTTACCGTTCAATGCCGGTAGCCCAGCGTCCGGCGATGCGCACTTACACCATCCGCCATCTGCGCGCCGATCAAGGCGAAGTGGACATCGACTTTGTGTTGCACGGTGAAACCGGTCCGGCTTCCCGTTGGGCGATTCGATCGGTGCCGGGCGCCTCGATTCAGATCACCGCGCCGGATCGGCACTTCACGGCCCAGGATGCAGGCGGTTTCGAATGGAAGCCGCCGCAAGCGCTCAAGCAATTGTTGCTGGTCGCCGATGCCACGGCGTTGCCGGCGGCGCTCGGGATCCTCGACGAGTTGTCCGTCCTTGACGAGCCGCCGCTGACCCAGGCTTTTTTTGAAGTCGACAGCCTGGAAGATGCGTTGCCGGTTCCAGATTGGCCGGGGCTTTCGGTGGAGTGGCTGGTTCGCGACCACGCCAGCGCAGGGTCGTTGATGGTCGAGGCGGTCCAGCGGGCGAACCTGCCGTCCTACGTTTCGAAAGAATCCGTGGAACTGGCGGAAGTGAATGTGAACGAGGAGATCCTCTGGGAAACCTCCGCGTCGGCCAGTGATGGTTTCTACGGCTGGATCGCCGGAGAGACGGTCGCGGTGATGAGCCTGCGCAAGTACCTGATCAAGGAGCGCGGCATTCCCCGGGAGTCGCTCAACCTGATGGGCTACTGGCGCTACAACAAAGTCGGCGGTTAGAGCGAACAAAGGCCTCGGGTTTTAATGCCCGAGGCCTTTGTGTTTTCAGCGGTTGTTCAACCGCAGGCTTTCATGTCCACCGGGCCGACAAATTCATTGCCGCGTCCCATCACGCACGCCACGCTCTGATTGCGCTGGCGCTCCCAGGTTTGCACCGGATAAGTCTTGTTCCAGGCTTCATACAGTTGGCGATCCTGTCTGGACAGTTTCAATCCGTACTGCTTGCTCATGTAGAAGTAGGTCCGGGCGATCATCCCGCGAATCGACGGGCGGGGCATGACCTTCTTGGCCTTGAAGTCGACTTGGGTCAGGCACGAACCGTATTGACCCGATTGCACCGGTAGCCAGCCAAAACTGAAGTTGCTGCGGTCACCGTTGACCTCACCGATGCTCGGCACCAGGTTGTGCAAGTCGGCCTCGGCCTTCTGATAGGTCGGGTCGTAGCGTGTGCAGTTTTTGCGCCCGCCCGACTGCCAGCATTGGCGCTGATGGCCGATCTGCCAGGCCGGGACAATGTGCTCCCACTCGATGCGGGCGGCACGCTTGGCGCTTTTGCGCGGCACATAACCACAGGCAGCGAGGTCGACCTTGTTGCCGGTGTATTTGCAGCCGCAATAAAACTCGGTGGATTGCGGTGCGTAGAGCTTCCACGCGACTTTCTTGGCTTCGTTGAAGGTGCGCGGGGCGCCGGCCTGGGCGCCCATGGCAATGAACAGAAACAGCAACGCAAAACAGCGGACACTCATTGACTCAATCTTCCTTCGGCACAACCCAGAAAATCTGCACACCGCCATCGTCGCGATAGGCGAGGGTGACGTTATCGTTTTCGTCGATTTCTTCGAGCAGCTGTTCCCATTCGTCCACCGGTTCATCCGGCAGACGGAAAATCAGCGCGGCTTTGGATTTTTGCGCGGTAGGGGAGTTGATGATTTTTTGAACGCGCAGACCCATGCGTTCAAAGGAGCCGGGAGAGGCAGCGGTAGTGGCCACGGAATTATCCTTATTAAGCTGTACGGGCATACAGTATTTAACTGTAAGCATTTTCGCAACTGCTTAAAATTCAAGTAAATCCTCTGACAGTGTTTTTTTCCGTTTGGTGTAAGACGGTTGGCGTTCTTTTGTAGGAGATGCCACTCACCAGAATAGGCAAGTGGCGCAAGCGGTGCCCGACCGGAACCGGTCGGGCGAGGGCGGATCAGTACTCCCAGAACATCCGTTGCAGCTCTTTGCTGTCGTTGGTCTTGGTCAGCGCGACCATGGCCAGGATGCGCGCCTTCTGTGGGTTCAGGTCATGTGCCACGACCCAGTCGTATTTGTCGTCAGGTTGTTCGGCGTTACGCAGCACGAAACCACCGGCGTTGACGTGGGACGAACGGATGATTTGCACGCCATCCTTGCGCAGGGCTTGCAAGGTTGGCACCACGCGGGAAGACACCGAACCGTTGCCGGTGCCGGCGTGGATGATCGCTTTGGCGCCCGATTGCGCCAGGGCTTTGTAGGCAGTGTCGCTGACGTTGCCGTAGGAATAGGCGATTTCTACGTCAGGCAGGCTCTTGATGGTTTTGATGTCGAATTCCGAGTCCATGGTATGGCGCTTGGCCGGCAGGCGGAACCAGTAGGATTTGCCTTCAACCACCATGCCCAGCGGGCCCCAGGCACTTTTGAAGGCCTCGGTCTTGATGTTGATCATTTTGCTGACATCGCGACCGGACTGGATTTCATCGTTCATGGTCACCAGCACACCTTTGCCGCGTGCCTCTTTGCTGCTGGCCACGGCCACGGCGTTGTACAGGTTCAGCATGCCGTCGGCGGACATCGCGGTACCCGGGCGCATGGAACCGACGACGATGATCGGCTTGTCGGTTTTTTCCACCAGGTTCAGGAAGTAGGCGGTTTCTTCCAGGGTGTCGGTGCCGTGGGTGATGACAATGCCATCGACGGCTTTGTCGTCGGCCAATTCCGCGACGCGGCGACCCAGCTGTAACAGGTTGTCGTTGGTGATGCTTTCGGACGCGATCTGCATGACTTGTTCGCCACGCACGTTAGCCAGTTGGCTGAGTTCCGGCACGCCAGCGATCAATTGTTCGATACCGACTTTGGCAGCCTGATAAGTAGCGCTGTTGGCCGCACTGGCGCCAGCGCCGGCGATGGTGCCGCCAGTGGCCAGGATCACCACGTTCGCCAGTTTCTGTTGGGTTTCAGCTTCTTTCGCCTGAAGGGCGGTGGGCAGGAGCAGCAGGAGGGCCAAAGCGCCCGGAATAAAGGTGTTGAATGCAGATTTCATTATTTTCTCTCTAGTAGTGACGGTGCTGATGCAGTTCATCTAGATACGCCCCCGGCAGATCTGAACGCCTGGGGTGCACAAGAAAGAGCAGGATCTGTACCAGCCATACTTTGAATGAGAGAAAACTTTAAGCTCATGATTTATATCAGTATTTATGTCGACCGTAATGAAGTTAAACAACCTTTTGTCCGGGTTTCCGAATACGTTGAGTATTTGCGTTCGGTTCTCCGAAAGGGCCTACGATCCTTGTTGATTAGTTACCTTGCCGAATTTCAAATCAGGGCTAAAGAAAACCCCGCACAGGTCGATGGTCTTCAAAGGAATCTTTTTTCAGGAGTTCACATGTCGTTATCAGTCGGTCTTCCGAACGCCGCAGGCGTGACCATTGGCGGCAAATCCGCTGCCACGATCCGCGCGCTGAACGATGCCACGCAGGCAGAGGCCGCCAAAGCGTTGGGCACTCAAGAAGACGACGGCAAAGTCGTCAAGACTGGCCCGGTGGGGCTGGATAAAAGCACGGATACCGAGGCTGCATCTGAAGGAAAGAGTAACCAGAGCGCCGCAGTGAAAATCCTGCTCAAGCGCATGCAAGAGCTGCAACAGCAACTGCGTGAGCAACAGCAACAACTGGCCGCAGCCCAAGCAGCGTCTTATCCGACGCCGGAAGCCAAGTCGACAGCGGTCATGGCGATTCAAGGGCAGATTGCCGAGACCAACGGCGCGCTGCTGGAAGTGTCCGGGGCATTGGTCAAGGAAATGGCCAAGGGTTCCAGCACCGGGTCGGTGGTCAATACCACGGCCTGAGGCTTATGCCTGGCTTTTGCCAGGCAGTGCACAAAATGGTCGATTCTGCTCGTTGACAAATCTCGGCAGGGTTCGCATAGTTCGGTCTACGCAAACGTTTGCGCGGCGTTCTCGATGGCTCGATCCATCGAAGGACACCCTGTAGCCTACGCCAGCGCAAGCGTTGCTCACAATAATCATAAGATCGGAGTGAACCCATGAAGCTGCCATTCGCTGGACGTCTTCTCGCTGTCGCTATGCTGGCTGCCGCATCCGCCGCGTTGCCCCTCTCTTCGGCGTTCGCCGATACTGAAAAACCTAAAGTAGCGCTGGTCATGAAATCCCTGGCCAACGAATTCTTCCTGACCATGGAAGACGGCGCCAAGGCCTATCAGAAAGACCATTCCGCCGATTTCGACCTGATCTCCAACGGCATCAAGGACGAAACGGACACCGCTGGCCAGACCCGCATCGTCGAGCAAATGATTTTGGCCAAGGTCAATGCACTGGTCATCGCGCCGGCTGACTCCAAAGCCATGGTGCCGGTGATCAAGAAAGCCGTCGATGCCGGTATCACCGTGATCAACATCGACAACCAACTTGATCCGGCCGTCGTCAAAAGCAAAAACATCACCGTACCGTTCGTAGGTCCGGACAACCGCAAAGGCGCGCGTCTGGTGGGTGAGTACCTGGCCAAGCAACTGAAGGCCGGTGACGAAGTCGGCATCATCGAAGGCGTGTCCACCACCACCAACGCCCAGCAGCGCACCGCGGGTTTCAAAGACGCGATGGAAGCGGCGCAGATCAAGGTGGTTTCCTTGCAGTCCGGTGATTGGGAAATCGACAAAGGCAACAAGGTTGCCGCGTCGATCCTCAGCGAATACCCGGACGTCAAAGCCCTGCTGGCCGGTAACGACAGCATGGCCGTCGGCGCTGTTTCCGCGGTCCGTGCCGCCGGCAAGGCAGGCAAGGTGCAAGTGGTCGGTTACGACAACATCAACGCCATCAAGCCGATGCTCAAGGATGGCCGTGTCCTGGCCACCGCTGACCAGTTTGCTGCCAAGCAAGCCGTGTTCGGGATCGAGACTGCGCTGAAAATCATCAAAGGCGAGAAAGTCGACAGCGGTACCAACGGCGTGATCGAAACTCCGGTAGAGCTGGTTACCAAGTAGTCCTTCTGGCGACACAACGGTGCTCGCCCGTCCGGGCGAGCGCATGGAGAGTTTTTATGTCAGTTTCCGCCCCGAACGCTGTCCTCTCGGTCAGCGGTATCGGTAAGACCTATGCCCAACCGGTTCTGACCGGCATCGACCTGACGCTGATGCGCGGTGAAGTGCTGGCGCTGACCGGTGAGAATGGCGCCGGCAAAAGCACCCTGTCGAAGATCATCGGCGGCCTGGTCACACCGACCACCGGCCAGATGCAATTCCAGGGTCAGGAATATCGCCCCGGCAGCCGTACCCAGGCTGAAGACCTGGGCATCCGCATGGTCATGCAAGAACTCAATCTGTTGCCGACCCTGTCGGTGGCGGAAAACCTGTTTCTCGATAACCTGCCGAGCAGCGGTGGCTGGATCAGCCGCAAGCAATTGCGCAAGGCAGCGATCGAAGCAATGGCCCAAGTCGGCCTCGACGCGATTGACCCGGACACCCTGGTCGGCGAACTGGGCATCGGTCACCAGCAAATGGTCGAGATCGCCCGCAACCTGATCGGCGACTGCCATGTGCTGATCCTCGACGAACCGACTGCGATGCTGACGGCGCGGGAAGTCGAGATGCTGTTCGAACAGATCACTCGTCTGCAAGCTCGTGGCGTGTCGATCATCTACATTTCCCACCGCCTCGAAGAACTGGCACGAGTGGCCCAGCGCATTGCGGTATTGCGCGACGGCAATCTGGTCTGCGTCGAGCCGATGGCCAATTACAACAGTGAGCAACTGGTCACCCTGATGGTGGGTCGCGAGTTGGGCGAACACATGGACATGGGGCCGCGCAACATCGGTGCGCCGGCCTTGACGGTCACGGGGCTGACCCGTTCAGACAAGGTCCGTGATGTGTCTTTCGAAGTGCGCGCCGGTGAGATCTTCGGCATTTCCGGGCTGATCGGGGCAGGGCGCACCGAGTTGCTGCGCCTGATCTTCGGCGCCGACACGCCAGACAGCGGCACGGTTGCGCTGGGCTCTCCGGCCAAAGTCGTGAGCATTCGTTCGCCGGCCGACGCGGTGGGTCACGGCATCGCCCTGATCACCGAGGACCGCAAGGGCGAAGGCCTGCTGCTGACCCAGTCGATCAGCGCCAACATTGCCTTGGGCAACATGCCGGTGATTTCCAGCGCGGGCGTCGTCAACAACGGTGACGAGATGGCCCTGGCCCAACGTCAGATCAGCGCGATGCGGATCCGCAGTTCCAGCCCGACGCAATTGGTCTCCGAGCTGTCCGGCGGCAACCAGCAGAAAGTCGTGATCGGCCGCTGGCTGGAACGCGATTGTTCGGTGATGTTGTTCGATGAGCCGACCCGTGGCATCGACGTCGGCGCCAAGTTCGATATCTATGCCTTGCTCGGCGAACTGACTCGCCAGGGTAAAGCGCTGGTGGTGGTGTCCAGTGACTTGCGTGAACTGATGCTGATCTGCGACCGGATCGGCGTGTTGTCGGCGGGGCGCCTGATCGACACGTTCGAGCGCGACAGCTGGACCCAGGATGATTTGCTTGCCGCCGCTTTCGCCGGCTACCAAAAACGTGATGCGCTGCTCAACGAAGCAGCGCCTAGGGATCTTCCATGAAAACTGCAACGTCTGCCGGTAAACGTAGTGGCAATTTTTACGGCCTCGGCACCTATCTGGGCCTGGCCGGTGCCTTGCTGGCGATGGTCGTGCTGTTCTCGATGCTGAGCAGCCATTTCCTGTCGTACGACACTTTCAGTACCCTGGCCAACCAGATCCCTGACTTGATGGTGTTGGCGGTCGGCATGACTTTCGTGCTGATCATCGGCGGCATCGACCTGTCGGTCGGTTCGGTGCTGGCGCTTGCGGCTTCGGCGGTCAGCGTAGCGATTCTCGGCTGGGGTTGGAGCGTTTTGCCGGCGGCCCTGTTCGGCATGGCCGTGGCGGCAATGGCCGGGACCATCACCGGTTCGATCACCGTGGCCTGGCGCATTCCGTCGTTCATCGTGTCCCTCGGCGTGCTGGAAATGGCCCGTGGCCTGGCGTACCAGATGACCGGCTCGCGTACGGCCTACATCGGTGACGCGTTCGCCTGGCTGTCCAACCCGATCGCCTTCGGCATTTCGCCGTCGTTCATCATTGCCTTCGTAATCATCATCGTCGCCCAGGCGGTGCTGACCCGTACGGTGTTCGGCCGCTACCTGATCGGCATCGGCACCAACGAAGAAGCGGTGCGTCTGGCGGGGATCAATCCAAAACCCTACAAGATTCTGGTATTCAGCCTGATGGGGCTGTTGGCCGGCATCGCTGCGCTGTTCCAGATTTCCCGTCTGGAAGCCGCAGACCCGAATGCCGGTTCCGGCCTGGAGCTGCAAGTGATTGCTGCCGTGGTGATCGGTGGCACCAGCCTGATGGGCGGGCGCGGTTCGGTGATCAGTACGTTCTTCGGTGTGTTGATCATCTCGGTATTGGCGGCCGGTCTGGCGCAGATCGGTGCGACCGAACCGACCAAGCGCATCATCACTGGTGCGGTTATTGTGGTGGCGGTGGTGCTTGATACTTATCGCAGTCAGCGCGCAAGCCGGCGGACCTGATTCATGGCAACGATCAAGGATGTGGCGGCACTCGCAGGAATTTCCTACACCACGGTGTCGCACGTGGTGAACAAGACGCGGCCGGTCAGTGAAGAAGTGCGGGTGAAAGTCGAAGCGGCGATCAAAAGCCTCGACTACGTACCCAGCGCCGTCGCGCGTTCGTTGAAAGCGAAAACCACCGCGACCATCGGTTTGCTGGTGCCTAACAGCCTCAACCCTTACTTCGCCGAACTGGCCAGGGGTATCGAGGATTACTGCGAGCGTAACGGCTATTGCGTGATCCTCTGTAACTCCGACGACAACCCGGACAAGCAGCGCAGCTATTTAAGGGTGCTGCTGGAAAAACGCATCGACGGCTTGATCGTGGCCTCGGCCGGTGGTGATGCCGTGCTCGCTGAAGGCTTGGCGGGCGTGCGCACGCCAATGGTGATTGTCGACCGTGGGCTGGATGGTGTGAATGCCGACCTGGTGCGCATCGATCACGAATACGGCGCCTACCTGGCGACCCGGCATCTGCTGGAGCTGGGGCATCGGGACATCGCCACCATCGGCGGGCCGGCAGACACCAGCGTGGCGCAAATGCGTCTGGCCGGTTACTGCCGGGCGTTGCGAGAGGCGGGCGTCGAAGTGCCGCGCGAGCGCATGCTGGAAAGCGACTTCACCAGCACCGGCGGTTACAGTGCCGCCGCGATCCTGCTGGAAAAGAACCCGCCCAGTGCGATTTTCGCCGGTAACGACATGATCGGCATCGGTGTGCTGCGAGCGGCTGCCGAGCGCAATATTCGCGTGCCCACCGAGTTGTCGGTGATCGGCTTCGACGACATTCAGATGAGTCGTTATGTCTACCCGGCGCTGACCACTGTCGGCCAGTCGATCCTGCAACTGGGAGAGATGGCCGCCGAAGTGCTGTTGCGCCGGATTGCCACGCCGGGCCTGGCCACCGATCAACGGATCGTGACCCCCAGCATTGTCTTGCGAGAGTCAACCGCGCCGCTGGCCGGTGTGTTCTCCGAATTCCGCTGAAAGCACAGCAGAAACCGAATTAATGAGTAGTGACGTATGCCAGCAAAAGTAGTGGTAATAGGCAGCCTGAACATGGACCTGGTGACCCGGGCGCCACGACTGCCTCGCGGCGGTGAAACGCTGATCGGCCAGTCGTTTGCCACGGTCTCCGGCGGCAAGGGTGCGAACCAGGCCGTGGCTGCCGCGCGTCTGGGGGCTGAGGTGTCGATGGTCGGCTGCGTCGGCACCGATGCCTATGGCCAGGAATTGCGCGGGGCGCTGTTGGCCGAACAGATCGATTGTCAGGCAGTGAGCATTGTCGACGGTGCCAGTGGCGTGGCATTGATCGTGGTCGATGACAACAGCCAGAACGCGATCGTGATTGTTGCCGGTGCCAACGGTGCGCTGACGCCTGAAGTGATCGACCGTTTCGACGCGGTGTTGCAGGCGGCGGACGTGATTATCTGTCAGCTGGAAGTGCCGGATGCCACGGTCGGTCATGCGCTCAAGCGCGGTCGTGAATTGGGCAAGACCGTGATCCTCAATCCCGCCCCGGCCAGCCGTCCGCTGCCGGCGGATTGGTACTCAGCCATCGACTACCTGATCCCCAACGAAAGCGAAGCGTCGGCCCTGAGCGGTTTGCCGGTCGACTCCCTGGAAACCGCCGAAACTGCCGCGACCCGATTGATCGCCATGGGCGCCGCGAAAGTCATCATTACCCTTGGCGCCCAAGGCTCGCTGTTTGCCAACGGCACCGGCTTCGAGCATTTCCCTGCGCCGACCGTGAAAGCGGTGGATACGACGGCGGCGGGTGACACCTTTGTCGGTGGTTTCGCCGCGGCATTGGCGTCCGGCAAAACCGAAGCCGAAGCGATCCGTTTCGGTCAGGTCGCCGCGGCGCTGTCGGTCACCCGTGCGGGTGCCCAGCCTTCGATTCCTACCTTGTCCGACGTACAGGCCTTTAAGACACCATGAAAAAGACACCTCTGCTCAACGTCGCGCTGTCGCGGCTGATCGCATCCCTGGGCCATGGCGACATGGTGGTGATTGGCGATGCCGGCCTGCCAGTGCCGCCGGGCGTCGAGTTGATCGACCTGGCCCTGACCCACGGTATTCCGGATTTCGTCAGTACCTTGAAAGTGCTGCTCAGTGAAATGCAGGTCGAAAGCCATGTGCTCGCCCAGGAGATCCTGGACAAGCAACCCACGGCCCTGACGACACTCGATGAGCTGAATGCCGAAGGCTCGCTGGGCCGCCGTGACCTGCTCAGCCATGAGCAATTCAAAGTCCTCAGCCGACAGGCGCGGGCGATTGTTCGTACAGGCGAATGTTCGCCGTACTGCAACATCGTGCTGGTGTCCGGGGTGACGTTCTAACTCGCTGTATCCCTTTTTGCTTTCCCACGCACAAGGAGTGCGCTATGCACCGCTATGCTCAGAAACTGCATCATCTGCTCCGGAGTCTGCTGCTTTTGTCTTTTATCACTGCAACAAGCGCCCAGGCGGCGGAAAAGATCGACTTGATCATCGACACCGACCCGGGTGCCGATGACGTGGTTGCCTTGCTGTTTGCGCTGGCTTCGCCGGAAGAACTGAACATTCGCGCGCTGACCACCGTGGCGGGCAACGTGCGTCTGGACAAGACTTCGCGTAATGCGCGGCTGGCTCGTGAGTGGGCAGGGCGCGAAGACGTGCCGGTCTACGCAGGCGCGCCGAAACCGCTGATGCGCACGCCGATCTATGCCGAGAACATCCATGGCAAGGAAGGCCTGTCGGGTGTCACCGTGCACGAGCCGAAGAAAGGCCTGGCCGAGGGCAATGCGGTCAATTACCTGATCGATACCTTGAAAGCCGCCAAGCCCCACAGCATCACCATCGCCATGCTCGGTCCGCAGACCAACCTGGCCCTGGCGCTGATCCAGGAACCTGAAATCGTTCAGGGCATCAAGGAAGTGGTGATCATGGGCGGTGCGCACTTCAATGGCGGCAACATCACGCCGGTGGCCGAGTTCAACCTGTTCGCCGACCCACAGGCGGCGGAAGTGGTACTCAAGAGCGGCGTGAAGCTGACTTACCTGCCGCTGGACGTGACCCACAAGATCCTCACCAGCGACGCGCGCCTGAAGCAGATCGCCGCGCTCAACAACAATGCCGGCAAGATCGTGGGCGATATTCTCAATGAATACGTCAAGGGCGATATGGAGCACTACGGCATTCCCGGCGGTCCGGTGCATGACGCCACTGTTATCGCTTACCTGCTGAAGCCGGAGCTGTTCACCGGTCGTTCGGTCAACGTGGCGATCGACAGCCGCGAAGGCATCACCTTTGGCCAGACTGTCGTCGATTGGTATGACGGCCTGAAAGCCCCGAAGAATGCGTTCTGGGTCGAGAATGGCGATGCTCAGGGTTTCTTCGACCTGCTGACCCAGCGTCTGGCTCGCCTGAAGTAAGCCGTATGCCCGCAGGTGCCAGCCTGCGGGTTTTTATTCCCTGCCTGAATCCACCACGCCGAGATAGTCAGCCGGGTATTTCTCGAATACCTGGGCGATAAATGATTGCGCGGCTTGCGTTCCCAACTCCTTGACCAACAGATCGATTCCAATGATTGCCAGCTCTTCCGGGCTGCCAGGGCTGTAAGAACTGTGGCCCTGTGCCCACTTGGCTTTGATGTCGGCGTCGATGCTTAGGGTGGTCATGATGGCGCTCGTGAAGTCGGAAAAGTCTGAGTACCGAGTTAACCATTTTGCGCGATGTTTGGCACTCCGACTTAGGCATGAGGGGAGGGCTATGCGACACTTGGTCTTTGATGGATTTTCAAGGACCGCGCTGTGCAGATCGATTTGAATACCCCTGACGGTTTGACCCTTGAAGCTGTGCGCCAACTGCTGGCCTCCGCCAGTGACGATGAGCACACCCAGTTGCGGGTCACCAAGGCCGGCATCGCTTACATTTCGTCGGGCGTCGTGGGCGGCACCGACATCAGTGGGCTGCTGTTTCGTCTTGAGACGTGGGCCAAGGGCTCGGGCTACGTGGGATTGGTCGCCGCCAGTGATGAGGTCTGGGTCATGCAGATCTTCAATGCGCTTAAAGAGAACTGGCCGACGCCGCCGTTCGACTACATCGACATCTATTGAGTGCTGTTCATATTCAGTCACGATTGAGTGCTGAACGGCACGGCGACGCTCAGGCAAACTCGCTGATTGTCCAGACAGAGGGGCAGGGCGATAGCGCTGCCTGTGAAACCAAAGGCCGGATTGGCGGTCGCACGAACTCAGCTTAACTATTGAAAGAAGGAGGCTTCATGCCTTGGAAGCTCGCGTCATTGGGTACTTTGTTGGCCGTTGCCATGCTGGCCGGTTGCAGTACTCCCTCCACCGAGTCGGCAGCAAAGGACCCTGTGGTGACCGACACCGGCCACAGCCGCTGTGATTCAGAAGCGGCGCAATTCACCATCGGCAAAAAGGCCTCGCCAGAACTGCTGGAACAGGCCCGCACTCGCGCAGGCGCGCAGAATGCCCGGATCCTCAAGCCCAGCGACATGGTGACTCTGGAGTACCGCTCCGATCGCCTGAACCTGAACACCGATGACAACCTGGTGATCACGCGCGTCAACTGCGGCTGATCGCTGGCAGCTTTTGTTTCGCGCATAAAAAACCCCGTCACATGGACGGGGTTTTTTTAGTGCGCCAGAAACTTACTCTGGGCGAACTTGTGCAGCTTGCATACCCTTTTGGCCTTTCTCAGCCACGAAGGAAACGGTTTGGCCTTCTTTCAGGCTTTTGAAACCGTCGCTTTCGATAGCTTTGAAGTGTACGAACAGGTCGTCACCGCCACCGTGAGGAGTGATGAAGCCGAAGCCTTTTTCATCGTTGAACCATTTAACGGTGCCGGTTTGGCGATTAGACATGGTGTATCTCCAAGAAACATATATTTTCAGTAGTACTGTGCTGCTCAGGCCAACTGGGCACACGGGACTATCATAGTCGAAATGTACGGTTTGGGAGCCCCCCGGAGGGGTTGTTTGCCAAACAGTCGTGCTTTCTTTGCTGCTTGATCGGGCTGAAAGCCCCGATTTAAAAGGCTTTCAGCCGAAAGTAAAGACGATAAAAAAAGCTGTAAAACCTGCATAAATTGTACAAAAAAGCGCTTTTCGAGGGCTTTTCACTGGCTGGATGAGCCTTGAAAGCGCTCGTCAGGGCTTATTTTTTTGCCTTGTTATCGGCTTTGCAGGAAGAAATCTGGGTCAGCGCCTTACGTTGCAAAGCTTCATCAGCTTTGTTGTCCATCAGGGCTTGAAGGTCCTTGGCCGGGTACGATTTGATCGCGTCGGCACCGCAAGCGCAGTGAGCATTGGCTGCCGCAGCGCCGATTTGCGGGGTGGCTGCCTGGGTGCACTGAGCCATGTATTTCTCGCGTTCACCCTTTGGCCATTCGGCATGGGCCGCCATTGGCAGCAGCAGGACGATGGGGGCTACTACAGCGAACAAACGATTCAGACGCATGCTGGGATGCTCCTTGTGGGTCAATGTCTTGTTATCTGAGGGGTAAAGCGGGGTTCAAGTTCATCACTCTGGCATAAAATCGCCTGATTTGCCCCAGCAGAAAACCTCTCTACCGCGACGACCGTTCATCTGTGCTAGCATGCCTCGCTCGGGCTTTTGCGGGCTTCGGTGATCATTGGTCCCGGTAGCGGCAGAGGCACGAATAACCCTGATTTGAATCCCAGTCACTCTGGTTCGGTTTTCCGGTTGGCCGCAAGGCTCCTGCCGCTGTAAGGCAGGCGTTCGTTATTGAATGGCCTGGATCGGATCTTGTACTGGCTCATCCCAACCCACGTGACCTTTGGTAGGGGTCACCACTAGGAGAGGAGGCGCCATGCCAACTATTACTCTTCCCGACGGCAGTCAACGTTCGTTCGATCACCCGGTTTCCGTAGCCGAGGTCGCCGCATCCATTGGTGCTGGCCTGGCCAAAGCCACCGTGGCCGGCAAGGTCAATGGCAAGCTGGTTGACGCCAGCGACATCATCGACAGCGATTCCACGCTGCAAATCATTACGCCAAAGGATGAAGAGGGGCTGGAGATCATTCGCCACTCTTGCGCCCACCTGGTTGGCCACGCGGTCAAGCAGTTGTACCCGACGGCCAAGATGGTCATCGGTCCGGTCATCGACGAAGGCTTCTATTACGACATCGCCTTCGAACGTCCTTTCACTCCGGACGACCTGGCCGCCATCGAACAGCGCATGCAGCAGCTGATCGAGAAAGATTACGACGTGATCAAGAAAGTCACTCCGCGCGCCGAAGTGATCGAAGTGTTCAAGGCCCGTGGCGAAGACTACAAATTGCGCCTGGTCGAGGACATGCCGAACGAGCAGGCCATGGGCCTGTACTATCACGAAGAATACGTCGACATGTGCCGCGGTCCGCACGTGCCGAACACACGCTTCCTGAAATCCTTCAAGTTGACCAAGTTGTCCGGCGCCTACTGGCGTGGCGATGCCAAGAACGAGCAATTGCAGCGCGTTTACGGTACTGCCTGGGCTGACAAGAAGCAGCTGGCGGCTTACATCCAGCGCATCGAAGAAGCTGAAAAGCGCGATCACCGCAAGATCGGCAAGCGCCTGGGCCTGTTCCATACTCAGGAAGAGTCGCCAGGCATGGTGTTCTGGCACCCGAACGGCTGGACCCTGTACCAAGTGCTCGAGCAATACATGCGCAAGGTTCAGCGCGACAATGGCTATCTGGAGATCAAGACTCCGCAAGTCGTTGACCGCAGCCTGTGGGAGAAATCCGGGCACTGGGCCAACTATGCCGACAACATGTTTACTACTCAGTCGGAAAACCGCGACTACGCCATCAAGCCGATGAACTGCCCTTGCCACGTGCAGGTGTTCAATCAAGGCCTGAAGAGCTACCGCGAGTTGCCGATGCGCCTGGCCGAATTCGGTGCTTGCCACCGTAACGAGCCATCGGGTGCTTTGCACGGCATCATGCGTGTACGTGCGTTCACTCAGGACGACGCCCACAT
Source organism: Pseudomonas sp. NPDC087342 (assembly GCF_044744265.1). NCBI lineage: Bacteria > Pseudomonadati > Pseudomonadota > Gammaproteobacteria > Pseudomonadales > Pseudomonadaceae > Pseudomonas > Pseudomonas sp. NPDC087342. Next base: position 90,613 of record NZ_JBIUXZ010000022.1, read on the forward strand.
CTTCTGCACTGAAGAGCAGATGCAGGCCGAATCTGCTGCGTTCATCAAGCTGACCATGGACGTTTATGCCGACTTCGGCTTTAAAGACGTCGAGATGAAGCTGTCCACTCGTCCGGAAAAACGCGTTGGTTCCGACGAATTGTGGGATCGCGCCGAAGCAGCCTTGGCTGCAGCCCTTGATAGTGCTGGCTTGCCGTACGATTTGCAGCCGGGTGAAGGTGCGTTCTACGGTCCTAAGATCGAATTCTCGCTGAAAGATTGCCTCGGTCGCGTCTGGCAGTGTGGTACCCTGCAGCTCGATTTTAATCTGCCTGTCCGTCTGGGAGCCGAATACGTCTCCGAAGACAACAGTCGCAAGCACCCGGTTATGTTGCACCGGGCGATCCTCGGTTCCTTCGAACGGTTTGTCGGAATCCTGATCGAGCACTACGAGGGTGCGTTCCCTGCGTGGCTGGCTCCGACCCAGGCAGTGATCATGAATATCACTGACAAGCAGGCTGATTTCGCCGCTGAGGTTGAAAAAACTCTCAACGAAAGCGGATTTCGTGCCAAGTCTGACTTGAGAAATGAAAAGATCGGCTTTAAAATCCGCGAGCATACTTTGCTCAAGGTTCCTTATCTCTTGGTTATCGGAGATCG
>NZ_JBIUXZ010000022.1:91261-91848 GCF_044744265.1 Pseudomonas sp. NPDC087342
TGACCTGGGCTCGATGCCCGTCGCCCAATTCGCTGAGTTCCTCGCTCAAGCGGTTTCCCGGCGTGGTCGCCCAGATTCGGAGTAATTACTATTAAGCGTGAAATGAGACAAGATAAACGAGCTGCACCGAAAGCCCCGATCAACGAGAATATCTCGGCACGCGAGGTTCGGTTAATTGGGGCTGAGGGTGAGCAGCTTGGGATTGTGTCAATTGAAGACGCGCTTCTTAAGGCTGAAGAGGCCAAACTGGATTTGGTGGAAATTTCCGCCGATGCAGTACCCCCTGTTTGCAAACTGATGGACTACGGCAAATCGATCTTCGAGAAGAAGAAGCAGATTGCCGCGGCCAAGAAAAACCAGAAGCAGATCCAGGTTAAAGAAATCAAGTTTCGTCCAGGGACGGAGGAAGGGGATTACCAGGTAAAACTGCGCAACCTGGTACGTTTCCTGAGTGATGGGGACAGGGCCAAGGTATCCTTGCGATTCCGCGGCCGTGAGATGGCCCACCAGGAGCTGGGGATGGAACTCCTCAAGCGAGTTGAAGGTGACTTGCTCGAGTACGGTTCGGTCGAACAGCATAGATCGGA